>NZ_BCZQ01000019.1 GCF_001598815.1 Sphingopyxis terrae subsp. terrae NBRC 15098 | reverse complement strand
CTCTGAGCGAAGCCAGTTTTTCGGATAATCCAGAGAAGAATGTATCTGCGTCGGCTATTTTCACCGGGACGATTCCTCGATCAGACACAATCTTCGCGGCATCGTCATTTAGATCGCCTCGAGACATCCAATAGCTTGAAAAGCGTCTAGACGGCGCGCGTGATAGGGCGCTTCGCAAAGCGGGATCCCAAGCACCTGACCACCCACAGAAAATTATCCCAAATTCATCGAAGACTCGATCGAGGAGTTGGTCCATCTCCGGGGGATAATGCGATAGTTCGTTCTCCGTGTTCATGATCCGGGTATCGAGATAGTCGCCGTGTATTTTTATTATGCAGTGTTTTTGATGGACAAGTGGTAGCATACCTCGGGCTTGGTCAGCATTTGCAATAACAACCGGTACTATGCCTCTAGCCTCTAGGGCTTGTTCGAGCAGGCGGTCAAAATTTGTAGTGATGATTACTCGGATGTATCCTTCGGCCATTAACTCGGCGATCGCATTATGCGCGGCAGTTGGCTTCTTTAGTCCTTCTTCGCGCTCTTCATCGGCTGGCTCAAAAAAAGGCTTAAGGTACTGCTGCCTCTCAGTATTTGACTTGCAAAGTTGATCGAGGAGTTCAGAGTAATCTGGCTCTTTTTGATAGGTTTCGCGGTACCATTGATCCGCTGCGTCCCCCGTCTCTGCCGAAGAGGATATCGCGACCTTCCGAACCATTTCTAGTGTGATTTCCCAGCCGGTTGGGATTCCGGCTGGGCGTGAAACACCAGAACCGATTAGTAACGCATACGCGCCCTTATTCGATTGAAGGCTAAAAGCGAGCGATATCAGAGGGTCGATCATCTGATCGACTATTATACGCTATTCCTCGAAATGGAATTGACTATAGGGCGTCAGATGGAGCGTTCTTAGTCATGCTCCCGGCCACCAGCCCCCATATACAGCTCGCGGCCGGTTTCCTCATAAACCTCGCTCATTTTCGCCATGCCCTTTTCGGCCTCTTCGGCGGCGATGAAGGCGGCACTGTCCTGATTTTGCAGCTTCGCGAATTCGCGCACTTCCTGGCTGATCTTCATCGAGCAGAATTTCGGGCCGCACATGCTGCAGAAATGCGCCGACTTGGCGCCCTCCGCTGGCAACGTCTGGTCGTGGTACTGCTCCGCCGTGTCGGGGTCGAGCGACAGGTTGAACTGGTCGCGCCAGCGGAATTCGAAGCGCGCTTTCGATAGCGCGTCGTCGCGGACCTGCGCGGCGGGGTGGCCCTTGGCGAGGTCGGCGGCGTGGGCGGCGAGCTTGTAGGTAACGACGCCGACCTTCACATCGTCGCGGTCGGGCAGGCCCAGATGCTCCTTGGGCGTGACGTAGCAGAGCATCGCGGTGCCGTACCAGCCGATCTGCGCGGCGCCGATGCCGCTGGTGATATGGTCGTAGCCCGGCGCGATGTCGGTGGTGAGCGGCCCGAGCGTATAGAAGGGCGCCTCGCCGCACGCTTCGAGCTGCTTGTCCATATTCTCCTTGATCTTGTGCATCGGGACGTGGCCCGGCCCCTCGATCATCACCTGTACATCCTGCGCCCAGGCGCGCTTGGTGAGCTCGCCCAGCGTGTAGAGCTCGGCGAACTGCGCCTCGTCGTTCGCGTCATAGATGCTGCCGGGGCGGAGGCCGTCGCCTAGGGAATAGGCGACGTCATAGGCCTTCATGATCTCGGTAATCTCGTCGAAGCGTTCGTAGAGGAAGCTTTCCTTGTGATGCGCGAGGCACCATTTCGCCATGATGCTGCCGCCGCGCGACACGATGCCGGTCATGCGCTTGGCCGCGAGGGGGACGTAGGGCAGGCGGACCCCGGCGTGGATGGTGAAATAGTCGACGCCCTGTTCGGCCTGTTCGATCAGCGTGTCGGCGAAGATTTCCCAGGTCAGCTCCTCGGCGATGCCGCCGACCTTTTCGAGCGCCTGATAGATGGGGACGGTGCCGATCGGGACGGGCGAGTTGCGGATGATCCATTCGCGCGTGTCGTGGATGTTGCGCCCCGTCGACAGGTCCATGACGGTGTCGGCGCCCCAGCGGATCGACCAGACCATCTTGTCGACCTCGGCCGCGACGTCGCTGGCGACCGCGCTGTTGCCGATATTGGCGTTGATCTTGACGAGGAAGTTGCGGCCGATCGCCATCGGCTCGGATTCGGGGTGATTGATGTTGCTGGGGATGATGGCGCGGCCGCGCGCAACCTCGTCGCGGACGAATTCGGGGGTGACATAATCGGGGATGCTGGCGCCCCAATCCTGCCCGTCGCGGATGTACTCGGCAAGGCGTTCGCGGCCGAGATTTTCGCGGGTGGCGACATATTCCATCTCGGGCGTGATGATGCCGCGGCGAGCATAGTGCATCTGGCTGACGTTATGGCCGGGCTTCGCGCGTAGGACGGTCTTGCGGACGTTGGGGAAGGCGGGGACGCCGCCCGACCGGTCGGGGCCGAGCTGGCCGTTATCCTCGGGCCGCACTTCGCGCTGGGTCACCTCCTCGACATCGCCGCGGGCGCGGATCCACGCCGCGCGCAGTTCGGGGAGGCCCTGCGCGATGTCGATGTTCGCATTGGGATCGGTGTAGGGGCCCGACGTGTCGTAGACGCGGACGCTGGGCTCGCCCGAATGCGGGTCGAGGTCGATCTCGCGCATCGCGACGCGGATGCCGCTGCCCGTCGGGCTGGCGATGTGCACCTTGCGGCTGCCCCGAATAGGTCCGGTGGTGACGCCGATGCGGTCGGCGGCTTCAATGCGGGAATCGATGTCGGCCATGGGGTTCAGCTTTCCTTGGGGTGGGGTTCAGACAAGACGGAGGAGGCCCGCGGCGGTGAAGCCGAGGCCGAGGAGGAGCGCGAGGATGGCAAGCGGGCGCGTGCGCGTCCCCAGCTTGCGCATCCAGAAACGGACGTAGAGATCGGCAAAGGCGGTGACCGCCAGCGCCTCGATCACCGCGAGGCCGCCGAGGATGGTGAGGACGAGCGCGAGCGGATCGCCCGCGGGCCAGCCGTCGGGGCCGCGATTGGCGAGGTAGAGCAGGGTGCCGAAGATGATCTCGAACAGCCCGGTGAGCATCTGGAGCGCGGGCGAGCCTTCGATCTCCTCGATCATCCGGTGCCACTGGCCGGGGCGGCGCAGCTCGTCGATCGCGGCCGCGAGCAGGAACAGGCCGAGGATCAGCGCCGACCAGGCGGGCGCCTGCGCGGTATAAGAGGCGGCGGGGATGGCAGCATCGGGCATGGCACGCTCTCCTTCCTTGCTGACGGACGGGAAGGGGGTGCAAGCGGTCCGGTGACGATCCAGCGCGCGCCCTCCCTCCGCCCGTATTACCGGGATCAGGTTCGACGGGTCGCGGTCTATTCCGCTCTCAACCTGCGATTGCGCGGCAGGCTCCCCGGGGACGCAGCCACCATAGGCGCGCGCGGCGCGGCTGTCCATCGCGGTATCCGATGTACCGGTACCCGGCCCTTGCTGTCGCTTGCCCGGACGGACTCTTAGACTGGCCGCCCCGGCTGACACCCATCCTGAAAGCGAGGTTCGCCATGCATCCCGTCAATCCGCCGCGCCGATGGTGGCCCCTGTTCGCCGTGCTGATCGCATGGGCCGCCCTGGCCGCCGCCCCGTCGGCGCGCGCGCAGGCCTATCCTTGCCCCGGGCCGGGGCCCGGCGAACGGATGGTCGGCATGACGCCCGGCGGCGACGGTATCGCCCCGGTCCCCTTGTGCGTGCGCGACGATGACGGAGGCTATGACGACGAACCTGCAGCACCGCAGGCCCCCGTCCGCGACTATGCCGCGATCGCCTGGCATGCCGACGCGGCCGATGTCTGGTTCGAAGGCGGTTACAGCGATGCCGGGGTCGCCGAGCGCGAGGCGCGGGCCGCATGCAACGCCGTGATGGGCGGCGGCTGCACCACGACGGGCGAATGGTGGAATTCGTCGATGGCAATCATCCGCGACCGCCTCGGCAATTTCTACAACGCGTGGCTGGGCAAGGACCGCTCAGAACGGGACAAGGTGCTCGCGGATTGCAGCGCGCAGCAGCTGCTACCGTGCGAAATCTATATGACCTTCAATTCGTCGCGGCGACAATATCGTCCGGGCGCCGAGGCGCGCAAGATTTACGGCGCCGGGGCATGGGTGCACGGCAATGAGGGCTATGACGGCAAGCTTTACCTTGCAACCGGCTATCGCGAGAGCAAGGTCGCGGTCGACACGGCGGTCAAGGCGTGCAGCGATGCCAATCCCGGCCGCACATGCGAGATGGTCGCGCTGTCGGGCAACGGGATTATCCAGACCTTCCGCTACAACGGCAATTTCGACAATGCGACGGTCGAAACGACGCCGCGCCGCGCCAGGGAGGCCGCAAAGCATTTGTGCGCCCAGCTGAAGGCGTCGAGCTGTGTGCTCCAGGCGGCATTCGACAGCCGCACGCCGGGTGTTTTCGTCCACGAGTTCGCAGCGGCTTCGACCGGAAAATAGACGCCGCAGAACAGACGCGGCGTTGCGGCGAAGTCCGTCGCTCCCGGCTCGCCGATGCTGCCCTCCCGTCCGCATTGCGCCTTTGTAATGTTGCGGACGCAGGGGCGCCATGATGGGCGTGCCATCTTCGCCTTCCCATCGGGATGAAAGGAAGGCCTGTCATGTTGAGGATCAAACTCGCCACGCTTGGCGCCGCCGCGCTGCTCGCGCTGTCGGGAACCGCGGCGGTCGCGCAGGATGCGACCCCCTATTGCTCGAAGACGGTGACCGACAATTGCATGCAGCGCGAAGGCCCTGCGGTCGCGGCCAGGCACCATGCGGCGCACAAGCATCAGGCAGCGCGCAAGCACGCCGCCGCCCGGCGCCACGCTGCGGCGCATCGCAGGATGGCCACAAAGACTGCACCGGCACCCGCGCCCAAGAAGTGAAGCCGCGCCATGCGTCGCCGCGGGTCGCGCGGCGCATGGCCTTTTTCCCCGCACGTCGCGGCTTGCAGCGCGGCCCGGCCCCGCTACACTCGCCCGCAAAGCAACGATAGCGGGAGAGCGATATGGCGTCGGTGATGGACGAAGCGCGGGCGATCACGCCGGTCGATGTCAGCGACATCGCGCTCTATGTCGAGGATCGCTGGCGCGAGCCCTTTGCACGGTTGCGCGCCGAGATGCCGGTGAGCTGGTGTCCCGACAGCCCCTATGGCGGCTATTGGTCGGTCGCGACGCACGCGCTGGTCCAGGCGGTCGAGCTTGATCCGGCGACATTTTCCTCGTCTTGGAAAAATGGCAATATCGTCATCGCCGATCCGCCCCCCGAATCGAATCTGCCCAATTTCATCGCCGCCGATCCGCCGGTCCACACCGCGCAGCGCAAGGTGATCGCCCCGGCCTTCAACCCGAGCCAGATGGCGGAGCGCGAAAAGACGGTGAAGCAGCGGACGCGCGAGCTGTTCGACGCGCTACCGGTCGGCGAGACGTTCGATTGGGTCGAAAGCGTGTCGGTGCCGCTGACGATCGGGATGCTGTGCATATTGTTCGATTTTCCGTGGGAGGAACGCCACGACCTCAAACGCTGGTCCGACTATGGCGGCAATGTTTCGCCCGAGACGGCGAGCGAGGAATATCGCGCGCAGTGGATGGCCGAAATGGGCGCGATGCTGGCGCGCTTCGACCGCGAGCTCGAAGCGCGTAAGGCGCTGCCGCCGAGCGACGACCTGTTGTCGCGCATGGTCCACAGCGAGGCGATGGGCAGCCTCAACCCGATGGAGCGGCTCGCCAACATCGCGCTGCTGATCGTCGGGGGCAATGATACGACGCGCAATTCGATGAGCGGGCTGGTCGAGGCGCTGCACCGTTTTCCCGGCGAGCTCGATCGGCTGCGCGCCGACCCCGCGCTGATCCCCAATGCGGCGCAGGAGATCATCCGCTGGCAATCGCCGGTCACGCACATGCGGCGAACCTGCATGGCCGACACCGAACTGGGCGGACAGACGATCCGCCGGGGCGAAAAGGTGATCCTCTGGTATATTTCGGCCAACCGCGACGAGAGCGTGTTTCCGCAAGCCGACATTTTCGACGTGGGCCGCGACAATGCGCGGCGCCACGTCGCCTTCGGTCACGGCATCCACCGCTGCGTCGGGGCGCGGCTGGCCGAAATCCAGCTTTGCACGCTGATCGAGGAAATCGTGGCGCGCGGCATCCGCATCGAACCGCAAGGCGCGCCCGAGCGGCTGGCGAGCCCCTTCCTCCACGGGTTCGTCCATATGCCGGTGCGGATCGTCGCCGAATGACTTTCCAGACTGGAAAATTATAACTTGCCGAATCGGAAAGTCGGGCGTATCGCTTTCCGAGTTGGAAAATGATGCGGCGACACCTGTCGTTTCTGCATCGGGACCGAGGAGCAAGAAATATGAACCCGATCGAAGCCCGCGCCGCGCTCGACAGCATCGACGACGTCCAGCGCGACCTTGCACTGAAGGCGACCTATTGCCCGCCGTGGCGCCACGCGACGTTCGGTGCGGTCATGGCGCTGCTCGTGCTGGGCCAGGGTTTCGATATCGCGATCATGGCGCCGCTGTTCGCGGTTGCGATGCTGGCGGTGGTGCTGCTCGTCGCCGACGACCGGCGGCGTTACGGTCTGTTCATCAACGGTTATCGCAAGGGCCGAACTCTGCCGGTTACGCTGGCGCTGCTCGGCGCGATGCTGGCGGCGATGTTCGGCGAAATCCACGCCCGCGAAGCCGGACTGGCGCTGGGCACGAAGCTGGGCATCGCCGCCATCGCCTTTGGCGTCGCCGTCGCCGCGAGCATCGCCTGGAGCCGCATCTATCGCCGCGAACTGCTGAAGGGCACAGCCTGAGCCATGGACGGGATCGACATGGCGCTGCATGCGCCGGCGCGGCTGCAGATCGCCGCGCTACTCGCCAAGGTCAGCGAGATGGAGTTCGCCAAGCTGCGCGAGCTGGTTCAGGTGAGCGATTCGGTGCTGTCCAAGCATCTCGCCGCGCTGGTCGACGAAGGCTATGTCGATTTGCGCAAGGCGCCGCTCGGCGGACGCCAGCGGACATGGGCGTCGCTGACCCGCGCCGGGCACCGCGCGCTCGAGGCGCATGTCGCCGCGCTGCGCGCCATCGTCGCGCATCTTCCCGTCGCGGCCGAATGAGGCTAGGGGCGTCGCGGCTTTCCGGTCGGGGTGCGGGGGCCGCCTGTGCCCATTGCCCCGTTGGATGATATCGGAATGAAGGCAAGGGCGATGCCCGATGGCGGAGCGGCCGCATCGGCCGTGCCGCGGCGCGACTGGATGGCGTTGCTGCTGCTGGCGCTCGTGCTGCGGCTCGTCGCGGCGTGGCAGGAAAGCGTGCTGCATCCCGACGAGGTCTTCCAATATCTCGAAGGCGCCTTTCGCCTGCTCCACGGCTATTCGGTCGTGACCTGGGAATATCGCGACGGGATGCGCGGCGACCTGTATCCCGCCTTGCTCGCGCTGCCGATGCGGCTGGCCGAATGGATCGCACCCGACGGCAGCCTGACAATCTGGCTGCCGCGAACGATGATGGCGATATTGTCGCTGTCGATCGTTGCCGCGGCGGGCTGGATGGGCGCGCGCGTATCGCGGATGCACTTCTGGGTGGCGGGGCTGATCGCCGCATGCTGGCCCGATCTGGTCATTTTCGCGCCGCATCCGCTGACCGAACAGATGGCGGCTTTGCTGGCGGCGCCCGCGATCGCGCTGCTTTCGCCCGAACGGAGTGCGCGGCAACTGGTGGCGATCGCGGCGGCAGTCGGGCTGGCGGTGGTCTTTCGTCCGCATGTCGCGCCTGCGCTGGCGCTGGTGCTGCTGCTATATGTCTGGCGCACCGGATGGCAAAGCCTGTGGCCGCTGGTCGCGGGCGGCCTGATCGGCCTCGCCATCGGCGGCGTCAGCGATATTGCGGGGGGGCATTGGCCGTTCGAATGGATGGTGCATAATGTCGAACGCAATATCGTCGACAATGTCTCGGCGCGCTACGGTGTGTCGGGACCGTTCCAATATCTGATCGATATGGCCAAGCTGTGGGGCTTCTGGACGCTGCCGCTGCTGCTGGTCATCGCGATCGGCGCGCGGCGCTATCCCTTGCTGCTGATGCTTGCGATCGCCAATATCGCGCTCCATTCGGCGATCGGGCACAAGGAATATCGCTTCATCATCCTGTCGGTTTCGGCGATGATCCTGCTCGCGGGGGTCGGGACCGGCGATGCGATCGACTGGATCCGGCGACGCACGGGACGCGGCACGCTGTTTCCGGTCGCGATCGTGACGGTGGTGTGGGTCGCGGCGGCGGCGCAGACGACCCCGACGCTCTATCATTACGGACGGGCGACGGTGACGCCCTTTGCCGGCGAGGCATTTGATCTGGCGCGCGCGCGGCCCGGTCTGTGCGGGATTGCGGTGATCGGATATCCCTTTTCGCGGGCGCACGGATATGCGCGGTTGCAGCGACGGGTGCCGATGCTGTTGCAGACTCCCCGCGATCCGCGCCTCGACGCGGCGCTGTTCAATTTCGCGCTGGTCAAGAAAGGCTATGCCGCGCAATTGTCGCCCGATTTCCGCGTCACGCGCTGCGCGTCCGATGGGGGCGCGTGCGTCTTCGAACGTCCGGGAGGATGCCGCGCCGGCCATTCGCCCGGCGAAATCAACACCTACCTCATTCGGCGCGGGATGTAGGAGGATGCCGATGCGACCCGATCTGGACGATCCCGAGGCGCGCGCCGCCTATCGCCGCGAACTGCTCGGCGTCGGGCGCGGGATGCGGCGCGTCGGCTTTGCCGCGAGCCTGCTCGCGCTCGCGCTGTTGATGGGACCGCGGATGGGCGGTCCGTGGATGCTCGGCCCGCTGCCGACGCAATATTGGGGCTGGGCGGCGCTGCTGCTCAGCTGGACGCTGTTCGTCGTCGTGATCGTGCGGCGCACCCGCCACCACAAGCGGCGGATGGCCGAATAGCCATCCGCCGGATCGCGATCAGGCGTAGCGGAATTCGTCGCTGCGCAGGTCGATGAGCGGGAACGCGTCCTTTTCGGCCCAGTAATCCTGATTGTGCCGCCATTCGGGCTTGTCGCCGCGCCGTGGCATCGCGTCGAGCCCGCGCATCAGATAGCCGGGATTGAAATTGTCCGATTCGATCCACGGCAGGATCGCCATCCCCTCGTCCTGCGGGCGCAATACGACCTCGACCTTCTTTGCGCCGATGTCGTCCATGTGATTGAGCAGATTGCAGACGAAATCGCCCATCATGTCGACGCGCAGCGTCCAGCTCGCGCGGAAATAGCCCATCACCCACGCCATATTGGGAACGCCGGTCATCATCATGCCGCGGTAGGTGACGGTGTCGGCCCAGTCGACGGGCTTGCCGTCAACCTCGAACGGGATGCCGCCCATGACCGAGAGGTTGAAGCCCGTTGCGGCGACGATGATATCGGCCTCGATCTCGGTTCCTTCCGCGGTGCGGACGCCCGTTTCGGTGAAGCGGTCGATCGTGTCGGTGACGACGGTCAGCTTGCCCGCCGTCGCGGCGCGGAAGATGTCGCCTTCGGGGCAAAAGGCGAGCCGCTGCTGCCACGGGCGGTATTTCGGGGTGAAATGCGGTTCGAACGCAAAGTTGGGATCGCCCGAAAAGGCGCGGATCAGCTCTTTCAGCTCTTCGAACACCTGATCGGGTTCGGTCTGGCAGCGGCGCGTCATCATATCCTGATCGTGCATGATCTGCGCGCGCACGACGCGGTGGACGGTGGGTTCGTCGATCCCGACCTCGCGCAGCCGGTCGGCAAGTTCGTTCTTGTTCTCCGAGCAGAAGAAATAGGTCGGCGAGCGCTGAAGCATCGTCACATGCGCCGCCTTTTCGGCGAAGGCGGGGACGATCGTCGCGGCGGTCGCGCCCGATCCGATGACGAGGATACGCTTGCCCGCATAGTCGGTCGCGGGATCCCAGAGCTGGGCGTGGACGAACTGGCCCTTGTAGTCCGAAAGGCCCGGCCAATCGGGGATATAGGGCTTTTCATGGTCGTAATAGCCCTGGCACATCCACAGGAAATTGGCGGTGAAGACGACGGCGGCGCCATCGGCCTTGCGCACCGCCTCGACCGTCCAGCGGTTCGTCTCGCTCGACCAGCGGCAGGCGGTGATGCGGTGGCCGTAATGGATATGGTCGCCGATGCCGTTTTCCTCGATCACCTCGCCCATATATTTCAGGATTTCTTCGGCGCTGGCGATCGGCGCGCCGACCCAGGGTTTGAAGCGGTAGCCGAAGGTGTAGAGATCCGAATCGGAGCGGACGCCGGGATATTTGTGCGTTTCCCAGGTGCCGCCGAACGTGTCCTTCATCTCGAGGATCGCATAGCTCTTACCGGGGCATTGATGCTGGAGATGATAGGCCGAACCGATGCCCGAAATCCCCGCGCCGACGATCAGCACGTCGACATGGTTGGCATCCTTGGCAGTGGTGGCTTCGCGCGCCGCGGCGGGCGCCGTCGTGGTCGTCATGGCTTGTCCGCTCCCATTTTCTCTAGTTAGGGTGATTACCCTATACTATCGAGCATGAGTCGCGCCAGTCCGCTTTGATGTGGATCAAAAGCGCCCGTGCCGACGCGCGGTCAGCCGGTGCGGCGCGCCAGCCAGACCCCCGCGACCATCAGCGCGATCCCGGCGAGCCGCGCGGTGTCGACCGGAAAGCGCTGGGCGCCGAACAGGCCGAAATGATCGATGATCGCGGCGCTCGTCAGCTGTCCCACCAGCACGAAGAAGATCGCATTGCCGACCCCGAAGCGCGGCGCGATGAAGGTCACGGAGATCACGTAGAAAGCGACGAACAGTCCGCCAAAATAGAAATGAAAGGGAATGTCGGCGGAAAAGCGGATGTCGCCGAGCGCGCCGGTCGCAACCGCGCCGGTCAGCGCGACGAGCAGCGCCAGCCCGAACAGAATCACCGATGCTGCCATCGGGCTGCCGAGCCGCCCGCCGAGCCCGCCGTTGAGCGCGGCGAGGATCGGGATGCCTACTCCGGTAAGGAACATGATCGAGGCAAAGGTGGGGGCGGGGTTCGCGCTCATGCGGTCGGTCCTTGATTGCCGGGGTTGGAGACTAGAGCCCCAGTTCGTCGAGGCCGGGGTGGGTGTCGGGGCGGCGGCCCGTGTCGCCGCGATCCCAATGGAGCAAGCGCGCTGACTGGGCAATGGCGAGGTCGTTGATGCTCGCGATGCGCCGTGCCATCTGGCCGTTCGCCGCAAATTCCCAATTTTCATTGCCGTAGGACCGCCACCATTGGCCATCATGGTCGTGCCATTCATAAGCGAAGCGCACCGCGATCCGGTTGCCGGCAAAGGCCCACAGCGTCTTGACCAGGCGGTAATCCCGCTCGCGCTGCCATTTGGCGGCGAGGAAGTCGGTGATGGCGTTGCGCCCGGCAAGAAAGATGTCGCGGTTCCGCCAGACGCTGTCCGGCGTGTAGGCGAGCGCGACGCGCGCGGGGTCGCGGCTGTTCCATCCATCCTCGGCCAGCCGGACCTTCTGCGCAGCGCTTGCTGCGTCGAATGGCGGTAGCGGCGTACGGGTGCCGGTCATTTTGCGATCTCCAGCAGCCGTCCGCCGAGCCCGCCGTTGAGCGCGGCGAGGATCGGGATGCCGACGCCGGTGAGGAACATGATCGAGGCAAAGGTGGGGGCGTTGCCGCTGGTCATCGCTGTGTCTCCTGTTGCGCCTGCGCGGCGCGAAATTCGCCGACGGGAAGCCCGCCGATACCCCAATTGTCCATATCGACCTCGTCGATCGTCACAACGGTCGTCGCCGGATTCTTGCCCAGCACGCGCTGGAGCAGGTCGGTGACGCCGGCGATCAGCTCGCGCTTCGCCTCGGCGGACGCGCCTTCGCGGGTGATGCGGATATGGACATAGGGCATCGGCGGCTCCGTCGGTGGGATCAGAAAGGGGTGGCGAATTCGATACGGAGGCCGCCGGGCATGAAGCAAACGAAATGATGCGGCTGGGCGCCCTCGGCGATCGGCTGCGGCGGAAATTCGATACGGACGCCCGGATGCGCCTCCACGCGGGCGAACACTTGTCCCAGCGCCGCGTGATCGGCGACGCCCAGTGCCAGATGATGCAGGCCGATATTCTTGCGCCGGTCGAAATGCGTCGCAGTGGCGGGATCCTCGACCCGCCAGAGCGTCAGCAGCGTGGTGCCGTCCGACACGAAGATCGCGGGGTAGGAGGGGCGTTCGCCGACGACCACGAAGCCCAGCGCTTCGGTGAAGAAATCGCGGGCAGCCTCGAGGTCGGGAACGGCGAGGCCGATATGGTGCGCGCCGGTCGTCAATTTGTTGGTCATTGGTCTTCCTTCCTGGATTGGGCCGCGCGCAGGGCGGCAAGCTCGGCGCGCAGCTGGTTGAGTTCGGCAGCCATCGGTCGGACGGCGGCGGAGATTTCGGTTTCGGTGAAGCGCGGCGTTATGTGCTGGGGGCAATTCCAGTCGAAACCCGCCACATCGATCACGAAGCCGCGCTCGGGGGTTGCGCGGTAGCCGTCGGGCATCAGCGAGGTGACGAGCGCCGGATCTTCGGCGATGTCGACGATCCGCCCCTCGCCGATCAGCTTGAGCCGGCGGCGATTGGGATAGTCCATCAGGAACAGCGACACGCGCGGATTTCCGGCGAGATTGGCGGTGCTGATATATTGGCGGTTGCCGGTAAAATCGGCGAAGCCGAGGCGATTGCCGCCGAGCGGGCGCAGAAAGCCGGGCGGGCCGCCGCGGTGCTGGATATAGGGCCAGCCCTCTGCGGTGATGCTGCCCAGATAGAAGCTGTCGCGGTCGGCAATGAAGTCGAGTTCGCGGGCGGTCAGCATGTCGCTGCCGTCACTGTCGGCCTCCATCCGTGCGTAGCTGGCGCGCGATCCGTGCTGGGCCTGCAGGCGCCGCGCCGCGTCGGTGAACAAAGTGCGGAGATAATGTTGCGCCATGCAGGTGACCTTCGGGCAAGAGGGCGCGAGCGGGGCGCCGGGATCGGGGGTTGGGGGCCTCCCTCGCTCGCAAACCCCATCTATCGTGTTGCCGCAGACGCGATAATCAGCGATTGATGGACATCTCTATTTCAAAATGTGGAATAATCGATGGATCGGCTGCTGACTCTCGAGATGTTCGTGGCGGTGGCGAGCGAAGGCGGATTCGCTGCCGCCGCGCGCAAGATCGGCAGTTCGCCGCCCGCGGTGACGCGGGGCATTGCCGCGCTCGAGGCGAGGCTCGGCACGAGCCTGTTCCACCGCTCGACGCGCGCGGTCGCGCTGACCGACGAGGGCGCGGTCTTTCTGGGGCAGGCGCGGCGTATCCTGGCCGATCTTGCGGGGGCCGAGCGGGCGCTGCGCGGCGGCGAGGCGGAACCGCGCGGCCAACTCTATCTGACCGCGCCGGTGATGTTCGGGCGGCTGCATGTCCTGCCCGTGGTCGGCGAGTTGCTCGCCCGGCACGATGCGCTGGCGGTGCGGATGATGTTGATCGACCGCAATGTCCGCATCGTCGAGGAGGGTATCGACATCGCGCTGCGCATCGGGCCGCTCGCCGATTCGAGCCTGAAGGCGGTCCGCATCGGCGCGGTGCGGCAGATGCTGGTCGCGAGCCCCGGCTATCTGGCGCGGCGGGGCGCCCCCGCGACGATCGACGCGCTCGCCGGCCATGATCTGATCGTATCGACCGGACCGCGCGCGGCGGGCGAGTGGAATTTTGCCGAACGTCGCTGGCGGGTCGAGCCGCGCCCGCGGCTGGTGGTGAACACCGTCTATGCGGCGATGGCGGCCGCCGAAGCGGGGATCGGTATCGCGAATCTGCTGAGCTATCAGGTGATGGACGGCGTCGATGCCGGACGCCTGATCGCGCTGCTCAACGCCGAACAGCCGCCGCCCTTGCCCGTCCATCTGGTCTTCGAACAGTCGCGCGCCGGCCTGCCCGCGGTCCGCTTGCTGATAGAGGCGATGCGGCGCCGGATGCGCTCGGCGGGGCTGGGGTGACGCGGGCGCGGCAGCGCGCTAGGATAGGGCGATGACCGATCGTCCCTGTCTGACTGCGCGCCGATGAGCCGCGCCGCGCGCCTGGCCGGCTATGCGTTGATGGCGGCGGCGGTGCTGCTGGCGCTTGCGATGCGGCGCGGGCTGATCGAGAGCCTGGGGCCGTTTCCGGTCGCGGCGGTGGCGCTGCTGATCGGGATGATCGGCGTAATGCTGGTGTTCACCGACCTGATGGTGCGCGGGCTTTATGCGCAGATCGGTGCGGCCAAGCGAGCCGAGGACGAGGGCGAATAGCGCCTTTTCGTTCGACACTATCGGCGCTTACCATTATGACGGGCCGATGACCGACCGTCCGCATACGCCGCTGCTCGACACGGTGGATGTCCCCGCCGACCTCCGCAAGCTCAAGCCCGAACAGCTTCGCCAGTTCGCCGACGAACTGCGCGCCGAAACCATTTCCGCCGTGGGAACCACGGGCGGCCATCTGGGATCGGGGCTGGGCGTCGTCGAACTGACCACCGCGCTGCATTATGTCTTCGACACGCCGCGCGACAAGATCGTGTGGGACGTCGGCCACCAATGCTATCCGCACAAGATCATCACCGGTCGCCGCGACCGCATTCGCACGCTGCGCCAGGGTGGCGGGCTGTCGGGCTTCACCAAGCGCAGCGAGAGCGAATATGACCCGTTCGGCGCCGCCCATTCGTCGACCTCGATCAGCGCCGCGCTGGGCTTTGCCGTCGCGAACAAGCTGAAGAACGAACCCGGCCGCGCGATCGCGGTGATCGGCGACGGGTCGATGTCGGCGGGCATGGCCTATGAGGCGATGAACAATGCCAAGCAGGCGGGCAACCGGCTGATCGTCATCCTGAACGACAATGACATGTCGATCGCGCCGCCGGTCGGCGGCCTGTCGGCCTATCTGGCGCGGCTGGTGTCGTCGCGGCCGTTCGTCGAGCTGCGCGAGATCGCGCGGCGCTTCGCCCGCAAGCTGCCCCAGCCGCTGCACAAGGCGGCGAGGAAGACCGACGAGTTCGCGCGCGGCATGGCGATGGGCGGAACGCTGTTCGAGGAGCTGGGCTTTTATTATGTCGGGCCGATCGACGGCCATAATCTCGACCATCTGATCCCGGTGCTCGAGAATGTCCGCGACAGCGACCATGGCCCGGTGCTGATCCACGCGGTGACGATGAAGGGCAAGGGCTATGCCCCCGCCGAGGCGGCGGCCGACAAATATCATGGCGTCCAGAAATTTGACGTCATCACCGGCGAACAGGCGAAGGCGCCGCCGGGCCCGCCCGCGTACCAGAATGTGTTCGGCGAAACGCTGGCCAAGCTCGCCGACAGTGACCCGCGCATCGTCGCGATCACCGCTGCGATGCCGTCGGGCACCGGGGTCGACAAATTCGCCAAGGCGCATCCCGACCGGAGTTTCGACGTCGGCATCGCCGAGCAGCATGCGGTGACGTTCGCGGCGGGGCTCGCGGCGCAGGGGATGCGGCCGTTCGCGGCGATTTACTCGACCTTCCTCCAGCGCGCCTATGATCAGGTCGTCCACGACGTCGCGATCCAGAATCTGCCAGTGCGCTTTGCGATCGACCGTGCCGGGCTGGTCGGCGCCGACGGATCGACCCACGCGGGATCGTTCGACGTCACCTATCTGGCGACCTTGCCGAACATGGTGGTGATGGCGGCAGCCGACGAGGCCGAACTGGTCCATATGACCTATACCGCTGCCGAATATGACGACGGCCCGATCGCCTTTCGCTATCCGCGCGGCAATGGCACCGGCGTACCGCTGCCCGACACGCCCGAGAAGCTGCAGATCGGCAAGGGGCGCGTCGTGCGCGCCGGCAAGACGGTCGCGATCTTCTCGCTCGGCACCCGGCTTGCCGAGGCGCTGAAGGCCGCCGACACATTGGAAGCGCGCGGCCTGTCGACGAGCGTGATCGACCTGCGCTTCGCCAAGCCGCTCGACGAGGAGCTGATCCGCAAGACGCTGGCGAGCCACGAGGTCTGCGTGACGATCGAGGAGGGCGCGATCGGCGGGCTGGGCGCGCATGTGCTGACGCTGGCAAGCGACGCGGGGCTGATCGACGCGGGGCTGAAGCTGCGCACGATGCGGCTGCCCGACCTGTTCCAGGATCAGGATTCGCCGCAGGCGCAATATGACGCCGCGGGGCTGAATGCGCCGCAGATCGTCGATTGCGTGCTCAAAGCGCTGCGTCACAATAGCGCGGGGGTCGAGGAAGCGGGCGCACGGGCTTGAGCGGCACGGCGGCCTCCGGCGAGGTCTTCGAAGCATATTATTCGATTCCGCGGCTGCTGCTGGCGCTGGTCGGCGCTTTGGCTTTTGTTGCGGCGGCGCTGCTGATGGCAAATGCCGGGCTTGTTTCTGGTTCATGGCTGGTCGCGGGTGCTGCGGTCGCCGGAATCGCCTTTTTCGGCTTTGTCGCCGCGATTATCGTCCGACGCCTGTTCGACCGGCGCGTCCAGATCTGCATCGATGCCAAGGGAATCATGGTGCGCGAATGGTCGGATCAGGTGATCGCGCATCGTTCGATCCGGCGCGCTAGCGACATGGGGCAGTTCGTGGGGCTCTTCCTGCACACGCCTGAAAAATATCCGACGACCCGTGCGATGCGACGCTTTCTGCTGCGCGTCGGGGGCGAATTGCAACGATCGGCGGGCGATATTTATATCGTGAAATATCAATATGATCGTCGCGCGGAAGCGATTTTTGACGCGCTAGACCGGATGCGGCCGCGCACGGCATTCGAAGAAGAGGTTGAGCGCCGGGTGGCGAACGCGCGCGCGTCGAGCTGATCCGCAGGAAAGGGAGCGTCGATGGATTTCCTGAAACTGATCCAGTCGCTCGACGAACTGCTGTACGAAATCATGTCGTGGCTGATCTTCTATCCGGTCACGCTGTGGCGCGCGCTGACGCGGCCGCTCAAGATGATGGACTATTCGGACGCCGAGCAGGGCGACGCCGAGGACCAGCAATATACCGACACGCTGTCGCCGCCGCTGTTCCTGCTCCTGACGCTGGTGCTTTGCCACGCGGTCGAACTGTCGGTCGTGGGGCAGAACGAGATTGTGATGCGCCAGGCCGGGCTGGGCAGGCTGGTCGACGACGATTCGACCTTCATCCTGCTGCGCGTCGCCTTTTTCAGCCTGTTTCCGCTGATCATGGCGGCGCGGTTGGTGCGCGCGCGTGCCGTCAAGCTGGACCGTGGGTCGTTGAAGGCCCCCTTCTATAGCCAATGTTATGTGACCGCGCCTTTTGCGCTGATGGTTTCGACGAGCGGAATGCTGATGCAACTGGCGCCCGGCGGCAGCCCGCTGTGGGGCCTCGCGCTGCTCCTCGCGGCCTTGCTGTGGTTCGGCAGCTTGCAGATATTGTGGTTTGCGCAGCATCTGCGGATCGGCCGGCTGCGCGCTGCGCTCCATGCCTCACGCGCGATGGTCGAGGCGCTGATCGCCTTTGTCGCGATTTCGCTGATTTTCGTGGGGATATGAAAACGGCCCGGGGATGCCGGGCCGTTTCGATCAGTTGCTTGTGCGCAGAATCAGGCGCCGGGGATCGACGCGCTGGCTTCGCGGCCGTCGCCCTGCGGCGCGGCGATGATGTCGCGGGTGACGAGGCCCTTGTCGACGACCTGCGTGTCGGGGCTGCCGACCTGGCTGCGGATACCGGGGTCGGCGCGCGCGCCGTCGGCGCTGCCGATGATCGCGTCTTCGGCCGGGCTGCGCGGCGATTCGCCGCCGAAGAGCGCGCGCAGCGTCTGTTCGGCGGTGGTTTCGTTGCCGGGGCGCGCCGCGCCGGGGGCGGGCGGGGTCAGCGAGAAATCGGGCGGCACGACGAGCGGCGCCTGCCGCGACACCGCCATTTCGTCGGGGCGCTGGCGGCTGAACAGGCTGTTCGATCCGCAGGCCGACAGCGTCATCGCGACGATCGAGGCGGCAAGGATGGCTTTGGTCCGGTTCACTTCAAATAGACTCCCTATGCGCCCCGTTTACTCTTTCGCCGCCTGATCGGCGGCCGCTGGGGTCTTTTCGCCGAAGAGCAGCGCGCGCGCAACCAGCAAAAGCACGCCGAGCGTGATGCAGGCGTCGGCGACGTTGAAGATCATGAAGGGGCGGAAGGCCCCGAAATGCAGATCGGCGAAATCGACGACATAGCCGAAACGCACGCGATCGATGATATTGCCGAGCGCGCCGCCGAGGATCATCGCGAGCGCGATGACGTCGCCGCGCGCCTTTTCGCGCGTCATCCATAGCGCGACCGCCGCCGCGACGATGGCGGTCAATGCGACGAGCGTCCAGCGCGTCGTGTCGTTGCACTTGGCGAACATCGACAGCGAAATGCCGCAGTTTTCCGCCCAGGTCAGGTTGAAGACCGGCAGCAGCTCGATCTGCCCATAGGGCTGGGTTTCGAGCGACAGCGGCACGACCACCACCCATTTGACGAGCTGATCGAGACAGAAGGCGAGCGCGGCGACGATCAGGCCGAAGCGCAGGTGGGGAGAACGCGTGCTCATTGCGCGTCCAATACCGTCTCGCACCGATTGCACAAGGCGCCGTCGGCGGTCACTTCGGGAAGGTGACGCCAGCAACGGCCGCATTTGTGGTTTTCGGTGCGCTTCACGTCCCAGTCGCCTTGATGAACGGTCGAGGTGATGAAGATTTCCTCATAATCGACGTCGCCGGCTTCGTTCGGGAGCCATACTTCGGCTTCAAGGCTGGAGCGGATGGTCTTTTCGCGGCGCAACGGTTCGATACGTTCGGTGACGAGCGCGCGGGTGCCGCGGATTTGCGCCCATTTCTCAATCAACTCGTCATTCCCGCGAAGGCGGGAATCCAGCTTTTCACCGTCGTTGGAAGCTGGACCCCCGCCTTCGCGGGGGTGACGGAGGAGAGCGGCGAAATCCGGCCACTCCAGCAAATGCACGCTGCCCGCTTCGGGATAGCGCGTGCCCCACACTTCCTCGCTGGTGAACACCAGCACCGGCGCGGCGTAGCGGACGAGGGCGTGGAACAGCACGTCGAGCACGCTGCGATAGGCGCGGCGAGTGTCGGTGCCGAGCGGCGCGGCGGGGCCGAGGTCGCAGTAAAGGACGTCCTTGCGGATGTCGAAATAGAAGGCCGACAGATCCTCGTTGCAGAAATCGGCGAGCAGGCGCGTGTAGGCGTTATAGTCGAAATCATCGACCGCTTGGCGCAGCTTTGCGTCGAGATCGGCGAGCAACGACAGCATATAGCGTTCGAGTTCGGGCATCGCCGCGACGTCGGTGATGCGTTCTTCCTCCGTAAACCCGTCGAGCGCGCCGAGCAGGTAGCGGAAGGTATTGCGCAGCTTGCGATACTGGTCGGCAACCCCGGCGAGGATTTCCTTGCCGATGCGGTGATCCTCGGTGAAATCGACGCTGAGCGCCCACAGGCGGAGGATGTCGGCACCATAGTCGCGCATCAGGTCGATCGGGCTGATTGTGTTGCCCAGCGACTTCGACATTTTGAAGCCCTTGGCGTCCATCGTGAAGCCGTGCGTGAGGACGGCCTTATACGGCGCCTGCCCGCGCGTGCCGCAGCTTTCGAGCAGCGACGACTGGAACCAGCCGCGATGCTGGTCGCTGCCTTCGAGGTAGAGGTCGGCGCTGTGGGTGCCGCCGTCGTGGCGGACGAGCGCGGGCCAGCGGCCGCTTTCGAGGACAAAGGCGTGGGTGCAGCCCGAATCGAACCAGACATCGAGAATGTCGGTGATGCGCTCGTAATCGGCGGCGTTGTAGTTATCGCCGAGATATTCCTGCGCGCGCGCGTCACTCCATGCGTCGACGCCGCCCTCGCGAACGGCTGCGACGATGCGGTCGTTGACGAGCGGGTCGTTGAGATATTGCCCGGTCTTGCGGTCGACGAACAGCGTGATCGGCACGCCCCATGCGCGCTGGCGGCTGAGCACCCAGTCGGGGCGCCCCTCGACCATCGACCCGATGCGGTTGCGGCCCTTGGCGGGGACGAAGCGGGTGTCGTCGATCGCCTGCATTGCCGCCTGCCGCAAGGTCGGGGCGTCGCACAGGCCCTCTTCGGCGGGGTTGATCGCGCCGCCTTCGCTCTCCCAGCGCTGCTCGCGCGGCGCCTTGGGCTCGATATGGGTCATCACCTTGTCCATCGGCACGAACCATTGCGGGGTGCAGCGGAAGATGATCTTGGCCTTCGAGCGCCAGCTGTGCGGGTAGCTGTGCTTGTAGTCGGCGCTGGCTGCGAGCAGCGCGCCGGCGTCGCGAAGGTCCGAACAGATCGGGCCGTCGGGAGCGTTGAACTTGGGGTTGATCACGCTGCCCTGACCGCCAAGCCATGCCCAATCTTCGCGATATTTGCCGTCGCCCTCGACCGCGAAGACGGGGTCGATGCCGTTCGCCTTGCAGAGGTCGAAATCATCCTCGCCATGGTCGGGCGACATATGGACGAGGCCCGTGCCGCTGTCGGTGGTGACGAAATCGCCCGCGAGGAAGGGGCGCGGGCGGGCGAAGAAGCCGCCGAGCGCGTGCATCGGGTGGCGGGCGATGGTGCCGGCGAGGTCGGAGCCTTTGCCCGTCCAGACGATGCGCGGCGCGGTCATTACGCCAGTCCCATCCTCTTGCGATTGGATGCCAAATTTGCCCGGAAATGCCCGGCGCGAAAATTCCCCCAGCAGTGGCAATGCAACGAGATGGCGTCGGCCTTCGACCTCCGCCACAACATACTCGACTTCCGGCCCATAGGCCAAAGCCTGGTTGACCGGGATCGTCCACGGGGTCGTCGTCCAGATCACCGCATGCGCGCCGACCAGTTCGGCGATCGGGCTCTCGACAATCTCGAACGCCACATCGATCTGCGTCGAGACGATATCCTCATATTCGATCTCGGCTTCGGCGAGCGCGGTCTTTTCGACCGGCGACCACATCACCGGCTTGGCGCCGCGATAGAGCATGTCGTTGGCGGCGAACTTCAGCAGTTCGCGCACGATGGTGGCCTCGGCCTCATAATCCATCGTGAGGTACGGATGGTCCCAGTCGCCGCCGATGCCGAGGCGCTTCAGCTGCTCGCGCTGGGTGTCGACCCAATGCTGCGCATAGGCGCGGCATTCGGCGCGGAATTCCTCGACCGGAACCTCGTCCTTGTTGAGCTTTTTCTTGCGATACTGCTCCTCGACCTTCCACTCGATCGGCAGCCCGTGGCAATCCCAGCCGGGCACATAAGGCGCGTCCTTGCCCTTCAGCGTCTGGGTACGGACGACCATGTCCTTCAGGATATGGTTGAGCGCATGGCCGATATGCATGTCGCCATTCGCGTAAGGCGGTCCGTCGTGGAGGATAAACTGGTCGCGGCCCTTGCGGGCTTCGCGAATCTGCCCCTCCAGATTGCCCTCGAGCCATTTCGCCAGAATCAGCGGCTCCTTCTGCGGCAGGCCGGCCTTCATCGGAAAGTCGGTCTTGGGCAGGAAGACGGTGTCGCGGTAATCGCGCTGTTCTGCAGTAGGCGTGCTGTCGGTCATGGTCGCGGCGCTTAGCGCAAGTGAGGCGCGCTAGTCACGTTTAAGTTGATCGCGTCATGTCCGGGGCGATTCGAAGGGCGTCTGGGCCCCGGCTTTCGCCGGGGTTCACAAGACAAGGCCGCAAACCTGTGAACCCCGGCGAAAGCCGGGGCCCAGAAGGTCAGTTCAAAGGTCCGCAAGAGAGGTCGCGCCATTCAGGATTCGCCGCTTCAATGAGCTCGATCTTCCACGCGCGGTTCCATTCCTTCATTTGAACCTCGCGCCGGCGGGCGTCGTGGAGATTGTCGAAATGCTGGTGCCAGACGAGCATCTTGAGGCCGTACCTCTGTGTGAACCCGGCGACTCTCCCTTGGCGATGCTGTTCGATGCGATGGGCGAGATTGCTGGTCACGCCGATGTAGAGCGTCCCGTTACGTTTATTGGTGAGGATGTATATCCAGCCCTGTTTCATTGACTCACAGTATACTGGGCCCCGGCTTTCGCTGGGGTTCACTAGGCCCGAAACGGAGCTATTTCTGGCGTGGGCGGAGCGCCGGGCCGAGATTGTAGATGTCGTCGATCCACACATAGCCGGTAAAGCTGGCCGGGATGCGCGTAAGCTGATCGACGCGCCACAGGCCCATGCCGCCCTGTTTGTCGCCGCGGGCGCCGGTCATCAGGACGCGGGTGCCGTGCGCCGCCGCGCGCGCCTGCAGGCGGTCGGGCCAGCCCCAATAGGCCCATTGATAATCGAGCGGCACCATGATCGTGCCGCCGACGCAGCTCGGCGGATACCAGCCCGACCAGCCGAACTTGATATAATCGCCGGTGCAGCGCTTGGCGCCATCGGGATCGAGCGTCCAGGCGCGCGGCGCGCGCGCGCGAATCGGCTGGAGCACGCGCGCATTGCCGAAAAAGCCGAACCGCGGCTGGTTCGGATCGATCCCGGCGCGGGCAAAGGCGGCGAGCGCCAGCGCACCCTCGCGCGGGTCGCGCGACTTGAAGTTGACGATCAGCGACGCGTGGCCGAGATCGCGCAGCACATCGTCGAGGCTGGGCATCAATCCCACCCCCTTGCCGCGCAGGGGGAAGGTCTTTCCGCCGTCGGCGGTATAGCCATAGCCGATGTCGAGCCGCTTGAGTTCGGCCATCGTGCGGTCGCGGATATTGCCCTTGCCGTCGGTGCGGCAGTCGAGCGTCCAGTCGTGGAACACCGCCAGCCGGCCGTCCTTCGTCGCCGCGACGTCGAACTTCACCGCCCCGGCGTCGCGGCCGATTGCGACCTTCATCGAGGGCAGGCTGTTTTCGATATAGGCATGTTCGGGCGGATAGATGCGCGTCGCGGTGCAACTGTCGTCGGTGACGCCGCGATGGTCGAAAAGCTGCGAAACGCCGCGGTGCGCGATCAGGACGCGCTTGCCGACGGGATCGGACGCGAGCCAGGTCGCGTTCGACAGGGTGAGCCAGGCGACGAGCGCGGCGAAGAGCCAGAGGAAGATTTTGGTGCCGCGCTTCATCGGCTTTTTGGGCGGGCCGGAGAGGCCGGCTGCCCAGTCGTCGCTGTCGGTCATCTTTCCCCCTCATTATGCCGAAACGGCCCCCTGATCAGCGTGTGAACCCCGGCGAAAGCCGGGGTCCATGCGATGCTGGTGCGCCCGATGGGCCCCGGCTTTCGCCGGGGTTCACGGCGGGCATGTCAGACGTCGGCGAGCAGCCGCTTCGCCTCGTCACAATCTGCCGCAATCTGCGCCATCAGCGCGTCCATCCCGTCATATTTCGCCTCGGGCCGGATGAAGGCGCGGAATTCCACGTCGATTTCCTGACCGTAGAGGTCGCCGTCGAAATCGAAGAAATGCGGTTCGAGCAATTCCTTGGGCGGATCGAAGCTCGGCCGGATGCCGAGGTTCGCGGCGCCCTTGAGGGTACGGCCATCGGGCAGGCGGCCGGTGACGGCGTAGATGCCGTAGCGCGGGCGCAAATAGGTGCCCATGTCGATGTTCGCGGTCGGAAAGCCGAGCAGGCGGCCGTTCTTGTCGCCATGCTGGACGGTTCCGCGCACCGTGAAGGGGCGGGTGAGCAGGCGCGCCGCGGTCGCGCAGTCGCCCGCGCGCAGCGCGTCGCGGATGCGGCTCGACGAGATTACCTCGGCGCTGTCGTCGACCGGCGCGACCATCTCGGTAAAGAAGCCGAGGCGGCGGGCATGGTCGGCGAGGGTCACGACATCGCCGCCACGGCCCTTGCCGAAGACGAAATCGGCGCCGGTGACGACCCCCGCCGCGCCATAGCGGTCGAGGAGGAGCGCGGTGATGAAATCCTCCGCCGTCGTCGCAGCGAGCGCGGCGTCGAAGGGGAGGACGAGCATCGCGTCGGCGCCCGCCGCGCCGAACAATTGCTGCCGCTGGTCGAGCGTGGTCAGGCGGAAGGGCGGGACGTCGGGTTTGAAGAAGCGCACCGGATGCGGGTCGAAGGTCGCGACGATCGCGGGGCGCCCGTCGTCCTTGGCATGATGCACCGCGCGGCCCACCACCGCCTGGTGTCCGGCGTGAAAGCCGTCGAAATTTCCAAGCGCGATGACGCCGCCGCGCAGCGCACCCTCGATACGTTCGTGGCCGTCGAGGCGGATCATGGCCGGCGCGCTCCCCCCCACGCCGTTTCCCCGAGCGAAGACGAGGGGCCATGCCGAGCGACGTCGAGGCAGCGGTTCTCGCTGCGCTCGAACAAGCCCCTCGTCTTCGCTCGGGGATGCGGGAAGATCGGGCCTGCCACCTATTTCGTGCCCATGCCCATCGGCACAATCCCCGCGCGGATGACGCGGAGCGCGTTGCCGCCCATCGCGGCGCGGATGTCGTCGTCACTGAAACCCGCGTCGAGCAGCGCCTGCGTCACCTGAACCAGCTTCGATGTGTCGAAGCGGACCGTGGTGGCACCGTCATAATCGCTGCCGAGCGCGACATATTGGATGCCGACGAGGTCGCGGACATGCTTCATCGCCCTGGCGACGCTGGCGGGCGAGGTGTCGCACACCGCCGCGTCCCAATAGCCGATGCCGATGACGCCGCCGGTCGCAGCGACCCCGCGGATTTCGTCGTCGGTGAGGTTGCGGTTGACCTTGCACGTCGCCTGCACCCCGCCGTGGCTGGAGACGACCGGCCGGCGCGCCATCTTGAGGATGTCCGCGACGCAGGCGTGGCTGCAATGCGCGATGTCGACGATCATCCCCTTCGCTTCCATCCGGCCGATCAGGTCGCGGCCGAGCGGGGTGAGGCCGCCCTTTTTCATGCCGTGCATCGATCCGGCGAAGATATTGTCGAAGAAGTGGGTGATCCCCGCCATGCGGACGCCGGCGCCGTAGAGCTTGTCCAGATTGTCGATATTGCCGTCGAGATCGTGGAGCCCCTCGACGCTGAGCATCGCGCCGACGGGAGGCGGGGTTTTGGTGCGCCGCGCGGCGAGCAGCGTGTCGAGTTCGGCGGGGTTCGCGACCGCCATCAGCTTGCCGTCCGACGCCGCGGCGGCGCGGTGCAGCTTCGTCGCGTGCCAGAGCGAGCGTTCGAGTAGCGAGTTCCACGTTCGCACCGGCTGAAGCTGCGCGATCACCAGCGGGGTGATATTGTCGCTGTCGTCGCCATTGGCGTCGTAATTCTGTCCCTTCGGCGATTTGGTGGTGCTGGAGAGGATCTGGAGCGCGACGTTGCCCTCTTCGAGCCGCGGCAGGTCCATATGGCCGCGGGTCGCGCGGTTCAGGAAATTGCGTCCCCACAGCAGGCTGTCGCTGTGCAGATCGACGATCGTCAGCGTCTTGTGCAGCGCGGCGGCGCGCGCGCTGACCGTCGGCAGCGGCTTGCCGTCGACCTTGTTGAGCCCACGCTCGATCATGCCGGGGGCGAGGAGGAAGAAGGCGGCCGCCCCCACGACGAGCAGTGCTACGATGCCGATCAGCCAGCGGCGCATGTCAATTCTCCCCCATTGTCCCGCTTTGCGCGCGCCATCATCCCGCTTTGCGCGTGAAGGTGACGAAGCTGTAGGCCGGGCGCCCCGCGTCGTCGGCCGGATGATCCTCGCGCGCCACGACCTGCCAGTCGGCGGGATCGGGGTAGGCGATGGTCGCATCGCCCGCGGGTTCGATCGCAACCTCGGTCAATTCGATCCGCGTCGCGAGCGGCAGGAACAGATCGTAGATTTCGGCGCCGCCGATCACCATCGCCTGCGGCGCATTGGCGAGGCGCAGCGCTTCCTCGACGCTGGCGACGGGTTCGGCGCCTTCCTCCTGCCAGCCCGCGTCGCGGGTGAGGACGATGTGGCGCCGCCCCTCCAGCACCGTGGGCAGACTGTCGAAGGTCTTGCGCCCCATGATCATCGGGCGGCCCATGGTAAGCTGTTTGAAGCGGCGCAGGTCGGCGGGCAGGTGCCAGGGAATCTTGCCGCCCGCACCGATCACGCCATTGGCGGCGCGTGCGAGGACCAGCGTGATATCCGGGCGGTTCATCGGGGAGAGGCTCCAACCCAAGTGACGTGGCCGAGCTTGCGCCCGTCGCGCACCTCGGTCTTGCCGTAGTGATGCACGTGCGCGGCGCCGTCGGCAAGCAGCGCCGGAATCTTTTCGATCTGCGCGCCGATCAGATTGTGCATCGTCACCGGCAGCAGCGGCACCGCCGTATCGCCGAGCGGCAGGCCCGCGACGGCGCGGATATGGTTTTCGAACTGGCTCGTCACCGCGCCCTCGATCGTCCAGTGGCCGCTGTTGTGAACGCGCGGCGCCATCTCGTTGAACACCGGCCCCGCGTCGGTGGCGAAGAATTCGCCGGTGAGCACCCCGACATAGTCGAGCGCATCGCCGATCGCCGCCATCATCGCGCGCGCCGCGGGTTGCTGATCGAGGACGATGGACGGCGGCGGCAGGCTGGAGACGGCGAGAATGCCGCCTTCGTGGACATTCGCCGAACTGTCCCAGAAGCGCGTTTCGCCGTCGATGCCACGCACCATGATCACCGAAAATTCATGGTCGAAGGCGACGAAACCTTCGAGGATCGCGGGCTGCCCGCCGATCGCCTCCCACGCCGCATCGGCGTCGGCGGGCGCGGCGATCCGCGCCTGTCCCTTGCCGTCATAGCCCATGCGCACGGTCTTGAGGATCGCGGGGGTGCCGATGGCGGCGAGCGCGCTATCGAGCGCCGCGCGCGTCGGCACCGCGGCAAAAGGCGCGGTGCGACCGCCGAGATCGGCGACGAAGGATTTTTCGGTGAGCCGGTCCTGCGCGATTTCGAGCGGCTTGCCGCCCGGATGGACCGCGACATGGCCCGACAGGAAACGCACCGTGTCGACCGGGACATTTTCGAATTCGAAGGTCACGATGTCGCACGCGGCCGCGAAGCCCGCGAGGCGCGGTTCATCGTCCCACGCCGCCTGCGTGTGGTGTGCGGTGACTTCCGCCGCGACGCTTTCGGCGTCGGGGGCATAGACATGAACCTTGTAGCCGAGCTGCGCGGCGGCGACCGCGAGCATCCGGCCAAGCTGGCCGCCGCCCAGGATGCCGATCGTCGATCCGGGGGAAAGCAAAGCGGGTCAGCCTTCGCGCACGGGCGTCGGCGCGACGCTGTCGGTCTGTTTCGCGCGCCACGCGTCGAGCCGCGCGGCGAGGTCCGCATCGGTGTTGGCGAGCAGCGCGGCAGCGAACAGCCCCGCGTTGGTCGCGCCCGCCTTGCCGATCGCAAAGGTCGCGACGGGGACGCCGCCGGGCATCTGGACGATCGAATAGAGGCTGTCGACGCCGCTGAGCGCCGCCGACTGGACCGGCACGCCGAGCACGGGAACGCGCGTCATCGCCGCGACCATGCCGGGCAGATGCGCAGCGCCGCCCGCGCCCGCGATGATTGCCTGAAGCCCGCGGTCGGCGGCGCCCTTCGCATAAGCGACAAGCCGGTCGGGGGTGCGGTGCGCCGAGACGATGTGCACCTCGTGCGCGATGCCGAATTCTTCGAGGACCTGGACCGCATGCGCCATCGTCGGCCAGTCCGACTGGCTGCCCATGATTACGCCGATGCTGGCTTTCGCGCTGGCTGCGCCGTCGCCCATTCCGTCCCTCCTGCCCGGGCGATGAATCGCCGCTGCCATCCCCCTAGCGACTCGACCGCGCGCGGGCAATGTCACCAAAATGGCACCGCGTTTACGTCTTGGTATCAAGTCGTGGCTAACCTGCCTGCCATGCCCATCCTGCCGGCGTCCTGTCGGCGACCCACCGGATGCGCATCGGGGATAGGGAATGGATAGCGTAGGGGGGGCGCGGATCGCGGTCGAAAGGGCCGGTTTCGTATCCGTCGACTCCATCGAGGACCAGTTGCGCGAAATGCGCCGCGAACGCGATGCGTTGCGCCGTGAGAACCGCATCCTGAAGATCGCGGTCGCGGAGCTCGAACGCGTGTCCGAACGCGATACGCTGACCCCGCTATTCAATCGCCGCTATTTCCTGACTGCGATTCACCAGCGCCTCGCGCGCTTCGAACGCCATGCCGAAAGCGCGGCGGTCGTGTTCATCGACGTCAATCAGCTCAAGCAGATCAACGACACGCTGGGGCACGCCGCCGGCGACTTCGCGCTGATGCAGATCGCGGGCCGCCTGTCGGCGTCGATCCGGTCGACCGATGTCGCGGCGCGGATCGGCGGTGACGAATTCGGGCTGATCCTCGATCAGTCGAGCGAAAAGGGCGCTCGCGCGCAGATCGAACGGCTGGCCGAGGTGCTGAGCGCCGAGCCCGCCAACTATGACGGGCAGGAGGTTCGCCTGTCGGCCTGCTTCGGCGTCGCGATGCTGCAGACCGGGATGAGCGAATCGGACGTGCTCGCCGCCGCCGACCGTGACATGTATCGCTGCAAACAGCGCGAAGTCGCCCGCACCCACCGCTAACCCGGCGTTAACCAAAGGCGCGCATCCTCCCTTTATGGACAGGGGGTGGATGATGCGTACCCAGGCCGATTTTTTCACCGATATCGAAAACCGGATTTCCGGGCAGATCGGCGCGCTTGCCGAAGCGTTGCCGCATTGTGCGCTGACCCAGATCGTGCAGGGGGTCGACGACATTCGTTGCCTTGCGCGCGATCATGGCTTCGCGATCGTCGAAACGCTGGCGAGCCAGCTCGAATCGGCGGTGGCCGGGGGCGGCTATCGCGCCGCCGTCCTGACTTATCTCGACGCGATGAACGACGCGGTGCGCGCGCCGCGAGGGCCGATGCCCGCGGCCGCGCAGGAAGCGTGGCTCGCGTCGGTGGCGATGCGCCTCGGCCATTGAACCCCACGCGACCTAGCGTCTAATCCTCCACACTCAATATTTCGACCTGTAGGCCGCCTGGCTGCGGCTCGACCGCGACATCGGCGACGATGTGACCGGCCAGCCGCCAGTCGAAGGCGGCGAGCTGCGCCGAAAGGTCGGTGAGGGCGGTTCCGGCGGGGAGCGTCAGCGGAAACAGGTGGCGCGCGCCGACGAAATTGGCGCTGGCCCAGGGGCGCATCGTCGATGCGCCGAGCTGCGCTCCCGGCGGCAGCAGGCGTGTCAGCAGGCGCGCGATGCGGCGGTGCGGGCAGGCGGGGCGCGCGGGGGCGGTGGGCGACCAGCGGATCATGCGCGGCGCCCCTTGTCGGCGGGGTCGCCAACGCGGCGGCCGGCGCGGGTGCCGACGCGGCGGTCGCCGATCGGCGTGACGCGGCCCGCCCGGAAGTCGGCACGCCATTTGTTCATGAAATGTTCCGCACGGCAGATCACCGCGCGGCCACAGATCCGCCCGCCGCGCAGGTCGCTCACCAGCCGCGGGTCGTGGACCGCGGCGCGGCCGAACACGCTCGGCGGCATATCGGCCTCTTTCAGAAAGGCCTCGATCCGTTCCAGCAAAATGCCCTGCATCATCATCTCCCTGCCTGCGATTCGCTCAATAGGATAATTCCTATTTGATTGGCATTTTCCTACTTGTCTAGGAAAAATCCTATTGCTAGAGACGAAATAGGAAGGACCAGTCCGTGACCGATATCGACGACGACCCGCGCCGGATGCTCGACCGGCTGCTGACCGAGAAGGGGGTGGATTACGCCCAGCTTTCGGCGCGCATCGGGCGCAACCCCGCCTATATCCAGCAATATATCAAGCGCGGATCACCGCGGCGGCTGGGCGAACAGGACCGGGCGCGCATCGCCGCCTATCTGGGCGTGTCGGAGGCGCTGCTGGGTGGCCCGGCGCTGCGCGTCGCCGCGCCGACGCCGCGCGCGCGCGGCCGCGACCTCGTGCTGGTGCCCAAGCTGGCGATCGGCGCTTCGGCGGGGCCGGGCGCGAGCGTCGATGGCGAAGCGGTGGAAGGCGAGGTCGCGTTCGATCCGCGCTGGCTGCGCGATCTGGGCGCCGACCCGCGCGCGCTGAGCATCATTCGCGTCGAAGGCGATTCGATGGCGCCGACGCTGGGCGATGGCGACGATATACTGGTCGATGGCGGCGATGCGGCCGCCCGGCTGCGCGACGGCATCTATGTGCTGCGGATGGACGATGTGCTGATGGTCAAACGCATCGCCCGCGCGCCGGGACCGGGGCGCGTGTCGGTCATCAGCGACAATCCGCACTATCGGAGCTGGGACGATCTGCCGCTGTCGGCGATCCGGCTCGTCGGCCGGGTTATCTGGACGGGGCGCAGGGTGCGCTAGGACCGGCTAGAGATAATTGACCGTCAGCGTGAAGGTGCCGCTGTAATCGCCCGCGGGCTGGTTCGCCGGGACGCTGAGCGTGCCGCCGACATAATAGGTCTGTACCCCGCTGGGCAGCAGCGTCGCGCTCGACCCGAGCAGGATGATGCCGCCGCCGCTTGTCGTCATCGCGCGGGTCAGCGTGGCGGTCATTGCGGGCGCGCCGCCGCCGGCACGGGTCAGCGTCGCCGAATTGCTGCCGCTGACGGTGATCAGCAGCAGACCGCCGGTACCCTGGAACACCGCGCGCTGGGCGCCGCTGCCGGCGAGCGTGACGCCGCCCGCCGAGCCGCGCGCATTGGTCGCCGGATTGACCGTCACCGTGCCCCCGGTCGCGCCGCTGACGATCGTGCCGAAGTCGAGATCGTCGGTCTTGATAAGCGTGTTCGGCCGTACCACCGCCGCATTCGCGGTGCCGGTCGTCTCGGTCGCCGACGCGGACGGCCCCGTCAGCGCCGCTGCCGTGGCGGCGGCGAGGCACAAGGCCATCGGCCGGAAGTTGGTCCCTTGAATCCCCACGATTCTGCTCCTGTCCGGCACAGTCTATGCCAGCGGGGCGTGAAGGGAGGATGCGCGGATTTGGTAAAGCAGGCCTTTACCTTTGCGCGGAGACGGGCGTCAGGCCCCGACTTTAAGCTTTGTCGGCGACCCCGCCGATCAGCACGAAGCGCCGGTCGCAATAGCCGCAATCGACGAAACCATCGTCGGGATCGATCTCCAGCCAGACGCGCGGGTGGCCGAGCGCGGCGTTGGCGAGCCCGTCGCCCGTGCCGTCGCAGGCGATGCGGGTCTTGGACGTGCGGATCGTTTCGGGAGCGGGAGCGGGCTGGGTCATCGACGCGCCTTTAGCAAGCAGGTGCGGGCGGGGCAATCGGTCTCGATCGCTCCGCCCGCAACAGGCGACGCTTACAGATAGTTCAGCGTGATCGTGAAGGTGCCGCTATAGTCGCCGGGCGCCTGATTGGCATTGACCTCCAGCGTCGCGCCGACCGGGAAATTATAATTGCCCAGCGCCGAGGTGATGCGGAAGCGCGTCGGCGAGGTCGAGAGGATCGCGGTCGGGGTGCTGCCGATCTCGAAATCGCGCACGCGCATTCGCTGGCCGGGGCCGGTGATCCAGATGCTGTTCGAACCGAGCGAGATATTGACCTGGCGATTGTAGCTGCCGAGCCCGGCGAAGCGCGCGGGCTCGCCCGAACTGCCGGCGAGCGTGGCGCCGCCGGTGCGGCTGCGCGTGCCGTCGGGGGCAAGCCGCACGGTGCCGGCGCTGCCCGAGGCGATGATGTCGCCGAAATCGAGGTCGTTGACCTTGAAGAAGGACAGCGGCCGCAGCACGATCGCTTCGGCTTGTGCCTGCGTCGTCGATTGCGGCGATGTGGCCTGGGCATGCGCCGCCGGTCCGATCGCCGGAGCCGTCAGCAGCGCGCAAGCTGCGAAGCCGCGCAACATGGCGCGCGGGTCGATGATGTGTCTGGTCCTCACGCATCCCCCCTTAGCGATCAGGTCGCAAAATATGCTTACAGCTTATGGTAAAGAAAAGCTTGCCGCCGAGGCCCTTTCGCACCCGCACCGGCGCGGCTATGGAAGGCGCCATGAGTGAAGCCGCCATCCGCATCGACGCCGTTTCCAAAATCTATGCCGGGGGCAAGCAAGCGCTCGACAATGTCAGTTTCGATGTGCCGCGAGGGCAGATATTCGGACTGCTCGGCCCGAACGGCGCTGGCAAATCGACGCTGATCAACATCCTCGCGGGGCTGGTCAACAAGACCAGCGGCCATGCGAGCATCTGGGGCTTCGACATCGACGCCGACCCGCGCAACGCCAAATATTCGATCGGCATCGTGCCGCAGGAAATCGTCTTCGATCCCTTTTTCACGCCGTTCGAGACGCTGGAGAATCAGGCGGGCCTGTATGGCGTGCCGAAGGGCAAGCGCATTTCGGACGAATTGCTGGCGGCGGTGCATCTTAGCGACAAGCGCGACGCCTATGCGCGCACGCTGTCGGGCGGCATGAAGCGCCGCCTGCTCGTGGCCAAGGCGATGGTCCATTCGCCGCCGATCATCGTGCTCGACGAACCCACCGCGGGGGTCGATATCGAACTGAGGCAGCAGCTTTGGGAATATGTGCAAAGCCTCAACGATCGCGGCGTGACGGTGGTGCTGACGACGCATTATCTGGAAGAAGCCGAGGAGCTGTGCGACAGGATCGCGATCATTAACCACGGCAAGCTGATCGCCAACAAGCCGACGCGCGAGCTGGTCGACATGGCGCGCGAAAAGATCGTTGTCGTGACGCTGGATGCCGATGTCAGCGTGCTGCCGTCGCACGCCGCCTTCGACAAGGTCGAGCGCGAGGGCGAACGGGGGCTGGCGATCAGCTACAACAAGGATCGCACCAACGCGGGCGAGGTGCTCGCGGCGGTGAATGCGATGGGGCATGGCATCGTCGACGTGTCGACGCGCGAGGCCGACCTTGAGGATGTGTTCCTGAATCTGACGCGCGCGGCGAATGGCTGAGGGCGATGATCCGGCGCAAGTTTTTCGGGCTGTCGGCAGCTACGGTGTCGCTCTTGGCCGTTGGACGGAGTGCCTTTGCTATGGGTTCGTCGATCGTTTCGGATGTTCTCGCTTCGGCTGAGTGGATCGCAAAAGCCTTATCATCCTCAGGCTATCAGGCCGACTTTACGCTGACGAGCTTGGGGGAGATCGATCGCTTTTTCGACGAGCATGCCCCCGGTGGCGTTGCTCGACCCGATGGTTTACTCTCGGAGGATGTTGGTTCACGAATATTCGCTATCGGATCCTACGTCGGCGAAACCATTCGACGCCAGCTCGGCGGCGAATGGATTGGTGATGACAAGGATCCCCAAGCGGAAATCAACGTGAGTATCAAGCTGGCCGACGGTTCGATAATTTGGCCGATCCAAAGAGCGATGAAGCGCTTTCGCAATGGGCCGGACGACAGCATTGCTGCTTATGGAGCGGCTCTATCTAGGCTCAGCCAGTGAGCGAAGTCCACGACGTCATCATTGTCGGTTCCGGCGCAGCGGGGCTGACGGCGGCGATTGCGCTGGCGGAGCATTGCCGCGTTCTCGTGCTTGCGAAGGGCGAACTTACCGGCGGGTCGACCGCTTGGGCACAGGGCGGGATCGCGGCGGTGCTCGACGCGGGCGACACGTTCGAAAATCATATCAACGATACGATGATCGCGGGCGCGGGGCTCAACCGGCGCGAGACGGTCGAGTTCGTCGTCGAAAATGCGCCCCACGCGATCGAGCGGCTGATCGAAATGGGCGTGCCGTTCAACAAGGAAGCCGAGGCGCTGCACCTGACGCGCGAGGGCGGCCATTCGCACCGCCGCATCGTGCATGTCGACGATGCGACGGGCTGGGCGGTGCAGGCGGCACTGCTCAAGACCGCCGAGGCGCATCCGAACATCACGCTGCTGCCGGGACAGGCGTGCATCGACCTGATCACCGGACGTCATGAGCTACGCTATTCGGGGTCGGGCCATGTCTGGGGCGTCTATGCGCTCGACGAAAAGACGGGGAAGGTCCACGCGCATGTCGGCCGCGCGACCATATTGGCGAGCGGCGGGGCGGGGCGCGTTTATCAATTTTCGACCGCTCCGCGCGGTGCGACGGGTGACGGCATCGCGATGGCGTGGCGCGCGGGCGCACGCGTTTCCAACATGGAAATGATGCAGTTCCACCCGACCTGCCTTTATAATCTGGAGGTCAAGAATTTCCTGATTACCGAGGCGGTGCGCGGCGAGGGCGGGATATTGAAGCATCCCGTCACCGGCCACCGCTATATGCCCGATTACGACCCGCGCGCCGAGCTGGCGCCGCGCGACATCGTGGCGCGCGCGAACGACGATCAGATCAAGCGCTTCGGCCTCGACTATGTCCACCTCGACATCAGCCACAAGGATCCGGATTTCGTCGCGGGGCATTTCCCGAACATTCACGAAAAGCTGCTGACGCTGGGCATCGACATGACGAAGCAGCCGATCCCGGTGGTGCCGGCGCAACATTATACCTGCGGCGGCATCCTGATCGACCTCGACGGCCGCACCGATCTGCCGGGGCTCTATGCGGCGGGCGAATGCACCGAAAGCGGGCTGCACGGGGCCAACCGCCTGGCGTCCAATTCGCTGCTCGAATGTTTCGTCTTCGGCGAGGCGGCGGCGAAGGATATCATCGCCCGCTGGAACCAGCTCGAACCGCCGCCGCCGATCCGCGCGTGGGATGAAAGCCGCGTCACCGATTCGGACGAGGAAGTCGTCATCAAGCAGAACTGGACCGAGATCCGCCGCTTCATGTGGAACTATGTCGGCATCGTGCGCACGACGAAGCGGCTGGAGCGCGCGCAACACCGCATCAACATGATGACGCACGAGGTCGAGGATTATTACGGCCATTTCCGCGTGACGACCGACCTGATCGAACTGCGCAACCTGCTCCAGTGCGCCGACCTGATCGTGCGCAGCGCGCTGCATCGCAAGGAAAGCCGCGGGCTGCACTATACGCTCGATTATCCGCGCCTGCTTCCCGAGGCGCGCGACACGGTGCTCGTTCCGTAAAAGTCAGGCCCCTAAACGCACGGCGCGCCGCGGATATTGCACCACGGCGCGCCGGCTTACGCCCTGCCTCCCCATGACCCCGCGATGCGGCGCGGAGCCGAAGGCCCCACCTCCGGGAGCGGCCAGAGCGGCCCGGAAGGGCCGCCGGCGATGAAGGGATCGCAGCGGTCAACCGGAACGCCCCCACCATGCGGCGCCGATTCCTGCCGCGCATTGACCGAAGTCAAAAAAGCGCCGGTGCGTCAGGCAAAACCCTCGTTCAAAAAGCGTTCGGCGAGGGCGGCGTGGAGGGCGGCGCCGCGGGCCATGACCTTTTCGTCGAGCACCATCCGGTTCGAGTGGAGGCCGCAGCACTGGCGCCAGTCGCTGCCCGCCTCGCTGGCGCCGAGCCAGAACATTGCGCCGGGCACTTTTTCGAGGACATAGGCGAAATCCTCCGCCCCCATTACCGGATTGTCCATCGTTAGCCAGGCCGCTTCGCCGAATGTCTCTTCGACGACGCGCTGGCCGAAGGCGGCGGCGCGGCTGTCGCACACGGTGACGGGGAAGCCTTCCTCGATTGCGACTTCGGCGGTGCAGCCATGCGCTTCGGCGATCGCAGGGACGAGGCGCCGCAGTTCGGCGGCGACCATCGCGCGGCGATGCGGCGACAGGGTGCGGATCGTACCCTGCATGTCCGCGGTTTCGGGGATGATGTTGTTCGTCGTGCCAGCGGCGATTTTGGCGATGGTGATGACGGCGGGATCGAAGACCGAAATGCGGCGCGTCACCATCGTCTGGATCGCGGTGACGATCGCGCAAGCGACGGGGATGGGGTCGATCGCATCCTGCGGCATCGAGGCGTGGCCGCCGGCGCCCTTGACGGTGATCGAAAGGACGTCGGACGAAGCGAGCAGCGGCCCGGCGCGCCCCGCGAAGATGCCGTGCGGCGCGTTGGGCATGATGTGGAGCGCGAAGGCCGCGTCGGGCAGCGGATCGATCAGCCCGTCGTCGAGCATAAACCGCGCGCCATGATGCCCTTCCTCGCCGGGCTGGAACATGAACATCACCGTGCCGGGCAGGCGGTCGCGCGCCGCGCAGAGCAGCTTCGCCGCGCCGACAAGCATCGCGACATGTGTATCATGGCCGCAGGCATGCATCGCCCCGCTGGTTTCGGAGGTGAAGTCGAGCCCCGTATCCTCGACCAGCGGCAGCGCGTCCATGTCGCCGCGCAGCAGCACGGTGCGCGCGTTCCCCCCGTTCCCCGCCAGACCCCCGCGCAGGATCGCGACCAGCCCCGTGGTCGACGGCCCTTCGCGAAATTCGAGCGGCAGCCCGGCGAGCGCATCCTTGATCTTGGCGAGCGTCTTGGGATTCTGGAGGCCGAGTTCCGGCTCGCGGTGAATCGCGCGGCGCAGATCGACAAGATCATCGAGAAGGGTTTGGGCCTCGGCGGGCCAGCGGCTTGTTTCGGTCAGCGTCATCTCTCGATCCTCGATTGGGGGCGTCACGCGATCCTAGAACGTCGCCGCCGGCTTGTCAGCCTGCCGCCGCGCGGCCGAGGGTCACCACGGCGAGCGCTATGGCGATGGCGCTGCCGTGCAGGGCGATGCGGCCCCAGCGGGTCGGGGTTGGGTCGACCCATTCGACGACGAGTGCGGTCGCCGACTGGATGCCATAATAGAGAACGAAGGCTTTGGACGCCCAGGCGATGACGGTGAAGATGTCGCCCGCCCACACCACCGCGATCGAGGCTGATGCTGCGATGACATAGCCGATAGCGACGGGGATTCGCTGGCGCGAGGCGCCGGCGACGAGGCCGCTGGCGCCGTTGAGATCGGCGACCGCCGCCGAAAGCTGCGACAGCAGCGCGGCGACGATGATCGCCGGCGCGACCAGGCTGCCGACGGGGCGCAGCAGTTCGATGACATGGGTGTCGCCGCCCTCGGGCGGCAGGCGCCCGTCGAGCCACGGCGTCAGCAGGCCGATGAACAGCATATAGACGACAAAGGCGATCCACTGGGCATGGCGCATCGTGCGCACCCGCGTCGCGCGGTCGTAGCTGTCGCCGAGGTAGCGCGAGGTTTCGAACCCCTGGACGAGGATGATGAGGCCGAGCAGGATGCGGACCGCATCGAAGCCCTCCGCCTGGTCGGCGAGCGGACGGACCGCGACCGTTCCCGCCGCGACCTCCGACCCCAGCGCCCAGGCGAGCGCGGCGATGAGCGCGGCGATCATCGCCAGCTTGAGCCCGACCGAGCCAAGCTCGACATGTTCGAGCCAGCGCAGACCGCCGAAATAGCCGAGCGTGCCGAGCAGCGCGAGGATCGCGGTCGTCATCCCGTGCGCAACCATCGGATCGACGACGCCGAACGCCTTGAGTGCGAAATCGGCGAGCAGGTCGAGATAATAAGCGACCGAGACGAAATAGGCGAGGATCAGCGCAAGATCGGCGGCGCGGTCGAGCCAGAGCAGCACCGCCGGCGGCGATTCGGCCGCGAGCATCGGTTCGAGGCGACTGATATTGTCGCGCACCGCAAGACCGAAGAGATAGGAAATGGCGCAGAGCGCCGCCATCGCCGCGACCGCATAATGGCCCGCGACATGGCCAAGGATCGGCCCCGCGACGAGGAAGCCCGACCCGATGATCGACGCGAGCGGCGTGACGGTCGCGCGCCAGTCGCGCGAACGCAGCAGCGGCGGCGACAGCATCACCGCCGCGGTCGCGATCGCGACGACGAGCAGGACGAGGTCGGTCGAACTCATCGACCGCCGAAGAGCTGCCGCCCCGCCAGATCGAGCATGATTTCCTCGCTGCCGCCGCCGATCGCGTTGACGCGGACCTCGCGGTAGATGCGTTCGACCTTGCTGCCGGTGATGTAGCTCGCGCCGCCCAGCACCTGCGCCGCCTCACGCGCGACCGCTTCGAGCATCCGGGTCGCCTGTACCTTGAGCATCGCGAAATCGGCGGGGCGGTCCTTGCCGGTCTTCACCTGCCAGGCGCAGAGGTCGACCCACGCCTGCGTCGCTTCGATCTGGCGTTCCATATCGGCGAGCTTGATGCGGATCGACTGGTGGCCGACGAGCGGCTTGCCGAACGTCTCGCGGTTCTGCGCCCATTCGGCGGCCTCGGCGAGCGCGACGCGGGCATAGGCGCAGCAGCCCATCGCCATGCCGAGCCGTTCCGAATTGAAGTTGCGCATGATGCCGATGAAGCCGCCATTCTCGGGCCCGATCAGATTTGTCGCGGGGACGCGCACGTCGCCGAAGTGAATTGCCGCGGTGTCGCTGCAGCGCCAGCCCATCTTGTCGAGCCGCGTGCGTTCGACGCCGGGCGCGTCCATGTCGATGAGCAGCAGCGAGATACCGCCCGCGCCAGGACCGCCGGTGCGCACCGCGCAGGTCAGCCAATCGGCGCGCATGCCGCTGGTGATGAACATCTTGCCGCCATTGACGACATAATCGTCGCCGTCGCGCACCGCCGTCGTCTTGAGGTTGGCGACGTCGCTGCCGCCGCCCGCTTCGGTAATGCCGAGCGCGATGATCTTGTCCCCCGCGAGCACAGGCGGCGCGACGCGCTGTTTCAATTCGTCCGAGCCCAGCGCCAGGATCGGCGGCAGGCCGATGCCGTGCGTCATCAGCGAGGCACCGAGTCCGCCCGCGCCGACCGCGGCGAGCTCCTCGGTCAGCACTAGCCCGTGGAAATTGTCGAAGCCTTCCGAATGGCCGCCATATTGCTCGGGGTAGCGCAGGCCAAGGATACCCGCTTCCGCCGCCTTCTTGTGCAGCGCGCGCGGCAGTTCGCCCTCGGCTTCCCAGCGGTCGATGTGCGGTGCGATCTCGCGTTCGACGAAGCGGCGGACGCTTTGCGCCAGCGCCTCGTGGGTTTCGTCATAATAGGGGGAACGGGCGCGCCAGTCGTCAAAAGCAGTCATGCCCCGATGCTGGGCCCGGTTGACGTGGACGTCAAGGGAAGCGCGACCTTGCAGTGGCGTACAGACGACAAATTTCGGCTCGATTTCCTCGTCATGCACCTTAAGGTCGCCATCCATGACAAAATCCATCCTGCTCGCCGGCCTTGCCGCGCTCGCCCTCGTCTCGTCTCCCGCCGCCGCGCAGACCTCGCCCGAGGCAGTGGCCGAGGCCGCGCTCAAGAAGGCGCCGGTCTTCGACGGGCATAACGACGTGCCCTGGGCGCTGCGCGCGCGCGCCGACAATATGATCAATGGCTTCGATTTCAACGACACCAGCCACACCGCGACCACCGACCGCATTGCGATGCACACCGACCTGATCCGGCTGCGCAAGGGCCATGTCGGCGCGCAATTCTGGTCGGTCTATGTCCCGTCGAACAGCAACGAGGCGCAGGCGGTGCAGCAGACGCTGGAGCAGATCGACGTGATGAAGCGTCTCGTCCAGCGCTATCCGAACGACCTGATGCTCGCGACCAGTTCGGCCGAGCTCGAAAAGGCGATGAAGGCGGGCAAGATCGCGGGCATGCTCGGCATGGAGGGCGGTCATTCGATCGGATCGAGCCTGGCGGTGCTGCGCGACATGTATGATCTTGGCGCGCGGTACATGACGCTGACCCACAGCCGGAACACGCCGTGGGGCGACAGCGCGACCGATGCGCCAGCGCACGACGGGCTGACCCCGTTCGGCGAACAGGTGGTGCGCGAGATGAACCGCATCGGCATGATCGTCGATCTGAGCCACACGAGCGAGGCGACGATGAAGGACGCGCTCGCCGTGGCGAAGGCGCCGGTGATGTTCAGCCACTCGGGCGCGCGCGGCGTCAACGACCATCCGCGCAACGTCCCCGACAGCGTGCTGCCGCTGGTCAAGGCGAACGGCGGCATCGTCATGGTGGTGTTGTTGCCGACCTTCCTCGACCCCCAGGTGCGCGCCTATGGCCTGTCGCGTACCGCCGAACAGGCGCGGTTGAAGGCGATGTATCCGGGCGATCCCTCTGCCGCCGACAAGGCGCTCGCCGACTGGGACAAGGCGAACCCCACGCCGACGACCGACGTCGCGAAGGTTGCCGACCATATCGATCATATCCGCAAGCTGGCCGGGATCGACCACATCGGGCTCGGCGGCGATTATGACGGCATGGATTCGGCGCCGGTCGGGATGGAGGATGTGTCGGGCTACCCCGCGTTGTTCGTCGAACTGGCGAAGCGCGGCTATTCGCAGGCCGACCTCGAAAAGATCGCGAGCGGCAACATGCTGCGCGTGCTGAAGGCGGTCGAGGCCTATGCGGCGAGCCAGAAGGGCCAGCCGCCGATCGAGACGCCGGTGGCGAAATAATGCACGTCGCCGCCGCGACGGCGGAGGTGGCGGCTATTTCCTCTTGAACGGCCAGTCGATCGCGCCGCTCGCCCACAGCGCCCACCAGATGATGAGCGGCTGTGCGGCGAGGCGCGGGCCGTGGTACCACCAGCCGAGCGTCTGTCCGCCGATCGCGACATGCGCGAAGGCGTGATGGAAATTCGCCGGCCACACGCACAGCGCATAGAGGGCAAGGCCCCAGCCCGCCGCCTTGCGCGTCGCCGGGATCAGCAGCCCCAGCGCACCCGCCAGCTCGGCAACGCCCGTCGCGGCGACAACCAGCGCCGGCTGCGGCACCCAGGGCGGGGTGATCGCCACGAAGGGCGCGGGGGTGGCGAGGTGGCGGTAGCCCGCATAGCCATAAGCGAGCGCGAGCAGCCAGCGCAGCGCCGTGCGGATCGTCACCGCCCGATGGCTTCGATCATCGCCTCGACGCGGACGAATTTCTCGCGCGGGTTGCCTTCGAGCGCGGCGGCGACCTCCGCCGCCTCGATCTTGCGCCAGTCGCGGAAGGTGACGGGTGCGATGCCGCGCCCCCCGAGCAGCGCGTCGAGGCCGGGACGGCCCGCCTTGCCGCCACCGCGGCCGATATCCTCCAGCACCATGTCGGCGATGCGCGCGCCGTCGGGCTTGTTGGTGCCGATCGTCCCCGACGGCCCGCGCCGCGCCCAGCCGACGCAATAGAGGCCGGGCAGGATCCGCCCTTCGTCATTGGCGAAGCGGCCGCGACCATGTTCATAGGGCACGCCGGGGATCGGCGGCGTCTGGTAACCGATGCAGCTGACGACCAGGCCCGCCTCGATCGCATAGGTTTCGCCGGTGCCGTGGCTACGCAGATCGGCGTCGAGCCGCGTCCGTTCGACGATGACGCGCTGGGCGCGCCCGTCGCCCTCTATCGCGACGGGCATGGCAAAGAAGTCGAAGTCGATCGTCACCGGTTTGGCGACCGGATTCGCCGCGAAATGCCGCAGATGCGTCACCGACTTGCGCATGCCGGGTTCGAGCAGCGCGTCGTCGCCCTCGTCGGGCAGATCGGCGGGGTCGACGCGCGGGCTGGCGCGTTCGAGATGGCCCAGCTCGCCCAGCTCCTTCGGTGTCATCGCGATCTGGTGCGGGCCGCGGCGGCCGAGAATGTGGATGTGCCGGATATTGCTCGTCGCGAGCAGGTCGCGCGCATGGGCGACGATGTCGCTGCCGGCGAATTCGGCGGGGGTCTTGGCAAGGATTCGCGCGACGTCGAGCGCGACATTGCCGTTGCCGATCACCGCGACGCCGGGGCTGTCGAGCGGCGGGTCGAGATCGGCGAAATCGGGGTGGCCATTGTACCAGCCGACGAAGGCGGCGCTGCCGATGACGCCGGGCAGATCGGCGCCGGGAATCCCCAGCGGCCGGTCATTGGGTGCCCCGGTCGCGAGCACGACAGCGTCGTAGAGCTGCGTCAGTTCGTCGATCCCGACATCGGTGCCGACCGACACATGGCCGACGAAGCGCACATTGTCCGCCAGGGCGACGCCCTCGTACCGGCGCGACACCGCCTTGATCGACTGGTGGTCGGGGGCGACGCCGGTACGGATCAGCCCATAGGGAACGGGCAGGCGATCGATCACGTCGATGGTGATATCCTCCGCCTTTTGCAAGGTTTCGGCGGTATAATATCCGGCCGGACCCGACCCGACGATCGCGACATGACGCATCAGCCCACCTCCAAGTGCAGGACCTGCGCCGGGGCGCGGCCCCTCTGTTCTTCTGTTCTGCGGGCGATGCTAGCGGCGAATTGGATAAGGGCAAGCCGCCTGTTGCGCGAACCCGACCGGGTGGTCGCACGAGTCTTGACAGACGGCCCACGCAATCATATTGCGCGCCCCTCATTGCCCCGTCGTCTAATGGTAAGACTACGGATTCTGATTCCGTCTATTGAGGTTCGAATCCTCACGGGGCATCCAATTCCCAAAATTGAATAGTCCGAGCCGGCTCGCGGCAACGCATCGAATGCTGCGGCGCCAGCCTTGGTGCGGCGTGCGCCTTGAAATGTGCGAGCCCCTCGACCGCGCCAGTGATTGCGGCCACAGCGCGATCGGGGCTGGGCGGTTACGCTTTCCCAAGATATTGGGGGCTAAAGGGAATCGCATGATCGGGGCGCAGGAACATCGCGGACGGAGACGGGCGTCTTGGACGCTTGTTTTGCTGTGGCTTGCTGCCGCGCTTTGGGCCGTGCCCGCTGCGGCAACGCCGCTGCACATCAATGCGCCGCTCTGCCACTCGGTCGGACCGCTGGCCGCACCCGACGACGCGCTGTCCGCGCTGCGCTTTTCGTGCAGCGGCGAGCCGACGGGGTATCGCGACGGCAGCCTGTGGTTGCGGGCCGATGTCGGCAATCGTTCCGAGGATCGCAACGGCGCCGCACTGATGGTGCATTTCTCGCGCTTCGACCGGCTTGCGGTGGGGTTCACCTATGCCGACGGCCAGACGCGCTGGCAGAGGGTGCGCCGCGGCGATTATGGCGCGCACTGGCGCGTCGGCGGCCAGATATTGTTCGAGACCCCGGCCCGCGTCGCGCCGCTGACCGCGGTGACCATGCGCTTCGACCGCCTCGCCGACCACAGCCTGCTGCGCGCGCGCCTCATCCCCAAGGAAAATGCGAGCCTGCAGGCGGCGGGGATGGCGGCGCTCGTCGGCGCCTCGCTCACCCTGCTGCTCGTCAGCGGCATCTACAGCCTGTCGCTCGCGGTCGCGGTGCGCCGCCAATATCTGCTGTGGCAGGCGGCATGGTCGGGCGTGATGATCGTCTGGGGCGCCTTATGGTCGCAGATTCATCTGGTGATCTTTCCCGCCATGGCGGGGACGGTGTCGGCGCAGGCATCGACCTTGCTTGCCTGCCTTGCCATCGGCGTCGCGACCGCCAGCGCGGTGACCGCGATCGACGCCCGGCATCTTCCCCACGCTTTGCGCCGGGGAACCCTCGCGCTGGGGCTGGCGATCGCTGTCGCTGGCGTGCCGCTGGCGTTGCTTCGCACCGGCAATCTGCAGATGCTCGGCAATCTGCTGGGCATCGCGGTCATCGTCGATCTGGTCGCGGTTGCGCTGTGCATCGGCTGGAGCTGGCGCAAGGGATCGGTCGAGGCACGCGATTTCGCGCTCGCCTGGTGCCTGCCGATGGCGACGCTCGCGATCATTCATCTGGTCGATGTCGAGGACGGATTCTGGGGCGGCGGGTCGAAACTGGCGGTGCTGGTCGCCGCAACCTGGCAGGCGCTATGGCTGTCGGCGGCATCGACGCGGCGGCTCGCGCATCTGCGTGTCGAGCGCGACGATGCGCTGGCGGCCGAGGCGCAGGCGAACGAGCTTGCGCGCCGCGACCCGCTTACCGGATTGCTCAACCGGCGGGGCTTCGTCGATGCCGTTACCCCGCTGCTCGATCAGGCGCGCGAGGGGGCGCTGCCCGCGGCGCTGTTGCTTGTCGATGTCGACCGCTTCAAGTCGATCAACGATATTTACGGCCACGAAGCGGGCGATGCCGTCCTCTGCCGCATCGCCGAACGCATCGCGCGGTGGGAAGGGACGATGTGCAGCGTCGCGCGCCTGGGCGGCGAGGAGTTCGGCCTGCTGACCATCGGGATGGAGGGCATCATGCTCGATCGCTTTGCCGAGAGCATCCGCCGCGAAATCGCGCTGTGCGATCACAGCGACACGATGGGCGACCGGCCGGTGACCGCCAGCGTCGGCGTTGCCGAAGTGCGGCCGGCCCCCGACTTTCAATATCTCTACCGGATCGCCGACGAGGCGCTCTATGACGCGAAACGCGCCGGCCGGAACCGGATCAATGTCCAGCGTGTGCCGCCGCGCGGCGACGGCGCGCCCGATGCCGGCGATCGCGGCATAGCCTATCCCGCCTGAGGCGGATCAGGCCGCGCCGGGCGTGTCGTCGGCTTCGAGACCCTGATATTTGAGCTGGAGATAGCGTTCGCGCGTCGCCAGCTTGTCGATCTCGCCCGCCGCCAGGCTGCGCGCCGCGTCGCCGATTTCGCGTTCGAGCATCTTGAGCCCGCCGAGCAGCGTTTCGTCGGGCGTACGTCCCGCATGCGCTTCGCCGCGCAGCCCCGCGGGGATCCGCTGATAGCCCGCGACGAGTTCGGGCAGATCCTCGCCGACCAGCTTGCGGATATTCGCGGCCGCCGGTGTCGCGGCGTCGAGCGTCTGGAGCTGCGGGGCGAGCAGGTCGAGCTGGACGCCGATCCCGTCGACGAGCTGGCGCGCCGGGGCGGGAAGCGCCGGACGCTGCGCCTCGAGCCAGATTTCGGTGCGGCCGGCGAGCTGCTTGAGGTCGGCCTTGGGGAGATCGGCCTGGCGCGGTTCGGGAAAGGGCGGCCATTTGCCGAACAGCACCGCGACGCCGATCAGCAGCACCATGAGCGCGAGCAGGCCCGTGAAGCCGAGCGGCTTGATGAGCGCGCCGAACAGCGCCGCGCCGATCAGCACGATCCCGCCCGCAACAAGGACACGGCCGAGCTTCTTGTAGAGATGCTGGCGGCGCAGCGCGACGCTCTTGGTGCCGATCGGTCGCCGCCGTTCGCGCGAGCGTTCGATCGCGGCGTTGCCGAGCGCGCTGATCTTGTCGACCTCGCTCATGCTCATCCTAGCCCTCGATCGCCGCCAGCGGGCTGTCGGCGCCGCCGACGCTTGCCTGCGCCTGGCTCGCGCCTTCGGCGCGCGCGATATAGCCCTTCGACTTGGCGACCTCGCCCTCGAGCGAGGTCACGGTCGTCTTCATCGTGTCGAGCGCCTTGAGCTTGAAGGTATCGATCGCGTCCATCGTGTCGTAGATATTCTGGAAGGCGCGGCTGAGCGTTTCCATCGGGATCGTGCTCGACGCCGCCTGTTCATGGATGCGCGCCGTATTGTCCTTCAGCATCTTCGACGTGCCGTCGATGATGTTGGCGGTCGTCGTGTTGAGCGCGGTAATCTGTTCGAGCACCAGCTTCTGGTTGGTCATCGCCTGCGCGACGGTGATCGCGGTCTTGAGCGCGCCGACGGTGGTGGTCGAAGCGCGGTCGACGCCCTTCACCAGCTCGACATTATTCTTTTTGACGAGATCGAGCGCAAGATAGCCCTGCACCGTCACCGCCATCTGGGTCAGCAGATCCTGCGTGCGCTGCCGGGCATAGAACAGGGCATTTTCGCGGATGACCTTCGCCTTGGCGGGATCGCTGCCGTCGAGTTCGGCCGCTTTCGCCTCGAGCCGCTGGTCGAGCGTGCCCGCGATGTGGATCATCTGTTCGAGCTTGCCCATCGATTCCCACATCTTGCGGCGCTCGACATCGATGGCGGCATTGTCCATCAACAGCTCGTCCTTGCCGTTGGCAAGCGCGGTCAGGATGCCGCCGATGTGGGTCTGCGCGCTGCGATATTGCGCGAAATAATTGTTGATCTTGCTGCCCAGGATCTTGTCCAGAAAGCCGCGTTTGGTCAGCAGCTTGCCGTTCGCCGAGGGATCGAGCCGTTCGACCGTAGTGCGAAGTTCGATCAGATTCTGGCCGATGTCGGTATCGCGGTCCATCGCCTTGATCGGGCGGTCGAGGAAGCGGTTCGAATGATTCGCCGCCTCCAGCATTTCCTTGCGCCCCATATTGGTGATCTGATCGATGCGCTTGCCGAACTCGGGCGAATTTTCGTCCTGCGCCACCAGATCGTCGATGAAGCTGTCGACGCGTTCCTCGAGCTTCGATTTCTGCTCGGTCGAGAGCGGGACGAGGCCGGCGGCCTTTTCGGGCGCGACGGCAGGAACGGGTTCGGGCGGCGTCAGCTTCAGTTCGTCGGTTGCGGTCGCCGTCGCGGTCTCTTCGCTCATAACAATCCTTCCAGCCCCAAGTCGATAACGGGCCGCCTGCCTATATGGCATGCGGACCTGTGTTATTCAAGCACTACACCCCTTGGCGGCGCGCCAGCGCCGGCGCGATCCATGCCGAGAGGATCAGTTGCGCCATATGATAGATGAGGATCGGCAGCAGCACCATGCCGGCAATCGCCGAGGGAAAGAGCGTGGCGGCGAGCGGCGCGCCGACGGCAAGACTCTTTTGGGCGCCCGAGAACAACAGGGTGATCCGGTCGGGGCGGCGGAGCGCGAGCAGCCCGCCGAGCAGCCAGGTACCGCCGAAGGCGCTACCGAGCAGCAGCGCATCGACGCCGAGCACGATCGCGATCTCGCGCCCGTCGAGCTGCGTCCAGATGCCGCCGACCACGGCCGCCGAAAAGGCGACATACACCGCGGTCGCAATCGCGGTGCGATCCATCAGCGTCGCGAGACCGCGGTGCCGGAGCACCAGCGGGCGAAGCCAGCGCTGCGCCGCTTGTCCGGCCAGAAAGGGAAGCAGCAGGATCGCAACGATGCGCAGCGCCGCGGCGCCGTGGATCGCCCCCGCCTTGCCCGCGAGCGCGGCAAAGAGGAGCGGCGACAGAAACACTCCGGCCAGATTGAGCAGCGCCGCCGCGACGACGCTCGCGGCGACATTGCCGCCCGCCATCGAACTGGCGGCGGTCGCCGACTGTACGGTCGATGGCAATATGCCGAGAAAGAGGAAGCCGAGCGCCAGCGTCGGCGGCAGCAGCGGCGCCGTCAACGCCTGCGCGCCGAGCCCGGCCAGCGCCATCGCGCCGAAACAGAAGGCGAAGGCGCCGCCCTGCAATTTCCAGTTGCGGATGCCGTGCAGCACCTCGTGCCGCGGCAGGCGGACGCCGTTGAGGAAGAAGAGCAGCACGATCGCCGCGGTCGAAATCCCTTGCGCGACCGGCACCGCGCTTCCGCGCACCGGCAGCAGGCTCGCGACGACGATGGCGGCAAGGAGGACGGGAACGAAGCGGTCGGGGAACAGGCGCGCGAGCATGGAGCGGAGCGATGGCCGGAAGGCGGCGCCTTGGCAAGTCCGCGCGCGCCGGTCGCGGCGGCGACTTCGCTCGACATGGTGCGAAAGAGGATTATGGAGCGCGCATGGCCCGCATCCTGATCCTCGCCGCGCTGCCCGAAGAGGCCGATGCCGTCTTTCCCGGCCAAGGCACGGTCGAAGCGGGAGCGTTCGCTCCCCGGTCCCTGTCGGTGCATGGGCATGGCGTGACGATTGCGATCTGCGGTCTTGGCAAGGTCAACGCGGCGCTATGCGCCGGGATGCTTGGCGGCGCGGCCGATCTGCTGGTGATGAGCGGCACCTGCGGCTCGCTCGGCCCCGGACCGGGTGCCTACTGGATCGCCGAGGCGGTGCAGCACGATTATGGCGCGGTCCAGCCCGGTCTGTTCCGCCGCTATCGAGCCGGCGAATGGCCGATCGGCGAAGCGGGCGAGGCGCATTTCGCCGCGATGCCCGACCCCGGCCTGAACTTGCCGCATGCGCGCATCGCGAGCGGCGACAGCTTCGTCGCCTGCCCCGACGCCGCGGCCGGACTGGTGCGCGATCTGGGCGCGACGCTGGTCGATATGGAGGTCGGCGCGGTGGCGCAGGCGGCGATGCGGCTCGGCAAGCCCTGGGCCGCAGTCAAGGCGGTGACCGACGACGCCAACGGCGACAGCGCGGGCGACTTCCATACCAATCTCGTCCGCGCGGCGCGCATCGCGGGGGCGGCGATCGAGCGTCTGGTCGCGCGGGTCAGCGGCTGAGCACACCGATGCAGGCCTGCCGCGCGGCGGGCGGCGAAAGGTCACCGAGCGCGAATTCGCGCACCGTTTCGCGGGCTCGCCCCTGCGGCATATAGCGCAGCGTGCGCTTCGTGCCGCCATCGTCGACATCATAGGCGATCTCGCTCTGGCTGTTGCCGATCTCGCCGCCGCTGCGACCGATCAGCGTCATGCCGTCGCGCATCCCGGCCTGCCATGCCGGGCCGTCCTGGGCGACGCCGGCGATAATGTGGTCGTGCGCGAGCGTCGCGTCGACATCGAAGCCGCGATCGAACACCGGTCGTTCGAATCGGCGCAGCGTGCCGCAGGCGGCGAGCATGTCGGCGGGCAGTACAATCGGTTCGCCGCGATCGATGAAGCGGGCGATGCCTTCGCCGATCGCCGCGTCGCGGCGCTGCGCCTCGGCTCCGAACAGGGTGACGGCATCGCTGCGGGCTGCCGGAGCAGCCGCCTGCATTGCCAGCAGCAGGTCGCGCATCGACGACCCGCCCGGTGCGCGCCGCAGCCGGTCGTCGGCCCAGTGCGCGAAGAGCATCCCGCGCAGATAGGCGAGCCGCTGTGCCTTTTCGTCGGTCCAGAATAGCCCCGCGGCCTCCTTGTTGGGAGCCGCACGCAGGGGCGAGGCATCATATTCGCGCAGCGCGTCGTTGAACTGCGCAAAATATTGTTCGGGCGTCCACACCGCGGCGCGGACCAGCGCCCGCCATGAGGTGAAATCGGTAAAACCTTCCGACAGCCAGAATTGCTCGGCTTCGGGGACTGTTTCGGAAAAGCCGCCGATCCGCACATTGACCCAGCTATGCGCCATTTCATGCGCCATCAGCCGGTCGAGCATTTCAGGCGGCGCGTTGGTCGTCGCAAAAAAGGCGAAGGCATCGCCGCGTCCGGTGCCGCCGATCGAGGTTGCGCCGGGTCCCGGCGGCGCGAAGGGGATGATGGTGACGAGATAGCGCCCGGCGTCGCTGCCCCAATAATCGGACATGGCTGCCGCGACGCGGCGGAAGCTTTGCGTCCAGCCGGCGTCGTCGCGCGTCGCAAAGCTACCGCGCACCGCGAGCCGTGCGCCATGGCCCGCATCGATCAGGCGGAAATCGCCGCCGACGGCGATGCTTTCGGTCAGGCCGTCGAGCGTCAGCCCCGGATGTTCGAGGTCGGACGCAAAGCGCGTCCCGGCCGGCATCCCGCGGACCGAAAAGCTTGCCGGGGTATCGCCATCCAGATGCTCTGGCCGCGCCACCACGGCGTCGCCGATCAGGTGGAACCATGTCGGCTGGATGAGCGGGCGATAGTCGTTGACGACTTCGCCGTCCTGCAATTGCTCGGGCCGGTCGGCGCCACGCACCCGGTAGCGCAGGACGATCGGGGCGCCGGGCGCGTGGCGCAACGCGATCTTGGCGGGGTCGGCCGACGGGGCCAGCATCGCGCCTTCGGCGCGCATGTCGCCCAGATAGGTATACAGCTTGTCGAAGCCGCCCCATTCGTTCGGCAGGTCGATGATGGTGACGCCGCTCGCGGCGCCGCGAAAGCGCAGCGTCACGTCGATCGCGCGGAAACGGCCGTCGGCTGCGACGACCGGCTGATAGGTGAGCGCGAGGCCCGCATCGGGCTCGGCCGCGCCCGACGGTGCTGCTGCGGCGAGGCTGGCGGAAATGGCGGCGATGATAAGGCGGCGGGCGAGGGAGAGACGCATCGATATTCCTTGAGCTGAACGCCCAAGGTGTATCGCCCGAACAATACAGTGTCAAATCGGACGCCCGCGCCTCTCTTGTTGCGCCGCAGCACCGCTTCTGTTAGGGGCGCGGCGTTTAGCGGCGCTCCGGGCGCTGCCCCCTTCCATCAAGGTTCCTACCGCATGTCTTTGCGCAATATTGCGATTATCGCACACGTCGACCATGGCAAGACGACCCTCGTCGACCAGCTTTTCCGCCAGTCGGGCACTTTCCGCGACAACCAGCGTGTCGAGGAAAGAGCTATGGATTCCAATGACTTGGAAAAGGAACGCGGGATCACGATTCTCGCCAAGTGCACCTCGGTCGAGTGGGGCGAAGGCGCCGATGCGACGCGCATCAACATCGTCGACACGCCGGGCCACGCCGACTTCGGCGGCGAGGTCGAGCGGATCCTGTCGATGGTCGACGGCGTCATCCTGCTCGTCGATGCGGCCGAAGGCCCGATGCCGCAGACCAAGTTCGTGACCGGCAAGGCGCTGGCGCTCGGCCTCAAGCCGATCGTCGTCGTCAACAAGATCGACCGCAGCGACGCGCGCGCCGCCGAAGTGCTCGACGAGGTGTTCGAACTGTTCCTGACGCTCGACGCCAATGACGAACAGCTTGATTTCCCGATCCTTTATGCCTCGGGCCGCGGCGGCTATGCCTCCGAAAGCCCCGACGCGCGCGAAGGCACGCTGGAGCCGCTGTTCAAGACGATCGTGTCGCATGTTCCGACGCCCGGCTTGGACGAAGAGGCGCCCTTCACCTTCCTCGCGACGCTGCTCGACCGCGATAATTTCATCGGCCGCATCCTGACTGGCCGCGTCCAGTCGGGCACGGTCAAGGTCAACCAGCCGATCCACGCGCTCGACATGGACGGCAAGGTCATCGAAACCGGCCGCGCGTCGAAGCTGCTGGCGTTCCGCGGGCTCGACCGCGTGCCGGTCGAGGAAGCGCGCGCGGGCGACATCGTCGCGATCGCGGGCCTGACCAACGCGACCGTCGCGAACACGATCGCCGACACGAGCGTCAGCGAGCCGATCGCCGCACAGCCGATCGACCCGCCGACGCTGTCGATGCGCTTCGCCGTCAACGACAGCCCGATGGCGGGCCGCGAAGGCAGCAAGGTGACGAGCCGCATGATCCGCGACCGCCTGTACCGCGAAGCCGAAACCAATGTCGCGATCCGCATCACCGAAAGCGCCGACAAGGACAGCTTCGAAGTCGCGGGCCGCGGCGAGCTTCAGCTCGGCGTGCTCATCGAAACGATGCGCCGCGAAGGCTTCGAACTCGGGATCAGCCGCCCGAAGGTGCTGTACCAGACCGACGAGAACGGCCAGCGCACCGAACCCTATGAAACCGTCGTCATCGACGTCGACGACGAGCATAGCGGCACGGTTGTCGAGAAGATGCAGATCCGCAAGGCCGAGCTGACCGACATGCGCCCGTCGGGCGGTGGCAAGACGCGCATCAGCTTCAGCGGCCCGTCGCGCGGCCTGATCGGCTATCACGGCGAATTCCTGTCCGACACGCGCGGCACCGGGATCATGAACCGCCTGTTCGAGAAATATGGCCCGTACAAGGGCGCGATCGAGGGCCGCAAGAATGGCGTCCTCATCTCGAATGGCGCGGGCGAAGCCGTCGCCTATGCGCTCGGCCCCCTCGAAGAGCGGGGCATCCTGTTCGTCTCGCCCGGCGAGGCGCTCTATGAAGGGATGATCATCGGCGAGAATGCGAAGCCCGACGACCTTGAGGTCAACCCGATGAAGTCGAAGCAGCTCACGAACTTCCGTTCGACGGGCAAGGACGACGCGATCCGCCTGACCCCACCGCGCCGCATGACGCTGGAACAGGCGATCGCCTATATCGACGATGACGAAATGGTCGAAGTGACCCCCGCGAACATCCGCATCCGCAAGGCGATCCTCGACCCGCACGAGCGGAAGAAGGCGTCGCGGAAAAAAGAAGCGGCTTAAGAGACAGACCGGCGGCCCGACAAAGGCCGCCGGTTTTGTTTTTGGCGTTCGCTCTTTCCCGTTCGCGCCTCATTTTCCCGTTCGTGTCGAGCGAAGTCGAGACACCCCGAAGGCACGCGCGAACGATGGGTGTCTCGACTTCGCTCGACACGAACGGTTACAGGTGAGTTTCCCGGTAGCCGAGGACACCCCGTGACCCGCCTGATCCTGTTCAACAAACCCTGGGGCGTGCTGTCGCAGTTCACCGACAAGGGAATGACCGCGCCTGCGGACGGCCCGCGCGCGACCTTGTCCGACTATATCGACGTCCCCGGCGTCTATCCCGCCGGGCGGCTCGATCGCGACAGCGAGGGCCTGTTGATCCTGACCGACGACGGCGCGTTGCAGGCGCGGATTTCGTCGCCGAAGCACAAGATGCCCAAAACCTATCTCGCGCAGGTCGAGGGCGTGCCCGATGACGCCGCGCTGGCGGCACTCGCCCGCGGCGTCACGCTGAACGACGGCCCGACGCGCCCCGCGACCGTCCGCCGCATCGACCCGCCGATGCTCTGGGACCGCGACCCGCCCGTACGGTACCGCAAGAGCGTGCCCGATTCATGGATCGAACTGACGATCACCGAAGGCCGCAACCGCCAGGTGCGACGGATGACGGCGGCGGTCGGGTTTCCGACGCTGCGGCTCGTGCGATGGCGGATCGGGGGGTGGGAGATTGGGGATTTGGGGTTGGGAGAGTGGCGGGAGGTTGGGTAAGAATTTAGCCATCAAACCATAGAAGTGGCTTTGCCATGGGGGCGATCTGGCCGCTTGGCCTAACAGCCCTCTTTGGTAAGCCAAGCTTCGAAGGCAATCAGGTCGTGCGACCAGAACACCTCAACTTGACCCTCCAAGAGGCGTTCAACGTCCTTGAATGCAATCACGCCCTGCAAGAGAGCGGCGGTTCGAACGAAGGAGCCCCAATGATCCTGCCAAGCAGCCGCCTTCTTGAGGACGTCGTTGATGCGTTTTACCGAGTTCGTTTCGTCGTTGGTAACCTTGCATTCCATAGCTAACACCACGGTGCCTGTAAGGCCGCACGCGATATCGACTTCTTGAGGACGCGTTTTGGTTGCAAACTTGGCCTTGTGCAGGAAATGAAGCGGCTTCACGTCTGTCAACTGCGAGATGAGTCCACTGGACTGTTGTCCCCACCCGCGAGCGCTTAAGAGTGTAACGATGGCTGCTTCTTGTTCCATGGACATTCGGCCACGCCGCACCGTGGCCGTGTTCTGTACGCTCAACAGGGGTGTTACTCCCCGCAGCAGGTTTCTAATTTGGGTAGGCCGCGGCTCGTAGCTACCGTCTAGCCAATGAGTTAACGCTCGATCCCGTCCTGCGAGGAACGCGGCGGTTACCGCTGCTGCCGCCGTCGCACTGATGCCTTTGCCTGTAACTTCCGCGCGCTTCGGATAGTCCGTACACAACAAAGCAAACTGATCTTGGCTGATGGGTGGAGCCATGAGGTGCCGGAGGACCGTTAAGTGACGGCCACTTTCGATCAACCCCGTTGGAATATCCCGGAAACAGTCAGTCGCCCTTAGAGCTGCAATCACCTGCCGACGAGCAGCGACATGGGCATTTCGCCAATCTTGCCCAGCCTGCGCTGAAGTGAGACCTTCAACGTAGATCTGTTTTGCGCGGGCTGCTTGCTCGCGGTGATAGTCCCGCAGTTTAGCGTTGACCACTTAATAGGCTGCCGCAACATCGGCGTTGCGCTTCCCTGTGGCTCGCCGGGAGGGGCCATTCCGGTTATCCTCTCTAATCGTGTAAGCGATCGCCGACTGAAGCTCAGGAGGAAGCGGAGCCAAAGCAGCATTGCAAGCGAAGGAGACGCGTTCAGGTTGCCGGCTAAAGGCCTCTGCCAAAGCCAAACCTAATGCCCGTCCCAACTCTGGAGGTACGGCATTCCCAATTAAACGGTATTGCGCCTGCCGATTGCCGACCATCGCCCACTCACTCGGAAAAGTTTGGATTGCGGCGCACTCCCTTGGAGTTAGCCTCCGTAAGCCTAACGCTGGGTCCCGTATCCAATCCTGTTGAGAGCTGGCTGTGACGGTACGAGCAGGCTTTAGCGTGTCGGCGATGAAGGCGCCCTGCTTATATCCCCAATGACCACCGGGGCGAGTAGCTTCCTTTTTGCCTTGGCTTTTTGCGCCGGTACCCGCTGGCAAGTTTGCAAGCTCAAGGGCCATCTTTCCAGTGGGTCGGATGATTTCATCTTCGGAAAGTGGCGACAAACGCGCGAGGCATTCGCCCAGCGTGAGCCAAGGGCGTTCGTTGCCACTCGGCGCATTGGAATGCGTCGGACTGGGGAAGCTGGGCTCATCGCCAGAGCGATACCCGATCAAAATAAGACGCACACGGCGCTGCGGGATTCCGTAGTCGGCGGCGTTGAGTAGAGCGACCTTAGACAGCCATCCGCGATCGTGAAGACTCGCACGAACATAAGCAAGCGCGCTGCCGGGTGTCCCATCCTGTCCCCGAGCAGTTAGCAGTCCGCGAACATTTTCAAATAGCAACCAGCGCGCATCAATCTCTTTGGCCAACCTCAAATATTCATCTACCAACCGCCCGCGCGGATCTGAGAAGCCTTTTTGCAGGCCTCCACTGCTCCACGACTGACAGGGCGGACCACCTGCGAGCAAAGGAACATCGCCTTTCTGAATTCCTAACTCAGATAATATCTTCTCGCCACGCAGATTGCAGACGTCGGCTTGCCTGATGATGGTGTCCGCCAGCGCCTTGCGTCCCTGCCCAAGCGCATAGCCTCGATTATGTTCCAGCGTGGCAATTGCCGCCGTATCGTGGTCTGTCGCAAACAGACATTCCCAGCCTGCCTGTTCCAATCCGAGATCGAGCCCGCCCGCTCCAGAAAATATCGAGATAAATCTACGCATTATCGTTCCTTGGCCACTGGCCATGCCCTTACAACAAGGAGCCTAAGGCATCAATGTCACCGGATCAAGGTCCGTTTGGTCCATTTTGTTTTCTTTTTGTTCTATTCCTGCGGCCTGCAAACCATAGGGCGTGAACGAGGAATTCGGTCCAAATAATACATAGAACAAATCATAAACAAACCTCTTTCCTACATTTCTCCGCCGCGTCATATCCTGTCCGGTTTGGCTAACAGGAGGACGCATCATGCAGAACCGCACCCCAATCGCGAAGGAGGCGCGGCCGCCGCTTCCCGACTTTACGCCGGTGCCGCGCAAGTACCGGCACGACGGGTGGACGCCCGAGCGGCAGCGGGCGTTTATCGCGGCGCTCGCCGATACCGGGTCGGTCAGCCGTGCCGCCGCCATGGTCAATATGGCGCAGGCGAATTGCTATACACTGCGGCGCGCGCCCGGCGCGGAGAGCTTTCGGCGGGCGTGGGAGGCGGCGCTCGATTTCGGGGTCGCGCGGCTGAAGGATATCGCGTTCGAACGCGCGATCGACGGCTATCTGGTGCCCGTCTTTGTCGCGGGCAAGCTGATGGGGTTTCGGCGCAAGCATAATGACGCGCTGCTGATGTTCTGCCTGCGGCACTATGGGCAGGATGCGGGCGGCAAGCGGACGGTGATCAACTATTTTTCGACGCGGGCGAGCGCGGGGGCCGGGTCCTTCGAGACGCCGCTGCGCGGCTCCTCAGGACGAGCGGAGGTCGGGGGCGTCGCGGGAGCGGTGGCCGGGTCCTTCGAGACGCCGCTGCGCGGCTCCTCAGGACGAGCAGAGGTCGGGGACGCCGCGGGCGCGTTGGCCGAGGCTTCGACGACGACGGTGCGGACGGTGATCCACGGTCCCTCGACTTCGCTCGGGACGAACGGGGATGGGGTCGCGGCTCAGGATGACGCCGCGGCGCTGATCGAGGGGTTCGACGGGGTGGCGCTCGACGCGCAGGCGCAGGCCGAGATCGACGCGGCGCTGCTCGCGCTGGCCGAGCGGCAGCGCGCGCTGATCGCCGCCGCCGACGCGGGCGGGGCCGATGCGATCGCGGCGCAGCTGGACGATCCGGGCACCGCGATGGTGTCGCTGCGCGACCATGACGCGCCCTATCACGGGCCGATGCAGATGTTCGACGGGCCGCCGGTCGATGGCGAACCGGCGCAGCGCTTTGCCGGTGAGGCCGACTGGGTCGCGGCGGGCGATACGATCCCCGAAGCCTATCTGGCGTGGATCGAGGCCGAGGAGGCGGCGGGGCGGCCGACGCCGGCGGTGCCGCTGACGCCCGCGGTGCCGCTGACCGGCGCGGTGCCGGCGCAGGCGGCGGACGGGGTGGCCGCGGTAAAGACGCGCCCGTCGTGGCGCAAGGCGCGCAAGGCCCGCGAAGCGCGGGCGGCGGAGGCGGCGGCGCGCGAATGAGGGGCCGCGCTCGCCGCGCCCGCTGATCCGTCCGTGCGGCGGGAGGGGACGCCGCCCATTGCGCTCGCCGATATATTGGCATAGCATATGCCAAAACATGGGAGGGACGGGTGAACGAACGGCCTTATGAGGTGCATGGCGCGCTGGGTTCGCCCTATTCGATGAAGATTCGCGCGGCGATGCGCTATCGCCGCCTGCCGCATATCTGGGTGCATGGCGCCGCGACGCAGGGCGGGGCGCTGGCGCATGTCCGCGCGCCGGTGATCCCGGTAGTGCGCTTTCCCGACGATAGCTGGCACAATGATTCGACCCCGCTCCTCTATCTGCTCGAGGATCGCCATCCGGGCAGCCGGTCGGTGGTGCCGCCCGATCCCGCGCGCGCCTTTCTGGCGCATCTGATCGAGGATTTCGCCGACGAATGGCTGACCAAGGCGATGTTCGGCTATCGCTGGCTGGCCGAGGTCGACCAGCTGCAGATGAGCCGCTGGCTGGCCTTCGACGCGTTCAAGGGCGGCGGGGCGGAACAGCGCGAGCGCTTTGCGGCGAGCTTTCGCGAGCGGCAGGTCGGGCGCATGGCGATCGTCGGCTGCACGCCCGCGAACTTCCCGCTGATCGAAGCGTCGACCCGCGCGGTGCTCGCGGCGCTGGAGACGCATGTCCAGGACCGGCACTGCCTGTTCGGCACGCGGCCGTCGCTCGCCGAGTTCGGCCTGTTCGGCCAATTGTCGCAGCTCGGCGTCGATCCGACGGCACAGGCGATGATGCGCGCCGACTATCCCTTTGCCTATCGCTGGCTTTCGCACATCGACGACATGTCGGGGATCGACGGCGAATGGGACGCGGCCGATGCGCCGCTGTCGCCCGTGGTCGAGGCGCTGCTGGCGGTGGCGGGCGCGGTCTATCTGCCCTTCTTGCGGGCGAATGCGGCGGCACTGGAAAGGGGCGAGGCGATGATGCGTTTCGAGGCGATGGGGCATGGCTATGACCAGGGGGTGTTCAAATATCAGGCGAAATGCCTTGCCGACCTGCGCATGCGCTACGCGGCGCTGAACGACGCGGCGCGCGGCGTGGTCGATCCGCTGCTCGAGCGGACGGGCTGCCTGCCCGCGCTGGTGTCGGCATGAGGCGCGCGCTCGCCGCCGGGGTCGCCGCCGCGCTGGTCGCGGCGCCGCTGGCCGCGCAGACCGCGGCGCCGACCGCGCCCGCATCGCCGCGCCACCCCAATATCGTCATCCTGCTGGCCGACGACTGGGGCTTTTCGGATGTCGGCGCCTTCGGGGCCGAATTCGCGACGCCGAACATCGACGCGCTGGCCCACGCCGGGATGCGCTTTTCCAATTTCCATGTGTCGGGGTCCTGCTCGCCGACGCGCGCGATGCTGCAGACGGGGGTGATGAACCACCGCGCCGGGCTGGGCAATATGCCCGAGACGATCCCCGACGCGCACCGTGGCAAGCCGGGGTACGACACGGTGATGAACCACAGCGTCGTCACGATCGCGGAAATGCTGAAGGCGGCGGGCTATCGCACCTATCTGACCGGCAAATGGCATCTGGGCAGCGATCCGACGCGGCTTCCCGAAGCGCGCGGCTATGATCGCGCCTTCAGCCTGGCCGATGCGGGCGCCGACAATTTCGATCAGGAGCCGATCAAGGGCCTGTATGACAAGGCGAACTGGACCGACAATGGCAAGCCGGGGGTGCTGCCCAAGGATTATTATTCGTCGCGCTTCGTCGTCCAGAAGATGATCGATTATATCGACGCCGACCGCGCGAGCGGAAAGCCGTTTTTCGCGTCGGTCAATTTCCTTGCCAACCATATTCCGGTGCAGGCGCCCGACAGCGATATCGCGCGCTATCAGGCGATGTACCGCGAAGGCTGGACCGCACTGCGCGCCGCACGGGCCAAGCGCGCCGCGGCGCTCGGCATCATGCCCGCGGGCGCGCCGATGGTGACGATGGCGACGACGCCCGACTGGCAAAAGCTGGACGGCGACGAACGCAAGGCGGCGATCCGCGTCATGCAGGCCTATGCCGGGATGGCGACCGCCGCCGACCGCGAGATCGGGCGCCTTGTCGCGCATCTGAAGGCGACGGGCGATTACGACAATACGATCTTCGTCTTTCTGTCGGACAATGGCCCCGAACCGACCAACCCCTATAACCGGCTGCGCAACCGGCTGTTCCTGGGGATGGAGTATGACACCTCGATCGGCAACATCGGCCGCCGCCACAGCTTCAGCGCCATCGGCCCCGGCTGGGCGAGCGCCGCGGCGGCGCCGCTGTCGGGATACAAGTTCAGCGCGACCGAGGGCGGGCTGCGCGTCCCGCTGATCATCGCCTGGCCCGGCCATCCGCAGGTGCGCGCGGGCGCGATCTCGAACGGGCTCGCGCATGTCACCGACATCGTCCCGACGCTGACCGACCTCGCCGGCGTGCCGGGTCACGGCGGCAGCTGGGGCGGGCGGACGGTCGAGCCGATCGCGGGGCGCAGTCTGGTGCCGATGCTGGCGGGCGGCGCAGGCAGCGTTCATGGCGACGCGCCGATCGGGTATGAACTGTCGGGCAATGCCGCGCTGTTCCGGGGCGATTACAAGCTGGTGCGCAATCTGCCGCCGACGGGCGATGGTCAATGGCGGCTGTTCGACATCGCCGGCGATCCCGGCGAAACGCACGATCTGGCCGCCGCGATGCCCGATCGTTTTGCGGCGATGAAGGCCGATTATGCGGCGTTCGCCAAGACCAACCAGGTGCTCGAAATGCCGGCGGGCTACACCGCCGACGAACAGATCAACCTTTATGCGTGGCGGCAACAGGGCCGCAAGCGGGCGATTCAGGCCGGACTGATTCTCGGCGGGGCGATCGTCGCGCTGTCAGCCCTCGTGTGGCTTTTCGTCCGGCGGCGGCGGGCGCGCCGTGTCGATCAGGCGAATGCCGACATGATCGGTACCTAGCGAGCGTTCCTGAAACTGGCGGGCGGCGGCGCGATAGCGCGCGCAATAATTTGCCGCGCACAGAAAGCTGCCGCCCTTGATAACATTGCGGTCGGGGTCGGTCGCGCTTGCCGTCCATTCCCAGACATTGCCGATCAGGTCGTGGACGCCGTGCTTGTCGGCGGGGAAGCAGGCGACGGGCGCGCGGCTCTTGAAGCCGTCGGTGCCGAGGTCGCGGACCGGGAAGACGCCCTGATAATAGTTGGCGGTCGGCTTGCCGTTTGCATCGACAGGGACATCGCGCCGCGCGCCGCCGGTTGCGGCGGCAAGCTCCCATTGCGCCTCGTCGGGCAGCGCCTTGCCCTTCCAGCGCGCATAGGCGAGCGCGTCGTCGTAACCGACCTGGACCACCGGATCGCGGTCGCGGCCGGCGATGCCGGTCTTCGGCCCTTCGGGATGCCGCCATTCGGCCCCGACGACCCAGCGCCACCAGTTGGGATTGCCGTCGGTCGGCGCGGTAAACACCGCCGAACCGGGGATCAGCATGTCGGGCGGCGCGCCGGGCAGTTTCGGCGGGTCTTTCTCGGCAAGCGTCTTGTAGCCGGTCGCCTTCACGAATTCGGCGAATTCGGCGTTCGTCACCTCATGCGTCGCCATCCAGAAGCCCTTGACCGAAACCTCGCGCGCCGGTGCCTCTTCGGGCAGCGTCGCGTCGGCGCCCATGGTGAAGGTCGCGCCGGGTATCCAGACATAGTCGCGCGCCGGCATCGGCGGGCAGGTCGGGGTCCGCGCCTCGGCATGCTGTTCGGTCTTTTTGGCGCCGCATGCGGCCAGGGCGCCCAGTGCGGCGAAAGCGATCAGCGCTGCGCTGCGCTTCACCGATCGCCGCCTTGCGGAAGCGCGGCAAGCAGGGCTTCGACCATATGCGCGGTGACGGTCCCCGCTTCTTCGGCCGGCAGGCCCTGGTCGTGCCGCAGCGCGCGCCAGTTCTGGAAGGAGAGGGTGGCACATAGCGCCTCCGCCGCCACCTTGTTCGCAAGGACAGGCGCGGGCAGCAGGCGCATCACCAGTTCGCGCTCGACCGTGATGACGCGGCCATATTCGGCCATCAGAAAGGGCGACTGGTAGCGTTTGATATTGGCGGCGAGCCGGAACGGCAGCATCGCCTCGAACACGCGGACGCGGCGGCGGGCGAGGTCGCGCATGTTCGCACGCCAGTCCTTGTCGAGATAGGGGGCGGTGACGATCGGCATCACCCGTTCGGCGATCGTCGCCGAAATCTCGCTATAGAGCGAATCCATATCGTCGAAATGGCGGAAGACGGTACGAATGCCGATCCCGGCTTCGTCGGCGACGCGCGCCGCGCTGGGCATCAGGTCGCCGCCGGCGATCAGTTCCATCATCGCCTTGACGATGCGCTTGTGGCTCGACCGGCTGCGTTCGCGCCGACCATCGATCCGGGGCGTCACGCTTGCCGGATTCGCCTTTGCCTCGCCCTCCGCTTTCGCCGTTGTCGTCATGTCCTCCCCGCTGGCGCAGCTTGGCGCCGTGGTCAATGCCCGCTTCGAAGCATCTTGCGCCGCGCCCGATATAATGACACATATAGTGCCAATAGTTTCGGGGCAACCGAAGAGTCGGGGGGATGATGGGGGAGCAGGCTTTTCTTGTCGGCGCGATTTGGGCGGGCGCGTTGCTGCTCTGGCTCGCCTTCCTGCTGTTCTACGACGGGTTCCGCCGCCCGCTGACGCGCGCCGAGATCGACGCTTTTCTGGGCACGCTGGGCGATCGCATGGAGGAAACGGGCAACGACAGCGCCCGCCTGCGCGCCTTTCTGGAGGACGACGACGGGCGCGAATTCGTCATGGTCAATCTTGTCCGCACGCGGCCCGGCCAGATCACCGATCCCGCCAGCGGCGAAACGCGCGCGGGCAGCGAATGGCTGCGCCGCTATTCGGACCCCTTCGTGCGCGGGCTGATCGCGCGCGGCGGGCATCCGCTCTATGTCGGCGCCAAGGTCGGCGGCTATATCGACGCGTGGAACACACCCGCCGACCCCGGCTGGTCGCTGGTCGGCACGATGCGATACCGCAGCCGCCGCGACCTGATCCGCATGGCGGCCGATCCGGCCTTTCGCGCCGTGCATCCGAACAAGACGCTGGGGATCGAGACGACCTTCTCTTTCCCGACGCAGCGACAGATCGCCTTTTATGCCAGCCCGCGGGTCACAGTGGGGCTGGGGCTCGCACTCGCTGCGGCGCTTGCGCATATCGCGCTTTTGACATGGGCTTAGAGGGGGCCGGAGGGGACCGATGAAGAAACGCTGGATTGCATTGGGCGTCGTCGCGCTGATCGGCGCGGGCGGCTATTGGGGCTTTCAGGAGAATAAATATCGTCTGCCCGGGATGATCCAGGACTGGCGCGACCCGGTGCAGCCGAACCACGCCGTAGTCTGGCAGCAGGGGCCGGGTGCGGCCCCCGTCACCGCGCCGGGGACCAAGCGTCCGCCCAACATCATCCTGATCGTCGCCGACGATCTGGGCTGGAACGATATCAGCCTGAACGGCGGCGGCGTTGCAGGCGGGATCGTCAAGACGCCCAACATCGACGCGCTGGCACGTCAGGGGCTGAACTTCACCACTGCCTATGCCGCGAACGCCACCTGTTCGCCGTCGCGCGCGGCGATGATGACCGGCCGCTATCCGACGCGCTTCGGTTTCGAATTTACCGCGGTGCCGACCGCCTTTGCCGAGAATCTGGCGCATGGCGGCGGCCTTGGTCCGCTGAAGGCCGTATTCCACAAGGAACTGATCACCGACGATATCCCCGACTATCCCGACATGGGCGTCCCGCCGAGCGAGATCACCATCGCCGAGGCGGTGAAGGCGGCGGGATATCACACCATCCACATCGGCAAATGGCATCTGGGCGAAGCGCCGCGCTTGCAGCCCAATGCGCAGGGTTTCGACGAAAGCCTCGCGATTCTGGCGGGGGGCGCGAAATTCCTGCCCGACGACGATCCCGATACGGTCAACGCCAAGCTGCCGTGGGATCCGATCGACCGTTTCATCTGGGCGAATCTGCGCCATGCCGTAACTTTCAACGGCGGCAAGCGCTTTCATCCCCAGGGGCATATGACCGACTATTTCGCCGCCGAAGCCGAAAAGGCGATCGACGCGAACAAGAACCGGCCCTTCTTCATGTATCTGGCGTTCAATGCGCCGCACACGCCGTTGCAGGCAACGCGCGAGGAATATGACCGGCTGCCGCAGATCAAGGACCACAAGACGCGCGTTTACGGAGCGATGATCGCGCAGCTCGACCGCCGCATCGGCGATGTCATGGCGAAGCTCAAGCAGGCGGGGATCGACGACAATACGCTCGTCATCTTCACCAGCGACAATGGCGGGGCCTGGTACAATGGCATCCCGCACCTCAATGCGCCCTATCGGGGATGGAAGGCGACCTTTTTCGAGGGCGGCATCCGCACCCCCTTCTTCATGCGCTGGCCGGGCCATATCGCGCCGGGGTCTGCCCGTGCCGACGTGACCGGGCATATCGACATCTATTCGACGATCGCCGCCGCGGCGGGGGCGAAGGTGCCGACCGATCGCATCGTCGACAGCCAGAATATCCTGGCCGGGCCGGCGCATCGCCAGGCGATGTACTGGCGTTCGGGCGATTATCGCGTCGTGCGCGCTGGCGACTGGAAATTGCAGGTGACGAAGCGGCCCGAAAAGGTTCGCCTCTATAATCTCGCCGTCGATCCGACCGAACAGCATGACGTGTCGGCGCAGGAGCCGCAGCGCGTCGCGCAGCTTCGCGCGATGATCGAGGCGCAGAACAAGGGGATGGCCAAGCCGATCTGGCCGGGGCTGATCGAGGGGCCGGTGCGGATCGACGTGCCGCTCAACGCGCCGTGGAAGGACGGGCAGGACTATATCTACTGGACCAACTGAACCGTCCGGCCCCGACCGGAGGGAAGGGGTCAGCGTTCGATCTTGGTCACCAATATGACCGACGTCGTCGTGCGTTCGACCCCGTCGAGCAGGCCGATCTCGTCGATCAGCTCGTTGAGCAGGGCGCTGTCCTCCGCCTCCAGCATCGCGATAATGTCATATTCGCCGCTGATCGCGTGGATCGCCTGAACCTGGGTGAAGCCGGCGAGGGCGGCCTCGACCTCGCGATGATAGCGCGGCAGCGTCTTGATCATCATATGGGCGCGGACGCGGCCGGCGGCAAAGGCTTGCCCCAGCCGCACCGTATAGCCCGCGACGATATTATCCTCTTCCAGCCGCGCGAGCCGCGAATAGACCTGGCCGCGCGAGATGCCGAGTTCCTTCGCAAGCTGTGCGATGGTCTGGCGCGCATCGTCGCGCAGCAGGGTGAGCAGGCGATCGTCGATCTCGTCGAGACTGACGGTCATCGGCGCCATCAGTCCGCCCATGCCTCGTCAGCGAAGATCGCCGTCTGTGGTTCCGCCCCGGCCGTCATCCGGCCACGATACATGCCAAGGTCGTTGAGCGCAAAGACCGGGCGGCCGTCGGGGCCCATCGCGATCAGGCCGCCGTCGCCGCCGATCGCACCGACCGCCGCGATGGTCGCCTGCGCCGCGTCGTTCAGGCTTTCGCCCTTCCACGCGACGCGGTCGCAGACCTGCCGCGCCGCGCTTTCGCGGATGAAATATTCGCCCGATCCCGTCGCCGAAACCGCGCATCGGCCGTTGCTGGCATAGGTGCCCGCGCCGATGATCGGCGAATCGCCGATGCGGCCCCAGCGCTTGCCGGTCATGCCGCCGGTCGAGGTTGCGGCGGCGAGATTGCCGTCGGCATCGATCGCAACCGCGCCGACGGTGCCGAACAGATGCGTCGGGTCGAGCGCGGCCTGATGCTTCTTGCGCCAGGCGAGCAACTGCTGCCACCGCTGATCGGTCCGGAACCAGGCGGGATCGACCTGTTCGAGCCCCTGTTCGACCGAGAAGCGGTCGGCGCCGTCGCGCGCCAACAGGACGTGCGGGCTCTTGTCCATCACCGCGCGGGCGAGGTCGATCGGGTGACGGGTGCGCGTGACGCCCGCGACGGCACCGGCCTTGAGCGTGGCGCCGTCCATGATCGCGGAATCGAGCTCGTTGGTGCCCTCGGCGGTGAACACGGCGCCGCGGCCAGCGTTGAACAGCGGATTGTCCTCGAGCACGCGCACCGCCGCCGCGACCGCGTCGAGCGCCGGGCCGCCCTTGTCGAGCACTGCCGATCCGGCACGCAGCGCGGCGTCGAGGCCGGCGCGATAGGCGGCTTCCTTGTCGGGGGTAAGCGAGCCGGGCTTGATGACCCCGGCGCCGCCATGGATCGCGAGCGACCAGCGCGGCACCTCGACCAGTTCGCCCGCGCGCGCGGCGTAGTTGCGCACGAACACGGGGGCATCGACGCGGCCCGAGGGCAGGTGAACAACCGAGCCCGGCCCGACCCCCGTCACCTTGACCCGCGGCGCATCGAGCGGCCTGCGGTCGCTGACGTTGCGCAGCCCCGATCCGTCGACGACCCAGGCATAGCCGTCGGGTGCGGTCGCATAGATGCGCCCCGACCCGTCGGGTTCGACCGCGAGCGCGGCGCTTTCATCGACGCCGAGCCCGATCATCGCGGGCGCGTCGGCAGCGCGTCCGACCTGCGCTTTGGCGACGAAGGCGAAAAGGCGGCCGAGCCGGTCGCGTTCCTTGAAATGCGTATCGGTGACGATGCCCTTGAGCAGCGCCAGGTGCAGGAAATCGCCTTCGATGGTGTTCGCCGGGCCGAGCGGATCGGCGAGCGCTTCGGGGCTCGTGATGCTGCCGTCGTCCATCGCGCCATAGAGTTTTTCGCCCTGCATCGCGAGGCCGGCGCTGGTCCCGGCGAGCGGCTTGCCCGCCGCGACATGCGCGTCGATGATCTCGTTGACCGGCGTGCCGCGCCAGAAGCGCACGTAACGCGACTGATCGCCGCCGGCGATGAAGATGCCGTCGGCCTTGCGCAGCCGGTCGAGGATCTTCTTGTCGGTCGCTTGCGAACGCGCGTGGAAGACGAAGATTTCGACCGACTGGATGCCGCCGATGTCGCGATAGAATTCCTCGCCGATTTCCTTGCCGTAAGACGCGCTGAGGACGACGATGTGGCCCTTGCCGGCCTTGCCGAAGAACCATTTCATCGCGTCGATATTCCGGTCGCCTCCACCCATCAGCAGCAGTCCGCCCAATACCGGACCCGGCGTCGGCGTGTTGAGCGCGCCATAGACATAATGTTCGTAGGGCTGATCCTTCGCCGCCGCCGCAAGCGGTGCGGCGAGAAGGAGCGCGGACAGCAGCACGGCGACCCGTTTGAACAGTCTGATCGGCGGCATCGGCATATCTCCTTCGGCAACTCTGATCGATGGATGTTACATAATCGACACGCAAAATGACAATATGATTCCTGTTTTCGTCATAATGATTGAAATTTTCGGTCCGTTCTGGCTGATAGGGCGCGTCTCGTGACAGGGCATTGGGGGCGCCGATTCGCGCCGCAGACAGGATAGGGGCTTTTCGATGGAACATCTCGGCCGACGGTCGCTTCGCATCATTCTCGGGCTGGGCGTCTGCCTTCCCGCGCTCGCCACGCCGGCGCTGGCGCAGGACGCGTCGGACGAGGGCGCGGTGCAGGAGATCATCGTCACCGGTTCGCGCATTCCCACGATCAAGGATCAGGGGCCGTCGGCGGTCACGACCATCGATTCGGATGCGATCCGCGCCAACGGCTATACCAGCGTCCCCGAACTGCTCGCGGCGATGACGCAGAACAGCGGCGAGACGCAAAGCCCGCAGTCGGGCAGCAGCGCCGACTTCACCCCCGGCGCGCAGCAGGTCGACCTGCGCGGCCTTGGCCCCAACCACACGCTCGTGCTCGTCAACGGCCGCCGCATAGCCGATTTCCCGCTGCCCTATATCGGCCGCAGCAACTTCACCGACATTTCGAACATCCCGGTGGGGCTGATCGACAAGGTCGAGATATTGTCGGGTGCAGCCTCCGCCATCTATGGTTCGGACGCAATTGCGGGCGTCATCAACTTCAAGATGAAGGAAAATCTGGACGGCCTGACCCTCGACTATCGTCATGGCCGCACCCAGCATGGCGGCGGCATGTCGCATCGCTTCACCGCGACCGGCGGCTGGTCGACCGACCGCTTCAGCATCGCGGCCGGGATCGAATATCTCGATCAGCGTCCGCTGTGGGCTTATGATCGTTCGATCCAGGACAGCACCGACGACAGTCCCGGCAGCACGATCGCGCGCCGCACCTTCCTGCGCTAAAGCATTGAAAACGACAGCTATATCGATCCGGGTCCGGCGGCCTGCGCCGGGGTTGCGAACCTCAACGGCGGTTCGACCATCTATACGTCGCGTCCGCGCTACGGCGATTATGATCCGGCACTCGACGATTACGGCCCCGGCTATTACTGCGGCAGCAAGACGTCGATCGGCTACGGGACGATCGTTTCGGGTCGCAAGGGCTTCAACAGCTTCGGCACGATGTCCTACGAGCTGTCGGACAATGCCAAATTGTTCGCCGACTTTCAGTTCGGGATCAGCAAGGTCCGGCTGATGTACGATGTCACGAGCTGGGCGTTCGAAAGCTCGTCGTCGAGTTCGGACAACAGTTTTTACAACGCGTTCGACGATACGATCGACGACTGGTCGCGCCAGTTTGCGCCGGAAGAAACCGGCGGGCTGGAAATGCAGCGCAGCAAGCAGACGACCTACAGCATCACGCCCGGTATCCGCGGCAATTTCGGCAATGCCTGGAATTACGAGGCATCGTTCAATTACAGCCGCTACCAGTCGGTCGTCCGCTGGCCCCAGATCGTCAATTCCAAGGCGATCGCTTTCTTTCTGGGCGAACAGCTGGGGGTCGACGAGGACAGCGGCTATCCGATCTTCAACGCCGATCCCGCGCGGCTCTACACCGCGCTGACGCCAGCCGAATATGACAGCATTTCGGCCGATACGGTCTATCGTCCGTATAGCTGGACCAGCAATTTGCAGGCGACGCTAACCAATGGCGAGCTGTTCCAGCTTCCGGCCGGTCCGGTCGGGGTCGCGGTGGTCGCCGAATATGGCAAGCAGGGCTATAATCTGCGCCCCGATCCGCTGGCGCTCACCGACTATTATTACAGCTGGAAGGACAGCGATGGCGCGGGCAAGCGCAGCCATGCCGCGATCGGCGGCGAAGTGCGCGTGCCGGTGCTCGATTTCGTGACGCTGACGGGTGCCGGCCGTTATGACACCTTCGGCTTTGCCGGCCGCGATGTCGGCAAATTCACCTATAATGGCGGGGTCGAAGTCCGACCGACGAGCAGCCTGCTGCTGCGCGCCGCCTATGGAACCGCCTTCCGCGCGCCCGACCTTCACTATGTCTTTACCGGACCGGGCAATGTGCAGAGCAGCGTCGATGACTATTATCTGTGCGCGGTCGAAGAGCCCGACGAGGATATCGGCGATTGCAGCTATTCGGGGACCGGCGTCGTCGTGAACCGGACCGGCAACCGCAACCTCGACGCCGAAACCGGACGCACGTTGACGGGCGGCATCGTCTTTTCGCCGTCGAGCCGCCTCCATGTTTCGGTCGATTATTTCCGCGTGACGCTCGACAATCAGGTCGACGATCTCAGCATCGATACGCTGGCCCGGACCGAGGCGGATTGCAGCGTGCTGACCGAGGGCGGCACGCCCAAGCTCGATCCCAATTCGCCGACCTGTCAGGACGCCTTCGCGCGCATCACGCGCTTTGCCAGCGGCGGCAATGCGGGGCAGATCTCGTCGATCCGCGTCAATCCGATCAACATTGCGCGCGAAAGGACGAGCGGGATCGATATCGCCTTCCGTGGCAGCCTGCCGACCGGTATCGGCACCTTCACCCTGTCGCTCGCGCACAGCCATGTGTTCAAGCACAGCTTCCAGCAATATCCCGGCGATCCGTTCGTCGACAAGCTCGCGGTCGATAGCGGCTATTATCTGCCGCGCGACAAGTCGAACGGCAGCATTTCATATGAAAATGAGGGTTTTCAGCTGACCTTCTCGGGCACCCGCCTCGGCAAGCTGCCCAATTATGACGAGGATGCCTTCATCAAGGCGAGCTACCTCTTCAACGCGACCATGCAATATGATTTTACCGATCATCTGCGCGGCTCGCTGACGGTGCGCAACCTGTTCGACACGAACCCCGTCAAGGACCCGACCTGGTCGAGCTATCCCTATTACAACACCAGCTGGTTCGACAGCATCGGACGCAGCGTGTTCCTGCAGCTCACCTACAAATTGGGAGGATCGGCGCTCTGACCGGTCGCGGCGGGGCGGGCTTCCGTCCCCGCCGCCCTCCGCTTAGGCGCTTGTGAAACAAGGCGGACGCGCGTTAAGGGGGGCCATGGCTAATGGCACCGGTCCCCTTGGCGGCGGCAATGCGCGCCCGACGATGGCCGACATCGCGCGCGAGCTGGGCGTCGCGAAGATCACCGTTTCGCGCGCGCTTTCGGACAGCCCGACGGTCAAGGAAAGCACGCGCCGGCTGATCCGCGATACCGCCGAACGCATGGGCTACCGGCTCAATATTTCGGCGCGCAATCTGCGGCAGCAGCGCACCCGGACCATCGCCGTCGTCATCGAAATGGCCCCCTCGCACGACCGCCTGATGAGCGAGCCTTATCCGCTCTCGCTGCTCGGCGGGATCATGCAGGAACTGACCGCGGCCGGACAGAATATGGTGCTGACGACGATCGAACTGTTCGCACAGCATCCGCCGTCGGCCGACGGGGTCATCCTGCTGGGGCAGGGTGTGCATGACGACGCCGCCGCGGCGATCGAGGCGACCGGGCTGCCGTATGTGGTCTGGGGCGCGGCGCACGGCCCGCCCGGACGCGTCGTCGTCGGCAGCGACAATCGCGCGGGCGGCCGGCTCGCCGCCGACTATCTGCGCGCGCGCGGGCGCCGCGCGCTGCTGTTCCTTGGTGAAACCCAGCATGGCGAGGTCGAGGATCGGCTTCAGGGCTTTGCCGACGCGCTGAAGGGCAGCGACGCCGCGGTGATCGACCGGATCGCCTGCGCCTTCACCGCCGCAGCGGGGCGCGAGGCGGTCGATCGGCTTCTGGCCGAGGGCACTGCCTTCGACGGCGTCTTCGCGGCGAGCGATGCCATTGCGATGGGCGCGATCGAAGCGTTGCAGGCGCGCGGCCTGTCCGTACCCGGCGACGTATCGGTCGTCGGCTTCGACGATTCCCCCGGCGCAGCGATCGTATCGCCGAAACTCACCACCATCCGGCAGGACTGGGCGGTCGGCGGCGAATTGCTCGCCAAGAAGGTGCTCGATCTCGTAGCGGGCAAGGGCGCCGATTCGCGCGCCATGAACGTGGAACTGGTCGCACGCGAAAGCTGAATCACTGCGCGAATGCGCCGTAGTTCGCGCGACCTTTCCCCTAATGGTATCGATAACTTGACATCGATACCATTTTTGGATCAGAAGACGGCTTCGATGGAGCGCGCGCCGGCCGAGCGTGCGCCGCGGGTGAGGATGACAGTGGCAATTTCCAGCGCAGCTTCCGATACGATGCGGCTTGTCCGGCACGGCGGCGACGCCGTCGGCGATCAGGCGGCCGCGCTGTTCGCGCTCGCCAACGGCCTGGTCGGCGTCGAGGGCGTCGCCGACGAATGCGCCGCCGCGCCCTGCGCCTATCTTCCCGGCGCCTATGTCAGCCGCCCGATCGATTATCATGAAAGCTTCCCCGGCTACGCGACCGCGACCGACACGCGGATCAAATGCCCGAGCCCGGTGGCCCTGCGCCTGCGGATCGACGGCGCGCCGGTCGATTTTGCGGCTGCCGAGCGCGCCGAAGCCGAGAGCCTGCTCGATCTTGCTTCGGGACAGCTTCGCCGCCGCACCCGCTGGCGTCTCGCCGATGGCCGGACGATCGAGATTGCGGCCGTTCGCATCGTTCCGCTGGACGGCGATGCCTGCGTCGCGACGCGCCTGTCGGTCTCGCCGGTGGATTTCGCCGCGACGATCGAGATCGATCTGATCTTCGGCACCGATGCCGACGGCGGCAGCGCCGATGCCGCCGACGATCCGCGTATTTCCGGGCGGCTACGGCCGGTCTGGACCGTTCAGCCTTCCGAACCGGGCGACACCCCTTCCGTGGTCCGGTTTGCCCAGGGTGCCGTCGAACTCGCCTATCGCCAGCGGGTCGCCAGCATCAATGCGCCGGTGGTGCGCATCGACGGCGGCCATATGGCGCGCGGCGCGTTGGTCGCCGGCGGCACGCTGAGCGTCGACCGGGTGGTCGCCATGACCTGCACCCGCGGCCACCCGGTCGACATCGCCGCGCTGCCCGAACCGCAGCCGTTCGACGCCATTGCGGCGGCGCAGGAGCGCGCGGTCGACCAATTGTGGGCGCATGCCGATTTTGCGATCGCGGGCGACGACGCGCTGACGCAGGCGCTGCGTTTCGACCTGTTCCAGCTCCACCAGTCGGCCAGCCGCGACCCCGAACACAGCATCGCGGCCAAAGGGCTGTCGGGCGAAGGCTATGAGGGCCATTATTTCTGGGACGCCGAATCCTTCATGCTCCCGGTGCTGGCGCTCCAGATGCCCGACCGGGCGCGCACCCTGCTGCAATATCGTATCGGCAAGCTTGCGGCGGCGCGGGCGCATGCGCGCGGCATCGGCCATGCGCGCGGCGCGCTCTATCCGTGGCGGACGATCGGCGGGGCCGAATGTTCGTCGCACTATCCGACGGGATCGGCGCAATATCATATCAACGGCGACATCGCGCATGGCGTCGCTTTGTATGTCGCAGCCACGGGCGATAGCGACTTCCGCCGTGCCGCGGCCGAAATGCTGTTCGAAACCGCGCGGATCTGGCCCGAGATCGGCGCCTTCGACCCGCGCCGCGGCGGTGCCTTTTGCATCTATGGCGTGACCGGGCCCGACGAATATTCGGCGCTGGTCGACAATGATTATTACACCAACGCGATCGCGGCGCGCCACCTTGCCTATGCTGCCGACACCGCCGACTGGCTGGCGCATACTGATCCCGCGGCCTTCGCGGCGCTGGCGCAGGCCATCGGCCTCGATGGCGAAGAAGTCGCGATGTGGCGCCGCGCCGCCGAGGCGATGTGGTTGCCGGTCGATGCAGAGGCCGGGGTAAGCCCGCAGGACGACGCCTTTCTGAGACGCCCGAAGCTGGCTGATCTGGCACCGCTCGACGAGCGCGGGCCGCTGCTGATGCGCTATCACCCGATGATCCTGTTCCGGCACCAGATCGCCAAGCAGGGCAATGTGCTGCAGGCGATGGCGATGGATCTCGTGTCGTTGCCGCTCGCGCTGCAGCGGCGCAATTTCGACTATTACAGCCGCGTCACCGCGCATGACTCGACATTGTCGTCGGTCGCCTTCGCGATCGTGGCGGCGCGGCTCGGCGAAGATGCGGAGGCGCTCGATTTCCATCGCGAAGCCGCCTTCGTCGATCTGGAAAATCGCCACGGCAACACCTCCCACGGCCTGCATATGGCGGCGCTGGCGGGGAGCTGGCTGGTGCTTGCGCACGGTTGGGGCGGCCTGCGGCTCGACGGCGATAGCCCCGCCTTCGCGCCGCGCATCCCGGCCGGGTGGACGCGCTATCATTTCCGCCTGATGTGGCGCGGCAGCGTGATCGAGGTTGCGGTCGATGCCGAAGGGGCGACCTATCGCCGCCTGTCGGGCGCGCCGGTCGAGATTGTCGATCACGGCCGCCCGGTTCGTCTTGCCGACGCGGCGGTCCGGATGGCGCGCCCGGCGGTGCAGGGCGTGATCTTCGACCTCGACGGCGTGCTGACCGACACGGCCGAGGACCATTACCATGCGTGGCAGGCACTCGCCGACCAATATGGCTATGCCTTCGACCGCGCCGCCAACGACCGGCTGAAGGGCGTCGATCGCGCGGGATCGCTGCGCCTTATCCTGGACGGCGCGGGCGCGGCGGTCGACGACGCGCGCTTCGAGGCGATGCTTGCAGAGAAGAATGCGCTCTACCGCGCGCGGCTGACCGCTTATTCGCCCGCCAATCTGTTCGACGGCGTGCGCGCGCTTTTCGCGGCGCTGCGCGGGGCGGGCATCAAGATCGGCCTCGCCTCGGCGAGCCGCAATGCCGGCGACGTCGTTCGGTTGCTCGGCATCGCCGACCAGTTCGATTTCATCGCCGACGCGGGCGCGATCGCGGCGAACAAGCCCGCGCCCGACATATTCCTGGCCTGTGCCGACGGCATGGGCCTCCCCCCGGAACGCTGCATCGGTATCGAAGATGCGCAGGCCGGAATTTCGGCCATCCATGCGGCGGGCATGGTGGCGATTGGCATCGGGTCTGAAGAGGCGCTGCCCGACGCCGACGTGCATGTCCCCGCCATCGGGGCGCTTTCGGTCGACCAGATCCTGTCAGCAGAACGGGAAGCGGCGAGCGCGGGCAACCTTTCAAAGAAAACAGGATAAGTGGAGGAACAGCCATGTTGAAACGGACCTATCTGCTCTCGTCGATCGCGCTCATCGCGCTGCCGGCGGCGGCCCATGCCCAGGAAGCGCCTCAGCCTGCCGACGATGCGGCAGGCAATGAAATCGTCGTCACCGGCACCGCCGGCGGCGGGGTCAGCCGCCAGGCCGCGGCCTTTGCGATCACCAGCATTTCGGCCGATGCCATCGAACAGGCTGCGCCGAACAGCACCGCCGACCTGCTGAAGGTGGTGCCGGGCGTCATGGCCGAAAGCTCGGGCGGCCAGAACGGCGCCAACATCTTCGTGCGCGGCTATCCGTCGGGCGGCGACGCCGAATTCGTCACGCTGACGACGCAAGGCGTGCCCTTCTTCTCGCCGCCGACGCTGTCGTTCCTCGAAAACACGCAGCTTATCCGCATCGACGAAACGATCGCGCGGGTCGAGGCGGTGCGCGGCGGCACCGGCGCGCTGTTCGCCAACGGCCAGCCCGGGCTGACCGTCAACTTCGTCCAGAAAGAGGGCGGCCCCGAATTCGAAGGGCTCGTGAAGGCCAGTGTCACCGATTTCGGCGACGTGCGCGGCGACCTGCGCCTGTCGGGTCCGCTCGGCGACAACACGACCTTCATGGTCGGCGGCTATTATTCGAGCGGCCACGGCATCCGCAATCCGGGCTTCACCGCCGAAAAGGGCGGGCAGATCACCGCCAATATCCGCCATGACCTCGACAAGGGTTCGATCCTCGTCTTCGCGCGCTATCTCAACGATCATGGCCAGTGGCTGCTGCCGATCCCGGTGATCCGCGACGGCGACAAGGTGCGCCAGTTCGGCAATATCGACCCCGGCACCGGCGTGATCGCCGGCCCCGAAACGCGCCTGTCGGTGCTTCCCGACGGCACGCGCGCCGACCTTGGCGACGGCCGCGGTGCCAAGCTGATCAACCTTGGCACCAATTTCGATTACGAGATCGGCGACGGGCTCCAGCTGCGGTATCGCGCGAGCTACCTGAAGGGCGATGCCGATACGACCGGGCTGGTTCCGGCGAGCACCGCGATGTCGGCCGCCGACTATGCGGCGAGCCTCGGCAGCACGATCGGCAGCCTGACCTATGTCAATGGCGGCGATGCGGTCGCCAATGCGGGCAGCCAGCAGGTGATCCGCGCCGGCACCTGGATCGTGCGCAAGCAGATCGAGGATTTCACCAACGACCTCAACGTCGAATGGGACAGCGGCAACAACAAGTTCACGCTGGGCGCCTATTTCTCCGACTTTTCGTCGAAGGACCAGTGGAACCTCGGCAACATCCAGCTACTGACCGCCGAAAACAACGCGCGGCTGCTCAACCTGACGCTCGCCAACGGCCAGGTGGTCACCGATCGCGGCTTCACGCAGGGCAGCTTCTTCAACGTCAACGCCGCCTATGACGGCCGCGAATATGCCTTTTATGCGGTCGACGAGTTCCAGATCACGCCCGAACTGCGCTTCGACGCGGGCCTGCGCTATCAGCATTACAAGGCAACGGGCACGCTGGAAAACAATGCGACCGTGCTCGACGCCGATGGCGACCCGAACACGCTTTACGACCAGAATGTCGCGGTGCTCGACGGCACCTTCCGCAATATTTCGTACAGCAAGGGCGCCTGGTCGTGGACGGCGGGCCTGAACTACGACTTCTCGTCGTCGGTCGGCGCCTATGTCCGTTACAATCGTGGCAACACCAATCCCTTCTTCGACAATCTGCGCGACGGCATCCGCGTCTCGCCGCGCGTCGACAATTTCGAAGGCGGGGTGAAGGTGCGGACCGACATGCTGTCGCTCTATGCCACCTTGTTTCACACCAAGTTCGAAGGCCTTGTCACCACCGTCATCCAGAATGGCGCTCCGCAGGCGTCGATCGGCGGCGCGCGCAGCACGGGTGTCGAACTGGAAGGACAGCTTCGGCCGGTCGACAATTTCACGCTCGCCTTCTCGGGCACGTGGCTCAACGCCAAATATCGGGACTTCTTCACCAACAACGGTGCGACCGACCTCAGCGGCAACCGCGTCCAGCGGCAGCCGAAGTGGCAATGGCGCGTGACCCCGGCCTATGAACTGCCGTTCGGCAACGACGGCAAGGTCGGCGTCTATTCGACCTTCACCTATATCGGCGATCGTTTCTCGGACACCGGCAACACCCAGTCGCTGCCGCATTATTTCAAGATCGATGCCGGCGTGACGGTCGACGTCAACCGTGCGCTCAGCTTTGCGGTCACCGCCGACAATCTGACCAACGAGATCGGTCTGACCGAAGGCGATCCACGCACGCTGGGCCAGAATACGGCTGAAGTGCTGAACGCCCGTCCGATTCTGGGCCGGTCGTTCCGCTTCAGCGCCGCCTATAAATTCTAGGTCATCCCTCCCTGGGTGGTCGCGGCCTCTTCGCGACCACCCCTCTTTGCGGCAAAGGACTTGGCATGGCCCGCACGCGTTTGATTGCCGCAATGATCCTGACCTATGTCGCCTTCGCGATGCTGCTCAACAGCGTCGGGACGGTGATCCTGCAGTCGATTTCCGGCTTTCATGTCACGAAGCCCGAGGCGAGCACGCTCGAAGGTTTCAAGGATATCACGATTGCGATCGTTTCCTTCCTGACCGCGAGCTATCTGCCGCGCATCGGCCTCCGCAACGCGCTGATCGGGGCGCTGCTGCTCGCGATCGCGGCCTGTACGGTCATGCCGCTCGCGGGAAGCTTTGGCGCGGCGCAATTGCATTTCGCGATGGTCGGCGCGGCCTTCGCGGTCGCGAAAGTCGTCGTCTATTCGATGATCGGCCTCGTCACCGACGACGCGCGGCACCACGCCAGCCTGACCAGCCTGATCGAAGGCATGTTCATGGTCGGCGTGCTGTCGTCCTATTGGGTATTCAGCGCCTTCATCGACCCGACGGGCCTGCGCTGGCTCAACGCCTATTGGGTGCTGGCGGTGATCCCGGCGCTGGCGCTCGCCTTCATCCTGTCCGCATCGCTCGACGAGCGCCGCACCCATGCGGGGGAGGAGGCCGCCGATGAACAGGGGCCGCCGCTCGTCGCGATGCTGCGGCTCGCGGCGCTGCCGCTGGTGCTCGTCTTCATCGTCTGTGCCTTTGTCTTCGTGCTGATCGAGCAGGGGATCGGCACCTGGCTGCCGACCTTCAACAACGAGGTGTTGCACCTGCCGGCGCAGATGAGCGTCCAGGCGGCGAGCCTGTTCGCGGCGTGCATCGCGCTCGGCCGTTTCGGCGCCGGCGCGGTGATGGCGCGTTTCGACTGGTATCCCGTCCTGAACATCTGCCTGGCCGTGCTCGCGGCGCTGATCATCCTCGTGCTGCCGCTCGCCGATGGCCTGCGTCCGGTGCCGATCGAAACGTGGCGCGACGCGCCGATCGCGGCCTTCCTCTTCCCGATGATCGGCTTCGCGCTCGCGCCCATTTATCCGACGATCATTTCGGTGATGCTGAGCGCGATGCCGAACCGGCATCACCCGTCGCTGATGGGGCTGGTCGTCGTCTTTTCGGCGCTTGGCGGCACGACGGGGTCGCTGATTACCGGCGCGCTGTTCGCGCATCTCGACGGGCGCACCGCCTTCACGCTGATGCTGGTGCCGACGGCCTTGCTCGCCGCCGGCCTGTTCCTGCTCCGCCGCCGCATCCGTGCCAGCGAAACGGCGACAGCGCAGCCCGCCTAACCGAGCGAGGGCAGGTCGAGTCCCTTTTCGCGCGCGCAGTCGATCGCGATGTCATAGCCCGCGTCGGCGTGGCGCATGACGCCGGTGCCGGGGTCGTTCCACAGCACGCGTTCGAGCCGCCTGGCCGCTTCGGGGGTGCCGTCGGCGACGATCACCATGCCGCTGTGCTGCGAAAAGCCCATGCCGACGCCGCCGCCGTGGTGCAGCGACACCCAGGTCGCGCCGCTCGCGGTGTTGAGGAGCGCGTTGAGCAGCGGCCAGTCGCTGACCGCGTCCGACCCATCGCGCATCGCTTCGGTTTCCCTGTTGGGCGAGGCGACCGATCCCGAGTCGAGATGATCGCGGCCGATGACCACGGGCGCCTTGAGTTCGCCCGACGCCACCATCTCGTTGAATGCGAGCCCAAGCCGGTGACGATCGCCGAGCCCGACCCAGCAGATGCGCGCGGGCAGGCCCTGGAAGTGAATTTTCTCGCGCGCCATGTCGAGCCAGTTGTGCAGATGCGCGTCGTCGGGCAGCAGTTCCTTCACCTTGGCATCGGTCTTGTAGATGTCCTCGGGGTCGCCCGACAGCGCCGCCCAGCGGAACGGACCGATGCCGCGGCAGAAGAGCGGGCGGATATAGGCGGGAACGAAGCCGGGGAAATCGAAGGCATTATCGACGCCCTCGTCCTTCGCGACCTGCCGGATATTGTTGCCATAATCGGTTGTCGGCACGCCCGCGGCCTGAAAATCGAGCATCGCGCGGACGTGCACCGCCATCGACGCCTTGGCCGCCTTTGCGACCGCCTGCGGGTCGCTTTCGCGCTTCTCCATCCATTCGGCGACGCTCCAGCCAATGGGGAGATAGCCGTTCACCGGGTCGTGCGCGCTCGTCTGGTCGGTCAGAAGGTCGGGGCGGATGCCGCGGGCGAACAGGTCGGGCAGGATTTCGGCGGCGTTGCCGAGCAGGCCGACCGACACCGGCTTTTTGTCGGCGCAGCTTTTTTCGATGATCGCCATCGCTTCCTCGATCGTCTGCGCCGCGACGTCGAGATAGCCGGTGCGCAGCCGCATCTCGATCCGGCTCGGCTGGCACTCGATCGCGAGGCACGATGCGCCCGCCATTACCGCCGCGAGCGGCTGTGCACCGCCCATGCCGCCAAGCCCGGCGGTGAGCAGCCATTTGCCCGCGAGGTCGCCGTCATAATGCTGGCGCCCCATTTCGACGAAGGTTTCGTAGGTGCCCTGCACGATGCCCTGCGTGCCGATATAGATCCACGATCCCGCGGTCATCTGCCCGTACATGGCGAGCCCGCGCTTATCGAGTTCGCCGAAATGCTCCCAATTCGCCCAATGCGGGACGAGGTTGCTGTTCGCGATCAGCACGCGCGGCGCGTCGGGGTGGGTGCGAAAGACCCCGACCGGCTTGCCCGACTGGACAAGCAGCGTTTCGTCGCCTTCGAGTCGCTTCAGCGTCTCGACGATGCGGTCATAGCTTTCCCAGTCGCGCGCGGCGCGGCCGATGCCGCCATAGACGACCAATTCCTCGGGGCGTTCGGCAACGTCGGGATGAAGATTGTTCATCAGCATGCGCAGCGGCGCTTCGGTCAGCCAGCTCTTGGCGTTGAGCCGGTCGCCGGTCGGCGCCTTGATGACGCGGCTGTTGTCGAGGCGGGTCATGGATATCCTTTCGCAAAATCGAGGGTCGCGGCGATCACTTGCTGCAGCGTCGGCAGGATCGCGGGATCGGAGTGGAGCGGGCTTGGCCAGTTGCCGGGGTCGAAAGACGCCGGTTCGACCATATAGCCGCGCTGGGCGAGCTCCATCTGGATCGCGTGGATGCCCGCGTCGGGGTGGCCGTAATGGCGCGTTGTCCAGCCACCCTTGAAGCGGCCATTGACGACATGACTATGGCCGCTCGCGGCGCAGATGCTTGCAACCACGGTTTCCAGCTCGGGCGCACAGGTCGCGCCGCCGTTGGTGCCGATGTTGAATTGCGGCAATTCGCCGTCGAACAGGCGCGGCACATGGCTGCGGATCGAATGGGCGTCGTAAAGAATGACCTTGCGATGCTGCGCCTTCAGTCGCTCGATCTCTGCCGCGATCGCATCGTGATACGGGCGGTGATAGAGGCCCAGCCGGCGGACGACTTCGGTCTCGTCGGCCGCGCCGAAGCGATAGAGCGGGTCGCCGTCGAAGGTCGTCGTCGGGCAGAGCTCGGTCGTCGCTTGCCCCGGATAGAGCGAGGCGCCCGACGGATCGCGGTTCATGTCGATCACGCTGCGCGAGATCGCGGTCGCGATCGTCGTCGCGCCCAGATCGCGCGCGAAGGCGTAAAGATCGGCGATCCACCAGTCGGTATCGAACTGCGCGCGCCATGGCGAGACGAACTGATCATCGAGGCCCGCAAGATCGGTGCCGCCGTGCGGGAAGGCGACGATCAGCGGGGCGTCGCCGCGGTGGATGCGCAGCCAGTCCATCAGCCGATCCCCGGCAGCTCCGCGGCCACCGCGGCGGCGAGGCTGCCGGTGCGGATCAGCGCGGTCGCGGCTTCCATATCGGGATGGAAATGCCGGTCGTCGTCGAGCGTGGGGACGACCGCGCGCAGATGCCGGCGCGCCGCCTCGAGCGCGGCGCTCGATGTCAGCGGGGCGTGGAAGTCGATGCCCTGACAGGCCGCGAGCAATTCGATGCCGATCACCGCGCTGACATTGTCGGCCATGTCGAGCAGGCGCCGCGCGCCGTGCGCCGCCATCGAGACATGATCCTCCTGATTGGCCGAGGTCGGGATCGAATCGACGCTGGCGGGATAGGCGCGCTGCTTGTTCTCGCTGACCAGCGCGGCGGCGGTGACCTGCGGGATCATGAAGCCCGAATTGAGGCCCGGCCGCGGGGTGAGGAAGGCGGGCAGGCCCGACAGCGCAGGGTCAACGAGCATCGCGATGCGCCGTTCGGCGATCGACCCGATCTCGCACAGCGCCAGCGCGATCATGTCGGCGGCGAAGGCGACGGGCTCGGCGTGGAAATTGCCGCCGGACAGCGCCTCGTCGCTATCGGCGAAGATCAGCGGATTGTCCGAAACGCCATTGGCCTCGATGCGCAGCGTCGTGCCGGCCTGCCGCAGCAGATCGAGCGCCGCACCCATCACCTGCGGCTGACAGCGGAGGCAATAGGGGTCCTGCACGCGCGGATCGTCTTCGGCGTGCGAGGCGCGGATCGCCGAACCCGCCATCAGGCCGCGCAGCGCATCGCCGACCTCGCGCTGCCCCGCATGACCGCGCAGCGCATGGATGCGCGCGTCGAACGGCGCGTCGGAGCCTTTGGCGGCTTCGGTCGAGAGCGCGCCGGTGATCAGCGCCGACTGGAACAGCGTTTCGGCGCGGAACAGCCCGGCGAGGGCGTTCGCGGCCGAAAATTGCGTGCCGTTGAGCAGCGCCAGGCCCTCTTTGGGCCCAAGCTCGAGCGGTGCCAGATCGGCGGCGGCAAGGGCCTCGGCCGCGGGCAATATCTTGCCGCCGACCGCGATCGCGCCGACGCCGATCATCGCGGCCGCCATATGCGACAGCGGGGCGAGGTCGCCGCTTGCGCCGACCGAACCCTGCGACGGGACGACGGGGGTCAGACCCTTGGCCAGCATCGCCTCGAGCAGTCCGACCGTTTCGCGCCGTACCCCCGAGGCGCCGACGCCGAAGCTGGCGAGCTTGAGCGCCATCATCAGGCGGATGACGGGCGTGGGTGAAGCGAGGCCGGTGCCGGCGGCGTGGCTGAGCACGATGTTGCGCTGCAGGACCGACAGCTCGTCGTCGGCGATCCGGACGCTCGCCAGCTTTCCGAAGCCGGTGTTGATGCCATAGACCGGGGCGCCGCGCGCGACGATGCGCGCGACCGCCGCGGCGCTGGCGTCGATCGCGTCCCAGGCCGGCGCAGTGAGCCGCGCCGCCGCGCCTTCGTAAATGGCCCGCCAGTCGGCCAGCGTCATGCCGCCCGGCGTGATGACAATCTGCGTCACGTCGTCTGTCCCATCCATATCCGCTGGTGCAGCGGGTTGAGGCCCATGCGGCCGACCAGATCGGACGGCCGTTCGATATCCCAGATCGCAAGGTCGCAGCGCTTGCCCGCCTCGATCGTGCCGATGCTGCCCGACAGGCCGAGCGCCTGCGCTGCATGGCGCGTGACGCCGAGCAGGCATTCATCGGTGGTGAGCCCGAACAGCACCGCGCCCATGTTCATCGTCAGCAGCAGCGAGGTGAGCGGCGAGGTGCCGGGATTGCAATCGGTTGCGAGGGCGACCGGCACGCCCGCCGCGCGCAGCGCCGCCACGGGCGGCAGCTTCGTTTCGCGAAGGAAGTAAAAGGCGCCGGGCAGCAGCATCGCGACCGTCCCCGCATCGCGCATTGCGGCAATTCCCGGTTCGTCGAGATATTCGAGATGATCGGCCGACAGCGCGCCATGCCGCGCGGCGAGTGCCGCGCCATGCTGGTTGGAAAGCTGTTCGGCGTGGAGCTTGACCGGCAGGCCATGTGCGGCGGCGGCGGCGAACATCCGTTCGGTCTGCGCGGGCGTGAAGCCGATATTTTCGCAAAAGGCGTCGACGGCATCGGCGAGTCCTTCGGCCGCGATCGCGGGCAGTATCTGCTCGCACAGCAGGGCGATATAGCCGTCGGCGTCGCCCGCAAACTCACCCGGCAGAGCGTGGGCGCCGAGAAAGGTCGTCCGCACCGTGACCGGGCGCGCGTCGCCCAGCGCCCGCGCTGCGCGGAGCATCTTCGCTTCGTCGGTCAGGGTCAGGCCATAGCCCGACTTGATCTCGATCGTCGTGACGCCCTCCGCGATCAGTGCGTCGAGGCGCGGCAGCGCGCTCCGGACCAGCGCCGCTTCGCTCGCCGCGCGCGTCGCCGCCACTGTCGAGGCGATGCCGCCGCCCGCGCGCGCAATCTCTTCATAGGACGCGCCCTTCTGGCGCAGTTCGAACTCGGCGATGCGGTCGCCCGCGAAGACCAGATGGGTGTGCGCGTCGATCAGCCCGGGGGTTATCCAGCGACCGCCGCAATCGATGACATCGGCGGCATCGGGGGCATCCGCCGCGGCGCCGGCGAAGGCGATCCGGCCGTCGCGCATGCCGATCGCGCCGACCTCGACGACGCCGAGACCGGGCAGGTCGGCGCGCATCGTGGCGAGACGGGCGTTGGTCCACAGGCGATCGCAGCGCATGCCCTCTCCTCCGGCTTGTGGCATCGACTCAATAATGTATATACATAAATCCGAACGCGGAAGATTGTCCAGACGGGATGAGGCGATGGCGCTTTGGTGCGAACAGGCATGGCTGGCGGAGGGTTGGGCGGAAAATGTCCGGCTGACGATCACCGACGGCCATATCGGTGCGATCGAGGTGGCGGCGCCGCCGCAGCCGAGCGACGACCGGCATGCTATCCTGATCCCCGGTCTGCCCAATTTGCACAGCCATGCCTTTCAGCGCGGCATGGCGGGCCTCGCCGAGCGCGCGGGCGAAGGCGACGACAGTTTCTGGACGTGGCGCGAAGTCATGTATCGCTTCGTCGACCGGCTCGATCCAGACGGCATGCGCGCGATCGCCGCGCTCGCCTATGCCGAAATGCTGGAGAGCGGTTTTACCCGGGTCGGCGAATTTCATTATCTGCATCAATCGCCTGACGGCCGGCCCTATGGCGATGTCGCGGCGATGGCGCAGGCGATTGCGGCGGCGGCCGATGAAACGGGGATTGGTCTGACCCTGCTTCCCGTCTTCTATGCTCATTCGGGGTTCGGCGGCGCGGCCCCGACCGCGGCGCAGCGACGCTTCGTCAGCGACCTCGACAGCTATGCCGCGTTGCTCGACGCGTCGCGTGCCGCGGTTGCGGGACTGGGTGATGCCATCGTCGGCGTCGCGCCGCACAGCCTGCGCGCGGCGACCGCCAGCGAACTGACCGCTGTTGCAGCAATGGCGGCCGGCGCGCCGGTGCATATCCATATCGCCGAACAGATGGCCGAGGTCGAGGCGTGCCAAGCCTGGAGCGGCGCCCGGCCTGTCGAATGGCTGATGGCGAACGCCGAGGTCGGCGCCGACTGGTGCCTCGTTCACGCGACGCATGTCACCGAAGCCGAATGGCGCGCGATCGCGCAGAGCGGGGCCGTCGTCGGGCTGTGCCCGATCACCGAGGCCAATCTTGGCGACGGTGTGTTCCCGGCACGCGAGTTTCTGGCGGGCGGTGGCCGCTTCGGGGTCGGCTCGGATTCCAATGTCGAGATCGACGCGGCGGCCGAACTGCGCCTGCTCGAATATGGTCAGCGGCTGGCGCATCGCGGCCGCAATCTGCTCGCGGGCGGTGCGGGGCGTTCGACCGGCGCCGCGCTCCACCAGGCGGCGCAGGCGGGCGGGGGACAGGCACTGGGGCAGGCGGGGCACGGCATTGCGACCGGCGCGGCGGCCGATCTTGTCAGCCTGACTGCGGCCGACCCCGCGCTCGCCGGGCGGCGCGGCGATGCGATCCTCGACAGCTGGATCTTCGGGCGAGGCGGCCGCCTGGTCGACTGCGTCTGGCGCCGCGGCGTCCAATGCGTCGCGGGCGGCCGCCATGTTGCGCGCGCGGCGATCGACGCGCGCTATCGGGACGCGATGCAGGCGCTGCTCGCATGAAGCAGAGCGGCGCTCTCCATGCGCAGATCCGCCGCGATATCGAGGCGCGGATCATGTCGGGCGAATGGAAGCCCGGCGACCGCATCCCCTATGAACATCAATTGATGGCGACCTATGGCTGTTCGCGGATGACCGTGAACCGGGCGCTGCGCGCCTTGGTCGAGGCGGGGCTGATCGAAAGCCGCAAGCGCGCTGGCACCTTCGTTTCGCACCCGCGTATTCATCGCGCCGCGCTCGAAATTCCCGATATCCGCGACGAGGTGGCGCAGCAGGGCGAGGATTATCGGCTCGACCTCGACCGCCGCGAAATTCGCGCAGCGAACGAGGAGGATCGGCGCCTGCTTCAGATCGACGGCGGGTCGGTGCTCGCGATCGAGTGCCGCCACCATGCCGGCGGGCGGCCCTATGCGCTCGAGAGGCGCCTCATCAATCTGGCGGCGGTGCCCGGCGCGGCCGACGTCGATTTCGCGGTCGAGCCGCCGGGATCGTGGCTGCTCGCGCATGTTCCCTGGACCGAGGCCGAGCATCGCATCACCGCGGTCAATGCCGGGGCGAAGGAACTGGTCGCGCTCGGCATCGCGGCGGGCGCGGCCTGCATGGCGCTCGAACGCTGGACGTGGCGCGGCGCCGAGCGCATCACCTATGCGCGGCAGGTCTATCCGGGCGACCGCTACGCGCTCGTCGCGCATTTTCGGCCCTGAAGAGGAATGGTCATGGATTTTTCGCGTCTCGAAACCAGCAGCAAGATCGGCGACGGCTGGCGTTATCCGGCGGCGGAGCCGCGGCGCAGCGGCTGGCTGGACGTCGATGCCCAGGCGGGGCACCGCATCTATTGGGAGGAATATGGCGCCGCGGGCGGCGAGCCGGTGATGGTTCTTCACGGCGGGCCGGGCGGCGCCTGCTCGCCCGAGATGGCGCGTTTTTTCGATCCGGCGCGCTATCGCATCATTCTGTTCGACCAGCGCGGCTGCGGCAAGAGTGAGCCCAATGTCGCCGCCGCTGGCCCCGCCGCGGCGCTGCGCCACAATGATACGCCGCACCTGATCGACGACATCAACCGGCTGCGCGATGCGCTGGACATCGCAGGGCCGATGCATGTGTTCGGGGGCAGCTGGGGCAGCACGCTCGCGATGGCCTATGCCATCGCCTTTCCGCAGCATTGCGCCAGCCTGATCCTGCGCGGCATCTTTCTGGGATCGGCCGAGGATCTTGACTATCTGTATCAGGGCAATGCTGCGACCTGGCACGAGGCGCCCTATGCGCTGACCGCGCCCGGCGCCTATATCAACTATCCTGACGAATGGGCCGAACTGCTCGGCGTGCTGTCGGTCGCCGAACGGCGCGATGTGATGGCGTCGTACAAGGCGATCTTCGACATGGTGCCGCAGACCGACGCCGAACGCGAGCGGCAGCTGCATGCCGCGCTCGTCTGGTCGCTGTGGGAAGGGACGATCTCCAACCTGATTCCCGAACATGGCGCGACCGGCAAGTTCGGCGATGCCGACTTCGCGCTATGCTTTGCGCAGATCGAGGCGCATTTCTTTGCAAACGACCTGTTTCTAGAACCCGGTCATCTGATCGGCGGCGCGTCCACGCTCGCGTCCATCCCCGTGCATATCGTCCACGGCCGCTTCGATGAGGTGTGTCCGCTGACGCAGGCGTCGCGGCTGGTCGCGGCGCTGCGCGACGCGGGGCGCGAGCCCGACACTTACGTCGTCACCAATGCGGGACACAGCGCGATGGAGCGCGAAAATGCGCTCGCGCTGACCGCGATCATGGACGGATTGCCGCCGCTGCGCTGAATTATGTCGACAGCAGCGCGAGGATGACGCCGCCGACAACCAGCAGCAGCCCCAGCGTCTCGTGCCAGCGGACGGGCTCGCGCAGATAGAAATGCGCAAAGGCGATGGTGAACACCACCTCGACTTGCCCGACGACGCGGACCAGTGCCGCGGGGGCGGCGGCGAAGCCGGTGTACCAGCACGCCGATCCGAGCGCCGATAGCAGCCCGACCTGCGCCGAGGAGCGCCACGTCCGGCCGACCGCGGCGAGCGTGTCGCGGTCGCGCGCGATGATCCACGCAAGATGCAGCGCGCTTTGCATCGCCATCACCACGACGAGGGTGACGAGCGCCGATCCCACCGTATCGACGCCCTGCAGCTCGGCGGTGGCAAGCTTTATCGCGACCGCGGCGCAGGCGAACATCGACCCCGCGCCGAGCCCGAACAGCGCCGCCGGCTGGCCGAGCGAGCCCGCGATTTCGCGCAGCGTCAGCCCGCGTCCCGCGAGCGCGAGGATCAGCACCCCGGCGACCCCTGCAACGATACCCGCCCAGGCAAGCAGCGGCAGCTGTTCGCCGAGGAACAATGCCGTGACGAGCGCCGCCTGCACCGCTTCGGTCTTGGAAAAGGCGGTGCCGACGACGAAGCCGCGGTGGCCGAAGGCGGTGATGAGCAGGATCGTCCCCGCCATCTGGGTCACCGCGCCGACCGCCGACAGACCGGCGAAGGCGAGGCCGAGCGGTGGCAGCGCCGCATGGCGCGCGCCGAGCCAGGCGACCGCAAAGGCGAGCGCAAAGGGCAGGCCGTAGAGATAGCGCACCAGCCCCGCGCCGCTGACGCTCAGTTCGGCGCGCAGCCGCTGCTGCAGCGCAGTGCGCCACGCCTGAAAGAGCCCGCCGAACAGCGAGGCGGGAAGCCAGATGGGGTTCATGCGGCGGCGGCGTCAGGCGGGCTGATTATACATCTCCGTCCCACTTAGTGCGAGCAGTCAAATGCTTTAGCTACTACGTATTTCATGTCTTGATGAGCTGTCGTCACCGAAAATCTCTTGATCATGCCATCTGGCTCACCCTATAAGTTAGTATACTAAGTAATTCTGGGCAACCGGAATCTATCCGGCGGGGAGCAAGGACAGGGTGACGTCTTTCGAAAATCCGGGCGCGGTGCGGGCGGCGAATCGATGACCGGCCCGCGCACGCTTTACGACAAGATATGGGACGCCCACGCCGTTGCCGAGGACGATGGTGAAACCCTGCTCTATGTCGATCTGCATCTGCTGCACGAAGTGACGTCGCCGCAGGCCTTCGCCGCGATCGAGGAGGCGGGGCGGGGGGTCCGCCGGCCCGAGCGGGCGCTCGCGCTGTCGGATCATAATGTCCCGACCGAAGGACAGGCCGCCGGGCCCGCCGGAGTGGCCGATATCGAAGCGCGCGCGCAGCTCGAGGCGCTGGTCAGCAACACGGCGCGGCACGGCATCGAGAATTTCGCCATGGGCGACCCGCGCGGCGGCATCGTCCATGTCGTCGGCCCCGAACAGGGGCGCTCTCAGCCCGGCATGACGATCGTGTGCGGCGACAGCCACACGTCGACGCATGGCGCGTTCGGCGCGCTCGCTTTCGGCATCGGCACGTCCGAAGTCGAACATGTGCTGGCGACGCAGACGATCCGGCAGCGCCGTTCGCGCAACATGCGGATCACCGTCGACGGCGCGCTGCGTCCGCATGTCCAGGCAAAGGATCTGGCGCTGCATCTGCTCGCGGCGATTGGCGTCGACGGGGCGACGGGGCATGTCATCGAATATGCGGGCAGCGCGATCGGGGCGCTGTCGATGGAAGCGCGGATGACGCTGTGCAATCTCAGCATCGAAATGGGCGCGCGCGCCGGACTGATCGCGCCCGACGACACGACATTCGCCTATCTCGCGGATCGGCCGGCGGTGCCGAAGGGCGATGCCTGGACCGCGGCGCTGGCGCGCTGGCGCGCCTTGCCGACCGACGCCGGGGCCGCCTTCGACCGCGAATTGCGGATCGATGCCGACGCGGTCGCGCCGATGGTCAGTTGGGGTACCAATCCGTCGCAGGTGATTGCGATCGACGGCGCCGTCCCCGACCCGGCCGCCCTCGCCGATCCCGATGCGCGCGCGGTAGCCGAGCGGGCGCTCGCCTATATGGGCCTGACGCCGGGCCGCCCGATCGCCGGGACGCCGATCGATCGCGTCTTCATCGGAAGCTGTACCAACAGCCGCATCGAAGATCTGCGCGTCGTCGCGGCGGTGGTCGAGGGACGCCGGGTCGCGGATCATGTGCGCGCCATGGTCGTGCCGGGGTCGGGGCTGGTCAAACGACAGGCCGAGGCGGAAGGGATCGACCGCATCCTGCGCGCAGCGGGCTTCGACTGGCGCGAGCCCGGCTGTTCGATGTGCGTCGGGATGAACGCGGACCGCCTTTTGCCTGGCGAACGCTGCGCGGCGACGTCGAACCGCAATTTCGAGAATCGGCAGGGGCGCGGCGGCCGCACCCATCTGATGAGCCCCGCGCTCGCGGCGGCGAGCGCGATTGCCGGTTGCATCGCCGATCCGGCGATCCTGACCGATGAAGGATCGGGCTAGGCCGCCGCTTCGAAACGGGTGATCGCGGCCTCGTGCCGCAAGGTGCGCGCGATGTCGTCGCGTCCGTCCAGCAGCGTGCGGCGATCGTCGGGGTCGATGGCAAAATCGATGCCTTCACCCGACGCCAGCGTGAGGCGCTGCTCGACCAAGTCGACGGTCATCGGCGCGAATTGCGCGAGCGCGACCTCGTCGCGGAGCCGGTCGCAGATTGCGGCGGGCAGCCGGATCAGCAGCAGGCCGTTTTTGCGCGCATTGTTCGAAAAAATATCGCCGAAGCTCGGCGCGATCACGCAGCGGATGCCGAAGTCGCGGAGCGCCCACACCGCATGTTCGCGCGACGAGCCGCAGCCGAAATTGCGGTCGGCGATCAATATCTGCGCGCCGCGGGTTGCGCCGCGATTCAGGACGAAATCCACACGCTCCAAACCATCGGGCGTGTAGCGCAATTCCTGGAACAGATGCCGCCCCAGTCCGGTGCGCGACAGGGCCTTCATGAAGCGCGCCGGAATGACCATGTCGGTATCGACGTTGGCGATCGGCAGCGGCGCCGCCACGGCGGTCAGCCGGTCGAACATCCGATTATCCTTTCCATAACTTAGAACACTAAGTATATGGGTTGCCCCTCCCTGTCCAACGATATTGGTACATCGAAGCATATTGCCGGGCAAATCATAGGCCCCTAAGGTTCGGGAAAAGGGGAAGAGAATTGGCGAAGAAGACCCAGACGTTTCGGCATCCGGCCGAATATTACACCAATCCCGAAAACAGCATCGGCTATCTGGCGCGCATCGTCTTCCGCTCCTTTTCGCGGCTGCTCGAGCGCGGGACGCTGACCTATGATGTGTCGGCGGGGCAATGGCGGTTCCTGCGCCAGCTCTGGCGCGAGGACGGCATCACCCAGCGCGAACTGAGCGAGCGTGTCGGCATGCGCGAGCCGACGACGGTGGTCGCGCTCAAGGGGCTGGAGAAGGCGGGCTTCATCACGCGCAAGAAGACCTCGGACGACCGGCGCAAGACCTTCATCCATCTGACCCCGCACGCGCGCAAGCTCGAGCTGATCCTCGCGCCGATGAATGCCGAGGTCCATGAAATCGCGACCCGCGGCATGACCGATGAAGAGGTCGAAACGCTGCAGGCGCTCATGCGCCGCGTGATCGAGAATCTGGCCGACGAAACCGCCAAGCTGTCGACGCTGTCCGACATCAAGGCCTGACCCCTTTCGCAACGGGCTTGCGGACGTCCGCGATAATAGGTTAGTATTCTAATCATTATCGCGGGGAGGGTAAATTGCCGAAAATTGCGGTTGTCGTCGGAAGCACGCGCGAAGGATCGTTCAACCGGGCGCTGGGCAGGCTCGCCATTCGCGCGCTCGAGGCGCAAGGGGCTGAGGTCACCGACGTCGATCTCGCCAGCTTCGACCTGCCGCTCTATTCGGCCGCGATCGAATCCGGCGCCTTTCCCGCCGATGCCGAGCGGCTGAAACGGGTCTTTGCGGCGCAGGACGGGCTGTTGTTCGTCTCGCCCGAATATAATGGCTCGGTGTCGCCGCTGCTCAAAAATGCGATCGATTGGGCGTCGCGGCCGACCGGCGACGAGGGGCTTGTCGCGCTCGTCGCCTATCGCGGCAAGGCGGCGGCGATCATGTCGGCCTCGGTCAGCCCGTTCGGCGGGTTGCGCGGCCTGATTCATCTGCGCCAGATCCTGTCGACGGTGCAGGCGCTCGTGATTCCCGAACAGGTGCTGATCCCCAACGCGCATGCCGCTTTCGACGAGAGCGGCGCGTTGAAGGACGCGCTACCCGCATCGCTGATCGACATGACGGCGATGCGGCTCGCCAAGGTGGCGGCCGCGCTCGCCGCCTGACCCTAGGCCGGGCGGCGTTCCTTGTTGTCGCCCCAGTCGGCCTCGAGCGTTGCGAGCAAGGCGTCGAAGCGGTCATGGCCAAGCCGATCGGCCAGCTGGTCGGCGAGCTGATCCATCGCGCGCTGCGCGTCCTGACGCATCCGGGCGCCCGTTTCGGTGAGCGAGACGATCATGTGCCGCCGGTCGTCGGGATCGGGCGCCAGTTCGACCATGCCCAGCTTGACCATCTGGTTGATCGTGCTGTGAATCGCCTGCCGCGAGACGCCCAGATTGCGCGCGATGTCCGACGGGCGCACGATACCGCTGACGATATTCGTCATCACCATCGATTGCGGGCGGCTGATGTCGGGCCAGCCGCGATCGTGCAGCCGTGCCTGCAGCCCTTCGTCGAGCCAGCAGAAGCGTTGGAAAAGAGCGATGATAAGCTGGTTGGTGCGCATGGAGTGACGCGATATTCCCCGTTTTCGGCGGCACGCCGATGGCGCGCACGCTAGGGTCAGGACCCATTAATTCCACGATCGAGGCGTCGAAATGGCGAAGATATCGGGTTCGGGCGGGTGCAGCGGGTAGCATCGCTACTCGCAAGGCCGCGCGGGCCTGAGATCGAAGCCATTTCGGCGTCCCTGCGGGATTTGACCGATTTTGCCCATGGCGTCGTCGAAAAGTCTCGAAATATCGACATATTCCTTCGCCTTTTCTCCTCGCCCTGAGCAAAATCGCTTCAAACCTCGAACGCGGAATTAATGGGTCCTGACCCTAGAAGAAGCGCGGGGGCTAGGCAAGGCGGGGTTGAGCGTGTAAAGACAAAATACTTAGTATACTATGTTTTTGGGATGAGCGAGGAAGAGACGCCGCCGATGGACGGATTGATGCAGAATGTCCCGCTGACGGTCGACCGCATTTTCGACCATGCGGCGGCCTGGCACGGCGCGCGCGAAGTCGTGTCGCGCGACGCCGAAGGACGCGTCACCCGATCGACCTATGCCGCAATCCACGCCGATGCGAAGCGGGTATCGAACGCGCTGGTGGCCGCCGGGATCAAGCCGGGCGACCGCGTTGCGACGATGGGGTGGAATGGCGCGCGGCACCTCGCCGCCTGGTATGGCGCGGCGGGGATCGGGGCGGTGCTTCACACGCTCAATCCACGGCTGTTCATGGAGCAGATCGCCTATATCGCCAATCATGCCGCCGACCGGTTGCTGATCGCCGATCCGGCGGTGGCCGATCTGGTCGGCGAATTGCTTGCGCAGGTGCCGTCGATCGAGCAGGTGATCTTTTTCTGCGATCGCGCTGCGCTGCCGCAAACACACTATCCCGCGCTGGCGTTCGACGACTGGATCGCGGGCTATCCCGCCGACCATGACTGGGGCGGGTTCGACGAAAACAGCGCCTGCGGCCTGTGCTACACCAGCGGGACGACGGGCAATCCCAAGGGCGTGCTCTATTCGCATCGCTCCAACTATATCCACATGCTGATGACGCTGCAGCGCGATGCGCTGGCCTTGTCGGCGCGCGACACGGTGCTGCTCGTCGTGCCGATGTATCATGCCAATGCGTGGGGCGTCGTCTATTCGGCGCCCGCGGTCGGTGCGAAGCTGGTGCTGCCCGGACAGCGGATGGACGGCGAATCCATCTATAATCTGATCGAGGAGGAGGGCGTGACCTATTCGGCCGCGGTGCCGACGGTGTGGCAGATGCTGCTCCAATATATGCAGGAAAATGGCAAGCGCTTCACGACGCTGGAACGCGTCACGATCGGCGGGTCGGCGTGCCCCGAATCGCTGATCCGCACCTTCCGCGACGATTATGGCGTCGATGTCATCCAGGGGTGGGGGATGACCGAAACGTCGCCGCTCGGCACCGTGTCGGTCCCCAATGCCTCGGTCGCGGCGAAGGGGGACGACGCGCAGATGGCGTACAAGCTCAAGCAGGGGCGGTTGCTGTGCGGGCTGGAGATGAAGCTGGTCGATGATGCCGGCCACCGCCTGCCGCACGATGGCAAGACGCCGGGGCGGCTGATGATCAAGGGGCCGACGATCGCGCGCGGCTATTTCGGCGGGGAAGGCGGCGATGTGCTCGACGATGAGGGCTTTTTCGATACCGGCGATGTCAGCACGATCGACGGCGAAGGCTATATGCAGATTACCGACCGCGCGAAGGATGTGGTCAAATCGGGCGGTGAGTGGATCAGTTCGATCGAGATAGAGAATATCGCGACCGGCCATCCCGCGGTTGCCATCGCCGCGGTCGTCGGCATCGCGCATCCCAAATGGGACGAACGGCCGATCCTGCTCTGCGAGCTCAAGCCGGGCGCGCAGGCGCGCGCCGACGATATTCGCAGCTATCTGGATGGCAAGATCGCCAAATGGTGGATGCCCGACGATATAGTGTTCGTCGACGCCATCCCGCTCGGCCCGACGGGCAAGATCGACAAGAAGGCGATCCGCGCCGGGCTGGAGGGGTATGAACTGCCCTTCGAGGTGAGCCGTTAATATGTTTCCCACGCTCGTCATCCCGGACTTGATCCGGGATCCATTCTCGCGACGCTGGTTAAATGGATCCCGGATCAAGTCCGGGATGACGATTATGAGATATAACAGGCAGGAGAGAGACTGATGGACCCGAACGGGATTGCAGGACTGGACGCACAATTCATCGGCCGCACGTCGCCGACCGCGCCGCGGATTCAGGCGGGCGGCCATCCCTGTCAGGGCATCTATTGGACCGAGGCGGGCAAGCGGCCCAAGGTCGCGATCATCGCCACCCATTATAATGTCGATTTTTCCGAACATTATATCGCGCCCTATTTTGCCCGCGCCGGTTTCGGCTTTCTCGGCTGGAATACGCGCTATCGCGGGTTCGAGGACCAGTTCCTGCTCGAACATGCCATCCTCGACATCGGGGTCGGGATGAAGTGGCTGAAAGAAGAGGCCGGGGTCGAACAGATTGTGATCCTCGGCAATTCGGGCGGCGGCTCGCTGATGGGCGCCTATCAGGCGGAAGCAATCGCGCCGACCTTGACCGACCGGCTGCCGTCGATCGGCCAGGATGCGCTGGCGCAGCTCATCAAGGGCGATCTCTATATCAGCTTCAACGCCCACCAGGGACGTCCCGAAGTGCTGACCGACTGGATGGACGCGTCGGTGATCGACGAGAATGATCCGACGCTGACCGATCCCGAGCTCGACCCGTTCAATCCCGACAATGGCCCGCCCTATTCGGACGCCTTCATCGAAAAATATCGCGCCGGCCAGCGCGCGCGCAACCAGCGCATCACCGACTGGGCAAAGGCCGAACTCGCGCGGCTAAACGCGGCGGGAATCCCCGACCGCATCTTTCCGATGTTCCGCTGCTGGGGCGATATTCGCTGCGTCGATCCGGCGATCGACCCGTCGGACCGCAAGCCCAACTGGTGCTATCGCGGCGACCCGGCAATCGCCAACCGCACCCCCAGCATCGGCCGCGCCAATACGATCAAGACCTGGCTCAACATGTGGAGCCTCGAAACATCGCCGTGCCAGGGGCAGCCGCACCTCGCCAAGCACGACACCCCCGCGCTGGTGGTGCAGGGGCTCGCCGACACCGGCGTTTTCCCCAGCGATGCGCGCAAGATTTTCGACTTCCTCGGCACCGCGGACAAAAGGCTCGAACTGATCCCCGGCGCGCATTATTTCGAGGATTCGATCGAAGAACGGCAAAATGCCGCCGATCTGGTCAGCGGCTGGATCCGGGAGAAGCTGTAAGTGGACACGGCGACCGCCGATATCATTGCAGGACTGCGCGCGGCCGGGCTGACGGGCGAGGGGGAGGTCGTCCTCGAGCCATTGACCGGCGGCGTGTCCTGCGACGTGTGGCGGGTCGACGGCCCGGCGGGGCCGATCGTGGTCAAGCGGCCGCTCGAGCAATTGCGTGTCGCCGCCGAATGGCACGCGCCGGTTGAGCGCGGCGCGAGCGAAGTGCGCTGGCTGCGCCGGGCGCGCGGTGTCGATCCGCATCTGGTGCCCGAGGTGCTGGCCGAATTGCCCGGCCACGGCTTCGCGATGCGCTTCCTGCCGGATTGTCCGGTGTGGAAGGATGAATTGATCGCGGGCCGTGTCGATCCGGCGTTCGCGGCGGCTGTCGGTCGCGGCATCGTGGCGGTCCACGCCGCGACCGCGAACAGCACTGCCGACCGCGACGCCTTTCCGACCGATGCGATGTTCCGCGCGCTGCGCGTCGATCCCTTTCTGCTGTTCGTTGCGCAAAAGGATGCCGAGCTTGCGTCGGCGCTCTACGCGCTCGCCGACGACCTCTCGTCGCGCAAGGTGGCGCTTGTTCACGGCGACGTCAGCCCCAAGAATATTCTCGTCGGTGCAGACGGGCCGGTTTTCCTCGACGCCGAATGTGCAGTCTATGGCGACCCGGCGTTCGACCTAGCCTTTTGCACCACGCATCTGCTGCTGAAGGCGGTGTGGCTGGGGAACGAACGGCTCGGCGAGGCCGCGGCGGCACTGGTCGAGGCCTATCGCGCCGGCATCGATTGGGAAGACGCCGACGCGCTGGCGCTGCGCGCCGGCAAACTGACCGCGGCGTTGCTGCTCGCGCGGGTCGAGGGCAAATCCCCGGCGCCCTATCTGACCGACCCCCATCACAAACAAATCGTGCGTGATCAGGCGCGCGCGTTGCTGCTCGCGCCGACGCCCATCGATGCGCTCGTCGCAAACTGGAAAAGGACCAAGGAATGACGTCGCCTATCGCTTCGGTTACCGGGCGCCAGCTTTGGGATTCGCGTGGCCGCCCCACGGTCGAGGCCGAAGTTACCCTCGAATCGGGCGCGGTTGGTCGCGCCATCGCGCCAGCCGGGGCCTCGCGCGGCGCGCATGAGGCGATCGACCTGCGCGACGGCGGCCCGGCCTTCGGCGGCTATGGCGTCAATGGCGCGGTTGCCGGGATCGGGGCCGAGATCGCGCCCGCGCTGATCGGCATGGATGCGGGCGATCAGGCGGCGGTCGACAAGGCGCTGTGCGCTCTGGACGGCACCCCGAACAAGGCGCGGCTGGGCGCGAACGCCGTCGTTGCGGTGTCGATGGCGGTGCTTCACGCGGCCGCCGCCGATGCGCGGCTGCCGCTGTGGCGCTACCTCGCCGGGGAACGCAAAGTGCGAATACCACTGCCCGAGATCCAGATTTTCGGCGGCGGCGCCCACGCCGGGCGGCGCACCGACGTGCAGGATTTCATGATCATGTGCCCCGCGGCGGGCAGCTTTCGCCGCGCGCTCGAAATCACCGACGATGTGTATCGCACCGCGGGTAGGCTGATGGAAGCCAAGGGGCCGCTGTCGGGGGTCGCCGACGAAGGCGGCTGGTGGCCGAATTTCGCCTCGAACGAGGATGCGCTCGATACGCTGACCAAGGCGATCGAGGCGAGCGGGCACCGCGCCGGCGAAGACGTGTTCATCTCGCTCGACATTGCGGCGAACGAGCTCGGCGATGCTTCGGGCTACAGCCTCGCGCTCGACGAGGGGCAGTTGACGAGCGAGGCGATGGCGGCGCGCATTATCGAATGGGCGGGGCGCTATCCGATCCTGTCCATCGAAGACCCGGCGGGGCAGGATGACTGGACCGCGATGGCGGCCGTGACCGCCGCGATCGGCGACCGGGTGCAAATCATCGGCGACGATGTGCTCGTCACCAATGCGGCGCGCGTCGAGCGCGCGGGCGATGCAGCGGTGTGCAATGCGGCGCTGATCAAGGTGAACCAGGTCGGCACCGTCACCGAAGCCAAGGCCGCGCTCGATGCCGCGGTCGCGCGCGGCTGGGGCGCGATCGTCTCGGCACGCTCGGGCGAGAGCGAGGATGTCACGATCGCGCATCTCGCCACCGGCTGGGACGCGGGGCAATTGAAGGTCGGCAGCTTTACCCGCTCCGAACGGATGGCGAAGTGGAACGAGATGCTGCGGATCGAGGAAGCGATGGGCGCCGATGCCGAATTTGCCGGCTTTTCGGCCTTTGCCGGGTCGATCGGACGGGTCGCGGCATGATCGTTCTCCACGCCCGCCCAAGCCCCGGCTTCCGCGCGGCGGTCGATGCCGTCTTCGGCGCGGGCGTTGTTACCCATGTCGACGAAGCCGCACCGCTCGACGCGGTGGCCGGCGAAATCACCGTGCTGCTCCACGTTCTGACGCCAGTTACGGCCGACTTCATCGCCTCGGCGCCCAGGCTCAAGCTGATCCAGAAGCTCGGCGTCGGGGTCAACACGATTGCGCTCGACGCGGCGCGCGAGCATGGCGTCGCGGTGTGCAACATGCCCGGCACCAACAGCCAGGCAGTCGCCGAAATGGCGCTGTCGCTGATGATGGCGGTGCTGCGCCGCACCTGTTTCTTCGATGCGCGAACGCGCGCGGGAGAAGGATGGACCGCCGATCCGTCCGAACTCGATTCGGTGGGGGAGGTCGGCGGGCGCACTGTGGGGCTTGTCGGGTTCGGCAATTCGGCGCAGCTGCTCGCGCCCGTGCTCGCCGCGCTGGGGGCGCGGGTCGTCTATACGGCGCGGAGCGAGCGCGACGGGCCTTATGAATTTCTGCAGCTTGGCCAGTTGCTCGCGGAGAGCGATATCGTCTCGCTGCACATGCCGCTCACCGAAGAGACGCGCGCCAGCATCGACCCGTTCGCGATGAAGCAGGGTGCGGTACTCGTGAACACCGCGCGCGGCGAACTGGTCGATGAGGCGCGGCTGGTCGCGGCCCTGACCGCGGGCCATCTGCGCGGCGCGGGGCTCGACGTGTTTGCGGAGGAGCCGTTGCCGCGCGGGAATCCGCTGCTCGGCCTGCCCAATGCGGTGCTCGCGCCGCATATCGCTTGGCTGACCCCCGAGACGCTCGTGCGCAGCCTGACGGTGGCGCATGAGAATTGCCGCCGGCTGGGGGCGGGCGAAGCGCTGCTGCATCAGGTGGTATGAAATATTTCGTCATTGCGAGCGAAGCGAAGCAATCCAGCGCGGTTTACGCCTGCTCTGGATTGCCGCGTCGCCTTCGGCTCCTCGCAATGACGACGCTTTAGGATTGACCCCATGACTCTTCCGATCGTCCTCATCACCGGCCAGCTGTTGACCGATGCCGTGTGGCAGCCACTCCTTGATGCCTGGACCGACCGCGAGGTGATTGTCGCCGACAACCGCAGCGACGATACGATCGCGGGCTTCGCGCAGCGGCTGCTCGACAATAGCCCCCCGAAATTCGCGCTGGTCGCACACGCCATGGGCGGCTTCGTCGCCTTCGAGGTGATGCGCCGGGCGCCCGAGCGGGTTGCGAAGCTGGCGCTGATCTCGACGCTCGCCTCGGCCGACGGCCCCGCGCAGACGGCGCGGCGGCAGGGCTATATCGATCTCGTCGAGAATGGGCAGTTCGATCAGGTGGTCGAGGAGCGCATCCCGATCCTGTTTCCCGAAGAAAAGCGCGGCGACGCGCGCCTGCTCGGCATTGCGCGAAAGATGGCGGCAGACACCGGCGCCGACACCTTCCTCGCCCAGCAGCGCGCGATCATGGCGCGCATCGACAGCCGCCCACTCCTCGGCGAGATTGCGGTGCCGACCTTGCTGATCTGGGGTGATAAGGACGGCATCACGAGCCGCGCGCACCATGACGAGATATTGGACGCGATTCCGGGCGCGAAGCTCGAGGTCATCGCGGGGGCAGGGCATCTGCCGATGGTCGAGGCACCGGAGTTGGTGGTGCCGTTGTTGGCGGATTTCATCGACCAATAATTTCCTGTCATCCCCGCGAAAGCGGGGACCCAGAGCGTGCGTCAACTGAGCTAGCCCCCTGGGTCCCCGCTTTCGCGGGGATGACAATATTACTTCAGCTCCGCCCGTACCAGCGCCGCCCCGTCGACCATCGCCTTCAGCTTCGCCTGGCTATGGTCGCGGCTGTGATATTTCATCCCGCAATCAGGCGCGATCCACAGCCGTTCGGCGTCGACATAGCGCAGCGCCTCGCGGATGCGGCCCGCGACGATTTCGGGGGTTTCGACCTCGGGGATCGATAGATCGAGCACCCCGTACATGATCGTCTTGGTTGGCAGTTCGGCGAGGATCGCGGGGTCGAGCCCCGGCTGCGCCGCCTCGATCGAAATCACGTCGATCGCCGACGCTTCGAGTTCGGCGAGGAAGTCATAGGCCTTCGGCTTCGGCCCCGTCGCCCCCGCGCTGTGGTGCACCATCGCATAGCCGAAGCAGATATGCAGCGCGGTCGTGCCGCCGACGCCGTCGAGCGCGCGGTTGATCGCCTCGATCGCATAGGCGTTCGCCTCGGCAGCGCGCGCCTGCAGATAGGGTTCGTCGAGCTGGACGACATCGACGCCGGCGGCGAACAGATCCTTCACCTCGGCATTGACCGCATCGGCATAATCCATCGCGAGCGATCTGAGGTCGGGATAATAGGCGTTCTCGGCCTGTTGGGTCATGGTGAAGGGGCCGGGCAGGGTTAGCTTGACCGGCCTCGACGAATGGCGACGGAGAAAGGCGGCGTCCTGCGCCTCGATCGGCGCCACGCGGCGGATCGGGCCCGAGACGAGCGGCACCGGATTGGCGTTGCCGGTGCGGTCGATCGCGGTGCCATGCTGTTCGGTGTCGATCCCCGACAGCGCGGTCGCGAGCCGGTTCGAATAGCTTTCGCGGCGCATTTCGCCATCGCCGACGATGTCGATGCCCAGCTCTTCCTGATCGCGGATTGCCATCAAGGTCGCGGCTTCCTGCGCATCCGCCAGCCAGGGTTCGGGGATGCGCCACAAAGTCTCGGCACGCACGCGCGGCGGCAGGCTGGCCTTCAATCGTTCGCGGTCGATCAGCCAATCGGGTTGGGGGTAGCTTCCGACGATCGTTGTCGGCAGGATGGGGTGATCGAACAAGGCGGATCCTCTCGCTTTTTTGCTGGCCAAGTATTTGCTTAGTATTCTATCTAATTCAAGATCAAAGTGACGATGGGAGAGCGAAATGATCGATCTGGAGGCCATTCGGACGCTGGCCGATATTCCGGCGGCGCAGGCGCGCGCGCGTGGGCAGGCGGTCGCGGTCAAATATGGAGATCGCGAAACGAGCTTTGCCGAGCTTGATGCGCAGTCGAACCGGGTCGCGAACGCGCTGCTGGCGTCGGGGGTCGCGCCCGGCGACAGGGTTTCGGTTCTGACCAAGAACCACGACGCCTGGTATCCGCTCTTCTTCGGTACCGCGCGTGCGCGCGCCTGCCTCGCGCCGATCAACTGCCGCCTCGCCGCGGGCGAGATTGGTTTCATTTTGGGCGACGCCGCCCCGACGCTGCTCTTCGTGGGCGAGGATTTCTTCGACACCGCGCTGGCTGCCGTCGCCGGGCTCGCCGACAAGCCGCGGTTGGTGGCGCTTTATGGCGCGCACCCGGACTTTGAAGGCTTCGACGCCTGGCTCGACGATGCGGCCGCGACCCCGCCCGCCGACGCGCCGCAACTCGCCGACGATGTGCTGCAACTTTACACGAGCGGCACCACCGGGCGGCCAAAGGGTGTGGTGCTCGCCAACAAGAATTACCGCCGCTTCCTCGAAATGGCGACCGAGGTCGACGGCTTCGCCTATAGCGAGGACGAAACGGTGATGATCGTGATGCCGCTGTTCCATGTTGCCGGGACCAATGTCAGCTTTTCGGGGCTGGCGCAGGGCGGGCGGCTGGTGCTGGTCAAGGATTTCGCCGCGGACGATGCGGTGCGGATGCTGACCGAGGAACGCGTTGCGCACGCCTTCCTCGCGCCCGCGATGATCCAGATGATGCTGCAACAGCCCGCCGCAGCGACAGGCGACTATTCGGCGTTGCGGTCGATCGCCTATGGCGCCTCGCCGATCGCGGAGGATGTGCTGCGCCGCGCGCGCACGACCTTCGGCTGCGATTTCGTGCAATTCTATGGCATGACCGAAAGCTCGGGCGGCGGCTCCTACCTCTCGCCCGCCGCGCACGACCTGCCCGGCAAACTTACCTCGTGCGGTCAGCCCTGGCCGCAGACCGAGATGGCGATCCTCGATGGCGAGGGGCGGCCGCTCGGCGACGGTGAGATCGGCGAGATCGCGATCCGCGGCGACATTGTGATGAAGGAATATTGGAACCGCGCCGAGGCGACCGCCGAAACCGTGATCGGCGGCTGGCTGCACACCGGCGACGTCGGCTATCGCGACGCCGACGGCTTTTACTTCGTCCACGACCGGATCAAGGACATGATCGTGTCGGGCGGCGAGAATGTCTATCCGGCCGAGGTTGAAAGCGCGATCATGGGCTGCCCCGGTGTCGCCGATGTCGCGGTCATCGGCGTGCCCGACGACAAATGGGGCGAGGCGGTCAAGGCGCTGATCGTCCCCGCGCCCGGCGCCACGGTCGAGCCCGCCGATGTCATCGCATGGGCGCGCGAGCGCATCGCTGCCTACAAGGCGCCGAAGAGCGTCGAGACGATCGACGCGCTGCCGCGCAACCCGTCGGGCAAGGTGCTGCGCCGCGAACTGCGCGCGCCTTATTGGGAAGGCCGCGACCGCGCTGTGGGCTAGGGCCCCGACTCTAGGGGCGCCCTACAATATTTCGTGGATCACATGGCGCACGCCGAAGTCGGTGCGCTCTCCCACGCCGACGGCGAGCAGGCCGTTGAGCCAGTCGTATCGGGGACTCGCGGTCTCGAACACGGGCGCGATTCGCAGATAATAAAGTGCGGGATCGACATCGGGCGCGGCAGGGTCGGCGAAGGCGGCGCGGACGTCGTCGGGGATCAGGCTGCGCCCCGTATAGCTGAGGTAGATGAGCGCGCCGTCGTCGGTCTGCCACACCGCGCGCGCGTCGAAGGTGCCGACCGACGCCGCCTCGCCCAGCCGCCCGCTGCGCGACCAATTGCCGCCACCCGGAAGAACGATGCCGTTGATTCGCGGTCCGAAAAATCGTCCGCCGGTGATATAGCCGAGCCGCTGGTCGCCGAACGGCGAGGCGCCGATCCCGATCAGGCCGCCCCCCACCTCGAACTCCACGGTGCACAAGGGGCGGCTCGCAAGCGCGCTCTGGCGATTTTCGTCGGGCATAATCGGGAATCCTCTCTTGAAACTCTGGACAAGTATAAAACAATTAGTATACTAAGGGTCAATCAGATTGACGGATCGGACGAAGAAACCGGTACCGTTGCACTAGGCTCTATGGGAGGGTGAAGATGAAGGCTCGACATTCGAATCTGCTCGCCGGCGTCGCGACGCTTGCGATGCTGGCCACCGCCGCGCCGGCGATGGCACAAACCGCCGACGATGGCGCCGAAACGGCCGCCGGGGCAAGCGGCAGCGGCAATGAAATCATCGTGACGGCGCAAAAGCGCGCCCAGAACATCCAGGATGTTCCGATCTCGATGGAAGTCGTCAGCGGCCAGCGACTCGACGATTTCAACTCGAACGACATCAAGGCGGTGATGAATTACACGCCGAACGTCTTCGTCCAGTCGACCGCGGGCAATGACGTGATCTACATTCGCGGCTTCGGCTCGCCGCCGGCGAACTTCGCGTTCGACCAGTCGGTCTCGCTCTATGTCGACGGCGTCTACGCCGGCCGGTCGCGTCAGGCGCAGGCACCCTTCTTCGACCTCGCGCGCGTCGAGGTGCTGCGTGGTCCGCAGGGCGCCCTGTTCGGCAAGAACACCGCCGCGGGCGCGGTCAGCGTCGTGTCGGCGGGGCCGACCGACCGCTTCGAAGGCAAGCTGACCGCCAATTATAACTTCGATTTCAAGGGCACCGATTTCTCGGGCTATCTGTCGGGGCCGCTGACCGACACGCTGAGCGCGCGCCTTGCGATGAAGGTGCTCAACCAGCAGGGTTATATCCGCAATCTCGCGACCGATCATGACGATCCGGAGATCAAGCAGCAGCTTCTCCGCCTGACGATGAAATGGGAACCGTCGGCCAATTTCGATTACACCGCGAAGGTCGAATATGCGAACCGCGATGTCGTGGGCGGCATCACCGTGTCGAGCCCGCTGACCAGCGCGCAGGATCCGCACCTCACGCGCTATCTCGACAAGTCGGCGCTCGGCGATGAAGGGACGAAGACCAAGTCGGTCATGATATCGGGAACCGGCAACATCGCGATCGGCGACTATACGCTGACGTCGGTGACGGGTTACAGCTGGTTCAACGCCAATATCGTCAACGGTTTCGATCAGACGATCCCGGGCGGCGGCGGCGCGTTTACCAACAATTCGGTCTACAACAGCTTCCCCGAGCGCTTCGAGCAATTCTCGCAGGAAATCCGCCTGCTGTCGCCGACCGGCCGCACCTTCGACTTCATCGTCGGCGCTTATTATGACCATGGCAAATACCGGCTCGACCAGCTGCAGGGCTTCAATATCGCCGACCTGTTCGGTTCGCCCTATTTCGGCCGCATCGACAGCCGCTTCAACCAGACCTCGGAAAGCTGGTCGCTCTTCGGACAGGGTACGCTGAACCTTGCCGACACCTTCCGCGTGATCGGCAGCCTGCGCTACAGCCACACGAGCAAGGACGCCGATTTCGCTTCGCGGCTGGTCTATGGCCCGTTCGCGATCCGCCCGATCTCGAGCGCGGACGGTTCGCTCAGCGAAGGCAATGTCGATCCGTCGGTCACGGTGCAGTTCGACGTCGCGCCGCGCATCATGCTCTATGCGACCTATGGCCGCGGTTCGAAGTCGGGCGGCTTTGTGTCGAATACCTTGGGCACAACGGACGCGACCTTCGCATTCAAGCCCGAGCGCTCGACCAACTATGAAGCGGGCGTCAAATCGACGCTGTTCGACGGCAAGGTCGTCGCCAACGTCTCGGTCTATGACACCCAGTTCAAGAATCTGCAGGTTTCGGTCTATCAGCCGGCAAGCTCCAGCTATCTGACCGGCAACGCCGCGAGCGCGACGTCGAAGGGCATCGAAGGATCGCTTGCGCTCTATCTGTCGCCCAACCTCGATATCACCGCATCGGGTGCGTATCAGGACATCAAATACGACGATTATCCGGGGGCTGCCTGCCTTGCGTCGCAGCCGAGCACCTGCACGCCGGCGACCAACAATCTCGCCGGCTATCGCCTTGCCTACACCTCGAAATGGACCGGCAATGTCTCGGCCCACGGCCGCGTGCCGCTGGGCGACGACCTGAAGCTCGACATTACGGGCGTCGCCGCGGGCCGCTCGAAATATTTCGACTCGGACAATCAGAGCCCGATTTTCGGCATTCAGAAGGGCTATGTGAAGCTCGACCTGCGCGTGCAGCTTTCGGATGCGGACGAGCGCTGGTTCCTGGCCTTCGTCGGCAAGAATCTGACCAACGAGCTGACGACGGGCAGCGCGTTCAACCTGCCGGCGCCGATCACCGCGGTTCCGCGCGCGATTCTCTACCTCGAACCGCCGCGCAACCTGTCGATCGAAGCCGGCTTCAAATTCTAGCAGTCCCACTAGAATGCCGACGGACGCGACCGCTATCGACGCTTTCCTTGACCGGGAAGCGGCGGTGGCGGTCGTGACCGCTTATGCCGCCGCGCTCGATGCGCGCGACTGGGGCGCGTATCGCGCGCTGTTCGCCGACCGGATCGCGATCGACTATGGCGCGATCGGGTCGATCGTCGCGACGATCGATGCCGATGAATGGACGCGCCGCTGCCGCGCGCTCGAGGGTTTCGACGCGACCGCGCACCGGCTGCACAATCTGCGGGCCGAGATCGAGGGCGATCGCGCCGTGGTGACGGGTATCGTCGATGCCGCGCACTTTATTGCCGTCGATGGCGCCGCGCTGATGGGCGACCTGGTCGGTCATTACACCCACCATCTGATCCGTGACGGGCGATGGCGGATCGCGGGTGTCACGCTCACCGTTGCGGGTTACCCGGCGGGGAAGCCTGCCTTCGACGCCGCATTTGCCGCCGCCCGCGCCCGTTTTGCCGAAAGAGGAATTGCATGATCGAGGTTTATTTCACCCCCACGCCCAACGGGCACAAGGTTTCGATCATGCTCGAAGAGACGGGCTTGCCGCACCGCCTGCTCAAGATGGATGTGCTCGCGGGCGATCATCTGACCCCCGACTTTCGGCGCATCAACCCCAATGGACGCCTGCCCGCGATCGTCGACCATGAACCGATCGGCGGCGGGGCGCCGCTGCCTGTCTTCGAAAGCGGCGCGATCCTGCTTTATCTTGCCGAAAAGAGCGGCAAGTTCCTGCCCGAAAATCCGCGCCGTCGCAGCCAGGCGCAGCAATGGCTGATGTGGCAGATGGCCAGCTTCGGGCCGATGCAGGGGCAGGCGCATCATTTCATCCGCTACGCACCCGAAGGCCAGACCTACCCGACCGAGCGCTACCGGAACGAGACGGTTCGCCTGCTGCACGTTCTGAACGGACGGCTGTCCGAGGCAGACTATCTGGCGGAGGAATATAGCATCGCCGACATGGCGGCCTGGCCCTGGGCGCGCGCGGTGCAGTTGATCGGGCTGACGCTCGACGATTATCCCGCCGTTGCCGACTGGTTCGCGCGCGTGGGCGAGCGGCCGGCGGTGATTGCCGGGACCGACGTCAAAAACGCCGCCAATCTTGCGAGCGCGCGGCCGGTGCTGACCGAGGAGCAATGGTCGAACCTGTTCGGCAAGAATATGCTCGCCGCACCGACGCGCTGACCTCCTGCGCCATTGCGAAGAGCGAAGCGACGCGGCTTCGCCCGCAATGACGAGCGTGGATCAGACCGTATCGGCATGACCCCACTGATATTCGATCTTTCCGGCGAGCCGCCGCACCGCGAGCCAGTCGCCCCCGGCCAGGCCGTCGTCCTCGATCAGCGCGATGACGCCGCCGGCGATATCCTTGGGTTCGCAGGCTTCATTATTGGCGAGCACCTGCTCCATCCACTCCGATTTGCCGCCCGCGCCCGTGGTGTCGAGGATCGGTGTATCGACAAGGCCCGGCAGCATCCCCGCGACGCGGACGTTGCATTCGGCCTTCAGCGGCGCGCAGCAGCGCGTGAACATCATCACTGCCGCTTTGGTCGTCGCATACATCGCATCGTAGAATCCGGTGCCGAGCGCGACGGTCGACACGGTGTTGACGATCACCCCGCCGCCGCGGCGGCGCATCGCCTGCACGGCAATCTGCGTCGCGGCGATCAGCGATGTCACATTGACGTCGATGATCCAGCGGATGCGCGCTGCGTCGACGTCGGGAAATTGCGGCAGTCCCGATACGACCCCGGCATTGTTGTGGAGAATGTCGACGTCGCCATGCGCCGCGAACCAGGCTTCGGTCGCGGCGATGTCGGACAGGTCGAGGCGGTGGACCGTCGCCCGCGCGCCCGCCGCCTCGACGCGACCCGCGGTTTCGCGCAGGTCGATATCGTTGACGTCGACAAGTGCGATCGCGGCGGCACCGCGCTCGGCAAGCGCGACGGCGGTGGCGCGACCGATGCCGCTTGCGGCCCCGGTAACGATGGCGGTTTTACCCTTGATATCCATTGCTCTCTCCCGTTCGATGTCGCCTTACCGTAAAGCACATTGACAGATAAACTTAAATACCTAAGTATTTTGACCCGACAAGAATCACATGTTTGGGGAGAGCCATGACGCAAGCCACCGCCCTTGATGCGGGCGCCGCGCCGGCCGACCGTTCGATCGCCGTCCGCCGCAATTTTGCGCTCGCGATGCTGTTCCTGGTCGGCACGATCAACTTCGTCGACCGTCAACTGCTGTCGGTGCTCGTCGAACCGATCCGAGCCGATATGCAGTTCAGCGATACGCAGTTCGGCTTGCTCACCGGCCTTGCCTTCGCGCTCTTCTATGCGGCGATGGGCGTCCCGGTCGCGATGATCGCCGATCGCTGGAACCGGGTGAAGCTGATCGGTATCGCCTGCGTGGTGTGGAGCGGCTTCACCGCCGCGTGCGGCATGGTGTCGAACTTCTGGCAACTGGCGCTGATGCGCTTCGGCGTCGGCGCGGGCGAGGCGGGGGGCACCGCCCCGTCGCTGTCGGTGATCGCCGATTATTACCCGCCAGATCGCCGTCCGCTGGCGATCGGCCTCTTCACGCTGAACGGTCCGTTCGGCGTGTTCGTCGGCGCCGCCTTCGGCGCCTGGGCGGCGGCCAACATCGGCTGGCGCAACGCCTTTCTGGTCATCGGCGTCGTTGGCGTCCTTGTCGCGCCGCTCTTGATCTGGCTGGTCCGCGAACCCGCGCGCGGCGCCATGGACAAGCAGCAGGCGGCCGACGAGGCGCTACCCTTTCGGCAGAGCCTTGCGATGTTCGTGCGCCGCCGGTCGCTGCGCATGGTGATGGTCGGCAGCGGCCTTGCCGCCTTCGTCAGCTATGGCATGCTCAACTGGATCCCGGCCTTCCTGATGCGGACGCAGGGCATGCCGCTCGATGCGATGGCGACCTGGTTTGCGCCCGCCGCGGGCATCACCTTCGGGATCGGCATCCTCGGCGGCGGCTGGCTGGTCAGCCACGTCGCGAAGCGATCGCCGCGTGCCTATGGATCGATTCCCGCGCTGGCCACCGCCGTCCTGATCCCCAGCTTCGCCGCGGCGCTCCTCGTCGATAGCTGGCAAGTGTCGCTCGCGTTGATGCTGATCCCGATGGCGGCCTGCACCGCCTATGTCGCGCCGGCGCTGGCGCTGGTGCAGAATCTGACCCCGCCGCGCAGCCGCGCGACGGCCGCCGCGGTGCTGATGCTGATGTTCAATATCGTCGGCCTCGGCCTCGGTCCGCTGTTCATCGGCGTGGTGAGCGATCATCTCAAACCGGTCTATGGTGATGAAAGCCTGCGCTGGGCCTTGCTTGCCATCCTTCCCTTTGCCGTCGCCGCAGGGCTGGCCCAGTTCGCGATGACGCGCCACCTCGATCAGGATTTCGCCGAATGACCGATGTTTCAGGCAAGACGGCGTTCGTCACCGGCGGCGCCAGCGGGCTTGGCCTCGCGACGGCGCGGGCGCTGGCGGACAGGGGGGCGCGGCTGGTCCTCGCCGATATCGACGGAGCGGGCGCGGAAGCGGCGGCGGAAAGCCTGCGCGCCGCGGGGGCCGAGGCGATGGGGTTGCAGCTCGATGTGACCGACGAGGCAAGCTGGGCCGATGCCGGTGCCGCCGCGCAGGCTTTCGGCCCGGTGCGCATCCTGTTCAGCAATGCCGGCGTGGGCGGCGGTTCGGGCCCGTTCGAGGATTATGACACCGACGTCTGGCGCTGGAACTATGCCGTCAACGCCCATGCGCATCTTTATGCCTGCCGCACCTTCCTCGGTGCGATGAAGGCATCGGGCGAGGCGAGCCACCTTATCATCACATCGTCGATGGTTGCGATCGTGCCGCCGCCGATCTCGGTCGCCTACATCAGTTCGAAATATGCCACGCTCGGCATCGCGATGGCGCTGCGCAACGAGCTTGCGGGCACCTGCGTCGATATTTCGGTCCTGATGCCGGGGATGTCGGCGACGCGCATTGTCGAAACGACGCGCGATCTGCGCCCGGCGCAGGTCGAGGTGGGTCGCGCGGCGGCGACCAGCCAAGCCATGCAGGGCGTGCTCGCGGGCGGGATGGACCCGGCAAAGATCGGTGCGCGGGTTGTCCGGGCGATCGAGCATGGCGACTATTGGATTTTCACCCATCCCGAATGGAAGGCGATGGCCGAACTGGTGACGCGCGACATGCTGACCGCCTTCGGCGAATCCGCCGATCCGGATTACAAGGGCGACGATATCGACGGGCTGATTGCGGCCAATGGCGGCCGCATGTTCGGCGCGCGGATTTGAGGAGAGACTGATGAACGAACAGGACGACATTCGCGCCATGGCGACGCGCTTCTTCGACGCGATCGAGCAGGGCGATATCGAAACGATGCAGAACAGTTTCACGCCCGATGCCGAGATATGGCACAATACCGACGAACTGATCGTGACCCCGGCGCAGACGGCGCAGACGCTGACCGGGATGGTCGCGCGCATCAAGGACCGCGAATATGCCGACCGCCGCCTGACTACCTTTCCGGGGGGATTCGTCCAGCAGCATGTGCTGAAGGGGCGCCGCGTTCACGACGACGGCCCGGTGCGCCTGCCGTGCGCCATCATCTGCGAGGTGGAAAACGGCCGGATCACGCGCCTCGACGAATATTTCGACAGCGCGCACGTCGCCGAATTCCGCAAATTTGCCAACGCCTGAGGAGTCCGTTTCATGCCCGTCTTGCGCCAGGTACCCCGGTCCGAAGTGACCGACGAGATCGTTCTCGCTTATTATCAGCGCCTGTTCGGCGACCGCGACCCGGTGGCCGAACCCGGCACTGCGACCGGCACGCCGGGCGATTGGTGGACCGTCTATGCGCTGTCGCCCGACATCTTCAAACATGCGGTCGACGGTTTCGCGGTCTATCGCAATCCGGCGCGCTCGATCGACCCGGTGCTGCGCGAGCTTGGGCAGACGCGCGCGGGCTGGGTGAAGGGCAGCCAGTTTGTCTTTTCGCAGCATTGCAAGTCGCTGCGCGGTCTGGGGGTCAGCGAGGACAAGATCGCATCGATCGCCCATTGGCAGGTCGCCGACTGCTATAACGATCAGGAACGCGCCGTCCTTGCCTATGCCGATTGCCTCAGCCAGGCGAACGGCCGCGTCCCGACGGCGGTGTTCGACAAGCTCAAGACCTTCTGGAACGACGAGCAGATATTCGAATTCACCTACATCACCTGCCTCTATGACATGCACGCGGTCATCACCCGCGCGCTGCGCATGGAGTTCGACGCGCGCGAAGATCCGATCGTCGAGGTCGCGGCCCCCGAAGGCTTCGATGCCGCCGACTTCCTGAGCGCGCCGCGGTCGAAACCCGAATGAGCGACTTCGGCGCGCCCGAGGTCGTCGCCACCGGCCTGCGCTTTCCCGAAGGGCCGGTGCCGATGCCCGACGGGTCGGTGCTGCTTGTAGAGATTGCGCGCGGCACGCTGACCCGCGTCGCCCCGGACGGAAGCCTGTCGGTCGTGGCCGAGCTTGGCGGCGGGCCCAATGGCGTGGCGATCGGCCCCGATGGTGCTGCCTATGTCTGCAACAATGGCGGGTTCCAGTGGACCCGGGCGGGGCCGCTGCTCTTTCCCGGTCATGCCGCGCACGACGCCGCCTGCGGCTCGATCCAGCGGGTCGACCTTGCCAGCGGGGCGGTGACGACGCTCTACGACAGTTTCGAGGGCGAGCGGCTGAAGGGGCCGAACGACATCGTCTTCGACCGCGAGGGCGGTTTCTGGTTCACCGACCATGGTCAGGTGCGCAGCAGTGGGCGCGATCATGGCGCCATCTATCATGCCAGCATCGACGGCTCCTCGATCACGCGCCAGCGCGCCGAGATGATCGGTCCCAACGGCATCGGCCTCTCCCCCGACGGCAAGACGCTCTATGTCAGCGAGACCATGACCGCGCGCGTCTGGGCGATGGACGTGGTGGCACCGGGCCAACTCGCGCCGCCGCCGCCGTGGGCGCCGGGGCGGTTCGTCGGCACGCCGCCCGCCTTCCGCCTGCTCGACAGCCTTGCGGTCGAGGAAAGCGGCCGCATCTGCGTCGGCACAATGGTCGAAGGCGGCATCACCATCTTCGATCCCGATGGCGGCGGGTCGGAGTTTCTGCCGCTTCCCGATATCGGCGTGACCAACATCGCGTTTGGCGGGGCCGATCGGCGCGACGCCTATATCACCGTCTCGACCACCGGGGCGCTCTACCGCGTCCGCTGGCCGCGCCCCGGACTGGCTCCCGCATAATCGTCAATTAAGTTGACGGTTATGCGGGAAGCTGCTAGAAGGATCATGAGAGGATGGCCATGAAATTCTACAATAGCGTCGGCCCCAATCCCCGTGTCGTGAAACTGTTCATGGCGGAAAAGGGGATCAGCCTGCCCGAGGTCGAGGTCGATCTGCGCGGCGGTGAAAACCGGCGGCCGCCCTATAACAGCAGCGTGAACCCGGCGGGGCAGACCCCCGCACTCGAGCTCGACGACGGCACGGTGCTGACCGAGATTACCGCGATCTGCGAATATCTGGAGGAACGCTTCCCCGATCCGGCGCTGATCGGCACGACGGCCGAAGAGCGCGCGGTGACGCGGATGTGGACGCGGCGCGTCGACCTAAAGATTTGCGAACCGCTGACCAACGGCTTTCGCTTTGCGGAGGGGCTGCCGCTGTTCGAACCGCGCATGCGCTGTCTGCCCGAAGCCGCGGCGGGGCTGAAGGCGGTGGCGCAGGACGGGCTCAAATGGCTCGATCCGCTGATCGCCGATCGCGCGTTCCTCGCCGGCGACCGGCTGACGCTCGCCGACATCATGCTCTTCGCTTTCCTCGATTTCGGCGCAAGTGTCGGTCAGCCGCTCGACCCCGAAAACAAGAATATCCTGCGCTGGTACCAGGGCATGAAGGCCCGGCCCGGCGCCAATTCGAACTGAGACGCAAAGGAGACGGATGATGGCAGAAGCAAACAAGGAATTCGAATTTTGCGGGGTCAACCACCTCGCGCTTGTGTGCAAGGACATGGCCAGGACGGTCGAATTCTACCGCGACATCCTGGGCATGCCGCTGACCAAGACGATCGACCTGCCGGGCAATCGCGGCCAGCATTTCTTCTTCGATATCGGCAACGGCGACAGCCTGGCCTTCTTCTGGTTCGACGGTGCGCCCGAAGCGGTGCCGGGAATTTCGGCGCCCGAAGCGCTGCCGACGCAGGGCAATTTCATGTCGGCGCACGGATCGATGAACCATATCGCGATCAACGTGCCCGCCGAGCGCTTCGATGAATATTACGACCGCCTCGTCGAAAAGGGCGTCAAGGTCACCAAGATCCTGAACCACGACAATTCGCCGACGCAATCGTCGGACGAGATGAACGACGATGTGTTCGTCCGTTCGGTCTATTTCTTCGACCCCGACGGCGTGTGCCTCGAATTTGCGGCCTGGACGAAGGTGTTCGACGACAGCGACGTCGCGCACGACCCGGTCCGTGCGGACGGAACGAAGGTCGAAGGCATGATCACCGCACGCAAGCCGGTTCCCGCCGAATAAGCCGAAATAGCGAAACACTCCTCGGGCCCGGCCGCTGCGCCGGGCCCATTTTGCGCCCGAGCGCTAATCATTCGGCGCGCGGCGCGGCGCCTTGGCGCGGAGGAAATTGCCGAGCGCCACGAACAGCATTTCGCGCGCGTCGCCGCCCAGCATTTCGGCGCTGAGCCAGTCGAACGCCGCGCGGTCGTCGCGACCGGCGACACCGACCAGCGCCGCGAGCAACGCTTCGTCGAAGCTGGCTCGCGGGCAGCAGGGCGGGGCGACCGCGAAGGGGTCGGGCCAGCAATGACCGATCGCCGCCACGACGAGACGGTAGCGGCGCGCCGCGAGGATGTTGCCCCAGCGCCGTTCGAGTTCGGGCATCGGGTCGCGCTCGCTGCGATGGCACAGCACGCAATAGCGCAGCGCGAGGACCGCCTGCGCCGCATCGACCGGCAGGTCGCGTACGAACGGCTGTTCGGTCAGGCGGCGGACGAGCGTGCTGGCTTCCATCATTCCTCCCATCGATGGCCCAAATCCGCGGCGCATCGGCATGCAGCCCGGTTCCTCCGAAAAAGATGCCGGCTGCCGCAGGGCCGCAGCAGCCGGCAGGAGGGGACTGCGTAAACAGTGCTATTGATAATCAGTCGCAAAAACAAGCGAAAAGTGAGGCGCCCGCAGGCGCCCCCAAAAATCCGTGGATTTTTGCCGGTCCGGCGTCAGTCGTCGCCGGCGGGCTTCGACTGGAGCTGGACGTAATTTTCCATTCCCATGCGCTCGATCATCTCGAACTGCTTCTCCAGCTCGTCGACATGATGCTCTTCGCTTTCCAGAATGTCGGCGAACAGATCGCGGCTGACATAGTCGCGCACGCTTTCGCTATGCGCGATCGCGTCCTTGAGCAGCGGGATCGCTTCTTCCTCGAGCGCGAGGTCGGCCTTGAGGATCTCCTCGACCGTTTCGCCGACGCGCAGCCGTCCGAGCAGCTGGAAATTGGGCAGGCCGCCCAGAAACAGGATGCGGTCGGCCAGCTTGTCGGCGTGCTTCATCTCGTCGATCGATTCCTCGCGCTCGAAATGCGCAAGGCGCGCAACGCCCCAATTGTCGAGCATGCGATAGTGCAGCCAATATTGGTTGATCGCCGTCAGCTCGTTCTTGAGCGCTTCGTTGAGAAAATCGATGACCTTGGGGTCGCCCTTCATTGTCCGTCCTGTCCTTGTCGGGTGGGGTAAGAAGACAGGATTATAGGCGCCCGGACCCGTTCAGGCCAAGCCGAAAAGTGGCGGAAATCTTGGAAAAATTCAGGCGGTCGCCGTAATGTCGCTGATGATATTGCGAGCGAAAGGCAGGCATTGGCCGCATTTGGGTTTGCGACCCAATTGCGCATAGGCGGCCTTGGCGCAGCGCAACTGCCCGTCCTTTGCGACGTCGCGCAAATCGCGTTCCCTTATTGCGTTGCAGACACAGACGACCATGTGCGAATCCTTCTCAACAGGGCTGATCTAGGGATAGTGCGAGGGATTCGCAACAGGAAAGTTGCGAGCGGTTCGCATTTCGCTGGTGCGGCCGATTTGCCGCGCTGGCCCCTTGCCCGCGCGGCGATTCGCGGGCATAGGCGCGCCCATCCTCCCCGGCCCGAAACCCGCCCGGCCGAAACATGAAGGTACGCGCCCATGAAAGTGAATGTCTATGTGACGCTCAAGCCCGGGGTGCTCGACCCGCAGGGCAAGGCGATCCATCATGCGCTCGAAGGGCTGGGCTTCGGCGGCGTGGCCGATGTGCGCGCCGGACGCTTCATCGAACTCGACGTCGCCGACGGCACCAGCGATGCCGATCTCGACGCGATGTGCGCAAAGCTGCTCGCCAACACGGTGATCGAAAACTACCGCATCGAACGCGCCTGACCGCCGCGAAGGAGCCTTGCTCATGAAGACCGCCGTCATCGTCTTTCCCGGCTCCAACTGCGATCGCGACATGGCCGTCGCGCTCGAAACCGTGACCGGCGTCAAGCCCGCGATGGTTTGGCACCGCGAGACGGCGCTTCCGGACGGCACCGATTTCATCGCGCTGCCTGGCGGCTTTTCCTATGGCGATTATCTGCGTTCGGGCGCGATGGCGGCGCGGTCGCCGATCCTGCGCGCCGTCGCCGACGCCGCGGCGCGCGGCGTGCCGGTGCTGGGCGTGTGCAACGGCTTTCAGGTGCTGACCGAGGCACAGTTGCTGCCCGGCGCGCTGATGCGCAACGCGGGCCTCAATTTCGTCTGCCGCACGGTCCCGCTGACGGTCGCGAACAGCCAGTCGCTGTTCACCGCCGCCTATCGCGCGGACGAGACGATCCATATTCCGGTCGCCCATCATGACGGCAATTATTTCGCCGACGCCGATACGCTCGACCGGATCGAGGGCGAGGGGCGCGTGGCTTTTCGCTATGCCGACAGCGTCAACGGTTCGGCGCGCGCCATCGCCGGCGTGCTCAACGATGCGGGCAATGTGCTCGGCATGATGCCGCACCCCGAACGCGCGATCGACCGCGCGCACGGCGGCACCGACGGGCTACGCCTGTTCGAAGCCGCGCTCGGCGTTCTCGCCTGATATGACCGCTTGCGCTGGCGCGTCGGCGCGCGGCTCCAGCCAGCGGCCGACGATCAGCAGCATCGTCGGCCAGAACATCGTGTTCCAGATATCGTGCCAGTGCGCCGCGTCGGGCTGGATCGCCGAGCGGCCGATCTCGGCCTGAAGGTCGAGCCATTCGCCGCCGCACGCCATGACAAGTACCGCGCCCCAGGCGATCAGTCCGCCACCGCGCCGCCGCCAGACCAGCCGCACCGCCAGAAACAGCGCCAGCCCGAAATAGATATGCAGCGCATCCTTGCCGAGCCCGACCGAGGAGACGATCGACAGCTTGCGCTCCTCGAACAGCGCGGCGAGCAGGGTCAGCGTCACGCGGATCAGACCTTGGCGCGGAAGGGGGTGAAATCGGTCCCCTCGTCAAAGACGTCGACGCCCTCGCGGCGCTTGAGCGTGCCGACCACCAGATAGGTGACGGGGGTCAGCGCCGCCTCCCAGGCGGTCTTGATGAACCATTGCGACAGCACGACCTGATAAAGCTGCTCGGGCGGCCAGCCGGCGAGCCCGTAAAAGGCGAGCGGGTAGAAGATCAGGCTGTCCAGCCCCTGGCCGACGATCGTCGAACCGATGGTGCGCATCCACAGATGCCGGCCCTCGGTCCACAGCTTCATGCGCGCGAGGACATAGCTGTTGGCGAATTCGCCGACCCAGAAGGCGGTCATCGAAGCGATGACGATGCGCCAGCTGTTGCCGAACACGAACTCATAGGCCGCTTGCCCCGGCCAGTCGCGCGCCGGCGGCAGCGCGACGACGACCCACGCCATGAACGCCATGAAGACGAGCGCGGCGAACCCGGTCCAGATCACCCGCCGCGCGCGCGCATAGCCATAAACCTCGGTCAGCACGTCGCCGATGATATAGCTGATCGGAAAGAAGAGCACGCCCGCGCCGAACGCCCATTCGGTGCCCCACGGCAGGGTGACATAACTCGGCTTCGATGCCCCGATGATGTTGCTGAGCAACAGGATCGCGACGAACGCCGCCATCATCAGATCATAATAGCGGAACTGGTGCACGCTGGCGGCGCGGACGTGCACGGGATGGGCGGGCGGCGGAGACTCGGTCATCGCCGCATTGCTTAACCCGCTTTGCAGCCCCCGCAAACCACGCTATTCGCGCGATCCACAGCCTTGGTGCACGCGCCCGTAGCTCAGCTGGATAGAGCACCCGCCTTCTAAGCGGGTGGTCGCAGGTTCGAATCCTGCCGGGCGCACCATTTTCCGTTGCTCTTTATGGTGCGACATTGCCGCTCGCGGTCGGCTACGACATTTTCGTTCCGACTGGAAACGGCCGATTGCGGCCATCGGCCGACCTTTCTTCCATCGTCATCCCGGCCTTCGCCGGGATGACGAAAATGGAGGGCGGCAGCTTCCCACCCCGTTCGAGATATCCAGGCATCGCAACGGCGCTCGCCCGCTTCACCCTTGCGGCATTTCATTTATTCACGCACATGTGAGTGAGTGTTGACATCGCAGGGGGCCGCGGTCATAAATCCGCGGCAGAGACGGCTTCGATAAGGCCGTCCAGGAGGGAGAGGTTTCATGAAGGCACCGTTGCTCGTGTCCGCTTCGGCGGTCGCCCTGTTTGCGCTACCCGTTGCTGCCCAGGCCCAGTCGTCCGACGCGCCGCCGCCCGCCGACGAGGCGGCACGGGACGGCGCGCGGCCCAGCGAAGATATCATCGTCACCGCGACGCGCCGTAGCGAACGGCTGCAAGACGTGCCGCTCAGCGTCACGGCGTTCGGCCAGCGCGAGCTCGATGATCTGGGTATCGTCGGCTATGAAGGCATTGCGCAGAACACGCCCGGCATCGTCGTCAACCGGCCGACGCAGAATTTCAACAATTTCACTGCTCGCGGCATCAACACCAACGGCTATTCGGCGGGGCTGCAGAGTGCGGTTGCCATCTATGTCGACGAACTGCCGATCTCGGCGAACGGCAATTCGACCATCCTCGATCCCAATCTCTACGATGTCGAGCGCGTCGAGTTTCTGCGCGGGCCGCAGGGGACGCTGTTCGGATCGAACTCGCTCGCGGGTGCGATGCGGATCATCACCAAGAGCCCCGACCTCAATGCGTTTGCCGCATCGGCGAGCGTCGATCTGGGGCTGACGGGATCGAGTTCGCTGCGCCAGCGCTATAATGCGATGGTCAACGTGCCGATCATGCAGGACGAAATGGGTCTTCGCATCACCGGCTATTATCGCAACGAAGACGGCTGGGTCGACAATATCGGCACCGGGATCAAGGATTCGAACAGCCTTGAAGCCTATGGCGGCCGCGCGATCCTGCTGATGCGGCCCAGCGACCGGATGAAGGTAAAGCTGCTCATTTCCTATGAGAACAGCAAGCCCGCCGATTCGGGCCTGATCAATCCGACGCTTGGCAAGTTCGTGCGCAATTCGGACCGGCCCGACCTGTTTCAGGGCAAGCTCACCAACTATAATCTCACGGTCAATTACGAGTTCGATTTCGCCGAGCTGATCAGTTCGACGACGCTGTCGACCTATGATGCGTCCTTCTATGTCGACCTGGCCGGCACCTATGCGCAGGCTTTTCCCTTCGCGCTCGACGCCTATGGCTATGACGATCTGTTCGTTCAGGAAACGCGGCTCGTCTCGCGTGGCGACGGGCCGTTCCAGTGGGTTGCGGGCTTCTTCTATTATGACAAGCGCCGGAGCGTCGATTTCGCCTATCGGTCGAGCCCCGAATATCTGGCGGCGAAGAATATCGTCGGGCTGCCCGACGAATATTATCAGCGCTTCAACAGCTATACCGACCAGAGCGAGGTCGCGGGCTTCGGAGAGCTGACCTACAAGTTCAGCGACAAATTCTGGATCACCGGCGGGCTGCGCTACGGTAATACGCAGGTGCAAAGCTTCACCCGCGGCGGCGGCTACAACAGCAATTACCTGACCATCGCCTATTGCCTGTCCTTCCCGGCGGCGTGCGGCTTTTATGTGCCGCCGCTCGCGATCACCTCGATCCCCTATGCCGAGGGGCTGAAGGTTTCGGACGACCGCCTGTCGTGGAAGGCGAGCGCGTCGTGGAAGCCGAGCGAGGATCTGACGACCTATGTCACGGTATCGACCGGCTTTCGTACCCCGGTGGTCAATGCGCGCGCCGGGCTGGTGAGCACGATCGATCCCAATGATATCGTCATCCCCAGCGGCGCCCGTTCGGACAGCGTGACCAACTATGAGGCCGGGCTGAAGGGCCGGTGGCTCGGCGGCGACCTGACCGCCAATATCGCCGCATATTATATCGACTGGAAGAATATTCAGGTTCAGGCGAACCGCGTGTCGGATTCGATCCAGTTCGCGACCAATATCGGCGGCGCCGAAAGCTATGGCCTGGAGTTCGAGATCATGGCGCGGCCCATCCAAGGCCTCAGCCTCGCGGTCAACGGATCGTTCAACGAGGCGAAGGTGACCAAGCTGACGGCGGTCGAGGCGGCGATTTCGGGCGCCGAGGTCGGCACCCGGCTGGCCTCGCCCCATTTTCAGGGTTCGGCAACGCTGCGCTATGATTTCCGGATGGCCGGCAGCAACAGCGGCTTCGGCGCGGTGAACGTGTCGCATGCGGGGTCATTCCCCAACCAGTTCCCCAACGTGCCGGGCAAGCCCAATGTGGTCAGCCCGACCTTCGATTATACCGAGGCCTGGACCAACGTGAACCTTTACGCGGGGGTCAAGCTCGGCGCGCTCGGGCTGACCGCCTATGTCGAAAATCTCTTCAACGACAGTTCGATCACCTACGTCCACCCCGAAGCCTTCCTCGACGGTCGCTACGCCCGGATGCGCCCGCGCACCGTCGGCGTTCGCGCGGACTATCGCTTCTGATCGGCCCGAGAAGGAGAGACATCATGCCCCGCTTGCGGATCTGCGCGCTCGCGCTCTCGCTTCTTCTCCCGGCCCCGATCGCGGCGGCGGCGGCGGCGGATGCCGATCCGGTGGTCGCGGCCCCCGCGGGTAGCGTGCGCGGCGTTGCGGAACGCGACGTCCGCATATTCCGGGGCATTCCCTATGCCCAGGCCCCCGTCGGGGAGCGCCGCTGGCGTCCCCCGGCGGCGGCGGCGGACTGGGACGGGGTGCGCGACGCGAGTCAGTTTGGTGCCGCGTGCATGCAGCCCAAGCCGCGCGCCGGGAATATCTATGCGGGAAGCTTGCCCGCGATGAGCGAGGATTGCCTGTCGCTCAACGTCTGGGCGCCCGAAAATGCGAAAAATGCCCCGGTGTTCGTGTGGATACACGGCGGATCGCTGATGTCGGGATCGGGCGCCGAACCGCTTTATGACGGCAGCGCGCTGGCGCGGCGCGGGATTGTCGTGGTGACGATCAACTATCGGCTCGGCATGTTCGGCTATTTCGCGCACCCGGCGCTCAGCGCCGAGGCCTCCGATCATGTGTCGGGCAATTACGGCCTGCTCGACCAGATCGCCGCGCTGCAATGGGTGAAACGCAACATCGGCGCCTTCGGGGGCAATGCGGCAAATGTCACCGTCGCGGGCGAATCGGCCGGTGCGCTCAGCGTGATGTATCTGATGACGGCACCCGCTGCGCGCGGCCTGTTCGCCAAGGCGGTGGCACAGAGCGCCTATATGGTGTCGGCACCCGCACTGCGCGACCGGGTCAACGGCATGGTTCCGGCCGAAGAGCAGGGGAGTGATCTGGCCGCCAAGCTTGGGGCGACCGACCTTGCGGCGCTGCGGGCGCTGCCCGCCGAGACGATCGCCGACAAGGTGCCGACGACGGGCTATTTCCCCTTTCCGGCGATCGACGGCAAGACCGTGCCGCGCCAGCTCGTCGACAGCTTCGATCGCGGCGAACAGGCGCCGGTGCCGATATTGGCGGGTTTCAACAGCGGCGAAATCCGGTCGCTGCGCTTTCTCTTGCCGAAGCCGCCGGCCGATGCGGCTGCTTATGAGGCCGCGGTTCGCGCTGGCTATGGCGAGTTCGCCGACATGTTCCTCGCGCGCTATCCGGCCAAGAACATCGACGAAAGCATGCTCGCGGCGACGCGCGATGCGATGTACGGCTGGACCGCCGAGCGGCTGGTTTCAGACCAGGCGGCGGCGGGCAAGGGCGCCTATTTCTATCTCTTCGATCATGGCTATCCCGCGACCCAGGAGTGGAATCTCCACGCCTTTCACGCGTCCGAACTGCCCTATGTATTCGGCACCGCGTCGCGGACACCGCCGTTGTGGCCGAAAATTCCCGACACGCTGGCCGAGCGCAAGCTCAGCGAAGCAATGGGCGATTATTGGGCGAGCTTTGCCGCGACGGGCAAGCCGCAGGCCAAGGGTTGGCCGGACTGGCCCGACTATGCCGACGATCGCGGCTTTCTGCATTTCGCGGACACACCGCGCGCTGGCCACAATCTCTTCCCCGGCACCGCGGCGCTGCACGAGGCGGTGGTCTGCCGCCGCCGCGCGGCAGGCGATATAGCGTGGAACTGGAACGTCGGCATCATCGCGCCGTCGCTGCCTCCGAAGGCCGAGGGGTGCCAATGATCGACGGTTCGATGCAGTCCTATGCCCTGACGCTCGACAAATTCCTCTCCCATGCCGCGAAATGGCATCCCGGCGCCGAAGTGGTGTCGGCGGGACTGGACGGCGGCGTGCGGCGCATCGCCTATGCGGCGCTTCGCGACCGGGCGCTGCGCGTTTCAGCGGCGCTGGCGGCGCTCGGGATCGCAAAGGGCGCGCGGGTCGCGACGCTGGCCTGGAATACGCAGGGCCATGTCGAGGCGTGGTACGGCATCATGGGGATGGGCGCGATCTGTCACACGCTCAACCCGCGCCTGACCCCGGCGCAGCTCGGGTCGATGCTGCGCCAGTCGGAAGCGTCGGTGCTGCTGGCGAGCGCCGACCTTCTGGGTCTGGCACGCGACGCGACGCGCGGCCTCGGCGCGCCGCCGCGCATCCTGCTGCTCGACGAAGCCGAAGGGGAGGATGCGCTCGAACCGCATATCGTCGGCGCGGCCGCCGATGTGCCGTGGGGCGATTTCGACGAGAATACCCCGTCGGGGCTGTGCTTTACATCGGGCAGCACGGGCGCGCCCAAGGGCGTCACCTACACGCATCGTGGTTGCTATCTTCACACGATGCGCCAGCTTCAGGCCGACGTCCTCGGTATTACCGCGCGCGATGCGGTGATGCCCGTCGTGCCGATGTTCCATGCCAATGCGTGGGGAATTCCCTTCACCGCGCCTGCTGTCGGCGCCAAGCTGGTGCTGCCCGGACGGCACAGCGACGGCGCGCATCTTGCCCGGCTGATCCGGGCCGAATGCGTTACCGCGGCGGTCGGCGTGCCGACGGTGTGGCTGGGGCTGGTCGAGCATCTGGAGGCCGAGGGCGGCGAGGTGCCGACGCTCGAGCGTATCCTGGTCGGCGGGTCGTCGATGCCGCCGGCGCTGATGGACCGGATCGAACGGCGACTGGGGGTCGAGGTGCAGACGAGCTGGGGCATGACGGAGTTGTCGCCGCTCGGGACGGCGGCGCTGCCGGGCGACCCGGCGCGGCGGCCGGATCTGTCGGGGCGCCCCGCGATGGGCATCGACCTGCTGCTCACCGACGGCGACGGGCGGGCGCTCGCCGAGCAGCGCGGTGCCGAGGGGCATTTGCGCGTGCGCGGCGGCTCGGTCGTCGAACGCTATTTCGGGCAGAGCGAGCCGGCGACCGATGCCGATGGCTGGTTCGACACCGGCGACCTCGCGCGGATCGACGCCGGGGGCAATCTGACCATCACCGGGCGCGCCAAGGATCTGATCAAATCGGGCGGCGAGTGGATTAATCCCGCCGAGATCGAGGCGATCGTCGCGGGGCTGCCGCAAGTGTCGCTCGCCGCGGTGATCGGGCGCAGCGATCCGAAATGGGGCGAGCGGCCGATCCTGCTCGTCGAAACCTGCGACGATGCGATCAGCGACGCCGATCTTCTGGGTTCGCTCGATGGCCGCGTCGCATCCTGGTGGGTTCCCGATGCCGTCGTGCGTCTGGCCGCGATGCCGCTCGCGCCGACGGGCAAGATCGACAAAATGCAATTGCGGGCGGAATATGGACAGGTGTAGGCCCACGCGGTCGCACCCGATTGAACGAAGCCCCGGAAGGAAGTGAATTTGGCGTCGAAGGCAAAGACTGCGGCAAAGCGGCCATCGAAGGCGGAGCAGCGCGCCGAAATGATGGAGCAGATTCTCGACGTCGCCGAACTTCTGTTTTCGAAGCATGGCTTTCACGGCGTCACGCTGAAGGATGTCGCAAAGCAGGTCGGCGTCCACCACACGCTGCTGAACTATTATTTCGACGACAAGCAGACGCTGTTCGATGCCGTTTTCGCGCGCCGCGCCGTCGTTACGATCGACCGGCGGATGCAGGCACTCGACGATTATGAGCGCGCAGCCGCGGGCAAGCCGACAGTCGAGGGTGCGCTGCACGCCTTTCTCGACACCGACCTCGACCTCTATATCCAGGGCGGCGAGGGGTGGAAGAATTACGGGGCCTTTGGCGCACAGGCGTCGAACAGCCCCGAAGGCGCGGAATTCATGGACAAATATTTCGATCCCGTGGTCTTGCGGCTGATCGACATATTGAAAAAGGCGCTGCCCGACGCGGCCGAGGAAGATATTTTCTGGGGCTATCACTTCGTCACCGGCGCGCTGATGCTCACGCTCGCGCGGACCGGGCGTATCGATAAATTGTCGCACGGCCTGTGCCTGTCGGACGATTATGAAGCGGTAAAGCACCGGATGGCGCGCTTCATGGCGGCAGGTTTCCGCGAAATTTGCGAGCAGCGAAAGCAGGATAGGGGCTGACAGGCCGATACGCCGCAGTTCGATGGGGATTCGCGGTACGCATAAATAAATTCACTCACTAGTGAGTTATGATTTGAAAGCGAGAGGGCGGCGATGAAGAGGGACTTGCAGGACCGGGTGGCGATCGTGACCGGAGCGGGCGGCGGGCTGGGCCGCGCCCACGCGCTGATGCTGGCGCGGCACGGCGCGCGCGTCGTCGTCAACGATCGCGACGCCGCCGCCGCCGAAGCCGTGACGGCCGAGATCGTCGCATCGGGCGGGCAGGCGATCGCGGCGCCCGCTTCGGTCACCGACACCGCTGAGGTCGCGGCGATGGTCGATGATGCGACCGCCGCATGGGGCGGCATCGACATATTGATCAACAATGCCGGCATCCTGCGCGACAAGAGCTTTGCGAAGATGGACATCGACGATTTCCGTCTGGTCGTCGACGTCCACCTGATGGGCGCCGCCATCTGTTCGAAGGCGGTGTGGGACCAGATGCGCGCGCGGCGCTTCGGACGCATCGTGATGACGACCTCTTCGTCGGGGCTCTACGGCAATTTTGGCCAAGCCAATTACAGCGCTGCAAAGATGGCACTCGTCGGCCTGATGCAGACGCTCGCGCTCGAAGGCGAGCGGCACAATATCCGGGTCAATTGTCTGGCGCCGACCGCGGCGACGGCGATGACCGACGGCGTGCTCGCGCCCGAAGCGCTGGCGCGGCTGGCGCCCGAGGCGGTGAGCCCCGGGCTGCTCGCGCTGGTCGGCGATACCGCGCCGACGCGCGCCATCCTCTGTGCGGGGGCCGGGCATTTCGCGAGCGCGCATGTCACGCTGACCGACGGGCTGTTCGTGGGCCGCGGCGAGGATGCGGCCGCGCGCGTGGTTTCGGAATGGGACCGCATCACCGATCGCCGCGGCGAGGTCGTGCCGGCCTATGGCTTCACGCAGGCCGAGCGCGAACTGGCGAATGCGGGTTTCACGGCGCCGACGATGGCGGTGCAACGCTGACAATCCCCGGGGCGTGGCGGACGGGCCGGTCAAGAGCCCGCCGTCGCTGCCGGGACGAAGGGAGAAGGATATGACGACCGACAGCCAGGCCGCGCCCGAAGCGGGCAAGGGGCAGAATGAGAAGCTGGTGATCGCCGCTTCGTCGCTGGGGACAGTGTTCGAATGGTATGACTTCTATCTCTATGGCCTGCTCGCCACGGCGCTTTCGCATCACTTCTTTTCGGGGGTGAACGAAACGACGGGCTTCATCCTTGCGCTGATGGCGTTTGCCGCGGGGTTTGCGGTGCGGCCGTTCGGCGCGCTCGTCTTCGGCCGCGTCGGCGACATCGTCGGCCGCAAGAATACCTTCCTCGTCACCATGGCGATCATGGGACTGTCGACCTTCGCGGTCGGCTTTCTGCCCGGCTATGACACGATCGGGGTAGCGGCACCGATCATCCTGATGCTGCTGCGTCTGTTGCAGGGACTGGCGATCGGCGGCGAATATGGCGGCGCCGCCGTCTATATCGCCGAACATGCCCCGCCCGGAAAACGCGGCCTCTACACCAGCTTCATCCAGACGACGGCGATGATCGGGCTGATCCTGGCGTCGACCTTTGTCGTGTCGCTGCGATTGTTCATGGATGCCGATACCTTCAACGCCTGGGGCTGGCGGCTTCCCTTCATCTTTTCGATCGTGCTGCTGTCGGTCGCGCTGTGGATACGCCTGCAGCTTGAGGAAAGCCCGGTGTTCCAACGGATGAAGGCGGCCGGCGCGACGTCGAAGGCGCCGCTGAAGGAGGCCTTTGGCGAATGGCGCAATTTGAAGATCGTGCTCATTGCGCTGTTCGGGGCGGTTGCGGGGCAAGCGGTGATCGGCTTTGCCGCGCACCTCTATCCGCTCTTCTACCTCGAACGTATCGCGCGGGTGGACGGCGCGACCGCCAATTTCCTCGTCGCGACGGCGCTCCTCATCATCATTCCAAGCTTCGTCTTCTTCGGCTGGCTCAGTGACCGTATCGGCCGCAAACCGATCATGATGACCGCCTGCGTGATCGCGGTGTTCGTCTATTTTCCGCTCTACAAGGCGCTCGTCGTCGCCGCGAATCCCGCGATGGCCGCGGCGGTCGAACGCGCGCCGGTCACGGTCATTGCCGATGCCGGCGAATGCTCGTTCCAGTTCGACCCGATCGGCAAGAACAGCTTTGACCATTCGAGTTGCGACATCGCCAAATCCTATCTGGCAAAGAACGGCATCAACTATGCCAATCGCGATGCGCCGGCGGGAAGCGCCGCGTCGGTGCGCGTCGGCGACCGCGTGATCGCCGTCGCCGACCCGGTGGGGCTCGACAAGGATGCTCGGGCGGCGGTGGTCGCCGCCTTCGGGCGCGAGGCGAAAACGGCGCTCGATGCGGCGGGCTATCCCGACAAAGCCGATCCGGCGCAGGTCAACAAGGTCAAGGTGATTCTGATCCTCTGCGTCTTCGGGCTGCTCGCGACGATGGTCTATGGCCCGCTCGCCGCGCTGCTCGTCGAGCTGTTCCCGGCGCGCATCCGTTACAGTTCGCTGTCGCTGCCCTATCACATCGGAAACGGCTGGATCGGCGGCTTCATGCCGACGATCGGCTTCGCGATGGTCGCGGCGACCGGCAATATCTATCAGGGGCTGTGGTATGCGGTCATCATTGCGGCGGTGACCGCGGTCGTCGGCATCCTGTTCCTGCCCGAAACCTACAAGCGCGACATCGAGGCATGAGCGGCGGCGATGCCATTGCGCGCCGCGCGCTGATCCAGGGGGCGGTCGGCGCCGCCGCTGCGCCGGTGCTGCTCGGCAACGCCCCGGCGCCGGCGCGGCGCAAGCCCGCGCCGAAGGGCTTTCTCTGGGGCGCGGCCATCTCGGCGCACCAGAGCGAAGGGAATAATACCAACAGCGACGCCTGGCTTGCCGAGAATATCGAACCGACGCTGTTCAAGGAGCGGTCGGGCGACGCGTGCGACAGCTATCACCGCTACGATCAGGATTTCGCGCTCGCGCAGCAACTCGGGTTGAACTGCTACCGGCTTGGCATCGAATGGGCGCGGATCGAGCCGAGCGAGGGGCATTTCTCGAACGCCGAACTCGCCCATTATGCCCGGGTGCTGACTGCCTGCCGCGCGCGGGGGCTGGCTCCCGTCGTGACGCTGAGCCACTTCACCGTGCCGCTGTGGTTCGCGAAGCGTGGCGGGTTCGAGGTTGCCGACGCGCCGCAGCTCTTCGCGCGCTATTGCGCCAGGGTCGCGGAGCGGCTCGGCGGGCTGATGCATCTCGTCACCACCTTCAACGAAGCCAATATCGGCCTGCTCGTGTCGCTGTTCCCCCAGTCGGAAGCCGGTGCGGAGCTGCAACGGGCGGCGCAGGCGGCCGCGGTCGCCGCAACCGGATCGCCCAAATTCTCGCGCCTCGCCTTCGCCGATCCTGCGGTTACGACCCCGCTGATGCAGGAGGCGCATCGTCAGGCCTATGCGGCGATCAAGGCGGCGCGGCCCGAACTTCCGGTCGGCATCACGCTCACGACGCAGGATATCCAGTCGGCCGGCGCACCGTCGCTCGTCGCAGATTATGAGCGGCGGCTCTACGGCAACTGGATCGATGTCGCCCGCGACCACGCCGACTTCTTCGGGGTGCAATGCTACACGCGGCTCGTCTTCGACGAAAAGGGCATGGTGCCGCCCCCGAAGGACGCCGAAAAGACGCTGTCGGGTTATGAATTTTATCCGCAGGCCTTGGCGAATACGATCCGCTGGGCGCACCGGACGATCGGCAAGCCCATCTATGTCACCGAAAGCGGGGTCGCCGTCGCCGACGATGCGCGCCGCATCGCCTTCATCGACGCGGCGCTCGACGGGGTCCGCGCCTGTCTCGACGAAGGCATTGCCGTCCACAGCTATATCTACTGGTCGCTGCTCGACAATTTCGAATGGACGTCGGGCTATGCGGTACCCTTCGGGCTGGCCGCGGTTGATCGCGACACTTTCGTCCGCGCCCCGCGACCCAGCGCGCATCACTTCGGCGCGATCGCGCGCGCGAACCGGATCTAGAAACCTACACTATCTCGGCGCGGCCGCGGCAAGGAGCAGCTTCCGGAAGGCGGCGGCCGTCGCCGCGACCGCACCCGCATCGACGCAGCGCGCATCGTCTCCTTCGACATGATGGAAACGATGGACGCCGAAAATGCCTGCGACCGATGTGTAGCCTGCGGCGATGATCGCGGTGAGTTCGCCGGCCGACAATTTGTCGCTGGGGTAAGGGCTTTCAAGTCCGGCAAAGCCCGCGAACAGGCGCCGCGCCGTCGCAAGCAGCGGGGGGCTGACGACCAGATAGCGCTGCGAATCGGTGCCAGCCAGCGGGGCGAGGCCGAACAGGCCTTCGTGCCAGTCACGCGCCGCGAGGTTGGCGCCAAGGTGGAGCCAGAAATGCGTCGCGTCGGGCTTGGGGGCCACCGCCTTCAGCGCCTCCTCGGCGCCCAGATTTTCATATTCATGGCCGCTGTTGCACAGGAAAGCGAGGTTGTGGTCGGGGAGCAGCGCCGGGATAGCGCGGACCAGGTCCAGCCATGCGGCAATGCCGCCGCCGCGCTCGCCCGCACAGTCGGTCCAGCCCGAACGCGGAGTCGATACCACCACCCATTTCGCCTTGCCGCGGTCGAGTCGCCCGATGACGTTGAAGGCGCTCCGCCGCCTACCCTCGCCGGTCAGGCGCACCGTCGCCGCGTCATGGCGCATCGCTGCCTCCCAAAAAGGTGCGGCGTCGGCAGGCGCGAGCAGACCAACCGGACCCACGAACATCGGCGCGCGGCCATCGGCATTGAGCGCGATGATCTTGCCCGTCGGTCCGTTGGTGACGATCACCGCCGCCTTGGCGCCCGCCGCGAAGGCGGTCTCGACGGGCGCGCGGACCGGTTTGGCGAGCGCCGACGACCAGCGGCCATAGGGCAGGTCGACGAGCGCGATCGCGCCTGCCAGCGGCGCGTCGGCGCGGCCCTGCGCATCGACGCGCACCAGCGGCCCCGTCACGCCCCCGGCGGCGGTCGGCGTCACGATCGGCTGCGGCATCAGCGCGGCGCGGATGTCGCCGACGACGATGTCGCACGGTCCGGCGCCGAAATGGGGAACAGAGATGGCCGGCTTTTCGACCGTATAGCCCGCACGCGCGAGCTGATCGGCGAGCCAGTGGCCGCACGCATTGTCGCCGGCGCCGCCTGCGCGCTTGTTGCCGAAACCGATATAGGCGGCGAGGTCGCTCGCGATCGTGTCGCTCGTCGCCGCAGCCGCGTGCGCGGCGCCGGCGGCGACGGGAAGGGCGGTTGCGGCGGCGATGAAATGGCGCCTTGTCGGATCGGTCATCGGCTCTCCCTTGCGGCTGTTCCGCCGCCATTGCTTGGCCGCGTTGCCATGTGATGCGAGGCCGGCGCCCGTCAATGACGATCGGCCGCTTGATATTCACTCACAAGTGAGCGTAAGTTCTTCGCCGGACGATGGCAAGCATCGCCGCCGGGAAGAGGAAATGCGCTGATGGGCCTGTCGCCGCTTGGAAAGATCGTCACCGGCCTGTGCGCCGTCCTTGGTCTGTCGGGGGCCGCACCCGCCCCCCGCGAGGCGCCGACGGCGACCGTCGGCGAAGGACGCGTCGCCGGCACATGGCAGGACGATGTGCGCATATTCCGCGGCTTGCCCTATGCTGCGCCGCCCGTCGGCGAGCGGCGGTGGCAGCCGCCCGAAGCGCCGCCATCCTGGTCGGGCTTGCGACAGGCGGCCGAGTTCGGACCCGACTGCGTCCAGCCCGCCTATCCCGCCGACAGCGTCTATTTCGAAGCGCCCCGCCCCCAGAGCGAGGATTGCCTGACGCTCAACATCTGGGCGCCGGCGGAGGCGAAGAAGGCGCCGGTGATCGTGTGGATTCACGGCGGATCGCTGCAATTCGGCGGCAGCGCGAGCCCGATGTACGATGGACGCGAATTCGCCCGGCGCGGGATCGTCTTCGTGTCGATCAACTATCGCCTCGGCGTCTTCGGCTGGTTTGCACACCCGGGGCTGAGCGCCGAATCGCCGCAAAATGTCTCGGGCAACTACGGCCTGCTCGACCAGATGGCGGCGCTCCGCTGGGTGCAGCGCAATATTGCGGCCTTCGGCGGCGATCCCGCCAATGTGACCGCGATGGGGGAATCGGCCGGGGCGCTCAGCGTCTCCTATCTTCTCGCCAGCCCACCAGCCCGCGGCTTGTTCGCGAAGGCGATCGTGCAGAGCACCAATATGCGCGCGATGCCGCGCCTGCGCGAAGCGGCGTTCGGTCTGCCATCCGCCGAAGCGAGCGGGCAGGCTTTGGGCGAAGCGCTGGGCGCTGCCGACATCGCCGCGCTGCGCGCCGTCGATCCCGATGCTTTGCTGGCGGCGGCGGTGCGCGCCCGTTTCCCGGCGCAGCCGGTCGTCGATGGCGTGGTCGTCCCCGACCAGCTCGTCAACATCCTCGACCGCGGCGCGCAGATGAAGGTGCCGTTGCTCGCCGGCTTCAACAGCGGCGAGGTGCGATCGCAGCGGCGGCTCGTGCCGGCCATGCCGGGCGACCCGGCGGACTATGCGGCGGCGGCCGCGAAGCGTTACGGCGATCTCGCCGCCGCCTATCTCAAACTCTATCCGGCGTCGGGCGGGACGGAGAGCATGCTCGCCGCGACGCGCGACACCATCTACGGCTGGGCGACCGAACGTCTCGTCCGCGCGCAGACCGCGGCCGGAGCGCCGGCTTATCTTTACGTCTTCGATCATTGCTACCCGGCGGCCCGCGCGCGCGATCTTTGCGCCTTTCATGCGAGCGAACTGCCGTTCGTCTTCGGCATTGCCGGGCGTCCGGTCGCGGGGTCGCGCAACTGGCCGGACGCGGAGGGACCGGCCGAGGAGCGGCTCGCGGAGCAGATGATCGATTACTGGACCAGCTTTGCCGCGACCGGAAAGCCGGTCGCGCCGTCGGCAGCCCGCTGGCGTCCCTACGGCGGCCAGGAATATGCCATGCGCTTCGCCGATCGTCCGCGACCCGAACGCAATCCCTTTCCCGGCAGCTTCGAATTTCACGAAGACCGCATGCAGCGCCAGCGTGCCGACGGGCTGCAATGGTTCATACCCTAGCGCCATAGCGCATGCAGCAGGGCCGCCGGTAAGCCGCTATTCCGCGTCGCTTGATCGACGCCCTTCCCGATCCTGTTCGCTGCGCCATCGAAGGCGGCGAGACGCGCGCGTGCCGGCGCCTTTTCGCGATTCCCTTGATCGAACGGATATGCCCGGACCGCTCGGCCCCGTATAGGCTCCCTACGAACCATCCCGCGGTATCGGTGAAACCAGCGATTATGTGTCGCGCACTGTGATCCAATGTTGCGTTCTGTGAAACAAATTGCAAAATCCGCTTGTCGGTCATCCAGAAATATATAACATGTGAAACAAATCACGGAAACCGCTTCTGGTGAGGCGGTCTGAAACAACGGATGGCTGGGGAGGGACTTTATGTCGGCATTTTTGAAATCGCGGACGATCTGGGCGGCATCGGCGGCGACCGCCGCGATTCTTTGCGGGGCTGCGCCCGCCTATGCGCAGGACGCATCGACGGCAGACGACAATGCGCAGGCACCGATCATCGTGACCGCGAGCAAGCGCGGCAACGAGACGGTCCAGAATACGCCGTCGAGCATCGGCGTGCTGACCGCGGATCAGCTTGAATCGAAGAATGTCGTGAACTTCGACGACATCACGCGCAACGTCGCGGGTCTGAACGTCATCAACGAAGGCCCCGGCCTCAACACGATCATGATCCGCGGCCTCGTCGGTGCGGGGGAATCGACCGTCGGGCTCTATTACGACAATCTGCCGACCTCGGGTTCGGGCGAAAGCGCCGCGCTGACGTCGGGGCGCCAGACCGACCTCGTGGTGTGGGACGCCGCTCGCGTTGAAGTCCTGCGCGGACCGCAGAGCACGCTCTATGGCTCCTCGGCGCTCGCGGGCGTCGTGCGGATCATTTCGAACGAAGCCGATCCGGCCGATTTCGCCGGCCGCATGGACCTCAGCGCCGCGACGATCAAGGAAGGCTCGCCGAGCTGGTCGGTGAAGGGCATGCTCAACCTGCCGGTCGGCGACAAGGCGGCGGTTCGCCTAGTCGGCTATCAGGTCCATACCGGCGGCTTCGTCGACGATGTCCAGCATGGCATCAAGAATTTCAATCAGGCTGACCAGACGGGCTTCCGCCTCAACACCAAGGTCGAGCTCGGCCCCGACACGACGCTGACCTCGCAGCTCTATGTCCAGCGGCTCGAATCGGCGGGCGCGGGCTTTTCGCAGCCGTGGGCGTCGTCGATCGGCGGCGTGGCCTATCCCGCGGTCGGCGAGCTCCAGAGCAAGCTGCCGACCAAGGGGCAGTTCAACGATACGACGGTTTTGGGCGGCCTTACCCTCGAACATGATTTCGGGCCGGCGGTCGTCACGCTGACGCAGGCCTATCAGCATCGCAAGAACGACGCGATCAAGGACAATTCGGGGATGGGGGACTTCTTCCGCTTCCTCCAGAGCATCGACGCCTTCCCCGACACCGCGACGCCGACCGATCTGGCCTTCATCCAGCATCAGAAGCTGGAGCTGTGGAACACCGAAGCGCGCGTCGCGACGAAGTTCGATGGTCCGTTCAATCTGGTCGCCGGCGTCATGTATCAGACCCGCGATACCGAGATCGAAAACATCCTGCAGGACGTCGATCGGGTGTCGGGCGACGTCATTCCGGCCAGCGCCACCAACCCGATCTGGTTCCAGCGCTCGGCGCGGTTCAAGCTCGACCAGTTCGCGGCTTTCGGTGAAGCGACGGTAAAATTCTCGGATCGTTTCTCGGTCCTCGGCGGCATCCGCTATTTCACCGCGAAACGCCGCGACGTGCTGACGCCGATCGTTCCCTTCCTGCGTCTGGGTACGGCGGGCACGCCCGATACGCTGACGTCGAAGGAAAACAAGGCGATCTTCAAGTTCGAGGCCGACTACAAGCCGACCGACAATGTCATGCTCTATGCCTCCGCGTCGCAGGGCTATCGCGTCGGCGGCACGGTGCTGAAGGTCGTTCCCGAACTTCCCGATGCCTATGGCCCCGACTATACGTGGAACTTCGAGGCCGGCGCGAAGACCCAGTGGTTCAACAACCATCTGACCGCCAACATCGCCCTCTACCACATCAACTGGTACGACACGCAGATCTCGGGCGAGTTCTACAACGGTGCGTTCGAAGGCATCCTCAACTGCGAAGGGCTGTGCGCCCGGTCGCAGGGGATCGAGGTCGATATCAGCGCGCGGCCGGTACGCGGGCTGGACATCGGGTTCAGCGGCACGCTGTTCAAGGCGAAATGGCTGAAGGATCAGCCGGCGATGAACGGCAGCCCGCTCGCCGGAACGCAATTCACCGATACGCCGCGCCACACGTTCAGCGCCTATGCCAATTATCACTGGAACCTCGGCGGCGACTTCGACATGGCGCTCGCGGCAAACGTCCAGAATTCGGGCCGCATCGCCTATTCGGATTATCGCCCGCAATATAATCTCCACACGCCGGGCGCCTATACGCTGGTCGATGTGTCGGCGACGCTGTCGAAAGGCGACACCTGGTCGACCAAGCTGTTCGTCGACAATCTCTTCGACAAGCGCGCGCTGTTCAACCTGACCGCCGACAGCGTGACGCCGTACAGCGCGCTCTATGCGACGCCGCGTACGATCGGTGTCGAATTCAGCGTTAAATATTGAGGGTCGCGGCCGCCGGGCCGGACCAGATATGCACTCCCTGGCCCCGGACGCTTTGCGTTCGGGGCCGAATTTTTATGGAATGATCAGGCCGCGGGCGATCAACGCGCCGGATAGTCGGGAAAGTGAAAGCGCGAATTCAGGCGCCTCGACGACTGGCGGCAGCAATCGATCAACGCCCGGATGACGTGGATCGGCGGGCCGTCCTCGCCCAGCATGGCACTGGGCAGCATGACGGTGATCACCGCGCACAGCCGGTGGTCGGCATCGAATATGGGCGCTGCCACCGCGCCATGACCCAGGTTGAACTTGTCGCGCGTCCAGCAGACATAGTGGCGCTGAATATCGGCGATCTGCTTCATGAAGACGGCGCGGTCGGCGACCCGGAAATCGGGTTCGCGCGCACACAGATGGTCGAGCAGTTCCTCGCGCCGCTCGCGCGATTGAAAGGCAAAGACGATGCGGGCCGTCGGCGAATGCGGCAGGCTCAACACCAAGCCGGGCTTGACGTCGATGTGGATCGCCTGCGGCGCCGGGATCGACCGCATCACGACCGCGTCGCCGCCCGCTGCGGTTGCCAGCAGGACCGTAAGCTGCAGCGTATTGCCCAGCGCGACGAGATAGTCGTCGAGCAGCGCGCCCAGGTCGAAGCGGCTCGCGGCGATATGGCCCCAGCGCATCAGGCGCCAGCCCAGTTCATAACCGCGGCTGCCCTGCAATTGGACCAGACCCAATTGCTCGAGATTGGACAGGTGGCGCGAGGCGCGCGACTTGGTCAGGCCCAGCATCGTGGCGACGTCCTGCACGCTGACCTTGCCGCCGCGTTCGGCGAGCAGGTCGATGATCGCCGTCGCCGTCGCAACCGCCTCGATCTTGCCCAGCCCCTCGGTCGGCGACTGCCGGCGCAGGTCGCGTTCGCTGATGGGGGATGGAATTTGTTGCGACATACGCAACTATTAGACCAATATGTTGCGTATGTCGATACATCATGGATAGGTGAGGGCAGCAAAACGAGGGAGACGAGAGGGCGGCAATGGCAAGTCCGGCGCAGAATGAACGATTGACCCGCGTGGGTCCGGGAACCCCGATGGGCGAATTGCTCCGGCGGTATTGGCACCCTTTCGTCGCGGCAGCCGAGCTTGACGATCTGGGGATCAAGCCGGTGACCTTGCTCGGGGAGTCGCTCGTCGCTTTCCGCGCCGGCGACGGCAGCTACGGGCTGATCGACCGCCAGTGCCCGCATCGCCGCGCCGATATGCTGCACGGGATCATCGAAGAGGACGGACTGCGCTGCAGCTATCACGGCTGGTGCTTTGGCGCATCGGGCAAGTGCCTCGAACAACCCTATGAGGATGTCGCGAATCCCAAGGCCAACTTCCGCGACAAGATTCGCACCAAAGCCTATCCGGTCGAAGAAAAGGCGGGAATGCTCTGGGCCTATATGGGCCCCGATCCCGCGCCGCTGGTACCCAATTGGGAGCCTTTCACCTGGGCCAACGGCTTTCGCCAGATCGTCTATGCCGATGTGCCGTGCAACTGGTTCCAGTGCCAGGAAAACAGCCTCGACCCCGTTCATTTCGAATGGATGCACCGCAACTGGTCGTCGCGGCTGTTCGGCGACGGCAGCTATGGGCCGAAGCATCTCGAGCTGCAGTTCGACGAATTCGACTATGGCCACATCTATCGCCGCGTTCGCGAAGATACCGACAAGAGCAACCAGCATTGGACGGTTGGCGCGACCGCGCTGTGGCCGAACGCCTTTTTCCTGGGCGACCATATCGAATGGCGCATTCCGGTCGATGACGAGAATACGCTGAGCATCACCTGGATGTTTCACCGCGTCCCCGTCGATCGCGAACCCTATGTGCAGAAGCGGGTTCCCTATTGGACGGGGCCGGTCAAGGATGCGCAGGGCAACTGGATTACCAGCCATGTGCTCAACCAGGACATCGTCGCCTGGGCGGGGCAGGGCCGCATCGCCGACCGGACCGAGGAGCATCTGGGGCAGAGCGATCGCGGGATCGTGATGATGCGCCGCTGTTTCGACGACAATATCAAGGCGGTCGCCGAAGGGCGCGAGCCGAAGGGGTTGATCCGTGATCCCGAGGCCAACCGCTGCATCGAAATGCCGATCAAGCATCGCGAACTGTTCACCACCTCGATGACGCTGGAGGAAAGCCGCGCGCTGGGGGACTCGCTCGCCTATCGCCTGAACCGCCCCGACTATCAGCATCAGGTCGGCCAGCCCGAAGCGGTGAAGCGCGAATATCAGATCGCGATGGGCATGATCGCCGAGGACGCCACCGAAACCATCTGACAACCACAGCGCGCGCCCGACGGCCGCCGGAGGAGGACTGTTTATGAAACTGGGAATGATAAGGCTGAACGGCAAGCCGACCGTCATCGCGCGCGTCGCCGACGACCGCGCCGTCGCGCTGGACTATGCGTGGATGGAAGATCTGATCGAAGCCGAAAACGCGGGGCTCGATGCCGCTGCAGCGGCGATCGAGGCGGCGAAAGCCGGGCGGTTGCCGGTGATCGATCTGGCCGACGCCGACTGGATGGCGCCGAGCCCCAAAGCCTCGAAGATCCTTGGCTGTGCGGTGAACAACAACAATCTCAACCAATATGCCGTCAAGCCGATGACCGCCCCGATGTTTTTCACCAAGGGGCGTTCGGCGCTGACCGGGCATAACAAGCCGATCGAACTGCTCAAGGATCATGGCCAGTCGATCCCCGAACCCGAACCCGTGGTCGTGTTCGGCAAGACGGCGAAGAATGTGCCGCCCGAAAAGGCGCTCGACTATGTCTTCGGCTACACGCTGACCAACGACGTCACCGCCAGCGGAGTCAAATTTTCGCAGGATTCGATCGCGCTCAAGCAGCGGCCCGAAGTCATCAAGCCGCATCACCTCGCTTGGCGCCCGAAGTTCGAAGGCGACGAGGACACCTATCTGCTGTTCATCTATCACAGCAAGTCGAAGGGCGCCGACACTTTCGCCGCCATGGGGCCGTGGCTGACCACCAAGGATGAAATACCCGATCCGAATGTGCTGCGTGTCCGCGGTTACATCGACGGCGAATGCTATGCCGACGACAGCACCGCCAATTATTTCTTCCCGGTCGAACGCGTGATCTCCGAAGCGAGCAAATGGTTCACGATGGAGGTCGGCGACTGCCTGCACACGGGTACCGCGTCGAAGGGCACCGAAAAGCATCCGCGCGGCAACATCGGCACCTATCTCAATCTCTACGACGGCAAGCTGACCGACGTGGAAGTCGAGGGATTGGGCCGCTTGTCGAACCGCATCAAGATCATCGCCTGATCGAACTCGGGCTTCAGGGACGCGACGGGAGGACGGCTTGGCCGAGATCGTGCTGGGAATCGGCTGCGCGCATACGCCGCAGCTTCATACGATGGCAGAGGATTGGGATATCCGGGCCGCGCGCGACCGCGCGGACGGCATCCCCCTCTGGTTCCGCGGGCGCAAGCTCAAATATGCGGAGCTCGAGGCCGAACGCGCGCCCGAAAGGCTCGCCGACAGGCTCGATCTCGCCACCCGCCGCGCCGCCCTCGAAGCGAGTTTCGATGCGATCGACCGCCTGCATGCGCGTTTTGCCGAAGTGGATCCCGATGTCGTCGTGATGATCGGCAACGATCAGAACGAATTCTTCTCCGAGATCGTCCCCGCCTTTGCGGTCGTGGCCGCCGATGAACTGCCCAATCTGCCGCGCACTGCCGAGCAGAATGCGCGGCTGCCGGTCGGGATCGAAATCTCCGATCACGGGCATCTGCCCGAGGATCAGGTCAATTTTCCCGGCCACCGCACGCTGGGCCAGCATATCGCCCGGCATGTGGTGGGCAAGGAAGGCTTCGACGTGACGCTGTGTCATGAAAAGCCGACGGTGCGGAACGATAAGTCGCTGCTCTACGGCCTGCCGCACGCCTATGGCTTCCTGTACAAGAATCTGCTGCGCGACCGGGTGAAGCCGAACGTCCCCGTCGACGTGAACTGCTGGTATTATGACAACAGCCCTCCGGCGGCGCGCTGCTATGATTTCGGCGCCGCGGTCGCCCGCGCGATCGCCGCGTGGGACAGCGATGCCCGCGTTGCTATCCTGACGACGGGCGGGCTCACGCACTTCGTGGTCGACGAAGAATGGGACCGCTGGTTTCTCGATGCGCTGGCGCGCGACGATCGCGAGGCGCTGTGCGGTATTCCGCAGGCCGAACTGATGGCGGGCACGTCGGAGTGCAAGAGCTGGATCGCGACGTCGGCGGCGATGCGCGAGGCGGGGCTACGCATGTCGGTGGTCGGATATCAGCCGCTTTATCGGACCGAGGGGGGGACGGGGTCTTCCTGCGCCTTTGTGGAATGGCAATGAACGAAAATCGGGTTTTCATTTCGGGTGCCGGCCCGGTCGGCATGGTGCTGGCGCTCGACCTCGCGCGGCGCGGGATCCGCTCGACGATCGTCGAGCGCCGCAGCGCGGGCGAACCGCCGAGCGTCAAGTGCAACCATGTCGCGGCGCGCACGATGGAGGCGTTCCGCCGTCTCGGCATCGCCGACGATGTTCGCGCCGGCGGCTTGCCCGCCGACTATCCGAACGACTGCGTCTACCGGACCACGGTGACGCAGGGGCACGAGATCACGCGTATCGCGATTCCGGCCCGCGCCGAACGCTGGACCGACTTCGAAGGCGCCGATACCTGGTGGCCGACGGCGGAGCCGCCGCACCGGATCAACCAGATCTATCTCGAACCGATCCTGTTCGCGCACGCGGCGGCCCATCCGCTCATTACCATTCTCAACCGTCACGAGCTGGTCGAGGCGCAGCAGGATGCCGATGGCGTCACCGCAGTCTATCGCGATCTCGACAGCGGTAGCGAAGAGCGCGCGCGCGCGGCCTATCTGATCGGCTGCGACGGCGGGCGCTCGCTGGTGCGCAAGACGATCGGCGCGACGCTTTCGGGCGATCCCGTCGTCCAGCGCGTCCAGTCGACCTATATTCGCGCACCCGGGCTTCTCGCCATGATGCACGGCCGTCCCGGCTGGATGAACCTGTCGCTCAACCCGCGCCGTTCGGGCAATACCGTCGCCATCGACGGCAAGGAAAAATGGCTGATCCATTGCTATCTGTACGAGCATGAGGAGGATTTCGACGCGATCGATCGCGACGCCGCGATCCGCACCATCCTGGGCGTCGGTCCCGACTTCGACTATGAGGTCATCGCCAACGAAGACTGGATCGGCCGCCGGTTGATCGCCGACAAGTTCCGCGACCGGCGCCTGTTCATATGCGGCGACAGCGCGCATCTGTGGGTGCCCTATGCCGGCTATGGCATGAATGCCGGGATCGCCGATGCGATGAACCTCTCCTGGTTGCTCGCCGCGACGTTGAACGGGTGGGGTGGGCAAGGGCTGCTCGATGCCTATGAGGCCGAACGACTGCCGATCACCGAACAAGTGTCGCATTATGCGATGAACCATGCGCTGGGCGCCATCGCCCATCGCCGGGAGGTACCTTCGGACATCGAGGCCGATGGCGCCGCGGGCGACGCCGCGCGCAGCGCGTTCGGGGAAAAGGTCCATGCGCTCAACGTCCAGCAATATTGCTGCGGCGGTCTGAATTTCGGCTATTTCTATCCCGCCTCGCCGGTCATCGCCTATGATGGCGAGGCGCAGCCGGGCTATTCGATGGCGGGTTTCGAACAATCGACGGTTCCCGGTTGCCGGACGCCGCATTTCTGGCGGCGCAGCGGCCGATCGGTCTATGACGATTTCGGCTCCGATTATACGCTTCTGCGTTTCGATCCCGCGATCAACGTCTCGCCGATGCTGGCCGCGGCGCAAGCGGTGGGGGTTCCGGTGAAGCTGCTCGACATCGCACCCGACGAACGCACGCAGGTCTATCGCCATGCGCTGCTGCTCTCACGGCCCGATCTCCATGTCGCCTGGCGCGGCGACACGCCGCCCGCCGACACGGCAGCCCTTTTCGAACGCGTACGCGGAGCGGAGGACGTCCAATGAAGCTGGTGACATTCATCGAGGCGCAGGGCCCCGCGCGGCCCGCCGTGCTGCTCGCCGACGACCGGCTGTTCGATATCGCCGCCGCGACCGCCCGCGATGGTGCGCCCTTGCCCGACATGCTGGCGGTGATCGCGGCGGGCAAAGCCGGCCTCGCGCGTATCGCCCGGCTGATGGAGACGGCGGACCATGCCGATTTCCGCGCCTTGGCTGACGTGCGCCTGCTCGCGCCGCTGCCGCGCCCGACCCAGATCCGCGACTGCGGCAATTACGAACGCCATGTCGCGCAGGCGATTGCGGCGGCGATGCAATTGCGCGCCAGCGCGACACCCGATCCCGCCGCCACGCTCGAAAAATTCCGCGCGGCCGGCCTGTTCGAAATTCCGCCGGTGTGGTTCGAACAGCCGCTCTATTACAAGGGCAACCCGATGACCGTCGTCGGCCCCGATGCCGAAGTGGTGCGCCCGCGCTCGGCAAAGCTGATGGACTATGAACTCGAACTCGCGGTCGTCATCGGCGGTCCTGCCAAGGATCTGAGCCCCGAAAACGCGCTCGATGCGGTATTCGGATATACCATCTTCAACGATTTCAGCGCCCGCGACATCCAGTCGCGCGAGACGCAGTTCCGCTTCGGCCCCGCGAAGGGCAAGGACTTTGATACCGGCAACGCGATCGGACCGTGCATCCTGACCGCCGACGAGGTCCACGACCCCGAAGCGCTGACGATGATCGCGCGGGTCAATGGCGAGGAAAAGGTGCGCACCGTCTCGGGCGGCGGCCAGCATTCGATCGCTGCAACCATCGCCTATATCTCGCGCGACGAGACGCTGCATCCCGGCGACCTGATCGCGATGGGAACCGTCGCCGACGGCTGCGGCTACGAAAGCCTCACCTTCCTGTCCGATGGCGATGTCGTCGAACTGGAGGTCGAAGGCATCGGCGTCCTGCGCAACAAACTGGTCGCGCCCGCGTGATTGCGGGCCGCGCCAGATATCATTCGCTTATCAGGTGAAATTTTTGGCTTGGCGCGTTGCTGTCGGCAGCGTTTTCGATTTATAGCTATCAGCGATGAGCGCAGTCAAAAACTTACCGCCCTATCGTCACTCAATAGCCGGTTCGCTTCTCGCCGCGCGCGAGGCGACGATGGCGCCGATCCGGCCGCTGCTTCGCGCGGCCAACTTCACCGAACAGCAATGGCGCGTCCTTCGCGTGCTTTCCGACGGCGGGCCGCTCGACGTGGCGTCGCTCGCCGAACGCGCGATGCTGCACGGCCCCAGCGTAACGCGGATTCTCAAGGAACTGGGTGATCGCGGCTTGACCGCGCGCGAACTCGACAAGGCCGACCGGCGCCGCTCGATCGTCGATATCACGCCCGCGGGACGCGAGGCGATCGACGAAACCGCGGCGCATACGGTGCTGCTGATCAATCGCTATGTCGAAGCTTTCGGGCGCGAGCGGCTCACCGCGCTGCTCGACGAACTCGCGGCCTTCCAGGAAACATTGGCGCCCTTCGCCCCCGAAGCCGAATAGCCCCGGGGGCGGTCGCGCTCCGGCGTCAGGGTTCGCCGAGCGGGTTGGCTGGTACCGGAGTGGGCGAGGGGACGAACGGGTGGATCAGCGCCCACGGGCTCGGCATCTGTCCCACCGACACCTGAATCAGCGCCGGTCCGCCGCGCGTCTTTGCGGCGGCGAGCGCCTCTTTGAGCCCCGCGGGCGAATCGACGCTATGCGTCGGTAGGCCATAGGCCTTGCCCAGATGCTCGAAGTCCGGATTGGTCAGCTGGACGCCGATCTCATGGCCGAAGACGCGGTTCTGGATGCGGCGGACATTGCCGAAATAGCCGTCGACGAAGACGACGATCGACAGGTTCACCTGATCGCGTGCCGCGGTCGCCAGCTCCTGAAGGCCCCAGCCGAAGCCGCCGTCGCCGTTCAGCGATACGACGCGGCGGTCGGGGTTGCCGTGGGCGGCCCCCAGCGCGGTGTTGAACCCATAGCCCAGCGTGCCCTGATAGCCGGGGGTGATGAAGCTGCGCGCCGCGTGGACGGGGAATCCGATGTTCGAAAAATAGCCGACCTGGGTCAGCTCGCTGACCAGAATATCATCGTCCGCCATCGTCGAACGCAGCGCCTCGACATAGTCGGTCTGCGGCTGGATTGCGCCGGTCTGCTGCTGGCTCCATGCCTTGACGAGCGCGATGCGATCGGCCGCCGACGCGCGCACCATGTCGGCGGGCAGCGCGGCGAGGATGGCCTCGAGCCCCAGCCGCGCATCGCCCGCGATGAACAGGCCGTCGTTGCGCGGCGCGCCGGCATCGCTGGGCTCGACATTCAGATAGATGTAGCGCGTGTCGGCATTGGCGTGGATCGGGTGGGCATGACCATCCAGGAAGCGGCTGCCCGCGACCAGGATGACGTCGGCATGCGGATAGACCGCCCGGCCGCCGAGCGCGGTGAGTGCCAGCGGGTGACGATCGTCGAGCGCCCCGCGTCCGTTCTCGCTCATGACCGCCGGCGCCTGCAGCTTTTCGGCGAGCGCGCGCGCCGCATCGCCGGCATTGGCGGCGACGGCGCCGCCGCCGAGATGGATCGCCGGGAAGCGTGCGTTGGCAAGCAGATCGGCGGCTTCGCGGATTGCGCTGTCGTCGGGAACCGTCGGCGCTTTCGGCGCGGCGGGCAGCAGTGCGCACAGGCCCTTTGCCTGCAGCATGTCGGTCGGCAATTCGATCGCGACCGGTTGCGGGCGGCCTGAGCGGAGCTGGCGGAAGGCCTCATTGACCAGCCCCGGAATATCCTCGGGCTTGTGGGCGATGCCGTGCCACTTGGTCAGCCGCTGGACGATCCCCGACTGGTCGGGCAATTCGTGCAGCATGCCGTAACGCTTGCCGATCGTATCCGACGGGATATGCCCGACCAGAAAGAGAACGGGGGCGTTGCAGGCATAGGCGGTGGCGATGCCCGACAGCGCGTTGAGCATGCCGGGACCGGGAACGACCATGCACACGCCTTCGCGGCCCGTCGTGCGCGCATAGCCGTCGGCCATATAGGATGTCGCCTGTTCGTGGCGCGGGACGATCAGCCGCAGCTTGCCCTGCTGTTGCCGGATAGCCTCGACTGCCCAGTCGAGCTGGATACCCGGAATGCCGAAGATATCGCGGACCCCTTCTTCGAGGAGCTGGGCAACCAGCGCTTCGCCGCCGGTGCGTTCCTGGGGGGTATATTGGCTCACGTCATCTTCTCCATCGAAAGGCGAATATCGGGGGCGGAGGCGCGGCAATTGCACCTTCCGAATAAATTTAACACGTTATCTATATGGGGGCAGGGCATGGGTTTCAAGCGGCAATATCGCCGCTTGCGCAGAAAGAGGCATTGACAGTCGGTAATAATTTAACATGATATATTTTTAATGCTTGCGAGGCCTCCGGGTGAATCGCAAGGCAGGATCGAAGTGGAGAAAGACGCGTGGACGGCTACAGCTACAGCGGACGCAAACCGCATTTCCGGGAAGAGCTGACGCTCGTCGAACGCGGCACGCCGATGGGCGAATATCTGCGCCGTTTCTTGCATCCGGTCGGACTGACGGACGACGCGACGGCCACGCCACGACGCGTGCGCATCCTGTCGGAAGATCTGATCCTGTTTCGCGACGGGGAAGGCCGGCCCGGGCTCGTCCACGCGCGCTGCATGCATCGCGGCGCCGACCTTTTCTTCGGCCGCGGCGAGGCCGAGGGCATCCGCTGCTGCTATCATGGCTGGTTGTTCGACGTCGAAGGGCGATGCCTCGACATGCCGATGGAGCCCGACAATGGCTGCAAGGTGCGCGGACGCATTCGCCAGCCCTGGTATCCGGTCGAGGAACGCTACGGCCTGATCTTCGCCTATATGGGCCCCCCCGACAAAAAGCCGCTGCTGCCGCGGTACGAACTGCTCGAAAATCTGGCCGAGGGCGAGGTGATCGTCACCGACGACAGCAATCTGGGGTCGGGCGGCTATGGCATCGCGCCGTGCAACTGGCTCCAGCATTTCGACAATGTCGTCGATCCCTTTCACGTGCCGGTGCTGCACCAGTCCTTCAGCGGCATCCAGTTCGTCGCCGAAATGGGGGTCAAACCCGATGTCCGCTTCGAATCCTTCGATCAGGGCGTCCGGTCCGAACAACTCCGCGACCTTGGCGACGGACGAACGCTGCGCCGCGTGACCGAGGCGCTGTTGCCCAATGTCCGCGTCGTCCCCAGCCCGCGCCTCGCGATGGGAAGAACCGAGGGGATCGGCTTTGTCGTGCCGATCGATTCGACCCATTATCTTGTCTATAATGTCGCGCGCGCTGCCCCAGGGACCGACCTGGGTGCGATCCGGTCGAAGCCCGGCGGTAAGGACTGGCGCGACATGAGCGATGCCGAACGCCAACGCTTCCCCGGCGATTGGGAAGCACAGACCAGTCAGGGCGCGATCGCCTTTCATTCGGAGGAGCATCTGGCGAGCAGCGATGCGGGAATCGCGATGTTGCGCCGATTGCTGGCGCGTCAGGTCAGGCTGGTCGCCGAAGGGGGCGATCCGGTGGGCTGGACGCAGACGCCGGGCGAAGAATGGATCGCCTCGCAGTCGGGAAATTTCGAGCTGGCGAGCTAGGCCGCGGACACTGCGGGCATGCGCGGTGATGTGGCGCCCTCTGCATAGCGCGCCTGCACCTGCGCCGCGGCGCGGCTGACATGCTCGACCAGCTCGGGTGAGGGTTCGGGGTCGACCAGCGTCGTCGAAAGCACGAGCCCGATCGTCGAGGCGAGGCTGCCGTCGGCTTCGAAGATCGGTGCCGCAATACCGCCTAGACCGTTGCCATGCACATCGACCTCGTAATCCATGCCGAAGCGCGCGAGATTCTCCTCGAGCCGGCCAAAATCGAAGCGCCCGCCCTCGAAATAGCGGCCAAGCCGTGCCGAAGGCGATTTCGGAAAGGCGAGCAGGGTGCCGAGCTGTATCGCGACGCCCGGCTCGAACTCGTTGGGCATCGCAGCAACGACGAGCGAACCCTCGCGCGTCGGCAATGTCTGCACGGCGGTATGCCCCGTTACGTCGCGCAAACGGCGCAGGAAGGGGTGCGCCACTTCGACGATATTGCTGCGATAGACCGCGGCGCGCCCGTATTTCATCAGCTTGCGGCCAAAGACATAGCCGCTTCCGGTCGGCGCCTTGTCGACCAGACCCAGCATCGACAATGTCTGCAAATGCCGCGACACGCGGGCCTTGGTCATGTCGAGATCGCGCGCCAGATCGGTAACGCGAACCGGACCCGTCGCGTCGGTCAACGCATCGAGAATCTGGACCGCGACCTCCACGCTTTTGACGGACCCGGGTTGATCGTCGCTCTTCGCCCTCATCCGTATCCATCTTCCCGTCTGTTGCCCCGCGTGCAGCATGGCGCGACTGGCACGCCGATGGCAAGCCTTCAGCCGTGGCTGACCGCCGCAAAAGCTTCCGCGACATAATCGACGTTGCCGGCGGTAAGTCCCGCGAGGTTCGCGCGGCCCGAATCGGTGGCATAGATGTGCCAGTCGTTCCGCAGCTTCTGGACCTGATCGCGCGACAGGCCGAGCAGGGCGAACATGCCGTTCTGCTCGGCGAGATAGGAAAAGTCGCGGCCTCCGCGTCCGTCGAGCTGCGCCACCAGCCGCCGACGGACATCCTGAATGCGAGTTCGCATTCCTGTGAGCTCGCTTTCCCAGCGGGCACGCAACCCGGCATCGCCCAGAATATGCGCGACGACCGCCGCGCCATGATCGGGCGGCATCGAGTAGTTGGCGCGAATGACAGGCAGCAGATGGCCCTTCGCCGCGTCGGCCTGCGCCGGCGTGCCCGCAACCAGCGTCAGCGCGCCCGTTCGCTCGCGATAGAGCGCAAAATTCTTGGAACAGGAACTCGCGACGATCATTTCGCGTACCTTGCCCGCCAGGATAGCGATGCCCGCGCGATCCTCTTCGAGTCCCTGGCCGAAGCCGAGATAGGCAAGGTCGACGAGCGGCGTCGCACCCTTGGCCGCGAGCAGGTCGCCGATCGCGGCCCATTGCGCCGCATCGGGGTCGGTTCCCGAAGGATTGTGGCAACAGCCGTGGACGAGCAGCGTGTCGTCGGCGGTCAATGCCTCCAGCGCGGCCATCATGGCATCGAAGCGGAGCTGCCCCGTCGCGACGTCATAATAGGGATAGGTGACGATCCCGATTCCTGCCGCGGTGAACAGCGCCGGATGGTTGGCCCAAGTCGGATCGGGCAGAAAGATGCGACCGCGGGGGCGCAGCCGATGGATGAAATCGCCCGCGACGCGCAGCGCGCCCGTGCCGCCGGGGGTCTGGACCGTGCGCGCCCGGCCATGGGCGTCGCTGCCCTCGCGGAAGATCAGCGCACGGATCGCGTCATTATAGACCGGATTGCCCGCGGAGGAGATGTAGCCCTTCGACGCCTGCGTTTCGACCAGCCATTGTTCGGCCTGTTTCACCGTGTCGAGGACGATCACGTCGCCCGCCGCATCCTTGTACACGCCGATGCCCAGATCGACCTTCCGCGGATCGGGGTCGGCTGCGAACAATTGGGCCATGCCCAGGATCGGATCGGCGGGGGCGTCCTTCAGGTCGGCAAACATCGTTCCTCCTATTGTCTCATAATATGAGACGCCATTACGTTATACGTAACAAATTTGATTTTGGCAAGGCGCGGCCGTGCCCGACCTGCGGGTGGCCGGCACCATTCTTTCCGGTGATCAGCGCGGGATGCGCACCGTCTGCAGCTGACTATATTCGTCGAGCCCGTGCTGGCCGAACTCGACCCCGATCCCCGACTGCTTTGCGCCGCCGAAGGGTATGTCGGGCGAAATCGTCGAATGGTCGTTCACCCAGACGTTGCCGCATTCGAGCCGCTGGACCAGGCGGGCGGCTTGCGCCACATCGGACGACCAGACCGATCCGCCGAGCCCGTTTTCGCTGGCATTGGCGCGCGCGATCGCATCCTCCGCGTCGTCGAAGCGGATGATCGGCAGGATCGGACCGAATTGTTCCTCGTCAACGATCCGCGTCCCGTCGCTGACGTCGACGACGATCGACAGCGGAAAGAAATAGCCGTCACCGCCCGATGCCTCGCCGCCAGCCAGAAAGCGGCCACCGGCGGCGCGGGCGTCGTCGGCGAGCGCGCTTACATAGTCGAACTGCCTGCGATTCTGCAGCGGGCCATATTGGCTCGCGGGATCGGATCCCGGCCCGACCACGCCCGCCGCGGCCATTTCGGCCAGCTTGGCTGCGAGCGCGTCGTGGATATCCTCATGCACATAAAGCCGCTTGATCGCCGCGCAGATCTGCCCCGAATTGCCGAAAGCGGCGCTGAAGATGCGCGGCGCCACGGCGTCGACATCGGCATCGGCCAGCACGATCGCGGCGTCGTTGCCGCCGAGCTCCAGCGTCAGCCGCTTCAGGTTCGCCGCGCCGTCGCGCATGATGGCGCGGCCCGTCGGCGTCGATCCGGTGAAGACGATCTTGTCGATCCCCGGATGGCGCGCCATCGCGCTGCCGATTTCGACATCGCCGGTCACCGCATTGAACACGCCCGCGGGCAGATGCGCGCTCGCGATCTCCGCCAGGCGCAGCGTGGTCAGCGGCGTGTTCGGCGATGGCTTGATGACCACGCTGTTGCCCGCGAGCAGCGCCGGGATAATGTGCCAGATCGCGATCATGACGGGGAAATTCCACGGCGTGATCGATCCGACGACGCCCAGCGGGCGGCGACGAATTTCGACGATCGGACCGTCGCCCTTGTCGATTCGCTCGACAGGCGGGCGCAGCGCCGCGGTGGCGCGGATCCAGTAGAGCGCACCCCCGATTTCCCCGAGCGCCGATTTGAGCGGCTTGCCCTGTTCGCGCGACAGCAGTGCGGCGAGGTCGTTCTGTTCGGCTTCGATTGCGTCGGCGATCGCGAGAAGCCGCTCCGCGCGGTCATCGACCGGGGTCGCCGCCCAGCCCGCGAAGGCTGCGCGCGCGGCGGCGACAGCGGCGTCGAGCTGTTCGATCGATGCGAGCGGACAGGCGGCGAATTGGCTGCCCGTCGCGGGATCGATCACGCCGAAGCTGGTGGCGGCTTCCACCGCGCGGCCGTTGATAAGAAGATGAAAGGGCTGGTCGGGCATGTCGATGATTCCTGAAAATCCGTGAAGGTCAGTCGGCGCAACTGGCGAGCAAAGCCGAAGCGCCGCGCGCTATCAGGCCGATGTCGGTCCCGATCGATATGAAAGCGAAACCCTGTTTGGCGCGCGCGCGCGCATCCTCGGCATCGAGCGCGAAGATGCCTGCGGGCTTGCCGGCGCGAGCGATCGCTTGCCGTGCGGTTTCGATCGCCGCCTGCACGTCGGGGTGGCGCGGGTTGCCGAGATGGCCGAGCGAGGCGGCAAGGTCGGCCGGGCCGACGAAAAGCCCGTCGATGCCCTCCACGGCGGCGATCGCATCGACCTGTTCGAGCGCTGCCGCGCTTTCGATCTGCGCGATGATGCCGACACGGTCGCCCGCGCGCTTCAGATAGTCGGCATCGGCGCCGAAGCCCGACGCGCGGCTCGTCGCGCTCGCGACGCCGCGGACGCCGACCGGCGGGAAGCGCGACGCGGCGACGACTGCGCGCGCCTGTTCGGCGCTGTCGACCATCGGCACGAGCAGGGTCGGAAAGCCGAGATCGAGATATTGTTTGATCTGGACCGGATCGCCGACAGGGACGCGCGCGATGGGGTGGACAGGGAAGGGTGCGACCGCCTGTAACTGCGCGAGCATCGTCTGCGCGGTGTTCGGCGCATGTTCGCCGTCGAACAGCAGCCAGTCGAAACCGGCACGCGCACAAATCTCGGCGGTGTAAGGCGTCGCGAGCGCTTGCCACAGGCCCAGCATCGCGCGGCCGCCCTGTGCGTCGCGCGCGGCGATCCATTGCGTGAAGTCGCTCATGCGAAGCGCACCGAAATGGTGCCCAGCGGGCCGAAGTCGACGTGGAAGCTGTCGCCCGCACGCGCCGGGACGGGGGCGGTGAAGCTGCCGCCGAGGATGATCTCGCCGGGCTCCAGCGTCTCGCCATAAGGATGCAGCTTGTTGGCGAGCCACGCGGGACCGTGCGCCGGATGGCCGAGCACCGCGGCGGCAACGCCCGAATCCTCGATCGCCCCGTTGCGAAAGATCAGCGCCGATACCCAGCGCAGATCGACGTCCATCGGACGCACCGGGCGCCCGCCAAGAACAAGGCCAGCGTTGGCGGCATTGTCCGAAATCGTATCGAACACCTTGCGCGTCGTTCCGGTCGCCTTGTCGACCTGTTCGATCCGTGCGTCGATGATCTCGATCGCCGGAACGATATAATCGGTGGCGTCGAGCACGTCGAAAAGCGTGCAGTCGGGGCCAGACAAACGATGCTTGAGCCGAAAGGCCAGTTCGACCTCGACGCGCGGAACGATGAAGCGTTCGACCGGAATGTCGCGCCCGTCGGGAAACAGCATGTCGTCGAGCAGCAAGCCATAGTCGGGCTCATCGATGTTCGACGACCGCTGCATAGCGCGGCTGGTCAGGCCGATCTTGTGGCCGATCGGCTTGCGGCCGTCGGCGATCTTGCGCGCGGTCCACGCCCGCTGGACGGCGTAGGCGTCCTCGATCGTCATGTCGGGGTGGCGGATCGAAAGCTGGGACAATTGCGTCCGGTCGCGTTCTGCGCGGTCGAGTTCGGCGGCGAGCGCCGCGATCTGAGGGGTGTCGAGAGGCATGATCAGTTCCGGTTGTTGGCGGCTAGCCGCCGATGGATGCTGTTGTGCTTCCACCCCTCGGCTTCGTCGATATAGAGCGACAGCGCGAGCGGGCGGCGATCGAAGAGGTCGCCGAGATGCGTCTTTACGGCGTCGAACATCTGGGTGAAAAAGCGCTGCACAAAGGCCGCGTCGCGTCCCGCACCCATTTTGACGTCGATATTGATGAAGGCATCGGCCGGATTGGTGCCGTCGGCGATCACATAATCGTCGACCCGTCGTGCGCGGACGCGAATACCGCCGACGGGAAAGACGCCGCCCGACCGCTCGCGCATTTCCGCCGCGATCAGCGCCAGCAAGGCGGGCAGATCGAATTCGCCCTGCAGGTTGGCGGTCCACTCGATGGTCGCGTGCGCCATCAGGCGATCTCTGCCGTCGCGACGAAGCAGCCGGTGCTGAAGATCGGGATTGGGGTAAAGAAATGCACCGTGCCGGGGCCGCGCGCTGCGGCGGCGGCGGCAATCAGCGTGCGGATCTCGAACCCGCCCTGGCCGGCTTCGGCATAGGTGCCGGCATCGGTGTAATCGAGCAGCGCCGCCTTGTCGCCTGCCGCCCAGCGGCGCAGGAATTCGCGGTCCCATTCTTCGTTGATCCGGCCGCTGTCGGGGGTCGCGGGCCAGTGCGAGATGCCCCCCGTCGCGATCAGCGCGATCCGCTGCGGCACGGCGTCCGCGGCGCGGCGCAGCGCTTCGCCGAAGGCCCAGGCACGGTGGAGCGGCGCCAGCGGCGGTCCCTGACAATTGATGTTGGCCGGAATCACCGTCAGCTTGTTGTCGGGATCGAGGAAACTCAGCGGCACCATGATCCCATGGTCGAATTTCCATTCCTCGGCATAGGCGACGTCGACGCTCTGCTGCACCTCGGCGATGATCGCCTGCGACAGTGCGGCATCGCCGCGGACGCGGCGGTGCGGGATGCGCAGCCAGTCGGGATCCTCGATCGGTCCTTCATAGCCGTCGGCCATGCCGATCGCGAAGCTCGGCATATTGTTCATGAAGAAATTGGCGAAATGTTCGGCCGCGACGATGATTACCGCGTCGGGACGCGCCGCATGCAGCGCGTCGCGCATCGCGCGATAGGCGGCGAAGAAGGGGTCGCGCAGCTCGGGCGGGGCGAGGTCGGCGCGTCCGGTGATGCCGGGGCCGTGGCTGCAGATTCCGGTAAAGACCAGCGTCATACGCCCGCCACCTTTTCGTCGAGGCCCGTGGTCATCGCATAAATGCCCGCGCGCACGGGGCCGTGGATGCGCACGCCGTCGCGCATGCGCTGGAGGTAATCGGCCCAGGCGATCTGCCGGAAGGCCGCGAAATGCATCAGGATCTGGCCGTTGACGCCGAGCACGTAGAGCAGGCCGACATCGCCGTCGATCACCGCCCCGCGTTCCTCGTCGCTAAGATCGTAGCGCGTGGTCACGGCTTTCGCGTCGGCGGTGAATTCGGCCTGCAGCGCCGTGTCGCGGTTTAGCTCGAACAGGAGCTTGGAAAGCTGGTACAGGCTCATGGCGCAAGCTCCACCCGGTGGGCGAGCCGTCCGACCCCCTCGACTTCGCACACCACGGCGTCGCCATCGTTGACGAAGGCGACACCATGCGGGGTGCCGGTCAGGATCATGTCGCCCGGCTCCAGCGTCATGATCGCCGACAGATAGGCGATCAGCCGCGCGATCGGAAACACCATGTCGGCGGTCGAACCCGACTGGACCTCGGCGCCGTTGATGGTGGTCGAAAGACGCAGCGCCTGCGGGTCACCCACGTCTGCCGCATCGACCACCCACGGCCCGAGCGGGGTCAGCGCATCGCGATTCTTCACGCGCAAATTGGGGCGGTAATAATTCTCCAGATATTCGCGCACCGCATAGTCGCAGGCGACCGTATAGCCGCCGACATGCGCCAGCGCGTCGTCCTCGGCGACATTGCGCGCGGTCTGCCCGATCACCGCCACCAGTTCGCATTCGGGATGCATCTGTTCGGCATCGCGCGGACGCCACGCCGTCCCGCCGTGCGCAACAAGGCTGTTCGGCCCTTTCAGGAAGACGAGCGGCTTGTCGGGCGCCTTGAAGCCCAGCTCGGCCGAATGATCGGCGTAATTCAGGCCCAGAGCAAAAATTCGCGCGCCGGGCGTCACCGGCGGCAACAACACAGCCTCGTCGAACGCGACATCATGCCCCGACGCGAGGCGCACCGAAGCGCCGTCGGCGCTCAACACGCCCCATTGCTCGCGGCCGGCATGGACCAGACGGACATGTTTCATGCGCCGTCTCCCGCAGCTGCGATGCGGGCTTCGAGCGCAGGAAACCCCCGTGCCGAAACGCGGATGCGACGTCCCGCCCCGGCGGTCGGACGGTCGAAGGCGGTGCCGACCAACAGCATGTCGCCCGGCATCGGCGTCATGAAGGCGGCGACGTCGGCAATCAGCGTGGGCACGTTGCGAACCAGGTTCGACAAGCTCCAGCGATGCACGGTCTCACCGTCGATCTCGGTCACGATCTCCAGCGCGTCGAGGTCGGCGGGCCGGCGGATCGCCGCGCCGACGGGAAGGAAGCCGTCGCGCGCCAGTTCGGCGACCGCGGGGCGATAGAAATTGTCGTGCGGGATCGACACGTCGATCGCCAGCCGCACCGCCGTCGGACCGGTCACCGTCCATTGCAGCGCCACCGTCGCCGCAATGCCGAGCGCGTCGCAGCCTGCAGGCAGGGCGACGACCGCGCCCCCGGCAACGACGCAATGGCCGGGTTTGATGTAAAGGACGGGGGCCTGGGGCGGCGCTTTATAGGGCGCAGCGCGGAACGCCGGATCGAGCGCCGCAACCTGCCTGCGATCATTGAGCGCCGTGCCATAGGCGGTGCCTGCGAACATGCCATTCTTCCCGTGTTTGACTGGCTCCCCGATGATACTTAACACGATAAATGTCAACCCGGCGAGCTCGAAAAGATGATCGAACAAGTCGTTTGACCTGCGCTTCAATCGCGCTATATATTTAACACGATAATCAATTTCGCTGGAGAATTTCATGCCTTCGACCCGCCGCGAACTGGCCCTTGGGGCGACCGCTCCGTTCCGCGATCGCCCGCTTGGCCACTATATCGACGGGCAATCGGTCGACGGGACGGGCAGCCTGTTTCCCGTCTTCGATCCCTCGACCGGCGAATCGCTCGGCGAGGCACGCGACGCGACCGAGGGGGAGCTCGACCAGGCGGTGGCCGCGGCAACGTCGGCGTTCGATCAATGGTCGCGCACCCCGGGAAACGAGCGCAAGGCCCTTCTCCACAAGGTCGCCGATCTGATTGAGGCGCGGGCTGAGGAAATCGCCGCCGTTGAATGTCTCGATGCGGGGCAGACGTGGCGCTTCATGTCGAAGGCGGCGCTGCGCGGTGCCGAAAATTTCCGCTTCTTTGCCGATCGCGCGCCGGGGGCAGCCGATGGGCAGGCGCTGCCGACCGCGGGGCATCTCAACTACACGACCCGCTCTCCGATCGGTCCCGTCGCCGTCATCACGCCGTGGAACACGCCCTTCATGCTCTCGACGTGGAAGATCGCGCCGGCGCTCGCGGCGGGCTGCACCGTCGTCCACAAACCCGCCGAATGGTCACCCTACTCGGCACGGCTGCTCGTCGAAATCGCGCATGAGGCGGGGCTTCCCGCCGGGGTGTTCAATGCGGTCAACGGGCTGGGCGAAACGACCGGGCGGCGGCTGACTGAACATCCCGACATCAAGGCGGTCGCCTTCGTCGGCGAAAGCAAGACCGGCAGCGCGATCATGCGCCAGGGTTCGGAAACGCTGAAGCGGGTGCATTTCGAACTCGGCGGCAAGAACCCGGTGATCGTTTTCGACGACGCCGATCTCGATCGCGCGCTCGATGCCGTGGTCTTCATGATCTATTCGCTCAACGGTCAGCGCTGCACCTCGTCGTCGCGGGTTCTTGTCCAGCGCTCGATCCACGACACCTTCATCGCGAAGCTGATCGAGCGCGTGAAGCAGCTCAAGGTCGGTGATCCCTTCGACGCCGCGACCGAAGTCGGTCCGCTGATCCACCAGCGCCATCTCGAGAAGGTTTCGAGCTATGCCGCCGTCGCCAGCGGCGAGGGCGCGACCGTCGCGGTCGGCGGCGCGCCGGCTGGCGGGCAGGGCTATTTTTATGCGCCGACCCTCTACACCGGCGCCGACATCTCAATGCGGATCGCGCAGGAAGAGATTTTCGGTCCGGTGCTCACTGCCATCGTCTTCGACGACGAAGAGGATGCGATCGCCAAGGCCAATGCCGTTGACTATGGCCTTGCGGGCTATGTCTGGACGCGCGACCTCGGCCGCGCGCTGCGCGTCTCCGACCGTCTCGAAGCCGGTATGATCTGGGTCAACAGCGAAAATGTCCGCCACCTGCCGACCCCGTTCGGCGGCGTGAAGGCCAGCGGCATCGGGCGCGATGGCGGCGACTGGAGCTTCGATTTCTATATGGAAACCAAGAATGTCGCGCTCGCGACGGGTGATCACAAGATCATGCGGCTCGGCGTCGCGCAGTAATGAACCGGTTGCGGCGCGAAGCCTGTCCGATCGGCGGCGAATGGGTGACCGGCGAAGCGTGGCTTCCGGTCAGCGATCCCGCGAGCGGTGCGGTGATCGGACAGGTTCCCGATTTCTGCGTTGCCGAAACGCGCCGCGCGATCGCCGCGGCCGAGGCGGCGCTGCCGGCATGGTCCGCGCGCACCGGCAAAGATCGCGCCGCGCTGCTGCGCCGCTTTCACGACGCGATCATGGATGAACGCGACGCGCTCGCCGACCTGTTGACCGCCGAACAGGGCAAGCCACGCGCCGAGGCGCGAAGCGAGATCGCCTATGCCGCCGCCTTCATCGAATGGTTCGGCGAAGAGGCCAAGCGCGTTTATGGCGAGGTCAACGACGGCCCGCGACCGGGCAGCCGCATCATGGTGCTGCGCCAACCGATCGGTGTCGTCGCCGCGATTACCCCGTGGAATTTTCCCGCCGCGATGATCACGCGCAAGATCGGCCCGGCGCTTGCCGTGGGTTGCACCGTCGTCGTCAAGCCCGCGCAGCAGACGCCCTTGACGGCGCTTGCCCTTGCGGCGCTGGCCGAAGAGGCGGGGATTCCGGCTGGCGCGCTCAATGTTGTGACGGGACGGGATGCCGTCGCGATCGGCGGCGAACTATGCGCGAACCCGGTCGTCCGCAAGCTCAGCTTCACCGGCTCGACGCCGGTCGGCGCGGCGCTGTATGCCCAGTCGGCGCCGACGATCAAGAAGCTGAGCCTCGAGCTTGGCGGCAACGCACCCTTCATCGTGATGGACGATGCCGACATCGACGCCGCGGTTCGCGGCGCGATCGACAGCAAGTTCCGCAACGCAGGACAGACCTGTGTCTGCGCCAATCGCATCTATGTTCAGGACGCCGTGCACGATGCCTTTCTCGACCGCTTCGTCGCCGCTGTCACGGCGCTGCGTGTTGGCCCGGGCTGCGATCCAGACGTCGAGATCGGCCCGCTGATCGAAGACAAGGCGGTCGACAAGATCGAGCGCCTGATCGCCGACGCGGTCGCAAAAGGCGCGCGCATTGCCGCGGGCGGAACGCGCGACGCGCGCGGCGGGCGCTTCTTCCGGCCCACCGTCCTTGCCGGCATGCGTGACGGGATGCTCGCGCTGGAGGAGGAGGCGTTCGGACCGCTCGCGCCCGTCGTCCGCTTTGCGACCGAAGACGAAGTCGTCGCGCTCGCGAACCGGTCCGAATATGGGCTCGCCTCCTATCTCTATACGCGCGACCTCGGCCGCGCCTGGCGCATCGCGGAGCGGATCGAGGCGGGAATCGTCGGCGTCAATACCGGCTTGATTTCCACAGAGCTTGCGCCTTTTGGCGGGGTCAAGGCATCGGGCTTGGGGCGCGAAGGGTCGCGCCACGGGATCGAGGATTATGTCGAACTCAAATATGTCTGCCTCGATCTCGGGACACCATGATCGTGGCGGGTGAATTCAGAACAACGGATTTTTAGCGGGAGTGGAATGATGAAGGCCGAGGATCAAGCGCCCGCTGACGGCGACTATCGATATGGTTGGTATACCGCCATCGTCCTGATGGTCGCCTACACGCTGTCCTTTCTGGATCGTCAGATCCTGACGCTGATGGTTGGGCCGATCAAGGCCGACCTCGGCATCACCGACACGCAGTTTGCCATGCTGACCGGGGGGGGCCTTCGCGCTCTTCTATACCGTGATGGCGTTGCCGATGGGCTGGGCGGCGGATCGCTATCCGCGCAAATGGGTCATCGCCTCGGGAATCGCGGTGTGGACGATGGCCACGGGTGCCTGCGCCTTCGCACGCACCTTTCCCCAGCTCATGGCGACGCGCATCATGGTCGGGGTGGGGGAGGCGACGCTCTCGCCGTCGGCCTATTCGATGCTGCGCGACCGCTTCGATGATTCGCGCCTGCCGCGCGCGATGAGCATCTACTCGCTCGGCATCTTCATCGGCGCGGGCCTTGCGCTGATCATCGGCGGCATGGTCGTCAGCGCGCTCGCCGTCACCCCCTATGTCGAGGTGCCGCTGCTCGGCACATTCCGCTCGTGGCACGCGGTATTCCTGGTCGTCGGACCTCCGGGCATCGTGGTCGCACTGTGGGTCGCGACGCTCAAGGAGCCCGTTCGCAAGCGGCCAGCCGAGGCCGAGGAAAAGGCGTCTTTTTCGCTTTCCGCGATCGCCCGGTTCTTCGGCGAATGGCCGCGTATGTCGCTGGCGCTGTTCATCGGCGCCGGTTTCCTCTCGATCCTCAGCTATCTCGATGCCTGGTATCCCGAACTGTTCATCCGCATGTACGGCTGGCACCCGGACGAAGCGGGCCGGGTCAACGGGCTCGCGTCGCTGACCGCCGGCCCGGCGGGTATGATATTCGCGGGCTGGTACACCAGCAGGCTGATCAAGCAGGGCCGCGCCGATGCCTGTCTTTTCCTCGCAATGATCGGCGCGATCGGGCTCGGTGTCTTCGGCGCCTTGATGCCGATCATGCCGAATGCGACGTGGATGGCGGTAATGGTATGGCCGATCAAGTTCCTCGGCGGCTTCAACCCGGTGCTGATCCCGGCGGCGATCCAGATGATCGCGCCGCACAATCTGCGCGCGCAACTGGGTGCGGTGTTTCTCCTGACCACCGGCATTTTGGGCACCGCGCTCGGACCGATCGTGCCCGCTTTCATGAGCGATTATCTGATCCGCGACGAAAGCCAGCTCAACGTGTCGATCGCGATCACCGCGCTCGTCGTGGCGCCGATCACCGCTGCGCTGATCGCTTATGGTCGCCGCCAGTTCCGGGAACGCGTGGCGACGATGCCGCGCTAAGGCCGCCATGAACTTCGACGTATTGATAGTTGGCGGTGGCCACGGGGGTGCGCAGGCGGCGATCATGCTGCGGACGCAGAAGTTTGCCGGGAGCATTGCGATCGTAGGGG
>NZ_BCZQ01000018.1 GCF_001598815.1 Sphingopyxis terrae subsp. terrae NBRC 15098 | reverse complement strand
GGAACTCCTCTTCGTCACGGTTGAAGTGTGCAAACTCCACCATAACGATGAACCCGGTGGCCACCAGCGACGCCGCATTCCGGGGTGGGGCATGCCCCACCCCGGAATACACCATCGCCTACACCGGAAATTACACCACGAGCGCGGACGCTAACACATCAAGAAATCGGCAGCAATCCGGGATGGCCCCTTAAGGGCACGCCACTCCGCGCCGTTTCCCGTCGGCCTTCGGCCAATATAGTCGTGCGCGGGCAGAACAGGTCGGGACGCATGCACCAGTACATTCGGACGATGTTGCCCGGTCCGATCCTATGGCAGTAGACGACATATCTATGGTGCAGAGGCCAAGGCCACGATGCCCCGCGCCGTCATTCTGTTTGCAAGCGGAAATCTCCATGCAATGTTCAACCACGTTCCGAAACAAGGGGCCGGCGCAGGCTTTCCTGATGCTCCTGGCTTTTGCCTGTTGGCCGCAAACCGCTCATGCCGAGCATCTATGCGCCGGAAGGTCCAACGAATACACCATCAGTGAAGTCTATGATCAAACCGGCAACATCGTCGAATATTGGTGCGAATGGGGGTCAGACGGCAACCAAGGCGCGGCGGCGATGCGATATTATTCGCCTGAAGAATGGGCGGCATTCGCCAAGCATGGGGCGGAGGTTGAAGCCGCCAATTCAGAGCAACGCAAACTGATAGGTCAACGATATCGTCAGCTTCAGGAAGGCCTGTGGTTTCTGCCTGGCGAGGAACCCTTCGCCGGATGGTCGCCCGAACCAGCTTCCAGTTCACAGCGTGCCACCGAAAAAGGGAAAGCGGATAAGGATTGCACCGTCAGCTATTGGACACCTGCCGGCGCCGTGATCATGTCGGCCCTTGAAGGCAGGAACGGTCCCGCCGTCATCCAGTATATGGGTTACAGCATCCCGGCGCCGGACAAATCCCAGTCGAGGGCGTTTTCGCTGACGCAGTCCGGGGAAATCCAAACCGTAACGGCTCTGATCTCCAAAGTCGGTCTCCGGAGCAAAACAATGGGCATGGTGAGTTTCGCCGTGCCGAGCGGGGCCATTCTGGTGGGCGCGATCGAGGATGTCCAGGATTACAGCCTGGCCGACAATGGCAAGACCATCTTCTCCGGCCAGTGGCATGATGGATTGAAGGCGCGCGACGCGCTCGCCCAATGCCTTGCTCAAAAGAAATAGCGACAGGCAAACCGCAGCCCGGCCATGGACGAGCGTGTGATGCGGCGGGCGACGGTCCACAGTCCGTTGCCCGCCGCAATCGCCGGCATCCCCTGCACCGGGACGCCGGGGCGGCTATTTGCCCGCAAGCTCCTTCACCAGCGCCGGCGCGGGATAGATGGTTTCGAGCGCTTCCTGCACCGCAGCGGTCGAAACGACGACGGTACGGTTGAGCGTGCCATCATAACCGTAATTGCCGCCGAGCGAGTGGATATTGCCGTCGAACGCGGCGCCGATGACGGTACCGGCCTTGTCGATCACCGGCGAGCCCGAATTGCCGCCGATGATGTCATTGGTCGTCACGAAGTCATAGGTGACCGCCGGATCGATGGCCGCCTTTTTCGCCGCAAAAGCCGGGGCGAGGTCGAACGGCGGGTTGCCCGTCGCGCGGTCGAAGGTGCCACCCATCGTGGTTGCGATCGGCACCGCATTGCCGCGCTCCATCCAGCCCTTCACCTGCCCATAGGAAATGCGCAGCGTGAAGGTCGCGTCGGGATAGAGCGTGTCGCCATAGGCGGCGAAGCGCGCGTCGGCGATCTTGCCGCCGGCGACCGCGAGCGGACCGCCATAGGCCTCGTCGACCGCGTTTTTTAGCGCGCGCTGGCGCGGCGCGAGGCGCAGCGCAAAGCGGATCATCGGATCATCGCTGGCTTCGATCGCGGCAAGCCCGCCATCCCACAATATCTGGCGATAGGCGGGATCGGCGAGCTTCGATCCTTCGACCAGCCGCTTGGCAAGCTGCTCGGGGCTTTCCTGACCGAGCAGCAATTTGGTGTCCGGATCGTCGGCACCCAGATATTCACGCGCCTTCGACAGGCTCCATTCGAGCGTCAGCTCGTCGAGCCAGGGATAGACCGGCTTCGCATCGAGCAGGCTCTTCTTGGTCAGCGGCAGCGCGCTGTCGGTGTAGCCGGGCAGGCGCTCGCCATTGGGCTTCGAGCGCTCCTGCGCCGCATAGACGAGCGTTTCGGCATAGCCATAAAGATCGCTCATCGGATTGGTGAAGCGCGCCGGCAAATAGAGCGAGCGATAGGCGCCGACCGCCTTGTCGACCGACGCCCAGGGATCGCCGATCGCGGCATTCCCCGCGCTCTTCTCCTTGAGTTCGTCCTCCTTGGCGACCAGTGTCGCGGTGAAGGCCGGGTCGTTCAGCGCCTTCTGGCGGCCGATATAGACTTTCAGGCTGTTTTCGAGCCCGTTGAGCAGATCGAGCCCTTCGCGCTCATGATCCTTGCTTTCCTCCATCGCGCGCAGCAGGCGGCCGCGCAGTTCGGAATAGGTCGTCACCGTGATCGGCAGGCGCAGTTCGCGCTCGAAGGCAAGCTGGCTGGTCGTGTAGAGTCGGCTGGTCGAACCGGGGTTGCCGACAACGAAGGTCATTTCGCCCTCACGCGGCGCGCGCGGGTTCCATTGCAGGTGTGCGGGCGTCACGACCGGCTTGCCATTCTCGTACGCGCGCAGGAAGCTTGCATCGAGCGAATAGCGCGGGAAGTTGAAATTGTCGGGATCGCCGCCAAAGGTCGCGGCGCGATCCTCGGGCGCCCATGCCAGCCGCACATCGGAATATTTGCGATATTTGTAGAGCTTGTATTGACCGCCGCCGAACAGGGTGACGACCTGACAGCGCGTCTTGTCGGTGTCGGAACAACCGCTCTTTTCGATTTCGGCAATCTTCGCATCGCGCGCCTTGGTCAGCGCTTCGCCGGCAAGCGACCCCATCGCCGCCTTGATGGCCCCGGTCACGTCGCCGATGCTGGTGACGACCTCGGCCTGCTGACCGGGGCATTTGAGCTCCATGTCGCGGCGGTCGGCGACATACCCGTCGTTGAGATAGTCGGCGCCCGCCTTCGAATTGTCGAACAGGCAGCTTGCGACGCAATGGTGGTTGGTCAGGATCAGCCCCTCGGCCGATACGAAGCTTGCCGAACAGCCGCCGGTCAAACGCACCGCCGCCGCCTGCACCTTGCCCAGCCACGCCTGATCCGGCGCCCAACCGTAGGTCTGTTTCACCTGCTGCGCCGGAAAGGCGTCAAAGGTCCACATGCCCTCTTCGGCGAACGCGGGAGGAGCAAGAAGAGCGGCGCCGGCGAGCACGGCCGCGGTGAACGAAATCGGGCGATATCGGGTCATTGGCAAAATCCATCATTTGAAATCATCGACATCCCGCGCGGGAAGCGCCCGCGTCGGGGGTGGCGCGCACCTTGCGCCCGATCGGCCGCAATCGCCACCGCCAATTTCGCGTTCGCCAGGATTGCTTCGTGCCACCAGCCGGTTGCAGTTTCGTGCGTCGCCGCCTACGCCGCCTTCCCATGCGTATGATCCTGCTCGCCGCCGCGCTGCTCGCCGGCGCCTCGCCCCTCGCCGCACAGACGGCGACCGCCCCTGCCCCCATATTGACGACGCCCGAGGCGAAGGACGTATGGACCCACGCCGATCCCGAGGTCGCCCGCGTCACCCATGTGTCGCTGAACCTCGATGTCGATTTCGCGACCCGCACACTGGGCGGCACCGCGACGCTCGATCTGCTCGCCGCCAAGGATGCGCAGTCGATCGTCCTCGACATCGACAATCTGGCGATTTCTTCGGTCACCGACGCCAATGGCAAACCGCTCAAATGGGCTGTCGGCGATACCGATCCCGAACTCGGTTCGGCGCTGACGGTCGAACTCGGCGGCGCGCAGCGCATCGTCCTGACCTATCGCAGCCGGCCGGGAGCCAATGCGCTACAATGGCTGCCGCCCGAAATGACTGCGGGAAAGACCAAGCCCTATCTGTTCAGCCAAGGCCAGGCGATCCTCAACAGGAGCTGGATTCCGACGCAGGACAGCCCCGGTATCCGTCAGACATGGGATGCGACGCTGACCGTTCCGGGCGATCTCGTCGCGGTGATGAGCGGCGAGAAGCTGAGCGGCGACAAGGGCGAAGCGCTGCCCGACGGTCGTCGTCGTTTTCGCTTTCGCATGGACAAGCCGGTGCCGCCCTATCTGATTGCCTTCGCGGTCGGCGACCTGAAATTCCGGTCGCTCGGCCCGCGTTCGGGCGTGTGGACCGAAGCGACGATGCTCGACGCCGCAGCGCGCGAATTCGGCGACGTCGAAAAGATGATCGACGCCGCGTCAGCGCTCTATGGCCCTTATCGCTGGGGCCGCTACGACATGCTCGTTTTGCCGCCCTCCTTTCCCTATGGCGGCATGGAAAACCCGATGCTGACCTTTCTCACGCCGACGATCATCACCGGCGACCGGTCGAACACCGACGTCGTCGCGCACGAACTAGCGCATAGCTGGTCGGGCAACCTCGTCACCAATGCGACCTGGTCCGACAGTTGGCTCAACGAAGGCTTCACTACCTATTTCGAGAACCGGATCATGGAGGCGCTCTACGGCAAGGAGCGCGCGGCGATGTATGCCGATCTCGACTGGGACAATATGATGCGCGACATCGACGCCAATGGCGGCCAGACCGGCGCCAAGACCCGGCTGCACGGTGCACCCGGCGACGGCACGCTCGATTATACCAAGGGATCCAACTTCCTGCGCATGATCGAAACGACGGTCGGCCGCGCGCGCTGGGACGCCTATCTCAAATCCTATTTCAACCGCCATGCCTTTCAGCCACAGACGACCGCGGGTTTCCTGACCGATCTGCGCGAAAATCTGCTGAAGGGCGACCCGGCGCTCGAACTGTCGCTGCAACTCGACCGCTGGTCCTATGCCGCGGGCCTGCCCGACAATGCGGTGCACCACAAGAGCGCGACGCTGGCCGCGGTCGATGCCAAGCTTGCCGCCTTCAACGCCGGCGGTCCGGCGCGCGCCATCGCGCCCGAAGGATGGACGACGCAGCAATGGCTGCGTTTCCTGAACGGCATCCCGCGGGCGCAGAGCGCGGCGCGGCTCAAGGAACTCGACGAAACGCTGGGTCTGTCGGCGTCGACCAACGCCTATGTCCGCTCGGCCTGGCTCGAGCTTGCCATTGCCAACCGCTACGAACCCGCGCTGCCGTCGCTGCGCCAGTTCGCGGGCACCGTCGGGCGCGGCCTGCTGATCCGGCCGCTCTATACCGGGCTCAAGCGTCAGGGCGCGTGGGGCGATACGATCGCGCGCGACCTGTTCGCCCGCTCGCGCGCCACCTATCACCCGGCGGTGGCATCGGGGATCGAGAAGATCCTCGCTGGCGATTAAACCGCCGGGGCGCCGCCGCCGAGCGCCTGATAGAGGGCGACATATGCGTTCAGGCGGTCGGCGCGGAGCTGGATCAGCGCGAGATCGACGCCGAGCAGCGACCGCTGCGCGTCGAGCTGTTCCAGATAGGGCGAATAGCCCGCGCGATAGCGGTTGGTCGCGTGCCGCAGCGCATCGGCCACCGCCGCGCGCTGCGCCATCAGCGCTTGTTCCTGCGCGTTGAACCGGTCGATCACCGCCATTTGGTCCGCCACCTCGCGAAAGGCGGTGAGAACCGTCTTGCGATAGGCGAAAGCCGCCTGATCGCGCTGCGCCGTCGCGGCGTCGAACTGGCCTTGCAGTCGCCCGCCCGAAAAGATCGGCGCCAATATACTGCCGCCGACCGACCATATGCTGATCGGATCGCCCAAAGCCGACGAAATTACCGCCCCGGCCGACGCCGCCAACCGGACTTGCGGCAGGAATTGTGCCCGCGCGGCACGCAGATTGGCGTCGGTCGCCGCCAGCGCATATTCGGTCTGCGCGATGTCGGGCCGCCGCCGCACCAGTTCAGACGGCAGCACCGCAGGCACCGGCGGCACCGCGAGCGCGGCAAAACCTTCGCCGCGCGCGATTGCATGCGGCGTATCGCCGACGAGCAGCGACAGGCCGTTTTCCTGCCGCGCGATTGCCGCCTCGATCGCCGGGATCTGCTGCGCCGTCGCCTGATATTCGGCCTCGGCCTGTCGCAGTTCGAGCTGCGAGGTATAGCCGGCCTCGGCGCGGCTGCGCGCGAGCCGTAGCGCCTCCGACCGCGAGGTCAGCGTCTCGGCGAGCAACTGCCGCCGCGCGTCGAGCGCGAGCAGCGTGATATAGCCGCTCGCCGCCGCCGCACTGACCGACAGCGTCGCCGCCTCGCGCGCCGCCGCAACCGCCGCCGCATTGGCCCGCGCCGCCTCGCGCGTCGCGGCATTGCGGCCGAACAGGTCGATCTCGTAGCTCGCCTGGAACACCGGCTGCGCGGCGAAGCTTTCGGTCGGCTGGCCGAAGGCGTTGACGCTGCGCGCCTCGGCCCCCTGCCCGCTCAGCGACAGGTTCGGCAACAGCAGCGACCGTGCGACGCGCTCCTGCGCCCGCGCTTCGGCAACGCGCGCGGCCGCGATGGCAAGGTCGCTGTTGTTCGCGCGCGCCTGTTCGACCAGCGCGGTCAGCCGCGGGTCGCCGAATGCCGACCACCAGCGGCCGTCGATCGCCGCACCGTCCGTCGACAGCGCAGTGCGCCAGTCGGCGGGCGGCGCAACCGCGCTCGCGGCGGGCGGCGGCGTCAGCGCGGGCGCGCAGCCCGCCAATGCCAGCGCCAGACCGGCAAGCGGCAAGGGGAGCGGCCTCATTCGCCGCGTCCGGTATGAACCGTCGCCACCACCGACATGCCGGGGCCGAGCCGCTCGGCAAGCTTCTGCTTCGGATCGATGCGGATCCGCACGGCGATCCGCTGCGGCACCTTGACGAAATTGCCCGATCCGGTGTCGGGTTTGATGATGCTGAACTCGCTGCCCGCCGCGGGGGCGATATTTTCGACCACCCCCTTCAGCTCGGCGCCGCCCAGCGCATCGACGCGCAGCGTCGCGCGCTGGCCGACGCGGATGTTCGCGGTCTGCGCTTCCTTGAAATTGGCGACCACCCAATGTTTCTCGGGCACGAGATACATGAGCTGGGTGCCCGGGCTGACGAGCTGGCCGACGCGGACCGACACTTCGCTCAGCTTGCCCGCGCGCGGGGCGCGAACGATCGTGTTCTGAAGATCGATGTCGGCCAGCCCGCGCGCCGCCTTTGCATTGGCTACCCCGGCCTCCAGACCGCCGCGCCCAACGCTCACCGATCGCACCTGCTCCTCGGCGATCGCGCGCTGCGCCTCGGCCTGCCGCACCGCCGCTTCGGCCTGGCGGAGCCCCGCGAGCGTCTGGTCACGTTCGCGGATCGACACCGATCCTTCGCCGACCAGATCGTTGACGCGGCGCATATCGGCCTGGGCACGGGCGAGCTGCGCGCGGGCGTTGGCGACCGCCGCCTCCTGCGCCTTCACCTGCGCTTCGGCCGAGCGCCTGCTCTGCGCGCTATTGTCGAGCGAGGCGGTCTGCGCGGCAATATTGGCGCTGCCCTGCGCAACGCGCTGGCGGTAGATGCGGTCGTCGATCCGCACCAGTTCCTGCCCCGCCGCGACAGTCTGGAAATCCTGCACCAGCACCGCGGTCACATAGCCGCCCACCTGCGGCGCGATGATCGTCGTCTGGCCGCGCACATAGGCATTGTCGGTCGTCTGGCTGTTCGCGCGGAAGGGCGGTAGTCCCCAGGCGTAGAGAATGGCGAGCGCGCCGACGAGGATGATCGCGCCGAACAGGATGATCCGTCCGCGCGAACGCGGCGGCGCCCAGCCATCGGCCGGCCCGTCGGCGGGCCGTTCCGCCGGGGTCGGATCGGCAGCAGCCGGTGCCGGGGTCGGCATCGGGTCCGGCGTCGGAGCCGGTGCCGGCGTTTCGGGCGCGGGCGGCGCGCCTTCCTGTTTGTCGTCGCTCATTGATTTTGCGCCCTCAGTTTCTGCAAGACTTCAAGTTCCCGTGCCAATGGATTGATTCCGCGGCGTCGATCATAAACCCAGCGCGCGAACATCGCGACGAAGGCGATCGCCGACAGGCTGCCGATCACGACGAACACGTCGTTGAATGCCAGGATCGTCGCTTCGCGCGCCGCCTCGCGCACCACCTGCCCCGCGGCGGTCGCGCTGCGCAGCGCCGGGTCGGCGATGCTGCCGGTCAGACTCGCCGCGATCGCGTTGATCCCCTGCGCCAGTTCGGGGTTGGTCGTCGACAGGCTTTGCCCCAGCGTCATCAGATGCGCCTTGGTGCGCAGCGTGTGAAAGGCCGATAACGCCGCGACCCCGGCAAGCCCGCCGATCGTCTGCGACAGGCTGAACACCGCAAGAAAGCTGACCATATAGGCCGGGCCACGCGAAATGGCGCGCAGCAGCCCTTCGAGCAGCAGCGGCCCCATCACATAGACCGCGGCAAAGGCGATCGCGCCTTGCGAGAAATACAGGTTCACCGGCCCGGTGCGCAGACCCGAATGGGTGTCGAGGAACGCGCCGACGGTGATGACGGCAAGCGCGACGAGGATCGGCCGCCGCAGGTCGGTCGGATCGAGCCGCGCGATCGACAGCACCGCCCCCATCAGCGTCGCGAACGACAGCACCGCATAATAGGTGACAAGCTGATCGTTGACGAGGCCGGTGGCGGACAGCAGCCCGCTCGCCCCGAAATTCTGTTCGGACGTCAGCACGCGGACCAGTGCGCCGGTCAGCGCAAATTTAATGAGGTTGCGACTGCCGATCCAGCGCGTGTGGAGCATTGGATTTCGCCGGTAATGTTCGATCAGGAAGGCGGTGCCGATCAGCACCACCGACGCCGCCAGCGCGCCGCCGAGCCACGGCGTCGACCACCATATGATGCGCCCCTGCACCAGAAAGGCGCAGAGCAGCCCGACGCCGACCGCCAGGATCGGAAAGGTGATAAGGTCGAGCTTTTCGAATGAACGGATCGTTTCGCCCGGCGGGAGCTGCAATATGTTGACCGCGCCGACCGCGACGAGCGAGAGCGCGAATTGCAGCACGAACAGATTGCCGATGTCGCCGTCGGCGAGCAACAGCGGCGATATGGCGCGCGCGAGCGGAATCGCCACCTGTCCCAGCCCGATGCCGAGCAGGAAGCCCGCAATCCGCATCTTCGCCGGCAAGCCTTGCATCATGTAGAAGGCAGCAAGCGTCGTCAGCCCGCTCGCGGCGATCCCCGACACGCCGCGCGCGATGAGTTCCATGCGGTAACCGGCATCGAAAAGCTGGACGAAATTGGCAATCAGGAGCGCGATCATCGTCGCGCGCACGAAACGCTGAATGCCGAACTGCTGGCGCGACTTGTAGAGCAGGATGCTCATGCACGCATTGGTCATATTATAGGAAACGGTGACCCAGCCCGCATCTGCGGGCGTCAGGTCGAGATGCCCCTGCAGCACCGTCAGATTGGCGATGAGCAGGCCATTCTGGAAACCGCCGACGATCGCAAGATACAGGCCAATGACGAAATAACCGACCTTGCGCCCGACGGGATGGTCAGGCGACGCGGGTGACCCCGGCATGATCGGGCGTTCGTGCGGCTTGAACACATAGGCGCCGCCGGCTGCCGCGGGCGCTGCGGGATCAGCCACGCGCATGCCTCCATCCTGCGCGCGGCCGCCGGCACGCACGCGCCGGGCCGAAGTGCAAGGCGCCCCTGATCCGCATCCTGTGCGCCACAATATGCTCCTGACCGGCGAAGGCAAAGCGGGGAAATGCTTTGCCGCCAGTTCGGTTCCGCGCGGCGCATACGAATGGCACCTATAGGGCGGCGCGCGTCAGGCGGCGGTGAGATCGCGGCGCGCGTGGCGGAAGACTTCGGCGCTTCCCCATATAGCAAGCAGCGCCATGATCGCGGCCACCAGAAGGTCGGGCCAGCCCTGCCCGGTGCCGAACACGCCGAGCGCCGCCGCCATCACCGCCAGATTGCCGACCGCATCGTTGCGCGAGCATATCCAGACCGAGCGCATATTGGCGTCGCCGGTCCGGTAGCGATAGAGCATCAGCGCAACCGCGACATTGGCGGCGAGCGCGACGACGCCGATCATCCCCATCGTTTCGGCGTGCGGCGCGCTGCCGCCGATGAAGCCCCAGATCGTCGAGCCCAATATCCACAGCCCGAACGCCAGCATCGTCGCAGCCTTCAGCATCGCCGCGCGTGCACGCCAGGCGATCGCCATGCCGGCGACCGTCAGGCTGATCGCATAATTGGCGCTGTCGCCCAGAAAATCGAGCGCATCGGCCTGCAGCGCGCGCGAATCGGCTGCGACGCCCGCGACGATTTCGACGAGGAACATCGCCCCGTTGATCAGCAGCGCGATCCACAGGATGCGCCGCCACTTGGGGTCGTTCAGCGCGGTCGCTCCGCTTTTTCCGGCGCAGCATTGATCGGCCATCGCCTGCATCTCCTTCCGTCTCGGCCGCCGCAGGAATTGCCGGGCGGCCGCTTGGTTCTTCGAGTCGGCATCCTATATGCACCCTGTAGCAACTACAGGGTCAAGCGATGAAGATCGGCGAACTGTCGCGTGCCACCGGCACCAACATCGAAACCATCCGCTATTACGAGCGGATCGGCCTCCTCCCCGCCCCGGCGCGGACCGATGCCAATTACCGCAGCTATGGCGACGCGCATCGCGCGCGGCTGCGCTTCGTACGCCATTCGCGCGAACTGGGCTTCACGATCGACGAAATCCGCTCGCTGCTCGACCTCTCCGATCATCCCGAACGCGACTGCGCCGACGCCGACCGCATCGCGTCCGCGCATCTGGAACAGGTCGAGGCGAAGATCGCACAGCTTTCGGCGCTACGCGATGAATTGACCCGCATCGTCGGCCGCTGCCGCGGCGGGCTCGCGGGCGATTGCCGGGTGATCGAGGCGCTGGGTGATCATGGTCAATGCGGGGGCGCGCATTGATGAGACGCGGTCGCAGGGGCGACGCGAGAGGCGACAGCTGAAAAGGGAAAGGTGGGACGATTCTGTTGCCCGGCTCGTCCCCAGCCGCTGGTATCCGATTCTGTTGCCCGGTTCGGTCCGAACCGCGTTCTATTTGTCTAACCTTAGGCCGTGAGGCTTATCGGTTAGGCAGCAAGAGCGAGTGCTTCGTTATCGTTAGCACCTATTGGTTTTGAGCCTTTAACGGGTTACTCAGCCCGGAAGAAAACATCGTCTTTGAACACACGTCGATCCTGGTTCGGCCCCGTCAGAAGCCCGCGCACCCCTTCGAAAAGGACGCGGGCTTGTGGTGGAGCCGCCGGGTACTGCCCCCGGGTCCGCTGTGTCTATTCCACGACACCATTTATCCTCATAGCCGGTCGAAACCGGCCCTTCCCATATAGGAAGCCCGCCCGCACTTTGGAAGAGCGCAGGCGGGCCTTTCGTCCTGAATCGACACCGGACCCACGCCGGCGCGCGATGAAATGCTATTTCTTGCGCAGTTCGTCGCGGATTTCGGTAAGCAGATCGACCTCGCTCGGTCCCGCGGGCGCTTCGGCCGGCGCTTCCTTGCGTACCACCTTGTTCACTGCGCGCACGAGCAGGAAGATGATCCATGCCAAAATCAGGAAGTTGATCACCGCGGTGATGAAGGCACCATAGCCGATCATCGCGACGCCCGCCTTTTTCAAGGCCGCATAGTCGGTCGCGGCGATGCCGTCGGGAATGCTGCCGAGCAGGATGAATTTGCTCGAAAAATCGACTCCGCCGAACAGCCAGCCGACGATCGGCATGATGACGTCCTCGGTCAGCGATCCGGTGATCGTCGCGAACGCGCCGCCGATGATGACGCCGACGGCCAGATCGATGACATTGCCGCGCGCGATAAATTCCTTGAACTCGTTCAGCATCTTATTGCTCCCCGAACTGCTGATCCTGCCGTCATGGTGGTGCGCCGGTCATTGCGCAAAAGCAAGGGGCATCCTATTATGTGTATTGTTGCGGCAAAACGCCGCCTGAGGGAGCCTGATGACCATGTCCTATCGTTCCGCCCGCTGGCTGATTGTTCCGGCCGCCGCGATGAGCCTGTCGGCCTGCGGCATCAACAGCGTTCCGACTAAGGAAGAAGCCGCGAAGGCCAAATGGGCCAATGTCGAAGCCGCCTATCAGCGCCGCGCCGACCTGATCCCCAACCTCGTCGAAACCGCCAAGGGTGCCGCGAAGATCGAGCAATCGACGCTCGAAGGCGTTATCCAGGCGCGCGCATCGGCAACGCAGGTGAAGCTGAGCACCGACGACCTGGAAGACCCCGCGAAGGTTCAGGCCTTCCAGCAAGCGCAGGGCAATGTGTCGAGCGCACTCGGCCGCCTGCTCGTTACCGTCGAACAATATCCCGAGCTCAAGAGCCAGGCGCGCTTTGCCGACCTGATGACCCAGCTCGAGGGAACCGAAAACCGCATCAACGTCACGATCCAGGACTATAACGCCGCGGTGCAGGACTATAACACGACGATCCGCACCTTCCCCGACATAATCGGTGCCAAGATCGTCCACGGCGCCAAGCCGATGACCCCCTATAAGGCGGTCGATCCCAACGCGAACGTCGCGCCCAAGGTCGATTTCGGTCAATAATATGCGCGCAGCCGCCATCGCAGCTTCGCTCACGATGCTGATCATCGTGGGCGGCTGCAACGGTGGATCCGGCCCAGCGGCTGCGAAGGAAACGGCGGCATGCGACGGCGTTCCTCAAATGGCGCTGGCCGGCCGAGTGACCGATGCGGCGAATATATTGCCCGCCGAAGACGAGGCGCGCCTGTCCGGGCGCCTTGCTCGCTACGAAAGAGATACGCAGCATCAGATGGTCATCGTGACCACGCCGAGTCTTCACGGCGTCCGCATCGACAATTTTGGCACCTGCCTCGGCAATCGCTGGAAGATTGGACGGCAGGGTCATGACGATGGCGTGATCGTCGTGATTGCACCGAATGAACGGCAGATGCGGATCGCCACCGGTTTTGGAATGGAAAAAATACTGACCGACGACAAGGCGCTCGCGATCGTGCACCGGATGACGCCCTATTTTGCCAAGGCGGACTATTCTGGCGGCCTATCCGTGGGCATCGACGCCATCGCCGCAGAGACGGGAGACAAGCCATGAAATCGCTCCTGCTCGGCTGGGCGCTGGGCTTTTCACTGCTTGCCCTTCCCGCGGCGGCGCAGGATTTCCCCAAGCTCAGCGGGCGCGTCGTCGATCAGGCGGATATCATTCCGGCGGCCGAGGAAGCCAATCTGACGGTCCAGCTCGAACAGCTGGAAAAGACCACGGGGCATCAGCTCGTCGTCGCGACGGTGAACAGCCTCGATGGCAATGACATCAGCGACTATGGCTACAAGCTCGGCCGCGCGTGGGGCATCGGCGGCAAGGAGAATAACGACGGCGTCGTCTTCCTGATCGCCCCCAACGAACGGCGAATGAACATCTCGGTCGGCTATGGGCTTGAACCCGTGCTGACCGATGCGCTGTCGGGCCGGATCATCCGCGACGTGGTGACGCCCAAATTCAAGGCCGGCGACATGCCCGGCGGCATCCAGGACGGCGTGAACGCGATCGCCGAGCAGATCCAGCTGCCGCCGGAGGAAGCCGCGGCGCGCGCCGCGAAGGCCGCGAAGGCCGAGCGCGACCGCGCCGACAATGGAAATATCGGCGGGCTGATCTTCGTGGCCTTCATCATCTTCTTCTTTTTCATCCTGCCGATGCTCGGCGCCTTCGGGCGTCGCGGACGGCGGCATCGCAAGCATCGCCCATGGGGCGGCGCCCCGATCATCATCTGGGGCGACAATGACTGGGGCGGCGGTTCGGGTGGCGGCTGGGGCGGTGGTTCCTGGGGCGGCGGGGGCGGCTTCGGCGGCGGAGGCGGCTTTTCGGGCGGCGGCGGCAGCTTCGGCGGCGGCGGCGCCTCGGGCGGCTGGTAAGGGGGACGCGCAATGAAAGTCAGCCATGTCAGCGAAGCCGATCACGACATCGTGACCGCCGCGGTCGCCGAGGCCGAACGACACACCGATGGCGAGATCGTCACGGTGATCGCCGCGCAGTCGAACGACTATGACGATGTCGCGCTCGTCTGGGCGAGCGTCATCGCCTTTATCGCCATGTCGGTGATCGCGCTTTTTCCCGATTTCTATCAGGGTCTCTACTACCGGCTGAGCGGCGGCTGGGGGCATGAACTGACCGCCAATCAATGGCTCGGAACCGTCATCGCGGTCGGGGTGCTCAAATGGATCGGCGTCTGGCTGGTCCTGCTGTGGCGTCCGCTGCGCCTGTGGCTGACGCCGCGCGCGATCCGCGCCGCGCGCGTCCGCGCCCGCGCCATCGACCTGTTCAAGGTCGGGACCGAGGCGAAGACGATGGGCCGCACGGGCATCCTGCTCTATGTCAGCCTGCGCGAACATCGCGCCGACATCGTCGCCGACGAAGCGATCGCCGCCAAGGTCGCGCCCTCGATTTGGGGCGAAGCGATGGAGGCGCTAATCGACGAGGTGCGCGCCGGTCGCCCCGGCCACGGCATGGCCGAGGCGGTCCGCCGCATGGGTATCGTGCTGGCCGAACATTTCCCGAAGAGCGACGGCAACCCCAACGAGCTGCCCGACCGGCTGATCGAGCTTTGATCCCTACCCTTTCCGCCGACGGAGACGATATGACCCGCCCCGCAGCCGGCACGCCCGTCGAAACGCGTTGGGAAGGCCGCTTCATCACGGTGAAACAGCAAGGCAATTGGGAATATGTGTCGCGGTCGCGCGGCATTCACGCCGCGGTGATCCTGGCGATCGACGAGGACGCCGACGGGCGGCACATCCTGTTGGTCGAACAATATCGCGTCCCGCTCGGCAAATATTGCCTCGAACTGCCCGCGGGGCTTGTCGGGGACGACAGCGCGGGCGAGGCGCCCGAGCTGGCCGCCGTGCGCGAACTGGAAGAGGAAACGGGCTACCGCGCGGCCGACTGGCTGACCGTCGGCGAATTCTACAGTTCGCCCGGCATGGTCAGCGAAAGCTTCACCCTGCTCCGCGCGACCGGGCTGACCAAGGTCGGCGAAGGCGGCGGCGTCGATGGCGAGGACATTGCGGTCCACCGCGTCCCGCTGCCCGAAATCGCCGCCTTTATCGCCGCAAAGCGCGCCGAAGGCTGCGGTATCGACGTGCGCGTCGCGATGCTGCTCGCGGGCGGGCTGCTCGCGCTGTCCTGACGGTCAGCGCGCGCCGAAGCGCCAGCGCAGCAACGGCCGTGCGAGCAAGATCCCCGCGAGGAAGCCGCCGACATGCGCCCAGATCGCAACGAGGCCGAATCCTGCGCCGCCCGCAAAGCCGATCAGGACCTGCACCCCGATCCATGCTGCCGCCAGCCACAGTGCGCGCACCCAATGCGCCGGAATCGGCCCTAGCGCCTGCGTCTCGGAGCGGCTGAAAATCAGCGCGAACACCGCGATCAGCGCCGAAATCGCGCCCGAGGCGCCGATCATCGGCACCGGCGATTGCGGATCGGCCAGATATTGCGCGAAGGCCCCCGCATAGGCGCCGGCGACGAGCAATATCGCCATCGCCTTCGACCCCAGCGGTGCTTCGAGCTGGCGGCCGATGAACAGCAAGACGACCAGATTGAACACCAGGTGGAGGATTCCGCCGTGCAGAAGGGCGGAGGTCAACGGGGTGAGCGCGAAGGGCACGAAAAAGCCCGGCGCCGCAATCGGCTCCATCGCAAAGCGCGCGGGAATGAAACCCGCGCGCACGATCGCCTCGACCTGATAGCCGCTGATCGACAGCAGGATGAAGATCACCGCGCATAGCACGGAAACTCCCGTGACCAGCGGTGTGTCCTGCGGTTTCATTTCGGCGCGATCGTCAGATGAATTCGATCTTCGTGACGAGATAATATTTGTCGCCCGCCGGAACGGTGACTTCGATCTCGTCATCGACCTTGCGGCCGATTAGCGCGCGCCCGAGCGGCGAATTATAGCTGATCTTGCCCACCTTGGCGTCGGCCTCGGCCTGACCCACGATCTGATATTTGACCGGCTTGTCGTCCTCGTCGGCGAGCGTCACCGTCGCACCGAATACGATGCGGTCGCCCGACAGCGTCGTCGGGTCGATGACCTGCGCACGCGACAGCTTGTCCTCCAGATCGCCGATGGTCGCTTCGACCTGGCCTTGGCGTTCCTTCGCGGCGTGATATTCGGCATTTTCCGAAAGGTCGCCATGCGCGCGCGCTTCCTCGATCGCATCGACGATGAGGGGGCGTTCGGCTTTGAGAGTGGCGAGCTGTGCGCTCAGCTTCTCATAGCCTTCCTGCAGCATCGGAACCTTTTCAACGCTTGCCATTATCCTGTTGTCCTTCGTCAATAATCCACCGCCAGCGAAACTTCGCCGGGGCGGCTGAGCCGCTGTTTCCGTCAATGTAGGGAGATGAAGCGGTCCCTCAATAATAGTCCTGAAGCGGCTTTACTTCAAGAGAGTGCGAGCGCAGCGCGCCAATCGCATGGGTTGCGGCATCGCTGCCCGCCGCCGTCGTATAATAGGCGACGTCGGCCGCGAGCGCCGAGGCCCGGATCGACTGCGAGTCCTGAAGCGACTGCCAACCCTCGGTCGTGTTGAAGATCAACTGCACATCGCCGTCCTTGATCCGGTCGACGATGTGCGGGCGCCCTTCGGCGACCTTGTTCACTCGTTCGACGTCGATGCCCTGCCCCGCCAGATAGTCGGCGGTGCCGCCGGTCGCGATCACCTGCCACCCCCAAGCGGCGAGCTGCTTCACCGACGCGACGATGCGCGGCTTGTCGCTGTCCTTCACCGACACGAAGAGCCGCCCGTCGGTCGGCAGGCGGTCGCCCGCGCCGAGCTGTGCCTTGGCAAAGGCGAGATTGAAATCGCTATCGATTCCCATGACTTCGCCGGTGGACTTCATTTCAGGCGACAATACCGGATCGGTGCCGGGGAAGCGCGCGAAGGGGAAAACCGCTTCCTTGACCGCGACATGGTCGATGTCGCGGTTGATCTTCGGCAGATCGGCCAGCTTCTCGCCCGCCATCACTCGTGCCGCGATCTTGGCGATCGGCGAACCGACCGCCTTGGCGACAAAGGGCACGGTGCGGCTCGCGCGCGGGTTGACCTCGATCAGGTAGACCTCACCATCCTTCACCGCATATTGCACGTTCATCAGCCCGCGGACGTTGAGGGCGCGCGCCAGTGCGTCGGTCTGCCGCTCGATTTCGGCAACGATGTCGGCGGGCAGACTGTACGGCGGGATCGAACAGGCGCTGTCGCCCGAATGGACGCCCGCTTCCTCGATATGCTGGAGCACGCCGGCCACCACGACATCGGTGCCGTCGCACAGCGCATCGACATCGACCTCGATCGCATCGCGCAGATAACGGTCGATCAGCACCGGGCTGTCGCCCGACACCTGCACCGCGGTCTCGATATAATTTTCCAGCTGTGCCTGATCGTCGACGATCTCCATCGCGCGGCCGCCGAGCACATAGGAGGGGCGCGTGAGCACCGGGTAACCGATGCGCGCCGCGACCGCGACGGCTTCCTCGCGGCTGCGCGCGATGCCGTTCTCGGGCTGCTTGAGGCCCAGCTTGTTGACCAGCGCCGCAAAGCGTTCGCGGTCTTCGGCGAGGTCGATCGCGTCGGGTGAGGTGCCGAGAATCGGGATGCCCGCTTCCTCGAGCGCCTGCGCGAGCTTGAGCGGCGTCTGGCCGCCGAACTGGACGATCACGCCCACAAGCTCGCCCTTCGACTGCTCGACGTGCAAGATTTCGAGCACATCCTCGGCGGTCAGAGGTTCGAAATAGAGGCGGTCCGACGTGTCATAGTCGGTCGACACCGTTTCGGGGTTGCAGTTGACCATGATCGTTTCATAGCCCGCCTCCTCAAGCGCGAAGCAGGCGTGGCAGCAGCAATAATCGAACTCGATCCCCTGCCCTATCCGGTTCGGCCCGCCGCCGAGAATGACGATCTTCTTGCGGTCCGACGGGTTCGCCTCATTCTCGGGCTCGCCGAAGGTCGGCGCTTCATAGGTCGAATAGAGATAGGGCGTTTTGGCGGCGAATTCGGCGGCGCAAGTGTCGATGGTCTTGAACACCGGCCGCACGCCGAGCTTGTGGCGCAGCGCACGCACCTCGCCTTCGGTGACGCCGCCGGTCATCGCCTTTACGGCCTCGTGGATCAGCCCGCTGCCGCGCGCCGCTGCCGCGCCGGTGCCGGGCCGCAGATGCGCCGACTGCAGCGCCAGATAGGCGAGCCTTTTGTCCGAAAAGCCCATCGCCTTCAGCCGGCGGAGCCCCTCGGCATCGCGTGGCAGACCGTTTTCGAGCACGCCGTTCTCGGCCTCGACGATCTCTGCGATGCGATCGAGGAACCACATGTCGTAACCCGCGATGCGGTTGATCTCGGCGAGCGATACGTCCTCGCGGATCGCCTGCGCCGCGATCAGCAGCCGGTCGGGGGTGCGCTGCGCCAGTTCGCTCTTCAATTGTTCGTGGCTCGCGCCGACCAGCCGGTCGACGAAGTTGAAGCCCGACAATCCGGTCTCCAGCCCGCGCAGCGCCTTCTGCATCGATTCATGGATCGTGCGGCCGATCGCCATCACCTCGCCGACCGACTTCATCGCCGTCGACAGCAAGGGCTCGGCGCCCTTGAACTTTTCGAAGGCAAAGCGCGGGATCTTGGTGACGACATAGTCGATCGTCGGCTCGAACGACGCCGGGGTCACCCCGGTGATGTCGTTCATGATTTCGTCGAGCGTGTAGCCGACCGCGAGCTTCGCCGCGACCTTGGCGATCGGGAAGCCCGTCGCCTTCGACGCGAGCGCCGACGAGCGCGACACGCGCGGATTCATCTCGATCACGATCAGGCGGCCATCCTTCGGATTGACCGCGAACTGGACGTTCGACCCGCCCGTCTCTACCCCGATCTCGCGCAGCACCGCGATGCTCGCGTTGCGCATGATCTGATATTCCTTGTCGGTCAGCGTCAGCGCGGGGGCGACGGTGATGCTGTCGCCGGTATGCACACCCATCGGATCGACATTTTCGATCGAGCAGATGATGATGCAATTGTCCTTGCGGTCGCGCACCACCTCCATCTCATATTCTTTCCAGCCGAGGAGCGATTCCTCGATCAGGACTTCGGTGGTCGGCGAGGCGATCAGGCCGCCGCGAACGATGTGCTCGAACTCCTCGCGGTTGTACGCGATGCCGCCGCCGGTGCCGCCCATGGTGAAGCTGGGGCGGATGATCGAGGGCAGGCCGGTGCGTTCGAGCACCGCAAACGCCTCGTCGAGCGTGTGCGCGATGCCCGAGCGCGCACTTTCCAGCCCGATCTTATCCATCGCGTCGCGGAACTTGATCCGGTCCTCGGCCTTGTCGATCGCCTCGGCATCGGCGCCGATCATCTCGACACCATATTTGGTCAAGGTGCCGTCGTTGAACAAAGCCAGCGCGGTGTTGAGCGCGGTCTGCCCGCCCATCGTCGGCAGCACCGCGTCGGGGCGCTCCTTCTCGATGATCTTCGCGACGATCTCGGGCGTGATCGGCTCGACATAGGTCGCGTCGGCCAGCTCGGGATCGGTCATGATCGTCGCCGGGTTGGAGTTGACGAGGACGATGCGATAGCCCTCCTCCTTCAGCGCCTTGATCGCCTGCGTCCCCGAATAGTCGAACTCGCACGCCTGACCGATAACGATCGGGCCGGCGCCGATGACGAGGATGGATTGGATGTCGGTTCTTTTGGGCATTATTTCTGTTCTTCTGCTGCGTATGATTCGTTGCCGACGAAGCCGAGTTTGATGTGGTCCGAGAACTCGGGCTTCTTCAGCTCTCGAAACACGCAATCGATCGTTTCGTATTTTGCATCCGGCGTCGGCATCACTGCGACCAAGTTATCGCTATCGAGTTTTAACGTGCCCGGCTTTGCGCCGCATTGTGTCTCCACACGTGCCAGCCCCGCCTTCAATCTTTCCGCGTCGGAATCTGTGGGGCTGGCCGCGCATCCCGCCAATGTCAGCATAAGCGTGATTGCCGTAACGGCGCGAGCAATCACTTCAACCCACCCACAAACTTCTCGAACAGATAGAAGCTGTCCTGTGGCCCCGGGCTCGCCTCGGGGTGATATTGCACGCTGAACGCCTGCTTGCCCGTGATCGCGATGCCGCAGTTCGATCCGTCGAACAGGCTCTTGTGCGTCTCGACCACGCCTGCGGGCAGTGTCGCGGCGTCCACTGCGAAGCCGTGGTTCATACTGGTGATCTCGACCACGCCGTCGGCGAAGTCGCCGCCGACGCGCTGCACCGGATGGTTCGCGCCGCGGTGGCCCTGGTGCATCTTCACCGTCTTCGCGCCCGCCGCGATGGCGAGCATCTGGTGGCCAAGGCAGATGCCGAAGATCGGAACATTGCGTTCGAGCAGCCCCTGGATCACCGGCACCGCATATTCGCCGGTCGCCGCGGGGTCGCCGGGGCCGTTCGACAGGAAAACGCCCGCGGGCTGGTGGCTCAGCACCTCGTCGAGGGTCGCAGTCGCGGGGACCACGGTGACCCGCGCGCCGGCCTTCACGAGGTTACGGAAGATATTGTCCTTCGCGCCATAATCGATCGCGACGACATGGGGTCTGCTATCCCCCTCCCGCTCGCGGGAGGGGTTAGGGGTGGGCATGTTCCCAGATGCCGGTGCAGACGTCGGCCCATCCCCGGCCCCTCCCGCATGCGGGAGGGGAGAAGCGTAGCCCTTGCCCAGCGCCCATGTCCCCGCATCCCAATCGCCGGTATCCGTGCGGCTGACTTCCTTCGCTAGGTCCATGCCCTCCAGCCCCGGCCAACCGCGCGCCATCGCCAGCAGCGCGTCGATGTCGAACTTGCCGTCGGGGCTGTGCGCGATCACGCCATTGGGGGCGCCCGCATCGCGGATACGGCGGGTCAGCGCGCGCGTGTCGATACCGGCCAGCCCGATCAGGCCCTGTTCGGCCATCCATTCGGGCAGCGTCTGGACGCTGCGGAAATTGCTCGGTGCGGTCGGCAGTTCGCGGGTGATGCAGCCGATGGCCGCCCGCGCGCTGCGTTCGATATCCTCTGGATTCGCGCCGACATTGCCGATGTGCGGAAAGGTGAAGGTGATGATCTGCCCGGCATAGCTCGGGTCGGTCAGTATCTCCTGATATCCGGTCATCGCGGTGTTGAAACAGATTTCGCCGACACCCGCCCCGGCGGCGCCATAGCCCACGCCCCACAGGACCGTGCCATCGGCAAGAACGAGGACGCCGGTCGCTCCAGAAGGCGCGGCGGATGGATTGGCTGGTGCCATTTAAACTGCTCCGGACGGGGGGCTAAACGGCCGACCAAGTAGGCGGCAAAAAAGTGATTCACAAGCTATCGGATTTGGAATCTTCCCGCTAGAGAGGCTCTTTCCGAAATTTGCAGCACATGGGGACACGCATGATTCGCGATGACATCAAGGCTGCGCAGGTTGCCGCGATGAAGGCCGGCGACAAGGCGCGTTTGGGCACCATCCGGCTGATGCTGGCCAAGATCAAGGACCGCGACATCGAGCTGCGCACCGGGACGGCGCCGGCCGACGACGATGTGCTCGTCACCGACGTGCTCCAGAAGATGGTCAAGCAGCGCCGCGAATCGATCGCCATGTACGAACAGGGCGGCCGCCAGGAACTTGCCGACGCCGAAGCGGCCGAGGTCGTGGTGATCGAGGATTTCCTGCCCGCGCAGCTCTCCGAAGCCGACGCCACCGCCGCAATCCGCGCGATCGTCGCCGAACTCGGCGCGACCAGCGTCAAGGACATGGGCAAGGTGATGGCGGCGGTGAAAGACCGCCACGGCAGCCAGCTCGACATGAGCAAGGCAAGCGGATGGGTGAAGGCGGCGCTGAGTTAAACCTCAAACACGGCCTTTTTCTCCGTTCGTCCCGAGCGTAGTCGACGGACGTTCTACCTTGCGCCACGCCAACGTGTCTCGACTTCGCTCGGGACGAACGGTTATGTGGCGGGATGGTGTTCTGGACCTACATGCTGCGCTGCTCCGACGGTCGCTATTACACGGGACACACCGATAATTTGGAACGCCGCATCGCTGAGCATCAACATGGCGGATTTTGCGATTTTACCTCGCGACGGAAGCCCGTGACTCTGGCTTGGTCGCAAGATTTTGCGACGCGCGTCGAAGCGCTGGAGGCAGAACGGCGCATCAAGCCTTGGTCGCGAGCCAAGAAGGAAGCGCTGATCCGCGGCGACTGGGCTATGGTGGGGCATTTCGCCAAACCGCCTAAAGAACGTCCTCCCCTGCCGGCTTCTGCCGAGACACACTCTCCCACTCCGTTCGCCCCGAGCGAAGTCGAGGGACGTGAGGCCGGGCGCAAACGTGTCTCGACTTCGCTCGACACGAACGGGATTGGGATGATGGCTCGCCAAGTGAGGGGAGAAGAATGACCCTCACCCCGCAATGGCTGGACGAATTGCGCTCGCGGATCACGCTGTCGACCCTGATCGGGCGGACGGTGAAGATCACGCGCGCGGGGCGCGAGTATAAGGCCTGTTGCCCTTTCCATAACGAAAAGACCCCCAGTTTCACGATCAACGACGAAAAGGGCTTCTACCACTGCTTCGGCTGCTCGGCGCATGGCGATGCGATCCGCTGGATGACCGATCAGCGCGGCCTGTCGTTCATGGACGCGGTCAAGGAACTCGCTGCCGAGGCGGGGATGGACGTCCCCGCCCCCGACCCGCGCGCCGCGAAAAAGGCCGAGGAGCAGGCGAGTCTGCGCGACGTGGTGCAGGGCGCGGCCGACTGGTTCGCGCAGCAGCTTGAAAGCACCAACGGTGCCCCGGCGCGCGACTATCTGGCGAGGCGCGGCATTTCGGACGCCACCCGCCGCGCCTTTGCCTTCGGCCTCGCACCCGACAGTCGCAGCGCGCTGAAAGAGGCGCTCAAGAAATTCCCCACCGCGATGCTGGTGGAGTCCGGCATGCTCATCGCCGTCGACGACAAAGAGCCTTACGACCGCTTCCGCGGCCGGCTGATGATCCCGATCCGCGATGCACGCGGGCGCGTGATCGCGTTCGGCGGCCGGATCCTGGGCGACGGCGAACCCAAATATCTGAACTCGCCCGATACGCCGCTCTTCGACAAGGGGCGCACGCTCTTCAATCTCGACAAGGCAAGCCCCGCGTCGCGCCAGACGAACCGGGTGATCGTCGTCGAAGGCTATATGGACGTCATCGCGCTCGCCGAAGCGGGGATCGCCGACGCCGTTGCGCCGCTCGGCACCGCGCTGACCGAGAACCAGCTCGGCATGTTGTGGCGGATGGTTTCCGTGCCGCTGCTCTGCTTCGACGGCGACAATGCCGGGCAAAAGGCCGCGATGCGCGCGGCAACGCGCGCGCTGCCGCTGCTCCGCCCGGGCTTCAGCCTTGCCTTCGCGACCCTGCCGGCGGGGCAGGATCCCGACGACCTTGTCCGCGCCAAGGGCGCCGCAGGCTTTGCCGCCATCCTCGACGAGGCGCAGCCGCTCGTCGAACGGCTGTGGGCGCATGAGGTTGCGGCGGGGCCGCTCACCACCCCCGAAGAGCGCGCGGCGCTCAAGACGCGGCTGCTCGCCCATGCCGACGCGATCCAGGATGCCGACGTGCGGCACCATTATCGCGAGGCGTTTCGCGAGCGGCTCGACGCGCTGTTCGCGCGCCCGCGCGCCGAGCGTGGCGGGCGCGTGCCCTGGGCGCCGCAGGCATCACGCGGGGGCGGGCGCCGCTTCGCGCCGGACCCGCGCCTGCAACCTCCGGCCGACGAGACGCGTTCCATCGGCAAGGCCGGAATCGCGGCGCCGCTCGCCGCGGCGTTGCTCGGCGGACTGCTCCGCTATCCGCAGGCGATCGCCCGCAATGAAGAGGCGCTCATACGGCTCGCTGTGCCCGATTCTGCCGACGCCGAACTGCTCCGCGCAATACTTGACAGCGCGGCAGCGCAAGAAGGGCTTGATACCGAGGGGTTGCTTGCCATATTGGAGCCAATGAAAGTGTATAATAGGGCGACGACATTGCTCAGAGCCGACGGAATGCACTTCTCATTCAATCGAAGGCTCGAAGGCGAAGAGGTTGAAGCGGCTCGGGAAATCGCGCTGCGTGACCTTGACGAATATATCGGCGTGCTCGTGACGCAGCCTGAAATCCGCGCTCGGCTTTCCGAGGCGACCGCGGACTATATGCGCACGATGGACGACGAGGGCCATGCCCGACAGCAAAAGCTGCGCGCGATGGATGAGGAACTGACCCGCCGCCTGGCCGCGCTGTCCGACAGCAGCCAGAGCTGACATATATTGCCCCAAGGCAGGAACGACTGAAGCATATGGCCACCAAGAACACCGAAGCCGACACCGACGCGCCGCTGATCGACCTCAACGAGGCCGACGTCAAAAAGCTGATCGCGCGCGGCAAGAAGCGCGGCTACCTGACCTACGACGAGCTCAACGAAGCCCTGCCGCAGGATCAGATGTCTTCGGAGCAGATCGAGGATATCATGTCGGCGATTTCCGACATGGGCATCAACATCGTCGAAAGCGACGAGGATGTGCAGGAAGAAGCCGAACAGGAAAGCGATGACGATATCGACGTCAGCGCCAACACGGGGTCGGTGTCCAATCCCGCGATCGAAAAGAAGAAGGAAACGGTCGATCGCACCGACGACCCGGTGCGCATGTATCTGCGCGAAATGGGCGCGGTCGAGCTTTTGAGCCGCGAAGGTGAAATCGCGATCGCGAAGCGCATCGAGGCGGGCCGCGACACGATGATCCTCGGCCTGTGCGAAAGCCCGCTGACCTTCAACGCGATCATCGAATGGTCGAACGCGCTCAACAACGGCGACATGCAACTGCGCGAGATCGTCGACCTCGAAGCGATGTTGTCGAAGGATCCGGCGCCCGAAAACCTCGATGACGAGGGTGAAGGCGACGACGGCGAAATCAGCGAAAAGACCGCGGGCGTCTCGTTCAAGGACGAGGACGAGGTCGAGGAAGAACCTTCGGCTGACGGCGATGACGAGGACGGCGAAGGCTCGTCGGGCAAGCGCGAAAGCTTTGAGGAAGACGACGAGGACAACACGCTGAGCCTCGCCGCGATGGAAGAATTGCTCAAGCCCGACGCGCTCGAGAAATTCGCTAATATCACCAAGAGCTTCAAGGCGTTCCAGAAGCTTCAGGACGCCCGGCTCGAGGCGCTGTCGACGGCGGGCGACTTCCCCGACGCGCAGGAAAAGAAATATCACAAGCTGCGCGAGGAACTTACCGCGCAGGTCGAAAGCGTGCAGTTCCACGGTACCAAGATCGAATATCTGGTTGACCAGCTTTACAGCTACAACCGGCGCCTGACTGCGCTCGGCGGCCAGATGCTGCGCCTTGCCGAACGCCATAAGGTGCCGCGCAAGGCCTTCCTCGACCATTATGTCGGGCGGGAACTCGAAGAAAACTGGCTCGACGAAGTCGGCAAGCTCGACAAGAAGTGGGCGGCGTTCGCCGAGAATGAGGGCGCGGCGGTCGACCGCATCCGGACCGAGATTTCGGAAATCGCCCAGGCGGCGGGCATGAGCCTGCCCGAGTTCCGCCGCGTCGTGAACATGGTCCAGAAGGGCGAGCGCGAAGCGCGCATCGCCAAGAAGGAAATGGTCGAGGCGAACCTGCGTCTCGTGATCTCGATCGCGAAGAAATATACCAACCGCGGCCTGCAGTTCCTCGACCTCATTCAGGAAGGCAATATCGGCCTGATGAAGGCGGTCGACAAATTCGAGTATCGCCGCGGCTACAAGTTCAGCACCTATGCGACCTGGTGGATCCGGCAGGCGATCACCCGCTCGATCGCCGACCAGGCGCGTACGATCCGCATCCCGGTCCATATGATCGAGACGATCAACAAGCTGGTGCGCTGCAGCCGCCAGTTCCTCCACGAAAGCGGCCGCGAGCCGACGCCGGAGGAAATGGCCGAGCGTCTGTCGATGCCGCTCGAAAAGGTCCGCAAGGTGATGAAGATCGCCAAGGAGCCGATCAGCCTCGAAACGCCGATCGGCGACGAGGAAGACAGCCACCTCGGCGATTTCATCGAGGACAAGAATGCCGTCATCCCGGTCGACGCTGCGGTGCAGTCGAACCTCAAGGAAACGGTTACGCGCGTTTTGGCGTCGCTGACGCCGCGCGAGGAACGGGTACTGCGCATGCGCTTCGGCATCGGCATGAACACCGACCATACCCTTGAAGAGGTCGGCCAACAGTTCAGCGTGACGCGCGAACGTATCCGCCAGATCGAAGCGAAGGCACTGCGCAAGCTCAAGCATCCGAGCCGCAGCCGCAAGATGCGCAGCTTCCTCGACCAATAGGGCGATCCGCACCGAAAAATCAGACACCCCGCCCCAACCGGCGGGGTGTTTTGCTTCGGCCTCGGCGTGACATTTTTGCTGCATCGCACAAAAATCTGGCGCAGCATCTTAAAATTTTCATCTTTCCCAACCAGATGAGACGCCGTCGGCGTATCGCTTCAGCCTCGGTTCAGGCGATCACGCCGATTGGCACATTGTCCCGATTGATGGGAATAATTTCAACAAACACGGGCGTATTCCTCAAGCAGGGATGCAAAAAAGCCCGGAAAATGGAGAGAATGACCAATTGGCACGCCCATTGCTTAGTCATGGGCAGGAGCGGCCTCCCCACCGCCGCCAAGAGGAAAGACCGAACGATGGCAAACGAAAACCAGAATATCTTCTCCCGCCAGGACACCTTCTTCGGCATCTGCGAAGCGGTGGGCCAGGATTTCGGCTTCAACCCCCTGTATCTGCGTCTCGCGTTCGTCGCACCGCTCTTCTTCTTCCCGGTGCAGACCTTCGCGGCCTATTTCGGCCTCGGCCTGATCGTGCTCGCGTCGCGCTTCTTCTTCCCGTCGCAGCGCGCTGCCGATACGGTCGACGCCCCGGCGCTCGCCGAAGCGGCGCCGGCTGCCAAGACCGAAAAGGCCGAGGAACTAGCGCTCGCTGCCTGATTCGAACCGGGGCCGGCTCTCCCTCTCCCTTGCACCGGCCCCGCCCATGTTGCGGCGCTCCACTGGACCGCAACAGCGCAGGGACCGGCAGCTCAACCCGCTGCCGGTCCCTTTGCGCGTTGAACCGAGGCCCGCTGTGCAGGAGTGGGACAGAAGCACCTGAAATCGCTCGCCCCTCATAAACGCGACGTTTACGACGTTCGGCTAATGCTGATCCCCTGATTTGCAACGGCGCCGGTCGCAAGAGCCGCCGCAACAGACGAGGATGCAGCCTTGAGCCAGTCGCCCCAGCCCCAGGCCCAGACGCGCGGCATTGCCGAACTGCTCGACACGCTCGTCGCGAGCGAGGGAACGGGCGCGCACGGCCATGTCAAATCGGGTGCGCTGTCGAGCGGCCCCGACGCGATGCGCAACCTTGCCGACGCGGTCCATTTTCTCTGCCTGCTCCACGGCCGCTATCCCGGCATCGTCGATAGCGCGGCGCGCAAGGCGGTCGATGCGGCATCGCGCAAATGGATGGACGAAACCGCGCAAGCCTTTGCGCAGGAACGCGCCTTCCTGTCGAAAATCGCGGCCGCGGTCGGTCCGGTGCCGAGCACGCAGGGCCAAGCCCAGTGCGAGGCGGCAGTCGCCGCGCAGCGCAAGGCGCTCGACATGCTCGCCGAATCCGATCGCAATGGCTGCGCGATTGGCGCGGCGATCGCGCTGACACTCGATTGGCGGACGATCCGCGTCCTGCTCGACATCAGTGCCCAGCGGCTTGAAATGAAAGTCCCACGCTGCACCCTGCCCGACCTGCGCGAAACCGCTCGTCTTGCCAATGCCGTCGCCGAAACACCGGCGGTCGAGCGCGCGATGGCCTTTGGCGCACAGCAGCTCATCGCACAGCACAGCGGCCTGTGGGATCTGATGGCCGCCCGCGCCGCCAGCCGCACGCACGCCTGACCGGGAACGTCCACGCCGCGGCAGTCGTGGCGACGCTCCGCTTGCACCCTTCCCTCGCGCTCGCTATGCCCATCCCGGTTGACGTTCACGTTAAGGGAAAGGGCGAGCCGCCATGCGCTTCGAAGGAACCAGCGCCTATATTGCAACCGACGACCTGAAGGTCGCGGTCAATGCCGCGACAATGCTGCGCCGCCCGCTGCTCGTGAAGGGCGAACCCGGCACCGGCAAGACCGTGCTGGCCGAAGAAGTTGCCAAGGCGTTCGGTGCGCCGCTGATCACCTGGAACATCAAATCGACGACCAAGGCGCAGCAGGGCCTCTATGAATATGACGCGGTTGCGCGCCTGCGCGACGGACAGCTCGGCGAAGAGCGCGTCCACGACATCCGCAACTATATCAAAAAGGGCAAGCTGTGGGAGGCCTTCACCTCCGAGCAGCTGCCGGTGCTGCTGATCGACGAGATCGACAAGGCCGATATCGAATTTCCGAACGATCTGCTTCAGGAACTCGATCGCATGGCGTTCCACGTCTATGAAACCAACGAAACGGTGACCGCGCGCGAACGCCCGATCGTCGTCATCACTTCGAACAATGAAAAGGAACTGCCCGACGCCTTCCTGCGCCGCTGTTTCTTCCATTACATCAAATTCCCCGATCGCGACACGATGGCCGAAATCGTCGAGGTCCACTTCCCCGGCATCCAGAAAACGCTCGTCAGCCGCGCGATGGACATCTTCTACGACGTGCGCGACGTGCCCGGGCTCAAGAAAAAGCCCTCGACCAGCGAGCTAATCGACTGGCTGAAGCTGCTGCTCGCCGAGGACATGCCGCTTGAGGTGCTGCAGAACCGCGACGTCGGCAAAGCGATCCCGCCGCTCCACGGCGCGCTGCTCAAGAATGAGCAGGATGTGATGCTGTTCGAAAAGCTCGCCTTCATGGCGCGGCGGCAGGGTAGCTGAGCCGCCTCGCTCGCAAGGACCGCCGTTAAAGCTGGTAGGCAACCTCGACGTCGCCCCAGCGGCGACCGTTGATGATCGCGGGCATATAGACGTTGCGCACCGTCACATAGTTGGTGCCATCGCCTTCCTGGCGGTACACCGACATGAAGAAGGGCGCGCTGCTGCGCTTTGCCGCCGCGTCGACATCGTCGAACAGGATGCGGCCGTTGCGGCAATGCGCGGTGTCATGTTCCAGATCGCCCGTCGGCGCGCGCGAACATTCGGTGATGTGCGTCGGCAGGAAGCCATTCATGTCGCCCGCCGACGACATCTTGATTTCGGGATGCTGCGCCACGGTGCGGTCGAACAGTGGCCGCCAATGGGCGTCGGCCCAGTCGCAAAGGCTGGTACGGAAGCGTTCGGGGTTGGATCCCGGCACGCGCACATAATTGGTATCGAACAATTGCTCCATCGTCAGCTCGCCGCGCGCCAGCGCCGCTTCGGCCAAGGCGACGAATTCGTCGCGGACGGACGCAGCCAGATCGACGATCGCGCTGTCCTGGGGGCTGACGCCGGCGGAAATCACCGCGTTGAACATGCGGTTCGACACATTTTCCATCGTCAGGATCGAATCGCGCGTCCTGTTCAGCGTTGCGCCATTGTCGCGCACCGATCCGACGACGCGGTCGAGCGCCTCGCGCACCTTGGCGCCATTGGCGTGCACCATCGCGCTCGATTGCGCGATGCGGTCGCTCTGATCGTCGAGCAGCGCGACGAGGTGCGTCGCATCGTGCAGCGCATCGGTGATCGTCTCGAACTGCGCCTCCGCGCGCCCCGACTGCTCGACCCCCGACTGGATTTCGGTGACGAGACCGGCGGCTTCGGTCGACAGGCTGCCGATCGAACGGCGGATTTCATCGGTGGCGCTGCGCGTATTCTGCGCCAGCTTCTTCACCTCAGCGGCGACGACGGCAAAGGTGCGGCCGGCATCGCCCGCGCGCTCGGCCTCGATCGCGGCGTTAAGCGCGAGCATGTTGGTGGTCTTGGCAATCTGCTCGATCGACTGGCTGACCTGCTGGACCTGCTCCATCACCGACGCGAAATTGGTGACATGCGTGCCCAGCCGCGCGACCAGATCGATGACCGAGCGGAATTCGGTGACCGCGCTGTTGACGCGCTCGGCCCCGGCGTCGAGCTGTTCGCACGCACGCGCCGACAAGAGCTTCGCCTCGTCGGTCGAATCGGCAATCTGGCGCTGGTCGGCCTCCAGGCTGACGACATAATCCTCCAGCCGGCCCAGTTCCGAAATCTGGCGCTGCATCTGGTCGGTGGCACGCTGGATCTGGCCCGCGGCATCGCTGCAGCCGACGGCAAGCTCGCCACAGTCGCTGGCAACCGACTGGTCGAGATTCTGCGCGGCGGAACTGATCGGTTCGAATTTCATTGGCGCACCCACTTGTGACTCCGGGCGAACCTTGGCGCAGATTGGTTAATGCCGCGTCAACGCTTGATCGGGACCAGTTCGATCAAAGCCTTGCTTCGAGTTGGGCGAGCAGCGCCTGCACCGGCCGCGCCGCTTCGTCGGCGGTCCATCCCGCCTCGATCCGCGCGATACGATCGAACAGGCGCTCGCTCGCCGCGACGATCCTCTGAAGATTATCGTCGAAATGCGCGCACAGCGCATGATCGGCGGGAACCGGGGTGCCGATATGCGCCGCGCTGTCCTCGGGGCCGGCACCGGGATCGCCGGCGAACATGGCGCGGCGGTGGAGCAGCCAGGCGATGATGTGCATCAGCCGCGTTGTCGTCTTCAGCGATTCGCACGCCAGCCCGACCTGCAGGATCGGATCGCGCGCCACCGCCTCGAAATCGCGATGCGCGCGGAAAGCGGCATGCGCCTCGTCGGCGAGCAGCATCGCCTCGACATAGAGATTTTCGACCTGCGCGCGCTGCACCGGCTGCGCCGCCATGCCGTTCCGGATCGGTCCCCTGAACATCGGCATCGAATGCCACGCCACGCCGCCGCCCCGCAAGGACGCTAACCATGATTTTAGGGAGCGTCCCGTTTTGAATCAGGCGATTATGTCGGGCAGCAACTGATCCTCGCACCAGCTGATTTCGTCGCGCAGCTTGAGCTTGCGTTTCTTCATCCGGGCGAGCTGGAGCTGATCGGGAACTGTGGCGTCGCCCAGTGCGATGATCGCGGCATCGAGATCGCGATGCTCGAGCCGAAGCAGTTCCAGGCGCTGGGCAATTTCTTCCGGGTTCACGCCGCTTCCCTGCCACGATCACGGCCCGTCCGCAACGGGGACCATCTGGCCGAAACGCGACCATCCGGGCGGGACAAGCGGGGCGAATCATGCTTTACTCGGAGCTGCCAACCGAGTCGAAAAGGAGAATGGCCTATGAGCAGCTCGCACCTTTCCGCCCTGAAGTCCCGCCACGCGGACCTCGACGCGAAAATTGCGAATGAAGAGCGCCGCCCCGCCCCGGACATGGCCTTGCTGGCGCAAATGAAGAAGCAGAAACTCAAGATCAAGGAAGAGCTGCTCGCCGAAACCTGAGGCGAGCCGAGCGCTATCGCCCGCTGATGCCTTTCGACGCGAAACGCATCAGCGTCGGCGGTAGAGCGTAGCCTTCTTGTCGAGCGCCGAAATATAGGCCGGAACGTCCATCTTCTGAACCACCTGCCGCCGCACCGCATGCGGATCGATCGGTCGGTCGAACGCCACCCCGAACTTGCCTTCGCCTACCCAGACGATATGCCCCGGCACAAAGCCGATATTGCGCAGTTCGATCTCGGCCGTTGCGCCTTGGGCGAGCCCCGGCACGACGGCTTCGGCCAGCATGCCGCCCGCCGACAGGTTGCGCACACGCACCGTCACGGGCCTGGACTGACCCGGAAACAAAAGATTGGCCTGCATGAACAGGCTGTCGCGGTCGGCGCTGCGCGACAGCGAAGCGACCTCTTCGTCCAGCGTTGATGGTATGCGCGATTCCATGGCGACCCGTTCCCCGAATTGCGTTCGGAGCGACCCTAGGGCCCGGTACTTTACCGAATCGTAAACAGCAGCGCTTCTGTCCCGATTGGGATCAGTCTTCGCGCGAAATCCGCTCGTTGCGTTCGTGGCGCTCCTGCGCTTCCAGCGTCATCGTCGCGATGGGACGCGCTTGCAGGCGAGCGAGCGAAATCGGTTCGCCGGTCACCGCGCAATAGCCATATTCGCCTTCGTCGATGCGGCGCAGCGCCGAATCGATCTTCGCGATCAGCTTGCGCTGGCGGTCGCGCGTCCGCAGCTCGATCGCCCAGTCGGTCTCGCTCGAGGCACGATCGGCAAGATCGGGCTCGCGCAGCGGGCCGTCCTGCAAATGCGCCAGGGTCGATTCGGATTCGGTGAGGATCGACTTCTTCCAGGCGAGCAGCAGGTTGCGGAAATATTCCTGCTGCCGCTCGTTCATGAACGGCTCGTCATCGCTGGGAACATAATCCGAATCGAGATTGGACTTGGCTTCGCGGAGAGCGTCGGCACCTACTTCGGCAACATTGGTCGGCATGAGGAGCGTCCAAGTCCTTTCCTGATCGCCTGGCTCGCCGAGCTTGGCGAACCAAGGATTGCGCCGGGCCTATAACCAGCCCTCCGATGCGATACAAGCGCGAAGCGGACCGCTTGCCCGCGCGCGGCTGAAGCAGTGCTGAACCGGCCCGACGGAGGCACCCTCACGACAAGCCGCGCCCCAGCTCCCTCGACCGCCGCATGCCGCTGCAAATTAACCGGTTGAGGCCATTTGGCGTAAAACACGTATTGTTTTGGGACAGTTACGCGCATTTCGGTTGATTTCGCGTATCAATTCCCGCTGTCGGACAATCAAACGCGGTTAACGCAATTGCCGCGTTCACAAAGCTTTGGCCTTTTGGCGCTAGCGAAGGCGCGCACGGGTGTCGGTCAACGACATGGGGCGCACCTGCAACGGGAAAGAGAGAGTAACCTATGTCTGTCCGAATGGCCCTCGCCAAGCTTTGTGCCTGCACCTGCGGCGGCGCGATCATCGGTAGCGGCGCGATGCAGATCGCCGACGTGCCGGCGGCGGCTGCACAGGTCCAGAAATCGGGCTCCTGTTGCAAGAAGGTCGTGCGCAAGCGCTACGTGGCGAAGAAGCCCGTCAAGCGCGTCCGGCGCGTCGTCACGACCAAGCGCGTCATTCGTACCGTGACCCCGCAGCAGCAGGTCGTCACGCAGACGATCCCTCTGCCCCCGATCCCCTATGCCCCCTTCCCGCCGCGCGGCGAAGGCTTTGGCGGCGGCAGCAGCGGCGGCGGCGTGACCGTTATCGGCGGCGGCTTTGGCGGCGGCTTCGGCGGCGGCTTCTTCGGCGGTTTCTTCGGCGGCAGCTCGGGTGGCAGCAGCGGCAGCGTGGTTGTTACCTCGACCACCACCGGCGGCCTCAGCTCGACTACCAGCAGCACCTCGGGCGGCGTTTCGACGTCGACGGGCGGGGTGAGCACCTCGACCTCGACCGGCGGCGTTTCAACCTCGACGGGCGGCATCAGCTCGACCACGTCGACGGGCGGCGTCAGCACCTCCACCGGCGGCGTTTCGACCTCGACCGGTGGCGTCAGCACCTCGACGGGCGGCGTATCGACCTCCACAGGCGGCGTGAGCACCTCGACCGGCGGCGTTTCGACCTCGTCGGGCAATGTCAGCTCCTCTTCGTCGAGCAGCAGCTCGTCGTCGAGTTCCTCGTCCTCCTCTTCTTCCTCGTCGTCGAGCTCGTCGTCGTCGGGCGGTGGCAGCTCGCACGGCAGCTCTGGTTGGGGCAGTTCGTCGAAAGGCGGCTCCTCGCATGGCAGCTCTGGCTGGGGCAGCTCGTCGAAAGGCGGAAGCTCGTCGCACGGCGGGTCGTCGTCGCACGGCGGAAGCTCGGGCAGCTCGGGCGGTTCGGGCAGCAGCAGCTCCTCAAGCTCGTCGTCGAGCAGCAGTTCCTCTTCATCGAGCAGCAGTTCGTCGAGCGGCGCGACCTCGTCGGGCGCGACCGGTGGCAGCAGCAGTTTCGGCGGATCGAGCAGCAGCTCGTCGTCGTCATCTTCGTCGAGCAGCAGCTCGTCGAGCTCATCCTCCTCGTCCAGTTCCGGCGGCAGCACGAGCAGCGGATCGTCCGGTGATCCAACCCCTGTTCCTGCGCCTCCGATGATGCTATTGTTCGGTGCAGCAGCAGCCGCGCTCGTCGCGCGCCGCCGTGCCGCGAATCGCAACGGCGACGAAGCTGACGCGGCCTAACGAATCCACTGGAGGTCATGGGGGGGGAGACCCAGACCACCTTCTGGGGGCCACTCTTAGGGGTGGCCCCCTTTTTTGCGTCCCGATGATATCCGCGCAGGGTTGCGCCGCGAAGGCAGCAACGCCATAGCGCGGCGATGCACGATATCCGCCTGATCCGGGAAAACCCGCAAGCTTTCGACGCCGGCCTCGCGCGCCGCGGCTTCGAACCCATGTCCGCGACGATCCTCGCCGCCGACGCCGAATTGCGTGCGCTCCAGACCGCGATCCAGGCATCGCTGGCGCGCCGCAACGAAGCATCGACGCTGATCGGCCAGGCGATGGCACAGGGTGACAGGGATCGTGCCGAATCGCTCAAGAGCGAGGTCGCCGCGCTAAAGGAAAAGCTCCCGGCAGAGGAACAGGCCGAACGCGACCGGCTCGCCGCACTGCAGGACATATTGGCGGCGCTGCCCAACCTGCCGGCCGACGACGTGCCTGATGGCCTCGACGAAGAGGGTAATGTCGAAATCGCGCGCTGGGGAACGCCGCGCAGCTTCGATTTCCAGCCGCTCGAACATGCCGATTTCGGTCCCGCGCTGGGGCTGGATTTCGAAACCGCGGCCAAGATGTCGGGCGCGCGCTTCGCGTTTCTGAAAGGGCAGATGGCGCGACTCGAACGCGCGCTCGGCCAGTTCATGCTCGACATGCAAACGGGCGAGCCGGGCTATGTCGAATGCGCAACGCCGCTGATGGTGCGCGACGAGGCGGCGTTCGGGACCACGCAACTGCCCAAATTCCGTGAAGACCTGTTCCAGACCACCGACGGTCGCTGGCTGATCTCGACCTCCGAGATGAGCCTGACCAATGCGGTGCGCGAAGAGATCCTGCCCGAGGCCGACCTTCCCGTCCGCATGACCGCGCTCACGCCCTGCTTCCGGTCGGAGGCTGGATCGGCGGGGCGCGACACGCGCGGATATATCCGCCAGCACCAGTTCTGGAAGGTCGAGCTTGTCTCGATCGTCCGGCCCGAGGATGCGGACGCCGAACTCGAACGCAAGACCCGCTGCGCCGAAGCGGTGCTCGAAGCGCTCGGCCTGCCCTATCGCAAGATGCTGCTATGTGCGGGCGACATGGGCTTTGCGGCGCGCAAGACCTATGACCTCGAAGTCTGGCTGCCGGGCCAGGGCGCCTATCGCGAGATTTCGAGCTGCTCGAACTGCGGCGATTTCCAGGCGCGCCGGATGAACGCCCGCTTCCGCCGCGACGGCGCCAAGGCGAATGAATTCGTTCATACGCTCAATGGGTCGGGGCTTGCGGTCGGGCGCACGCTCGTCGCCATCCTGGAAAATTATCAGCAAGCCGACGGCAGCGTCGATGTGCCGCCCGCGCTCTTGCCCTATATGGGCGGGATCACGCGGCTGGTGCCCTGATCCGTCATTGCGGGCGCAGCGAAGCAATCTCCAGCCTTCGACCAAGCGCAGATATTCCGCTGGAGATTGCTTCGTCGCTGCGCTCCTCGCAATGACACAAAGCCTGGAAAAGACATGCGCATCCTTCTGACCAACGACGACGGTTATCACGCCCCCGGCATGGCGGTGCTCGAAGCGATCGCGCGCCAGCTTTCCGACGACATCTGGATCTGCGCGCCGGCAGAGGAGCAGTCAGGCGCCGGCCACTCGCTCACCCTCTCGCGTCCGGTGCGCGTGCGCGAGCATGGCGAACGGCGCTGGTCGTGCACCGGCACGCCGACCGATTCGGTGATGATCGCGATGGGCAAGCTGATGCCCGACAAGCCCGACCTGATCCTCTCGGGCGTCAATCGCGGCGCGAACCTTGGCGACGACATCACCTATTCGGGGACCGTTTCGGCGGCGATCGAGGGGGCGCTGGCAGGCATCCCCGCCATCGCGCTGAGCCAGGTCTATGCGCGCGAAGGCATGGGTGACGCCGTGCCGTTCGAGGCGGCCGAGGCATGGGGTGCCAAGGTGCTGCGCCCGCTCGTCGCCATGGCGATGACGCCGCGAACGCTGATCAACATCAATTTCCCCGCCATCCCCGCCGAAGCGGTGAAGGGCATACGCGTCGTGCGGCAGGGCTTCCACGATTACAGCCGCGGCTCGATCGTCGAGGGCACCGACCCGCGCGGCTATCGCTATTACTGGTTCGGGCTGCACGGGATCGAACATTCGCCCGGCCACGACACCGACCTCGAGGCGATCGACGATGGCTATATCGCCGTGACCCCGCTGCAGCTCGACCTCACCCACGATGCCTCGCTCGCCGCGCTGCGCGGGGCCTATGCCGCCGGGCTGGCTTCGGATTAACCATAGTAGCTTTCCCCGCGCGGCTCTGCCAAAGGGACGCAGTGGGGAAAATTCATCATTATATCGGCGCGTTGACCGGCGCCCTCTTCCTGTCGGCCTGTATTCCGGCCACCACCGCTCCGGCTCCGCGCGCCCCTTCGGCTGCGCATAAGGCGCCGGCCTCCGACTTCGAGCGGGGTTCGCTCGGGGAGGTTGTCGGCGGCGACGCGCGACCGACCTGGACGCTTCAGCCTGTCGCGGCCAACGCCCGCGATATTGCCGCTTCGACCTATATCGTGCGCCCCGGCGACACGCTGCGCGCGATCGGTGCGATGACCGGTGCGGGGTCCGAGGCCATCGCGATGGAGAACGACCTTGCGCCGCCCTATACGCTGCGCCCTGGGCAACAACTGCGGATTCCGGCGGGTCGCTACCACCGCGTCGCCGCGGGCGAGACCGGCATCGGCATCGCCCATGCCTATGGCGTCGATTGGGGCGAGGTGCTGACGATCAACGCGCTTGCCGAGCCCTATATCCTGCGCGTCGGCCAGCGCTTGCGCCTGCCCGCGTCGGCCCGGCCGCTGACACCGGAACAGGTCGATGTCGCCGCGCGCGCCGCCGCCTTCCGTCTCGATATCGACGATATCATGACCGGCAGCCAGCCCGCACTCGCCGCTAAAACGCGTCCCGCCGCCGCCAGCGCCGCGCCGCGCGCGCCCGTCACCACCGCCATCGCGCCGCCCGCCGCCTTTTCGGGTCGTTTCCAATGGCCGCTGCGGGGCAAGCTGATCGCACGTTTCGGGCCGCTTGCGCCCGGCAAGGTCAATGACGGGATCAACATCGCCGCCGCGCGCGGGACGCCGATCCATGCCGCGGCGGCCGGGGTGGTCGCCTATGCCGGCGATCAGATCGCGGTGTATGGCGGCCTGATCCTGATCGACCATGGCGGCGGCTGGATGAGCGCCTATGGCCATGCGGCCAAGATCAACGTCCAGCGCGGACAGGCAGTCAAGGCGGGCGAGGTGATCGGCCTCGCCGGCGCCACCGGGCAGGTGCAATCGCCGCAACTCCATTTCCAGCTCCGCAAGAATCGGATACCCGTCGATCCGATGAAGCAGTTGCCGCCGCGATGAGCCGTCGTCCGTCCGACCGACTGAAGCTCCAGCACCGGTTTCAACCGCTGCGCCGCGCGAGCAAATGGCCCGTCTGGGCGGATGTCACCGCGCGGCTCGGCCTTGCCTTCCTGCTGATCGCCTTCGTTGTTCTGGTTCACTGGATCGATCGCGCCGGACTGAAGGACAGCCACGACGGCCACATCAGCTTCCTCGACGTCGTCTATTTCACGATGATTTCTGTCACGACCACCGGGTTCGGCGATATTGCGCCGGTATCGGACCGCTCGCGCCTGATCGAGGCGCTGATCGTGACCCCGATCCGCATCGCCGTGCTCTTCATCTTTGTCGGCACGGCCTATAGTTTCGTCATCAAACGCACATGGGAAAAATGGCGCATGGCTCGCATCCAGGCAAAACTCACCGATCACATCGTCGTTCTGGGCTTCGGCGTCAGCGGCGGCGAGGCGGTTCACGAACTGATCGCGCGCGGCACCGATCCCGCTTGCATTGTCGTCATCGATCCGTCGCGCCAGCGCATCAATGCCGCCGAAGCGATGGGCTGCAACGTGCTGGAAGGCGATGCATCGAGCGACGAAACCTTGCTCGATGTGCGGATCGCGCAGGCCCGCTCGGTGCTGGTATCGGCGGGACGCGACGACACGTCGATCCTGATCGTCCTGACCGTCCGGCATCTTGCGCCGCAGGTACCGATCAGCGTCGTCATCCGGACTCAGGACAATGAATTGCTCGCGCGGCAAGCGGGTGCGAACGACGTCATCAACCCGGTCAGCTTCACCGGGCTACTGCTCGCCGGATCGGCGCAAGGCGCGCATATCGCCGATTATATGGCCGACCTTGCCTCGGTATCGGGCAAGGTGCAGCTCAACGAACGCCCGGTGCGGCCCGAGGAAATCGGCAAGAGCATCGACGAACTCGCCAGCGGCGGCCGCGGCCTGCGCATCTATCGCGGCGGTCAGCCGATCGGCTTCTGGGAAGCGGGTGCAAAATCCCTGCAGAGCGGCGACATATTGGTCGAAGTCATCCCGTGCGAGGCGTGCGAAGCCGATTAGGCTTAACGCCCAAGCAGCGGGCGCGTGACAAGGGCGCAAAAATCGCCTATGCGCGCGGCCGATCATGACAATCAAGACCCTCCCCGCCCAGCCGAAAGTCGGCATGGTTTCGCTCGGCTGTCCGAAGGCACTCGTCGACAGCGAACGGATTCTGACCAAATTGCGCGCCGACGGCTATGGCCTGTCGCCCGATTACGCCGGCGCCGACGTCGTGCTCGTCAACACCTGCGGCTTCCTCGACAGCGCGAAGGAGGAAAGCCTGGAGGCGATCGGCGAGGCCATGGCGGAGAATGGCCGCGTCATCGTCACCGGCTGCATGGGCAACGAGGCGGAGGTCATTCGGGCGCGTTTCCCCAACGTCCTCGCGGTCACCGGCGCGCATCAATATGAACAGGTTGTCGACGCGGTCCACGAGGCGGCGCCGCCGACGCAGGGGCCATTCGTTGATTTGATCCCCGAAGGCGGGCTGAAGCTCACACCGCGCCACTACAGCTATTTGAAGATCAGCGAAGGCTGCAATCACAGCTGCGCCTTCTGCATCATCCCCGATCTGCGCGGCAAGCTCGTCAGCCGTCGCATCGACGCGGTGCTGCGCGAGGCTGAAAAGCTCGTCGCGGCAGGGACGAAGGAGTTGCTGGTGATCAGCCAGGACACCTCGGCCTATGGCGTCGACATCCGGCACCAGCCGCGCGAATGGAAGGGTCATGAGGTGCGCGCGCACATGACCGACCTCGCCCGCGAACTCGGCCAGCTTCGCACCAGCGAAGGTCGCGCGCCGTGGGTGCGGCTCCACTATGTCTATCCCTATCCGCACGTCGATGCGGTGATCCCGTTGATGGCCGAGGGGCTGTTGACGCCCTATCTGGACATCCCCTTCCAGCACGCGAGCCCGAAGGTTCTGAAGGCGATGAAGCGCCCGGCGAACGAAGCAAAGGTGCTCGAACGGCTGAAGGCATGGCGCGCGATCGCACCCGACATCGCGATCCGTTCGAGCTTCGTCGTCGGTTTCCCCGGCGAAACCGAAGAGGATTTCCAATATCTCCTCGACTGGCTCGACGAGGCGCAGCTCGACCGCGTCGGCGCCTTCCGCTTCGAACCCGTCGCGGGCGCGCAGGCGAATGCCCTGCCCGATCCGGTCCCCGAAGAGGTCAAGGAAGAACGCTATCAGCGGATCATGGCGAAGACCGCAGCGATCAGCGCCGCCAAGCTTGACGCCAAGGTCGGCCGTACGCTTGCCGTCATCATCGACGAAGTGGGCGAAGCCGACGAAGACGGCAGCATCGGCGCCACGGGCCGCAGCCAGGCCGACGCCCCCGAAATCGACGGGCATGTCTATCTGCGCGATGTCGCCGCGACGCTGAAAGCCGGCGACATCGTCGATGTGGTGGTCGAAGATGCCGACGAGCACGACCTGTTCGGGGTCATCGCAGGCTGATCGCCCTCTTCCTGGTGCGCGCAAATTGTTGGAACGGCTTTCGCCGATCGATGTTATCTGACAGATATCGATCGGGAATGGGGCCATGCACGCGATCAAGGGGCTGATTGTTGCATCATGTCTGGCGGCTACGCTCGCCGGCTGCGATCCCGCGAAGGGCGGCGACGAAGCTCCGCCGCATGCCACCGACACGGCGCCCACCCCCTCGCAAACGTCGCTGATCGCGGTCCCGGTCAACGCCGACATCGCCCCACTGAAACGCGAACTCGAACGGGCGATCCCAAAGACGCTGTGGACGATCAACCGGCGCGAAAGGGCCTGCGTCGAACCGCAACGCGTCAAGCTGTTCGGCAAGAAGGTCAAGGTGACGCCGGCGATCCCCTGCACCATCGTCGGGCAGGTCACGCGCGGGGCGCTGCGCATGCGCGGCGAAGGAAACGAGATCGTCGTCGATGTACCGCTGCATGCGCGGATCAGCGCGCGCGACGTCGGCGGCGTGCTGAAGGGTGAAACCGCGACCGGATCGGCAATGGCGCATGCGCGCGTGCGCGTCGATCTGACCAGCGACTGGCGGATGCAGGGTAAGGCGCGGATCAGCTATGGCTGGACCAATCCCCCCGGCATCGACTTTCTGGGCCAGCGCATCACCTTCACCGACGAGGCGGATGAAAAGCTCCGCCCGGTGATCCGCGATGTCGAACGCGAAGTGAATCGCGAGATCGCCCGCATCAACATCCGCGCCCAGGCGGCCGACATCTGGCGCCAGGCGTTTACGACAATCGAGCTCAACCGCGAAAATCCCCCCGTGTGGATGCGGGTCACGCCGCAGCGTATCCTGTTCGGCGGATTCCGCGTCAATGGCCTGCGGCTCGACCTCAATCTCGCGGTCGAGGCGGTGACCGAAAGCTTCGTGTCGAACCGGCCGCAGGATCCCGCGCCGACGCCGCTGCCGCGGCTGGTGCGCGAAATGCCCAAACCGCATTTCGACGTGCGCGTGCCGGTGATCGCCGATTATGCGCAGCTCGGACCCGTGATCGCGCGGGCGCTCGCCAAACGATCGCTACGGCCGTTCGACCTGCCCGCCGTCGGTCCGGTCGATGCGCGCATCGGCAAGGTCACTGTCTATGGCGCCCCCGACCACAGGATCGCGGTAGGGGTCGACATGGACGTGCTGCCGGTCGGCGCGAAGCGTGCGCCCACCCGCGGCCGCGTCTGGCTGACCGCGCGTCCGGTGAACAAGCCCGGATCGGCCGAGGTTCGCTTCACCGATCTGCACGTCAAGGGCGATACAAACGGGATCAAAGGCGACATCTTCGTGCTGTTGGCACAGCAACCCGATTTCGCGCCGATGATCGCCGACGCGCTGACCCAGAATTTCACCCGCGATCTCACCGAACTCGAAGCCAAGATCCGCCGCGCGATCGACCAGCGGCGCGAAGGCGACTTCGTCATCCGAACCCGTATCGACAGCTTCGAAACCGGCGAGATCAAGGCGTATGGCAACGGCCTCTACCTCCCCGTCCGCATGGTCGGGGCGGCGAGCATCGATTATCGCCCGGCAAAATGATCAGAAGAGGCGCGTAAGCGAATAGAAGAGTGCGGCGACCATCGCGCTCGCCGGGATGGTGATGAACCAGGCGACGACGACATTGCTCGCCACGCCCCAGCGCACCGCACTTGCGCGGCGCGCCACACCGGCGCCGATGATGCTGCCGGTGATCGTATGGGTGGTCGACACTGGGATACCCAGCAGGCTGGCGCTGAACACCATGATCGACCCGCCGGTCGAGGCGGCAAAGCCCTGATGCTGCGACAATTTGGTGATGCGTCCGCCCATCGTCTCGATGATCTTCCACCCGCCCGACAAGGTGCCGAGACCGATCGCGATATAGCAGCTGATCGCTACCCAGTGGGGCACATGGAAATCACCGGTCAGATAGCCGGTCGAATACAGCAGCACGGTGATGACGCCCATCGTCTTCTGCGCGTCGTTAAGACCGTGGCTGAGCGAATAGGCGGCCGATGAAACGAGATGCAGGCGGCGGAACGTGACCTCCGCGAATTTCGCGGTCGAACGCCGGAACGCCCAGCTGCTGAGCAGCATCACGAGCATCGAGAGCAGCATGCCGAGCAGCGGCGAGAGGAAGATCGCGATGACCGTCTTGTTGAGCCCCGACCACTGGATGCCCTCGAATCCCGCATGGGCGATACCCGCGCCGACGATGCCGCCGACGAGCGCATGGCTCGACGAGGACGGGATGCCCTTCAGCCAGGTGACGACATTCCAGAACATCGCGCCGACCAGCGCACCGAAGACCACCGCTGGCGTGACCAAATCCTTGTCGATCAGCCCGGCGCCGATCGTTTCTGCCACCTTGTGCAATTGCGGAAAAGCGAGGCTCAGGAAATAGGCCGCGAAGTTGAAGAAGGCGGCGAACATCACCGCCTGCACAGGCTTCAGCAGCCGCGTCGCGACAACGGTCGCAATGCTGTTTGCGGCGTCGTGCAGGCCGTTCAGAAAGTCGAACGCCAGCGCGAGGAGGACCAGCCCGACGAGAAGAGGAAATGCCAGTTCGTGCATGAGCGCGCGCCCCGCTTACGCGTGGTCGATGACCAGACCGTCGATTTCGTTCGCGACATCCTCGAACCGGTCGACGACGCGCTCGAGGTGGCTGTAGAGTTCGCGCGCGATCATGAAGTGGATCGTGTTCGACGCACCATGTTCCTTGAACAATCGCTTCAGCCCTGCCGCGTGGATCTCGTCGGCATGCCCCTCCATGCGGACCAGCCGCTCGGTGAGTTCGTGCAGGCGGGTGCCGTTCGCGGCAACATTGCGCAGCAGCGGCAGCGCCTCGACCGTCAGCCGCGCGGCATCGACGATGATCGCCGCGATGTCGCGCATTTCGGGATCGAATTCCTTGACGTCGTACAGGTCGATCGCGCCCGCAGTCTTCTGCATCTCGTCGATCGCATCGTCCATCGAGGCGATGAGGTCGGTGATCGCGCTGCGATCGAAGGGGGTCAGGAAGGTGCGACGAACGGTCTGCAGCACCTCGCGCGTGATCGCGTCGGCGTCATGCTCGCGCTCGACGATCTCCTGGATATGGTCGGCCATGCCCTCGCCGCCCTGGAGTAGCCGCGCCAGCGCTTCCGATCCCGCGGCGAGCGTCGCAGCATGCGCTTCGAACAGGTCGAAGAAATTGCCCTGCCTCGGGAGCAGGCGCTGGAACCAGGCAAACATGCGATTGACCCCTGTCTTTTCCGCAACGTTGAACATGACCCCCGATCGCTGCGCCGCGACGCGAAAACCGCTGTCGCCGAACGACCGGATAAGGGCCTGAAGATCGGGTTCGTCGACCGCTCCCGCGGCCTCGTCGAAAGTGAACCAGCGCCGCTCGCGCTCGTCCATTTCCTTCCATTCGGAAAGCTCCCGCGTCACCGCGAGCGGAAACACCTCGACATTGTACATGATTGCGGCACCGTTCGCGCGGCGCTTGCGATATTCATAGCTACCGATCGAGGTCGGGCAGACCGCGCCGATCACCCCCGCCTCTTCCTCGGCCTCGACCGCCGCCGAAGCGTGACGGTCCATCCCGGTCAGCGGATTGCCCTTCGGGATCACCCAGCGGCCCGTGCCGCGCGAGGTGATGAGCATGATTTCGGTCGGGCCATCCTTGCCCACACCCGCGAATCGATAAGGAAGCACCGCAATCTGACGCATAAACCGGCCGAAATCCTAAACTACCGCCGGAGCCGCGGTGTTTCATTGCCATTCGGTGACGCCCCTATGACAATATTGTGACAGCGGCAATGGCGCATTGCCCGCGATGCCCTTTCCGTAAACGTCAATTCGATTGCAAAATGCAACGCTGTGCGTAAGCTGCGACCTTAAAGACAAATGGGAGACGAAATGATGGCAGGCATGGACAGCCCCGTGGATCAGGACGTTCTGATCGTCGGCGCCGGCCTTTCGGGCATCGGCATGGCCGCGCATCTCCAGATGCACAGTCCCGACCGCAGCTTCGCGCTGGTAGAGCGGCGGGCCAATCTGGGCGGCACCTGGGATCTGTTCCGCTACCCCGGCATCCGGTCGGACAGCGACATGCACACGCTGGGTTTCGTCTTCGAACCGTGGCGGCACGAAAAGTCGATCGCCGACGGCCCTTCGATCCTCGAATATCTCAACCGCATCGTCGACGAGCGCGGCATCCGCGAGCATATCCGCTTCAACAACAAGGTTGTCGGCGCCGACTGGGACAGCGCCGCCGCGCGCTGGACCGTGACGATGGAAGACGACAAGGGCGCGGTCAGCACGACGACCGCGCGCTGGCTCTACCTCGGCTCGGGCTATTATGATTATGACGAGCCGTTCGACGCCAATTTCACGGGGCGCGAGGATTTTGCGGGGCAGATCATCCACCCGCAATTCTGGCCGAAGGATTTCGACTATTCGGGCAAGAAGGTCGTGGTCATCGGATCGGGCGCTACCGCGGTGACGATCGTCCCGTCGATGGCGGACAAGGCCGCGCATGTGACGATGCTGCAACGCACGCCGACCTGGTATGCCATCCGTCCGGCGAAGGACGGCTTCGCCAATTTCCTGCGCAAGGTCCTGCCCGAAAAGACCGCCTACCGGCTGACGCGGTTCAAGAATATCCGCCTTCAGGACATCGTTTTCCGCCGCGCGCGCGAAAAGCCGGAAAAGGTTGCGGATTTCCTGACCAAGAAGCTGAAGCAGGCGCTCGGCGACCGTTACGATCCCGTCGCTTTCACCCCGCCCTATAATCCGTGGGACCAGCGGCTCTGCCTTGTCCCCGATGCCGACTTTTTCGAAGCGATGAAGGCGGGCAAGGCCTCGGTCGTCACCGATCATATCGAACGCTTCGACAAGACCGGCATCCAGCTCAAATCGGGCCAGCATCTCGACTCCGACGTGATCATTACGGCGACCGGCCTCAAGCTCGCGGTCGCGGGCAAAATCCCCGTCCGCGTCGATGGCGAGCCGGTCGCGTGGAACGAGCATTTCTATTACAAGGCGTGCATGTTCTCGAACGTGCCGAATTTTTCGGTCGTCTTCGGCTATCTCAACGCCAGCTGGACGCTGCGCGCCGACATCGTGTCCGAATATGTCTGCCGCGTCCTCAACCATATGCGCGATACGGGCACGACGGTCGCGACGCCGCTGCTCGCCGATCCGACGAGCCTGACCGAAGAGAATATCTTCGACTTTTCGTCAGGCTATATCCAGCGCGCGCTCCACATCATGCCCAAAAATGCCGACAAGCTGCCGTGGCGGCTCAGCCAGAATTATGTCCAGGACCGCATCGACATGCGCACCGGCCCGGTCGACGACGGCGTGCTCAAGTTCGGCAAGGCGGCGTCGGTATCGAAGGAGGCATCGGCCCCGGCCCTCGAAGCCGCGGAGTAATCGGCGGGTTCGGTTTTCGCCATATCCAAAGGATTGGTGGCGACCGGTTGCGGGCAGCAACCGACCTTCTTGGTATCGTCATCCCGGACTTGATCCGGGATCCATTGTTTCGACGCTGCGTGAATGGATCCCGGATCAAGTCCGGGATGACGAAAGAAGGACTATTCAGCGCCACCTTTCCGCTCACCCTGAGCTTGTCGAAGGGTGCTCAGAACCATCCTTCGACAAGCTCAGGGTGAGCGGCTGGGGAAGTGGCAGCGTCCGCTTCCCACCCAAAAGCCGCCATCGGTCGCTACACGTTGCGCCCCGAGCGCCTTCTAATCGACGTGATCCGGCTTCCCCTTGGTCGATCCCGACGCAAAGTCTTCGAGCTCCTTTTCGCTCATCGATTCGTACATCTCCTTCGATGCACCCCGAAGCTCCGATTTCGGCGTATCGCCGCGCTTCGCGCTCAGCGCGGCGCCGGCGGCCTTTTGCTGGGCCTTGGACTTGGCTGGCATGACATGTCTCCTGCTTGCCCCTCGTCCGACCAACGCGTGACCGGCTGCTTCAGTTCAGCGGCAGGAAATCGCGCTGATATTCGGGCTTCACCACCTTCACCAGCGCGCCGGTTACGGGGACGTTGATCTTGTAGTTGCCCTCGGCATAGGGGCCGATCTCATAGGGCGCGATGCCGATCGTCAGCCGGTCGAGATATTTGCCGTCCGACGATCCCAGCCACACGGTCTGCGTCGACGCGGCGGGACATTTGTCGAAGATGCCGTCGGGATCGTCCGATGGCGCAATGCCGCGCGCGGCCTTGGCGCGCACGATCGCATCGCAGAAAGGCTTGCGGATCGCGGCGTCGAACGCTTCGCCGCTGGTAAACAGGTCGAGCGGCTTCAGCCGGATCGCGCGGTTACGGTCCCAGATCAGCGTGTCGAAACTCGTCATGCCGTGCGCGCCGCCGGTATAGGTTGAAATGTCGCTCGACAGGCTCAGGAAGCGCGGCGTGTTCGTCACCCGCTCCCACGCCTGCAAATGGCTGTGCGCGTGATAGGGGAAACCCTCCTTCTTCGCCGCGTCGCGGTCGCGCGTCGCATCGGCGATCAGCGCCTCGCGCTTCTTGGCGCGATCATTGTCGAGCCATTTCGCAAGGTCCGGGATCGCGGCGGCCTCGCGCGGATAGCTGTAGGCGAATTCGATGAGGTCGCTGCTTTCCTTGACGTCCGAGGCAGTCGCGGCCTTCATCGCCACATCGTCGGCGGCGCCTGGCGGCGCGCCCGGAACCGACGCCGCCGCGACCTTTTCGGCCGGGGTCGGTTCGGGCTCTTTCGAGCAGGCGGAACACAGGGTGGCGGCGATCAGGACGATCGGAAGGCTTTTGCTTGTCATGACAGCTCCAACGCGGGGAATCGACAAAGTTTCCGGGGAAGCCTAGCAGAATTTGCATGACCGATTATTCCGACCTGATCCAGCCCGACAAGGGGCAGGATGCACGCACCATCCACCTTGTCGACAAGAAGAGCTATGACGATTGGCTCAAGGGCCGCAGCGCGCGCGAACGCGCCGCGCTTGCGGCCATGCGCTACAAGCCTGACGGCTATGCTCACGCCATCCTTCCGGGCGACGACGCCGAAAGCTGGTCGGTCGTCACCGCGGTCGCCAATGTCGACAATCTGTCGGCCTGGTGTCTCGCCAAAATCGCGCCACTCTTGCCCGAGGGGCGCTACCGGCTCGACGGACGCCAGCCCGGCAAGGCGCTGTTCGGCTGGATGAGCGGTCAGTATCGCTTCGACGCCTATCGCAGCAAGGAAGAGGCAGGCAGCGGCCCGCGCGTGCTTTTGACCGCCGATGTCGGCGCAATTGCGCCGATGGTGGCCGAAATGCGTGCAACGGCGCTCGTCCGCGATCTGGTCAACACGCCCGGTGCCGACATGGGGCCCGCCGAGCTTGAAAAGGTGGCCGAACGGATCGCCAAAGCGCATGGCGGCAAGCTGACCGTAACCAAGGGCGAAGCGCTCGAGCAGGGATATCCGATGATCCATGCGGTCGGGCGCGCTGCAGCAAAGCATCATGCGCCGCGGCTGATTGAAATTCATTGGGGCAAGGCGGATCACCCGCGCGTTGCGCTGATAGGCAAGGGGATCAGCTTCGACAGCGGCGGGCTCGACATCAAACCCGCATCGGGCATGCGGTTGATGAAAAAGGATATGGGCGGCGCTGCGCATGCGCTCGCCCTGGCGCAGCTCATTATGGAAAGCGGCCTGCCGGTGCGCCTTCACTGTCTGGTTGCCGCGGCCGAAAACGCCATCTCGGGCGATGCCTTCCGGCCCGGCGATGTGCTGAAGAGCCGCAAGGGGCTGACGGTCGAAATCGGCAACACCGATGCGGAGGGCCGCCTTGTCCTCGGCGACGCGCTGACCAAGGCGGGCGAGGAAGCGCCCGAACTGCTTGTCGACTTTGCGACGCTGACCGGCGCGGCGCGGGTCGCACTCGGCCCCGACCTGCCCGCGCTCTATGCCAATGAAGATGCGCTCGCCGACGATCTGCTCGCCGGCGGTATCGATCGCGACGATCCCGTCTGGCGCATGCCGCTGTGGGACGGCTACGCCGATCTGCTCGAAACCGATATCGCCGATCTTGGCAATGCCGGTTCCTCGTCGTTTGCCGGTTCGATCACGGCGGCCTTGTTTCTCAAGCGCTTCGTGCCCGACGGCGCCGCCTGGGCGCATTTCGACACCTTCGCGTGGCGGCCTTCTGCGAAGCCCGGGCGGCCGAAGGGCGGCGCGGCGCTGGGGCTGCGCGCGGCCTGGGCGATGTTGCAGGCGCGCTACGACCGGCGCGCCAAAGGTTGAACATCCTTGATAAAGCGCCGCGCGCTGCGCTAATGGCGCGCGATTGTCCGCCGTGGGCGGATCGACCGGAAAACAGGATAGCCAGTGAACGCTGACAGTGGTGACAATCTAGCGACCAATCGCGTGCGGATGGGGCGCCCCGGCGTTGCGGGCGCGGGCCGCGACCGCTTCGGGCTCGCAGGCACCTCGCAAAGCTATGATCCGCGCATCGTCGCGATCCGTCCCGACCTTGCCGACATCGCGGTCGCCGGCAAGTATTTCGCACCGCATTATGCGGCGCCGATGATGATGAGCAGCGTCCTGCCGGCCGCCGTGTTGCGCGGCACGCCGTCGCCCGATGCCGAACAGACGAGCGAACTTCTCTATGGCGAGGGTTTCGCGCTGCTCGACCTGACCGGGGGCTGGGCCTGGGGTTATAGTCTGGCCGATCATTATGTCGGCTATCTCGCCGCCGATGCGCTCGGCGCGCCGATTGCGCCGACGCACCGCGTCGCCGCGACCGAGGCCATCTTCCACTCCGCCCCCGATGCCGCGAGCGGCGGTTCGGCGGTGCTGCCGATGGGCGCGCTCGTAATGGGCGAAATTGCCGGCGAGTGGCTCGCGACCGCGCACGGCTACCTACCGCTAGGCGCTCTGGTCGATGCAGACAGCCAGGTTGCCGATGCCGCGGTGGTCGCCGAAGCGATGATCGGGGCGCCCTATCTGTTCGGCGGCCGCACGAAGCGGGGCATCGATTGTTCTGGGCTCGTCCAGCTCGCTTGGGCCGCGGCGGGGGTGCAGCTTCCGCGCGACAGCGATCTGCAACTCGCTGCGCTCGATGCCGACAAGGATGTCGCCCAGGGCGATTTGCAGCGCGGCGACCTCATCTTCTTCCCCGGTCATGTCGGGATCATGGCCGACGCCGACACGATCATCCACTCGAGCCGCCGCTGGATGGCGGTCCAGGCCGAGCCGCTCGCCGATGTCGTGGCGCGGTCGGCCGCCAAGGGGCATGAGCCGGCCGTCACCGGCTGCAAGCGGCCGCGCTGAGCCATGACGAGCGTGTTTATCGACGGTGCCGCCGGCACCACCGGGCTTGAAATCGCCGACCGGCTGGCCGGGCGCCAGGAATTTTCGCTGCTCCAGCTCGACGAGGCGCGGCGCAAGGATGCGAGCGCGCGGCGAGAGGCGCTGAACGCCGCCGATTTCGTCATCCTCTGCCTGCCCGACGATGCGGCACGCGAGGCGGTGGCGATGATCGAAAACGACCGCACGCGCGTCATCGACGCGTCGACCGCGCACCGCGTCGCGCCCGGCTGGGTCTATGGCTTTCCGGAGGTCGTCGGCCATGGCACGGTGGCCGAAGCGATGCGCGTCAGCAATCCCGGCTGCTATTCGACCGGCTTCATCGCGCTCGTCGCGCCGCTGGTCCGCGACGGCCTCCTCCCCGCCGACTGGCCCTATAGCTGCCACGCCGTCAGCGGCTATTCGGGCGGCGGTAAAAGCCTCATCGAGCGCTTCAAGGCCGACCCCGACATTGCCTGGCGCGGCTATGCGCTGTCGCTGGGACACAAGCATGTACCCGAAATGCAGGCGCGCTGCGGGCTGACGGTCGCCCCGCTATTCTCCCCCGCTGTCGTGCCGGCGCATCGCGGCATGGTGGTCGAGGTGCCTTTGCCGCTTGGCGCGATGTCCGGCGCCGCGCCGGTCGATGAACTCCGCGCGGCGCTCGCCGACTTTTATGCGGCAAGCCCGATCGTCGTGATGGGCGACGCCCCCGCGGACGGCGAAATGCTGCTGCGCGCATCGGACCAAGGCGACGATTGCATTGCATTGTTCGTCTTCGGCAATGCCGACGGCAGCCAGGCGCGGCTCGTCGCGCGGCTCGACAATCTGGGCAAGGGCGCGAGCGGCGCTTGCGTGCAGAATCTCAACATCATGGCGGGCCTGACCGAAACGGCGGGACTGCGGCTTTAGGGTCAGTGCACCGTATCGAGCGCGGCATCGATCGACAGATAGGTGATCAGCCGCTCGATCTGCCGCCAGCGCGCGAAATGGACATGATTGCCGAGCACCCGATATTGTTCGGCGCGCGCGGCCGCCGCGAAGCCGGCTTCCTCGCCATGCTCGGTCATCAGCGCATACGCATCGTCGACCGCACCGCGGTCGGCAAGAAATGGTGCTGGAAGCTGCATGGAGTCCCCGTCCGTTGCCTCGAAACACTCCCCTAGCGCGCACGCCTGACCGCGCCGTTCCCAACCGTGATGAACAATCGGGTAAGGTTAATGCAAGCGGCTTGGCGCTTAACCATAGCCTTCGCCTTTCGCCTCTTTGCCGCGCGGCACTGCGCGTGTAAGCAGGGGGCATGCGCAAGATCCTGAAATATGTCGCCATCGCCCTTGTCGTGTTGATCGTCGCGGGCGGGATCGCCTTTTACGTCGCGTCACGTCCCGACATTGCGCGCTTTTCGACCGCCGAACTCAGCGGCCGGGTGCCGGTGATGGCATCGCAGCGCCCCGAACAATTTCCGACGATGAAGGTGCTCGAAGCCACGGGCTGGCCGGACGGCGAAGCGCCTCGGGCCGCGGAGGGATTGACCGTCGCGCGCTTTGCCGAAGGGCTTGACCATCCGCGTTCGATGCTCGTGCTGCCCAATGGCGACGTGTTGGTCGCCGAGGCGCAGAGCCCGCCGCGCAAGGACAGCGGCATCGAAGGCAAGGTGATGAAGTCACTGATGGGCAAGGCGGGCGCCGGCGGCCCCTCGGCCAATCGCATCACCCTGCTCCGCGACGCCAATGGCGACGGCAAGGCGGAAGTGAAGACCGCGTATATCACCGGGCTCAACTCGCCCTATGGCATGGCGCTCGTTGGCAAGACGCTCTACGTCGCCGACACTGACGCGCTGCTCGCCTTTCCGTTTGTCGAGGGCGCGACCGCGATGGCTGGCAAGCCGACCAAGATCGTCGATCTGCCCGCCCAAGGCACCAACCGCCACTGGACGAAGAGCCTGGTCGCGGCGCCCAATGGCTGGCTCTACATCGGCGTCGGCGCCGATTCGAACATCGGCGAAAAGGGCATGGGCAACGAGGTCCGCCGCGCCCGTATTCTGGAGGTGCGGCCCGAGAATAAATATATGCGCACCTATGCCGCCGGTATCCGCAACCCCGTCGGCCTTGCCTTCTATCCGGGCAGCAACACGCTGTGGACCGTGGTCAACGAGCGCGACATGCTGGGATCGGACCTCGTTCCCGACTATCTGACCGACGTCGACGAGGGCGATTTCTTCGGTTGGCCCTGGTATTATTGGGGCGGTTTCACCGATCCGCGGGTTGCCCCCGAAGCCGAGGATCGGCGGCAATATGTCAAGCGGCCGCAATATGCGCTGGGCGCCCATGTCGCGCCGCTGGGCATGACCTTCACCAACGGTCTGGACCTTGGCGACCGCTGGGCGAACGGGGCGCTGATCGCGCTACACGGGTCGTGGAACCGCGATCCGGTGTCGGGATATGACGTCGTGTTCGTCAAGTTCGGCGACAATGGCAAGCCGCTCGACGCCCTGCCCGTCACCCTGCTCGACCAGTTCGTCGCCAAGGACGGCAAGACGACCCGCGGCCGCCCGGCCGATGTCAAGGTCGCCAAGGACGGCAGCGCGCTGGTTGCCGACGATACCGGCGGGATTATCTGGCGGGTCGCGAAGGCGGGCTGATCCGCCAGATCAAGCGGACGCCGGCCTACACCCGCATCGGCATCAGCACGTAGAGCGCCGGGCTCTTTTCGCTTTCGCGGATCAGCGTCGGCGCATTCGCATCGGCGAGATGGAGTTCGACGCTGTCGCCGTCGACCTGTCCCAGGATATCGCTGAGATAGCGGGCATTGAAGCCGATCTCCATCGCGTCGGCGTCGTAGCCGGCGGGAAGTTCTTCGGCCGCCGTACCGTTTTCGGGGCTGGTGACGCTGAGCGTGATGCGATCCTTGTCGAGCCCGACCTTGACCGCGCGCGTCTTTTCACTGGCGATGGTCGAGACGCGATCGACGCCCTGGAACAGGCTCTTGGGATCGACCTTCAGGAGCTTGTCGTTCGCGGTCGGGATGACGCGGCTATAGTCGGGGAAGGTGCCGTCGATCAGCTTCGAGGTCAGCACGGCATTGCCGAGCTGGAAGCGAATCTTCGACGCCGAGAGGCTGATTTCGACATTGCCTTCGGCCTCGTCGAGCAGCTTGCGGATTTCGCCGACGCACTTACGCGGCACGATGACGTCGGGCATGCCCGCGGCGCCCTCGGGACGCGTCACCGTATAACGCGCGAGACGGTGACCGTCGGTCGCCGCGGCCTTGAGCACCGGACCCGTCGAATCTTCTGCGACGTGCAGGAAGATGCCGTTGAGATAATAGCGCGTTTCCTCGGTCGAGATGGCGAAGCGCGTCTTGTCGATGATCTGGATGAGTTCGGCGACCGGCAGTTCGAAGCTGGTCGGCAAATCGCCCTCGGCGATCACCGGGAAGTCGTCGCGCGGCAGCGTCGGCAGATTGAAGTTCGAGCGGCCGGCCTTGACCTGCATCTTGCCTTCGGCGGCGGCGAGGCTGACCTCGGCGCCTTCGGGCAGCTTGCGCGCGATTTCGAACAGGGTGTGCGCCGAGACGGTCGTGGTACCCGGCGTTTCGACCTTTGCCGCGATGGTTTCGACGACCTGCAGATCAAGGTCGGTCGCCATCAGCTTGAGCTGGCCGCTCGCATCGGCTTCGATCAGGACGTTCGACAGGATCGGAATCGTGTTGCGCCGTTCGACCACCGACTGGACGTGGCCGAGGCTCTTCAGAAGCACTGCGCGTTCAATCGTCGCTTTCATTCTTATCCGCCATCCTGTGTTCTGCGGGAGAAGTCCCTGATGGAGCCGGCGCCGCGGACGCAGCGACGCCCCGATTCCCTGCCCCTGGAAATGTCTTCCTTCCTTAACGCGCGCACCGCGCCGCGCAAGCCATGCTTGCATTGCGGCGGCTTTCGCGCAACGGAAGCGCGATGCGGCGGGCGCTATTCCTTCTATTGCTGTGCATCGGCCTGCCCGCGTTCGCCTGGGCGGCACCGACCGCGCTCGGCATCTTCGATGGCTGGGGCGCTTTCCGCGATCCGGCAACCCCCCGCTGCTACGCGATCGCCAGCCCCGCCGCGACGATCGGGCGGGCGCAGGAAAAAGCCTATGCCAGCATCGGATATTGGCCCAAGGCGCGCATCCGCGGTCAATTCTATATCCGCCTGTCGAAGCCGCGCGCACCGCAGAGCGAATTGCGGCTGACGGTCGGCAGCCGCCGCTTCGTGCTGACCGGCAATGGCGCCCACGGCTGGGCCAGCGATGCCCGCATGGACGCCGCGATCATCGCCGCGATGCGCGCAGCGCCGAGCATGAGCGTCGAGAGCCGGTCTATGACGGGCGGCGCGATTGCCGACACCTATCGCCTGCGCGGCGCCGCGACGGCGATCGACGCGGCAGCGCTGGGGTGCGCGAGCATCCGCTGATGCCGGTTTGGAAAATGGCAGAAAACTGCCGAACTTCATTCGCGATTCACGGTAGCAAGCTGCACCGGACCTGATCCGTGGTGGACTTCTTCGACGCGGCGCGAATGGACCCGGGATCAAGTCCGGGGTGACGAAGGTAGAAGATTTTGTGCGATCGAAAAATCGCGGATAACCGCTCAACTCCACTCGCGTTTCATGTTGTGGAGGGGTGCCGGTCGTCATTGGCCAGTTTGAACCACAGCCGACGATTGTAGGAAAGGCCTTTCCGGTCCGCGCCGCCGCCTAGTCAACTGCGTGCAAGCCGCGTCAACGCCCCGGCCAGAAAATCGAGTACGACGCGGATGCGGGGGACGTGGCGCAGGCGTTCGTGGGTGAGCAGCCACAGGCCGGTCGTATCATCCTCCCGCGCCGGGATGCAGCGGACGAGGTCGGGTTCGCGGTCGGCGAGGAAGGCCGGCAGGATCGTCAGCCCCATTCCCGAACGCACGCCAGCGAGCAACCCCGATGCGGTATCGTAACGCATGACCACCGAATCCTCGAGCCGGTATTGCTTCAGCCACGCCCGATACGGCTCCCAGATATGGCCGCCGCCGCCGATGAAGGGATGCCTCGCCAGTTCCTCGCGGCTGTGCGGAATGCCGTGGCGTCCGGCATAGTCGCGGCTGCAATAAACCGTCCACGGATTATCGGCGACGCGGCGTCCGACGAGACCCGCCCCCGTCGGCTGCTTGCTGCTGCGGATCGCGATATCGGCGGCGCCGCTTGCAAGGTCGCGCGGCTCGTCGGCGGTGTCGAGGTCGATATGGATGCCGGGATGCGCTGCACGCAGGTCGCGCAGGATGGGCGGCAGAAGGGTGATCGCAATAATCTCCATCGTCGTCAGGCTGACGGTCCCGCCCGCGTCGCGCGACTGGGCGCCCACGGCTTCGCCGAACCGGTCCGCAGAGTCGCGGACCGCAAGCGCACTCGCCAGCATCGCCTCGCCCGTCGGCGTCAACGCATAGCCAGCCTGGCGCCGTTCAAATAGCGTGACGCCGGTAGCCGCCTCCAGCGCGGCAATACGCCGCGCCACCGTCGTCTGGCTGACGCGCAGCGCCTGCGCCGCCGCGAGCGTGCTGCCGCTTTCGGCGACCGCGAGGAAATATTTAAGGTCGTTCCAGTCGAACATGGCGTCTTGTGGGGAATAATCGCCCACGCTTCATTCTGCAATTATGCAGAATGATCGCGCAACATCGTTGCTCCTGCGGCGCGGCGCGCCGGCCTATCTTGGCCTTACCGGCTTCCTCCCCTCCCCAACCCGCCGGTCGACGGAGAAACAAGATGAAGATGATGTTGACCCTTGTCGCGCTCGCCGCGGCGGCATCCGCCCTGCCCGTCCATGCCGAACCCGCGCCCGCACCGCGCAGCGCGACGGTCGTCCATTCGGACCTCGACCTTGGCAGCGCACGCGGCGCCCATAGGCTCGAGCGCCGCATCTGGCGGGCGGTCGTCGCGGTGTGCGGCAGCGCGCCCGACTATGATCTGGAAGGCAAGAATGACGTCCAGCAATGCCGCCGCGACACGATGCGCCAGGCATCGGCCGAGGCCGAACGCGTCATCGCCAGCGCCGCAACGCGCGGCGAACCGATCCAGGTGACGCTCGCCAAATAGGCGCCAAATAAGCGCGCAGCGCGCCGCCGCCGCGGTCAGGTGCCGGCGTCGAAAGCGCTGCGCGCCGCTTCGACCGCGGCGAGATGCGCTTCGGCCCAATGCCACACGCCGCAAAAGGCTTCGCCCAGGCTGTGGCCGAGATCGGTCAGCGCATATTCGACCTTCGGCGGCACCACCGGATAGACGGTGCGGCGGACGAGCCCGTCGCGCTCCATCGCGCGCAGCGTTTGGGTCAGCATCTTCTGGCTGATCCCCGGTACAAGCTGCGCCAGCCGGGTGAAGCGGCAGGTGCCATGCTCTTCCAACTCCTCGAGCACGAGCAGCGTCCATTTGTCGGCGACTCGACCGATCAGGTCGTTGACCAGCATCTCGACGCGCGGATCGGGCGCGGGATCGGCGGCGGCCGAATAATTTTGCATCGCGGGCACGGCAGAAATCCCAATTCTCTCCATCGCGTAAGTATAGCACTTTCAGGTGCCTACTTTCCATTGGAGAGTATTGGCATAAATTGGCCGCCTCCCCAACCCCGAAACGAAGGACAATCGATGAAAACGACAGGCAACACCATCCTGGTCACCGGCGGCGGATCGGGCATCGGTCTGGCGCTCGCGCAGCGTTGGCACGATGCCGGCAATGTGGTGATCGTGACCGGACGCAATAGCGCCAAGCTGGATGCGGCGATCGCGGGCCGGGCCAATATGCACGCGCTGCCGCTCGACGTGACCGACGCCGACGCGATCGCCGCCTTTGCCGCCGATATCGTGCAGCGCTTCCCCGATCTCAACGTCCTGATGAACAACGCCGGGGTGATGATGTACGAGGCGCTGGACGGCGAGCGCGACCTGAGCGACGCCGAAGCGACGGTCGTCACCAACTTGCTCGGCCCGATCCGGCTGACCGATGCGCTGATCGACCATCTCGTCGCGCGCAGCGACGGCGCGATCGTCAACGTGACGTCCGGGCTGGCCTTTGTTCCGCTGCCCAAGGCGCCGACCTATTCGGCGACCAAGGCGGCGCTGCACAGCTATACGCAGGCGCTGCGCGTCCAGCTTGCCGGCCGGGTCGAGGTGATCGAGCTGGCGCCGCCCGCGGTGCGGACTGAACTGACCCCCGGCCAGTCGACGCGCGACGCCTATATGCCGCTGGACGCCTTTGCCGACGAGGTCATGGCCCTGTTCGCCGAAACGCCGACCCCGGCGGAGATTCTGGTGCGCAATGTCCTCCCGCTGCGGCACGCCGAAGCCGAAGGCGCGGTCGCCGAACGACTGGCGTTCCTCGCCACCCTCTGATCGCCGCATTCCGATCACCGGCAGCGCGCTCATCCCGAAATGATGCGCCGGACGCCACATCGGCTCTTGCCGAGGCGGCGTCCGGCGCGCATGATCGACCGGCCCGAAAGGACGACGCCCGACAGAGGCGCGCCCGACGGCGAGGTTAGTGGGATGAGGAGATGGGCCAATGAATGCCATTGGCAGATGCGATGCCGCCGCACGTGAGCGGCACCGGGCGCTGGATTTCATCGGGCTGCGTGCCCATGCGACGACCGTCGGGTTGATCCAGCTTTGCGAGGAATTGCTGAACAGCGGGGTGCTGAGCCCCGAGGGGCTGGAGCGCATCAAGGGCGCGATCCGCACCGAACTGACGGTCAGCAGCAACGCGCGCATTTCGAACCATGCCGCGTTCGACGACACGCTGCGCCGCCGAATCGACGCGATCTTTCCCGCCGCCCCCGGCGAACCGCCGCTGGAGCATGTCGGGACGCTCGAAGATTTCGAAGATGCGATGGACCCCTATCACGGCGCGTGAAGGGCCGCGCTGACGCGCGCAATTGCGCAAAGCGCGCATCGCGACTATAGGGCCGCGCATCATGCAGATCCCCGGCCACATCGATCCCGTTACGACGGGCACCGTTCCCCTGCGCGGCGGCAACCGCGTCGACCTTGTCGGACTGACGCGCGAGGGCATCCGTTCCGCGCTCGAGGAGGCGGGGCTCGACGCCAAGGCGGCGAAGCTGCGCTCCAAGCAGATCTGGCACTGGATCTATCATCGCGGCGTCACCGAATTCGACGCGATGACCGACATCGCCAAGGCGATGCGCCCCTGGCTCACCGAACGCTTCATCGTCGGCCGCCCGACCGTCGTCACCGCGCAGGTTTCAACCGACGGCACGCGCAAATGGCTGCTCGCGGCGGCGGACGGCCAGGAATATGAAATGGTGTTCATTCCCGACGCCGATCGGGGAACGCTGTGCGTGTCCAGCCAGGTCGGCTGCACCCTGAACTGCCGTTTCTGTCACACCGGCACGATGCGGCTCGTCCGCAACCTATCTGCCGGCGAGATCGTCGGCCAGGTTCTGCTCGCGCGCGATGCGCTGGGCGAATGGCCGAAGGGCACGATGGCATCAAGCGCCGACATCGACGACGAGGATGACGACGCGGGCCATTATACCGCGGACGGCCGTATGCTGACCAATATCGTGATGATGGGGATGGGCGAGCCGCTCTATAATTTCGACGAGGTCAAGGGCGCGCTGAAGATCGTGATGGACGGCGACGGGCTGGCGCTGTCGAAGCGGCGCATCACCCTGTCGACGAGCGGCGTGGTGCCGATGATGGCGCGCGCGGGCGAGGAAATCGGGGTCAACCTCGCCGTCTCGCTCCACGCGGTGAACAAGGAAATCCGCGACGAGATCGTGCCGCTCAACCGCAAATACGGCATCGAGGAACTGCTCGCCGCCTGCGCCGCCTACCCCGGCGCGAACAATGCGCGGCGCATCACCTTCGAATATGTGATGCTGAAGGACAAGAATGACAGCGACGCCGATGCGCGCGAGCTGGTGCGGCTGATCAAGCAGTACAAGCTGCCGGCGAAGGTCAACCTGATCCCGTTCAACCCCTGGCCCGGCGCGATCTATGAATGTTCGTCGCCCGAGCGGGTGCGCGCGTTCAGCAACATCATCTTCGAAAGCGGAATTTCGGCGCCGATTCGCACCCCGCGCGGGCGCGACATCATGGCGGCGTGCGGCCAGCTCAAGAGCGCGGCGACCAAACCCTCGCGCGCCGAACTCGACCGGATCGCCGAAGAGAAGCAGGCGGCGCTGGGCTGAGGCCGACTTGCATAGCTATGCTGTGTTGCAAAAACAACACAGGTAATAAAATTGTCATTTTCTGAACGATGCGTTCATTGAAACGACAGGTGCGAACGCCATCTTTGCACACGGGACGCGACCCAAAGGGCGCCCCCTGTCAAAGAAAAGGAAAAGACAATGAAGAAGTTCGCAGTTGCTGCCGCTCTCCTCTCGGCTGTCGTTGCCACGCCTGCCCTCGCCCAGAACGGCGAAGGTCATGTCGAAGTGCGCGGCGGGTACATCACCGGCAGCGGCCTGGACGACGCCACCCTGGGCGTTGCGGGCGGCTATGATTACAACCTGGGCGACAAGGCTTTTGCCGGCGTCGAAATCGCGGGCGACAAGGTGCTGATCGACGGCGCCAAGGTCCAGTTCTCGTCGGGTGCGCGCCTGGGCGCCAACCTCGGCACGAACGGCAAGCTCTACGCGACCGGCGGCTACACCTTCGGCCAGATCGACGATCCCTATGTTGGCGCCGGTTATCAGCACAAGCTGACCCAGAACGTCTATGGCAAGGTCGAATATCGCCACCAGTTCATCAACAACTTCGACGACACCGACGCCTTCGCGGTCGGCGTCGGCTTCGCTTTCTGATCCTTCGGTCAGCGAGACGAACGGAAAGGGGCGGCCCCGCGGGGTCGCCCCTTTTCTTTTGCGCGGGAAGCCGCCACAGCAGGGCGATGCGCTACACGATCGACGCCCTGTTGACCGGCAAGGCCCGCCGCTTCGGCGCGAAGGGCGAGCCGAGCGCGATCGACAAGCGCGCGGTCGAAGGACGGCACGCGGTCGGCGCGCTGGGCATCGCGGGCGACGAGCAGGCCGACCTTTCGGTCCACGGCGGCCCCGACAAGGCGATCCACCATTATCCGCGCGATCATTATGACTGGTGGGCCGAGACGATCGGCGACCATGCGCTGTTGCAGGACGCCGGCGCGTTCGGCGAGAATATCTCGACATCGGGCCTGACCGAGAGCGCGGCGTGCATCGGCGACCGCTATCGCCTCGGCAGCGCGCTGGTCGAGATCAGCCAGGGCCGCCAGCCGTGCTGGAAGCTCGGCCACCGGTTCGGCATCGCGACGCTGCCCGCCACCGTCGTCACCTCTCGCCGCGGCGGCTGGTATTACCGTGTCATCGAGGATGGCGCGGTCGGCGCAGGCGACGCGTTGGAGCTGATCGACCGTCCGCTGCCCGACTGGAGCGTCGAGCACGTCTTTCACCTGCTGATCGGCGGGGCGGGCAAGCGCGAACCGGCGGCGCTGCGCGCGCTCGCCGCGATGGACCTGCTCGCCGCCAACTGGCGCGCCCGCGCCGACAAGCTGCTGGGTTAGCGCGGCTCGGGCAGCGCCTGTTCGACGAGCGGCGCCAGCGACGCGGCGACGATTTTCACGCCCTTGGCATTGGGATGCATATTGTCGCCGAGCATCAGCGATTTGTCGGTGACGACATTGTCGAGGATGAAGGGATAGAGGCTCGCGCCATATTTGTCGGCAAGTTCGGGAAATATCGGATTGAATTTGCTCGCATAATCGCTGCCCAGATTGGGCGCCGCCATCATCCCGGTCATCAGGACGGGGATGCCGCGCCGCTTGAGCTCGGCGAGCATCGCGTCGAGATTGGCGCGCGTCTGGTCGGGGCCGATACCGCGCAGCATGTCGTTGCCGCCGAGGCCGAGCAGCACGAGCGCGGGTTTCGCCTTCGCATTGTCGAGAACATAGGACAGCCGCTGCCGCCCCGCCGCGGTGGTATCGCCCGATACCCCGGCGTTCTGGACGCGCACCATGTGACCGTCCGCCGCGAGCGCCGCCTGAAGCTGCGGCGCGAGGCCTTCCCTGGGGCCGAGCTGGTAACCGGCGTAGAGGCTATCGCCGAAGGCGATGACGAGCGGCGCGTCGGCGGGAAGCACGGGCGCCGCCTTCGCCGGATTTTCCTTGCCCGCTGCGGGCGCCGTGGGGGCCTCCGCCGAGCCGCATCCGGCAAGCGGTTGGCAAAGGGCGATTGCAAAACCATATAGGGCGAAAGAGCGCCATCCGGCCGTTCTCATTTCCAAAGGGTCCTTTCTTGACCGACAGCCCCCAACCGCCCGTCGCGCCGACGATGGCGATTGCCGCCCATAATGTGACGCTGACGCTGGGGAGCGACAAGGCCCCCGTCGAAATTTTGCGCGGCGTCGACCTGGAAGTCGCCGCCGGCACCTCGGTCGCGCTGCTCGGTCCGTCGGGATCGGGCAAGAGTTCGCTGATGGCGGTGCTCGCCGGGCTGGAACGCGCGCGCGGCGGAACGGTTATGGTCGCGGGGCTCGATTTTGCAACGATGGACGAGGATGCGCTGGCGCGCGCGCGGCGCGGGCGGATCGGTATCGTCCTGCAAGCCTTTCACCTGTTGCCGACGATGACCGCGCTCGAAAATGTCGCCGTGCCGCTGGAGCTGGCGGGGATCGACGACCCGTTCGGGCGCGCCGCGCGCGAGCTGGACGCGGTCGGGCTCGGCCACCGCCTGACCCATTATCCCGCGCAGCTTTCGGGCGGCGAGCAGCAGCGCGTCGCGATCGCGCGCGCGATGGCGAGCGAGCCGCAGATCATCTTCGCCGACGAACCCACCGGCAATCTCGACACCGCGACCGGTCATGCGATCATCGAACTGATCTTCGCGCGGCGCGCGGCGCTCGGCGCGACGCTGCTGATCATCACCCACGATCCCGAATTGGCAGACCATTGCGACCGCGTCGTCGTGATGCACGACGGGCGGATCGAGGAACGATGATGGAACCGCAGTTCAATCCCGTTCGTGTCGAGCGAAGTCGAGACACCGCGAAGGAACGCGCAACATCGATGGGTGTCTCGACTTCGCTCGACACGAACGGAAATGGGGAGCACCGGATCTGATGCTTCCCATCAGCACCCTGTGGCGTATCGCGCGGCGCGATCTGGCGGCGCGGATTCGCGGGCTGCGCCTGCTGGCGGTATGCCTGTTCCTCGGCGTCGCGACACTGGCGGCCATCGGCAGCCTGACGAGCGGCATCACCGCCGAACTGGCGACGCGCGGGCAAACGATCCTGGGCGGCGACCTGCAATTCGGCCTGCCGCAGCGGCAGGCGAGCGAGGCCGAGCTCGCGGGGCTGCGCGGTGCGGGCGCGACATCGGCGACGGTGCGGATGCGCGCGATGGCGAACGCACCGGGCGGCGGCGCGCTGCTCTCCGAACTCAAGGCGGTCGATGCTGCCTATCCGCTTTACGGTACGATGCGGCTCGAAAGCGGCGCGCGCCGCGGCCCGCCGCCCCCGGGGGCGATCTGGATCGGCAAGGATCTCGCGTCGCGGCTCGACCTGTCGGTCGGCGGCGCGGTGAAATTCGGCGACAAATCCTTCCGCATCGACGGCATCATCGCCGACGAGCCCGACCGGCTAGGCGAAGGCTTTACGCTGGGCCCGGTGGCAATCATCGGCCTCGGCGACCTTGCCGCAACGCAGTTGATCCAGCCCGGCAGCCTCTACGAAAGCAAATATCGCGTCCGCCTACCCGCCGGTGCCGATCCGGTGGCAGTGGGCAAGCGGCTGAGCGCGGCCTTCCCCGACGCAGGCTGGGAGGTGACCGACCGTAGCAACGGCGCGCCGGGCACGCGGCGCTTTATCGAACGCATGGGGCAGTTCCTGTCGCTCGTCGGCCTCGCCGCGCTGGTGATCGCCGGGATCGGGGTCGGCAACGGGGTCGCCAGCTATCTTGCGGGCAAGCGCCCCGGGCTTGCGACATTGAAGGTGCTCGGGGCCGACAGCGCGGCGGTGCTGCGTATCTATGGCTTGCAGATATTGGCGGTTGCCGCTGCCGCGATTGCCGCCGGGTTGATTGCGGGCGCCTTGGCCCCCGCGGCGATCGGCGCGATTGCGGGCGACGTCCTGCCGGTCAAGCCGGGGCTGGCGGTCTATCCGCTCCCGCTCGCGGTCAGCGCCGCCTACGGCCTGCTCATCGCGATTGCCTTTGCGTTGCCACCGCTCGCCGCGACGCGCCATATTCCGGCCGCGGGCCTCTACCGCGCGACGGTCGACGGCGCGGGCCGGATCGAAAAGCGCGTGCTGGCCGCCGTTGCTCTCGCCTTCGCCGCCATCGTCGCCCTCGCGGTCGGGACGGCGCGCGAACCGCTGTTTGCGCTGGGCTTTATCGGGGGGGCGGTGCTGCTGCTCCTGATCCTCGTCGCGCTCGGCTGGCTGGTGCGCCGCATCGCGAGCCGGGTGCCGCGCCCGAAGCGGCCGCTGCTGCGCCTTGCGCTCGCCAATCTGCATCGTCCCGGCGCCGCAACCGGCGCGCTGGTCGTCGCGCTCGGCCTGGGGCTGACGCTGTTCGTCACCCTCGCCGCGATCCAGACGAGCATCACCGCCGAAATCGCTCGCACCGTGCCCGAACGCGCGCCGAGCTTTTTCGTGCTCGATATTCCGCGCGACCGGGCGGCGGCGTTCCGCGCGCTGGTGACGGGCGCCGACGGCAAGGCGGCGATCAACATGATCCCCGCGCTGCGCGGCAGCGTCACCGAATTTGCCGGCAAGCGCGTCGACGAACTCACCGAACTGCCCGAAGGCGCGTGGGTGCTGCGCGGCGACCGCGGCCTGACCTACAGCCCCGTGCTGCCCAAGGGCAGCAGCCTGACCCAGGGCCAGTGGTGGGCCCCGGATTACAAGGGCCCGCCATTGGTCAGCGTCGAGGCTGATGTCGCCAAATCGCTGGCGCTGAAGATCGGCGACACGCTGTCGGTCAACGTGCTGGGGGTGGAGGTGCAGGCGCGGGTCGCCTCTTTCCGCTCCGTCGAATGGGACAATTTCGGGCTCAACTATGCGCTCGTCTTTTCGCCCGGCACCTTCGACGCGGCGCCGCATAACATGGTGGCGACCGTCGCCGTTGGGCCGCAGGCCGAAACCGCGCTGGCGCGCAGCATTCCCCGCGCCTTCCCCTCGGCCTCGCTGATTCAGGTGCGCGACGTGGTGAGCCAGGTGACGAGCCTGCTGACGCAGATGAGCCAGGCGATTGCCGCGGCGGCGAGCATTGCGATCCTGGCCGGCATTGCCGTGCTGATCGGCGCGATTGCCGCAAGCCGCGAGCGACGCGTCTATGACAGCGTGATCCTGAAACTGCTCGGCGCGACGCGCGGCCAGATTCTGGGGGCGCAGGGGCTGGAATATGCGCTGCTCGCCGCGATCCTCGCGCTGCTCGCGCTCGGCCTCGGGCTCGTCGCGGCGCATTATGTGGTGGTCGAGCTGTTCGACTTCCGCTTCGCCCCCGATCCGCTCGTGGTTGGCGCGACGCTGGTCGGCGGTGCGGGCCTCGCCTTCCTGATCGGCATCGCCGGAAGCTGGCCCTTGCTGTCGGCGAAGCCCGCGCAGGCGCTGCGCAGCCTCTAGGGTCCTGACCCTAGTTCAAGATCCGCACCACCGCCGAAATCGCCGAGAGGCCGAGGACGACCGCGACCATCGCCTGCCATAGATGCGCCGGAACGCGGCCGAAGTGGCGGCCGCCGAGATGATTGCCGAGCCACATCGGCACGAACAGCAGCAGCGCGAGGATGAGCAGGCGGTGCGTCGCGAGCCCGGTCCACAGCGCCGCGAGCGTCCCTGCGATGGCAGTGGCGAAGAAGATCAGCATCATCGACGCGCGCGCGGTCCGCGGATCGAGCCGGCGGCGCAGGTAGAAAGGCACCACCGGCGGCCCCGGCATCGCGGCGAAGCCGGTGAGCAAGCCCGACGCAATCCCCGTCCCGCCGATGGCGACGCGGCCGGGCCGATGTCCCTCGGGCTGTTTGGGCATCAGGATCGCCAGGAAGGCGCCGACCGCGACGAGCGTGATCATCAGGCGCGCGACATCGGGGGTTATCGCTTTCAGCGCGAGCATGCCGAGCGGCGTCGTCGCCATCGCGATCAGCCCGATCGGCACCGCCGTATGGCGGTCGGCATCGGCCAGGATGACGCGCAGCCCGACCGGACCGATCAGCAATTGCAGGATGATCGCCACGACGACCGCCTGCCCCGGCGGCACGATCATCCCGAGCAGCGGCACGAGGATGATCGCCATGCCGAAACCGGTCAGCCCGCGCACATAGGCCGCGCCGAACGTCATCGCCGCAGCGCCCGCAAAGGTGAGCGGCGCCAGGCCGACGAGAGCCTTGATGCCGGTCAAGCGGGGCGCAGGTCCGGCGGGGTCGCTTCACCCTTCAGCATCGCGATCGCTTCGGCGAGCGGCAGGATGCGCTGGCCATCCTGGCCGAGGGTGCGGATCGCGACGGTGCCTTCGTCGGCCTCGCGCTTGCCAACGACAAGCAGATAGGGAACCTTCTGAAGGCTGTGTTCGCGCACCTTGTAGTTGATCTTTTCGTTGCGCAGGTCGGTTTCGACGCGGATGCCCGCCGCCTCGAGCTGCGCCGCGGCGTCCTTCGCATAATCGTCGGCATCGGACACGATCGTCGCGACGACCGCCTGCACCGGCGCGAGCCAGGTCGGAAAGCGGCCGGCGAAATGCTCGATCAAAATGCCGATGAAGCGTTCATAGGTGCCGAGGATCGCGCGGTGGAGCATCACCGGGCGGTGGCGCTCGCCATCTTCGCCCACGTAGGATGCATCGAGGCGTTCGGGCATGACGCGGTCGGATTGGATCGTGCCGCACTGCCACGTCCGCCCGATCGCGTCGGTCAGGTGGAATTCGAGCTTGGGAGCATAGAAGGCGCCCTCGCCCGGCAATTCTTCCCAGCCATAATCGTCGTTCGCCATGCCCGCGCGCGCGACCGCCTCACGCAGTTCCTGCTCGGCCTTGTCCCACATCGCGTCGGTGCCGAAGCGCATCTCGGGCCGCAGCGCGAGCTTCACGGCATATTTCTCGAAGCCGAGCTGCTTGTAGACACGGTCGAGCAGTTCGCAGAAGGCGCGCACTTCCTCGACGATCTGATCCTCGCGGCAGAAAATATGGCCGTCGTCCTGCGTGAATTGGCGGACACGCATGATGCCGTGCAGCGCACCATGCGGTTCGTTGCGGTGGCAGCAGCCCATTTCGGCCATGCGCAGCGGCAGGTCGCGGTACGACTTGATCCCCTGGCGGAAGATCAGCACGTGCGCGGGGCAGTTCATCGGCTTGAGCGCCATCCACTCGGCATCGTCGGAGACGAGCGGGCCGTCGTCCTCGATATTCGGCACCTCGTCGGGGATGACGAACATATTCTCGCGATATTTGCCCCAGTGGCCCGACTGTTCCCACTGGCGCGCGTCCATCACCTGCGGCGTCTTGACCTCCTGGTAGCCCGAGCCGTCGATCGCCCGGCGCATATAGGCCTCAAGCTCGCGGTAGATGCGATAGCCCTTGGGGTGCCAGAAGACGCTGCCGTGCGCTTCTTCCTGGAGGTGGAAGAGGTCCATCTCGCGGCCGATCTTGCGGTGGTCGCGCTTCGCGGCTTCCTCCAACCGGACGAGATGCTCGGCGAGCTGCTTCTTGTTGAGCCAGCCGGTGCCGTAGATGCGCGAAAGCTGGGCATTTTTCTGGTCGCCGCGCCAATAGGCGCCCGAGACTCGCGTCAGCTTGAAGGCGGCGGGGTCGAGCTTGCCGGTCGAAGCCAAATGGGGCCCGCGGCACATGTCCATCCAGCCGTCTCCCGAGCGGTAGACGGTCAGTTCCTCGCCCTCGGGCAGTTCGGCGGCCCATTCGGCCTTGAACGTCTCACCCTCGGCCTGCCATTTGGCGATCAGCTTGTCGCGTTCCCACACCTCGCGCGTCAGCGGCAGGTCGGCGGCGATGATACGGCGCATCTCCTCCTCGATCAGCGGCAGTTCGTCGTCGCGAAACGGGCCGCGGTCGGCGGTCGGCGCGAAATCATAATAGAAACCGTCGTTCGTCGAGGGACCGAAGGTGATCTGCGTGCCGGGAAACAGATTCTGCACTGCCTCCGCCAGCACATGCGCATAGTCGTGGCGCACGAGTTCGAGCGCATCGGCCTCGTCGCGGCTCGTGACCAGCGCAAGGTTGGTGTCTTCCTCCAGCGGCCGCATGATGTCGCGCAGTTCGCCGTCGATCTTTGCGGCAAGTGCCGCCTTGGCGAGGCCGGGGCCGATGTCTGCCGCGATCTGCGCCGGAGTAGTGCCGCGTGCGACTTCTCGGGCAGAGCCGTCGGGAAGGGTGACGCGGATCATCTCGGACATTGGAAATCGGGCCTTTCTGGCGGAATAAACTGCGCCCCTTTGCCAGCGCGCGAAAGCAGCGGCAAGGGCCGTTTTCACCGCGAGGGCTTGCAATGATACAATGTATCATTATGTCGACCCCGTCGCCTCCTCTGCCGAAAGCCCGATCCATGTGCCTCCCCGCCCGCCCCTCGCTGCGCTCGCGCGCCGCCGACCTTATCGGAGTCGGGCTGTCGCTCGCCTGCCTCGTCCATTGCCTCGCACTGCCGCTGCTCCTGCTCGCGGCGCCCGCGCTGAGCGCCTGGCTCTCGCTGCCCGAGAGCTTTCATGCGGTGATCCTGCTGCTTGCCGCGCCCGCGGCGGCGCTGGCGCTGGCCGACGGCCAGCGGCACCACGGCCATCGCTATCCCGTCGCCGCGGCACTGATCGGCCTTGCCCTCCTCGCCGCCGGACTCGCCGCGCACGAAGGCTGGATCGGCGGCCTCGCCCCCGAAACCGGCGACCGCCTGTTCACCACCCTCGGCGCGATCGCCCTCGCCAGCGCACACATCGTCAACTGGCGATTGCGGCACGCGAAAGGCTGACGCCTCCAGCGCGATTGGCTCGCTTGTCATTGTGTCAATGTCGCTTGACAAGAACGAATCCCTGTGTCAATGTTCCTTTACTGTTTAACAAGGGAGCTTGACCGATGCCGCCGATTTTCCGTGCTCTTTGCTGGGCCCTCGCCATCATGTGCGTCGCCTTTGCGCAGATCCTCGACATCATTCCCGAGAATATCGCGACAATGCTGATCATCGTGCTGCCCGCGATCATGATCGCAACGACGCCGAAACACTGTCGCACGCGGGAAGCGACCTGACCATGGCGATGAATCTCGCCCAGCGCCGCTATGTCCGGCGCCTGATCCCGATGTCGGCCGCTTATGTCGCGGCGATCCTCCTTGCCAGCAGCGTCCTTCCGAAAGGCGCGAGCGCAAGCCCGGCGACTATCGCCATCGCCCTGATCCCCGGCCTCGCCGTGCTTGGCGTGATCTGGTCGATCGGCCGCTTCCTGACCGAACTCAGCGACGAATATCTGCGGATGCTGGAGATACGCAAGGCGCTGGTCGCGACCGGGTTGACGCTTTCGCTGGCATCGACCTGGGGCATATTGGAACTCTATACCGACGTTTCCCGGGTTCCCATCTTCTGGGTCTTTCCGGTCTGGTGCTTCGGGCTGGGCGTCGGCGCGCTGGTCAACAAGCTGACGCTTGGCGATGCGGGGTGCGCGTGAAGAACCGCCTGAAGGTTCTGCGCGCCGAGCGTGACTGGAGCCAGCAGGACCTCGCCGACCGGCTCGAGGTGTCGCGCCAGTCGGTCAACGCCATCGAAACCGGCAAATATGATCCGTCGCTGCCGCTCGCCTTCCGCATTTCCGACCTGTTCGGCCTGCCGATCGAAGCCATATTCCTGAAAGACTGAACCCATGAAACGACTTTCCATCGCCGCGCTGTTCATCTTGCTGATCGCCACCATCGCACCGCGCGCCGATGCCGCGGAAGGCGCCGCCGGATGCGGCACCGGCCTGCTCGAAGGCAAGCGGATCACGGTCGAGGTCGAAGGCGACGGTCCCGATGTCGTGCTGATCCCCGGCCTGTCCTCGCCGCGCGCGGTCTGGGCGCCCACTGCCGAACGGCTGAAAGCGACGCATCGCCTGCACCTTGTCGAGGTGCGCGGATTCGGCGGCGATGCGCCGGGCCTGAATGCCGAGGGCCCGATACTCGAGCCGATGATGCGCGAGATTGCGGACTATATCGACGATTGCATCGTCGACCAAGGCCGCCCCGCTCCGGCGGTCATCGGCCATTCGCTCGGCGGGCTGACCGCCATGATGATCGCCGCCCGCGCCCCCCAGGAAGTCGGCCGGCTGATGGTCGTCGACAGCCTGCCCTTTTTCGGGATTCTGTTCGGTCCGACCGCGACCGTCGCCGACGTCGAGCCGCAGGCCGCCGCGATGCAGACGATGCTCGCCGCACGGGAAAGCGCCGAGGCCGACGACCGGACGCTGCAGATAATGTCGGCCACCGACGCCGGCCGTGCGCAGGTCAAGGCGTGGACGCGGGCGGCGAACGCGAAGGTGGCGGTGCAGCTGATGTATGATGACATGACCACCGATCTTCGACCCGAGCTGAGCGCGATCGCTGCGCCGTTCACGATGCTCTATCCGCTCGATGCCAGCGCGATGCCCGAAGCGATGGTCGATGGCCTCTACAAAGGTGCCTTTACAACGGCGAAGACCGTGAAGCTGAAGCGGATCGACGGCAGCCGCCATTTCATCATGCTCGATCAACCCGAGGCCTTTGCCGACGCGGTCGACAAGTTCCTTTCAGATTAAGTTGATCCTCCCTGTGCTGGCGGCCCGGGGAGGCGGCAGCGGGCTTCGGCTGTCTGGTAGGCGCTCAGGACAAGGTCGGCATATTTCCGGCTGGAACAAGTAAGTGTTCCCCCGCGGGGAGTATCCGGATACCGCCCTTGCCTGCGCCTCGGCCGCTCGCTAGGGCGGCGGCAAACCGAAAGGAGCCGCCAAAATGTTCAAGCGCCTGTTTGTCGATCATCCGAAAAGCGTAGACGAAAATTACGTCGAGCATTTCGCGGTCGCCTCGCGCTTCGGCTTCACGATGATCTGGGGCGGTCTGTGCGCGCTGGTCCACGCGGTCGTGCCCGGCTGGTGCATCACCACCGGCAGCGACACCATCCAGCGGCTCAACAAGATCATGGTCGAACAGCGCCGCGCCAAGGGCCAGGCCGTGGCACAGATGAACACGGTCGACTGGGTGATCTGAGCGCGTTCGCGTGACCGAAACGGCGACACCCGATTATCTCGACCGTCCCGGCCGCCCGCGGCTTGCCTATCGCCATGCCAGCGGCGCGGGGCCGACGATCATATTCCTGCCCGGCTATATGTCCGACATGGCCGGCGGCAAGGCGACCGCGCTGTTCGACTGGGCGGCCGCCGAAGGGCAGGCCTGCCTGCTGCTGGATTATGCGGGCTGCGGCCTGTCCGACGGACTGTTTGCCGACCAGACTTTGCTCGACTGGCGCGGCGACGTCCTCGACCTGATCGACGCAAAGGTCGAGGGGCCGGTGATCCTTGTCGGATCGTCGATGGGCGGCTGGCTGATGCTGCTTGCGGCGCGCGAACTGGTCGCGCGCGACGGGCCGGCGCGGGTGGCGGGACTGGTCGGCATCGCCGCCGCGCCCGACTTCACCCGCTGGGGTTTCTCGCCGCAAGAAAAGGCGATCATCCTCGCCGAAGGCGCGCTGATCGAAGAGACGCCCTATGGCGATCAGCCCTATGTGACGACGCGCGGCTTCTTCCAGTCAGGAGAGGCGAACTTGTTGCTCGACGGTGAAATCCCCCTCGCCTGTCCGGTGCGACTGCTCCACGGCCAGGAGGATGGCGACGTGCCGCCCGACATCAGCCTGCGCGTTGCCGCGGCGCTTGCCAGCGACGATGTGCAGGTGACGCTGGTCAAGGGCGGCGACCACCGCCTTTCGCGCGATGGCGACATCGCCCTGTTGATCGATACTGTCGCGCGCCTCGCGACCCATCCGGACTGAAGGACAATCATGGCCCGCAGCGACTATAAATTCCATGTGCGCAAGCGCGTCCGCTATGCCGAAATCGACGCGCAGCGGGTGGTGTTCAACAGCCGCTACCTCGAATATTTCGATATCGGCATCACCGAATATTGGCGCGCGGCGGGGGTGTATGACCGCTGGCCGGGCCACGACAGCCCCGAATTCCACGTTGCGCGCGCCGAGATCGACTATCGTGCGCCCATCCTGCTCGACGAGGAAATCGACATCTGCGTGCGCGCGGCGCGCGTTGGGCGCAGTTCGATGGTCTTTCATTTCGAACTGCACGGCGCGGGCGTGGACGATCTGCGCGCGACGGGCGTTCTGGTCAACGTCCATGTCGCCGAAGCGCAGGGCGCGCCGAGCCCGGTCCCCGATGAATTCGTAAATCTGTTCGAAGCGTTTGAAGGTCGCGCGCTTCGTGCCTAATATGGGGGCATGACCAAATATCTCCACACGATGATCCGCGTTTCGGATCCGGACGCCACCATCGATTTCTTCAAGCTGATCGGCCTTGAGGAAGTCCGCCGCTTCGACAGCGAAGCGGGCCGGTTCACGCTGATCTTTCTGGCCCCGCCGGGACAGGCCGGCGTTGCCGAGGTCGAACTGACCTATAATTGGCCGCCCGAGGATGGCAGCGCCCCCGAAAGCTATTCGGGCGGGCGCAATTTCGGGCATCTCGCCTATCGCGTCGACAATATCTACGAAACCTGCCAGCGCCTGATGGACGCCGGCGTGACGATCAACCGCCCGCCGCGCGACGGCCATATGGCCTTCGTGCGATCACCCGACGGCATTTCGGTCGAGCTGTTGCAGGACGGCCATCTGGAGCCTGCCGAACCCTGGGCCTCCATGCCGAACACGGGAAGCTGGTAGATCGTGCAACCAAGGCGGCGCGCGCGCGTGTCCGTCTTGGAAGGCATGAGGCCGGCGAGACATAGGAGAAGAGCGTGAGCGCGCTGGAAATCGTCCGCATCCCCGTCCTCAGCGACAATTATGTCTGGCTGGTCCACGATCCGGCGAGCTTCGAAACGATGGTCGTCGATCCCGCGGTGGCGGAGCCGGTGCTGGCCGAGGCGAACGCGCGCGGCTGGCCGATCACCGCGATCTGGAACACCCATTGGCACCCCGACCATACGGGCGGCAACGCCGACATCAAGGCGAAGACCGGGTGCGAGATCATCGCGCCCGCGGCCGAGCGCGAGCGCATACCGACCGCCGACCGCCTCGTCGCCGATGGCGACCGGGTCATGCTCGGCGCGCATGTCGCCGACGTCTGGGCGGTCCCCGCGCACACCGCCGGGCATATCGCCTATCATTTTGCCGAGGACGGCGTGATCTTCGTCGGCGACACATTGTTCGCGATGGGATGCGGCCGCCTGTTCGAAGGCACCGCCGACCAGATGTTCGCGAACATGCAGCGCCTCGCGACCCTCGACGATGCGACGCGCGTCTATTGCGCGCACGAATATACGCTGTCGAACGCGCGCTTCGCGGTGACGGTCGATCCCGACAACCGCGCGCTGGCCGAGCGCCTGAGCGCGGTCGAAACGGCGCGCGCGCAAGGCATAGCCACAGTGCCGACGACGATCGGCGACGAGCGCGCGACCAACCCCTTTCTTCGCGCGCCCAGCGCAGCGGAACTCGGCCGCATCCGCGCGCTGAAGGATGCGGCCTGACATGGGCTGCTTCAGCCCTCGTTCAGCGTCCGTCCGCCAAACAACGCCCGTCAGGACCCCTATGATGACCATGCCCCGTTTTGCCCTTTGCACCGCCCTGATCGGCGCCGCCGCCTCGCTTGCCGGCTGTGCGCCGTCGGGAAGCGGCGCCCCCGGTGCCGCGGCGCTGACGCCCAAGCAGGCGGCGACGCTCGACAAGCAGCTCGCGGGCAAGACGCCGGGCACCCCGGTCAAATGCCTGCCCAATTACCGTTCGATGGACAGCATTCGCGTGTCGGACGACATCCTGCTCTATCGGTCGGGGCGCAATCTGGTTTACCGCAACACGCTGAAGGGCAGTTGCCCCGGCCTCGCGCGCGACAGCGACATCATGGTCGTGCGCCAGTTCGGATCGTCGACCTGCGAAGGCGACTTCTTCTATCTCGTCGACCGCAGCAGCGGCATTCGCGGTCCGACATGCGTCTTTGGCGAATTCGTCCCCTATCGCAAACCGGCGGGGGACGGCGGCTGAACCAAAGGTTCGGTCACAGGCGGGGTTCCGGTTTGCGCCGAGCTTTTCGGGTCGCGCCCCCGCCTGTATCCTGACGCGAACCTACCCCTTGTAGAGCGCCGCGATCTTGTCCTCATAGACTTTGCGCAGGATGTGGCGGCGGATCTTCATCGACGGGGTCATCTGTTCATTCTCGATCGTGAAGGGTTCGTCGGCAAAGTCGAACTTGCGCACCTTTTCGATCACCGAAAGCTGGCCGTTGACGCGGTCGACCGCCTCGCGGATCGCGGTGCGGAATTTTTCATGCTCGCGCAGCAGTTTCAAATCCTTGGGTAGCCCTTCGACCTCGGCCCATTCGGCCATCCATTCGGGATCGGGCACCAATATGCCGACGAGGTGCGGGCGCTTGTCGCCATAGACCATCGCCTGCAGGATTTCGGGCTGGAGCGTCAGCATCCCTTCGACCCGCTGCGGCGAGACATTGTCGCCCTTGTCGTTGACGATCAGATCCTTCTTGCGGTCGGTGATGACGATGCGGCCTTGGTCGTCGATATGGCCGATGTCGCCGGTATGAAGCCACGGCCCCTTGTCGGGTTCGGCCGGATCGGGAACGAGGACCCGCGCCGTTTCCTCCTCGTTGCGCCAATAGCCCTTCATGACGAGCTCGCCGCGGACGCAGATTTCGCCGTCGTCGGCGATCCGCACTTCGGTGTTCATCAGCGGCGGGCCGACCGTATCCATCTTGAGGCCGACCGAGGGGCGGTTGCAGCTGATCACCGGCCCCGCCTCGGTCTGTCCATAACCCTGAAGCAGCGTCAGGCCGATCGAGTGGAAGAAGACGCCGATTTCGGGGTTGAGCGGCGCACCGCCCGAAACGAGCGCTTTCATCCGGCCGCCGAAGCGCTGCTGGATCTTGGGGCGGAACAGCTTGTTGAGGATGAGGTCGACCGGGCGGTCGAGCACGCCGAGGCGGCGCTCATAATCCTTTTCGCCGACGCGCAGCGCCTGGCTGAGCATCCAGTTCGCAAGCTTGCCCTGTTTTTCGACCGACTTGATCATCCGGGCGCGGATCACTTCGAACAGCCGCGGGACGACGACCATGATCGTCGGCTTCGTTTCCTCGATGTTCGAGACGAGCTTTTCGAGGCCCTCGCTGTAATAGATTTGTGCGCCGACCATGATCGGCAGGAACTGCCCGCCCGAATGCTCATAGGCATGGCTCAGGGGCAGGAAGGAGAGGAACACCTCTTCGTCGCCGATGCCGAAATCATTGACCAGCACCTCGGCGGCGCCCGCCGCATTGTGCAGGATCGCGCCATGATGCTGCATCACCCCGCGCGGCGCGCCGCCGGTGCCGCTGGTGTAGATAAGGCAGGCGGTATCATCGCGCGTCATCGCGAGCCCCCGCGCCTTCGCGTCCGCCAGATGCGCCTCGCCGCCTTCGACCAGCGGCGCCCAGTCGTGGACCGCCACCTCGCCCTGCTGGCCGACGCGCAGGCTTTCCATGCTGATGACGATATGCGCATCGGACCGCATCACTGCGGGCATCAGGGTGCGCGCGAGCTTTGCGGTCGAGACGATGACGGCGCGCGCGCCGCTGTTGTCGAGGATATGCTGGTGATCGCGTTCGGTGTTCGTGGTGTAGGTCGGCACGGTGATGCACCCCGCCGCCATGATGGCGAGATCGGCGATGCAGAATTCGGGCCGGTTTTCGCTGACGAGGACGACGCGGTCGCCCTCCTTCAGCCCCAGCGCGCGCAGATTATGCGCGAGCGCGGCGACCTGGTTCGCAACCTGCCGCCAGCTCAGCGGTTGCCACGCGCGATCGGCCTTGTGCCAGAGAAAGGGGCTTTCGCCGCCCCGTTCGGCACGGTCGAAAAACATCGCGACCAGACTGGGAAAATGGTCGAGATGCGGGTTGTCCAGCTTCATGCCTCTCGCTCTCCTCGGGAGGTTATTGTCGTTGGGTCGTTCTTAGGGTGAACGGCGTTCCGGTTGAAGCCCCCTTCCGGGTCAGTTCTGGGCCGGGGCGCCATCGACCGACGAGGTGCCGGGCCCGCGCGGGTCGGCGGCGCCGCGCCAGCCATCGCCGACGCGTTCGATCGCGTTGAGCTTCGAGCCCAGATCGGTCGGCGTGAAGCTGTAGCCGAAGGGCTTCATCTTCGCCGCGATCGCCTTGCCGAGATCGTCATTCTCGATCAGCACGCCCTGCTGACCGAAGAAGATATTGGGCAGTTCCATCGCGTCCTGCGCGCTGAGGCCCCAGTCGAGGACGCCGATCAGCGTCTTGGTCACATGCATGATGATGCGCTTGCCGCCCGCCGAGCCGACCGCCAGGATCACCTTGCCGTCGGGGCCATAGACGATCGTCGGCGACATGGAGGAAAGCGGTCGCTTGCCCGCTTCGACCCGGTTGGCGGTCGGCTGCCCGTCCTTGACCGGCACGAAGTCGAAATCGGTGAGCTCGTTGTTGAGGAAATAGCCGTTGGCGATGAGCTGGCTGCCGAAGATGCTTTCGACGGTCGAGGTCATCGAGACGACATTGCCGTCCTTGTCGGCGACGACGAAATGCGTCGTGCCATGTTCGGGAATCGGCGGCGCGGCAGCGCGCGGCTTCGCGCCCGGCGGCGTGCCGGGTTCATAATGGCCTGCGGCGCCATAGGGCGAGATGAGCTGGCGGCGTTCGGCCAGATAGCCTTTGTCGAGCAGGCCTTTCACCGGCACATCGACGAAATCGGCGTCGCCGAGATAGGCCGCGCGGTCGGCATAGGCGAGTTGCATCGCTTCGGCCAGCAGGTGCCAGCTCATCGGATTGTCCTTGCCCATCGCCTTCATGTCATAGCCCTCGAGCATGCCGAGGATGCCGAAGACGGTCGTCGCGCCCGACGAGGGCGGCCCCATGCCGCACACTTTGTAGATGCGATAGGTGGTGCAGACCGCCGGGCGCTCCTTCGCCTGATAGGCGGCGAAATCCTTGAGCGTGAGCTGTGCCTGATTGCGCGGCGCCTTGGCCACCGCGTCGCTGATCGCCTTGGCATTGGCGCCCGCATAAAAGGCTTCGGGGCCGCGCGCTGCAATGTCGCGCAGGATGGCGGCATAGGCGGGGTTGCGGATCACGGTGCCGACGGGCGCGGGTTTGCCGTCGACATAATAAATGGCGCGGGCGGCCGGGAAATCCTTCCACACCGGCTGGAATTGCTCGAGCCAGGTGTAAAGCGCGGGCGTGACCTTATACCCTTCCTCGGCCAATTTGATCGCGGGCTGGAACAGCGCCTTCCATTCGAGCTTGCCCCATTTCTTGTGCGCCATTTCCATCAGGCGGACATTGCCCGGAACGCCGACCGACAGGCCGCCCGGCACGACGTCCATGAACCCGCGCGGCTTGCCGTCTGGGCCGAGGAAGCGGTCGCCCTTCGCCGCGGCCGGCGCCTTTTCGCGGCCGTCGATGGTCGAGATGCTGTCGTCCTTGGCGTTGTGGTAGACCATGAACCCGCCGCCACCGATGCCGCTCGATTGCGGTTCGACGAGCGTCAGCACCGCAACCATGGCAATCGCGGCGTCAGCCGCCGATCCGCCCTGATGCAAAATCTCTCGCCCCGCCTCGGTCGCACGCGGGTCGGCCGACGAGGTGACGCCCTGCGCCGCGGCAAGCGACGGGACGGCAAGGACGAAGAGGCTGAAGACAGCAAGGAGTCGTTTAAGCATGCGCGCGACATTGGCGCGGGGGTCTGGCGAGTGCAAGCCCTGTTCCCCCCGCCCGTCTCCCCTGCCCGCCGGCGCGAGCACGTCAGGCGTCGGCGCCCACCGCGTCGCTCACCCGTGCAAAACCGTCGCGCGCGGCGCGATCTTCGAGGCCGTGCGCGATGCGTGCGGCCAGCCCCGGCCCTTCGAACACCATCGCCGAATAGATCTGGATCAGGCTGGCGCCCGCGCGGATGCGCGCCCAAGCCTGATCGGCATTGGCGATACCGCCGACGCCGATCAGCGGCACTGTTCCGCCGCTTGCCCGGCGAAAGTCGCGCAAGCGCTGAAGCGCGAGATCGTGAAGCGGCGCGCCCGACAGCCCCCCCGCTTCGCCCGCGTGGCGCGAGGCGAGCGGCGGGCGCGTGATCGTGGTGTTCGACACGATGACCGCGGCAAGGCGCTTGTCGATCGCCACCGCGACGATGTCGTCGATGTCGGCGGGTTCAAGATCGGGCGCGACCTTCAGGAAGACGGGCTTGGCCGCTCCCGCAGGCTGCGCCGCCGCGACGCCGTCGAGCAGCGCCTCGAGCGCGCCGCGATCCTGCAAGGCGCGCAGGCCCGGCGTGTTGGGCGACGAGATATTGACGGTGAGATAATCGGCGAGCGGCGCCATGGCCGCCGTGCCCTTCGCATAGTCGGCGATGCGATCGGCGCTGTCCTTGTTGGCGCCGATGTTGATGCCGAGCGGCACCGGCAGACCGTGGCGGCGCAGGCAGGCGATGCGGTCGGCCGCCTTTGCCTGCCCGCCGTTGTTGAAGCCCATGCGGTTGACCACCGCGCGGTCCTCGACCAGCCGGAACAGCCGCGGGCGCGGATTGCCGTCCTGCGGCAAGGGGGTGAGCGTCCCGACCTCGACAAAGCCGAAACCGAAATGGGGCATCGCATGCGCCACGCGCGCATCCTTGTCGAAGCCGGGGGCGAGGCCGACCGGGTTCGGGAAGTTCAGCCCCGCCAGCTCGGTCGCCAGCACGGGACTGGTCAGCGCCCGGCGCGCACGCGGCAAGGGCTGCAACGCGGCGAGCGTCAGATTATGCGCCGCCTCGCCATCGGTCGCGTGAACGACGGGGCGGACAAGGCCGTAGGCGGCATCGGCGGCGGAGGCAAAGAGCGACATGCCCCGCCATTGCGCCGGGACGACGGCTATGGCAAGCCCCCTGCCGACCAGCCGGAAATCGTTGCAAAATGAAGGGCCTTGCCGGGCCTGCGGTCAACCGGCCAACAAAGGGAGACTATCGTGTCGCATCGCCGTTTCGCCGCCCGCCCGTCCACCGCGATCCTGTCCACCGCGCTCGTGCTGCTGGCGACGGCGGGATGTACGCCGGCGACCGTGGCGACCGCGCCGCAATCGCCCGCGGCGAGCGCACCGGCGGGCGCCGATCTTGCGCAATTCTTCGACAATTATGACGAAGCGCAGCTGTCGTTGAGCCCGCAAGGCAAGGCGTATCGCGGTATCCGCGACGCCGATTACGGCAAGTGGAACGACCCGAGCGACGATGCCGAGGTTGCCAGCCACACGCTGCAACAGGCGACCGCGGCGGCCATGCGCGCGAGCTTCGACCCCGCGAAGCTGTCGGCGGAGGAAGCGCTGTCCTTCGAACTGTTCAACGCGCAGGCGGCGCGCGCCGAGCGGCTGTTCCCGTTCCGCGACGATGAATATATCTTCGACCAGATGAACGGCGCGCAGAGCCAGATGCCCGCCTTTCTGATCAACATCCACCGCGTCGCCAATGTTGCCGAAGCCGAAGCCTATGTGGAGCGCATCCGCGGCATGGGCCCGGTGCTCGACGCGCTGTCGGCGGAATCGGCACGGCGCGCCAAAATGGGCGTCCAGCCGCCGAAGTGGGTCTATGCCTATGTCATCAGCGACATCGAAAATCTGATGAAGCCGGACAATGCGGTGATCGAGGATATCGGCGCGAAGGTCGGCAAGCTCGACATCGACGCCGGCGAAAAGACACGACTGACCGATGCGGCAAAGGCCGCATGGGCGGAAAGCGCCGGCCCCGCCTATGGCCGGCTGCTCGCCGAAATGAAGCGCCAGCAGGCGGTCGCGCCGACGCAGGACGGCATCTGGCGCCTGCCCGACGGCAAAGCCTATTATGCCGCGCTGCTCGCCAATTATACGACCACCGACATGAGCGCGGCGCAGATCCACGCGCTCGGCCTCTCCGAAGTCGCGCGTATCCACGGCGAGATGAAGAAGATCATGGCGCAGGTGGGCTTCAAAGGGACGTTGCGCGAGTTTTTCGAGCATCTGCGCACCAGCCCGCAATATTATTATACGACCCGCGAGGATTATCTGGCCGATGTCGATGCCAAGGTGAAGGCGATGGAGGCGCGGCTGCCCGCCTTCTTCCATACGTTGCCGAAGGCGCACCTGCAGGTGAAAGCGGTCGAAGCCTTCCGCGAAAAGTCGGCGGGCAAGGCCTTTTACCAGTCGCCCTCGCCCGACGGATCGCGGCCCGGCACCTATTATGTGAACCTCTATGACCTGCGCGACATGTCGAAGACCGAGCTTGAAGCGCTCGCCTATCATGAGGGTATTCCGGGACACCACCTGCAGCGCGCGGTGCAGACTGAACTGACCGGCCTGCCGCCCTTCCGCCGTTTCGGCGGCTTCACCGCCTATACCGAAGGCTGGGGCCTCTATTCGGAGGAACTGGCGAAGGACATGGGCGCCTATGCCGATCCCTACAGCGATTTCGGGCGCCTCGGCATGGAATTGTGGCGCGCGTGCAGACTCGTCGTCGACACCGGCATTCACGACAAGCGCTGGAGCCGCGAGCAGGCGATCCAGTATCTCAAGGACAATACGCCCAACCCCGACGGCGACATCGAAAAGGCGATCGAACGCTATATCGTCTATCCGGGACAAGCGACCGCCTATCTGATCGGCAAGCTCAAGATCATGGAACTCAGGACGCGCGCGCAGGCGGCGCTGGGCGACCGTTTCGACTATCGCGACTTTCATGACGTGGTGCTCAAATCGGGGCCGGTGCCGCTCGACATCCTCGAACGCCGCGTCGATGCCTGGATCGCCGCCAGCCGTTGATAGTGCGAATCAAAATTGCGCCTTGACGCAGCCGGGCGTTCTGAAATTATGGCGGGGAAGCAAAAGGCGGCAACAAAGCCGCCGAAGGGTCGGTCTCGTCATGTCGGATACGTCAGCCTCATCCGGGCAGATGAGCGGCGAGCAGCCGTTCGAGCTGCACTATTTTCCGCCCGATCCCGATCTGGCGGACATGGTGTCGAGCTTTTACTGTGCGCGCATCAACATGCCGCGCTTCGACGAATATGAGCGCGCCGACCGCCCGCAGTTTCGCTTCATCACCGTTGCCGACGGCGAATATGTCTTTTCGGACGGACACAGCAGCACGGTACGGCGCGCCAATATCGTCGGACCGACGAGCGGCCGCGTCCGCGCGATCAGCAACCGCCCGACGCGCATCTTCGGCTTCGGCATGCTGCCCGCCGGCTGGGCCGCGCTGATGGGCAGCCATGGCGAGAAACTGACCGATCGCGCGATCGACGCCGCCGATCTGTTCGGCGACTGGATCAACGAGGTTGCCGACGCGATACTGGGCGCCGCGAACGACGAAGAGCGGCTGATTATCGGTAATAATTTCGTCCGCGCGGTGCTGAAACAGACCGAGGCGCCCGCGATGTGGTTCATCCGCACCGTCGATGAATGGCTGACGCGATCGGCGTCGCCGCAGGTGCATGACCTGGTCGAAGCAACCGGCATGTCGATCCGCTCGGTCGAGCGGATGACCAAACATTATTACGGCCTGTCGCCGCGCATGCTGGCGCGCAAATATCGCGCCGTGCGCGCCGCGGCGGCGCTGGCGCGCGGCGAGACGCTGGACGAGGCACAGCTTGGCGACGCCTTTTACGACCAGTCGCACCTGATCCGCGAGATCAAGCGCTTCGCCGGGGCAACCCCGGGACAGCTCGGCAAGCCGACGCTTTATACCGAGGCGACGACGAAGGGCCGCAAACAGCTTGCGGGCAAGGTCAGCCCGATCGTTTCCGAAACCTGAGTCCGTTCGGCCCTGCCCCACGACGGGACGGTCTTTTTCGGCGCCGAGCGACGATTTGGCGTTTTGATACAATCGCGAATCGGGCCCGCGACCTATCCGGAATCCGCGACCCAGAAGAGCTCTTCCTTTGACGAGGACTGAGACCTTCATCTCGGCACTCATTCGGCTCCGGCTGGATGGGTGCCTTTTTTTATTGCCGGTCCTCGACCTTGCGCCTAGGGCGCTCAGCGACTATCTAATTGGAACAAATTACTCCAATTAAGAATCGTTCGCAATTCCGCCGGAAAGAGCCATGCGCCTGTCCAACCTTGCCGATTATGCCGTCGTGCTGATGAGCGCCGCCGCGCGCCAGTGCGGATCGGTGCCGCTGCACGCGGCGATGCTGGCCGAACAGACGGGCATTCCCGGCCCGACGGCGCAGAAGCTGGTGAGCGGCCTCGCCCGCGCCGGCCTGCTGGTGTCGACGCGCGGCACCGGCGGCGGGGTGCGCCTTGCCCGTCCCGCGGCGGCGATCAGCATCGCCGATATTATCGAAGCCGTCGAAGGTCCGATCGCCCTCACCACCTGCGTCGAGGATGGCCGGCACGATTGCGCGCTCGAAGGCAATTGCCGCGTCAAACCGCACTGGGGCGTCGTCAACAGCGCCGTGCGCGGCGCGCTGGCGGACATCAGCCTGGCGAGCCTGAGCGGACTTGCCAAAACCGTTCGCCCTGAGCTTGTCGAAGGGCCGTCTTTCCCTCTTCGCAGCAGCACAGAAAAGATCAGTGCTTCGACAAGCTCAGCACAAACGGGTTTTTGAAATGGATGAAGTAAAAATCAAGGATCAGGCCGCCCGCGACGCCGCGCTGCGCGTTGCCGACTATGAGCATGGCTGGTCTTCCGCCATCGAGACCGACTTCGCGCCGAAGGGGCTGACCGAGGATACGGTCCGCTTCATTTCGGCGAAGAAGAACGAGCCCGAATGGATGCTCGACTGGCGGCTCAAGGCGTTTCGTCATTGGCAGACGATGGAAACCCCCGACTGGGCGAAGCTCAACGTGCCGCCGATCGACTACCAAGATGCGTACTATTATGCGGCGCCCAAGGCGAAGCCGAAGCTCAGCAGTCTCGACGAGGTCGATCCCGAAATCCTCGAAGTCTATAAAAAGCTCGGCATCCCGATCGAGGAGCAGAAGGTGCTCGCCGGCGTCGAAGGCGCGCGCAAGGTCGCGGTCGACGCGGTGTTCGACAGCGTGAGCGTCGCGACGACTTTCCGCGAGGAGCTGAAGCGCGCCGGCGTGATCTTCCTTTCGATCTCCGAAGCGATCCGCGAATATCCCGAGCTGGTGAAGAAGTGGCTCGGCAAGGTCGTGCCGATGCACGACAATTATTTCGCGACATTGAACTGCGCGGTCTTCTCCGACGGGACGTTCGTTTATGTTCCCGAGGGCGTGCGCTGTCCGATGGAACTCAGCACCTATTTCCGCATCAATGCCGAGAATACGGGGCAGTTCGAGCGGACGCTGATTGTCGCCGACAAGGGCGCGTACGTCAGCTACCTCGAAGGCTGCACGGCGCCGATGCGCGACGAGAACCAGCTCCACGCCGCGGTGGTCGAACTGGTCGCGCTTGACGATGCCGAGATCAAATATTCGACCGTCCAGAACTGGTATCCCGGCAATGCCGAAGGCCTCGGCGGCATCTATAATTTTGTGACCAAGCGCGCGCTGTGCCAGGGCAAGCGCAGCAAGGTGTCGTGGACGCAGGTCGAGACCGGCAGCGCGATCACGTGGAAATATCCGAGTTGTGTGCTCAACGGCGACGACAGCGTCGGCGAATTTTATTCGGTCGCGGTCACCAACAATTTCCAGCAGGCCGACACCGGCACCAAGATGATCCACAATGGCAAGCGCACGCGCTCGACCATCGTCAGCAAGGGGATCAGCGCGGGCAAGTCTAACAACACCTATCGCGGCATCGTGCGGGTGGCGCCGAACGCCGAGAGCGTGCGCAACTTCACCCAGTGCGATTCCTTGCTGTTGGGCAGCACATGCGGCGCGCACACGGTGCCGTACATCGAAGTCCGCAACCCGACCGCGACCGTCGAGCATGAAGCGACGACGAGCAAGATCAGCGACGATCAGCTTTTCTACGCGATGCAGCGCGGGCTGGGACAGGAAGAAGCGGTCGCGTTGATCGTGAATGGGTTCGCGAAGGAAGTGCTGCAGCAGCTGCCGATGGAGTTCGCGGTTGAGGCGCAGAAATTGCTGGGGATCAGCCTTGAGGGGAGCGTGGGGTGACCGCCTTTCCCAACGGCATCGAAACTCGCAGCGACGCGATACGTCTGCTCAGCGCCATCGATGGCCGCGAGCAGCTCGATATGGGCGCGTGGGACATAGATGACTTCACGTCGATCCCGCATTCTGACCCTGCGATCGATCGGTGCCGTCTTCGAGTTGCAGACGAACTGATCGATCTACTTTCCTCACGAGACCAAGCGGTGCGGCAACGTATCACGCCTCTGGTTTCCGAGTTAATTGCTGAACTGGAAAACAATGCTTCGGATTGAAAACCTCCACGCCACCGTCGCCGACAAGCCGATCCTGAAGGGCCTGTCGCTCGCCATCAATGCGGGCGAGATCCATGCGATCATGGGGCCAAATGGCGCGGGTAAATCGACTTTGTCCTATGTGCTCGGCGGGCGGCCGGGGTATGAGGTGATCGAGGGATCGGCGACCTTTGAGGGACAGGATCTGCTCGATATGGAGCCGCACGAGCGCGCCGCCGCCGGCCTGTTCCTCGGTTTCCAGTATCCGGTCGAAATTCCCGGCGTGTCGAACGTCCAGTTCCTGCGCGAGGCATTGAACGCGCAGCGCAAAGCGCGCGGGCAGGACCCGCTGTCGGGCGGCGAGTTCCTTAAAGTGGCGCGCGAGAAGGCGGGGCTGCTCAAGATGGACATGGACATGCTTAAACGCCCCGTGAACGTCGGCTTTTCGGGCGGCGAGAAGAAGCGCAACGAGATGGTGCAGATGGGCATCCTCGATCCCAAGCTCGCGATTCTCGACGAGACCGACAGCGGCCTCGACATCGACGCGCTGCGCACCGTTGGCGACGGGATCAATGCGATCATGCGGCGCCCCGACAAGGCAGTGCTGCTTATCACCCACTATCAGCGGCTGCTCGATTATGTGCAGCCCGACTTCGTGCATGTGCTGGCCGGGGGACGAATCGTGAAATCGGGCGGGCCCGAGCTGGCGCTTGAGCTCGAACGCGAAGGCTATGCGGAGATCGCGGCGTGATCCTCGCTTTCGCCCTTCTGACGATTGCGCAAGCGCCCGAGCCGGTGCCGACCGACGAGGAAATCGTCGTGATCGCACAGAAGCTGAGCGGCATCGCGGTCCATGTCGGCCGTGATGCCAAGGGGCGCTATCATTGCGACCTCAGCGAAAGCAGCGGCAATGCGCGTCTCGACGCGCAGCTCTGCAAGACAAGCGCGACCTGCGTGAAGAAAGGCGCATCGAATCAGGCTGAAGTGAAGGCCTGCATCGACAAGCGAAAATCGACGTTGCTCGCGAACTTCCGCCGCGAATGGGCGGAGCGCAGGCCATGACCGCTCTCCCTAATCGCCGCGACGAAGCGTGGCGCTATAGCGACATCGACGCGGTCGCAGCAGCTTGGCCGCTGCCCGCGCCCGAAAATATCGTCGTGCCCGCAGGCGGTGACTTCATGCGCGCAATCGTGCAGGACGCGGGCGATATCCACCAGATCGAGCTGGTGCTGGGCAAGGGCGCGACTGCGTCGCTGCACGTCCTCAACATCGGCGGTGCATATGGCCGCATCGAACTCGCCGTGACGCTCCACGAAGGCGCGGACTTCAATCTCGGCGCCGCGCAGATTGGCGGCGGCGAGCAGAATCTCGAGATCGTCACCACCGTCACCCATGCCGAGCCCGGTGCGACGTCGCGGCAGATGGTGCGCTCGGTCCTCGGCGGCACCGCGACCGGCACCTATCTCGGCAAAGTTGCGGTCGCGCGTGACGCGCAGCAGACCGACAGCGAACAGGATGTGAAGGCGATGCTGCTCGACCGCAGCGCGACCGCCAACGCCAAGCCCGAACTCGAAATCTTCGCCGACGATGTGAAGTGTGCGCATGGCTGCGCGATCGGCGAGCTCGACGCGATGAGCCTTTACTATCTTCAGTCGCGCGGACTGCCGTCGGCTGAGGCGAAGAAGATCTTGCTGCAGGCTTTCGTGGCCGGCGTTTTCGATGGCGCCGAAGATGAAGCACACTTGCGGGAGCTGGCGCTGGCGAAGCTGGGGGAATTGGTGTGAGCACCGCGACCGCCCTCCGCACCTTCCCCGATGTCCGCGCCGATTTCCCCGGCCTGACGCCCGGCTGGCACTATCTCGACACCGCCGCGACCGCGCAGAAGCCGCAGGCGGTGATCGATGCGACGGTGAATGCGATGGGCCGCGACTATGCGACCGTGCACCGCGGTGTCTATGCGCGCTCGGCCGACATGACGCTCGCCTATGAGGCGGCACGGCGGCGGATCGCAGGGTTCATCCGCGCGAAGGAGGATCAGATCGCCTTCGTGCGCGGTGCGACCGAGGCGATCAACCTCGTCGCCTATTCCCACCCGCGCAAAGGCCGCGTGCTGCTGTCGATGCTCGAACATCACAGCAATATCGTGCCCTGGCAGCTCGCCGGTTGGCAGGTCGACGTGTGCCCGCTGACCGAAGACGGCTGCATCGATCTCGATGCCGCCAAAAAGATGCTGACCCCCGAACACACGATGGTCGCTTTCGCGCATGTGTCGAACGTGCTCGGCAGCCCGCTCGAGGTTGCCCGCGCCGCCGAAATCGCGCACCGCGTCGGCGCCGAACTTCTGATCGACGGCTGCCAGGCGGTGCCGCGGCTGCCGGTCGACGTCGCGGCGCTCGGCTGCGATTATTATGTGTTTTCGGGCCACAAGCTCTACGGCCCGACCGGTATCGGCGTGCTGTGGGGCGACAAGCTCGATCGCCTGCCGCCGTGGCAGGGCGGTGGGTCGATGATCGACCGGGTGACGTTCGAAAGGACGACCTACGCCCCCGCCCCGACCCGTTTCGAAGCCGGCACGCCCGCGATTGTCGAGGCGCTGGGGCTCGCGGCGGCGGTCGATTATGTCGAGACGATCGGGCTCGAGGCGATCCACGCGCATGAATGTGCGCTGGTCGGCAGTTTGCGCGAGCAGCTCGCCCGCAAGAACAGCATCACGCTGTTCGGCCCCGACCGCAGCGCCGGGATCGTCAGTTTCGCGATGGCGGGGGTTCATCCGCACGACATCGGCACTATCTTGGACGAAAGCGGGGTCGCGATCCGCGCCGGGCATCATTGCGCGCAGCCGCTGATGGCGCATCTCGGCGTACCGGCGACCGCCCGCGCGAGCTTCGGACTCTACAGCAATGCAGACGATGTGACCGCGCTGGTCGAAGGATTGGCGCGCGTCGAGAGGATTTTCGGATGAGCGAAGAAAACAGCATCAGGATCGAGGAAGTGGAAAGCGTCGCGCCGCCGCCCAAAGCGCGCGTCGAGGATGCCGAAACCGCGCCCGAGAAGCTGGAGCGCAAGCGCGATTATCTGGAGGGCTTTCTCGCCGCCAAGCCCGCAGCGGTCGATCCGCACGGCGTCGGCGGCGACCTGTACGAAGCCGTCGTCGCGGCGCTCAAGGATATTTACGATCCGGAAATTCCGGTGAATATCTATGACCTTGGCCTGATCTACAATGTCGAGATCGATGAAGGCCATGTCATCGTCACCATGACGTTGACCACCCCGCACTGCCCCGTCGCCGAATCGATGCCCGGCGAGGTCGAGCTGCGCGTCGGCGCGGTGCCCGGCGTCGGCGACGCCGAAGTGAACCTTGTCTGGGATCCGCCCTGGTCGCCCGCCAATATGAGCGACGAGGCGCGGCTCGAATTGGGAATGCTGTGATGACTGAAGCCAAGACACCCGAGAAGACGCGGACAGCCCGCCCCGCCGCCGTCACGCTGACGCCCGGCGCCGAAGCGCGCATCGCAAAGCTGATGGCGGCCGCGCCCGACGGCGCGATCGGGGTCAGGCTGTCGACGCCGCGGCGCGGCTGTTCGGGCCTTGCCTATTCGGTCGACTATGTGACTGACGAGCAGAAATTCGACGAGAAAATCGAAACGCCCGGCGGCGTGTTTTACATCGACGGCGCGTCGGTACTCTATCTGATCGGCAGCACGATGGACTGGGTGGAGGATGATTTCGCAGCGGGTTTCGTGTTCGAGAACCCCAACGCCAAGGGCGCGTGCGGCTGCGGCGAGAGCTTTACGGTCTGACGGTCGATCTTAGCTGCAGACCGTCCACCCCGCCGTCCGCGCCGCCATATCGAGGTGGAAATGGTCGGCGTGCGCCCGGTTATAATCGGGCGACAGCAGCGTACTGAACAGCCCACACGACCGATCGCGCACCGCGTGCAGGAAAGCTCCTTTCGCACCGCGATCGTCCCAGTCGGCACGCAGCGCCACACGCGTCCCGTCAGCAAGGATGAAGGCCGAAATGTCGATTGCATTGGCGGTCGAATGTTCGCTTTGCGCCTGTCGCCCGGCAATTTTGCGGCAATTATAGCTGCCCAGATTTTCAAGGCCGACAACCTTCTGTCCGAAATGCTCCTGCGCCGCGGGCTGAACCACATCGCGCGTCCATAGCGCCAGTGCCGCGGTCACGGCGCAGCCGGGTGCGGCGTTCGCGGGACGCATCGAGGGGACAAGGCGATTGCCGGCAAGGATCATGCGCTGGCTCGCACGGCATTGCCCCGCGTCGGCCGCAGGGCGCCGCGCGTATCGCTCGCCCGCGCGGTCGAACACCGAAAAACAGGCTTCATCCTCGCCAGCCAGTCCGACGAGCTTGCGATGCGTTGCCCAGCCCAGCGGCTGCGCGAGGTCGAAGGGCGCAAAGGGATCATGTTCGGGATGCGCGCGCAGCCAGCGCCAGCCGACCAGCAAGCCCGCGCTTAGCAGCGCCAGCAGCAGCAGGGACAGAATCGGCCCGCGACGGCGTGCCACGGCGGCGCTCAGGCCGCCAGCGCAACGCGCGCCGGCGCAGGGTCGTCGTCATTTGCGGCGCTATGGCTTTCGACGGGTCGGCGCACGCGGCTCGCCCGCACCCGGCGGCGGTGCAGCCGCAGCAGCGACCCGCGGACTTTCATCGCGACCCAGGCCTTCATCGACCGGACTCGCGCGAAGGCGGAGAGCGTCCAGACGGCGACGACCAGATCGACATAGGCGGTGACATCCCACGCCATCGCCACCGCCAGTTCGGCGGGCAGAGTCATCGCGAAAGCCTGGATCGACACGAGGCCGACGACGAGGAACAGGATATGCTTGCGCTCGAGCCGGCTCGCGAGATCGAGCAGTTCTTCGACGCAATGGCGGTGAAGCCAGCGCGCCGCGGGCGTGTCCGGTGCCAGCAGCATCGCCGCCACCAGCCCCGCAAGAAAAGCCGCCAATGCCATATCCTGTCCCCCTGCCTTTCGGTTGAAAGACAGAGATAGGGCGGACGGGTCGCGGCGCAAGCCGCTGAAATCGCCGGGCGAAGATCAGAGCGGGTCGAAGGTGACCGTCAGCCCGTCTTTCGGGCGCGGGATCGGCCACATGTGCCAGTCGGGGGCATAACCGTCGGCGATACGGATGCGATGCGTCGTCAGCACATGATGGAAAAAGATTTTCGCCTGCATATAGGCGAAGTGCAGCCCCAGGCACATGTGCGCGCCGCCGCCGAAGGGAACCCATGCATATTTGTGGCGGCCCCGCACCGCGTCGGGCGCGAAGCGCAGCGGGTCGAAGCGTTCGGGGTCGGGCCAATATTCGGCCATCATATGCGTATAGCTCGGGTTGATCCCGACATTGGTGCCGGCGGGAATATGGTAGCCGCCGAATTCGAAATCCCGGAGCGCGCGGCGCGGGATGGCGGGCACCGGCGGGATCAGTCGCAACGCCTCCTTGAACGCCATTTCGGTCAGTTCAAGCTCGCCGAGGCTGTTGTGCCCGACGCCCTCGCCCGCCGGCGCAACGGACAGCATTTCGTCGCGCAGCCGGTCCTGCCATTCGGGATGCCGGGCGAGCAGCCAGACGAGCGAGGTGATCGAACTGGTGATGGTGTCGTGCGCCGCCATCATCAGGAAGTTCATGTGGTCGACGATCGCCTCGACGCTGAGATATTCGCCGTCGTCGTCCTTGGCCTGACAGATTTGGGTGAAAATATCCTCGCCTTCCGATGCCCGGCGTTCGGGCACCAGTCGCGTGAAATAATCGACGAGGAATTTGCGCCCGGCGACCCCGCGGCCCATGGCGGTGAAGGGCATCGGCACGCGTATGATGCCGATCGACGCCTGCACCATGTCGACGAACGCCTTGTTGATCCGTTCCGCCTCCGGCCCCCAAGGGATGCCTAGAAAGCTCGTCGCGGCCAGATCGAGCGTCAGCTGCTTGATCGCCGGATAGAATTTGAAGCTCTTGCCGCTCCATGCGCCGATGCGGCTGCCGATACCCTCGTTCAGTGCGCCGGCATAATGCCGCATCGGTTCGGGCTTGAAGGCGACCGACAGCGTCTTGCGGTCGGCGCGATGCTTTTCGAAGTCCATCAGCATCAAGCCGCGCGGGAACAGGAGGTTGAGCACCGGCCCCCACCCCTGTTCGGACGAGAAGATCTTTTCGCGATCGAACAGCACAAGCTCGTTCGCTTCGGGCCCGACGAGCGACACGCCGCGGCCGCCGAAGCTTTTGGCGCGATAGACCTTGCCGTGCTGCGCGACCATGCGGTTGGTGAAGCCGACCGGATCCTTGAGCTGCGCCAGCGTCGTGCCGAGCACGGGAATCCCGTCGTCGCCGGGAATATGATCGAGCGCGGTCTCCGCGTTGCGCGGCATCCAGTGCGCGGTATCGGGTCCGAAGCGGCGTTCCGACCATTCGATCGTCGTGGGGGCATTCATCGCGGCAAATCCTTCATTTTGTCCGATGTCGGCGCAGACTATCGGCTTACTGACATTGTTGCAAGTAAGTCTTATTCCGGCGGCGGCGACCATTCACCGCAAATTCAACTCGCTTCGTACAGTTTCGATTCCGATATGGCGCCTCCATCGCTGCGCCAAGGAAGGATGGCATCATGCCCAACAGCCTCAAAAAGCCTCTCTCCCTCGCTCTCGGCGCCCTCGCCACCGCGACGCTCGGCGGCTGCTACTATGACGGCGATCTCTATGGCCCGAGCTATGCCTCGGCGGGGGTCTGCGCCAACGACTATTACGACTATGATCCCTATGCCTATTCGGACGGCTATAGCTACGACTGTTACGATCCGACCGATTATAGCGGCGGCTTCGTCCAGATCGGTTTCGGCGGCGGCTGGTACGACAATTATTATTACCCCGGCTACGGCATGTGGATGTTCGACAATTATCGCAACCGCTACCCGCTGCGCGGCCAGTATCTGAACTATTGGGGCGGGCGCCGCGCCTGGTGGAAGCATCGCGGCGACCGCGGCGACGGCCACTGGCAAGGCCGCCCGCCGTCGAGCGGCGGCGATCACGGCGGACGCCCCCATCGCCCCGGCGGCTGGCAGGGGCATGATCGGGACGGCGACGGCCAGCATGGGACGCGCCCGCCCGGCGGTCGGCCCGGCGCCGGTACCCCGCCGACCAGCGGCAACCCGGGACGCCCCGATCGCGGTCCGGGCGTCATCCGCCCGCGTCCGCCGGTGGGCAGCACCCCGACGCGCCCCTCAGGCGATCCCGTCACGGCGCCATCGCGGCCTACGCGCGGTCCCGGCGTCCTCCGCCCGCGGCCCGCGCCTTCGGGTGAATGGACCGGAAACCGGCAGCGCCCGTCCCCGGTCGTCAATACGCCGCCTGCAACCCGTGCGGCTCCCGCACCGCAGCGACCCGCGCCAGCCGCGCGAACGCCCCCTCCGCCGCCGCCTGCGGCAAGTGCACCGCCGGCGCGACCCTCCCGCGATGCGCCGCGCCCTAGCCGCGGCGACCGGTCGGGACACATTCGCGAAAACTGACCGATGCCGGGCTGCCAGCCCCGATCAGGCGGGTGATGGCCGCGCTTCGTCCTTCGTGCCCGCCGACACCACGGTCGCGGCGACGAGGTCGCCGATCACGTTGAGCGTCGTGCGGCACATGTCGAGGAAACGGTCGACGCCGAGCACGAGACCGATCCCTTCGGGCGGCACCCCGACCGAGGCCAGGATGAGCGCGATCACCGGCAGCGACCCCGCCGGTACCCCCGCGGTGCCGATACCGCCGAGGATGCAGACGAGCATCACCATCAGCTGCTGCTGAAGTGTCAGGTCGATGCCGAAGAATTGCGCAAGAAAGATCACGGTCACGCCTTCGAACATGGCGGTGCCGTTCTGGTTTGCGGTAGCGCCGAGCGTCAGCACGAAGCGCGCCACTTGGTCGGGCAGGCGCAGCCGGTCGTGCGCAACGCGCAGCGCGGTGGGCAGCGTCGCGTTCGACGACGATGTCGCGAAGGCCATCACGAACGCTTCCTGCGTCTGACGGAAGAAGGCCGTCGGCGACTTGTTCGCAAGCAGCCGCAACATCACCGGAAAGACGATGAACATCTGGAGCCCGAGCGCCAGCAGCACGACCCCGACATAAGCCGACAGGCGCACCATCAGATCCCAGCCGAACTGCGCGGCAAGATTGAACATGAAACAGAAGATGGCGATCGGTGCGAGGCGGATGACGAGGCCGATCAGCTTCATCGACACTTCGAACACACCCTCGATCGCGGTCTTGAGGGCCGCCGTCTGCGGCGTCCGGACAAGCATCAGGCCAATACCGAAGAAGAGCGCGAAGAACATCACGGCGAGCACATCATTCTCGCTCATCGCGCCGATGAAATTGCTCGGCACGATCGCAACGAGCGCATCCATCCCCGACTTCGCCTCGGCCGCGCGGTCGGTAATCGCCCTGGCGCCCTCCGCGCCCTCGGCGATCAGATTCCGGGCCAGCGCCGGATCGACCCCCGCCCCGGGCTGGATGAGATTGACGAGCAGCAGGCTGATCGCGACGGCAATCGACGAGACGACGACCGTGTAGAGCAGCGTCCGGATGCCCACCGATTTCAACGCCCGCATCTCGCCCATTTCGGCGACGCCGACGATCAGCGCCGACACCAGCAGCGGGATCACGAGCATGAACAGCAGGCGCAGGAAAATCTGGCCGATCGGACCGGTGACGTAAGTCGTCGCACTGTCGACCCAGCCGGCGCCCGCCGCACCATAATGCGCGGCAAGTCCGGCGATCAGGCCGCCGACGAAACCGAACAGCATACGCCATTGCAATTGCTTGGCGCGCGCCTCCTCATCCCCGCCGGGCGGGGCTTTGGTTTCGGTCATGGCTCAGCTCCTTGCGCGCCCGTGGGTGGGGGCGGCCGAAAAGCTGGGCGTCAGGCGCGGTCGGCCGGGGGCGTGGTCCTATCCTCGACCATATCTTCCTGAAGGTCCAGCCCCCGCATCCCGTGATGCGACGTATGCGCCGGTGCATGCGGACGGTCGTCGAACGCCGGATCCTCGACCTCCAGCATGCCTTCCCATTTGGTGATGACGCTGGTCGCCACCGCATTGCCGACGACGTTGGTCGCGGTGCGCCCCATGTCGAGGAACTGGTCGATCGCGAAGACGAGCGCGACGCCCTCGACCGGAAGGTCGAACATGGCGAGCGTCGCGGTGATGACGACCAGGCTGGCGCGCGGCACTGCCGCAATGCCCTTCGACGACACCATCAGGGTCAGCAGGATCAGGATCTGCGTCGTGATCGACAGTTCGATGCCATAGGCCTGCGCGATGAAGATCGTCGCGAAGCTGGCGTACATCATCGACCCGTCGAGGTTGAAGCTGTAGCCGAGCGGCAGCACGAAGCCCGAGATGCGGCGCGGCACCCCGAAGCGGTCGAGCTGTTCGAACAGCTTCGGCATCGCGGCTTCGGACGAGGCGGTCGAGAAGGCGATCAGGATCGGTTCGCGGATATAGCGGATCAGTTCGACGATCCGCTTGCCGAGGAAGATCGCCCCGATGCCGAGCAGCAGCGCCCACAGCACGACGAGCGACATGTAGAATTCGGTGAGCAGTTCGGCGTAGGTCGCAAGGATGCCGAGCCCATATTGCGCCACCACCTTGGCGAGCGCACCGAACACCGCAAGCGGCGCGAGGCGCATGACATAGCCGGTGATCTGGAGCATCAGTTCGGCAAGCGCCTCGGCCCCGCGGACGAGCGGCGCGCCCTTTTCGCCGATCGCCGACAGGCCGACGCCCGCGAACAGCGCAAAGACGAGGATCTGGAGGACGTTATTCTCGCCCATCGCGGCGACGATATTCTTGGGGAAAATATGTTCGACGAATTCGAACAGGTCGAGTTTCTTGACCTCGCCGACTTCGGCCGCCGAATGGGCGCCGACGGTCAGGTGGAGCCCGGCGCCGGGTTCGAGCACATTGACCATGATCAGCCCGAGGCTGATCGAAATCAGGCTGGCGATGATGAACCATGAAATGGCGCGGATCCCGATGCGGCCGAGCGCCGAGCTGTCGCCCATATGCGCGATGCCCGCGATCAGCGTGCCGAGGATCAGCGGCGCAACCAGCATCTTGATCAGATTGAGGAAAATATTGGCGAGCATCGAAAAGCCGCGCAGCCAATTATCGAACGCCTCGCTGCCCGCGGGCACCATAACGCGCACCAGATAGCCGGCGACGACACCCAGGACCATGCCGATCAAAATGTAGATTGTGAGGCGTTTCGCCATCAATTCGCTCCCCTGTTCCGGTCCCCGCCGAATGTAAATGGGGGGCCTAACAGCCCGGTGCCCGCGGAGCAATCGCCAGAATCTTCAGAGCCTACACAAGAAAAGTAATGGCTGCGCAGGTCGCGGCGCCAACGGCAAGCGTCAGCGGAATGCCCGCACGGAAAAAGTCGATGAAGCGGTAATTGCCCGCCGCATAGACCAGCGTGTTCGTCTGATAGCCGATAGGTGTGGCGAAGCTGGCCGATGCGGCAAACATGACCGCGATCACCAGCGGATAAGGATCGACCCCCAATTGCCGCGCCACCGCGATCGCCAGCGGCGTCACCAGAATGGCGACCGCGTTGTTGGTGACGATTTCGGTGAGCAGCACCGACAGGATATAGGTCGCAACGACCAGCCCCCACGGCGGTACGCTGCGCAGCAACGGCGTCAGTTCGCCGACGACCAGTTCGACGCTACCCGAATTTTCGAGCGCCAGCCCGACCGCGAGCATCGCGAAGATCAGGACAAGGACATTGCCATCGATCGAATCCCACGCCTCGTCGGCGTCGATGCAGCGCGTCACCAGGATCAGCCCGACCCCGATGATCGCGGCGACGCCTATGTCCATGACATTGAAGGTCGCCAGCAGGATGACGCCGACGAGCGCGCCGATGGCGATCGGCGCCTTGTTGCGGCGAAACTCGCGCTCGCTGGTCGATCCGACGCCATAGAGGTGCGGATGGCCATAGAGCTGTTCGATCTGGTCCGCCGGCCCCGTTACCAGCACGCGATCGATCGCCTGAACGCGCGCATTGGGGAGGTCGGGACCCGGCGTCTTGCGAAAGCGCGCCATGCCGAGGATGCGGACCTTGAGCGACGAGAGAAACGGTATTTCGATCAGCCGGCGACCGATCGCCGGGTGGCTGGGGGCGATCATCGCCTCGACGATCGCCTCGTCATTCTGGTCGGCATTGTCGTGCCCGGCGGTCAGGCCGATGGCGACATTCTTGTTCGCGCGCAGCGACAGGAGTTCGGCAAGCTCAAGCCGCAGGACGAGGCGGTCATCGGGTTCCAATATATCGTCGGCAAGGTTCGACCGGCGCAGCGTCGCACCGCGCTTCATCGCGACGAGCTTCACATTGGCGCGCTTGACGAAAGGAACGTCGCCGACACGCCGCCCGACCAGATTGCCGTCCTTCAGGATGCGCACTTCAGAGAGGAAGGTGCGATGTTCCTGGCTGAGCGCGATCTGCGACGGCGAATCGTCGGGCAGAAAGCGGCGCGCGATCAGCAGCAGCGCCAGCGTGCCCGAAACCCCCGCAACAAGCCCGACCGGGGTGATGGTGAAGATGCCGAAGCGATCAAGGCCATTATCCTGCGCCACCGCGGCGACGAGCAGGTTGGTCGAGGTGCCGATTAGCGTCGTCGTGCCGCCGAGGATGCAGACGAACGACAGCGGCATCAGCAGCCGCTTGGCGCTGATCCCCAGCGCGCTTGCCAGTTTGAGCATGATCGGGATCATCACGACCACGACCGGCGTGTTGTTGAGGAAGGCCGAGGCGACATAGACGCCGAGGAACATCTCCGCGAGCGCGAGCTTCGGGTGCCGCTGCGCCCGCGCGATGATGCGGTTCGCGATCGCGTCGAGCGTGCCGGTGCGCAGCAAGGCGCCCGACAGGATGAACATCGCGCCGATCGTCACCGGCGCCGAATTGGAAAAGACCGAAAAAAGATCCTTGCCTGACAGGATGCCGAGGAAAAGGAAGGTGCAGGTGCCGAGGATCGCAACGACGGTCGCCGGGAAGCGCTCCATCACGAAGCCGACGAACATCAGGGCAAGCACGACAAGGCCGATGATCGCCTGATGCTGGGCGATGAAGGCCTGCGCCGCGACGATCATTCGGCGATCATCCGCACTGCGCGCGCTGGAGCAGCTTGTGATCGGCGAGGACGAGCGCCATCATCGCTTCGACCACCGGCGCACCGCGGATGCCCACGCAGGGATCGTGGCGCCCCTTGGTGATGATGTCGGTCGCCTCGCCCGCCTTGTTCACCGTCGGCACGGGGGTCAGGATCGAACTGGTCGGCTTGAAGGCGACGCGGACGACGACGGGCTGGCCGGTCGAGATGCCGCCCGCAATGCCGCCTGCATTGTTCGACAGAAAATCGGGGCGGTTGCTGCCGTCGCTCGCGGGTCGCATCGGATCGGCATTTTCCTCGCCGCGCAGCCGCGCCGCGCCGAAGCCCGCACCGATTTCGACGCCCTTGACGGCATTGATACCCATCATCGCAGAGGCGAGGTCGGCATCGAGCTTGGCATAGACGGGCGCGCCCCAGCCGGCGGGAACGCCACTCGCCGCGCATTCGATCACCGCGCCGAGCGAGCTGCCCGACTTGCGCGCGGCGTCCATCAGCCCTTCCCAGCGCTGCGCCGCGGCCGGATCGGGACAGAAAAAGGGATTGCGATCAATCTCTTCGAGATCGAAGTTCGCCGGGTCGATCGCATCGCCGCCGATTTCGGCGACCCACGCATGGATCTGCACCTCGGGCAGGATCAGCCGCGCGACCCCGCCCGCGGCGACGCGCGCGGCGGTTTCGCGCGCGCTCGACCGTCCGCCACCGCGATAGTCACGGATGCCATATTTGGCGTCATAGGCATAATCGGCGTGGCCGGGGCGATAGGCCTGGGCAATCTCCCCATAATCCTTCGACCGCTGGTCGACATTCTCGATCATCAGGCTGATCGGCGTGCCGGTGGTCTTGCCCTCGAACACTCCCGACAGGATGCGCACCTGATCGGGCTCCTGCCGCTGCGTCGTGTGACGCGACTGGCCCGGGCGGCGCTTGTCGAGCCAAGGCTGAAGATCGGCTTCGGACAGCGCGAGGCGCGGCGGGCAGCCATCGACCACCGCGCCGAGCGCCGGCCCGTGGCTCTCACCCCAGGTGGTGAAGCGCAGAACGCGACCGAAGCTGTTGAAACTCATGTGCGCGGCGTCCTGTCCATGAACTCGATGCGGTTGCCGAAGGGATCTTCGGTGAAAAAACGGTAACGCCCATCGACGGGACTGTCATCCTTCGTCGGATGACCATGCGCCTCGACCCGTGCGCGCAACGCGTCGAGCGCGTCGGTGGCGAGCGCGACATGCGCTTTTCTGGCAGGCCGGAAATCGCCCTCGACCCCCAGATGCAATTGCCGGTCGCCAAGCGCGAACCAGCAGCCCCCGCGCGCCGCCATGTCGGCGGGCTTGGGCAATTCGGCGAGGCCGAGAAGCGCGCCATAGAAAGCGCGCGCCCGCGCTTCGCCGCCCACCGGAATGGCGATCTGGACATGATCGAGGGCAAGCGCGAAATCCATGCCCCGCCGATGGCGGGAATCGCGCCGCAATTCAAGCGCGCTCAGCCCATCCGCGCAAAGGCAGGGGCATAATCGGCCCGGCCCGCGACCGGCCAGACAGCCGCCGGATCGAGCATCATCGCCATCAGATGCTCGCCCGCGAACGGCGAAGCGAAGCGCGCCGCAAGATCGGCGAAAAAGCCGAAGCGCGTATAGTAGGCCGGATCGCCAAGCACGACGCACAACGCTATCCCCTGATCGCGCAGCGCCGCGAGTCCCCCGCGGATCAGCAGGCCGCCGACGCCCTGCCCCTGCCAATCGGGAAGCACAGCCACCGGCGCGAGTCCGGCCGCAGCAAGAGACCGGCCGTCCGCGACCACGCTCATGCGACTGAAGAGGATATGCCCGGCGACCGTACCAGCACGCTCGGCAACGAGCGAAACGAGCGCATCGCCATCGGCCTCGATCATCGCGACGAGTTCGGCCTCGCCCTGATAGCCGAAGCCGGTTGCGGTGAAAGCCTCCCGATGCACCGCCGCGATTGCCGCCGCGTCCTTGGCGCGGGCGCGGCGGACCGCGATTGCATCAGGCAAGCGCGATGTCCGGCGCGTCTTCCTGCTTCATGCCGATGGTGTGGTAGCCCGCATCGACATGATGCGTTTCGCCGGTGACGCCGCTCGACAGGTCGCTGAGCAGATAGAGTGCCGAGCCGCCGACGTCGTCGATCGTCACATTGCGGCGCAGCGGCGCGTTATATTCGTTCCACTTCAGGATCAGGCGGAAATCGCCGATCCCGCTCGCCGCCAGCGTCTTGATCGGCCCCGCCGAGATCGCGTTGACGCGAATGCCCTGCGGCCCATAATCATTGGCGAGATATTTGACACTGGTTTCAAGCGCCGACTTCGCAACGCCCATCACATTGTAATGCGGAATGACCTTTTCGGCGCCATAATAGCTGAGCGTCAGCATCGCGCCGCCCCCCTGCCCCGTTTCGGGATCATAGGGCGTCATCATCGCCGCCGCGCGCTTGGCGACCGCAGTGAAGCTGTAGACGCTGATGTTCATGGTCATCAGAAAATCTTCGAGCCCGACATCGGCATAGGCGCCGCGCAGCGCCTCTTTGTTGGTGTAGCCGATCGCGTGGACGATGAAATCGATCGTCGGCCAACGCGCCGCGAGCGTGGCAAAGGCCTGGTCGAGATTGGCCATGTCGCTGACGTCGCAATCGATCAGGAAATCGCAGCCGAGCTGGTCGGCGAGCGGCTTCACCCGCTTTTCCATCACCTCGCCCTGATAGGAAATGGCAAGTTCCGCGCCCTGCGCATGCAGGGCCTTCGCGATGCCCCAGGCAAGCGACTTGTCGTTCGCAAGCCCCATGATCAGCCCGCGCTTTCCCTTCATCAGCCCCATGTCATTCTCCGGTCTTGTCGTTACCGACCACAATATCGTCGACGCGCCCAATAGCGTCGTGGCCCAAATCCTCAACCTCGACGAGCGCTGCATTGAGTTCGGCGCCGATCACCATACCCAATCCGACGAGGTAGAAAAAGAACAGCGCGATCATGACGCCGGCAAGGCTGCCGTAGGTCGCGTCATAGCGGAACAGGCTGGCGAGCAAAGGCGGAAGCGCCAGGGTGACCGCCATCCACCACAGGGTGGTGAAGAGCGCGCCGGGCCATTTGGGAAATTGTCGCCCGCGATATTTCGACGGCGTCAGCGACAGGAAGAGAAAATAGATGGCGGCGAACAGCCCCAGCCCCGATACGCCGCGCGAAATGGCGACGACGCCCGCCGACTGATAGGCAGAGGGCAGGACGCGCTCGACGAACTGTTCGATGCCAACGATCAGCACCTGCATGCTGAACGAAATCAGCATCAGCACGACCGCACCGGTGACGATGCCGATCGACACCAGCCGATAGTGGAAAAAGCCCTTGGAAAAATGGGTGCCGTAGGCGCGGCGCAAGATGTCGCGGATCGTTTCGATCAGGCTGCCGACGGTCCACAGCGCGACGAGCGCGCCGAGCCAGAGGAAAATGCCCGTCCGCGCGCTCATTACCTCTGCGATCGGCCCCGCGAGCGCGCGCGCAACCGATGGCGGCATCGTCGAAAAGACCGCTTCGATCGCCCGCTCGCTGCCATAAGCGCCGCCCACGAGACTGAGCACCGCGGCGAGCAGGATGAAGAAGGGAAAGAGCGCGATCAGCGCAAGATAGGCAAGATTGCCAGCGTGGATGAACCCGTCGGTATAGGTGCCGACCACCACCCGGCGCGCGACACGAAAGATGCGTGTCCCGGGGCCGAGCGTTTCGCGTCCGCGTTCGATGACGCCCTGTGCCCGCCCGCGCAGGTGCATGCGCTTGGCGCGCTCGGCGCGTGCCTCGGGCGAATGGGGCGAGTGGCCTTCGGCCAGAAATTCCCTGCCGACCTCTTCGGCGACCTGACGTTCGAGCGCTGCGGCGTCTTGCTGCCCGGGACGTTCAACCACGCATCACACGCCAAGATCGGCCCGCACCGGCCGCGTGTCGGTCCAGCCTTCGAGCGCCTTTTCGAGCGCGGTGTCGCCCGAAGGAATGTCCACCATCAACCGGACGAGCTGGTCGCCGCGGCCGCCGCCCTTGCTGCTGAACCCCTTGCCCTTGAGGCGCATCACCTTGCCCGACGAGGAACCCGCGGGGATCGACAACATCACCGGTCCGTCGACGGTCGGCACCTTGATCTTCGCACCCTTGACCGCTTCGTTCAGCGTGATCGGCAAGTCGAGCCGGATATTGTCGCCCTCGCGTTCGTAGAAGGGATGATCCTTGACGCTGATCGTCACGATGCCGTCGCCATTGCCTCCGGGGCCCGGCTGCCCCTTGCCCGCAAGGCGCATCTGCGTTCCGGTTTCGACCCCGGCCGGCAGCTTGAGGTCGATGGTCTTGCCATCGGCAAGCGTAATCCGCTGCATCGCCTGGGTCGCCGCGTCGACGAACGAAACGCTCAGCCGATAGGCGACATTGGCGCCTTTTTGCGGCGGTGCGCTGCGTCCCCCGCCGAAACCAAATCCGCCGCCACCACCGCGACCGCCGAACAGGCCTTCAAATATGTCGCCAAAGTCGGCGCCCTCGCCACCAAAACCGCCGAAACCCCCCTGCGGCCCGCCGCGCGGGTCGCCCCGAAAGCCGCCGCCGCCACCGCCGAAACCGAACGGCATGGCGGGATTGCCCTCTGCATCAATTTCGCCGCGATCGAACTGCGCGCGCTTTTCCTTGTCGGACAACAGGTCATAGGCTTTCGTGACGTCGGAGAATTTCTCCGACGCCTTCGGATTTTCCTTGTTCCGGTCGGGATGCAGCTCTTTTGCAAGCTTGCGATAAGCGGATTTGATTTCCGCTTCGCTCGCGTTTTTCGCCACGCCGAGGGTGGAATAGGGATCTGCCATCTGTCTCCTGTAGCCCGATAAGTGACTGGCCGTGAAGGGCCGATTGCGCGCCATGTGGTAATGGCTGCGCAGAGGGTCAAGTTCCCGACGCTTTTGCTCGACCAGAGGCGCGACGCGGAGTATTGAGCCGGCATGACGACGACCGATCCTTTCGCGCTATTCGACCTATGGTATGGCGAGGCACGCGCGAGTGAACCCAATGACAGCAATGCGATGGCGCTGGCGACCGCGACGGCGGACGGCCATCCGTCGGTGCGGATGGTCCTGCTAAAAGGGCATGGCCCCGACGGGTTCGTCTTCTACACCAATCTCGACAGCCGCAAGGGCGGCGAGCTTGCGGCGAACCCGCATGTCGCCCTGCTCTTTCACTGGAAGTCGCTGCGCCGACAGATTCGCATCGAAGGCCCGGTATCGACCGTCGACGACGCAACCGCTGATGCCTATTTCGCGACGCGCAGCCGCGACAGCCAGCTCGGCGCCTGGGCCAGCCAGCAGTCGCGTCCGCTCGACGCGCGTGAAAGCTTCGAAAGCCGCTTTGCCGAAATGCAGGCGCGCTTCGAAGGGCAGGACGTGCCGCGTCCGCCCCGCTGGTCGGGCTGGCGCGTGACGCCCGAGCGAATCGAATTCTGGCAGGACCGGGCGCATCGCCTGCACGAACGCACGTTGTTCGTGCGCGCGGGCGATGGCTGGACGAGCGGACTGCTCTACCCATGAGCTGGCGCCGCCTGCCGATCACGCGCGTCGACGCCTTTGCCGAGCGGGCGTTCGAGGGCAATCCGGCGGCCGTCATGCCGCTTGATGAGTGGATGAGCGACGCGATGCTTCAGGCGATCGCGGCGGAGAATAATCTGTCCGAAACCGCCTTCGTCGTTCCCGACGAAACGAGCGAGGCCGATTACGAACTGCGCTGGTTCACGCCCAAGCAAGAGGTCGCTCTGTGCGGCCACGCGACGCTGGCGAGCGGACATGTGCTGCTGACCACCGCCCAGTGGCGCGGCGACATGCGTTTTCGCACGCGCCACGCGGGCATCCTCGTTGTCGCGCGCGATGACGAGGACGGATATCGCATGCGCCTGCCCGCCTATCGCCCCGAACCCAAGCCGCTGGCAAAGATCGCAGCCGCGGTCGGCGGGTCGCCGCTCGAAACGCTGTGGCATGACGGGCGCTATGCGCTGCTGGTCTATGCTGATCCGCGCGAGGTGCGCGCGCTGGCGCCCGACATGGCGGCGCTCAAGGCGCTGGGCGACGTACAGGCGATCGCCACCGCCGACGGCGCGGGCGACCCAGCAGGCGCCGATGTCGTGAGCCGCGTGTTCGTGCCAAGCGCGGGGATCGATGAAGATCCCGTCACCGGGTCGGCGCACTGCGTCCTTACCCCTTATTGGACGCGCCGACTGGCGCGCGACCGCTTTACCGCCTGGCAGGCGAGCGAGCGCGGTGGGCGAGTCGGCTGTCATATCGACGGCGATCAGGTCGAGCTTTCGGGTCGCTGCGTCACGACGCTGACCGGCGAATTCCTGCTCTGACGATCGCGGCGTAGCGCCTTAGAGCGCGGCAGTCAGATCGGCGAGATGGCGGCGGAGCGCCGGGAACTGCTTGTCCTTCGTTATGCCGAGCCGCACCATCGTGATCCGCTGAGACGGCGACACGATGATATATTGCCCCTGATGCCCGATGCAGGCGAACAGGTCGTTCGGCCCGCGATCGGGCCATAGCGCCGCCCCCACGCCCGCGGGCCGCGCCCGGTTGAGCCAGATGTGCCCGCCATAGCCGGCATCGTTGGGCGACGGCGTCAGCATGAAGCGCATCCAGGTTTCGGGGAGCAACCGCTGGCCGTTCGCAACCCCATGATTGCGCAGGAATTCGCCGAACTTCGCATAATCGCGTGCGGTTGCGTGCATGATCGATCCGCCGACCATCGTGCCATGCGCGTCGAATTCGGGGGTCAGGCTGGTCATGCCGAGCGGCTCGGTCAGGCGGCCGTGGATGAAATCGAGCATCGCGTCGCGCCGAGCGTCGGGGTTCGACGACGGGGTCAGCGCATCGGTCAGGATATCGGCAAGGATGACGCTGGTCGCCGAACTATAGTTGAAGACTTCGCCCGGTTTGGCGATCGCGGGCTTGCCCTCGGCAAAGGCGGCCATATCCTGCGCCCCCTTGCCGAACAGCATGTCGACCGTGTCGCCGCGCCAAACCGGGTCGCCTTCCTCGACATGCTCGAGGCCCGATGACATGTGCAGCAGATCCCTGAGCGTGATCGTGCCGCGCGGATCGCCGCTGCGTTGCCACGCCGCGACCGGCGCTGGGCCATCGAGCGACAATTGGCCATCGGCGACCAGAAAGCCGGTCAGCACGGCCGTAATACTCTTGGCCATCGACCAGCTGATAAGCTTGGTATCGGGGCCGAAGCCGGCGCCATAGCGTTCGTAGATCGGCTTGCCGTCGCGCAGGACCAACAGCGCGCGCGTCTCGCCGATATCGCCGGCATCGTCGAACAGCGCATCGGCCTTCGCCTTCACCACCGGATCGAGCGCCGGGAGCGCGGGCGACGCAGCGACCGGCACGACATCGTCGAGCGATGCGCCCAGCCGCGGCGCCGGTGCGGGCGGCGCCATGCTGCCCTGCCCGGCGGCGTGCGTGAGCGACCAGCCCCCCAGGAGCGCGAGCGCGGCACTTGCCAGCAGGAGTTTTTTCGTGATCATGGCTGCCCGTGAGTAACACCAACCCACCCGAAACGGCAACGGGCGAACCTGCTGCGGCGCCGACGCCGACCGGCGAGCGCCCGGAAGTGCCGCGCCGCCTGCACGGCCGCAGGCGCGGAGCGAGCCGCTGGGGCGGCTGCCTGCCATGGGCTGCGGGGTTCGGCGTCCTGTTGCTGATCTTCCTGATCTGGCAATTTCCGTCGTTCAAGGCGCAGGCCGAACTCGGCTCGGCCTATGCCGCGCGCGTCGGTTGCTCGTGCCGCTATGTCCAGGGACGCAGCCTCGACAGTTGCCAGACGGACTTCGAGCCCGGCATGGAACTGGTGTCACTCAGCGACGATCCGGCGACGAAGACGGTGACGGGCAGCGTGCCGCTGCTCGCGTCGCGCAGCGCACGCTATGCCGGTGCCAACGGCTGTTTGATCAACCCCGCACCCTGAACCGCTGTGTGATCAGCGCGAACGCCGCGGGGACGCCGAAGACGAGCAGCCACACCATCGCCTCCTCGTCCCAGCCATAGCCGGCCGAAAGCACGCCGAAGAGCAGATTGGCGACCGATACGACCAACCACAGGATCAGAAACAGCCGGGTCGCGCGGGCGGCGTCGCGAATGGACAGGCGCAGCAGGACCAGCAGGGCCAGCGCGGCGATGAGCATGATCATGGTGTGCGACATGGATTCCTCCCCTGAAACATCCGGCTAGGCATCGGGATCGGCGCCGAATAGCCGGCCAAGTCCCGGCGCCCAGCGCTGCCAGCCGCCGTTGAGCGATCCCCATTTCCAGATCGCGGTGAACAACAGCGCGCCGAAAATTCCCATGCCGAGCGTCAGCGGCTGCCAATGGCCGAACCAGGCCGCGGCGCCGATCGCGAGCAGCAGCGCGCAGCCGAGCATATGCGAAAAGGGCGGCAGCGGCCGATCGTTCGTCGCGCGCTTGAACCCCATATTGCCGACGAGGAAGAGCAGCGCGCCGCCGACGGCAACGGCGAGATAGGCCGGCTCGATATGCCCCTTGGCGTGGGCGAGCAGCATTTCGTCGGCGACCGCAGAGACGACGAGCCCCGCGACGATCGGGATATGCCAATAGGTATAGGCATTGCGCGCGAGCAGCCCGGCGTCGCCGCTCGCCTCGATCAGCTTGCTCCCGCGCACCGCGCCGGTGTCGAAATAGAGCCACCACAGCGCCGCGCTGCCGAGAAAGCAGGTCGCGAAAGCCGTCCAGTGGAGCGCGTCCTGCGGCAACGTTGCAAAGGTCGCCCCGGTGACGAGCACCCCCTCGCCCAGCGCAATGATGATGAACAGCGCGCAGCGTTCGGCCATATGCGCCCCGGCGATGTCCCAGTCGGCCGCGTTCGACCGGCCCAGCCCGGGCGTCGCAAAAAAAGCGAAGGGACCGGCATATTCGATGGCGAGCGCCGCCGCCCAGCACAGCATCCGCACCTCGGCATCCGCGAAGCTGCCCGCGATCCACAGGGGCAGGGTGAGCAGCGACCAGAAGGCGATGCGCGCGAAATTGCGGGCGCGCCCGTCGTGGATCCCCCAGCTTGCCCAGACGACATAAAGCGACCGCCCCAATTGCATCGAACAATAGGCCGCGGCGAACAGCCAGCCATTCTTGCCGAAGGCATAGGGAATGGCGCTCGACAGCGCGAGCCCCGCGAGCATCAGCAGGATCAGCATTAGGCGGACATTGGCGCGGTCGGGGTTGAGCCAGTTCGCAACCCAGGTCGTGTAAATCCACACCCACCAGACCGCGAACAGCAGGATCAGCGCCTGCAACGCCCCCATCAGCGACAGATGCGCGAGCAGACCGTGCGAAAGCTGGGTTATCGCGAAGACGAAAACGAGGTCGAAGAACAGCTCGATATAGGTGACCGGCGCATGGCCGTGCGCGTCACGCGCCCGAAACAGATTGGTCCTCGCCATCGACGCTTGCCCTCCCCTTCATAAGTTTGCGCCACTGGCCGGGAGACATAGCAAGCCTGCGCCGAAACACAGCACAAAGATGCGCGTGACTCGAAAAGCCGGTTGCAAAGGCGATTTCGGCGACGCTCAGCGGCCGGTTGAGCAGGAACCAGCAGGCACGACGCAACCGCTGGTGCAGCACATATTGCGCCGGCGTCCGGCCTGTCGCGCGCGCGAACTGGACGATCAGATTATTGACCGACATGCCCGCTTCCTCGGCAAGCTCGTGGACCGACAGCTGGGTCTCGAGACCCTTCTGGATATAGCGCATCAGATCGTCGATACGGCGCGCGATGCCCGGCTGCACCGGAAGCGTCGCCGTGGTCGCGAGCCGTTCGGCGATCGCGGCGATCAGGGCGTCGCCCGCCTCGGCATCGCCCGCCGCGAGCGCGCGGGCGAGAGCCGCCATCGCCGGATCATCATGCCCCGCGATCGCCCGCGCATGGGGCGAAACGGCGAGCCGGTGATGCGGAATTTCGACCTCGATGCTCCGCACCGCGCCGCCCTGCGCCGTCGCACGATATTCGTGACCGAAGGGCGCCAGCCACATTTCGCCGGGGATCGGATCGCCCAGCGATGTCCGCCGTCCGTCGAGCCATGTTTCAAGCCAGTGGTAGCTGCCCGCTTCGTAAAGGATCAGCATGTGACAATTGCCAGACACCGTCCAACTGCTCGGGCCGTCGATCCGGTCGACCTTGGCGATTGCCCTGACTTCTCCCGCGTTCATCCAGCGAATATGCCGAATGCGGGAGAATCTGAAAGCCTGCAATATAGGCCAAATCTATGGTTAAATCGCACCTTCAGTTTTTGGGTCGCAAACCAGTGGACGGACTGAAGGTGCACCCCAAAACCGACGCCTCCGGCGGGCGACTGTTACAGTCGTCCGCCGTTTTTCGGGCTCCGCGAAACGGCGACCCGGGTCAGTTTGCGGCGAGAAATTCGTCCATCGCGGCGTTGACCGCATCGGGCGCTTCCCAAGGCACGAAATGGCCGCAGCCCGGCACCTTCACGATGGTGATATCGGGCACCAGTTCCTCGATCCCGTCAAGGTTGCACGGCGGCAGCGCGACATCGTCGAGCGCCCAGACGACCAGCGTCGGGATCGTCAGCTTCGGAAAAGGCATCGCGGGCGGCTCGGCATAGGGGTCGTCCATTGCGGGCACATTGGCGGGCGAACCGCGATACCAGTTGATCATTGCGCGGCAGGTGTCGCGATCCTCCCAATCCTTGAGCAGCCGGGCGATCTCGTCGGGCGGCTGGATCCCGCCGCTCGGCACCCTGCCCGCAAAGGCATGGGCCAGGATGCCCGCAATGCCATGCTCCTCGATGATCGCGTCGCTGGCAGGATCGCGGAAGGTACGGATATACTGGCTCGCCGCGCGCTGCTCGGCATTGGTCAGCAGCAAGCGCTGAAAGATCGCAGGGTGCGGCGCATTGGCGATGACCGCCCGCGTGACGCGGCCCGACCATTCGGGATGCAATCCCCCCGTCTGACCGCCGAGCGCCACACCCCACGCGATCGCCCCGCCCCAATCATGCCCGACGACCGTGAAATCGGCGACATCCAGCGCATCGGCGAGCGCGAAGATGTCGGCGATCAGCTTGTCGGGGGTGTAGGAGGCGGCGTCCTGCGGCTTCGACGACCCGCGATAGCCGCGCTGATCGGGCGCGATGCAGCGGAAATGCTGCGCGAAATGCGGCAGCTGAAAGCGCCAGGTGCGGTGCGATTCGGGAAAGCCGTGGAGGAAGATCAGCACCGGCGCATCGCGCGGCCCCATATCAACAACGTCGAGCTCGACCCCCGTCGCCAGCCTGACCCGCACCTGATCGAAATCGCCGCTCATGCATCGCTCCTCTGGTTTCATTTCAAAACCGTCTGGCCGAGCGCGTGAGCCCTGGCAAGCTGCAACAAATGGCGGGTGGTGACAGCAAGCGCTGCAAATTTTCGATTTGTCGGCTTTGGGGTGGTTGGCGGACGTTTCGGCGAACCGCTTTGTGTACCCCGGCGAAGGCCGGGGTACACAACATCGAAGCGGGACTTTCATACCTTCGTTATCCCGGACTTGATCCGGGATGACGATGAAGACGATGTTCGTTTCCAGTCGCTCCCGCTCGATCAATCACCCTCGGGCTGCGGCAGCAGCAGTGCGAGCAGGATCGCGCGGCATTCGCCGTCGATCGTCCCGTCGATCAGTTCGGGGCGGAAACGGCGCTGAAAGGCGACGGTCGCGGCAAAGCCGTCGGTGACATCATAGCCGAAGCGTTCGAGCGCGAGCAGGAAACCGGCGTCCGTCCATAGCGGATCGGTCAGTTTCTTGGTCGGCCGCGGCAGCGCCAAGCGCCGGCGCGCCAGTTCGCCCCACGGAAAAAGCTCGCCCGGATCCTGCTTGCGCGTCGGCGCGATGTCCGAATGGCCGACGACATTGCCGCGCGTGATCGCGTGGCGGTCCTTGATCTGATGAACGAGCCGCACGACCGAGGCGACTTGCGGGTCGGGAAAGGGAACATAGCCGAATTCATGACCGGGATTGACGATCTCGATCCCGACGCTCGCCGAATTGATGTCGCTGATCCCGCGCCAGTGGGACTTGCCCGCGTGCCAAGCGCGCTTGTCCTCGGGCACCATATGGGTGATCTGGCCGTCCTCGCTGACGACATAATGCGCCGACACCTTCGCCTCGGGATCGGCAAGCCGATCAAGGGCTTCGGCGCCGGTCTTCATGCCGGTATAATGCAGCACGATCATCGAGATGGGCAGCGCGCGCTCGTCGAAATTGGGTGACCAGCGTTCGATAAAGTCGCTCATGCGTGTCGCGGCCCGTTCCTGCCCTGCCTTGCGTTCGCTTGCGCCAGTCGGGCGCAAATTGCAAGGTCAGGCCGCGACCGGCGCGCGCACCTGCTGGTCGGCGGGCTCGTAAAGCCCGCGCAGGCGGCGGCTCGCCACGAACTGGTCGGTCTGGCCGAGCACCGTCTCGCCCGCCCCCAGCACCAGAAAGCTTTGCGGCGCGGCGACCGAACGCAGCCGCGCGAAGGCCTTCTGCCGCATCGGCAGCGAGAAATAGAGCAACAGGTTGCGGCAAAAGATGAGATCGGCCGGGCTGGCAAGCGGCGGGCGATCGACGAGCATATTCTGCACCGAAAAGTCGATCCGGCGCCTCAGGTCGGCCTTGGCCAGCCAGCCGCCTTCGGTCTGGTCGAACCATCGCACCATGCGCTGCACCGGCAGCCCGCGCTGAATCTCGAACTGACTGTACAGCCCGACGCGCGCGCGGCTGATCGCATGGTAGCTGACGTCGGTGCCGACGACATCGACCTGCCACCCCGCCCATTGCTCGCCCTGTTCGGCGAGCAGCATTGCCATCGAATAGGCTTCCTGGCCGGTCGACACGCCGCAATGCCAGATCGTCACGCGCCGCTTGGCCGCATTGGTTTCGCGAATATGTTCAAGCGCGGTCTTCGCTATGTCATCGAACACACTATGTTCGCGATAGAAATAGGTTTCGTTGTTGAGCATCGCATCGACCGTGTCGTCGAGCAGTTGCCGGCTGGTCGAGGTGACGAGCGCGGCGACAAGCGCGTCGAGATCGGCGATGCCGTGACGCTGCATCACCGGCTTCAGCGACATTTCGATCCGCCATATCCGGTTCGGCGACAGCGTCTGGCCGGTGCGCGATTCGAGCACGCCCATCAGCACGCGATAGGCGGACTCGCTGGCGCCGCCGCCCATCATGACTTTTTGCTGCCGCCAAGATAGGCGCCGAGCATCAGCGCGATCGCATCGGGGTTGAGCGTCGCCGCGGCAATCCCGGCTTTGGCAACGGCGCCGGGCATCCCCCAGATGACGCAGCTTTCGGGCGCCTGCGCGAGGACCGTGCCGCCCGCATCCTTCAGTCGCGCCGCGCCGGTCGCCCCGTCGCGGCCCATGCCGCTCAGCACGACGGCCACACCGCCGGCGCCATAGACATCGGCGACCGAAGCCAGCATCGGGTCGGCGGAGGGGCAACAGCCATTGTCGACCGGACGGCGATCGAGCGCGATTTCCTGCCGCCGCCCTGCATTGACGACCATCAGATGGGCATCGCCGGGGGCGAGATAGATATGGTTCGGCAATACCGGCATGCCCGCCGCCGCGACGCGAACGGTGCGCGCCGTCATCGTCGCGATCTGGCGCGCGTAAAATTCCATGAAGGCGTCGGGCAGATGCTGGGTCAGCAGGATCGGCGCCGAAATCCGCGGGTCGAGATTGGCGAGGAAGTTGGTGAACGCCGGAATGCCGCCGGTCGAGGCCGCGACCGCGATGCAGGCGAGCGGCGCCGCCGCATCGAATGCCACCGGGGCCGGTGGCGGAATTTCGCGGCGGGCGAGCCGCGCCGCGGGCGGGATCGGCTGCCGCTGGCCGAGCGACAGGATGCGGTCGGTCAGAATCTCGGCGAAGCGACCCGAAAAGCTGCCCCGCCCCGGCTTCGCCAGCGTATCGCTCGCGCCGAGCGAGAGCGCGTCGATCGCGGCCGGGCCGCCCTCGACGCAGTTCGACGAGAGGATCAGGACACGGGCGTTCACGGCGCTGCGCAGGATATGCGGCAGCGCGTCGATCCCGTTCATCCCCGGCATTTCGATATCGAGCACCACGACATCGACGGGCTCGGTCGCCAGAAAGGCAAGCGCATCATGCGCCGATGCGACCGAGGCACACACCGTCAGCCCCGGGGTACCGTCGACAATGCGCTCAAGGATGCTGCGGACGACCAGGCTGTCGTCGACCAGCATCACGCGAACCGTGCGCGCCGCCGGTATGTCGGTTTCGACCCTGGGATCAGTCAGCGAAGATTGGGGCAGCGACACGTCCGGGCTCAGGCAACGCCGACGAGTTGCAATTTCCCTTCCAGCGTCTCGCGATCGAACGGCTTCATGACATATTCGTCGGCTCCGGCCTCGATCGCGGCGCGGATATGGTCGATGCTGTTTTCGGTCGTGCAAAAGACGACGCGCGGGCGCTCCTCGATCCCGAAATCGAGATCGTTGAAGGCGCCGAGAAATTCCATCCCGCTCATCACCGGCATGTTCCAGTCGAGCAGGATCACGTCGGGCCGATTGGCGCGGCAGAAGGTCAGCGCCTCCTGCCCGTCGGCCGCTTCGTCGACCGAAAAGGACATGCTTTCAAGAATATGTCGCGCGACCTTGCGAATGACTTTGCTGTCATCGACGACCAGACAGGATTTCGACATTTATTCCTCCGACCCCGGAATTTACGCCACGTTACGGCGAAGGGGTGTCCACTATGTTAATACGGCCCGCATCACGCTGCCTTAAGCGCGGGCGGTACGATAAAATGCGACGGATCGACCACGAGCAGCGACGCGCCCTCATGCTCGATCATCGCTTCGGCGACGCGCGCCCATCCCGGCATCAGCTTGCCGGCCAGGCGCGTCTCGGCCGCGTCGATGAAGCACACATCCTCGATTTCGTCGGCAAGCAGTGCGTAGCCATGTTCCGCGACATCGACGACGATCACCCGCTGCCCGCTCGCGACCGCCACCGGCGGCAGGCCGACGACGACATGCGGGTCGATCAGCGTGAAGACGCGGCTGCGCAGCGCGAACAGGCCCGCGACGTGCGGCGGCGCGCCCGGCACTTCGACCGGCGCCCCGACCGTGACGACCGAGTTGATCGAGCGCGAGCGCAGCGCGACGCGCGTGTCGGCGATGCGCGCGATCAGATACAGCTTTTCCATCATGACCGCGCTCCTCCGACCTTACGGCGCAGCGCAGCGAGCAAGCCCGCACGGTCGTAGCGATAGACGCTCGCGCCCTCGGGGCTTGCCGAAACCACTGCCGACCGCAAGCAGATGACGGGAAGATCGCCCGCATCATGGCCGCAGCCCTGTCCGCTTTCGGTCAGGCACAGCATCACATCGGCCTCCTCGCCCGCGTCGGCGGCGGTGGCGACGCGGTAGCCCGCGCCGCGCAGCAGCGGCGCCAGGAAATTCTCGCCCCACCCGTCGGCATCGCCCACGAGCCGGCACAGCGGCGCGCGGCCCGCGACAGCGGTGCGGCCGCCGGCGTGACATTCCATGATCCAGAAAGGATCGATGAGTTCGACCGGCTCGCCGCCGACCAGCACCACACCCGCGATCAGGCCCGGCGCGGACGCGGGTTCAACCACGTCAGGCAGGCGCACGATGTCGATCACCGCCGCGATCGGGTAACAGATCACGGTATCGCCGTCGTACAGTCGCAGCAGTTTCACCGCCGCCTCGCCGGCCGGCACCGTTGCCGCGTGGACGGGGAATATCTCGTCGCCGACCTGCACCCGAACGGCGCCGCCGCTTTCGAACAGCGCCGATTGCGGCACTTCCTCGACCCGTTCGATCACCGACAGGCGGACGCCGCGCGTGCGGCCGGCGGCCTCGCGGAACAGCAGCAATTGCGTCGCGTTGCGCGCCCGTTCGGCCTGCGCCTCGCGTTCGTCGGCGCGGTCCTGACTGCGGCCGGCTTCACCGGCATCGACGCCCGACGCCGCGAGCAGCCCCTGAACATCGAGCAACAGCACCGGCCGGCCGTTGTCGGGCAGCGTGGTGCCCGCATAAAGGCCGGTCGCCATGATCATGGGCGCGGCGGGCTTGATGACCAGTTCCTCATGGTCGTGGATCGCCGCGACGCTGAGCGCATAGCTCTGCCCCTGCCCCGGCCGGATGATGACGAGCGCGCGGTCGTCGACATCGTCGTCGTCGCCGCGCTGACGCGCCAGCACATCCTCGAGCCGCAGCAAGGGGAATTGCTCGCCGCGCACCGTTGCGATTTCGCCGCCACCGAGCCGCTCGATGCGAACACTGTCGTTCGTCTCCAGCAGGATTTCGCGCACCGATCCGCGCGGAATGGCAAAATATTGCCCTGCTGCGCGCACCATCAGCCCCGAAATGATCGTCAGCGTCATCGGAACGCGCAGCAACACCGACAGGCCGCGCCCCTCTTCATTGCGCAGTTCGACGAGGCCGCCGATCTTTTCGACATTCGCCTTGACGATGTCCATGCCGACGCCGCGGCCGGAAATTTCCGTGATCTGCGCCGCGGTCGAAAAGCCCGGACGAAAGATCAGCTCCAGCTTTTCAGCCGGCGTCAGCGTCCGAGCGTCGGCCGCCGAGAGCAGCCGGTTGGCGATCGCCTTGGCAACCAGCGCGTCGGGCGACAGGCCGCGCCCGTCGTCGCGCACCTCGATTTCGATCTGATTGCCCGACTGGCGCGCCGAAACCCTGATGGTGGCAGTAATATCCTTCCCCGCTGCGACCCGCTCGTCGAGCCCCTCGATCCCGTGATCGATGGCGTTGCGGACGATATGGATCAGCGGATCGCGGATATTCTCCATCATCTCGCGGTCGAGCTCGACCTCGCCGCCACTCGTATCGAAATGGACCTTCTTGCCCAGTTCCTGCGCCAGATCGCGCACGATGCGCGGCAGCGGCGCGAACAGCTTGTCGATACGCTGCATCCGCATCTGGCTGACCGACTGGCGCATCCCCGCGATCGAATCGGAAAGGCGGTCGAACGCGCCGATCAGTGCCGCATCGGCTCCAGACTCGCGCAGCATCCGCGCAAATTCATTGCGTGCGAGCACGATGTCGGTAACCCCCGTCATCACGCTGTCGAGCAGCGGCAGCGGCACGCGGATCGACCGCCAGCCCTGCAATTCGGTGATGATATCGTCGTCGCGCCGCATCCGGATCGCCGCCGGAACCGCGGGTGCCGCGTCCGCCTGCACCGGATCAGGCGCATCGCCCGACAGGGAGGCGATAACGTCGCCATCCTCACCCGCCGGCTCGGCGCCTTCGCTCGCCAACCGCTCGCACAGCATCGACAGTCGATCGACGATGGCGAGCACGCCGGTGACGAGCGCAGCGTCGGGCGCGCGATGACCGCGGCGAACCTGGTCGAGCGCCTCTTCGGCAGCATGCGAAAGCGCGGTCACGCGCGGCAAAGCCAGAAAGCCCGAGCTTCCCTTGATCGTGTGCATCATCCGAAAGATGGAATCGAGCTGCGCCCGGTCGGCGGGATCGGCCTCCCACACGACCAGCGCCCCGCCGGCATCGGCAAGGATTTCCGACGTTTCAGCCAGAAAATCGTTCAGAAGATCGTCCATCGCGGTTCCGCTGCGCCCCAAAATCAAGGCGCAACCATGACCGACAATGGTTAAGGAGCGCTTTACCCGGCGGGCCGCAGCACCGCGCCGACGAGCAAAGACGTCGGCGTTTCGCGCGCCAGCATCACGGTGCCGTTATTCTGCGCCGCCACCGCCTGAACGAGCACCGCGGGAGCGGTTCGTGAGGTCATCGCGGCCGCCGCCTCGCCTTCCGCAAGGATGCGTTCGACGTCGGCATCGACCAGGATGCGCTCGGCCTCGGCATGCAACGCAATCTCGATATTTTCGCCCTGCCGCTCGCAGCCGATGTCGAGCCGTCCGCCGCGGACCAGCGCATCGACCAGAATCAGCGCGAGGTTGAGGATGATCTTGACCGCCGGTTTGGGCAGCGCGTCCTCGCCGATCATCCAGTTGAGCGTGATCGGGCGGTCGGCCATGATCCCTTCGATCGCGCCCTTGGCCTCGGTCGGCGGCACCGCTTCGCCGAAGCCGCCCGCCGATCCGAAGGCGAGCCGGAAGAATTTCAGCTTCGCGGCCGATGTCCGTGCGCTTTGTTCGAGCAGGTCGAGCACCCGCGCCCGCATCTCGGGGTCTTTTTCATCGGCCAGCAGCTCGAGGCCGTTGGCAAAGGCCCCGACGGGGCTCAGCAGGTCGTGACACAGGCGCGAGGCCATCATCGAGGCGAAATCGACGCGATCGTCGGTCATGGATGCAGTGGCTCCCCAAGCTCGGCAGTTTCCGGCACCGCCGCTCCTAGGGCAGCGGCCCCCTTCAGGGCAAGCGCCATCCCCTTGAATATTGCCCGGACGGGGCCACATGACGACCAATGAAGGGGGACGACGACATTCTGACCGTGGCGTTGGGCGACAGCGCGGCCGGGTTGCGGCTCGACCGGGCGCTGGCGGAGGCTTTGCCCAGCCTGTCGCGCGAGCGCGTCAAGACGCTGATCAAGGGCGGCCGCGTTACCGATGCTGGCGGGCGCATCCTGTGGGATCCCGCCGCCAAGGCATCCGCACCGGCGAAGCTCGAACTGCGCCTGCCCGCCCCCGCTCCCGCGCATAATGTGGCGCAGGACATGAATCTCGTCATCGCCTATGAGGACGAGCATCTGATCGTGGTCGACAAGCCCGCGGGGATGGTCGTTCATCCTGCCGCCGGCAATCTCGACGGCACGATGGTCAACGCGCTGCTCCATCATTGCGCCGGACAATTGTCCGGAATCGGCGGCGTCGCGCGCCCCGGCATCGTCCACCGCATCGACAAGGATACGAGCGGACTGATCGTCGCCGCCAAGCACGACAAGGCGCATGAGGGGCTGGCGAAGCAATTCGCCGCGCACAGCATCGACCGCCGCTATCTCGCGATCGCGACCGGTCGCCCGATGCCCGCCAACGGCACGGTAGAGGCCGCGCTCGGTCGGTCGAGCGTCAATCGCAAGAAGATGGCAGTGGTCGAGCCGGGCCGCGGCAAACATGCGATCACCCATTACCGGACGATCGAGCCGCTGCGGGACGCAACTTTGGTGGAATGCCGGCTGGAAACGGGCCGCACGCATCAGGTTCGCGTCCATATGGCGCATATCGGCCACCCGCTCGTCGGTGATCCGGTCTATGGGCGCGCCCGAAAGCCGCTTTCGGATCTGCTTAAAGCCCGCCATTTTGCGCGTCAGGCGTTGCATGCAGCCCATTTGGGCTTTATTCATCCGGTGACCGGTAACAGCATCGCGCTCGACAGCGAACTCCCAGCGGACATGCGGGAACTGATCGATGAACTGCGCGTTTAGGTTTCGAATGAAAATCTATTTTGACCGCGAAAGGCAATCGCGGCAGGATATTTTCAGGTTTTAGGGAAGACACTCTCCATGGCTAACAAAAGCAATGTTCCGGCAGTGGTGCCCGCGCTCGGCGGTGAGGCGAGCCTGAACCGCTATCTGGCCGAAATCCGCAAATTTCCGCTTCTGACGCCCGAGCAGGAATATATGCTCGCCAAGCGCTTTCAGGAGCATGGCGACAGCGAAGCTGCGGCGCAGCTCGTCACCTCGCACCTGCGTCTCGTCGCTAAGATCGCGATGGGCTATCGCGGCTATGGCCTGCCGGTCAGCGAACTGATCAGCGAAGGCAATATCGGGCTGATGCAGGGCGTGAAGAAATTCGACCCCGAACGCGGCTTCCGCCTCGCCACCTATGCGATGTGGTGGATCCGCGCCTCGATCCAGGAATTCATCCTGCGCTCGTGGAGCCTAGTGAAGATGGGCACTACCGCGGCCCAGAAGAAGCTGTTCTTCAACCTGCGCCGGATGAAGAATAATCTCGAGGCGTTCGAGGACGGCGATCTCAGCCCCGAAAACGTCGCCAAGATCGCAAAGGATCTGGGCGTCACCGAGGATGAGGTGGTCAGCATGAACCGCCGCATGGCGATGGGCGGCGACACGTCGCTCAACGTGCCGATGGGCGAGGATGGCGACAGCCAGTGGCAGGACCTGCTCGGCGACGAAGGCCCGCTTCAGGACGAGCGCGTGGCCGAGGCCGAGGAACGCGACGTGCGGCACGAGTTGCTCACCGAAGCGCTCGCAACGCTCAACGAGCGCGAACGTCACATCCTGACCGAACGGCGCCTGACCGACGACCCGAAAACGCTCGAGGATCTGAGCCAGGTCTATGACGTCAGCCGCGAACGCGTCCGCCAGATCGAAGTGCGTGCCTTCGAAAAACTGCAAAAGGCGATGCTCAAGCTTGCCGGTGAACGCCGCCTTATCGGCGCCTGAACGCTTTTCCTTGCTCCCGCCCCGGCGGGGGCGAGGTTAGCGGTCTTGTTCCGATCGCGCGCTTGCCTCAGGCGCGCGAGCGGTTAATTTGCCCGGCATGGCATCCCGATCCCGCGCAAGAAAGCGCACGCTCCCCTGGTATCTGCGCCCCTTCAAATGGCTCCTATGGTTCGCCATAGGGTCGGCGGCGTGGGTGCTCGTCTATGCGGTGGTGCCGCCGCCCGTCACCTTCACCATGCTCGCCGACAGCAACGGCATCACCAAGGACTGGACGAGCCTTTCGGCGATCGACCGCAACATGGTCCGCGCCGCCATCGCCGCCGAAGACGGAAAATTCTGCACCCATAACGGCTTTGACACCGAAGCCATCGAAGATGCGATCGAGCGGAATGCCAAGGGCAAGCGGCTGCGCGGCGGGTCGACGATCAGCCAGCAGACGGCAAAGAACGTCTTTCTGTGGCAGGGCAGCGGCTGGACCCGCTATCTGCGCAAGGTGCCGGAAGTGTGGTTCACCTTCCTGATCGAAACCTTCTGGAGCAAGCGGCGGATCATGGAAGTCTATCTGAACGTCGCCGAGACGGGGATCGGCACTTATGGCGTCGAAGCGGGCGCTCGGCGCTATTTCAACCATGGCGCGAACCGCCTCAGCCCGGCCGAGGCCGCGCGCATTGCCGCGATCCTGCCGCTCCCCAAAAAGCGCGAGGCAATCAGCCCCTCGGGCTTCACACGCCGTTACGGCAATATGATCGCCGCGCGCATCGGCCAGGTCCGGCGCGATGGTCTGGACGCGTGCATCTATAAATAGGGGAGCGCAAGCGGCGCGCCGCCTTCAGTTCTGGCTGCCTTCAGTTCTGGCTGCCTCAGTTTTGGCTGCCTCAGTTCTGGCTGGGAGTCACGGTCGCGACGACGGGTTTGGGCGTGATTGCCTCTGCCGCGACGACGCGCTTCGTGTCGCCATTGGCAATCGCCTTTTCGAGCGCCGCGACCTGCGGGCATTTATCCTTGCACAGCCGCTGGACGTCGGCGAGCTTTTCGCGCGCCAGTTCGATCGCGCCCTTGTCAGCGAGCGCTTCGCCCTGCCCCGCCAGCGCGGCGATGTCGTTGGGTTCGAGCAGCAGCGCCTCGCGATAAAGACCGATGGCCTTGCCCGGCAGGCCCTGCGCGCGCGCGACTTGCGCAAGCGCGATGATCGCCGAACGGTTGCGCGGGTCGGCGGCAAGCGCCGATTCATAGGCGTCGATCGCGGCGTCGAGATCGCCCTTCGCCTGCGCCGCCTGACCCTGGTTCATCAGCGCTACGGATTGGGGCAGGATATCATTGTCGGCACGCTGCGCATCGGAGGCTACAGGCAGGCTGGCCAGAACGAGACCGGCGCCAAGGGCCAGTAAACTGATGCGCATCGCATTCTCCCATCGCTTCATTTGCGGCGACGCTAACATGGCGCGGTCAGCCGTGCGAGGAAAAAGCCGTCGCATCGGTCGTGCGCCGGGGTGAACAGATAGCCCGCGCCCGCGGCGCGCGCGATGCCGTCCGGCAAATAGCCACTGTCGGCGGTCCAGCCCCGATGTCGGTCCAGAAACGCTTGCACCTGTGCCCGCCCCTCGCGCGCGATGATCGAGCAGACAGCATAAAGGAGTTTGCCGCCCGGCGCCACCAGATCGGCACCGATGGCGAGCAGGTTCGCCTGATCGGCCATATGGCGGTCGAGGCGCGCCGGCGTCAGCCGCCAGCGCAGTTCGGGGCTGCGCCGCCAGGTGCCGCTGCCCGAACAGGGTGCATCGACGAAAACATGCGTCGCCTTGCCGCACCAATCGGCCAGCATCGCCGCTTCCTTCCCCGGATCGAGCAGGCGCGTCTCGATCCGCGTTGCCCCCGCCCGCTCCGCACGGGGCGGCAATTGCTGGAGCCGCGCGCGATTGACGTCGCATGCCAATATGTCGGCGGCATCGCCGGTCAACGATGCAATAGCGAGCGCCTTGCCGCCGCCCCCGGCGCACAGGTCGACGATGCGTGCGCCCGCTTGGGCACCCAGCGCCGCCGCCGCATATTGGCTCGCCGCATCCTGCACCTCGAACGCGCCGTTTTCATGGGCGGGATGCTGGATCGCCGCGGTTTCGGGCGGCAGACGCCAGCCGTCGGGCGTGCCCTCGATCGCGCGCCCCTCGGGAAAAAGTTCGGCAAGCCCGTCGCGCGACGCCTTCAGGCGGTTGGCGCGCAAATCGAGCGGCGCGCGTTCGAGCATGGCCGCCTCTTCCGCGCCATCGATCAGCGGATCGAACAATTCGGCGAGCGCCGGCGCGGCGACGCCGGTTTCGGCGCGCGGCTCGTCGCTGGCAATCGGCGCGGGCCCGTAAGGCGATCCGTCGAACAGCGCCGCGAGCGCCGGATCGCGGTCGGCGAGCGCGAGCATCGCCGCGCGCCCCGACACCGGCACCGACCGCACCGCGCGGATCGCGTCATAGACGTGGCCGCGGATCGCGCGCCGGTCCTTCGATCCCGCATAGCGCCGTGCCCGCATCGCCTCGGCAAACAGGGCGTCGGCGGGCGCACCGCCCTCGCGCGCCGCGGCAGCGATGGTATCGAGAATCTCGATCGCGGTCTGGACGCGCGCGGCGGGGGTCATGCGATGGCCTCAGCCCGCCGGATAATTCGGTGCCTCGCGCGTGATCGACACATCATGGACATGGCTTTCGCGCAGGCCCGCATTGGTGATGCGCACGAATTTGGCGCGCTCGCGGAAATCGGGCAGCGTGCGGCTGCCCGTATAACCCATCGCCGCCTTCACGCCGCCGACGAGCTGGTGGATGACATCCTTCGCCGCGCCCTTGAACGGTACCTGGCCTTCGATGCCTTCGGGAACCAGCTTCATCTGGTCCTTGATGTCCTGCTGGAAATAGCGGTCGGCGCTGCCGCGTGCCATCGCCCCGACGCTGCCCATGCCGCGGTAGCTCTTGTAGGTGCGTCCTTGGTAAAGGAAGGTTTCGCCCGGCGCCTCGGCCGTCCCGGCGAGCAGCGATCCGACCATGACGCTCGACGCCCCGGCCGCCAGCGCCTTGGCGATGTCGCCCGAGGTGCGCAAACCGCCATCGGCGATGACCGGAACGCCATGCTTGGCCGCAACTTCGACGCTGTCGAGGATCGCGGTGAGCTGCGGCACGCCGACCCCGGCGACGATCCGCGTCGTGCAGATCGATCCCGGGCCGATGCCGACCTTCACCCCGTCAGCGCCGGCGTCGATCAGCGCCCGCGTCGCTTCACCGGTCGCGACGTTGCCGGCCAGCACTTGGACCCGGTTCGACAGCTTCTTGATCTTCTCGACCGTCGCGCCAACCATCTTGCTGTGACCGTGCGCGGTATCGACCACGATCAGATCGCATTCGGCATCGAGCAGCGCCTCGGCCCGTTCGACCCCGGTGTCGCCGGTGTTGGTCGCGGCGGCAACGCGCAACCGGCCGCTCTCGTCCTTGGTCGCATCGGGGAAGTTGACCGCCTTTTCCATATCCTTGACGGTGATCAGGCCGATGCAGCGATAATCCTCATCGACGACGAGCAACTTTTCGATGCGCCGCTGGTGGAGCAGCTTGCGCGCCTCTTCCTGACTGACGCCCGCGCGGACCGTCGCCAGATTCTCCGCGGTCATCAATTCGCGCACCGGCTGGCCCGGATTATCGGCAAAGCGCACGTCGCGGTGCGTGAGGATGCCGACCAGCTTCCCGCCGGTCTCGACCACCGGAATCCCCGAAATACGGTGCTGCGCCATCAGCGCGGTGGCATAGGACAAGGGGGCGTCGGGCGTGATGGTGATGGGATTGACGATCATCCCGCTTTCAAAGCGCTTCACCTGGCGCACCGCGGCGGCCTGTTCCTCGACGGTCAGATTGCGGTGGAGGACGCCGATGCCGCCGATCTGCGCCATCAGGATGGCCATGTCGGCCTCGGTAACCGTATCCATTGCCGATGACAGGATCGGAATGTTGAGGCTGATCTCGCTGGTCAGCCGGGTCGACAGATTGGCGTCGGAGGGCAGAATGTCCGACGGGCCTGGCACCAGCAGCACATCGTCGAAGGTCAGGCCGGTGAAGATTTCCATGGGTGCCACTTTCTGGTGCGGGCGGCGCCTGACCCCGCGGCGGCGGGCGGCACACGCGATTCGTTCGGTGGCGGCCCATGTAACCAGTCAATTCCCGGCGCGCCAGTGGGCGGCGCAGGAATATTTGCGCCGGTCAGCGGCGCGAAAAGGCGGCGGGATTGCGGCTGACAGTCCGCGCCCCCGCCGCCCTGCCCCTACCAGCGCCCGAGCACGAGGAAGAGCCCGCCGATAAACAGCGTCACGCCGACCGCGAACTTCAGATAGTCGGCAACGCCCAATGTTAGCTTCGCACCGTACCGGGCGCGAAAGGCCGCAACATTCGCGCGCAGATCAGGGGTTCCGGTGACGCGTCCGACTTCGAGATGACGTCCGGTCTTGAGAAAGGCGAGCGCGTGCGCGACCTCCTCTTCGGACACATCGGGATAACGGCGAAATATATCCTCGGCGCGCAGCGCGTCGGCGCCGAGCGGAGGCCCGGCGGCAATTGGTTCGGTCATGTTCAAATTCCATCGATGATCGCCCTCCGCACTGGGGGCAAGGATCGGCCGGCGCACGGCGGCGCACGGCCCGTCGATCAGATGGCAATCATCGGCGGCGCGCGCGCCGAATAGGGCGCCGCGGCAGCACGGTGAGTCCAGCCAGCGGCGACCCGGCCGAAGTCGGGCCGGAACAGTCCGACGGCGGGCAATGCTGGCGGCGCGGCGGACAGCGTGGCGGGATCGCCGCCCACCGGATGCCGGTCATCGTCGCCGGCGCGATAATGCGCGCTGAGCGTAAGGCCGCCGGCACGGACGAAAGGATGCCCGCCATCGTAGGGCGCTCCCGCGATGGCGGCGGCGGTTTGATCGACCAGCCGGGCCGGGGCTGAGGCATCACGCACGAGGCCGCCCGCGCCGAGCGCAACGAGCGCCAGCCACGCCAGGAAGACGCCAACACGGCGGCGCAGGTCGGAATCGAACATCCGCATCGCCTCCATATTGCGTCTCGCGGCCGCAAAAGCTAGCGCGGAGGGGTGAACGCGCCAACGACACCCCGGGCATCCTCTCCCTTCGCGCCTTTTCGCTATCCTGCGTTCCGCGCGATCTGGATCGCCAATCTGGCGTCCAATATCGGGTCGATGATCCAATCGGTCGGCGCCGCCTGGCTGATGACCGAACTCACCGGCTCGCATCTGCTCATCGCGCTGGTGCAGGCGAGCGCGACGATCCCGATCATGCTGCTCGGCGTCTTTGCCGGGGCAATCGCGGACAATTTCGATCGCCGCCGGATCATGCTGGCGGCGCAAAGCGCGATGCTGATCGTGTCGGCAGCGCTGACCGTCACGGCGTGGATGGGGGCGCTGACGCCGCTGCTGCTGCTCGGCTTCACGCTCGCGGTCGGGTGCGGTACCGCGCTCAACGGCCCTGCATGGCAGGCATCGGTGCGATTGCAGGTCGGGCCGAAGGATCTGCCGCAGGCGATCACGCTCAACAGCGTCGCCTTCAACCTCGCGCGCAGCGCCGGCCCGGCGCTTGGCGGCTTGCTCATCTCGCTGACCGGCCCCGCGACCGCCTTCGGGATCAATGCGCTCAGTTATCTGGCGCTGATCGTCGTCCTGCTGCGCTGGCACCCCGAAGTCACGCCGCCGCGGCGCACCCCCATATTGGGCGCGATCGCGATCGGCATCGGCTATTGCGCCCGCTCGAGCCCGCTGCGCCGCGTGCTGACGCGCGGCTTTGCCTTCGGCATCGCAGGCGCTGCTTTTTCGGCGCTGCTGCCCTCGCTCGTCCGCGATCGGCTGCACGGAACCGAGATCATCTACGGCCTATGCCTCGCCGCGTTCGGCGCCGGGTCGATCTTCGCCGCGCTCTGGGTCGGCGAAGCCCGGAAACGCTGGGGCAGTGACCGGGTTGTCAGCATCGCGTCCTTGGTCTTTGCCGCCGCGATGGTGCCGGCGGCCACGGCGCTGACGCTGCCGCCGCTGCTGGCGACCGCCTTTGTCGCCGGGGCGGCCTGGGTTTCGACACTGACCACGCTCAACGTGGCGATGCAACTCCGCTCGCCCGAAGAGATTTTGGGCCGCTGCCTGTCAATCTATCAGGCAGTCACCTTCGGCGCGATGGCGCTCGGCGCCTGGCTGCTCGGGACGCTCGCCGATCTGACCGACCTGCCGACGGCGCTTTTTACCGCGGCTGGATGGCTGACTTTTACCGGTCTTTTGCTCCCGCTCATCGCCCCGATGCCGCGCCGCGACGACGGCCGCGTGATCCCCTGAAATTTTTTGTCCGTACCGGTACAAAAGACGCGCCGCGCCACCTTAAAGGCCGAAGCAAGCGCCCGTTAAAGCGGGTATGACCACACATGCTACATCATCGAACGAGCCGGTAGGGCGGCTCCTTGGTTGGCTGGGGCTCCGCCACGGAAAAACCGGCGCCCAGGCAGGAGACGCCGCATCGCCCGGGGGGCGTACCCCGCGTGACATGGTGACGGAAGCCCGTCAGCAGCTCGTCGGCGCTATCGCTTCCTTCCTGCTCGACCATGATCTCGATGTATCGGCGGCCAATCTCCTGATCGCGCACAGTGCCTTTTCGGGGATCAATCCAAGGCTTGCGCGGCAGATCGCGACGCGATCGCAGACCGCCGACGGAATCACCCAGCAGTGGCTGGACGAACTGGCGCAGCAGGAACCGATCCAGCCCGACCGCGCCGAACTCGATCGCCTCGTCACCCGCCTCGAAACCAACCTCGACACCTTCCAGACCAACACCAAGGCCGCGCGCAACGCGACGAGCGATTATGGCGTCAAACTCGAAAAGCATGTGACCGACCTTCAGCAGGTGCAGGTCACCGGCGAACTCGTCACCCATCTCGCCGATCTCGCCAAGGCGATGCTCGACCGCACGCGCCATGCCGAAGAAGAAATGCGCCGCAGCGAGGATGAAGCGAAATCGCTGCGCCGCAGCCTCGCCCGCGCCAAGCGCGACGCCGAGGTCGACTATCTGACCGGCCTGCCCAACCGCCGCGCCTTCGAGGTGCTGCTCGAGCGCCATTATGAAGAAGCCCGCGCGAGCTGCGAGCCGCTGAGTGTTGCCTTTTGCGACATCGACAATTTCAAGCTGGTCAACGACACCCACGGCCATGAGGCGGGCGACCGCGTCATCAAGCTGATCGCCGATACGCTGGCGCATATCTCGAACGACCATTGCCATGTCGCGCGGCATGGCGGCGAGGAATTCGTCATGCTGTTCCGCGGCCTGCCGCCCAGCGAAGCCGCAGCGCGTCTCGACGAAGCGCGCGAACAGCTCGCGGGCCGCCGCCTTATCAACCGCAAGACCGACGAGCCCTTCGGCCAGATCACCTTCTCGGGCGGGGTCGCCGACGTTTTCGGTTACAATAATGCGCGCGACGCGCTGAAAGCCGCCGACGACGCGCTCTACCGCGCCAAGGAAAGCGGCCGCAACCGGATCGAGCTGGCGGGGATCTGACGCCCCCTGCCCATCGATCACCAATCGAGAGTCAGCGACTCCAGCGCGCGAAAATGGCCGTGGGCAGCAGTAGCCCCCGCGCCTCTTCGCGCACCGCAAGCTCGCCGCATTCGACCTTGCCCGGCAAATCGGCGAAAATCTGCGCCAGCAGTTCGCCAATCGCCAGCGCCGACATGCGCACCGCATAAACGGTGAGGAACAGAGCGCGGCTGTCGGCATCGAGGAGCTGGCGGCAATCGGCGAGCAAGGGCGCCAGCCCCTCCTCGATCTGCCAGCGTTCACCGCCCGGGCCGCGTCCGAACTTCGGCGGATCGAGCAGGATCGCATCGTAGCGCCGCTCGCGCCGCACCTCGCGCGCGGTGAACTTGCCGGCATCGTCGACGATCCAGCGGATCGGCCGGTCGCTCATGCCCGCGAGTGCGGCATTGTCGCGCGCCTGCGCCACCGATTTCTTCGACGCGTCGACATGCGTGACCGCCGCGCCGGCCGCGGCGAGCGCCTGGCTGCCGACGCCGGTATAGCCGAACAGATTCAGGAACGCGGGATCGGCCTTGTCGGCGACGCAGCCGCGCAGCCAGTCCCACACCGGTGCCATGTCGGGAAAGAAGCCGAGATGGCGGAACGGGGTGCAGGACGCGGTGAAGCGCGCTTCGCGCCATGCGAGCGGCCACCCTTCGGCTGGCACGGGGCGATGAAAATACCAGCGGCCGCCGCCATCTTCGTCGGATGCGGGGATGAATTCGCCGTCGGCGGCATCCCATTCGCTTTCGGCCAACGCCGGCTGCCACATCGCCTGCGGTTCGGGACGGATGAAACGATAGGGGCCATAGCGTTCAAGCTTGCGCCCGCCGCCGCTGTCGACCAACCCGTAATCGCCCCACCCCTCGCCGACGAGCGTCGCGAGCGGCAGCAGATCAGCCACGGGCCGCCTCGCGCAGGATGTGGGCCTTTACCGCGTCATAGTCGCCGGGCAGCTTTTCATAGCGCTCCTCGCGGTCGAACAGATTGCCGAGGCGGGCGGGCAGCGCCGGACGAACGCCTGTCGCGCGTTCGACCGCATCGCGGAACTTGGCGGGATGCGCAGTCGCGAGCGTCACCACCGGCACGTCGGCATCGATATCGAGCGCGCGCGCCGCGGCCAGCCCGACGGCGCTATGCGGATCGATGATCTGCCCGCCATGTTCCTGCGCCCATCGCAGCGCCAGCGTCATGCCATCGGCATCGATGCGCGCGCTCGAAAACAGGTCGCGGGCGCCAGCAAGCATATCCTCGGGAATCGACATCGCTCGGCTGCGGTCAAATTCGGCCATCATCGCATCGATCGCAGCCCCGTCGCGACCCGCGAGGTCGAACAGCAGCCGCTCGAAATTGCTGCTCACCTGAATGTCCATCGACGGCGTCGCGGTCGCGGTCACACTGCCCGCGCTGTAATCGCCACGCGACAGCGCACGGTGCAAGATGTCGTTGACGTTGGTGGCAACGACCAGCCGCGCCACCGGCAGCCCCATGCGTGCCGCGACATAGCCTGCGAACACGTCACCGAAATTACCCGTCGGCACGCTGAACGCGATCGCGCGGTCGGGGGCGCCGAGGCGGACCGCGGCATAGAAATAATAGACCACCTGCGCCATCAGCCGCGCCCAGTTGATGCTGTTGACCGCCGACAGCGTCAGCGCGCTGCGCGCCTCGGCATCGCCGAACAGGCGCTTCACCATGGCCTGCGCGTCGTCAAAGCTGCCGTCGATCGCGATGTTGTGGACATTGGGCGCGAGAACGGTGGTCATCTGGCGGCGTTGTACGTCGCTGACCCGCCCTTCGGGGTGGAGCATGAAGATACGGATATGCTCGCGCCCCGCGACCGCCTCGATCGCCGCCGATCCCGTATCGCCCGACGTCGCGCCGACGATGGTCAGATCGGTCTCGCCGCCGCTCAGGAATTTTTCGAACAGCTGGCCGAGCAGTTGCAGCGCGACATCCTTGAACGCCAGGGTCGGACCGTGAAACAGCTCGAGCAGCCAGTGGCGATGGTCAAGCTGGACGAGCGGCGTCACCGCATCATGACTGAAGCGGCCGTAGGCGGCCCGGCACAATTCGCGCAGTTCGGCCTCGTCGAGCACGCCGGCGACGAAGGGCATCATCACGCGCACCGCGGTTTCGGCATAGTCGAGCCCCGCGAGCGCGCGAATATCCTGCGCCGACATCTGCGGCCAGGCGGCCGGGACGTAGAGCCCCCCGTCGCTCGCAAGGCCGGCGAGCGTGGCGGCACGGAAGTCGAGGGTCGGCGCGGAGCCGCGGGTGCTGATATAGTCCATGACGGAAAAGCGCCTAGCGGCGCACCGTCACCGCTGCAAGCGGCGGCGCACCGCGATGATATAGATAATCAGCGCGATCGCTGCGAACAGGAACCATTGCACGGCGTAAGCGAAGTGGTTGTTGGGCATGTCCGCCGCCGATGGCACCGCGCTGGGCCGTAGTCCCGCGGCGGGCTGGTCGGCGACCAGCATCGCGCGCGCCGGCACGGCACGGCCGGTCAGCCGCTCGATCAGGCTCGGCTGCTCGGGCCCCGGTACGATCGTGCCCTGAACCGTGCCGCCCGTCCATTTGGGCGGCGTGAAATCGTCGGCGATACCGATGTCGACCAGCACGCCCGGTCCCTCGGCGCCGGTGCGGCAATCCGCAATCATGCGAATACCGCCTCCGCCCTTGCGATCGGTGCCGCTGCGCGGATCCCAGCGCACCGGCTCGAGACAGATAACGCTGCTTTTGCGATAGAGCATCGCGTCGGGAACCGGCGGCAGCTTCGGATAGGTCACCGTCGCCGACATCGCCCCGTTGCGTTCGTAAAGCGCGATCAGCGCTTCCTTCTCTCCCTTGCGCTGCAACTGCCAGATGCCAAGCGCAATCATCGTCGCCACGGCGGCGAGAACCAGGATCGTCGGAATCACCGGCCAGCCGCGCGGCGGCGCGACGGCTTCGCCGGGCGAAGGAGCGTCAGGCGTCGTCGTCATGCCGATCCACCAGGCGCCCTTCCGCCGCCTTGCGCTGATGTTCGCTCGCGAGCAGCGCGGCCTTGCCAACCCGCAGGCCGTAGACGACCGCGGCGGCCGTGATCGGCACCCACAATAGCACATGCACCCACAACGGCGGCTCGAATGCGAAATCGACGGCAATCGCCGCGGCAACGATCAGCGCACCGATAATCATGGTCAGAAACGCCGCCGGCCCGTCGCCGACATTGTAGGTCGAGTAGTCCAGCCCGCAGGCGCGGCAGCGCGGCGCGAATTTGGTCGGCCCGTCGAACAGCGTCGGCGCGCCGCATTCGGGGCAGAGACCGAAAAGGGCAGCGCGCCAGACCGGCGGCTGCCCCTTTTGATGCTGTTCGCTGTCCGGCAATTTAGTGCGCGGCAACCGGTGCGCCCCAGCCACCCCAGACATAGACGATGATGAAGAGGAACAGCCACACCACGTCGACGAAGTGCCAGTACCAGGCGGCGGCTTCGAAACCGAAGTGCTGCGTCGGCGTGAAATGGCCCTTGTAGACGCGGACGAGGTTCACGATCAGGAAGATCGTGCCGACCAGAACGTGGAAACCGTGGAAGCCGGTCGCCATGAAGAAGGCCGAGGTATAGTTGATCGTGCCGAAGGGGAACGGCGCTTCGGCATATTCATAGGCCTGAATGCAGCTGAAGGTCAGGCCGAGGATGATGGTCAGCCACAGACCCTTCTTGAGCCCTTCGCGATCGCCGTGGATCAGCGCATGGTGCGCCCAGGTGATCGTCGTGCCCGAGCAGAGCAGGATCAGCGTGTTGAGCAGCGGCAGCGAGAAGGCGTCGATGACATGGATGCCCTTCGGCGGCCAGATCGACGCGGCCACCGCACCTTCCTGCCCGAACAGCGAGGTCACCGCACCGTCGACGATCTCGACCGGCGCCGGAAACAGCGAGAAATCGAACCAGGCCCAGAACCAGCCGACGAAGAACATGACTTCCGATGCGATGAACAGGATCATGCCATAGCGCAGGTGCAGCTGAACGACCGGCGTATGATCGCCGGCGTGCGCTTCCTTGATGACCTCGCCCCACCAGCTGAAGAAGGTGGCGATCACACCCATGAAACCGAGGCCGAGCACCCATTTGCCCGCACCGCCGAAATGGTCGGCGTGCATCGCCATGACGAGGCCGAAGAACATCACCAGCGCGGCGACCGAGCCGAAAAGCGGCCAGACGCTGGGATTTACGAGGTGATAATCATGATGTTTGGCACCGGCCATGTCACAGTTCCCGTTTTTTGCCCCAGCGCGATGATCCCCATCATCTGCCGGTCCTTGGTAAGACTCTATTGGTTGCGGCCTTAGCTCGCCTTTTTGCCCTCGTCCACTGGGTAGAAGGTGTAGCTGAGGGTGATTTCCTGAATGTCGCGCGCGTCGGGATCGTCCTTGATCTTGGGATCGACGAAGAACAGCACTGGCATGCGGATCTGTTCGCCCGGCTTCAGCGTCTGCTGGGTGAAGCAGAAGCACTGGATCTTGGTAAAATATTTCCCCGCCTGGTCGGGCGTTACGTTGAAGGTCGCGGTGCCGGTGATCGGGTGCGGCGAATTATTCTGCGCGATGAAGATCGCCATGTCGCGCGCGCCGATGCTGACCGTATCGGTGGGATGTTCGGGATAGAATTTCCACGGCAGCTTGGGCGACACATTGGCATCGAAGCGCACCGAGACGGTATCGCTCAACACCTTCGGTGTCTCGGCCGCGGCGACCGGATCGTAACGCTGCGTCGTACCGCCAAAGCCGGTGACGCGGCAGAAAAGATTGTAGAGCGGCACCGCCGCGAAACCCAGCCCGACCATCGCCGCCGCGAGCAAGGCCGCGAGCGCCGCAGTGCGGCCATTTTTCCGGCGTGTCGCTTCGTCCGTCATGTCGGCACCACCATGCGCGCCATCGTAATGAAGAAAAAGAGGAAAGCGAGCCCGCCGAGGATCCAGCCCATCAGGTTGGCGCGCACGCGCTGGCGGCGGCGATATTCGGCTTCGTCGAAAGGCTGTTGCGGATTTTCGTCGGTCATAGCGGCAACCAGTGATCGGCAACTACGGCGCCGAAGAGGATGAAGAGATAGGCGATGGAAAAGGCGAAGAGGCGCTTCTCGGGCTGCATCCGGTCGTCCGCGCCCGCACTGCGCAAGCCGACCTGAGCCGACAGCAGCACGAACAGCGCCGACAGGATCGTCGCAGTCCAGCCATAGAGCGCGCCCGTATAGCCGAGCGGCCACGGCGCGATCGCCGCCGCCGCCATCACGACGGCATAGAGCAGAATCTGGCGGCGCGTCGCGCGCTCGCCTGCGACCACCGGCATCATCGGAATTCCCGCTGCGGCATAGTCCGAGCGCACGAACAACGCGAGCGCCCAGAAATGCGGCGGCGTCCAGAGAAAGATCAGCAGGAACAGCGCGATCGGCAGCGGTGCGACGCTGCCCGTCGCTGCGACCCAGCCGATCAGCGGCGGGAATGCCCCCGCCGCGCCGCCAATCACAATATTCTGCGGCGTCCGCGGCTTGAGCCACATAGTGTAGATGAAGACGTAGAACAGGATCGAAACGGTCAGCAGCACCGCCGCCTGCCAATTGGCTGCGAACAGCATGAGGAAGACCGAAAAGGCAGCGAGTCCGACCCCGAACTGCAACGCCGTCTGGCGGTCGAGACGACCGGCAGGCAGCGGGCGGTTCGCCGTCCGCTTCATTTTCGCGTCGATCGTCGTTTCATACCATTGGTTGAGCGCCCCCGATGCGCCTGCCCCGAGCGCGATCGCGAGGATCGACGAAAAGGCAAGCACCGGATGAACGCTGCCCGGTGCCGCGAGCAAACCGCACAGCGCGGTAAAGACGACAAGCGACATCACGCGCGGCTTGGTCAGCGCGAACAGGTCGCGCCAATCTGCGGGAAGCGACATCTCGCCGTGGGTCAGGCTCTGCGCCATGCTAACTCCAGGCCGGAAAGCGGGGCGCCCCCTGCCAAGGCTCTTAGCAGGGGGCGCAGCGCAATCAGGCGATACGCGGCAGTTCGTTGAACTGGTGGAACGGCGGCGGGCTCGACAGCGTCCATTCGAGCGTCGTCGCACCTTCGCCCCACGGGTTGTCGGCGGCCTTCTTGCCCGCGAACAGCGACCAGGCGATGTTCACGAAGAAGAAGATCATGCCGACGGCCATGATCACATAGCCGAACGACGAGATATAGTGCCAATAGGCGAAGGCTTCCGCATAGTCGGGATAGCGGCGCGGCATGCCCTGCTGGCCCAGGAAGTGCTGGGGGAAGAACAGGACGTTCACGCCGATGAAGAAGATCCAGAAGTGCAACTGTCCGAGGAACTCGTTGTACATCCGGCCCGACATCTTCGGGAACCAGTAATAGAAGCCCGCGAACAGCGAGAAGACCGCGCCGAGCGAAAGCACATAGTGGAAGTGCGCGACGACATAATAGGTGTCGTGCAGGTTGGTGTCGACGCCGCCATTGGCGAGCACGACGCCGGTCACGCCGCCCACGGTGAACATGAAGATGAAACCGATCGCCCAGACCATCGGGGTCTTGAAGCTGATCGAACCGCCCCACATTGTCGCGATCCACGAAAAGATCTTGATGCCGGTCGGGACCGCGATGACCATCGTCGCGGCGGTGAAGTACATCTTCAGGTTCACGCTCATGCCGACGGTGAACATGTGGTGCGCCCACACGATGAAGCCGACGACACCGATCGCGACCATGGCGTAGGCCATGCCGAGATAGCCGAACACCGGCTTGCGGCTGAAGGTCGAGATGATCTGGCTGACGATGCCGAAGCCCGGCAGGATCATGATGTACACTTCGGGGTGGCCGAAGAACCAGAAGAGGTGCTGATAGAGCAGCGGATCGCCGCCGCCCGTGGCGTCATAGAAGGTGGTGCCGAAGTTACGGTCGGTCAGCAGCATGGTGATCGCGGCGGCAAGGACCGGCAGCGCGAGCAGCAGCAGGAAGGCGGTGACGAGCACCGACCAGACGAACAGCGGCATCTTGTGCAGGGTCATGCCCGGCGCACGCATGTTGAAGATCGTGGTGATGAAGTTGATCGCACCGAGGATCGACGCCGCACCGGCAAGGTGGAGCGAGAAGATCGCCATGTCGACCGCCGGGCCGACCGACCCGCTGGTCGACAGCGGGGCATAGACGGTCCAGCCGGTGCCGGCGCCGAGGCCGCTGCCGCCCGGAACGAACATCGATCCGCACAGCATGACGAACGCAACCGCCGTCAGCCAGAAGGACACGTTGTTCATGCGCGGAAAGGCCATGTCCGGCGCACCGATCATCAGCGGGACAAACCAGTTGCCGAAGCCGCCGATCATCGCGGGCATGACCATGAAGAAGACCATGATCAGGCCGTGCGCGGTGATCATGACGTTCCAGAAATGCTTGCCCGCGGTCGCGTCCGCCGCGCCACCGAGCATATGCGCCCAGCCCGGAAGATACTGGATCCCGGGTTCGGCGAGTTCGAGACGCATCATCCCCGAAAGCGCACCGCCGACGATGCCGGCGATGATCGCGAAGATCAGGTAAAGCGTGCCGATGTCCTTGTGGTTCGTCGACATGAACCAGCGGACAAAGAAGCTGGGCGTGTCATGGTCGTGGTCGTGCGCATGGTCGTGGCCATGCGCCGGTGCAGTCGCTGCGATATCGGTCATCTGTCGGACCCCCTGATTAATTCTTGGCGGCCGGCGCGGCGGCAGGCGCCGCAGCCGGAGCCGCTGTGGTCGTGTCGGCGGCGGGGACGGTCGTCGCCGGGATCGGGCCGGTCGGCGCCGGGGCGGCCGCGGCGGGCGCTGCCGCGGCGGCGGCCTGGGCGCCGTCGGGATTGCCGCCCTTCGAGCGGACCCACGCCTTCCATTTGTCCATCGGCAGCGCTTCGACCGCGATCGGCATGAAGCCGTGGTCGACGCCGCACAGTTCCGAACACTGGCCGTAATAGACGCCGGGCTTGTCGACGGTGAACGTCGTTTCGTTGGCGCGGCCCGGAACCGCGTCCATCTTGGTCCACAGCGCGGGAACCGCGAAGCTGTGGATCACGTCGGCGCCGGTGATGATCAGCTTCACCTGCTTGCCGACGGGGACGACCATGCGATTATCCACCGCGAGGTGATAGGGCTCGCCGGCGGCAATGGCCTTGTCCTCGGGCAGCATCTTCGAGACATATTCGCCGATACCCTGGTCGGGATAGGCATAGCCCCAATACCATTGATAGCCGGTGACCTTGATCGTCAGCGCATCCTTCTTCGGCGGCTCATATTGTGCCGCGAGCAGGCGGATCGACGGAACCGCGATCACCGCAAGGATCAGGACCGGGATCGCGGTCCAGATGATTTCGATGAAGGTGTTGTGCGTCGTCTTCGACGGCACCGGATTGGCCGAAGCGCGGTAGCGCACGACGACCCACAGCAGCAGGCCAAGCACCAGCAGCGAGATGAAGGTGATGACGGGCAGCAGCATATAATGGTTGAACCAATAAGCGCGCTTGCCGATCGGGCTTTCCTGTTCCTGGAAGTTCCATCCGCCCTCGACCGGCTGACCGATGCCTGCGGTCGGCTTCATCGGCACATAGGTCGCATCGCCGGCCGGCACCGCAGCCTTGTCGCCGGCGGGAGCCGCCGCATCGCTGGTCGCCGCGGCCGGAGTCGCGTTCGTCGTCGCGGCCGGCGCCGCAGCGGGAGCTGCCGCCGGGGCCTGCGCCTGCACCGCGCCCACGGTGCCGAGCGACAAAGCCGCCGCAATTACAAGGGTTTTCAAGCTCTTCATAAGGATAGTGCCGCCCGTTGCCTGTTGCTGTTCTCGATCCCCCAACCTCTCCGTCTCGGCAGCCGGGCACAGGCCCGGACAGCCCGCGAACAGGCTGAAACTCGCCGGGGCTATAGACCCGCTTGCCGCTTGCCTCAAGCATCTCTAACACTATTTTGCAGCACGATAATCTTCGTGCCCGAAACCCGCTCATCCGACGCGGGCGACTTGATGGACAAAAGACCGAACCTCCCATGACTGACGACGAAATTCTGGCCGAATTCCGCGCCGCAGACGCGCTGTTGCAGGGGCATTTCCTGCTCTCTTCGGGGCGCCACAGCGAATATTATCTGCAATGCGCGCGCGTTTTGATGGACACCGAACGCGCCGGACGGCTGGCGATCGCCCTCGCCGCCAAGCTGCCGCGCGACCTGCGCGCGGCGATCGACATGGTCGTTTCGCCTGCGATGGGCGGCGTCATCATCGGCCATGAAATGGGCCGCGCGCTCGGCAAGCCCGCGATCTTCGTCGAACGGCCGACAGGCACCTTCGAACTGCGCCGCGGCTTCGCAATCCCGGCCGGCGCCAAAATCCTGATGGTCGAGGATGTCGTAACCACCGGCCTGTCGTCGCGCGAAGCGATGGAGGCGGTCCGTGCCGCGGGCGGCGACGTGATCGCCGAGGCCGCCCTCGTCGATCGTTCGGCAGGCAGCGTCGACCTTGGCGTTCCCTTCTACCCGCTCGTCGCGATCAATTTTCCGACCTATGCCGAAGGCGAATTGCCGCCCGAACTCGCCGCGACGCCAGCGATGAAGCCGGGGAGCCGCGCGAATTGAGCGCGCCCTCCCCTCGGCGGCTGCGCCTGGGCGTCAACATCGACCATGTCGCGACGATCCGCAACGCGCGCGGCGGCGACCATCCCGATCCGGTCCGCGCGGCCGAGATCGTCGCGGCGGTCGGCGGCGACGGCATCACCGCGCATCTGCGCGAAGACCGCCGCCACATCCGCGATGACGACCTCGCCCGCATCCAGGCCGCGACCGACCTGCCGCTCAACCTCGAAATGGCGGCGACCGACGAGATGCTGGCGATCGCGCTGCGCCACGCGCCGCACGCCGCCTGCATCGTCCCCGAAAAGCGCGAGGAGCGCACGACCGAGGGCGGGCTCGACGCCGCCGGCCAGCACAACCATCTTGCCCCGATCGTGGCGCGCCTGTCCGACGCGGGCATCCGCGTCAGCCTGTTCATCGAACCCGACGCGCGCCAGATCGAGGCGGCGATGCGGCTGAAGGCTCCCGTCGTCGAATTCCACACCGGCCGCTATGCGCATGTCGAGGGCGAGGAACGCGCCGCCGAACTCCTCCGCCTCGCCGACGCCGCCGCGCTCGCGTGGAAGAACGGGATCGAGCCGCACGCCGGCCATGGCCTGACCTATGACAATGTCATCCCTGTCGCTGCCATCCCGCAACTCGCCGAGCTCAACATCGGCCATTATCTGATCGGCGAGGCGATCTTCACCGGGCTCGAAACCGCGGTGCGCCGCATGCGCGACCTGATGGACGAGGCGCGCGGATGAGCGGAGCGCGACAGAGCCTCCCCGGCACGGGGAGGGGGACCATGCGAAGCATGGTGGAGGGGCACCTGCAGTTTGCTTGCCGCCGAGAGGCAGCGCGATGACGCGCCTGCCCCTCCACCGCCTTCGGCGGTCCCCCTCCCCGTGCCGGGGAGGATCGTCATGATCATCGGCCTGGGCTCCGATCTCTGCAGCATCGAACGTATCCAGGCTTCGCTCGACCGTTTCGGCGAGCGTTTCGAACTGCGCGTCTTCACCGAGGTCGAGCGGGCCAAGGCGGCGCGGCGGCCTTTCACCCGCGCCGGCACCTACGCCAAACGCTTCGCCGCGAAAGAGGCTTTTTCCAAAGCGGTCGGCACTGGTTTCAAACGCGGCGTGTTCATGAAGGACATCGGCGTCGTCAATGCCCCTTCGGGCGCGCCGACGCTGGCCCTCACCGGCGGCGCCGCCGAGCGGCTCGCCGCGATGCTGCCCGACGGCCATAGCGCGCGCATCCACCTCACGCTCACCGATGACCATCCCTGGGCGCAGGCGTTCGTCATCATCGAAGCCATCAAGGATTGACCATGGCAAAGAACAAGGCGGCAAAGACCAAGGCCGCGGACGAAGGCAGCATGCTCAAACTGCTGCGCGACATCGTGGTGATCCTGATCCTGGTGCTCGGCATCCATAGCTGCGTCGCCAAGCCCTTTTACATCCCGTCCGATTCGATGATGCCGATCCTGCGCAACGGCGACCGGCTGATCGTCAGCAAATATCCCTATGGCTGGTCCTACGCCTCGGTCAGCTTTCACCTCGCACCCAAGAAGCCGGGGCGCTGGTTCGGCAAGCTGCCCGAACGCGGCGACATCGTCGTGCTCGAACATCCCGTGACGCGCGTCGACTATATCAAGCGCGTCATCGGGCTGCCCGGCGACACGATCGAACTGCGTGGCGGCGCGCTGATCATCAACGGCAAGCCGATCAAGCGCGAGGTGCAGCCGATGCTGTCGGTGCCCGTCGATGCCAATATGCCGGGTTCGGACAGCAGCCTCGGCCGCTTCGTCACCCGCGACGCGGTCGGCAAGGCAGTTCTCGAACTGCCGATCGTGCGCGAGACGCTGCCCGGCGGAGCGACCTTCGACACGATCGACATGGGGCCGGGCTATCTGACCGACGATTACGGGCCGATCACCGTGCCCGCCGACCACCTGTTCCTGATGGGCGACAATCGCGACGGCAGCGCCGACAGCCGCGTGCCGGTCGATCGCAAGGGGCTTGGCGGCCCGGTGCCGTTCGACGCGATTGCCGGCCGGGCGGAGATCATCAGCTTTTCGACCGATGGTACCGCCGAATGGTATAATCCGCTGAGCTGGTTCGAGGCGCTGCGCCCCGGCCGCGCCGGAACCAATCTCCGACCGGAGCGTCAGGCCAGCAAGAACTGAGGCGCAAGAGCGGGGAAGCGAAGCGATGGCCGACAAGGAAACGCGGATCGAAGCCCCCGGCCCGACCGAGATCCGCAGCCAGCTCGTTCGCACCGAACTGCTCAAGGCCAGCGTGTGGCTCGGCGTCGCGCTGCTCGTCGGCGTCTGCGTCATCCTGATCCAGCCCATTCTGCTGATCTTTGCCGGTATCGTGATGGCGGCGATGCTCGATGGCGGCACCCGCCTCCTTGGCCGCGTGCTGCCGATCGGACGCGGCTGGCGCCTGCTGATCATCTGCCTGTCGCTCGTCGCCTTTCTTGCCTGGACCGTGATGTTCGCAGGTTCACAGATCGCTGATCAAGCGGCGACACTGCAAAAGGTGATCATGAGCCAGGTCGAGCGCGCCGCCAACTGGGCGAGCGAGCATGGCATGGGCACGATCGACATCGACACCAAGACGATTACCGAGAATCTCGCGGGCACCGTCGGGCGCGTCACCGCGGCGGTCGGGTCGGTGCTCGGCGCGCTCACCAGCCTCGTCATGGTCGTCGTGCTCGGCATCTTCATTGCGATCGAACCGCGACTCTATGAACGCGGCATCGCCTGGCTGTTGCCGATGAAGAACCGCGACGACTTCTACGTGACGACCGCGCGCATGGCCTTCACGCTGCGCCGCCTGATGGCGGGGCGGCTGCTCGGCATGGCGGTCGAGGGTGTCGGCACCTGGCTTGCTTGTATGGCGGTGGGAATACCGATGGCGGCGCTCATGGGGCTGCTCACCGGCCTGCTTGCCTTCATCCCCAACATCGGTGCGATCGTGTCGGGCGTGCTGCTCGTTCTCGTGGGCTTTTCGGCGGGCACCGATACGGGCCTGTGGGCGATCGGCATCTATTTTTTCGTGCAGACCGTCGACGGCTATCTCATCGTCCCAATGGTCGCGAAGCAGACGGTCGACCTTGCCCCGGCGCTCGTCCTCGGCGCGCAAATCCTGCTCGGCACCTTGCTCGGTATCATGGGGCTGTTCCTCGCCGACCCGATCGTCGCGATGATCAAGGTCGCACTGGAGCGCGAGGCCGAGCGGAACGCGGGCGCCGCCCCCAAGAAAAAAGCGGCGGCGAGCGCCTAGCTCACCGCCGCTTCTTCAAAACGGAAAATCCCGATCAGGGCTGCGGCGCAGCGCCCGGCGCTCCGGGTGCGCCGCCGGGGGCGCCCTGCATCATCTGTTGCTGCTGCATCATCTGCTGCATCGCGCGCACTTCGGCTTCGCTGCGGAAGTCGATCAGTTCGATGTCGAAGTGCAAGGTGCTGTTCGCGGGGATGGGCCCGGCGGCGCGGTCGCCATACCCCAGCGCCGGCGGAATCACGACCTTGTACTTGCCGCCCTTCTTCATGCGGGTCAGCGCATCGGCAAAGCCGGGGACGACCTGCGATACCTGGAGCGGCGCCTGTTCGTTCGAATCGAACACGGTGCCGTCGTCGAGCTTGCCTTCATATTTGATGAGGACGATGTCGGCTTTGGTCGGGCTCGGCCCGCTGCCTTCCTTGACGACCTCGAAGCCGATCCGCGGCGTGTGCGTCAGGGCGAACGCGACGCCGATGCCCAGCAGCGCGATCAGGCCGATCCACAGCAGCCACAGCCCGCCCTTGCTCACCGGGCGCAATGGAACCGTCGTTACGCTCATGCTCTTGTCCTTCCCCTGCCCGTTCGGGCGAAAACATCGGCGAAGCCTATAGGCGGTGCGGTGCGCGAGGGTCCAGCGAGAAGTTGCGCCGCCCCGTTCAGCCGGTTCCATAGAAGCGCGCCAGCCGATCGAGCGCCAGCGTCAAAACCAGCTTGCCCGATCGCGACGGCCATCCCAGCGCCTTTTCGGCGCCGCCGATCCCCTCACCCGCACAAATCACGCGCCAGCAGATGTCGGCCAATCCCGGCCCGACATGCTCCACCGCAGCGTGGAAGCGTCGATGCGCGTCGATGCGCGCCAGCGAAGCGTCGGCGGCGCGGGCGCCTCCGCGGCTTTTCGACGGCGGCGCCGCGTCCCAGCGCATCGTCACCCGTCCCGCCAGCCCTGCCCGCTCATAATCGGTCCGCAGCCGCTCGCCGGCGCGATACTGCGCGTCCGAGACCATCCCGCGCGCCGCGAGCCATGCCAGCGGACTTTCCGCGACATTGACGGTGACATGCCGCATCACCTGCGGGCCCGCCCTGCCGGGATCAACCCGATCGTCGGGATGCAGGCGGGTTACGAAATGGCGCGTCGTCATGCGATTCTCCTTGCTGGGAGTGTCGGCTTGACATTGGATTATTTTGTAGGAAAGAAGAAACCGATTTGGTTATCGGAGGTTCGTCATGATCAACAGCATCCGCGCCGTGCGCCGCGCCAAGGGACTGACGCTCGAAGAGGTTGCGCAGCGCTGCGACCCGCCGACGACCGCCCAGACGATCGGACGCCTCGAAACGGGAACGCGCAATCTGTCGCTCGGCTGGATGAACCGCATCGCCAAGGCGCTCGGCGTCGATGCTGCCGATCTCGTCCAACTGCCGCAGGATACCCAGCTTGCGATTACCGCGCTGCTCGGCGCCGATGGCGCCCATGCGCCGACGCGCGTCGAACAGGCGCTGACCGCGCGTCCGACCGAGGACATGATCGCCATGCGCGTCACCTCGTCGATCGGCGACTATCGCGCGGGCGACGAGATATGGTGCCGCAAGGTCGAGGGCGACTGGACCAGCGCACTCAATCGCGACCTGCTTGTGCCGCGCCCCGCCGGTCGTTTCATCTTTGCGCGGCTGCTCAACATCGATGGCGAAAAGCTGCACCTGCTGCCGCTTGGAGCCGGTCAGCGCCAGCAGGTGGTGAGCAACCCGCCATGGGCCGCGGTCGCGGTCCGCCTCATCCGGACGCTTTGATGGCGCGATGAGGCGGAAATGAAGCCCCTTCGCATCCTGTCGATCGCCACGCTCTTTCCCGATGCGGCGCGCCCCAATTTCGGCCTTTTCGTCGAAAAGAGCCTGCTTGCGCTCGCCGCGCAGCCGGGCGTCATGCTGACCGTCGTCGCTCCCGTCGGCCTTCCGCCCTTCCCGCTTTCGCTCCACCCGCGATACCGGGCGCTGCGCCAGCTACCGCACCGCGAGGCGTGGCGGGGCCTCACCGTCCATCGGCCGCGCTTCACGCTGATTCCGAAATTCGGCGCAGCGCGCAATCCGGCGGCGATCGCGCGCGCCGTGTTGCCGATTGCGCGGCAAGGCGGCTTCGATGTCGTCGATGCCCAATTCTTCTATCCCGACGGTCCCGCCGCAATGCGTATCGCGGACGCCTTCGGCCGTCCCTTTTCGATCAAGGCGCGCGGCGCCGACATCAGCCATTTCGGCCACGATCCGGCGACTCGCCCGCAACTGCTCGCCGCCGCCGAGCGCGCCGCCGGATTGCTCGCCGTGTCGGAGGCGATGCGCGGCGACATGGCGGCGATCGGCATCGATGCGGGCAAGACGATGGTCCACTATACGGGCATCGACACCATGCGCTTTCATCCCGGCGACCGCACCGCGGCCCGCGCGGCGCTCGGCATGGGGGACGCGCCCGCGATCGCGACCGTCGGCGCGCTGATCCCCCGCAAGGGCCAGGCGCTCGTCATCGAAGCGCTGCCTACCTTGCCGGGGGTCCACTATTGGCTGGCGGGTGCGGGCGAAGAGGAAGCGCGATATCGCGCCCTGGCGCAGCGGATCGGCGTCTCCGACCGGGTTCACCTGATGGGGCCCGTCGCCAACGCCGACTTGCCGCAGCTCTATCGCGCGGTCGATGCCGTGGCCATGCCGTCGGTCAGCGAGGGGCTCGCGAATGCGTGGGTCGAGGCGCTTGCCTGCGGCACCCCGATCGTCATCAGCGATGCCGGCGGCGCGGCCGAACTGGTGACGTCGCCGGCGGCAGGACGGATCGTCGAACGCACGCCAGCGGCCATAGCCGATGCGGTGCGCGCGCTATTGGCGGCGCCCGCTGCGCCGGATGCGGTCGCGGCGAGCCTTGCCGGCCGCTTCGACTGGGACCGCAACGGCCGCGAGCTGGCGGAGCATCTCCGTCGCTGCGCGGGCTGCTGAGCGATCAGACGACCGCGCCGTCGTCGTCCTCTTTGCTGGTCACGCGCTCGGCGCCCTGCGTCGCGGCGCTGGTCCGCGGCACGAAACTGTCGGGACCGACCTTCAGCCACACCAGGATCGGCGCCGACATATAGATCGACGAATAGGTGCCGACGAAAATGCCGAGCAGCATTGCAGCGGTAAAGCCGAAGATCACGTCCGGCCCGACCCACAGCAGCACCGCGAGCGCGATCAGCATCGTGAAGCTGGTCATCACCGTGCGCGCCAGCGTCTCGTTGATGCTGAGGTCGAGCAGCGGGATGATCTCCATCTTGCGATATTTCTTCAGATTTTCGCGGATGCGGTCATAGACCACGATCGTATCGTTCAGCGAATAGCCGATGATCGTCAGCAGCGCGGCCACGATGTTAAGGTCGAACTGCATCTGCGTCAGCGCGAAGAAACCGAAGGTCAGCATGACGTCGTGGAACAGCGCGAACAGCGCCCCGACCCCGAACTGCCATTCGAAGCGGATCCAGATGTAGATCGAAATCGCGATCATCGCGAGCGCGAGGCTGAGTGCACCGGTGCGCAGCAACTCGCCCGATACCTTGCCCGACACGGTTTCGACCGACCCGGTCTTGGCGGTCGGAAACGCCTTGTGGATGCCGTCGACAAGCTGCTTGCCCGCCCGGTCGGCGGCCGCCTTGTCGCCTTCGGGCAGCGCGGTACGGATCGACACCGCCTGGTCGGACCCGAATTGCTGGATCGTCGCTTCGCCGAGGCCGATATTGTCGACCTTTTCGCGGATCTCGTCGATCTTGGGCATGGTGCCCGAAAATTCGACGCGCACCGACTGGCCGCCGACGAAATCGACGCCAAGGTTCAGCCCGCGCACCGCGACCAGCACGATCGACGCGACGATCATCAGAAAGCTGATCCCCATGGCGATGTTGCGCCACTTGAGGAAATGGATGTTGGTGTCTTCGGGGACGAGTTTCAGCAGACGCATGGGTTCGGTCCCTCTATCAAATATTCAGCGACGCCGGACGCGTCTTGTGCAGCCAGTGCGCGGCGAACATGCGGGTCACGGTAACCGCGGTGAAGACGCTGGTCACGATGCCGATGGTCAGCACGACCGCGAAGCCCTTGATCGGCCCGGTGCCGAACCAGAACATCAGCGCGGCGGCAATGACGTTGGTGATATTGGCGTCGAAAATCGCGCGGCTGGCTTCCTTGTAGCCCAGCTCGACCGCCTGAAAGACGCGTCGCCCGCGTTTCAACTCTTCGCGGATACGTTCGTTGATCAGCACGTTGGCGTCGACCGCGGCGCCGATCGTAAGCACGAAACCCGCGATACCCGGCAGCGTCAGCGTGGCATTGAACGCCGCCATGATCGCGACGATCAGGAAGATGTTAAAGAAGAGCGCGACGTTCGCGTAGATGCCGAAGCGGCCATAGACGACGATCATGAACGCCAGCACCGCGACCGTCGCGATGATCCCGGCGATCGCGCCCTTGCGGATCGAATCGGCGCCGAGCTCGGGCGTCACCGTCCGCTCTTCGACGACCGCCATCTTGACGGGCAGCGCGCCCGATCGCAGCGAAATCGCCAGCGCATTTGCGCTTGCGACAGTGAAATTGCCCGAAATCTGCGCGCTACCGCCCAGGATCGGCTCGTTGATCGACGGCGCCGACAGCACCCGGCCGTCGAGCACCATGGCAAAGCGCTTGCCGACATTCTGCGCCGTCACCTTGGCAAAGGTCGCCGACCCGCCCGAATCGAAGCGGATGGTGACGACCGGCAGGCCGCTCTGCGGATCATAGCTCTGTTTGGCGTCGATAAGCTGGTCGCCGCTGATCATGACCTGGCGGCGCAACACTTCGAACGGCACACCATTGCCGGCGTCAGGCGAATAGGGAACGACCTCGCTGCCGACCGGGACGCGGCCCGCGGCGACTTCGTTGGGATCGGCATTGGTATCGACCATGCGGAATTCGAGCCGCGCGGTCTTGCCGATCAAATCCTTCAATTGCTGCGGGTCTTGAAGCCCCGGCACCTGCACGACGATGCGGTCGTCGCCCTGACGGATGATCGTCGGCTCGCGTGTGCCGAGCGCGTTGACGCGCTTGTCGATGATGTCGCGGGCGGTATCCATCGCACGGCTGATCGCCTGCGCCTGCCCCGCCTTGGTCGGCGTCATCACGATGCGCGTCGTATCGACGACATCGATCGTCCAGTCGCGCTGGCCGGTCAGCCCCGCACCCTGCGTCTCGCGGAATAGCCGCTCGCGCGCTTCGTCGAGCTGCGCCTGATCGCGGACCAGAAAGCTGATCTTGCCGCCCGCGGTCGACAATTCGCCGATCGCAATGTCGTCGTCGGGCCCACGCTCGCCGCGCATCGCGGTGCGCACGGTCTTTTCCATATTGGCAAGCTGCGTCTTCTGGAGGTCGCCAAGATCGGCCTCGAGCAGCAAGTGGCTGCCCCCGGCAAGGTCGAGGCCCAGATTGACCTTCATCTGCGCGAAGGACGGCAGGCTTTCGAACTGCTTTTGGGGAAGGAAGCTGGGAATGGAAAAGATGACACCAAGCGCCAGGATGACGCTGATGCCAATGACTTTCCAGCGCGGGAAATCGAGCATGACGGGGTTCCGATGGTCTGGGCGGCGCCGGTTCCCCGACGCCGGCGCGTCAGTCGTTGGCGGGCTTGGCGCCCGGCTGGAGGACGTCGGAGATCGTCGACTTCACGATCTTGATCTTCACGCCCTGGGCGATTTCGACATCGGCGAAGTCATCGTCGACGCGCGTCACCTTGCCGACGATCCCGCCGCCGGTGACCACCTGATCGCGCGGCTTCACCGATGCGATCTTGGCGCGATGCTCCTTCATGCGCACCTGTTGCGGGCGGATGAGGAAGAACCAGAATACGACGAAGATCAGCAGATAGGGCACCAGCATGATGAAGCCGGCTGCCCCGCCCCCCGATCCGGCCGCCTGGGTCAGAAGCAATTGGGTCGACATGAATGAAAGACTTTCCGTTACCGTGGCGCGGCCTTTCCCCATGGAAGGACCACGCAAAAATAAGCGCGGCGCCTATCACGCAGGGGCGTCCCGCGCAACCGTCGCTGCGCCCCTCCCCCACGGCAAGCCCCCGCCAGATGGGGTCGACGACGGCGCGATCAAGCCCGCCGAAAGAAACACCGCCAAATGGCCATCGCCGCTTGCATCGCCAGCAAAGCCGCGCTAGGGGCCTCGCCTGCCCGAAAGGGCCGGTCGGGACGTAGCGCAGCCTGGTAGCGCATCACACTGGGGGTGTGGGGGTCGGAGGTTCGAATCCTCTCGTCCCGACCAATTTTACCGCAAAACCATATCGCAAAGCGCTCAGCGCAGCTGCGCGCTATTGCCCCGCCCGCGGGAACCAGCGCGCGACGCCGCGAGTATGCGACGGTTATGCACCCCTCGCTTCCCTTGGTCGGACTCTTGGTCAACCGCCGTTCGGCAGTCGCCTTCCCCATGAAGGGCCCGCCACTCGGGACGGCGGCGCGATGACCCGCGTGTCCGAGCCTTCGGTCACCCAGCATCGCGATCTGCGAACGGGGCGCCCGATCTGGCTCCGCCACCATCGCCTCCCGCTCGCAATCAAAGAGCTTGCGCGATCGCTGCGCTGCGACGTGGTGATCGTCGGCGCGGGCATATCGGGCGCGCTGATTGCAGAGACGCTCAGCGACGCCGGGCTCGACGTGGTGGTCGTGGATCGTCGCGGCCCCGCCGCAGGATCGACCGCCGCGTCGACCGCGATGCTGCAATATGAGATCGACCTCCCCCTCTCGCAAATGGCCGGGCGGATCGGCACGGAACGCGCAACGCGGATCTGGCGCCGCTCGCGGCTGGCGGTCGACGCCTTGCGCGAACGAACCGAACGCCTCGGCCTCGTTGTCAGCGCTGCCACGCGCTCGACGCTGTATCTTGACGGCAATATTCTCGACCCGGCCGCGCTCGCCGTCGAAGCGAATGTCCGGCGCAAAGCGGGTTTCGAGGTCGAATATATCGGCCCCGCTGAGGTCGAGCGACGCTACGGGATCGGCAGGCGCCACGCGATCGTCGGCTACGGCAATTATTCGGCCGATCCGCGGCGCCTGGCGGCGGCCTATCTGCAAGTCGCACAACAGCACGGGATGCGCCTCTACGCGCCTGCCGAGGTGATCGGCGTGGAGAGCGACGACAGCGGCGTCCAACTGCAGATCGACGGCGGGGCTACGATAAGCGCGGCGCACGCCATTTTCGCAACCGGCTACGAGATGCTGAAAGGCATCCCGAAAAAGGGAAATTACATTATGTCGACCTGGTCGATCGCAACGCGTCCGCAACCGCAGCGGATCTGGCGCGACGCGGCCATGATATGGGAGGCGTCCGACCCCTATCTCTACATTCGCACGACCCCTGACGGCTGCGTCATCTGCGGCGGGGAAGACGAGGATATTTCGGATGCGCCGGCGCGCGACGCGAAGATTGCGGACAAGGCGAAAACGCTCGCCCGCAAGCTCGGGGCGCTGCTTCCCGCGATAGACCCCACGCCCGCTTATGCCTGGGCCGGAAGCTTCGGTAACAGCCCGCTCGGTATTCCGACGGTGGGACGCATACCGCGCATGCCCAATTGCTATGCGGCGATGGGTTATGGCGGCAACGGGATCACTTTCTCGATGATGGCGGCGCAGATACTGCGCAGCGCCCTTTGCGGCGATCGCGATCCCGACGCCGACCTGTTCAGCTTCCACCGGTCTTTTTGAACGCCCGCACCCGCACCGCTTTACCACCAACGGAAATATAATTGCGCCTTCTCTAACCTTGGGCAACAAGGCCCCTCATTCAACAGGAGAATATGATGCGCCTCGCCGTTGCCCTGATGCTGCTGCCCGTCGTCCCGCTCGCCGCCAACGCCCCGGCATTTGCCCAAACCGCGTCACAGACCCAAGCGCAGGATGCCGCGCTACTGCAATTTCTCGATCAGGCTTTCGACGCGCGCTTGGCGCTCAGCCCGGAATCGCAAACGCAGCTTGGGCTGAAAACGAGCTACGACCGGCTCGATGACTATAGCGATGCGGCGGCGTTGCGGGAGCAGGCGCTCGCTGAAACGCAGCTCAAGGCCATGCACGCCCGCTTCAAGCCCGACCAGCTCGGTGAAAGCGCGCGGGTGAGCTATCGACTGTTCGAATATGAAGTCGAGCGCGGCCGCGAATCGTTTCGCTTCCGCAAACTGCGTTTTCCCGTGTCGACCAATGGTAGCCCCGCCGGCGACATCCCCGTTCTGCTGATCAACAATCACAAAATCGACAGCGTGGCAGACGCCGAAGCCTATATTGCACGTCTGCGCGATACCGACCGCGTCATGCGCGAAGTCGCGGCGCGAATGCGCGACCAGGCGGCGGCGGGGATCATCCCCAACAAGGTCAATTTCGCTCCCGCCCGCGCTGATGCGCTCAAAATCCTTGCCGGTGCCCCGTTCGACGGCGGCGGCGATTCGACGCTCATGGCCGACTTCCGCAAAAAGGTCAGCGCGCTCGATGCGCCGGAGGCGACGAAGGAAAAGCTGCTCGCGGATGCCAGCGCGGCCCTCACCGGCCCCTTCAAACATGGCTATGAGACATTGATCGCCGCGATCGACGAGATCGAACCCAAATCGACAGGCAATTTCGGTGCCTGGCACCTTCCTGACGGCGCGGCCTATTATGCGGACCGCCTCAAGAGTTCGACGACGACAAATCTTACCGCGGACGAGATTCACGCGCTTGGCCTCGCACAAGTCGCGGCTATTCACAAAGAGATGGAAGCCGTGATGCGCGAGGTCGGCTTCAAAGGAACGCTCGCCGAATTTTTCGACAGCATCCGCACCGACCCCAAGTTCAAATATCCGAATACCGATGCGGGCCGCGAAACCTATCTGGCCGATGCGCGCGCCGTCATCGCCTCGGTAATGGAGGCTGCCCCGCGCTATTTCCGGGTCCTGCCCAAGGCGCCGCTCGAAGTGCGGGCGGTCGAAAAATGGCGTGAGGGCACGGCGTCGACGGCCTTCTACAACCCGCCGTCGGCGGACGGGACGCGGCCGGGCATCTATTATGTCAATCTTGTCGACATGAACCAGACGCAGAAGGTGCAAGTCGCCGGGATTGCCGCACATGAAGGGGCGCCCGGCCATCATTTCCAGATCGCGCGCCAGCAGGAACTGACCGGCATACCGAAATTCCGGAAATTCGGCGGCTATGGCGCCTATATGGAAGGCTGGGGCCTCTATTCGGAGCGGCTTGCAGACGAGATGGGCGTTTACAAGACGCCTTATGACCGCTTCGGCATGTTGTCGCTTCAGGTGTGGCGCGCGATCCGGCTGGTTCTGGACACCGGCATCCATTCGAAGCGCTGGACGCGCGAACAGGCCATCGCCTATTTCAAGGCCAACAGCTCGGTATCGGACACCGACATTGCGCGCGAAGTCGATCGCTATTTCAACTGGCCGGGCCAGGCGACGAGCTACATGGTCGGCCAGCTCAAGATCGCCGAACTCCGCAAACGCGCCGAAACCGAACTCGGCCCGCGTTTCGACATTCGCGACTTTCACGAGGCCGTTCTGAGCGAAGGCGCGCTGCCGCTCGACATCCTGGAAGAACAGGTCGAGCGCTACATCGCCGCGCACAAGCAATAGTCGCACCTCTCCCACGCGCCTCGCCTCACCGCGGCGCGCGGGGAACAGCGCCGGCGCCCGCGAACGACCATCAATGGCACGCAAGGAACCTTGCGCGCGCTCCCGCATATCGAAGACGCATGTTTTCGATATCCTCCCCGACCGTTCGCGCTTGCGAGCGAACCGCGTGAACCGCCCCGCCCTGCCGCACCTGTCGCGCAAAGCGCGCATGGCCCTTGTCGTCGCCGCAGGCGTGGTTCTTCTTGCCGCTGTGCTGCTCGCGACCTTTCCGGTGGGAATGCTGCGCGGGACGGCCGAGGCGCGCCTGAGCGAAAAATTCGGCGCGCCCGTTCATATCGGGGCGCTGGAGAGAAGGGATGTTTTCTCTTTCTCGCCCGAGATAGAAGCTCGCAGCGTCCGCGTCGGACAGCCCGCCTGGGCGGGACACGGCGACATGGCGACGATAGGGCGCCTGCGCATCCGCCTGCCGATCCTGAAGCTTTTGACCGGCACGATTGCGCCGCGCTCGATCGATATCGACGGCCTGTCGCTGGCGCTGATCCGCGATGCCGACGGACGGACAAATTGGGGTGGCCGTCGGCCCGGCGGTTCGGACAGTTCGCCGCCGCCTGCCATCGGCACCGTTCGGATAAATGATGGCCGCTTCACGCTCAAGGATGCCAAGCGCCACCTCGACATCGCCGGAACGATCGAAGCCAAGGACGCCAAGGGCCTCGCGATTGCCGCCGAAGGGCAATTCAACGGCGCCGCCGCGAAGCTTGGCGCGGCGGCGCGTTGGATCCAAGACGCCAATGGCCGCTGGCCCTTTTCCGCCGAATTGACGTCAGACCTGCTCCGGCTACGCGCCTCGGGCACGATGGCCGCCCCCCTGGACACCGGGCATATGACCATGCGGATGGCGGCGCGCGGTACCAGCCTCAAGCAACTCGACTATATCATCGAGGCGGGGCTGTTCGGCACCCAGGCGATCGACCTTGTCGGCACGGTGCGCCGCGACGGGAGCGACTGGTTTATCGACAAGCTCGACGGGCGCATCGGTCGTTCGACGATTGCCGCCACCGCGAAGATACTGAAGCGTGACGGTCGCACCAGAATCGACGCCAGCATCGATGCGCCCCGGCTGGACTTCGACGATCTGGCCGACGACGCCGGACTTGCGGCCGCACGCGCGCAGGAAGCGCGCATCGGCCCGCGCATCTTTCCAGACACGCGGATCAATCTAGCGAAAATGGGGCCTACCGACGGCGTCATTCGCATCACGATCCATCAACTGCTCGTAAAGGGAGGGTCGGTGTTCAAAAGCCTTAAGGGTCAGCTGTCGCTCGACCACCGGATACTGACGCTCGACAAGGCCGTCGCACAGCTCGGGCGCGGCACCATGACCGGCCGGGTCAGGGTCGATTCGCGCAGCAAGATTCCCCTTTTGACCACCGAATTGCGTGTCGAGGGAGCCAGCTTCGACGATTTCATCGGCCAGCCCGACATGATCCGCGGTCCCGTGCGCGGGCTGGTTCGGATTTCGGGACGCGGCGACACCGTCCGCCAGGCCTTCGCTTCAGGAAACGGGAAGATCGCCTTCGTCGCGAGCGGCGGCGCGATGAACCGCGCAGCCGCTTATGTCATGGCGCAGGACCTTGGCGGAGCGATCGGGCAGAAACTGGGGGACGACGAGGCCATGACGCCGATCCGGTGCGCGATCCTCGCCTTTGCGGCCAAGGACGGGCTGCTGACGCCCGCCCCGCTGGTCATCGACACCGCCATCGCCCGGGCGCGCGGGCGCGGCCAGATAAACCTCGATGGTGAGCGCATCGCGCTGGCCATGAATGGCGCGGGAAGCGAGAAGCCCGATCTCAAGCTCGTCGATCCGGTGAAGGTCGAGGGAACGCTGTCGCAGCCCACCATCGATTTCGCGCCACCCGGAAAGAAATCGGGCGGCGGGGTGTTCGGGGCGGTGACACGGTCGATCGGCGCGGCGCTCGGTCTGCGCAAGGATCCGCAGCGCGATGCGCCGCTTCCCAAGCCGGGAACGGTCAACTGCCGCGCGCTCGCCGCCGAAGCGCTGCGCTAGGGGCCTGACCCCACGTTCGGAACGCAACCCCGCGCCGTGCCGAAACGGCGAAGGGGCCGGAGCATTTTGACCCTGCTCCGGCCCCAGCCGCATGTTGCCTTTGATCGGGGTAGAATGATCAGAAGGCGATCCGTGCGGTCACGCGTGCGCCATGGGTGTTGCGATCGCCGGCCAGTGTACCGCTATAGGCGGCGCCGATCCGGAAATTGCCCGCGCTATAATCGAAGCCCGCTTCGATCTCGGCCGAATTCTTCGGGATCGGCGTGCCGATCAGGGCGAAGCTGCCGCCCCCGGTGGTGAAGGCCGCGGCCACCGGCGCACCGCGGTCGCCGGAAGCCCGGTTCCACGCGGCGGACACATAGGGCTGGAAGCCCTCACCGATGTTGAACCGTACGCGGCCGCCCAGGCTGACGAAGGTCGTTTCCTGCTTTGCCGCCGCGATCGAAAGCGCCGCATTGCCGCCGGCTTCGGCAAAGGCGTCGCTCTTGGTGCGGACATGGGCAAGACGGAAGAAGGGCGTCAGTGCAAGGTTGCTCGTCCGCACGTCATAACCAAGTTCGCCGAAGAGCTGCATCGTGTCCGCATCGCGCTTCGACGTCAGCGTCTGCGCCAGCGTCGCGACGCTGATCGAACGGCTGGTGTCGATATCATGCCAGCCATACGCAAGGCCGGCGGCGGCGCGAACGCCCTCGCCCGTGCCATAGCTGACATGTGCGGCCAGATATTTGCTGTCGGCCTGTGCATGGTCGTTGCGGCCGCCGAGGCGGAAATCGCTGTCGCCGATCCCTGCCGAGATTGCCGCCGCGAAGCCGTTGCCGCCATAGCCGATGCCGGTGACGAAGCCCTTGTGGTCGGTATCCATGCCAAAGCGTCCTCCCTTGGCATCGAAGTCGCCCCAGCCGCCAAAGGCCGAACCCCAGAGGAAGAGGCCGGCCTCGGCCGGACCCGACATGCTGTACAACGCGTTGCGCAGGTGCCGGCTATCGTCGGTCAGCCCGCTGAGCGTGCTGGCAAGAATTTCGCCTGAGAGATCACCGAAAGCGGCCTGCGCGCCGGTCGCATTCTGGTTGACCACCGCTTCGAACAGCGGATCGTCGATGCCGCGCGACTGGACCGCCGCGGCAACGCTCGCCTGGTTGAACCCGATCGCCACGTCGGCGAAATCGACGTCGTTGCGATACAGCGACAGCGTCACCGAATTGGCGCCGTAACGCAGCAGCGGATCAAGGAAGGCCAGGTCGCTGGTCACCGAACCGAAGGTGCCGTCGATCCCGCCCGCACCCGTCAGGATCACATAGTCGGTGCGGCCGTTATAGTCGCCGTCCTCCGCCAGCACCGCCACGCTCGCATCGCTGTCGATGGTGACGAGGCCCGTCGCATCGACGCGGTCACCCGCACCCGCGGCATTGACCTCCACCTCATAGACCGAACCGGCCGCGAAATCGAGATCGCCGTTGACGGTGAGGCGCCCGATCGAGTTGCCCGGCGTCAACTTGCCGTCGCCATTGATCGTCGTCGTGCCGACGCTGCCGTTGCCGCCCAGCGCGCCGCCGGCATTGACGGTGACGTCGGAGACGATCGAACCGTTGACGGCAAGCTTGCCGCCATCGACGGTCGTCGGGCCGGTATAGTCGCTGTCGCCCGACAGGTTGAGCGTACCGTCACCCGATTTGACGAAGCCGCCGCTTCCCGAAATGGTGCCGGCAAATTCGCTATTGTCGTCCTGATCGACGGTCAGTTGATTGTCGCCGAGCACGACTTGGGCGCCGCTCTCGCCAGCAAGGCCACCGATCGTCTGGTCCTTTCCGGTGATGTCGAGCGACCCGCCTTCACCCAGATTGAAGTCGGTACCGGGGTCGATCGTCCCGCCGATCCGCACGGCGCCCCCAAAGATGTTGGTCACGCCCTGGAAGCCATAGTCACCCATGAAGGTCAGCGTGCCGTCACCCAGCTTGTCGAGCGTGCCGCTACCCGAAAAGGCACCGAGGAAGTCGTAATCGTCCGAACGGTTGAAAACGAAACGCCCGTCGTTGACGATGTCGCCCGCGAAGCTGCCTTCGGTGCCGCCCGCGCCGAGTTCGAAATAGCCGTCGCCCTCGGTCTTCACATCGCCCTGAAGCAGGCCGGTTAGGACAAGGCCGCCGTCCGACACGATCGTCCCGCCGGTGTGCGCCACCGTATCGGTATCGACGGTGAATACCGCATCGCCGATCAACTGCAGCTTGCCGCTGCCGCTGATCGTCAGTTCGTCAAGGTTCGAGACGGTCTCATCGTCGCCGAAGTTGAGCACGAGCAAGCCGTTGGTCGTCACCGCCGGGGTCAGGATGGGCGATTCCGCGCCGTCTTCGCCAACCACTTCATTGACCTGCAACGCAGCATCTTCGTCGATCACGACGTTGCCGAATTCGCCGACCATGCCGCTGGTCGACCAATAGCCCGCCGCGACCGTCAGCGCTTCGAAACCCGATAACGAAGTCAGCTGCTGCGCCTCGGTCAGTGCAAGGACATCGCCATCGAGTACCAGGCTGTCTTCGCCCGCCCCGGCGTCGATCAGGCCATCGACGGCGCTCCCGGTCTTCAGCGTCACCACATCGTCATACGCATCGAGCTGGATTGCGACGCCATTTCCGCCGCTCAGCGTGCCCGCATTGGTGACGTTCGACTGGACATGGGCGATGATTGCCGCGCCATCGGCGCTGGTGATGGCCCCGCTGTTGATGAAATTGCCGAGCAGGCCGGGCGTGTCGGCAAGGTCGCTCTGAATGAGGACGCCGCCGGTGGTGCCGGCGATCGTGCCCGCATTGTCGACGGTGCCGCCGCCCGACAGGATGATACCGAACCGGTCGCCACCGATCGTTCCGCTCGCGCTGTTGACGACATTGGCCGCAAAGCTCTCGCCATCCTGTCCGTCATAGGCGTACATCGACACGCCATCGGCAAAGGAAGCCCCCGCACCGGTAATGGTACCGCTGTTGGTTACGGTGCCGCCGCCGATCAGGCGGACGCCATCGTTCGATTCGCCGCTGATGGTGCCGCTGTTCTCGACCGTGGTTCCGATCGCGATGCCGACCAGATCGCCGATATCGTCATCGAATTGATAGGCGGTGGTGATCCCTGCGCCCGCGCCCGAGATGGTGCCGCTGTTCGTCACGCTCGACGTTGCGGTCGTGATCGTGATCCCGGCGTCGGGCGCGGCGGCGAAGCCGTCGTAGCTGCCGTTGCCGCGGATCGTCCCGGCATTGTCCACCGTGAGCGTCCCGGTCGCAAAGGAATAGATGCCCGATGTTGCGCCCTCGATCGTTCCGCCTTCCAGATTGGTGACGGTGACGTCTGCACGCGACCCTTGCGAAACCGCGGCTCCGAAGTCACTCAGGATCGTACCGCTGTTTTCGAGCGTGGCGCTCGACATGTCGCTGCCAAAGCCGACGCCATAGCCGTCGCCGCCGCTGCCGCCCAGGTCGCCCGTGCCTTGGATCAGGCCGCTGTTGACGACGCTGGCGGTCAGCCCGCTGCGATCCTCGCCCGGTGCGCTGTTGAGCGCGGTGCCCTGGATGAACACGCCGCCAGCGACGCCGACGATCTCGCCGGCATTATCGACCGAACCGCCCCCCGACAGGATGATACCGAAGCGCTGCCCTGCGATCGAACCGCCGTCCTGATTGGTCACGCTGGCCGCATAATCCTCGTTCGCCTGATCGGTATAGGCGAACATCGAAATGCCGTCGGCAAAGGCTTCGGTGCGACCTTCGATCGTACCGCTGTTGGTCACACTGCCGCCGCCGATCAGGCGGACGCCATCGTCATTGTCGCCGATGATCGTACCGCTGTTGACGACCGCCGCGCCGACCGCAACGCCGCTATATTCGCCCGTGAAGGGATCCATATAGGGCGCGGTGGTAATGCCCAGACGATTGCCCGAAATGGTGCCGCTGTTGGTGATGGTCGCTACCCCGCCGGTAACGGTGATGCCCGCGTCGGGATAGAAATAGAGGTCGGTGCTGCTGCCGTTGCCCCGGAACGTGCCCGCGTTGACGATCTCTGCCGTACCATCGTCGATGCGGATGCCCGAAGCCGCGCCGGTGATCGTCGCGCCGTCCTGATTGTCGATCATCGTGTGGCCACCGGGCATATAGCTGACGTTGACGCCATCGTTGCCGCCGCCGGTGATCGTGCCGCTGTTCGTCAGCGTCGCGCTGGCCAGGCCATCGAAGGCGACGCCGAAGGCATCGGTGCCGGTGATCGAGCCACCGTTCGTCACGCTGCCCGCCACATCGGCAAGGCCGAGCGCATTCTGGACGACGACGCCGGTAATGCCACCGCTGATGCTGCCGTCATTCTCGACCGAACCGCCAGCCATCAGGTTGACGCCGAACCGCCCTCCCGACACTTCGCTCTCGGCTTCGTTGGCAACCGTCGCCGAAAAGTCTTCGGCATCCTGATCGGGAAGCATCGCGATATAGACGCCGTCGACGGTGCCGCTGATCGACCCGCTGTTGGCGACCGATCCGCCGCCCTGGAACCTGACGCCCGTGCCGTTTTGCGCCGTGATAGAGCCGCTGTTGGTCACGCTGGCGTTAACGGCCGTATTGACGAAAATGTTCGGCGCGGTCTGCAGCGCCGCGGTCGTGATCGCGTTGGTGCCGCCGACGATCCCGCCGCTGTTGACGATGACCGCATTCGCTGAGGCTATGTTGATGCCGACCTGGCCCTGGCTCTGGATCAGCCCGGCATTGTCGACGGTGAGCGTGCTCGTATTGGCCGCGATCGCATTGCCGCTCGCCACAATCTGTGCGTCTTCGCCATTGTTGACGATCAGGTCGCCGGTCGATTGACCGGTGATACCGATCCCCTGCCCGATGATCGCACCTTCATTGTTGATGGTTACCGTCTCCAGCGAACCGGTTGCGACCACACCGATGAACCCCTGGACGAGTCCGTCGTTGGTCAGTGTCGCGCTCCGTCCCTGCTGGTGGGGCGTGGCAGTCATAACAACGCCGATCGGCGTCTGCGCTGCCGGCGTCGCCGGATTGAACTGTCCAAAGGCACGGATCGTGCCTTGGTTCTCGATCGTGCCGCCGCCTTGCAAGACGGCGCCGATAGCCTGGCCTTCGATCAGCCCGTCTTCGCTGTTGACGATCGATCCGACGCCTTCAACCCCCTCGGCGATCCGGTCGGGAAATTCGGCGATCGCGACGCCGATGCCGTTGATCCCGCTGCCCGGCGCGCCATTGGCGCCGCGGATGGTGCCATCGTTGGTGACGCTGCCGCCGCCGACGAGCGATACGCCCGCTCCGCCTTCCCCGCTGATCAGACCGCTGTTGACGACGACCGTGTCGGCGGCGAGCGCCGCCGGCGGCAGATTGTCGCCATTTTCATCCTCGCTGAAGAAATAGGACGTGGCGATCCCGTTTGCCGCGCCGCTGATCGTCCCGCTGTTGGTGATCGACGCCCCCGGCTGAGCGATGACGATGCCACCGGCTGGCCGGCTGTCCAGCCCCGCCGGCGAAAAGCCGTCCCCGCGGATCGTCCCGGCATTGTCGACGATGACCGTGCCATTATCCGCGTAGATACCGATGTCGTTACCAACGATTTCCTCGTCCTCGCCGACATTGACCTCGACCGTCCCGGGTTGGTCCACATGCACGCCGAAAGCGGGGGTCTGTTCCTGCGCATGGGCGGCAGCGCCCAGTTGCAGGATCGAAATTCCGGCGATCGCGCTGGTCGTCAGCAGACGCGATTTGGCAATGGTCGACATGATGTGAAAACCCCTTCAGTTTCAAGCCCGAGCGGCAGGGTTTCCGAAAGGCGCCTCGCGCCCCGGATGACCTTGTCCGCAATGTCCGTCACGATCCCCTGTCCTTGGGAGCAACCGGCCACTCGGGGTCGCATCGAGTGGCCGGTTACCGGTGCCCGTTCCCGCGGGGCGGATTGCGTCGCAGCAATCGGCACCCGGCGAACGACCCCTTAGTCCCCGATTGGGTGCCGTAATTTAGCCGGCACCCTGGCGTCACCCCCCGCGCGGGGGGTGCCTATGCAAAAATCGGTGCAAGCAAACGCATCAGTGCCGCCTCCCCGTCGACACCGCACTTCTGATAGATTTGCTTGATCTGTCCGCGCAGCGTTTCAGCCGTCACGCCGCGTTCGTCGCTGATCTGTGCGCGGGTCTTTCCTTCGAACAGGCGCAGCGCAATGTCGGCCTCCGCCGGGCTGAGCCGGTAGAGCGTCGAGAGGAAGGGCGTAACGCCCGCGCGGTCGCGTCGGGGCGGGTTGACGACCAAAATCGCGTGCGGTCGCTTGCCCAGCGACCAGTCGCGCTCGGGAAGGCGAAAGCCCTCGATCATCAGCGACGGCGCCGCATCTCCGGTCGCCAGCATCGTGCGGCCATGCCGCGCACCCTCTTCGGCAATCAGCGCCTGGATCAAGGCACGGAGCGTATGGGGGGCGCCGCCGGCATCGATCGACGACCCGACCTGCCGGACCGTTCCCGCTTGCAGCAAGGCCTCCGCCGCCAGCGTATGCGCGAGCAAATTGCCCCGGGCATCGAGGATGAAGGCGGTCACCGAAATCGCGTCGAAAGCACCGGCAAGCAGTTGGGCCTGCTGGCCTTCGAGCTTTTCCTGCAAGCGCACCGCGCGGCGAGCTGCGGCGGCCGCTTGCGCAAATATACCGCGCTGATCGTCGGTGGTGCGGCGATCGCCGCGATTGCGGAGCGTCGCCAGCCCGACAATGCCGAAGTTGTCGATGACGAGATTGGTCTGGCAGCCGAAGGGAATGCCGATCTCTTCGCACCAGTCGACATAGTCGCGCGATTCGAGCGTCTCGACCGCGGCATCATAATGCGCTTCGTGCAGGATCGGATCATAATGGCCTTTGGCAACATGCTGGTTCGACACGGCGATGCGAAAATTCGTCGTCTCGCCGTACCAATCGTTGCTCTGCGCCTTCGCGATCATGTCGGGGCCGAAATTGGTAACGATATTGAAAGGCCGCTCGCGAGCGCCACCGACGCCGATCAACTGTCCGTGGCTGGATCCGGTATGCCTCGCCATGCGGTCGAGCGCCCCCAGCCAATTTGCGGGTTCCAGTGCTGCTTCAAGAAATATGTCGTCCCAATCCGGCGGGATACGCTGCCCCATGCCCTGCCCTCATCACCCCGAGTTGACCGCGCTGCGCGCAGCCCATGCTCAAAACCGACCCCTGCCTTATACGGATATCATTGCCCTGCGCGCCGACCGTCGAAGTCCGCCGTGGGGACGTCTACCTAAAAGCGCGGCGGCGGCGGCGTCCATCCCGGAATGTATGGTTCTTTCAAAAAATCACGCCTCGGCAAGTGCTTCGGCGACGATTTCGGGGTGCGAATAGGCGAGCATCTGGCCGGCATCGGCGATCCGCCTGACCGGCGTGTCGGGCAGTCGCGGTTGCCAATAGGCGATCGCGGCGTCGGGTGCGTGCAAGATATAATGGGCGCCCTGCACGATGCGCCACTGCGCCTTTCCGGGCAGCGGTTCGACGTCGAAACCGGTCGCCCAGGCGCGTTGTTCCTCGACATAGCCCCGAATCCGGCCGCGCGCGAAATCGCGCGTCGCGCGCAGATAATCCGCCACGAACTGCGGATCGCCTTCGGCCAGCGCGAGATCGGGCGGGCTGTCGCGATAGGAGCGGATCATGCCGTCGCGCATGCGCGTTGCGGTGGCGAAGCGGGCGAGCGTGCGGATCATCAGTTCGATCACCGCCGGGTTCGCCGCAAAGCGCCGCTTGACGATGCCGAGCGGCCCGCGGTCGTGCGGCGTGTGATCGATCGCCGGGGTCGGATTGACGAGGACGGCGCGCGCCACCAGATCGGGGTGACGGTGCGCGAGGCAGACCGCCGCCTGACCGCTCCCCCGCGCGACAAGATCGATATGCGCGATGCCCAGCGCCGCGCAGACCGCCGCGACATCGTCCGACGCGGGGCGATAGAGCGACGACCAGTCGGCCGCCGGGTCGGTACCCCCGAACCCCGGCCGGTCGATGGCCAATACGCGGAAGCCGCGCGCCGCCAGTACGCGCACCAGCCGCGTCGGCGGCGCGCGCGCGGTTATCGTGCTGTGCAGGATCAACACCGGCTTGCCTCCCGCCGGGCCATAATCGGAATAGGCGATCCTGCGCCCCCCATGGTCGATCGCAGCGGCGGGCAGCACATGGCCGTCGAGCATCGTTATCTCGGGCTCGGCATCGACCGAAGGATGCTCAAGCGCGGCGGAAACGATCCGGACGACCTCCGCCGCATTGCCGGTACCAAGGATCAGGTGGATATTCTTCATCTCGGCATCGATCACCGATTCCGAAAGGTGCAGCGATCCAGCGATTTCGGCGCGGCTCTTGCGGATCGCAACGGCACGGGCGATTGCAAACTGCCGATCACTGAGCCCGAACAGATCGTGCAACTGCGTGGCTCCGGCATGATGATCGCTGATCGCAAGAACCTGTCCGACGATCAGCGGGATCGTGTCCAGCCCCAGCTTGACCTTGATCTCCGCGAGCATGTTGCGCGCCGAAACATAGGAAATGCCCGCTGAAACCGCTGCGTCGCGCAGCGCCCCGGTATCGACGAGATTCCACAATAGTTCGGCCTGACGCGGCGAAAGCGCGAATATTCGGGCCACGTTGGCGCGCGACGCATTGTCGTAGGCGCCGATGCAGTCGGATGCCGGGTTCGAGATCAATCTAAGCGCCGCCCCTGAATCTTGTATCATCCCGACTGTCGCGATTTTCCTTTTGAAAACAAGATCAATTGCAATCGCACTTTGCCGGGCTCGCTTTGAACAGCTCGAACCGGGAGTCCTCACCTTCAAAACCGCGCACTCGCCCGGCCTCGGCCTGCTTCTTGCCGACGATCGCAACCTTCCTTCGTGGATCATCGAAGGCTGAGGAAGCCAAGGCTTCGCGGGCATCTCACCGGCCACGGCGAGCGGCTTCAACTTCCCGACTTACATGAAGCGCGGCACGCCACTTCCAAATAACCTACCGTCTGCACGGCCGCCGCCTCCGTCGCATCGCCGTCGACTTCCGTCGCTTTAGCCGGAAGGCTCGACGGGTGCGACCTATCACTTGCGGTGCGCCCTTTTCGAATACGGGCGCGGCACTGCGGGGCGTCTGGGGCAAGTAGACGGCGGAGCAAATCCGTCGAACGGCTTCGCGCGTCCCTCTGCGCCACCTACCAAGCCCGTCAAACTGCGACGCACAGCGGTGCGCGAGTGTCGATGGGAAAAAAGAGGGCTGAATATGATGAAACGAAACATGACTATGGCCAAAATGCTGTGTAGCACGACCGCACTGGCCTCGCTCTTCCCGGCAGCCGGGTTGCTGCTGGTGACCCCGGTCTATGCCCAGAGCCTGCAGGCAGGCGAAAGCTCGCTAGCGCCCCTTGAGCAGCATCTCCATGCCAGCGCGGAGGAAGCGGCAGCGCCGGAAGAAGCCATCGTCGTCACCGGCTCGCTATTCCGCCGTACCAATGCCGAGACAGCCTCTCCTGTCACTGTGCTGTCTGCCGAAACGATGGAGCGGCGCGGCCTCAACACGGTGGCGGACGCGATGCAGCGTATTTCGGCCGGCAATGCCGGTACGATTACGCAAGGGTGGAACAATGGGAACAATTTCGCGGCTGGTGCCAACGCAATTGCGCTGCGAGGTCTTACCGTTCAATCGACTCTGACTGTGTTCGACGGGCTGCGCATGGCCCCCTACCCGCTCGCGGACGATGGTCAGCGCAACTTCGTCGACATGAACACAATCCCGAACGCGATCGTTGAGCGTATCGAAGTGCTTCGCGATGGGGCGTCTTCGACTTATGGCGCCGACGCGGTCGCAGGCGTCATCAATGTCATCACCAAGAAGCAGGTCAACGGCCTGCATCTGAATGGGTCGATGGGAATATCGCAGCGCGGCGACGCCGGCGAGCAGCGCTTCGACGCGACCTATGGTTATGGCGACCTCGCGGATCAAGGTTTGAACCTGTATATCAGCGGCGAATATCTGAAGCAGGATGCCCTGTGGGCGCGCGACCGCGGCTATCCGTTCAACACCTCGGACTGGAGCCGCATCTGCAACGCCGACGGCGCGTGCATGCACAATCTCAACGCCAACGGGGTCAGTCCGGACGGATCGATCAACACCCTGTTCGCTGTCCCCGGCGTGGTAATGGTCCGCCCGGTAGCCACCGCTGGCGGAGACCTGGGCTCCGGTCGCTTTTCCTTCCTGAATCCTGCGCTAGGTTGTGGTCGCTGGACCCCTGTACAACTCACGCCCGAGCAATTGGACCCCGAGCAGGGAGGATCGGCGTCGGCTCCCGCCGATGGCCGCATCTGCGAGGCGAATACTGTCGGGGCTTACGGCATGCTGCAACCCGATGTCGAGCGCTTCGGATTTTCAACGCGCTTCACGGCCAAACTGGGTGACGCGCATGAGATTTACATCCAAGGTAACTATTATCGGACGGATACTTTTGCACTGCAAGCGCCGCGAGGATTTCGCGATCGCCCAACCGCGCCGCGTGGCTCCGCCGTCGTCTACAATGTCATCGCGCCGGTTTATGTTTGCCCGACCGGGGTGGGTACGCTGAACGGCGCCGGGACGGGATGCGATGCAACCAACGGCACGCTCAATCCTTACAACCCCTATGCATCCGATGGGCAAACCGCGCAGCTATTCTTTTCTCCCGATCGCCCCACGAGCGACGAAACCTCCGTGCGGTCGCTGCGCGGTGTGATCGGTCTCACCGGGTCACTGGCGGACAAATGGAAGTATTCTGCCGACTTCACCGCTTCGAACGTACAGCTCGATCGTGTTCAGCGCGGCTACCCCATCCCGCAAAGAATCATGGACGTCCTGGCGCGCGGCACGCTCAACTTCGCCAACCCGGCGGCCACCCCCGAAGATGTGTGGGATTACATTATGCCCACGAATGTAACACGCTCCACCTCCGATCTTTGGCAGGCGACAGCAGCGGTCTCGGGTTCGGTATTCGAACTGCCAGGCGGCCCACTTGAGATGGCCTTGGGCCTTGCGTATCGCCACGAGGCGATCGATGCACCAAGCGCCAATCCGCAAAACGACGCGCACCCCTATGATCGCTATTATGGGATCAACGCAGTGGGCACGGCCGGTAGCCGTAATGTCTTTTCGGCGTTCGGTGAAATCGGGGTGCAAATCGTCGATGAGCTCGAAATGAATTTGTCGGGCCGTTATGATTCCTATTCGACCGGGCAGAAGAATTTTTCGCCCAAGGTCGGCGTCAAGTTCACCCCCATTCCGCAGTTGGCAGTGCGCGGGACCTGGTCGAGAGGCTTTCGCATTCCGAGCTTCAACGAAGCCTTCGGCCTTCCGACAACCGGTTTCCTTTCACAGGGTGGCGGAAATTTTTGCAACACCTACGCCGACTTCTGCGCCGCTCACGGCAATAACAGCTATGCAGCCTCACCCTTTTCGGTGGGATTGACCAACGTGGGGAACCCTGAACTCTCTCCCGAAAAATCTGAAAACATCACGCTGGGAGCAATTTTCGAGCCCGTCCGCAACCTGAACTTCACCGTCGACCTCTGGCGGATCAAAATTCGCGACCAGATCGTCGGTGTCACCGGGATCGGCCCTGCCATAGCGGCCTATTATTCGAACAATGGTGTCGTTAACATCCCCGGGTTTACCGTCACACAAGGGGTCGTCGACCAAGCGAACCCCGGAGCCCTGCCGCATATCGGCTCAATTCAGGCATCTTACACCAATGCAAATCGTCAATTGGTTCAGGGCGTAGATTTCGGGATCAATGCCCGGCTCTGGCTCGCCGACAGGCTGCAATGGGAGAGCTCGTTCGAAGCATCCTATCTCGACAAAAATCATCTGACGTTGGTCGATCCGCTCACCGGAGCTGCCGCTGACCCGTTGCAATATGAGGGCACGTTGAGCCCCTGCAACACGACCTCCTGTTCCGGCTCGCCGCGCTGGCGCGCGAGCTGGCAGAATACGCTGTCCTTCGGCAACACGACCGTTTCGGCCACGGCCTATTACACCAGCGGTTATGACGTCGCGCAGGTCGATTTCGGCGCCACGCCGGGAAATTGTCAGAGCGCGCTGGATGTAGGCGCTGCGGCCTATGATGACGGAACGCCGGTGATGTGCCGGTCTAAAGCGGTCTGGAATCTCGATCTGATCGCGTCGCACCGGATCAACGACAAGTTCACCCTTTATGCCAATGCCCTGAATGTCCTCGATATCAAGCCGCCGTTCGATCCCAATGCCGCCTATGGCAGCTATGGTTTCAACCCGGCTTGGGCCGGTCCGAACATCATGGGCCGCTATTTCCGCATCGGCGCGAAGCTGGACTTCTGAAGCTCTTGCGTGCCCGGCATTCCGGGAAGGGGGGCGGCGATACACCGCCCCCCATCTTTGTACTCAGCGGAAGCGCTCCGGATTTGCGGACCGCCATCGTCTTGATAATTTCTGGCCGCGAAACCATGAACCGATATCTCAGCTCGATGACGGCGTTTCGACATTGGTCGCGACCGGCGACAAGATAGCCGAACGCCGTGTCGGCGCTTCGATCGCAAAGTGTTCCGGCTTGGACGAAAGTCCACTTGGATGTCATGACACCGGCTGAATCGAGGGATTATTCCGGTCGAAAACGCACCAACATTCCCTCGATGTCGGCGGATGCCAGCCCGACAACCGTCTTGTATTGAAGGCTGATCCTGTATCGCCACTCGCAATCCGGTTTGACGCGAAGCATATCCAAAGAGCGCAGCGACCCCATCCCCCCAGCAGCGCCCGGGCAAATGGCGCGGCGATGCTTGCGGCGGCACGTTGGCGCCACAAGAAAAAGGCGGCAACCGCGCCTGGATCGCCCACGGCAGCCCTCGTGATGGCAGCTCGGATATTTGCGGCGATTTCTGGCCGATCTTCGTCAATAATGGGCTCGGCCTCACACTCTGGCAGATATGTGTCAATGACTGCCTCCGCCAGCAGCGGACGCCGGACCTGCTGGCTCATCAGCTCGATGACGGCAGCTTGCGATCCTCGATCCGGTCCAGACCGAAAGTCACGCGGTCGCCATTGGTCCGTTTCGCGGGCTTCTCAAGCGCGAATGCCTTCGAACTTTAACCAGCGTCAATTGACCACAATCGCGAACAACTTCGCCAATCTTCGCTTTTCCGCCCACCGCGTGAACAGCACGCCAATGGCCATCTGAGTTGCCGATGCAAGCTGGAAGCGTGTGTCGATGCCAACAGGTGCATCCCAATCCGCGATGGACGGTGCCTCGTCCGCGATCTTGACGATCCGTCCCGCTCGACAACCGCTACTGCGACGCCGGGGATATGATTCCAATCTATTTGATCGGGAACAGGGTCGACAAGAGCCGGCGCAGCAAGGGCGTCCGAAATCGACGGGGGGAACCCTACAAGAAGGGACGCGCCCGAATTGAAGTTTTGCGCCCTCATGCCGGCCACCGCGCAACAAAACGGCGGCCTGTCTAAACCTTGGCCTTGGCCTTGGCCTCACGTCCCGAATTCCCCACGATATCCGCGGGACTAAGTCGCCCGGCGCACGTGTGAACCAGTAAAAATTTGGCACGGCCCGGATCGCAATCCAGACCGTGCCAACGAAGCCGCTTGAGGTGGGACTAATCCCCTAGCGACGTCTCAGAAATGAACCGCGAGGCCGCCCATGAAGCTGTTACGGGTGCTGCCTGCGAACTCTCCGGCGTATCCGACCTGCACGCGCACACTGTCGGCCAGGTCGAGACCAAGGCCGAGGGTAACACGTACCGCGGTTTTCTCACGCTCGATCCCGTTCACGACGATCCCGCTGTCGGCGCCGCTGAATTGCCCCGAAACCAAGACGCTGCCGTCGTTCAACATCTGGCGCAGGCCGATCTCGGCATAAGGGGTGATTCCGATGCCGCCGGCCTGCAAGCTGCCCGAGGCGGCGAGGGCCGCTTCGCCGAACCAGAGATCCTTGCTGCCCTTGTCGATCGTCAGGCCGAAATCGCCGGCACCCTGTTCGACCGCAGCGCCGCGGCTGGTGTGAACGTAGGTGACGCCAAGCTTGGGAGCGATCGCCCAGGACCCCAATTCAACCTGATAATCGAGTGACAGATCGGCCACCCAGCTGTTGAGATTATACTTCGCCCGGGCCTCACTTTCAGCGACGGCGGTCCGGCGATGCGTAGCGGCCTTGCCCCCGTTGAAGGCCAACAGTCCCCGCACTCCGAAGCCGCCCAGCGTCATATCGGCAAAGGCACCGCCCGCCAGCACATTCATATCGGTTTTCGCGCCCAGGCCTCCGATCGTCTGGTCGCTTTTCAGCCCACCGAAGAACACCCCAACCTGCGCATTCTCGCCGAAACCATAGCCCACGCCGCCGAACAGGCCATCGCGGGTCAGATGGCTGCTGGAGGCGCCGGTTCTACCCCCCGTTGCACTGACGTCCGCGCTTCCCGTCAGAAACTGACCGAAGCTGTAGAGCCCGCTATGCCCCGACCGGCCTGCGGTAGCGGCATAGGCGCCTTCGACCAGCGAGAGACTGTTCTCCACCCCGAGCTGCAACGCCGAGCCATAGGCTTCTGGCGTGAGCTGGCGGAAGGCCTCCTGATTGACGACGCCCTGCCCGCTGACGAGGACCGGCAGCGCCGCGGTGAAGGCCTGCACGCCATAGCCGCCCCGCAAAACCTGGTTGGCATAATCGACGCTTGCGCGCACATTGGTCGGAAAGGCCTCATCATTCAGGAACTCGCTCTGGATCTGGAGCTTGTTGCCGTTCTGGACGACGAACCCGAAAATGTCGCTCGACTTGTTGATGGTGGTGAAGCGTCCGGTGATGCCGCCCTCGGCGACGACCAGATCGAGCATATTGCCCGGCGTCCCCTGCAGCATGCCGGTGATATCGATGGCCGCGCCCTGTTCGATCGTCAATTTGCCCGAGATGCGCAGCAGGTCGCTGACCGTCGGAGACACTTCGATCAGCAGGTTCGAACCCGCGAGGAAGGCGACATTGCCGTTGACCGTCATCGTGCCCGGCGACGCGCCGGGAGAGAGAGTGCCCGCGACATTGATGTCGGCATTGACGATACCCGCCGTCCCGAAGGTTGCGCCGTGCGCGACCTGGATCGCCTCGGTCGAGCTGATCGTGGTGCCCGCCTGGCCGATGAGCCGGCCGCCGCTGACCACCACCTTGTCCCAGCTGGTGTCGGTGGTCAGCGAAACGACGCCGCCGGCCACGCCCAACTCTTCGAAATCGGCAAAGCCGGTTCCGTCAAAGACGGTCGGCGCCGTGTAGGTGCCCTGGGTATCGAAGACCAGACGGTCGACACCCTCGCCGCCCGAGCGGGTGCCGGTGATGTTACCCGGTCCGCCGATCACCAGCGTGTCGTTCCCGGCGCCAAGATCGACATTGCCATCAACCGAACCATAAACCGACAGAATGTCGTTGGCGCTGCCGCCGGTAACATCGGCCGTGAGCGAATAGTCTGCGAGTATGCTGACCGCACCGCCTTCGATACGCACGCCGCCTTCGAATGCGGCGTCGCGGTCGATACGCAGTTCGCCGGCCCCCGACGCTTCGAGGATTTCAAAGCCGGTCTGGTCGAGCGCGCTGAGCAGGCGCGTCGTTCCGGCCCCCTGGACGAGCGCGAGCGTATCGATCCCGGCTCCGCCGTCCACCTGCCCCGTCACGCTGGCGCCGCTGCCCAAAGTGAAGCGGTTGTTCGCCCCGTCGAACAGCACGCCGGCTGCTGACGCGAGTGTACTGTTCGCGCCGAGTTCCAGATTGCCGCCATTGATCGCGACCGATTCGAAGCTGTAGGCGCCGCCAGTCAGCGCCAGTGTCCCGGCACCTTCCGAAACCAGATCCTCGAACGAGACGATCTGCGACGCGACGACCGTGCGGTTGTCGCTGTTCCCCGACTGAACGCGGAGCAGATCGCGACCCTCGCCGCCGTTCACGGCGCCTTCGAACTTCACGCCCGCGCCGATGATCAGTTCATTATCGTCTTCACCGACGAAATTGATCTGCTGGCCCGCACCGAAGTCGCCCGTCAGGGTCAGCGGCGACGCGCCCGACACATTCGTGATTTCAAAACCATACATGCCTGCGATCGACGACGCGCCGGTCAGGTTGAGGTTGAGCGTGTCGGTGCCTGCGCCGCCGTCGAGCGCGCCTTCAAGCAACCCCGAAAGCTGCATCGTCAACGTATCGTCGCCGCCGCCGAGCGAAACGCCGCCCGTCAACGCGCCCTCGATCGTCACCGATTGCGCGCTGTCGTCGCCGATCACGTTGCGAACCGAACCATTGCTGCCGGTGAGCACCAGATTGGCATTTTCGAGCAGTTCGAGATTATTGTAGGTCTGCCCGGCGTCGAGATTCACCGTCAGCGTGCCCGGGCCATAGGCGCCGAACGAGTCGAAGTTGACCACCGAACCGGGGATCGAGCCATTGCCGCCGTCGAGGTTGAACACGAAGGTGTTGTTCCCGGCGCCGCCGTCGATCGTTCCGGTCACGACGCCGCCGCCGCGTGCGATGTAGCGGTCGTCGCCGTCCCCGAGATCAAGATCGCCATCGATCGTGCCGGCGTTGGTGATGACATCGTTGCCGCCGTTCATATAGACGCTGCCATCGACCGTCGCGCCGGCCTTCAGCGTCAGCGTGTTCGCGCCATTATTGCCGCCGATATCGCCGCTGAAGGTGACGCCTTCGGCGATGCTGGCATTGCCGCCGTCTTCGCTGGCCAGCGAGACGGTCGCGCCGTCACCGAGCAGCAACCGCCGATAGCTGTCGGTGCTCTGGTCGATGTTGAGCGTACCCGCGCCTTCGGCGCCAAGCTGTTCAAAGCCGGTGATATTGCCGATCGAGCTCAGATTGCGCGTCTGCCCCTGCGCCAGTTTGAACGCCAGCGTGTCGGTGCCGTCGCCACCATCGACGGGGCTGTTCACATTGCCGGTGCCTTCGAGCGTCAGCTTGTTGTTTCCGTCGCTGAAGTTGACGCCGCTGGCCGATGTCAGCGAGGCGCCGTCGCCGATGCTCAAGCTGCCGGCGATGTCGACCGACTCGAAGCTGTAGCTCTCGCCGTTCAGGGCCAGCGTGCCGTCGCCGCCGGTGACCAGACGTTCGAACGAGACCAGCTGCCCCGCGATGATCGTGCGGTTGCTCTCGGCCCCCGTGTTGATTTCGATGGTATCGGTCCCGGCACCGCCGTCGGCGCGTCCGTTGAAGGTTGCCCCCGTATCGACAATGAAAAGATTGTCCGCCTCGTCGAAGTTGATCGACTGGCCCGCACCCAGCGTGCCCGCGAGCGTCAACGACGCGCTGCCGGCGACATTCACCACTTCGAAATTGAACAGGTCGTTGACGGTCGAGGCCGCGGTCAGCTTGAGATTCAACGTGTCGGTGCCGTCACCGCCGTCGAGCGCGCCGGACAGTTCACCGCCCAGGTTGAGCGTCAGAACATCGTCGCCGCCGCCCAGCGAAACGCCGCCGGTCAAGGCACCGTCGATCGTCACATTCTGGGCGCTGTCATCGCCGATGACATTTTCGACCGAGCCGTTCGAACCCGTGAGGACGAGATCCGCCCCTTCGAGCAGTTCGAGATTGGTATAGGTCTGCCCCTTGTCGAGGTTGACCGTCAGCGTGCCCGGACCATAGGCGCCGAACGAGCTGAAATTCAGGACCGATCCCGGAATTTCACCCTCGCTTCCTTCCAGGCGGAAGACGAAGGTGTTGTTGCCGGCGCCGCCGTCGATGTCACCGGTCACGATCCCGCCGCCCGATGCGATATAGCGATCGTCGCCGTCGCCCAGGTTCACATTCCCCTCGATCCGGCCCGAATTGGTGACGACGTCGTCACCCGCCCCCATATCGACGTCCCAGCCGATCGTGCCGCTGTTTTCAAGGCTGTCGTTGCCGCCGCCCATCGACACGCCGCCCGCGATCGTTCCGGCATTGACGATCTGTTCGTCCTGGTCGGTTCCCGTGAAGGTATAGCCGCTGTTGCCGCTCGCCGACGAAACGGTGTCACCGGCATCGACGTGCACGGCGATATTGGCCAGCTGCAGCGATTCGGAGTCGATATTGCCAAAGATCGATACCTTGCCCGATCCCGCGGTGCCCTGCAGACGGGTCAGCGCCTCGAACCCGAAGAACTGGCTTGCATTGATGCGCTTGGCCATGTCGCCGGTGAGATCAACCGCAATGATATCGTTCCCGTCGCCGCCATAGGCCGATCCGGTCAGGCTGCTGCCGCCGCCGAACACATAAGTATCGTCGCCTTCGCCAAGCCGCAGATCGCCATCGAGTTTGCCATAGTTGCGGAACTGATCGTCATAATCGCCTAGATCGACATTGCCCTGGATCAGGTTGCGATTGGTTATGCTGTCGGTGGTGCCTACAGTGTGAATGGCGCCAGCCAGTCGGCGATAGGCTTCGGGTACGCCCTGATCGGCGCGGAACAATGTTTCCGCGTGACCGCGAATTGTCCCGTCATTTTCAAGCTCGAAGGTTGCGCCAGCCGCCCCGTCTCCGCCAACGATAACCGCGCTGGAGCCGGCGCCCATCGCCTCGATGGTGCCGCTGTTGACGACACGTCCCTTGGCGGTGTCGCCATTCAGCCCGATGACAACGGCCGCATTAAAACGGACGGTGCCATCATCCGAATTCGTCCATGCCCCGCCATTGGCCGAAATCAGGCCGCTGTTGACCAGTGACGACACCAGCATCGGCTGTTCCGGATCGAGGCGGGATACGATAAGCACGCCGCTGCCGCCCATCCCGTCGGCGCGGATAGTGCCGCTATTCACGACATCATTATGGGCGCTGTCGAGCGAAACACCGCCCACCCCGCGGCCGGTCGTTTCCACGAGACCTTCGTTACGAAAGCTCAGACTGTTGCCGTCCTCATAGCTGATGTCAAAGAGCCGAACGCCGAATTGCTCGTAATCATAGAAGGTTTCGCGCGCGCCGCTGTTGCGGATCGTCCCGGTGTTCACGACGTTGGCAAGCGGACCATCGGAGTTCGAGGCATCGAACTGCATGCCCAGCGCATGGTCATAGTCCGACGTCGTTTCGATCGTTCCCTCGTTGCGGAATTCCAGTGTTTTCACGGAGCTGCCGAGTTCGCCGACATTGAAGAAAACACCATCGCCATCGGTCGCGCGGATCAGCGCGGTGTTGAGGAAACTGGTGACGCCCGCCCGGCCATAGACGCCCTTGGTGCTCACCACATCGGCATTGTTGGTAAAGCGCATGCCGCGCGTCACGTTGGCAATGTCGCGCAGATAGACGCCGAAACCATCGGCATTGATCTTCGCCGTGTTGACGACCGAGCCATTGCCGACGAGCATCAGCCCGGCGTCGAGCGTCTGCGCCGCCGCGACGGTGACGATGGTATCGGCGCCCGATGCTTCGATCCCGTGCATTTCGAAGCCGCTGTTGCCGTTGCCGAGAATGTCGTTCGACAGCGTGTTCGTCGCACTTGCGGCAAAGGAACGGCCATAGCCGTCGAGGCCTTCGCCGCCCTCGATCGTGCCGGTCACGCCATTGGTCGCACCGGTAAAGAGGAACATGTCTTCGCGATTACCAAGATCGACGTCGCCGGTGATCGTGCCCGAATTGACCACCATGTCGGTGCCGTCACCGCCCTGGATGGCGATGCGGCGACCATCGACCATGCCGCCGGTGATCGTTCCGGCGCGGGTGCCGCCTTTCGAGAAGTTCCATACGGTATTGCGAAGCACCATCGTTCCGCGCAGGCTTTCGACCGCGGCGCCGGTATTGGCGCTGATGTCGCCGACATTTTCGATATAATTATCGCCGTTGGCGGCGAGAACGCCGCTTGATCCGCCGATGATGTTGCCCAGACCGCCGCTGGCCACGCCCGTACCGGTGCTGCCTTCAGTCAGGATATTATAAAGCTTGCCGCCGTCCAGCCGGACGGCGACGCCACCGGCCGTCGGATTGCCAAATTGCCCGCCGACGGTGATCTTGGTCGAATTGTAGACCCGGCCGGAGCTTTTGATCAGCGTCACGTCCGGGAAAGCCCCATTGGTCGAATTGACCCAGGTATTGGCTTCGAGGAAGATATCCGCATTGCCGCCGACAATCGCGGTGCCTTCCAGAATCTGGACGCGCGAATTTTTCCTCAGTCGCAGCGATTCGGCGTTGGTTACGTCGATCAGACCCTTGAAGGTGCTTCCACCACCAACGTCGCCCTCGATGATGAGCGAGAGCTTGCCGTCGCCGCCAGTTCCCTGGTCCTGCGATGTCGACCCCGACAGGACGCGGATTGCCTGCTGCGTTTCCTCGGGCTGATCGGCCGCCGCCACCGAGAAGGTCAGCACGACTGTGCCGTCGCCCGCAAACTGGAGCGGCCCGTGACGCAGGTTCATAAACGCATTGTCGGGCAGCTTCGACGGATCGCTCGGAATCGGCGAGCGCGAACGGTTTTCGAGCGTCAGGACCGTGTCATTCCCCGACGCTTCATAAACCGTTCCGCCGTCGAACGGCGTTCCGGTCGCCGAGTCCGCGCGCACGAACTGCTGCGACGTATCGCCCTTTGGTTCGGTGAACACGACATTCTGTGTCTGGCTGGACGTTGCGCGGAGCCATACCGTGTCGCGCCCGCCCGCATCGGTAAGCGGGCCGGTCGTCAGGCCGGTCAGATCGAGGACGCCGGTGTCGGCATTGACGCGCGAGATGTCGACGACCACCCGATCGCTGCCCGCACCCAGCTCGACCGCGACCGGGGCCTGCCCCTCTTCCAGAACGACCGTCTGATCCTGCGCCCTGGCAGACGCCGCCATCATCAGCGGGACGAGCGCGCCGCCGAGCAGAAGCGCGGCCCGGCCGCGGATTGCTGCCTTGCCGCGGCGGGGAGACAGGGCGGCGGAATTGATACGGTTCACTGGAAACATCCTTCGGTTCGTTTGCGTTGAAACTGGACGCGCGCGATGCGCTCGCCGTGCCGCTAGGATGAAGCGAAGGGTGCAGGCCGCCCTTTTGCGACCGACCCGGACGAGCCAGCGATGAAAATTCCGCTGAAAATTCAAGCCGGAACAGACGAAGGGTGCAGAGGCCGCCGCCCCGGCGCCCTCTACACCCTCCTTTTCCCGGGGAGGGAAATCAGTTGATGAGGTCGACCAGCAATTGCCAGCCGGTGGCACCATGGCGCCATATGCGGACATAATTGTGCGACCCTTGCGGGTCGTCGAAGGTCAATCGGCCATAGGTCGCCGCCAGATCCTCGGCGCGCGAAACCCGCATTCCGAACAGCTGGGTCGCGGATGCCCGCAAATTGTCGCCGTTGACCCGCAATGCGTCCGCCTTCGAGAGCCGCCCGCGCTGCAGGCGGAGAAGGAATCCATCTTGTGCGAGACGACCAGGAATGACCGCCGTTCCTGTCGCAACAATGGCTGCATTCAGCGCCGCATCGGCATCGGCCACTCCCGACGGGCGGCGGCGGCGGCCCGGCTTCCCCTGCCCGAGTATCGCGACCTCGGTGGGGAGCGCGGCAGGCTCAGACGCCTTGACCGGGAGCAGGCCATGGTCGAGAAACCAGCCCCAACGGCCATCGGCGCCGCGTTCCCAGACGGTCAGCGTATCGCCGTTCATCACGGTGTCACCGTGGAGCAGGCGATAAGGCCCGGTCGTGAAACCAAGATCGCCCGATCGCGACATGGCAGCAATTGCGGGTTTCCATTCGAGACGCACACCGGGCGTATCGACGCTGCCTTGCAGGACTTCCAGCGCTGGCGCGGGATCGGGCCGCATCAATATGCCGTCCGGCGCGGCATAGCGGCGAAAGGCCGCTGCGATACCAATCAGCTGGGCGTCGTCCGCGAAACTAAGCTCGGTCGCGATCATCCGGTCGACCGGATCAGCGCTCGGGCCGACGGCTATAGCGGACGCTACGCAAAGCGGCAGGGCCGCAAAGGACAGCAGGCGTATGAATGATCCAACGCCGCTTCGGAATGGGGCAACATGAGCCATGTCCCCAACGGGCTTTTATTCGCCTCGACGTAAACAGCACTGCGACCAGCCCCGTTCGCCCCGCGACAAGCCTTGTCGCCGGACCGGGATCCAGCGCTAAAGCCGCAGGGCCCGGACGACATTGGATTGGAAGTTGGATCCGACCTGAAGATTGGCGCCATCGTTGAGAAGCAGGCGCAGCACGCCCTTGCCAGGTCGCTCGATACCCACGACGCTATCGATGCGGACCATATGCGAGCGATGGATCCGGATCATGATCTTCGGGTCGATACGCTGTTCGATTTCGCTCATTCGCGCCCGCAAAATATAGCATTTGGTCGCCGTGTTAAGCAGCACATAATCGCGCGCCGCTTCGATCCGGTCAATCGCCTCGATCGGCACGCGCACCGCGCCTCCCCGTCCCGGGACCCATATTCCATCGTCATAGCCAGGTTGGTCCCCATCACCCCGATCCGTCCCGGCGGAGTCCGCTCGCACGAAGGCGTCGGGATCCGGCAGAGCGCGGCGACGGCGGACGCGATCGATCGCCATTCGCAACCTGTCAAAGCTGACTGGCTTGAGAAGATAGTCGACCGCGTCGACGTTGAAAGCTTCCATTGCGAAATCGTTGAAGGCCGTAACGAACACAAGTTCGGGCCGGCGCGGCGCATCGGCCAGGCGATGTGCCAGCTCCATCCCGCTGACTTCGGGCATTTGTATATCGAGGAGGACCATATCGGGATCGAGCTGCGCGATCTGACGCCCCGCTTCCTCGCCATCGGAGGCGCTTCCGACAACCTCGACATCGTCCATCTTATCGAGCGCCACGCGCAGCCGCGCGGCAGCAAGAGGTTCATCATCGACCAGCAATATTCGCATCACGCCGTCGCCCTTTTCATTGCCCGCCGCAGCGGAAGGGTCAGCTCCACAGCGAACCCTCCGTCGCTCGCGCGGATATTGACCGCGGCATCGTCGCCATAAAAGGCCGCCATCCTGCCCCGCACGTTTCGCAGCCCCGATCCGCTCCCTTCTCGATCTTCGGATGGAAGGGCGACCGCTCTGCCCCCATCGTCCTCGACCATCAAATGCAGCCGGTCGTCCACCTGACGGCAACGGACAGTGAGCGTCACCAGCCGGCGCGAAGTCTGCACCGCGTGCTTGACGGCATTTTCGACAATCGGCTGCAAAAGAAATGTCGGCACGTGCGCGTCGAGAAGAGCGCTCTCACAGTCGAACGTCACCTGCAGCCGCCCGGGAAAGCGAGCCGCTTCAATATCCAGATAGGCCTGCGCGATCGCCCATTCTTCGACCAGCGTCACCTCGGCCTCGGGGTCGGCCTCGAAGGTCAGGCGCAGGAAGTCGGACAGCCGCATCGTCAATCGGTCAGCTTCCGCCGACGCATTCGTGACAATGAGCGATGAAATGGAATTGAGAGTATTGAACAGGAAATGCGGGTTGAGCTGGAATCGCAGGGCGGCGAGTTCAGCGCCTTGGGCCGCGCTGCGCGCCTCGACCAAGCGTCTCGCGCTGTCCCGAACCGCATTCTCGCTAAGCCGCAGGCCGAGCGCCAAGGCATAGAATCCGTATATGAGGACGAAGGGCATCAGGCTGCGGTTGAACAATTCCGCCAGCGGCATCGACCGCATTCCCATCGACGGACCCAATATCTGGATCAATATCGCATCGATTAGCGCATGCAGCAGGGCGAGCGCCGTCGTGACAAGCGCGACAAGAGCCGTCATTGCCGGATTGGGCAGCCGCCGGGCGAGCATGATGAACCCGGCCAGCGCTCCGCAGAATATGACGCCCAGCCCCAAAGTCATCGCCTGAAGGACTTTCAGCGCATCAGGTATCGGTTTGCCCGAGGCGATGTCCTGCGCGGCCCATAGTAGAAGTACCATGACCCAAAATATCAGGGTCATCGCTGCGCCAAGCGCAAAACCCTTCAGTTTGAGGCGGAAAGTCGGGAGCCGGTTCACGGCGCGCGTCTTAGCACAGGCTGGCGTTTCGGCCGACCGGATTGGTCGCATCAAGGTCCGCGTTGGTCGAATTTCGGACGGGGATGATTTCGTCGTCGCTTGCGTGTCGAGCTTTGTCGCGTGCCCATCGCCAGACCGCCCGCCCCCTGTGATTGCTCATGGAGGGCGCGACAGTCGCGCCGTGGAGAAAAGCGATGATCACATCAGCGACGCGCCGCCGGCTGGCACTGGCTCTGCGCCTATCGGCTATATTGATACTGGGGGCGGATGCCGCCGTGATGGCATTTCGTCCAGACGCCCTCGCGGCGGAATTTGCAGCGACTGGCTTTGAAGCGGCGCAAGCGCCGCAGATTGCCGCCATTCTCGCCGTCTCGATCCTTCTCTATGCCCTCCCGCGGACAGCGCTGCTCGGAGCGATTTGCATCACCGGCTTTCTTGGCGGCGCAATTTGCGCCCATGTCCGGCTGGGCGAACTGGCCTCACCCCCGCAGTGGATATGCGTAATCCTCGGGATCATGACCTGGGCGGGCGTGAGAGGTTCGAAGAGCTGGCAGCCTTGGCTGGACTATATTGAAACTGCAGATAGGCAGTAGAGAGCAGAGGGTCGGAAGACATCGGCGGGGTGCCCTCTGACGCCCCACCGATGTCATGATCAGCACTTCTTCTCGTCGAATATGCCCATCAGCCGCTGCTTGCGCTGGTTGCGCTGGAGCATCGCTTCGGCATCCTCTTGACCGGAGCCGCCCATCCCGCCCGCTACGGACCCGGCGGCGCCCATTGCGGTAGAGGCGACCGCGCCGCCGCTACCGGCAACCCCGAGGATTGGGCTGGCGGCACCGAGCATCTTGAGAAAGCCAAGACCCTTCTTTTTCTTCTGCTTGGCACTCGCATCCGCCTGCCGCTGCCCGTCGAGCGAATTGATTTCCGCAGCCAGCGCCTCGCAGCTCATTTCACGGTCACCAGGCTTTACCGTTTGGAAGGCCGGTGCCTCCACCTGCTTTTTGGCGTAGGACGGCGCCGGCACGAACAATGTCGCCGCGATCAGGCTGCCCAGTATCGACCATTGAATTTTACGCATTATCGGCTCCTTGCACATTGATGAGGTCAAAGGCCGAGCTTGCCCCGAGCTTATCCATCGCGAGAGCCGATTGCGATCAAGCCCGCCCCTGCCGCGTTCGGGCCGGCTGCGCATTCGATCGAAATGAACTGGCAGTACCCAGCGAAGAAACGCCCGCCGAGACTGTAAAGCGATCTTTGTCTTGCAAATGTCGGACTTGGTCGCGACGAGAGGCTTGTTTGTCGCGATATCGGCTAGGCGTCCTGACCGCTGACGCTTGGGCCGACTCGCCCGCCCGCCAATCTGCCCGCAACCCGGCAAGAACATGCGCAGCAATGGATCCGCCGGTTCGCAAGGAGGAAGCATGCAGGATCGCAGTTTTATCGCATGCGCCGCAGCATCGCCCGCGGCGCGGGTTTCGCTGATCCTGTGGGGTTTCGGCTTTGCGCTGGTTGCGATACTGGCCGGACTGATGGGGCGAGGCTTTTTGGTGCAGGCCATGATCCAGCTGCCCCTCTGCCTCACCGCGCTGAGCCTGGCCATGGCGCTCTTTTTTCTCTGGCAACGCCTCGAGCCGGCCGCGCCGGCGCAGCGCTGGCCGTCAATCCTCGTCGGCTGCCTTTGCGCCGGCGCCCTTCAGAGCGCCCTCGATCTTGTGCTTTATCGGTGGCTCACGGACACATTATTTCCCGAGTGGCGAAGCTGGACCAATATCGATTTCAGGCGCATTGGTTTCGTCTTCATCCTCTACACCTGGACTTTCTGCCTCAACGTCACGCTGTTCTGGGCCCTTGGCATCAGCGAGCGCGCCAAGAAGCAGGAGATGCTTGCCGCGGCCGCCGAAGCCCGCGCCCAGGATGCTAGGATCGAAGCGCTACGCTTCCAGCTCAACCCGCATTTTCTGCTGAACACATTGAACGCGATATCGAGCCTGATCGTGCAGGGCCGCCCCGACGATGCCGATGCGATGACTATGAAACTGGCTACTTTTTTCCAAATCAATCTGGGCGGCGATGTCAAAACGCCCATTGCACTTGCCGATGAGATTGCGACGATCGAAGCCTATCTCGACATGGAAGCCATTCGTTTCGGCGAGCGGCTCAAGGTCGAAATCGACTGCCCGGCCGATCTTGGCAACGCGAGCGTTCCAGGCTTCATCCTCCAACCGCTGGTCGAGAACGCCGTCAAATATGCTGTGGCTTCGTCGCGGCTCGGTGCCACGATCTCCATCGTGGTCCGTGCCGCGGACGATATGCTGACAATCTGCGTAAGCGATGACGGGAGAGCCGAACTGCCCTTACCAGAAAATGGAACGGGGGTCGGACTTCGCAACATTCGTGACCGGCTGGCCGTACTTTACGGAGAGAGGGGGCAATTGCGCACGTCGGCCAGCGAGTCCGGTTTCACCGCGACCCTTCATATTCCGCTGATGCCCTGCCCGGGCCGTGGAAATCGGGCCTTGATGCAAACCTCGGTGACGGCCCGATCATTTAGCCGACGTGTAGTCGCAGGTCGATCCTGATGCAGGCAGCCGCATTGATATTCATAAGATGCATCAAGATTTGCATCAATCGCTTCAGCAGACAGGGAACTCGCTATTTGGCTTGCAGGCTGACGCAGAAGCGCCTCAATCGGGGCATTTCAAGGTTGCCGATGGCGTCGAAATCGAGTCTCAGCATATGTTCACGCCGGATATGATCATGGACGGCAATCTGGGCATGATTTTTTTGCACGACTGGATCATCACCCTCGACCTACGCGAGGGGCGCGGCTGGATCATTCGAAATCCGGAAGCCCGCCCCGCGCCGAAAGCGGCGCTGCCCAGCAAGAGTTCACCATGAATTAGCAATTCGAAGACTTATCAGAGAGCATCAATTGGCAGGCAGGAGGCTGTCCGGTTCAAGGCGGGAGATTTGACATAGGTGCCGTTAGCAAGGAGGCGCTTCCCGGCAGATTGTGTCATTCAGCGCTGAGAATGCGAGCGGAGCCTCGTATGAATGCCGCCAGCGCCTTGTGCGAAAGTTCGGCGTCTCGCTGAAACTGGCGCAGGCGGGCCTGCTTCGTTGCACAACCGGGGGAATTGGTCGGCCGCTGTGCATGGGCCGCCATCCCAACGCTGCAGTACGGTCCGGTTGGCCGGATAACCTTGCTGCGTGTCGACAAGGGACCGATAGCGCGGAATTGCCGACGCCATGCGGGCAGCGGCCGAGAAGGCGCTCGCGAAGGCCGACTGCACGCTTGTCGAGGTCATGAGTGACATCAAGATCAACAACGCCCATAATTTCTTCCGCTCGCTTGGCTTCGAGCAGAAGAGTTATCGGTTCACCCGTCTCATCGAACCGAGATGAGCCGGTCACCAAGTGGCCCCCGTGGCGGGGATTGGTCGTCCTGGCCACATGCGGGTTCAACAGTTCTTGATCTGCGGAACCTGCATGCTCTCCTCGACGGTGCTACACTGCATACGCTCCAACGCCGCCGCGGCGGCGGCCTGATATCAGGTCGTATCGATCGTGGACGCAGCAGCAGATTTGACTCTTCCGCTGTTGCTTCGCCGACATGTTATTCGATCAGTGGCGCCAACAGGATGGGTGCCGCGCCGCAGCGCCAGGCGGGGGCGAGAAGGAAGGTTTCCCGCGCACGGAAGCCCGCAGCACGAAGCTCAAGTTCCTGGTTTTTTATAAATCCCCTCGATGCCCTTGCGCTCGCTCCCTTCTTCGGTCGGCTCCTCCATCCGCACATGAAGCCTGTCGCGGATTTTGAACCATCCCTATTTCTGGGGGCCCTCGATTTGCGGCGAAGGGAAAAGCAATTCGTGGTTGGTTTGTGCCAGACGCTGGCCTCATGGTCCGAGTTCCATGAAATTTTCTTCGTTCCTCATCGATCGCTCGGGGGGAAGCGGCCACATGAAAATTGGTCGCGTCCGTCAAGGTGGTGTAATTTCGGCTGTGGCCGTGGGCCATCGTCAGGCGGCTTTGGCGGTGATGTGTAGGGGCTGATTTTCCTCCTCGATCATGGGTTGGTTGAGTTCGGCCATGCCTTCGATCTGCATGTATCGGTGCTGGAGCTGCCACTCGTCGTTCTGCTCCATCAGCACAGCCCCGACGAGGCGGATGATGCTGTCTTCGTTCGGGAAGATTCCGACGACGTCGG
>NZ_BCZQ01000017.1 GCF_001598815.1 Sphingopyxis terrae subsp. terrae NBRC 15098 | reverse complement strand
AGGTTCAGCGTGCCTACCCGGGTATCCAGCGAACGGTCGCGATAGCCGTTGCGCCAGGTCGCGCGCTCGCTGCTGCGTTCGTGGCGACCCGCGCCGATCAGGCCATCAACGTCGGCCTCCATGATCAGCTGCAGCACGTTCTCGGCGATGGTGCGCAAAAAATCCGGTTGGCCGCCCTTCGCAGCAAGCTCTTCGATCAGTAATCTGTCCTCGGTCATCGGGAACTCCTCTTCGTCACGGTTGAAGTGTGCAAACTCCACCATAACGATGAACCCGGTGGCCACCAGCGACGCCGCATTCCGGGGTGGGGCATGCCCCACCCCGGAATACACCATCGCCTACACCGGAAATTACACCACGAGCGCGGACGCTAACGCGGACGGTCGATGCGCTGGCTGCACCAGCGACAGGCCAGGCATTTCTTTGGGATACCGAGATCAAAGGTTTCGGTGTCCGTGTCGGCGCAACCGGGACGAAAACCTTCGTCATCCAGTATATGAATGAGGAAGGCCGGGTTCGGCGAGTGAAGATCGGGCGCTTCGGCGTGATGACGGTCGAGCAAGCCCGCGAGTTGGCAAAGATCCAGTTGGGCAAGGTCGCCTCTGGCGAAGATCCCGCAGAGGAGTCGCGCCGGGTACGGAAGGATCTCAATGTCGCCGAGATGTGCGAATGGTATCTCGTCGAAGCGCGGGCCGGCCGCATTCTTGGACGGAAGAACCGCCCGATCAAGGACACCTCGCTCAACATGGATGAGAGCCGCATCCGGACGCATATCATCCCGCTGACGGGTAAACGCCTCGTGCGGAAGCTGACGATCGCCGACGTCGAGGCCATGCAAAATGACATCGCCACCGGTCAAACCCGAAAGCCTCCTTCGGGCGGGCGCGGCGGCCGCCCGACGGGCGGTGCCGGCGTCGCCGGGAGGAGCCTCGGCACCCTTCAGGCCATTCTCGGCCATGCAAAGCATAAGGGACTGATTGCCGAACACCCCACGAAGGGCGCGAAGAAGCTCGCAACCAAGAAAAAGACCCGGCGTCTCAGCATCGCCGAGATCGAGCTGCTCGGTCGGGCGATCGGCCGGGCCGAACTGAGTTCCGAGAACCCCGTTGCGCTCGCAATTGTCAGGACTCTCCTTCTGACCGGCTATCGGCGGGAAGAGGCGCAGGCACTGCAGCGGCAGTGGGTCAACCCCATCTGCGGTTACGTCGCGTTCCCCGACACGAAGAGCGACGCGCAATATCGGGCGATCGGACCCGAGGCGGTCAAGATCGTTGTCGCACAGCCCGAAATTGCCGGCTGCCCCTACGTCTTTCCCGCGTCGAATGGCGAAGGCCCTTTTACCGCCGTCAGCGACTGCCTGGCTCGCCTGTGCCGCTCGGCCGGCATCGAGGGTGTAACGCCGCATACGCTGCGCCACACCTTCGGGAGCATGGCTGGCGAACTCGGCTTCTCCGAGCTCACGATCCGCGCGATGCTAGGCCACGCGTCGCAAAGTGTGACGCAGGACTATGTTCATATCGATGAAGCTGTGAAGCTGGCGGTCAGCCGCACTTCGGACGAGATCGCAAAACATCTCGAGACTGGCGTGCGGAAGGCGGCAAAGATGAAGTTCGCTCAATGACTCTTTCGGTCAGCGCATCCGGAGCGCGGATTGATCGGGTCGATCGAGTGCGCGGCTACTCCGGGAATGCGCTGGCCTTCAGCAATGTCATAGCTCATAGCGCCTCCCGGCAAGGTCGCCTCGTTCCCCTTTCGAAACCAGCATCGACTTGCTCCGCAATGCAGCCGGCAGGCTCGTGCAATCGGCGGCCCGGACGGGCCCAAGAATCCGGCAAACCTCGGCAAGATATTCGTCTGGAACCCGCATCCGGGCGCCTTGCAGGGCGGCATGAAGCATGACCGCTATCTCTTCTTGATTCAGCACGCCGCGCGTCACCGGACTCAGTAGCAATTCTGCCGAGCTAACGATTGGCAAGGCCGGGAAGCGCCGACTAGCGAGGCCGATCGCCTTGCGCTCGTCAATCATCGCGGTACCGCCGATCTGGAGGGCGTGCGCCAAAGTTGCGGCCTCACCATCGTCGAGCGTCTCGCTGATCGAACCGACGACGAACCCCATGAACAAGGCTTCTGCGTCCGCGTGCAGCTCGGCGACTTCGACCAGCCCCATCTCGATCAGCTCGGCCATCCTCTCGGCCGTCGCTCGCCCCTTGTCGCGGCCTCGCTCAAGTTCACCGAGCACAATGCGAGGCAGGATGGGCGGGCGGACAAGCGCTCGAAGGATCGCGATGGCCTGTCCCCCTGCGATGATGTTGATCCAGACGCTGGCATCCGCGACGAGCGGACGGCCGCCATCAAAGCAGGAACGAGGGGGACTCATCGGTCTCCGCTCCTTCCGCTTCGAACTCGTCGATCAGCGCGCGGGCATCCACGCGGTCGATATGCAGCAGACGCGCGACCTGGCCTTCGCTGATCAGCTCGCGGCGCCATGCCTCGCTCGCCATGAGGCTCATGCGCATCGACACCTGGCGCCGTGCGTCCGCGCGCGCATCGTCGGCCGGAATCGCGTCGCCGAGCACTTCGCGCGCCTGGACGTCGGTGATGCGGCCCTGATGCGCGAACCAGTCCCAGGTCCCCGCCTTAGTTAGGCCAAGTTCCTCGAGCCGGCGCACCATCGCCTCGCGCGACACACCGAAATAATGCGCGAGCAGGATGATATGGCGGCGAGTGAGCTTCGCCGCGCCCGCGGTCAGCTCTTGGAACTTGGCCGCAACAGCCCTCGCCGGGGTCAGGAAGCAGCGCCCGAACGCATTGGCATAACGCTCTTCGCGGCTGGATTCGGGGGAATTGGCATGGAGCGCGTCCGGCGACCTCCGGGTCGAAATGAAATGGCCAAGCTCATGCGCCCCGGTCTGGGTGCGCCGGTCGCGCGGATGGGCGGCGTTCAAAAGAATGCACGCGCCGATCGCATCGTCAAAGGCATAGAGACCCGAAATCTTCGGGTCGATGCGGCGGATGAACACTCTGGCGCCCAGCTGCAGTTCGAGCAAGGAGACAATGTCGTGGATCGGCGCCAGGCCGAGCCCCAGCAGCTGCCGCAGCTCCCACGCATCCTGTTCGGCCTGGAGCAGGACATTGCCCGGCAACAGTGGGCGCTCGGGCGGATCGAACCGCACGCGCTTGATGCCAAGGAGATTTTCCAGCTCGAGTTCGGCCTGGACAAGGCTGTTGAGCAGGTTGATCGCCGGATCGATCTCGTCGCCCTGCTCGCCGGCTTTGCGGAAGCGCGGCCGCAGATCGACCTTCGCGCTGTCCTGCCGGAGCAGCACGTTGAGCGAAGTTCCATAGAGCGCAGCCAGCTTCTGCAGTTCATCGACGCGCGCGCGGCGTTGCCCCTGCTCGATCGCGACAAGTGTGGTGCGGGCGACATTGAGCGCCGCCGCAGCCGCCGCCTGGGTCATCTTGGCATTCTCGCGCGCGTCGCGCAGCAGCTCGCCAATGCCTTCGGCGGTCAGGGATCCGGTGATCATTGCCATGGCGACACCATCGCGATCCGCGAGACGAACGATTCCTTGCCGAGGCTCGCGAGAAAGGCGAGCCATTCCGACCGGTGCCGTTCGAGCAGATCGAACATTTCCCGCTCGGCGACCGCCGCTTCTATCCCGAGCCCGTCGGCGGTTTCATGCGCAACGCGCCGCACTGCGCGGCGATGCAAGTCCGAGCGCGCGAGGGCGGCGAGATGATCAAGGTGAAGAATCCCCGCGATCGCATAATCCTCGAATGCCTTGCTCATCCGGGCAAACCCTTTGACGGTGCCGCCGTGAATGTCGCTCGCACCGAGATTTTCCCAGATATATTCGTCGGATGCCTCGACGATCCCGGCGGTGTGCATGCTCATGCGGCGCAGCATGCAGGCCGCGCAGATGCCGCACTGGCGTCGGCGGCCGCCGAAACTGACACGCCGCGAATCCTGCCAGCACGAGCGCGTGTCGTGCCAGGTCGGAGCAGCCTCCAGCGCGTGAGCCGCGGCAAGAGTCTCGCCCTTCGTATACCAGATGCGCGGATACTCGTAGGTCGGGACGCTTTTTCCCATGGCCGCGAACAGCTTCTCGATCCGCTGAGTGAAGGCGGGATGCACGCGATAATCGGGATAGATCTGACCGCTCGACGCGATGATCGGACCGAGTGCGCCTTGTCCGCTCTCGGTGACGACAATCCGATCGACCTTCGCCAGCTGCGCGGCGATGCCAGTGATCATCGCGAACTTGAACCCGCGTGACCGCGCGGAGGATTCGACGCGCTGGCGCTTGCCCAGCTTCACATCGAACGGAACCGCAGTGAACCGCCGCTGCTTGCGCGGCGTCCCTTTAGTGTCGGCCCCCTTGGTGCCGAGACGGACCCGCACCAGCCCGCCTTTCTCCTTTGCCGCGACGAGGGCGGCCACGGCCCGTGAATCGAGACCATCGCTATAGGGCATGATGATCTTGTCGGGGATCGAGAGATCAAGCTTACGCGGACCGACCTCGACGACATCGTGCTGGCGCCGGACGAAGCTCAACGCCCAGCGGTCGCCGGTGAGAAAGGCAAGTGCTTCCCCCAGCGCTTGTCGCACCGATGGCTTGTTCCAGAGGCTGTCGTCATGAACGGCGACGCGCAGATCGAAGGCGCGCGCCCAGCCCCACGCCGGACGGCGCACGCTCAGATCGCAATATTCGACGGCGGCAGCGATGATCATCAGGTCGACCAGCTCGGGATGCCAATCCGCGAAGAAGAAGTCCTTCAGCCCCTCAATCGACAGCGTGATGCTCTTGCCAAGGATCGCGCCCTGCGCCCCGTCACGCAGCGGCTCGTCTTCCTCCACGGCGTCGATCCGAACGCCTTCCGCATCCGCCACATGATAAGCCTTCACATTCACAGCGGCACTCCGTCGTCTAGGCCGGAATAGGTGGCAGCGGCCGGAGCCTGCGGGGCATCCGCGGTGCGAAGCACTTGCCGCGCCACCGCGGAAATATCGATCTCGCCATGCGCGCCTTCGAGACGCGACCGCACAGCGCGAGCGCGCTGGCCGGACGCCTCGCGGAACATATGCTCTTCGACCTGGCGAAATCCTGCGAGCAGCCGGTCGGAGACGGTGCCCTCGGCCGCCTGTTGCAGGGCGTCGGCCGGAGCGCAACCGTCATTGAGGGCATCGACCGCGTTCCGAAGGAAGCTCGCCTCCATCGGCGAACTGGCCTGGGAGTGCATCGCGCGGAGATCGGCAACGGGGAGGTCGCGAAATAGGCCAGGTTCATCAGGGCCGATGATCAGGCTGGACACCCTGCTGAGAAAGCCTGGCGACAATTCGGCGCGGCAATCCCGCTCGGCAGCAGCATGCAGCGCGTCGGCAATCTCGCGGGTCGAGAAAGCCTCAACATAAGCGCATTTGGCCGCGAGCTTCCAACGTGGCGACATAGGCAGTGAACGATAGGGCCCATCACTCATGGCAGATCTCCTGCCACGCTAACTAATTAGCAATCTGACATTGTCAATAATAATTTTTTATAAAGCTGACATTTCTCGCATATTGCCTTCCCCGAGCAGGCGCAGTCGGTCGCCAGCGGCCAACCCGCTGGTCGTCTCGGGGCCTCCGCAGACTTGTCGGTGCTCAGGCGGACTGCAGGTCCGGAAGCGACATTTCGGGTGCCTATTCGACGCTGGCGAAAGTCCGCGAACCCGATGGCAAACTGATCACGCCGGCTTCGCCGCCGTCGCGGGTATGCGGCATCCTCTGGCGGGGAGGTGTCGACACCGACCGGTTTCGCTTTGCCCTCAGCTTCTGCCGTCGATTCGGAACGGGGTACCTCCAATTCCGCCGCTGCGAGATGCGACAGCACCGCCGCGTAGCTGCCGAGACCGCGCACCGTTTCCGCCGAGATCAGGATTTCGTCATCGTCCGAGGCGCTGAAACGCCGAACGGTCGTGCCGTCAAAAACCACCCGCTCCGGGCCGAACGCCCCGGGAGCGCCGCCAGCCCAGCGCGCGAATACAAGGGCATGATCGACACAGAAAGTCTCGATCGCCTCGAACCGGCCCAAGGCAACATCATGGACGGCCAGGGTAAGCGTCCGGATCCCCTGGACAGGCAAAATCTGGGACAAAGCCGTCGTTAGCAGGTCAGACGGCGTCCGTCGGCTTTCGGTAAACGCGGACGTTCGATGAGCTTCCCTTCAGAGACGTGGGAGCCAAAGAGCAAGAAACGCCGCTGCGTTCAATTCGTAGCCAGCAGCGCGCGGGCTTCAATGGGCTTGTTTCTGCACTACCGCGCCCTGCGAATCCGGATCACCTGTACGAATGACCAAATAACGACGCTCGGCCGGGGCAGCATCCGCGACAATCTGGCGGATCGGCCCGACGGCGTTGACGATGGCGGCGCCGGCCGGATTGGTCATGAATTTGGCAAGAGGTTGAATCGCACCCGTCCCGTCTGCTTTGGTCGCCAGTCCAAGCGTGAACGGTTGCTTTGACGGCAGGCCCGCGACGGCGGCCTGCAGGATCTGGACCTGCCCCTGATCGAACAAAGTGACCTGGCTCTGGCCCTGGCCTGACAGGGTCAACTGGACCTTGCCGCTGGCCATATCGAGCGGGACCAGATTGGCCATGCCGTCGCCCGAAGGCACCGCGCCCGGCACATAGGCGACGCCCTGCGGCCCCTGACCGATAGGGATGGTCGTGAGCAGGCGGTTGGTCGCAGTATCGATGACCGCAACGCCGTCGCCATTCTCCAGCCCAACATAGATGCGGGTGCCGTCGCCCGAAGGCCATAACCCGTGCGGCAGCGCGCCGACCGGGACGGCGGCGACCTGCTCGAAAGTATCGGTCCGGAACACCTTGACGATATTCTGCGTGCCGACCGTCACATAGGCGAACTGTCCGCGCGACGTGCGGGCGATGTTGACGTGATTGGTGATGGCGCCGGTGTCGATCGTCTTAAGGACAGCGAACGGCGGCTTGGCATCGAACACCATCACCTTGCCGACATCTTTGAGCGTCAGCCAGACCTGCCTGCCATCGGGGGTCGCGGCGATGTCGGGGCAGAAGGGGCTAGCTTGGGCGACACGTCCGACAATCTTCTTGGCTTTGGTGTCGATTACGACCGTCTCGGGCGAGAAGCTCGAGCAAACGTACCCGTATTTGCCGTCGGGCGAGAAGATCGTCATGCCCGGGCCGTTCGGGACGGTGATGCGCGTGGCAGGTTCGAACGTCTTGCCATCGAGCACCTGGATATAGTCCTCGCCGCGAACGCTGACCCAGACCTCGCGCCCGTCGGGACGGAAGAACGCCTCGTGCGGCGAGCGGCCGACATAGGCGGTGTGCTTGACCGCGTTGGTGGCCGTATCGATGAAGGTCACCGAGTTCGACCCGATCGAGATCACCGCCAGCGTCCTGCCATCGGGTGAGAAGCCCATGCCGTGGACCAGAAGCTGACCCTTGTAGAGTGGGCTCAGATTGGCGGGCGTCAGATCGCCGAGCTTGATGACGCCGAGCAGCCGGTTGGTTGACGGGTCGATGACCGATACCGTGTTGGAAAACTGGTCCGAAGTATAGAAGCGGTCCTGCGAACTGATCGGCCGGTCGGGCGTCGCATTGGGCACCTGCTGCGCGGATGCGGTGTTTGCAAGCAGGCCGAGGGCGGACATGGCGAACGCCGTCTTGAGGTGATTCATAATCATTTTCCGTCTCCCTGATGCTGGTGAGGCACACTCGGCGGTGCGCCCTTCTCGGCAAGGATCGCCTGCATGACCTCGATCTCCTGACGCTGTTCAACGATGATGCCCTGCGCGAGACGGCGCAGGCGTTCGTCCTTGCCGTAGCGCAGCTGCGCCTGTGCCATCTCGATCGCGCCCTGGTGATGCGGGATCATCATCGCCGCGAAGTCGCGGTCCGGATCGCCGGACGGCGCGACCATCATCTCATGGTGCATCTGCTCCATCGCGGCGGCCATGTCGGTGGCGAAGTCCTGCGGCGCCGCTGCGAGCGCGCCTGCAGATGCCGCGAGGCCGAGGCCGGCAAGACCCAGTATCAGTTTCAAGCGCATGCCCCTTCTCATGATAGTCTCGCGATAACGCCTATGATGGCAGCCAGTGTCATCATCGCCGCCGGCAGCAGGAATATTTGCATCGTCGCCTCGCGGCCGCTGATCGTCAAGGCGAGGATTTCGACCGTACCGTTCAAGAATTCGCCGAAGCTACGCTGCCGCTCGCCCGGCACCGGACTGTCGGCAAGCAGGATGCCGCCCACGATCAGCGAGAAGTAGATGACCATGAACAGGGTCACCATCACCAGTACGCTGGCGGCATAGGCATCGCGTGCAAAGAAGGTCCAGAAGGACGCCACCATCATCGCGTAGAAGCCGACCAACGCGACCAGCACATGCGGATGCACGCCGCGATTGGCGACGCCGGGCGCCGGACGCTCCAGCTCCGCATAGGGATCGTCGGGCCGGACCAGCCGTAATGCTGGCTTGGCCGCCGGCTCGACCTGTGCCTCGGCCTGAAACTCGGTCTGCTTGATGCGCGTTGCCATGTCGGATCTCCGGATCGACAGCGCTGCGAAATGAAGCGTCGCTGTTCCTGTGATCAAGATGACGGCTCACCAGTCATCGATCCAACCGATGATACTTGTCGTTCCGATCACGAATGGAGATGAATGGCCTGGCTCGACGAACCCGACCTGATCAAGCGACGGCGGCAGTCCTTGGCGGATACACATGTCGCACAGCTCGAATGCTGGCGCGAAGGGCTGTTGGCCGACGGCAGACCTGTGCCGCATTTCGACCCGGCGGACGGCGGGATCGACGCCCGGCTGCTGTTGCTTCTCGAAACCCCGGGTCCCGGGCCTGAGCGCACGCGCTTCGTGTCGCGCGACAATCCGTCCGGGACCGCCCGCAATCTGCGGCGCTATCTCGACGAGGCCGGCATCGACCGGTCCGATTGTGTGCTCTGGAACACCGTGCCTTGGATCATGCATCCACCCGGCGCCCGCAATCGCACCGTGCGCAAAGCCGAGATCGATGCCGGGCTGGCCACGCTTCCCGGGCTTCTCGCGCTGCTGCCCAAGCTGAAAGTCTGCTTGCTGGCCGGCCGGGTGGCGACCAAGGCCGGACAACTCGTGTCGGCGCATGATGCTTCGATCAAGATCATCCCGATGCCGCACCCCAGCCCGGCCAACGTCTGTACAAGTCCGCAGGTTGGGGATCGCCTTCGCGCGGCATTCAGCGAAACAGCGGCCCTGCTCGACCAATCGTAAATGACGATTGGAACGATCCAATCAACAAGTTGGAACGATTGATCGCGCCGGTCTATTGATCCCTGCAGGAGATCGATATGACCCTCGAACAACTTCGTATTTTCGTTGGCGTCGCCGAGCGCGAGCATATGACCCGCGCCGCCGAGGCACTCAACGTCACCCAGTCGGCGGCGAGTGCCGCCATCGCCGCGCTCGAAGCGCGCCACGACGTGCCGCTCTTTCACCGGGTCGGGCGCGGCATTGAGCTCACCGAGGCCGGCCGCATGTTTCTGGACGAGGCGCGCGCCGTCCTTGGCCGGGCCGCGAGCGCCGAACTGGCGCTGTCGGAGTTCGGTGGTCTCAAGCGCGGTACGCTGCGGATCGTCGCGAGTCAGACCATCGCCAGCTACTGGCTGCCTGCGCGCCTCGCTGAATTTCATCGCCGCCATCCGCTGATCGGCATCGAACTGGTGATCGAAAACACCGACGGTGCTGCTGCGCAGGTGCTCGACGGCACGGCCGAACTGGGCTTTGTCGAAGGTTCGGTCGACCAGCCGGCACTTGCGCACTGGAAGGTCGCCGAGGACCGGATGCTACTGGTCGGCGCAGAGCGAACCAGGAATGTTGATGAAAACTGGATCCGCGAGGCCAACTGGATCGTGCGCGAACAGGGATCGGGCACGCGCTCGACCTTCGAGGAAGTGCTGCGCCATCGCGGCATCGATCCCGCTGACCTGCGCATCGGCATGACCCTGCCGTCCAACGAAGCGGTTCGTTCGGCGGTCGAGGCCGGCGCCGGGGTGGCGGTGCTGTCCGAGCTGGTCGTCCGCCGTGCGCTCTTGGCCGGGCATCTCCAAGATCTTGGCCTCGGACTGCCGGCGCGTCCGTTCGAAGCGCTGCGGCACAAGGAGCGCTTTCGCACCAGGGCAGCCGATGCGCTGACCGATCTCGTGAAGGAGCTTGGATGATGACCGGCGATCTCAAGCCCGTGCTCGACGGCCTGCGACCGCTCTCGCGGCTCGATCATCCCCGCGAGATGATCCGCCAGTTCACGCCCAACTGGTTCGCCGCGACCATGGGCACCGGCATCCTCGCACTGGCGCTTCCGCAGGTGCCGGGCATCGGCCCGACGCTGAAGCCGGTCGGCGAGGTGCTTTGGTTCTTCAATATCGCGCTCTTCGCGCTCTTCACCGGTATCTATTCTGCGCGCTGGATCCTGTTCGGCCATGAGGCGCGGCGGATCTTCGGCCATAACACGGTGTCGATGTTCATCGGCACCATCCCGATGGGCCTCGCCACGATCATCAACGGCTGCCTCGCCTTTGGGATCGCCCGGTTCGGCGACGGCATCGTCGGTGTAGCGCATGTCTTGTGGTGGATCGACGTTGCGATGGCGGTGACCTGCGGTGTCGTCATTCCCTATTTCATGTTCACTCGCCACGAGCACAGCCTAGATGGCATGACTGCAGTCTGGCTACTTCCAGTCGTCGCGGCCGAGGTCGCGGCGGCGAGCGGCGGCCTGCTCGCGCCGCATCTCGCCGATCCGCATGCTCAGTTCGTGACGCTGCTCACTTCCTATGTGCTCTGGGCCTATTCGGTGCCGGTCGCCTTCAGTATCCTCGCGCTGCTCATCCTGCGCATGGCACTGCACAAGCTGCCGCACGAGGGCATGGCCGCGTCGAGCTGGCTCGCGCTCGGCCCGATCGGCACCGGTGCGCTGGGCATGCTGGTGCTGGGCGGCGACGCGCCCGCCATCCTTTCCGCACACGGCCTCGCGTCGATCGCCGGCGTGGCACAGGGCCTCGGCAGCATCGCCGGGCTGCTGCTCTGGGGCTTTGGGCTGTGGTGGCTGGCGCTCGCGATGCTGATCACCTGGCGCTACTGGCGCGCTGGCATCCCGTTCAACCTCGGCTGGTGGGGCTATACCTTCCCGCTCGGCGTCAACACGGTCGCAACCTTCCGCCTCGGTACGACCTTCGACCTCGCCTTCTTCGGGATCGTCGGGACGGTGCTCACCCTTGCCCTCGCCATGATGTGGGTGGTAGTCGCCGCCAAGACGCTGACCGGCGCATGGAAGGGGCATCTCTTCGTATCGCCCTGCATCGCCACACCCAACTGATCGCCTGAGGCGATCAAAATCGAAAATCCGATCGCTTGGCTCGACGAGCCGGGTCGGCCACGTTCGCCCGAAGAAGGGAATGCTATCATGGACAAGCTCGACACCTGGCTCGCCGCGCAAAGCAGTCGTCGCCGTTTCCTCGGCCAGGCCGCACTGGGCGGTGCCGCGCTCGCCGCAGGCCCAGCGCTCGCACAGAGCCTTGTCGATCTCCATCTGCCAGGTGGCAATGCCGGACGGCCGATGACCAGCGCCTTTCCCGGCAAAGGCAGCATGATCCTCCAGCGCATGCACCCGCCGCTGCTCGAGACCCCGATGGAGGTGTTTGACCGCGACGTGTTCACTCCCAACGACCAGTTTTTCGTGCGCTGGCACTGGGCCGATATCCCGACGTCGATCGATGTCGATACCTTTCGGCTCACCGTTCGAGGCCACGTCAACCGGCCGCTATCGATCAGCCTTGCGCAGCTGCTCCGCCTGCCGCGCGTCGAGATGGCCGCGGTCAATCAGTGCTCGGGCAACAGCCGCGGCCTGTTCCAGCCGCGTGTGCCCGGCGCACAATGGGGCAATGGTGCGATGGGCAATGCCAAATGGCTCGGCGTGCGGCTGCGCGACATCCTCGATTTTGCCGGCGTGAAGCCGGGCGCGGTGCAGGTGCGTTTCGGCGCGCTCGACCAGCCCGTCGTCGCCGGCGCGCCGGATTTCGAGAAGGCGCTCGACATCGATCACGCCCACGACGGCGAGGTGATGATCGCCTTCGGCATGAACGGTGAGCAGTTGCCCTTGCTCAACGGCTTTCCCTGCCGGCTGATCGTGCCGGGCTGGTATTCGACCTACTGGGTCAAGATGCTCAACGACATCGAGGTGCTGCCCGGCCCCGACGACGAATATTGGATGGCCAAGGCTTACAAAATCCCGGCGACGCCTGGCGCCAATGTGAAGCCCGGTGCCAAGGACTTCCCGACCGTCCCGATCAACCGGATGATCCCGCGCTCCTGGGTAACGAGCCTCGGCGAAGGACAGGCCATTGCCTTTGACCAGACGATACCACTCGGTGGCATCGCGATGGGCGGCGATTGCGGGGTCGCCAAGGTGGATGTCTCCACCGACGGCGGGCGTACCTGGTATCACACCCGCCTCGGTCCCGATCACGGCAAATACAGCTTCCGCCGCTGGGACACGCAGGTGCCGCTGCCGGCGCGCGGAAATGTGCGGCTGATGTCGCGCTGCTGGAACACGGCCGGGGTCGCGCAGCCGATGGCGCCGATCTGGAACCCGGGCGGGTTCATGCGCGGCAATATCGAAACCACCAACATCACTGCGTCCTGAGGAGAGCCGAGATGAAAGTCCCTTCGATCGGCACGCTCTCGTTCGGCGCAGTCGGCCTTGCTGCCCTCGTACTAATCGCGATCGGCCCGCCCGGCAGCCGTGTAGCCCCGCCACCTCCGGCTCCCAGCGGGCCGGCGCCATCGAGTGTCGCGTTTGGAGGCTTCACACTCACATCGGACGCGGTCGACCTGCCGCTCGACGACCAGCAATATCCTGACGGACCGCACGCCGACGTGATCAATGCGAACTGCACCTCGTGCCATTCGGCCAGCATGGCGCTGACCCAGCCCGCGCTCACGGCCGACCAGTGGAAGGCGACGGTCACCAAGATGAAGGAGGTCTATAAGGCACCGGTCTCGGAAAAGGATATCCCGGCGATCGTCGACTATCTGACGGCGCTGAGCGCGAAGCAGGGCAGCGCGGCGCCGGCCGGCAAGGAATCCGGAAGTCAGGGCGCTCCCGACGCGTCGGGCGGGACTGGCTGAGTGACTTATCGCCGCGCGCCGCGTTGCTTGAATGAAGGAGGCGCCCGATGCGTATCGAGAAATTTGTGCATAGCTGCCTGCGGCTGACGCTCGACGGCAAGCGGCTGCTGTTCGACCCGGGCAAATTCTCGTTCGTCGATGGGCGCGTCGATCCTCGCGACCTCAGCGACGTGGATTTCATCCTATTTACGCACGGCCATCCCGATCATTTCGACTGCGAGGCGCTACGCACCATCGTCGGCGATGGCGAACCGCGGATATTCGGAGGCAACAAGGTCGCAGCCACGTTGCGCAGCCAGGGCTTCACCGTCAGCGAGGTCGGAGAGGAAGGGCTCGACCTTGGACCATTCACGGTCCGTGCCCTGCCGGTGCGCCATGAGCCGATCCTCGCCGAAGAAATCCCGGCCGTTCTGGCATTCGTCGTCAATGATCGCCTTCTCAATCCCGGCGATAGCTTTGATGAACGGCTCCACCAATTTGCTGGAATTGAGGCGCTGGCGCTGCCGGTGATGGCGCCGTTCCTGACCGAGATCGGCGCCTACGAGTTCGCCAGCTCCATGCGTCCAAGCCATGTGCTCCCGGTCCACGATGGCTATGCCCGCGACTGGTTCCTGACGCAGCGCTACGATACCTATGAGCCCTATTTCGAGAAGGCTGGCATAACCTTCCACCGGCTCCAGCAGCCCGGTGACGGGTTCGACCTGTGACCGACGACACCCCGCCGGACCCGGCAAAGCCCGCCCACGCGGCCAAGCAGTTGGTCAAGAGCGCCGACAAGCTCGCGACCAGCGCCGAGCAGCAGACCAACAGCGCCGATCGCCGCACAGTACTTGCTGCGGATCGGACCGTCCTCGCGGCCGAACGGACCTATGCCGCCTGGGTGCGAACCGGGCTCGCTGCTTTGGCAGCCGGCATCGGTGCTCGCGCCTTGCTCGACAAGCTGGTGCCCGACTGGATGATCGCGGGCACCGGCTCGGTTCTGGTCCTATTCAGCGCCCTGTGCTTTATCGCCGCGATCTGGCGCGAGTTCGCACCGGGTGTGCCGCCGCCCAAGCCCGACACGGCGAAGCTACCCGGCTGGCTATTGATCCTCGTCAACGGATTCCTGGTCATGGTGTCGATCGCAGCGCTGATCGGGCTCTGGCTCGCCTGATCGCGGCGTCGTCAGCTGTAGTACCGGATGCGCGCTCGGCGCAGGATCTTGTCTTCGAGTGAGTAATAGAGCCAGATAAGCGCAATGGCTGTGCGGATAACATCCTGCGTTGTGCAGGGTGTGTTGAATTTCGAGGAGAGCGACAGGTTTGCCCGCAGCTGCCGATACAAACCGATTGAGCTGAGGCTTCGAAATTTGCTGCGACGGCTAGCGCCGCGCCCTGGCAAATCCGCGATCGGTCGCGACGAACCGTTCCAGCATCGGCGGTATGAGCCGTTCGATCGACAACGGCTCCGACAGGCCATTTTCCTTCGCATGTGCCGCCGCATAGTCAGCGAGATCGCGCGCAAGCTTGCCCGTGAGTTCGACAGTAGCCTTGACCGGCTTCTCCTCGACGATCGGCCCAAGTCGCAGCCGACTCATCTCCAATCCGCCTGTGGCTCGAGAATAAGGTCGCGGGTAACGACTACGCGGAGCGCGAAACCCGGCCGGATGGTGAGCGTCGGACGCACCGCCAGTTCGCGCTCGACGATGCGGCGCCCGGCCTGGCTCGTGCTGTCCTGCATCCCGTAGCGGAGCGCCCGGGCGAGTTCGTCGTCGCCGCCGACGCTGAGCTCGCTCCCGACCCCGAGCAGGGTCGAGACGAGCGCGGCGCGGACCATCCGGCCCCAATGATTGTTCACCCGATCCTCCAGCCCCGACATGCCTGCGGCGTCGGCGCCGGGCTGCCGTTCGAGGCGGATCGATCGTCCGCCAGGCAAGATGAGGCGATCCCATGCGAGGAGAACCCGGCTCTGTCCCGCCGCGATCTCGCTGTCATATTCGCCGATCAACCGCGACCCTTGCGGGATGAGCAGGATACGCCCGGTCGGACTGTCATAGATATTCTGCGTCACCTGCGCGCTGATCTGGCCCGGAAGGTCCGAGCGTATGCCCGTGATGAGCGCTGCCGGAATGACAGTCCCGGCCTGGACGATCAGCGCGGAGCTCGGGGCGATCAGCCGCTCGCCACTTTCGAGGGGCCGTTTCGAACCCGATGCCAGAAACTGACGCCGCCCCTCATTGGCCGTGCGAGGCTCCGCCGCCTGTTCGGGCGCGGCCGCCTCGGCAGACACAATATCTGTTGCTGCGGAACTTGCGGTTCCGCCCCCCAGAAAGAGCCGGCTCGTCTGGGCGCTCTCGCGCTCCTGCAGTGCCCGCTGCCGCGCCTGTTCGGCGGCCGCCACGCGCGGATCGGGAGGATTGCGCCCTTCCGCGCCGATCGGCGGGACGGGGATGGCTTCGCCGCTCCCCTGCGCCGCAACGATCGGCCGGCCAAGGTCGCCGGGGAGCGGCGGACCGAGCTTCGGCACAGCGCCATAATCGGCGGGTGCTCCGGTGACCGCGTCGGGCCGCGCATTGTTGCTCGCTTCATGGAGCTCCTGACGCTCGGCCGGGGCCGGCGTTCGCAGCGCCCACATGAGCGATGCCGCAATCGCAAGACCGCCGGCCCCGCCGATAACCGCCAGCGTTTTCCGCGACAGACGCATGACCCGCGGCGTCTCACCCGCCAGGCGGAACGCATCAGGACTAGCAGGGGCGATCGGCGCGACCTCGGCCTCGGCGGGCACAGCCTCTGTGCTCTGCTGTTCGGGCGCCGTCACGACCGGCCTCGCGGGCGCGGCGTTTCGCGTTCGATCCGCACGGCCTTGGCGCCGCGCCCGCTCCCCAGCCGGAGTTCGGCGCGATCGAAGAGCCGGTCGACGATTATGTAACGCCCGTCGACGCGGTAGTTGAGCAGCTCGGCCGCGCCTTTCTCGCCGACCGCGAACAGCGGGGGCATGTCCGCCGTTGCGATCGCACCGCCGAACTCGACGAAGAGCTGGCGCCCATCATCAAAGACCCGCACCGGCCGCCAGGGGACCTTCGCGCCGGAGATGCGATAGGCAAAGCTCAACGCCGCGAAATCGATCCCGCCTGCAACCGGAGCGAGCCGCGCCTGTTCGGTCTCGGCGGCGCGAAGCGCGATCAGCTCGTCCTGCGGATAGGACCAGGAGACCGCCGCCATATAGGTGGCGGGGGTCGCGCGCAGCTCGATGTGATAGGTCCGACGGCTGGTGTTGATGACCAGATTCGTCATGATGTCGGGGCGCGTGGGCTTCACCAAAATATGGACGCGGCGCGACGCGCCCGTCCCGCTCACCGTATCGCCGATCACCCAGCGCACGGTGTCGCCGGCCGCGACAGGCCCCGGACCGACAAGCTCCTCGCCTTCCTGCAATGCGATGTCGGTGACCTGTCCGGGCGCGGTGTAGACTTGGAACAGCGCGCCATCGGCCCAGGCATATTTCTGGATGGCGTTGAGGAAGGTCGCGCGCTCGGGCTGGACGCGCGCCGCGTCGTTCGCGCGGCCGACCTGCGTGCGCGGATCGGCGGGTGCCGCCTGCGCCGGCAGCGCGAGCGCGGCAGCGCCGAGAAGAAGGGTAATGCGGATCATTGGCTGAGCTCCTTCGACCAAGAAATAGCGGTGACAAAAACGCCGAGCGGGTTCCGGCGCAGGGCGTCGGGAGTGCGGGGCGGCTGGATCGAGGTGGTCAGGATCGCCGACCAGCGCGACGTCTCGACCAGGCTGCCATCCTGATAGCGGCGCTCGGTCCAGGCGATGCGAAAGCTGTCGCGCGATGCGCGGATCACGCTCGATACATCGACGGCGACCTGCATCTTGCCGACTTCGGCAAAGGGATCGTTCGCGCGGGCGTGATCGCTCAGCGCCTGCGCGCCCTTGGGCGTGGTGAAGTCATAGGCGCTGAGCCAGTCCTTGCGGAGCACCACCGGATCGGCCGGGATCGAGCGGACATGCTCGATGAAGCGCGCGAGATGGAATGCGATCTGCGGGTCGGTCGGCGAATAGTCGGCATCGGCGGGCGCCACCGATCTTGCCTCGCCGAGCATGTCGACCTCGACGACCCAAGGGGTGATCGTGCCGCGCAGCGACTGCCACACGAGCGCCGAGGCGAGTCCGCCCGAAAGCGCGAGACAGCCGAAGAAGGCGAGGCGCCAGCTTTTCGCCTGGGTGCGGGCCGAGCCGATGCGGTCGTCCCAGACCTGCGCCGCGCGCTGGTAGGGCGTAACCGGGACCGGGGACTTGCCATAATGTTGGGACGGGCGTCGAAACATGAGTTCAATCCTTCTGGCTGATGTCGGGAGCGGAGCCGGCGCCATGGCTGTCGCCGGCCTTGAGGGTCTGCGAGGCGATGGTGGCGCCCGAGGTGACGGCCTGCCGTCGCTTCATGGCGGCCGCCCAGGTCGGGGGCGACGCCGCGCCGTCGCTGGCGGTGGCAGTGCCGGCCACGGACTTGCCCGCCTGCCCCGCGGCATAGCTTTGACGCAGGCGGTCAGCCGCGGCGCGGAGCGGCGAACCCGCGCCGCGCGCCGTGTCACGCGCCACATTGGCGAGCCCCGCACCGAACGCCCGCATCCCGCTCTTCCCAGCCGCGCCCCGGGCGTAGGATGCCGAAGCGCTGCCGGACGCGCGCGAGGCTCCGAGCGCGGTGCGACCGACGGCGCTGCTCGCCGCGCCGGCCGCCAGCGTCGCGCCCGCCGCGCCAGCGGCGAGGGTCGCCCCGGCCGCGAGGGTCGTGCCTGCGGCGGCGCCTGCGCCGAGCTGCGGGCCGCCCGCCACGATGCCGTTGGCGACGCTCGGACCGAAGATGCCGAGACCGAGCAGGGTCAAGGCGCCGAGTGCGATCGCCATCACCTCGCGGATGTCGGGTTCGGTCCCGAGCCCGGCGTCCATGAAGCGCTGGAAGAGGGTCGTGCCGATGCCGGTGATGACCGCGAGCACGAGGAGCTTAATGCCCGAGGAGATGATATGGCCGAGGACGCGCTCGGCCATGAAGGCGGTGCGTCCGAAGAAGGCGAAGGGCAGCAGGACGAATCCCGCGAGCGTCACCAATTTAAACTCCAGGATCGTGACGAAGACCTGCACCGCGAGAATGAAGAAGGCGATCACGACGATCACCCAGGCGATCAGCAGGATCAGGATCTGGACGAAGTTGGTGAAGAGCCCCACCGGGCCGACAAGATCGGCGGTCGCGTCGAGCAAGGGCTCGGCCGCGTCGAGGCCGGTGGACGCGATCATGCCGGGGCGCATGAAATCGCCGATCGCCATCGCGCTTCCTGCCGCTTTCAGGCCCAGCCCGGCGAAGCTCTCGAGCAATATCGTGGCCAGCGCCTGGAAATTGCCGATGATGAAGGCGAAGACGCCGATATAGAGCGTCTTCTTCACCAGCCGCTGCAGCACATCCTCGTCGGTGCCCCATGCCCAGAAGAGCGCCGCGATCGTTATGTCGATCACGATCAGCGTCGAGGACAGGAAGCCGACCTCGCCGCCGAGCAATCCGAACCCACTGTCGATATAGGTCGAGAAGACCGACAGGAAATTATCGATAACGCCGGTGTCGTTCATGGCTTGCTCTTTTCGGTCCGGAAGAAATGGCGCCGCTTCGCTTCCCAGGCCGCCTCGCATTCGGGATCGGCTTCGGTGGCGGTTCGGCAGCGACGAAGGGTGTCGCCATAATCGGGGGGTGCGTCCGCCCCGGAGATCGCGGGAGCGGACGCACGGGGCGCGGGCGGATCGAGCGCGGCGACAAGGGCAAGGGTCAGCGCAAGACCCAGGACGATTGCCCCCATCACCAGCCCGCCCGCCCGGCCCATCTCAATTGCCCTTGCGGAAGCGGCGGAAGCGTTCGCGGCCTTCGGCCTCGGCTGCGGCGGCGCGCGCGGCATCGAGCATCTCGGCGCGGCCCTGCGCGCTCATGACGGCGGCGAGATCGGCGATCTGCTGCGACTGGATGGCGAGCAGCTGGTTGCCCGCCTGCGCGGCCTGCAGCGCGCCGGTTGCCGACTGGCTGGCGCCGACGATCGTCGAGATCGACGTCCGCGTTCCGCCCATGTTCGTGACGATGCCGGCCTGCACCTTCATCGCATCCTCGAAGGCGCCGACGCTGTCCTTCCAGCGCGCCTCGGCATTGGCGACCATCTCGGCGGCAGAGCCCGTCAGCGCTCCGCCCTTGTAGCGCGCCTCGAACCCCTTCTGGATGTCCGACACGTTGAACGCGATGCCCTCGGCCTGCGCGAGGAGCTGGCGCGTCTGGTCGACCTGCGCCTCGAGCGTGCCCAGCGTCGATGTCGGCAGGCTGTTGAGGTTCTTCGCCTCGTTCATCAGTGAGGTCGCCTGATTCTGCAGCTGCTTGATCTGGTTGTTGATCTGCTCGAGCGTGCGCGCCGCGGTCAGGATATTCTGCGAATAGTTGCGCGGATCGTGAACGATGCCGCCGAGCTGCGCGCTCGCCGGGACGGCCAGCATCGCGCCCGATACTGTCAGGGACGCAAGTGTCGTGGCAGCGACGGCGCGGACGATATAATTCTTCATCGGGGGAACTCCTCATTGGGGGCGGCAATGGTGGGGAGCAGCTCGGCCGCCCATTCGAGCTTGCGGTGGGAAAGCCAGGCGGCCGCGAACCCTTCGGGGCCGTGCGCTGCGAACAGCTCGGCGATGCGCGTCTGGTCGGTCTTCGAGGATGCGGCGGTGAAGGCGAGCGCAACCTCGCCTAGCCCCAGGTCGAAGAGGCGATTGCCGCGCCGCGACTGGCAATAATAGTCGCGCTTAGGTGTCGCCCGGCTCAATATCTCGATCTGCCGGTCGTTGAGGCCGAAGCGCTCGTAGATGCGGGCAATCTGCGGCTCGAGCGCGCGCTCGTTCGGCAGGAATATGCGGGTCGGACAGCTTTCGATGATCGCAGGCGCGATGCTCGAGGTTTCGATGTCGGCAAGGCTCTGCGTCGCGAAGACCACGCTCGCATTCTTCTTGCGGAGCGTCTTCAGCCATTCGCGCAGCTGCGCCGCGAAGGCCGGGCTGTCGAGCACGAGCCAGCCTTCGTCGATGATGATGAGCGTCGGCGAGCCGTCGAGCCGTCCGGCGATCCGGTGAAACAAATAGGACAGGACAGGTCCCGCCGACGCGGCGCCGACAAGGCCTTCGGTCTCGAAGGCCTGCACGCGCGCGGCCCCGATGCGCTCCTCGTCGGCATCGAGCAGCCGCCCCCAGGGTCCGCCGACCAAATAGGGCGCGAGCGCCTGCTTGAGTTCGCGCGACTGGAGAAGCACCGCGAGCCCCGTCAGCGTGCGTTCGGCGACAGGCGCCGTCGCGAGCGAAGTCAGCGCCGACCAGAGATGCTCCTTCGCCGCCGGGTCGATCATCATGCCTTCGCCCGCGAACAGCGCGGCGAGCCATTCGGCCGCCCAGCTCCGCTCGGACGCCTCGTCGATCCGGGCGAGCGGCTGCAACGCCACGCCGCCCTCGCCATCGTGGAGCGCCCCGCCAAGATCCTGCCAGTCCCCGCCCATCGCGAGGGCCGCGGCGCGGATCGAGCCGCCGAAATCGAACGCGAAGATTTGCGAGCCCGGATAGCGGCGAAACTGCATCGCCATCGTCGCGAGCAGCACCGATTTGCCTGCCCCCGTCGGACCGACGACGAGGCAATGACCGACGTCGCCGACATGGAGGGAAAGGCGGAACGGGGTCGAGCCTTCGGTCTTGCCATAGAGCAAGGGGGCGTCCCCGAAATGCTCGTCCCGTTCCGCCCCCGCCCACACGGCAGACAGGGGGATCATGTGGGCAAGGTTGAGGGTGGAGATCGGCGGTTGGCGAACATTGGCATAGGCGTGGCCGGGCAAACTCCCGAGCCAGGCCTCGATCGCGTTCATGCCCTCGATCGTGCAGGTGAAGTCGCGCCCCTGGATGACTTTCTCGACCAGCCGGAGCTTCTCCGCGGCGAGGGCCGCGTCGGCGTCCCACACGGTTACGGTCGCGGTCACATAGGCGACGCCGGCATGATCGGCGCCGAGTTCCTGCAAGGCCATGTCGGCATCGGCGGCCTTGTTCGATGCGTCGCTGTCGACGAGCGCCGATTGCTCGTTGGTCATCACCTCCTTGAGGATCGCCGCGATCGACTTGCGCTTGGCGAACCATTGCCGCCGGATTTTCGTCAGTAGTTTTGTCGCGTCGGTTTTGTCGAGCATGATCGCGCGGGTCGACCAGCGATAGGCGAAGGCCAGCCGGTTGAGATCGTCGAGCAGGCCGGGCCAGGTGGCGGTCGGAAAGCCCGTGATCGTCAGGGTCCGCAGATGCTGCTCGCCGAGCCGGGGCTCAAGCCCGCCGATGAGCGGCTGGTCCGTCAGCAGCGCGTCGAGATAGACTGGCGTCTCGGGGACCCGGACCCGCTGCCGCTTCGTCGATACGGTTGAATGGAGATAGGTCAGAGTCTCGCCGTCATCGAGCCATTCGGCCTCGGGCATGAAGCCTTCGACGAGATGAAGGATGCGGTTCGACCGGTCGATGAAGCTCGCGAGATGCTCCTTCGGATCGACCCCCGAGCGCTCCATACCCTCATAAAGCCAGCCCTCCGCCCGCGAGGCATCCTCGGCCGGCGGCATCCACAGGAGGGTCAGATAATAGCGGCTCTCGAAATGCGCCCCTTCCTCCCGGAATTGCTCGCGGCGCTCCATGTCGACCAGAGCGGATGCCGGATCGGGGAATGAGGATGCGGGATAATCGCTCGATGGCAGCCGCTGCGCCTCCACGAACAAGGCCCAGCCCGAGCCGAGGCGCCGGATCGCATTGTTGAGCCGGGCGGTGACCGCGACGAGTTCGGCGGGGGTGGCGCTGTCGAGATCGGGGCCGCGGAAGGACGCGGTTCGCTGGAAGGAGCCATCCTTGTTCAGCACGGCGCCCTCGGCAACCAGCGCGACCCAGGGGAGATAATCGGCAAGGCAGGCCGACTTCGAGCGATATTCGGCGAGGTTCATCATGGCCGCATCCAGACAGGATATTTGAGGTGACGCTTGGCGACGTCGACGAATTGCGGGTCGCGGCGCGCCGCCCAGACCGAGAGCGCATGGCCGACGATCCAGAGGACGAGACCCGCGATCCAGAGGCGGAGACCAAGGCCGATCCCGGCCGCGAGCGTGCCATTGGCGATCGCGAGGGCGCGCGGCGCGCCGCCGAGCAGGATCGGCTCGGCGAGCGCGCGGTGCACGGGCGCGAAGAAACCGGTGACTTCGGCCGGAGCATCCATCAGACGACGGCTCCGCCGCCGAAGGAAAAGAAGGTCAGGAAGAAGCTCGACGCCGCGAAGGCGATCGACAGCCCGAACACGATCTGGACCATGCGGCGAAAGCCGCCCGACGTGTCGCCGAACGAGATGGACAGACCGGTGATGATGATGATGATCAGCGAGATCACCTTCGCGACCGGCCCCTCGACGCTTTCGAGGATCGATTGCAGCGGCGCTTCCCATGGCATCGACGAGCCACCGGCCCGAGCCGGGAAGGCGGTAACGAGCGCGACATAAAGAGCGGTCGGGGCGAGCAGGAAGCGCGGTGCCTCCCGCCGGGCGGCGTGGGTCATGGTCAGTCTCCTTCGGGGGTAAAGAGGGGGGTGATGCGATAGTCGCCGGTCGACGCATCGAGACCGTCGACGCGGGCGAGTTCGGCAAGGCGCCGCCCGGCGCCGTCGCGCACGAGAACGGCAACGAGATCGATCGTTTCTGCGAGGAGGGCCCGCGGGACCGTGATCACGGCTTCCTGAATGAGCTGCTCCATGCGGCGGAGTGCGCCGATCGCGCTGCCCGCGTGGATCGTGCCGATGCCGCCGGGATGTCCGGTGCCCCACGCCTTCAGAAGATCGAGCGCCTCGGCACCGCGGACCTCGCCGATCGGGATGCGGTCCGGCCGAAGCCGAAGCGAGGAACGGACGAGATCGGACAGCGACGCGACCCCATCCTTGGTGCGCATCGCGACGAGGTTCGGAGCCGCGCATTGGAGCTCGCGGGTGTCTTCGATCAGGACGACGCGTTCGCTGGTCTTGGCAACCTCGGCGAGCAGGGCATTGGTGAGCGTCGTCTTACCCGTCCCGGTTCCGCCGGCGACGAGGATATTGAGGCGCTCGGCGACCCCGGAGCGCAGCGCCTCTGCCGCCGGTGCGGACATGATGCCGGCTGCGACATAATCGCCGAGCGAGAAGACGGCGACCGCGGGCTTGCGGATTGCGAAGGTCGGCGCCGCGACCACGGGCGGCAACAGACCCTCGAAGCGCTCGCCGCTTTCGGGAAGCTCGGCCGACACGCGCGGCGACCCGGCATGGACCTCGGCGCCGACATGATGCGCCACGAGCCGGATGATGCGCTCGCCATCGGTGGCCGCGAGCAGGATACCGCTATCGGTGATCCCTGCGCCGAGGCGATCGACCCAGAGCCGACCGTCGGGGTTCAGCATGATTTCGATGACCGCGGGGTCGGCAAGCCACTCGGCAATTGCGCCGCCAAGCGCTGTCCGCAGCATGCGGGCACCACGCCCCTGCGCCTCGAAACGGACCGGCCCTGCGCCCATGATAGTCCCCGTTGGATGGTCCGGGCAAGGACGCCCGGCTCGACGGGGACGAGTAAGAGACGCAGAGATTCACTATTTTCAACAGAGATTTGCGCGCGTCGTACTGTGGGTAAGAAAGACAGGGAATGGCGTAGGCCGCGATGCGATCAGTTCCGATTCGGAAGCGATTAAATGAAGGTCGGCGGGTTGTGCCGAGCGCGATTTTGACAACAGTGTCAGGATGAGTGATTCGGGGTCGCAGCATTCGGACGAGTTCTTGAGGTGGACGCGCTTGACAGAAAAGCAGCGGGCCTGTCTCGATTTGCTGCTGGAACGAAAAACCTCGAAACAGATCGCCCGCGACCTCGACATATCGAAGCAGGCGGTGGATTTGCGGCTCACCACCGCACGCGACACGCTGGGCGCGGCCAACCGCGACGAGACCGCGATCATCTATGCGCGGCTCCGCCAGACCTATGATCGGATACCATGTGATCCGGTCATACTACCGCCAACCCCCGAACTGGTGCCATCCGATTTCCCGGACGGTGACCCCGCTAGCTTGCTGCATCTGAACGATAATTTGGCAAGTCGAGCCGGGTCTCGGAGCGAAGGCTCTCCGTTCAGGGATTTGCTGAGGCCGAACTATAGGCCTCAGGCCCGGGTCGTGATCGTCGTGAGCTTGCTCATCGCGGTCCTGCTCATGGTCATCGCAGGCCTGTCGATCGGTCAGACGCTGACCCGGCTCGCCTCGGCCTGATCCCATATCGTGTTGAACCATGGTCCGGGAGCGCAGCGCGCTTCTCCGGAGAGGAGAGTCTATGCAAAATTTGAACAGCGTTGCCGCGGAGCGGTTGCAGCGAGTGGTGCCTGCAGCCGAAGCGCAGATCGATGGCGCCCTCATCGCCGTTTCGTCGCTGATGGCGGAGGTCGTCACTGCCCGTCGAGATACGGCCGGCGTCCCTGCTGCCAAGGGACATGCGACGATCCGCCGCATCGCCGAAGCGCAACTGGCGCTGGTCGGGGTGAGCGGCGACATCCTTCGTGTTCATGGCGACCTTGCCGATATCGGCCGTGAAACGTCAGGCCTCGACCTTCACGAATGCCCCGCAGCTGCCGAAGCCGGCCCCGCAAAGCTTTCCCTGGTGAGCTGAGCGACATTGACGATGGGCCATCGGCATGGTGAATGAGCGCGATGCTGCGGATCGCAATCTTCGTGACATTGCTGCTGGTGGCTCTCGTCTACGCTCTCCGCAAGGGCGGCGGCCCGGAGAGAGCGGTGGCAGCCATTCTCCTGTTCATGCTGATTTCCGATCAGGCTCTACACCTGATTTTTGCGGTGAACTTTGTCACGGTCGATACGGGTCACTTGCTGATCGATCTGATAGCGGCGGCCGCGACGATGACCGTAGCGCTGACGGCCTATCGCTTCTGGCCCATGCTGGCGGCAGTCCTGCAATGTCTTCCGCTACTGGCTCACACGACCCGCGCGATCGACATGGAACTCCACCCAATAGCGTATCTGACGATGCAGGTCGCTGCATCCTGGCTTCTTCCGCCGCTCCTCGTGGCCGCAACCTGGCATCACCAAAAGCGATTGGCTCGAGCCGGCAGCGATCGGTCCTGGTACATTTTATTGCGACCATCGAGCCCGAACGCTGCGAAGCCTTAGCGGACCGGCTACTTGTCGCGTTTCATTCGATCAGCCGCATTTGGGCGCAGTCGCCAGAAGCGCTCGCTCGCGTCATTGGTGACGCGCCGCAGGTCGCAGAGGTCATTCTCGAGGCACATAAGCTCGCCACCGAGAGCCTTTCCGGCGATCTTCGAGGTATCAGCATCGATCCCTTCGACCGGAGGCTCCGCTCCTACCTCATCATGTCGATGGGCTCGCTCTCCGACGAACGGCTCCGTATCCTCTTCCTCGACGGTGGGCGCCATCTTCTCGCCGACGAGGTTTTGCAAAGCGGCACGCTTGCGCAGCTTGCCATCTACCCCCGAACGATCTTCCGGCGTGCGCTCGAACTCAATGCCGCCGGGCTAATCCTCGTCCACAACCATCCGAGCGGCGACCATCGCCCCAGCGTCGAGGACATCGAGGCGACGCGGAAGCTCGAAATGATCGGACGGTCGCTCAACGTCGAGATCATCGACCACATCGTTGTGACATCAACCCACTGCCATCACGTCATCAGCAACGACACTCTTGCGGGGACGCCGATTCCGTCAGCCTCCTTCACATTGCGAAGTCCGGGAGGTCCCGCCCGCATCGACCATGGGGACATTGCGCTGGCTAATGCGAAGGCCGCGATGCGCAGGCGCCTCCTCCGCCAACAACTGATCGGGGCCCCTGAACTCTTTGGCGATCCCGCATGGGAAATGCTGATCGATCTCTTCGTTCACGAATGCGAGCGAAAGCGCCTGTCCATCAGCGCGCTATGCGTCACGTCCTCGATCCCGATGAGCAGCGCGCTACGGCTGGCGCAGCGCCTCTGCGATGCCGGCATTACGCGCCGCGTACCCGATCCGATCGACGGGCGCCGGACTTTCATCCGGCTCGATCCGATCATCGCTCACCGGATGCGCGCCTATTTCGAAGCCGGTGCCGAATGAACGATGCCGAGGCCGGATCGTTAATGTTCGCGCGCGCTCCCCGAATGTTCGGCGGCCGCGCGCACCATTTGCGCCCAGCTCCCGATATAGGCAGCACGGTTCTTATATTGATCCCCGGACTCGGCCGTCATTAGCGCCACGCTGCCAAGCGTTTCGGCAAACTCATTGGTTGTGCAGACACCCTTTCGCTCCAGCACGCCGCCGAGCGCTGCCAATATTGAACCAACCGCAAAAAGTGCGTCTTCGTCCATGATAAGCTCCTTTTTATCCAGCAATTAGCGGATCGCAGAACTGGGATACTTGGATGTGGCATCTTTCCGGTCGGGGGGCAAAGCGCCAGCGGTAACCCAAAATTAGGAGCAGCGACGATGTCGCCATATAATGTGGCCAACGAATTTGACCGCGCGAAAGAGGAGGAAAGGTGCCCAAAACGCTCGCTGAGGAATCGCCCGATGGCCGCGTCTTTTTCGCGCCGGGCATTCTACGCCATTCGCCGTTCGCCAGCGACGTTGCCTATGTAATTGCTCTGTGGGCGCATATCGATGGCGATATTGCCTCGATCCTCAGCCGGATGCTGAAAAGCGACATTGCGGTCGGCACTGCAATGTATCTCTCGCTGGTCGGAGCCGGTGCACAGCGGGGCGCACTTGATGCGGCAGCGCACGAAGCGCTCCCCGAGTGGCAGCAACTGCTGTTCAAGGCGATCGGCTCGGTCGCAGAGGAGTCGCGCAAGACCCGCAATCATTTTGCCCATCGTATCTGGGGGCATTGCTCCGAACTCACGGAAGCGATCCTGCTCACCCACCCCAAGACCATCGTGAAGTACAACATCAGCCATCGCCAGCGCGTGGAGGAACTTCCCGACGGTCGCGGCGTGATCCGGCCTATGCCAATCGATGAAGAGAAGATCCTGGTCTATCGGCGGCCTGATTTCGATGCGGCGATCGAGGAAGCGGAGCGAGCGCAGACGCTCTATCGGCTCTTTTACGCCATTATGTGCGATTCCGGCGAAGGGCCAAAGGCCCAGCTCCTCGCCGATCCCATTTTCAAGGCTCGCCTCGATCAGATTGCGAAGGGCGCAAACGCCGAGGCGAAAGCCATTCTAGGGATCAAGGCCAAAGAGAAACGGAAGCACTGACTATGCGATACTGGAACACGGGGGACACGCCCACCAATTCGAACCTCAGCGCGCTCGAGAATCTTGCGCGGCCGTGGGCCGGGATCGACGCCGAGCACCTCCTCGATGTCATCCGCGGAGTGATCCGGATCGAGAAGATGCTGCCGAAGGCGGTGCGGGTGCATTTCAAGCTGCCGCATCTTTTCGTCGGCGCTGGCCCCTATGATTGGGACGCCGCGCGCCGGGATGAATATCATAGCGAACTCTGCGAGGCACTCAGTGCGGGCCTTGCCAATGTACAGGCCGACCCCACTCTCACGAAAGATGGTGGAGCCGATCTCAGCGACCGCCCTCCGACGCGGGGTGAAGAGCTTGAGTTCGCCTGCAGGGCCTGGAGCCGCAATCGGACGAGTAGCAATCTCGACGATCTGCGCATTGCATGCAGCGTGCAGGGGATGCAGAGCCGCTTCGACAAGCTGGAGCGCTGGCTGGGTCGAAAGCGTCCGGGCTCGTCGCCGCACTCGGTGGAGTATGAGGTCGAATGCGCGCTCGGTGACATCGATCGCTACGCCGATACCTATCACTCCATGGAAGCAAGCTACCGCTACGCCGAAAGACTACGCGAGCGCGAGCAGCTAGGCGAAGCGGACTGAACGAAGTTCGGCTTTCCAGGAAATGCGGCAAGATATCCCCAGACGCACCCCCGACTGTTGATAAAATTGCGATTCACCCTGTTGACAAGCGACTCGCCTGAGGGGCACTCCAGCCCGGAGGGCTTATCCCTCACGGTAACCCGCACGCGCATCTGTAACAGCGCGCCATTTTCGCGATGAATCCGTGAGGTTTGTGATGACCGACATGCCCCGTCTCCCGTCCGTAGGCGAGCGTCCGATGACTGACCGGGAGGCCGAACTCGCCCAGTTTATGGCGCTTGTGCAACAGGGCCGCCACAAAACGGCGGTGCTCCTCGAACTGTGCCGAACTCCTTTGGCCAAATATCTGGTTCTCACGATCATGCTGCTGGTGGCTGCTCTGTGCGGTGTCCCCGCCGAGGCCATCAGCTTTCTCTTAAAACTGCGAGCTGGATGAGCCGGTTAAAGGCTTCAATTGGAACCGCCGACATCACGCATCAGCTCCGCGGCGAGCTTTGGTCCAACTTCCATCCTACGTGAAAGGGCATCGACGAAAGCCTCCCAGCGCCGCTTCCCGCTGGCCTGCGCGGCCGGCAAAGCATCATCGGGCAAAGGCGCCGTGCTCGTGAGCCAGTGCCGGACGAACAGGGCCATCGCTTCTCCCGACATTTCCCCATGCCATTCGATGCGGTCGAGCTGGCGGCCGATGCGGTCGAGGCGCCGGGTCAACAGCGCCTCGATCCGCTCCTCCTGATCTGGCGAGAGAAAGGAGCGCAGCGCAGCCTCCAGCACTTCGGTCCGCGTCAGGCCGCGTCGGCGGGCAAGGTCTGTCAGGTCGCGCGACAGGCCGGTTTCGATCCGGAAGGTCTGTTTGACATGCGATCGGATCACAGCTGGATCCCGTCGTCAGGATCGAGCGCCGCTGCCCGGGCGCCCCGCGCCATCTGCCGATCGGCCGCGGCGCGGAGCCGCGCCGCATCGGCCTGCGCTCCATCTTCGCTGAAATCGAACTCGCCGTTGACGCTGCGCGGCGGCGGCGGCGCGATATCCTCATGGACGGGAAGTTCGGGTTCCTGCCGAATGCCGCCATTGGCCGCGTCATCGTCCTCCGCCGCCTTCGCTCTCGTCTCCATCGGCTGCGGTACCCGGTCGGCCATCCAGTCATGGGCGGCGGGAAGACCGCGACCGGGTGCGGGCGGCGGAATGACGCGGCCGGCCAGGCGCCGGTCGCCATAGTAGCGCGCCTTCTTGGCCCTGATCGGCGCGAGGCCGGCGGCCATCACGATCTCGTCGTCCGGGGGGAGCTGCATGACTTCGCCGGGGGTCAGCAGCGGCCGGGCGGTTTCGGTGCGCGACACCATCAAATGGCCAAGCCAGGGCGAGAGCCGGTGGCCGGCATAATTCTTCATCGCGCGTTGCTCGGTTGCCGTACCGAGCGCATCGGAAATCCGTTTGGCGGTGCGCTCATCGTTCGTCGCGAAACTGACCCGGACGTGGCAATTGTCGAGAATCGCATTGCTCTGGCCATAGGCCTTCTCGATCTGGTTGAGCGACTGGGCGATCAGAAAGGCCTTGATGCCATAGCCCGCCATGAAGGCGAGCGCGCTTTCGAAGAAGTCGAGGCGTCCGAGTGCGGGAAATTCGTCAAGCATGAACAGCAGCCGTTGCGACCGCGCCTTGGGATTCAGCTCCTCGGTCAGCCGCCGCCCGATCTGGTTGAGGATCAGGCGCATGAGCGGCTTGGTCCGGCTGATATCGCCGGGCGGCACCACGAGGTAGAGCGAGACCGGGCGCTCGCTTCCGATCAGGTCCGCGATGCGCCACTCGGAATGTCCCGTGACCTTGGCGATCACCGGGTCGCGATAAAGGCCGAGGAAGGACATGGCGGTCGACAGCACGCCGGACCGCTCATTCTCGCTCTTGTTGAGCAGCTCCTGCGCCGCCGCGGCGACGACCGGGTGGACGCGATCTCCCAAATGGCGGGTGGTCTTCATCCGGTGGAGCGTCGCCTCGATCTTGCGCTCGGGGTTCGACAAAAACGCCGCGACACCGGCGAGGCTCTTTTCCTCCTCGGCGTAGAGAACATGGAGGATCGCGCCGACGAGCAGGGCGTGGCTGGTCTTCTCCCAGTGGTTTCGACGCTCGAGGCTTCCTTCGGGATCGACCAGCACGTCGGCGACATTCTGCACGTCGCGCACTTCCCACGCGCCGCGCCGGACTTCGAGGAGCGGATTATAGGCCGCCGATGCGGGGTTCGTCGGATCGAAGAGCAGCACCCGGCCATGCTTTGCGCGAAAGCCCGCGGTGAGCTGCCAGTTCTCACCCTTGATGTCATGAACGATGCAGCTCCCCGGCCAGGTCAGCAGGGTCGGCACCACGAGGCCGACGCCCTTCCCGGATCGGGTCGGCGCGAAGCAGAGGACATGCTCGGCGCCATCGTGGCGCAGATAGGTTCCGGCCATGCGCCCGAGAATGACGCCATCGGGGCCCAGCATGTTGGCAGCCCGTATCTCGCGGTCCTGCGCCCAGCGTGCCGATCCATAGGTCTCGGCCCGCCGGCGCTCGCGCGCACGCCACACCGACATGCTGATCGCGACGACAACCGACAGCAGCCCGCCCGACGCGGCGATCGCGGCGCCGCGGTAGAAGATCGGCGGCGCATAGGCGTCGAACGCAAACCACCACCAGAAGAAGGCTGGCGGCGGATAGACGGGATAGTCACCGATGCGGAACCAGGGAGCGCCGAGCGCCGCCTGAAATCCGAGCGCTTCCGCCGTCGATTGGGTCGCGGTCCAGACCGCCGCGAGGACGATCAGCAGCACCGCGAAGATCTGGCCCCATAATATCCTGTCGCTCATCGTTCATCCTTTCTCAGATCGCGATCCCGCGATTGCGGCCAAGGCTCCAGTCGATGCCGCCCGCGGTGGCGGTGCCGGTGACATGCTGCCCGAGGTGCCGGTCGAGCGCCGGGCGCCAGGGCACGAGTTGAAAGCCAAGCCCATCGTCGATCATCGCGAAGCGCCCCGAGGCGAGCGACACGCGCTCGCGGTAGGTCCCGCTCACCGCGTCGCCGGTGGCCGGCGGGCGATGCGCGAGCCCGGTGCGCGCGGCGATGGTTTCGCAGGCCGCCTCGAGGTCACGCCGCTTCAGCGTTTCGATGAGATCCGGCGCCAGTACGAGCTTGCCGTTCTGACGGCTCGCGAGGCCTTCGCTCGCGAGAAACTCGGCGCGTGCTGCCATGGCGCGGCGAACATCGATGCCGAATCCCGACGTTCCTGCCGTGGGCCTCGCCGCGACCAGCTCGCGGTCGAGCCAGGTTGCGCCGCGCGCGGATATCTGGTCGGCGACCGCAAGGTCCGATCGCAGGGCGAGCGAGAGATGCTCGCCGCCGTCGCGTCCTTCCCAGCGCCGCAGCTCGACGACCGCGCCCGGCTTCGCGTCCCCGGTCCATTGGAGATCAGAGAATTTGATGTGATGGGTCCGGCCATCGGTCCCGTCGACGATGGCGAAGGCGGAGCCGGCAAGCTCGTCGTCGAGGCCGCGTGCGACCAGCCGCCCGACGAGGCCCGAACGCTCCGCCTCGCCGTGAAGGGCGAGCCTCGATGCGTCGAAGGAGAGCCCTTGCATGCGCATGGCGCGGTGGACGCCCTTGATGATGTCGCCTCGCTCGCCGAGGTCGCGCAATATGGTTTCGGCGCGCGGATCGATCTCGAATATGCCGGGTCCAAGGCGCGTCGCGAGCCCAAGCGCCTCGAGCTTCGCCGCACGTCCGATGAGATGCCGATCGCGGCCCGGCGGCGAGCTTGGGTCGGGACGAAGATCGACGATCCCCGTTTCGCCGCCGCGTTCGCGCAGGCGCGCGTCGAGCCCGGTCCAACGCTCGGCGCCCGTCTCCCGCACGAGGCTCGCGTCGATCTCCTGTTCGTTTCGCGGACCGAGTTCGAGGGTCGCGATCTCCGACGCCCGTCCGCGCACGCCTTCCGACATATAGGCGCGGTCGACGACCAGGTCGCTTCCGTCCTCGGCGACGCCGCGCACGAGTATATGGATATGCGGATTGTCGGTGTTCCAGTGATCGACCGCCACCCAGTCGAGCCGGGTCTCGAGATCCTTCTCCAGCCGGCCCATGAGATCGCGGGTGAAGGTCCGAAGGTCCTGGAGCCGCTCGGCATCTTCAGGGCTGACGATGAAGCGGAAATGATGGCGATCGTCGGCGCAGCGATCGGCGAAGGCCTCGCGGTCGGCGGCGTCTCCAGACGCATCGAACATCATGGCATCGCGTCCATCGCGGGTGACGCCGTCGCGTTCGAGATAAGCGATATGCCGTGCGAGCGGCGCGGAGCGAAACTGCGCGCCCTTATGCCGGACGATGCGCGCCATGACCGTGACGCGGCGCTGCGCGGGACCCCGCCGCATCGTCGCAAGCGCGGCGCGGCCGCGGCCGTGCCGACCGGTCCCGCTGCGACCGCCGCCGCCACGACGGGAGCGGGTGTAACCCGAGCGGGCGGCTGCCTTGCGCACCTGCGCCGCGAGCCTTTTCCCGCGCCGCGCCGATCCCGAACCAGCGTCGCGCCCCCTTCCCGGTCGCACCCGAAAATCATGCTCGTCGCCGCTCACGGCGCCGGTGCCATATCGTAAGCGCTTGTTCTGCCTCGGAAATCCAGAGGTCGATATGGCAGCCGGAGGGGGGTGCCATACGCATAAAGCGCTGTAATCCAACCACAATCTGCCAGCGAGCTGGCAGGTCTTTTATCTTGCCATCCCCCCGAACCCCTTCTGAACGCAAAGCAGTGCCTATCCATGGACCCGCGCACTCCAGCAAATATCGCCAGGACGACCATCACCGATTGTTCCCGGAAAGCGGGACGAAGAGGGGCGAGGGAGCAAGCGCGGAATGCGACGGCCCTGCAGCCGCGGCGTCGCCGCGCTGCACCGAAGTTGCAGCCGGCGTGTCCGATCGCTGCTCGGCGAAGAGCGACGCGCTGCGCCAGCTCGGCGGTTCGGCCGTCCGCGCCATCGTCGCTGACGGAGCAGCCGGCGCACCGAGCCCGGGTGCGATGGCTGCGACATAGGCGACCGTCTCGGCGGGCAAGCCGCGCCGTCCCGCTGTATAGGCGTCGGCGCGGCCGGGGCCCGCATTATAGGCAGCGAGCATGAGGCGAACGTCGCGATATCGGTCCCACATCGCGCGCAGATAGGCCGCGCCCGCGAGGATGTTGGCGCGCACGTCGAAGGGGTCGGACCCGAGACGGTGCTGCGCCGTCAGCATCGCCCAGGTTGCGGGCATGATCTGCATCAGGCCCATTGCACCGGCATGCGAGAGCGCCCGCGGCTTGCCGCGGCTCTCGACATGCATCACGCGCCATATCCAGACCTCCGGAACGCCGAAGCGTTGCGATGCCTCCGCCACATGGGCGGCATAGGGGTGGGCCGCGGCCGTCGGCGCTTCCGCCGGTGCCGCGCCCCATGCCCGGTCCGGGGCGGCGCTCGCCGAGCAGAACAGCAGCAAGGCGAGGCGCACGGCGCGGACGCGCGCCGAGCGAGCCGGATGCATGATGCTCACGCTTGTTCGCGTGGGACGGGACGCGTCCAGAGGAGATGATATTCATCCTCGTTCTGCGTCGAGCGGAGCAGATTGGCGCGCAGCGGAACCGCGAGCGCCGGGTCGTCGATCTGCAGGGCGATATAGGAGCCGGCGCGTTCGCTGCGGCGTTCCCAACCTGCGCCGATCTCGACGCCGGTGTCGGCTTCAACGAGGAGGACGCGCCAGGCCGGTGCATTTTCCGCGTCGTTCGGCTTCGCCGGAACGATCGCGATCATCGCATCGAGCAGCATCGTCCGGATCTGTCCGGCATAGCCGTCGCCAGCGGTTTGAAAGCTTCCGATAATCATGAGGACATATCCTTTCCTTCGGGGGTGAATGCGGAGCGATCGGCGTCACGGCGCCAGCGCAGCGGCGCGCCGGGCGCATCGCGGACGAGCAGCGGGTGCGCGACGCCGACGACGCCGGTGTCGGGGAGCGGTCCGAAATATCGGCCGTCGAGACTGTCGGGCGCGGGGTTGAGGAGGAACAGTTCGCCGGGGCGCAGGCGATGGCAGCCGAGCCAGCGCGGCAGCGGCCGCCCGAGGCGGTCCGCGTCCCGCGCGCGTGCTGCCGGCGCGCCGTCGATCGTCACGAAGGTGCCGCTGCGGCAGACGAGCGCGCCTTCGCCGGCAGCGATATGCTTCAGGAGCGGCACGCCGCGCGGCACATAGCCGCGCACCGCGAGACGCGCCGCGACCGCCTCGGGCGGGTGGAAGAGGATGAGGTCGCCGACCGCGGGCTCGGCACCGACATCGACGCGGTAGAAGCCGATCGGAACGCTCGGGCTCGCGTTCCAGATGAGGCGCGGTTGCGGCGCGAGCGCTGCCGCGGCGACGAACAGCGCCGCGAAGAGCGTAGCGCTCGCCGCGGTCGCGCGGAACCAGCGGCGGTTCATGGCGCGATCGCCTTGCGCTGGAGCCAGGCGCGGTGCCGCTCCGGACCATAGGGCCGGAACGGCAGTCCGTCGGCGATGTGGCTGCCGATGTGGCGCCAATGATCGGGGGCCGTCTCGCACGGATCGAGCCCGGCGGCCTCGATCGCATCGATCGCCGAGAGAACCTGCTGGACCCTCGGCCAACCGTCGACGCGCAGCAGGATGTCGCCGCCGGGGCGCACGTAGGGATGCGTCGCGAAGGGGGCGCGCGGCGCGGGCGCCGCGATGACCGAGATGCTCGAGAAGATCGTGCCGAAATCGTTCGCGCCCCAACGGACGAAGCCGAAGACGGCCTCGGGCCGGAAGGAGACGATGCGCGTCCGGCGGCTGACGATGCGCTCGGCGGCGACGCGGCCGAAGCGCAGCCAATGCTCGAGCCGCTGCTCGATCCAGGTCAGCTCAAGGTCGGTGAGACCGCTCGCGGTCGCCGCGACCGGCTGCACGCCGGGAGCGGGCGGGATGTTCTGGGCGGAGCGCATCAGCGGCGGACCGGGCGCGCGGGATGGACGACGCCCTTGCCGGGATCGGATGTCGACTTCTTGCGGCCGATCTCGGCCCAGGCGTCGAGATCAGCGATCGCGTAGACGATCCGCCCGCCGAGTTTTCGGTATTCGGGACCCGTTCCGAAGCAGCGATGTTTTTCGAGCGTCCGGCTCGACAGGCCGAGGTGCAGCGCAGCGTCGGGCGTCTTGAGGTAGCGCGGCGAAATGGGGGTGTGCATGTCGCTCAAGAGGGGCCTCCGTTCGCAGCGCCGGGTCCCGTGGCGGGCTCCGGCGGAGAGGCGGCGACATTCGGAAATCGGGACGCGATTTGGGAACGGACAAAGTGACGACGCGCGGAATGTCCCGATCAGGCGGCGCCGAGCAGCTCCTGATAGCCGCCGTCGCGCATCGCGATCGCGGCGCGGTGCCAGCGCGCGATGCGACGGCGCTCGCTCGATCCGTCCCAGTCGGCGGCCGAGAAATCCTGGGCATCGTCAAGGATGAGGGCGGCGGCGATGTCGCGCGCCGAACGCCCCTCGGCGGAGGCGTCGAGGAGCCGCAGCCACTGGATGAGACGCCAGCGCTCGGATGGTCCGGGGGCGCCTCCCCGCAGGAAGCGATGCGTCGTGACGCCCGCCGAGAAGCGGCGCTGTACGGCGAGGCTCACGGCCATCCGCAGCTCGCTGTGCGGATCGGCCGGATTTACATAGGCGAGCCGTTCATCGGCGAGGAAGCGGCGAAGCCAGAGGCGGAAGCGCCGTCCGTCGGCCACGAACACAAGATGCCACTCGCCCGGCAGGATGATCTCGGAGGCGATGTCCGCCGAGGCGATGAGCTCGGCGAGCCGCGGCGCGGCGAAGCCGTCGGGCGCCGGTTCGGCGATGGCGACATGCGCGCAGGCCTCGGGCTGCCAAAGCGCAGGGGAGTCAGTAACGGATCGGTCAGGGTCCAGGGCGAAAGACCAACCCCCATCGTCGCGCGAGCCCCGCGAGGCGCGCGGTGCGGCGCCGCGTCGGCGCCAACGCGGCCGAACGATAGGCGCGGCGGTACGCCGGGCTTCGGCGCAGGAACTCCTGCGCGAAATCGGCGCGATCATATGTTTCGAATATTCTCGGAAAATATGGCGATTGCCAATCGACGACCTGATCCATTCGCACCTCCGGCTGATCTTCAGGAATGAAAGCAAAGCCTATCAGCAGCTTGCCCGCATCGGCTGGAACATGGTTAGCGGCATGCAAAGGATCATCGTAACGCATTGCGGCGGAGAATCCCCGCGCGAAAAGCCTCAAAATGAGAGTATCGCCGCCCGGCTTGCGGCCGGGCGGCGATACTCGATCAGTCGCGCCGCTGGGGACGGGTCCAGACGAGGTCATAATCGCCGTCGCTTCCTTCGAAGAGCTGCGCGAAGAAGGGCGCGGTGAAGCTCGGGTCGTCGAACTTGGTCGAGAGATAGGTGCGGTCGTCCTGGCTGGTCTTCTCCCAGGCCGCACCCACCTCGACGTCGCCGACATAGATGCGGTGGGTCGGAGCGCTGGGTTTGGGATTGTCCTCGGGGACGATGCGAACCGCGTCGACCGAGAGGGCGAGGCTCGCGATTGCGCCCCGATATTCGCCCTTCGCTTTCTTGAAGGTTCCGATCTTGGCCATGTTGAAGTCCTTTCCTTGCGTTCGAGCCGCAGGATCGCGGTCTCGATGCGCATCGGTGGCCGGAAAGGAGGCCGCGCCGCAGCCGCAGGCCCGGAGCGCATGCGGAGGACGGCAGCGCAGCGATTTTCTTGGTCCGCGAGGAACGGCGGCACGCCGGGGGAAGAAAATCGGGAGCGCCGTTGCGGCCAGCGGGCTCAGCGCAGCGGCTTGCCGGCAGATCGCGCAGGGAAGAGACCGTGTTCCTGCGGCGGGAGCGAAGGACTCAGAGGCGGTCGGAAGCGGGCGAAGCGGAGGCCGGGATCGCGGATGCGCGATCGTCACATTCCCGGTCACCGACACCGATTGCATCCACCGAAGACCCGTCAAGTCCCCGGACCGCCGCCACTGCGGCGACGACGGCAGCGAGCACAGGCAGGATCGCCACCAGCATGCCCTCCGTAGCGAAGAGCCGCACGATCCCCGTCATGCCATAATAGCCTGCGACCCCCGCCGGGAGGAGGAAGAGCATTGCGACACAGGCTCGCAGCAATGTCGATCCGCCGTGCGCGTAGAGGTGCCGTCCAGCAAGATGGAGCAGGATCCCCGCCAGGAATGCCATCGCAAGGGCAGCGCCAATGCCATAGCCGCGGTCCTGAAGCTCGAAGGCGAGAGCAATGCCGGTGCCAAGCGGCAGCGCGAGGGCCGCCAGCCGGAACAGAAGCCAGATGAGATAGAGGCCTGCGGCAGCGCCGAGGATAAGCATGAAAGTCACGAGCGTCCTCCTTGGGGACGCGCTCTCCACCACCACCACAGCGCGGTCTGCACCGTCAATCTAGCAGACAGCCGCCCGCGACGGAACCGGAACTGGAACCATCGCGGGGCAAATTTTGCGGGTTCAGCGGTTGAACGGGTCATATTCGCACACGATGTGTTCGGGGTCGCCGTCGAACTCTTCGATGGGCATCACCGCATAGCCTTTTGTCGTTTCGATAAGGACGATGATCGTCATCATCGTGCGGGCGAGGCTCCAGCCGAGCGATTGAGCGGTGGAAAGCGGCATGGGTTTGGCTCCTGTCCTTTCGGAGCGGGACCGTTCCCGCTCGACAGTCGCCCCGCCGGCCGGGTGCGGGCCGCAATCACCGCAGCAAGGCTGCGGCCGCACGCGAAGCGTAGCGGACCCTTCACGGGTTGATTGAAGGAGGCCCGGCTCCGCGCCCAGGGACCAGCGGCTATCGAGAGCGGGTACGGTTTCGCGGGGGACGAGAGGCCCTTGCGCCTTCCTCCCGGACCATAATCTGCGGGCTCCGTCGCCCCGGCGTGCGCGAAGAACAGGGAGAATGACGCAATGGCAGGTCAGCGCAGTGAGTTCGGATATTATCCGCGGCCGCTCGATATCACGGTTGGACCGGTGTCGATCGCGACCCGCGATGGGCTCGACGATATGGTGAAGAACGTCAACGAGGACGAATGGCGCGAGGGCAAGTGGATCTATTCGCCGTTCAGGGAGGTTTCCCATCTCGGCGGGGGGCTTAACACCCGCCCCTATCCCGCCCGGGTTTTCAGTCTCCCGAAGACCCACGACATCACCCATGCCACCGCGCCGGACCTCGACCCGGTGAACTTTCATGTGTGGAGCCTGTCGTTTTTCAAGGGAATGCGGTTCACGATCACCGAGGCCGGGTTTCTCGACTCGACGCCGGTCGAGCCCGATGTCCTCGTAGACTTCGTTCTACTGGGTGGCAGCCTGGAGAAATCGATCGAACTCGCGGAGGCATTCTGGCTCGACAATCTCGCAATGCCTGAGCGAGCGCGCATCTGGGTCGCCGCAGTCCATGCCCTGTTCCTGAGTCAGAACCCGCAGCATCTACAGTTCGAACGCTTTCTGTATCTTTATACCGCGCTCGATGCCTGCTTTGCACTTGCGAAGTCTTTGAACCCTCCAGCAAGGAATTTGTCGCATGGGCAGCGCATCGCTTGGATGTGCGACTGGCTCGGGGTGCCGGTTCCCCCATGGGCAGATCCGGCTGCAGCGGGCGGGGTAGAGGTGGCGGCGATGCGCAATCCGATGATCCACGAAGGCCTCTACATGGGCGAGCCGCTCGGCTTTGCGCTTCATGGCGTGGGCGGGGGGCCAAACCTCACCCTCGAAATGTCCGGCTTGGTCTCCAGGCTCCTCGTCGCCCTCCTTGGCGCGCGAAACAATCGCTATATAACAAGTTCAACCGGCACCCGCCAAAGACAGGGGCTCGACCTTGGCTAAACCTGCAAAGACAAAAGCGCCCGCCTATGAGCAGCGCCTGATCCTGTTTCTCGACTTCCTTGCCTTCAAGGAGGTTGTGGCCGAGACCGAGCGCGACGCGACGGCGCTCGAACGCCTCGTCGCGGCACTCGACGAGGTGGGTCAGACGGTCGAGCCCGGCCTTTCGAAGAGCGAGCGGGTGACGCAATTCTCGGATTCGCTCGTCCTGTCCTACAAGGTCGAAGAGACATCAGCAGTCTTCTGGATGATCGATGCGATCGCCCGCACCGTCGTGCTCCTCGCCGATCGCGGCTATCTGCTGCGCGGCGCCGTGACGGTCGGGAAATTGCTTCACGACAAGCGGCACATTGTCGGGCCGGCAATGGTCAAAGCCTATGAGCTGGAATCGCGCACCGCATGCTTTCCCCGCGTGATCGTCGACCGCGAGGTGCTCAGGATGGCGCGCACCTACAGGCAACCCCAGCATTCGGGGCCGCAGGAAGAGCGCTATGTCCGGTCCTTTCTGGATGAGGACAAGGACGGCTGGCTGTTCATCGACTACCTCTCCTGGGACAAGGTGGTCGAGGCCATGGGCTGCGAACATGACGCCTATCCGGACTATCTCGGCCGGATGGCACGGTTGATCCGAAAGGGGTTGAAGCATGCCGACCCGCGTGTCGCGCGCAAATATCTGTGGCTGCGCAAGCGCTATCTCAAGGCGATGAAGCCCTATCGGGACCTTCCCGCCAATAAGGTGAACGATCCCGATTTCTGCGCGGCGATCGACGCGCTGCCGCGAATGCGCAAGCGCGCCCGCAAGGCGCGGAAGCGCGTGAAGGCATTCGACGCAAAGGCAGCTGCGTGATGGAGCCGCAAGACGTCGCGGGTAGCGACGACAAGGCGGCGGCGCCGAGCGCCAAGGCTGCTCCGGCGGTCCCCGAACGCGAGCATCCATCCATCTTCCACTATCCGATCGACGCCTGCGACGTCAGCGACAAGGCCTTGCTCGAGGCGTTTCGCGATACACTCCAGCATTGGTCCGAGCTGTTCGAGCGCGATCCCGACGCATCGCTCGCCGGGCAGTTCGCCGACATGATGTGGTTCGACATAGCCTGGCGCACGGCGAATGAGGCGCGGCAGTTCGCTGATGACGACGGCACCCGAGGCTCGACCGCGCCGCTGATCGCGATGATGCTCGACCGCGGCTATCTTGCCGGACAGGTCATCTCCATCACCCGGCTGCTCGAAAAGGCACCTGCGAACCAGCCGAAGAAAGCTGTGATCTCACTCCCGCGGATCGTCGATGAGATGCGCGCGGCACGCGAGCTCATGACACGCGAGAATTTCGTGTGCCGCGACGCGCTGCCTTATGACTATGAAGCCTTGCAAGCGGCGGAGCTGGAGCGGCTGTCCGCCGAAATGGCCGCCAATCCGAACAAGGCGCGGCGGGTGAACCTCAGCCTGTCGGGACCCGAAGGGTTCGACCAGGCGCGTATGGAACATGAGCTGTTCGACCTGTTGTCGGGGGTCGCTCCCGAAAATCGGGCGCGCGGCGACCTGATTGGCGAGGACTTTTTCGACCGACTGGACGAGCTGCTCGCGAGGCCGCCGCTTCCCGAGATCAAGGCGCTGCGCAACAAGAGCATCGCGCATGCTGCCGACGCCTTTTCGCGCGCGCAGGCAAAGGGGCTCCGGTCAGGCCTCAGCATCCACGATCTCGACCGCGCGCATTATCTGTTGTTCGCGGTATTCCAGACGCTGTCGGTCGTGCTGTTCGGCGTCTGGCGCGCCTCCCCCGTCCCCGTTCCCCAGCACAATATGTTCGAACATCTGACCGAGCCGTTTCTCGCCGAGAAGCGACTCGAGGCGATGCGCGGCTTCTGGGACAAGCATATCGGTGAGCGGGAAGGCTGGATGAACGACGTTTTCCGAGAGGTCGTACCCGATCCCGCAAAGGCCAAAGCCGCCTCCGCCGGGGACGGAAGCTAAACCCCACTCAGTTGGCAACCTTGCCTTCCGAACGACGCCGCTTGCCTTTTTACCCTAGGTAGGGGTAGGGGGTATCCCTATGGCACATCTTTCAGGCGATAATTCCGAACTCATTGCGCGCGTCCGCCGCATCAGCGGACAGGTTGGCGCGATCGAGCGAGCGCTCCAGTCGCAAGCGCCGTGCGCCGAAGTCCTGCATCTTGTTGCGGCGGTCCGCGGCGCGGTCGCCGGGCTCATCGAGGAAGTGATCTCCGATCATCTCGAGGAGCATGTCTCGCGCCCGGGGCTGACCGACGCCGAGCGCGCGGCCGGTGCCGAGGAGTTGCTCACCGTTATCCGCCGCTACAGCAAATAGGATCGCATAATGGCCACTACCTCCATCGCGGACGCGCGTGTCCACGATCATATGTTCCTGGGCGCGTCACATGACGAGAATGCCCGGCGCACGCTGCTCGTCGTCGTTTTGACCGCGCTGATGATGGTCGGCGAGATCATCGCCGGCTACATCACGGGATCGATGGCGCTGCTCGCCGATGGTTTCCACATGGCGACGCATGCCGGTGCCCTCGGCGTGGCGGCGATCGCTTATGGTTATGCGAAGCGCAATGCGCACAACGCGGCCTATAGCTTCGGAACCGGCAAGGTCGGCGATCTCGCCGGTTTTGCCTCGGCGATGGCGCTTGGGCTTGTTTCGCTCGGCATCGGCGTCGAAGCGGTGTCGCGACTGTTCAATCCGACCAACGTCGCTTTTCTCGAGGCGACTGTCGTCGCGGCGGTTGGCCTTGGCGTAAACATTGCGAGCGCCTTCCTGCTGTCGGGCGGGCATCATCATGGTCACGGGCACGGACATCACCATGGTCATGGCCATGGCCATGGCCATGGCGACGATCATCATCACAACCATGGGCCAATGGCGCAGAGCGGCGACAATAATCTGCGCTCGGCCTATGTGCATGTGCTTGCCGATGCGTTGACGTCGGTGCTCGCCATCGCAGCCCTGCTTGCGGGTCGCTATCTCGGATGGGTGTGGATGGACCCCGTAATGGGGATCGTCGGCGCGATCGTGATCGCGCGCTGGTCGTGGAGCCTGATGCGCGACACGGCCGCGGTCCTGCTCGACCGGAGCGACGATCATGTGGCGGAGGAAGTCCGCGAGCTGGTCGAGGCGCCCGGCGATGCCCGGATCGTCGATCTTCACGTATGGCGCCTCGGACCCGACGCGCATGCCGCGATCGTCAGCGTCGCCGGGCCTGCCGGTCTCACCGGCGCGGCGATCCGCGAGCGCCTCGCGCCGGTCCACGAGCTGCGTCACGTCACGATCGAGTGCAACTGAGCGATGCGTTCGCCCTGCATCGAATTATGTGCGTTCGACGGTCGGACGGGCTGGTGCCGCGGCTGCGGCCGCACCCAGCCCGAATGCCGGAGCTGGAAGAAGGCCTCGCCGTTCCAGCAGCGCAAGCTGGCCTCGGAGCTTCCGCGCCGATTGGCGAAACTCACGCAGGAAAAATGACGGCCCCGCCCGAAGGCGGGGCCGCTGGGGTCAGCTCGGCGGGTTCCAGATAAGCACCTTCTTCATCGGATCGTCGCCGGGCGCGTTCGCGATATTCGCGTAGATCGTGCCGAATTCGGGGGCCGAGAGGGTGACCGAGACATATTCAGTGCCGTTCGACTGCGACGTGCGGGTCCAGCCGGCGCCGACCTCGTAGCCGTTCTTGCGCGCGATCACGCGGAAGTCGGGCTCATTGTCCTTCACCTTGCGGCCGTTCGGGACGATCGCGATCGGCGCGGTGACCAGAAGGGTCGTCAGCGTGCCTTCGAAGCTGCCGTCGGCCTTGACGGTGAGATTTGCGATGGTGGCCATGTCGTGTCTCCTTGGGTTGCTCGGGACCATCCCCGATGGCGCCAGCCGAAGGGCCCGCGAGCCGCCGTCACCGAGCGGTACGCGAGGGCGAACCCCCGCAGGGGGTTGACGGCATGAGGCGAGCCGAGGCCCGCAGTCAGGCAGCCAAGGAGGGAGTGGTCCTGCAACCGGAGCATTTGGCCACCATCAGTGAAAGTCATGGCTCCGGACGCGCAACGCAGGCTCGCGGCTGTCGGGCCCGCCCCCGTTCCGCGCCCCGTCCCCGCGTCCCGGCGCAATGGAAAGCGAGCTGCGCCCGACCTGCCGCAGCATCGCGTCATGGTCGGTTATCCGGTCACAGATGACATGGATGATCTCGCCTTCCTTCTGGACGCGGCCGCGCATCGCGATCATCGACGCCGCCATGACCTGGCGCCGATAGATGTCGAAGCGATCGGGCCAGAGGATGCCGTTGGCGATACCAGTCTCATCCTCGATCGTGACGAACAGCACGCCCTTCGCCGAGCCGGGCCGTTGCCGCACGAGGATCACCCCGGCGACCTCGATATTCCGGCCATCGCGGATCGAGCCGAGATCCGCGCAGCGGACGATCCCCATCCGGTCCAGCTCCTCGCGCAGGAAACTCAGGGGATGCGCGCGCAAACTCAGTTGAAGCGTGCGATAATCCTCCACCACCTCGCGTCCTTCGGTCATCGGCCGAAGCGCGGTCGGCGGTTCGAGCCCTTCGGGCGAGAAGTTCGCCTCGCGCGCGTCGGCGGCCGCGAAGAGCGGCAGCGGCGCCTCGCCGAGGCCGCGGACCTTCCACAGCCCCTGCCGCCGGTCCTCGGACAGAGAGGCAAATCCATCCGCTTCGGCGATCCGCTCGATCGCGGCGCGCGGCACGCCGGCGCGCCGCCATACATCCTCGACGCAGTCGTAGGGCACATCGCCGCGCGCCCCGACGATCGCGGCACCATGTATGTTCGCGAGCGATCGAACCTGGCGGAAGCCGAGGCGAACCGCGAGATAGCGCCCGTCGCTCCTTTCCAGCGTACAGTCCCAATGGCTGTCGTTGATCGACACCGGACGCACCTCGACGCCGTGATTCCGGGCATCGCGCACGATCTGCGCGGGCGCGTAGAAGCCCATCGGCTGGGCGTTGAGCAAGGCCGCGCAAAAGACGTCCGGATGATGATGCTTCATCCAGCAGGAGGCGTATGCGATCTTGGCAAAGCTCGCGGCGTGGCTCTCGGGAAAGCCATAGGAGCCGAAGCCCTCGATCTGCTTGAAGGTGCGCTCGGCGAAATCCTTGGGATAGCCCCGCTCGACCATGCCGCCGACGAGCTTGTCGTAGAAATGCGACACGCCGCCGGTGAGCTTGAAGGTCGCCATCGCGCGGCGAAGCTGGTCGGCCTCGACCGGCGTGAAGCCGGCGCCGACGATCGCGACCTTCATCGCCTGCTCCTGAAACAGCGGCACGCCCAGCGTCTTCTCGAGCACGGCGCGAAGCTCGGGCTTCGGATATTCGGGCTTCTCCTTGCCCTCCCTCCTTCGCAAATAGGGATGGACCATGTCGCCCTGGATCGGACCGGGGCGGACGATCGCGACCTCGATCACGAGATCGTAGAAGCATTTGGGCTTGATGCGCGGGAGCATCGACATCTGCGCGCGGCTCTCGATCTGGAAGACGCCGAGCGTATCGGCCTTCTGGATCATGCCATAGACCGCCGGGTCGTCCTCCTGCAGGTCGGCCATGCCGACCGAAATCCCCTTATGTTCGGCGAGCAGGTTGAACGCCCGGTTCATGCAGCCGAGCATCCCGAGGCCCAGCACGTCGACCTTCATGAATTTCAGAACGTCGATATCGTCCTTGTCCCATTCGATGATCTGGCGGTCCTCCATCCGCGCCGGCTCGATCGGCACAAGATCGTCAAGCCGCTCCTCGGTCAGTACGAAGCCGCCCGGGTGCTGGGAGAGATGCCGCGGCGTCCCGATCAGCCGCCGGGCGAGATCGAGCGTCAGCCGCAGTCGGTAATCACCGGCGTTGAGGTTCAGCTCGGCAATGCGCTCCTCGGGGATGCCGTCGACCGACCAGCCCCAGACGAGGCCGGTGAGCATCTTGGTGAGGTCGCGCGGCAGCCCAAGCGCCTTCCCTACCTCGGCGACCGCGCCACGGGTTCGGTATCGCGTGACCACGGCGGTCAGCGCGGAGCGATGACGGCCGTAGGTCTCGTAGATCCACTGGATGATTTCTTCGCGCCGCTCATGCTCGAAGTCGACGTCGATATCGGGCGGCTCCTTGCGCTCGCCCGACACGAAGCGCTCGAAGAGCAGCTCATGCTTGATCGGGTCGATCGAGGTCACGCCGAGCAGGAAGCAGACGCAGCTGTTCGCGGCCGACCCGCGGCCCTGGCACAATATGCCGCGGCGCCGGCTTTCGGCGACGATCGAATTGACGGTCAGGAAATAGGGCGCGTAGCCGAGCTCGCCGATCAGGCGCAGCTCATGCGCGATCTGTTTCCGATAGGCAGGCGGCACGCCGCCCGGAAACATCCGGTTCGCACCTTCCTCGGTCAACGCCGCTAACGCCTCTTGCGCGGTGCGGCCCTCCATCACCTGCTCGTAGGGATATTGGTAGCGGATCTCGCCAAGGTCGAAGCGGCAGGCTGCCGCGATGTCGGCGGTCGCCGCGATCGCGTCGGGGAAGAGCGCGAAGCGCCTTTCCATCTCGGCCGGGCTCTTCAACGCCCGGTCCATGAAGCGTTCGCGTTTGAACCCGAGTGCATCGACCGTCGTCTTCTCGCGGATCGCGGTCAGCACGTCCTGCAGCGGGCGCCGTTCGGGCGCATGGTAGAGGATGTCGCCGAGCGCGACGCTCCGTACCCCCACTTCCTGCGCCAGCGCATCGAGCGCGCGAAGCCGCGCGAAATCGCCGGGCCGGCGGTGCAGCGCGAGCGCGAGAAAGGCGCGCGGGCCGAAGGCGCCGCTGAGCTCGGCGAGATCGAGCCGCGCCCGCTCGTCGGCTTCACCGGTCAGGAGGATCGCGACGAGGCCCTCGGCCGCGGCCGCGACGTCGGGCCAGTCGAGCCAGCAATTGCCCTTGCCGCCGCGCGCCTTCCCCAAGGAAAGCAGCCGGGTCAGCCGCGACCAGGCCGCGCGATCGGTCGGATAGAGGAGGATCGAGCGACCGTCGCGGAGGTCGACGCGCGTCCCCGCGATCAGCCGGACGCCGGTTGCTTCCTGTCCAGACAGGCCGCGCACCATGCCGGCGACACTGCCCCGGTCGCAAAGCCCGAGGGCCGAATGGCCGAGGGCAGCGGCGGTCGCGAACAATTCCTCGGGCGAAGAGGCCCCCCGCAGAAAGGAAAAATGGCTCGTGGCGTAGAGTTCGACATAGGTCGTAACGGGGTCCGTCATCCGAACACGCCATGCATGTACCAGCTGAGGTCACCCGTCTTGTCGGTGATCGCGTCGCCGCGGCGGAAGAGCCAGAAGCGCTCGCCGCTTGTCGCCTCGACCCGGAAATAGTCGCGAACCGCCCACATCTCGCCGGGACGACGCCACCATTCGCCATGGATCCGCTCGGGGCCATCGCCTGCGACCACCGCATAGCTCCGCCCGCGCCACGCGAAGCGGCGCGGAGGGTGGTCGGGAAGCAAGGCGACGACGCCCGACAGCGCCTCGGGCCGCGCGAGCATCCGGATCGGCCGCGGCCAGACGGGCCAGCCGGCGGGCTTGGCCAAAGGCCCGGCGCGCGCGATCGCGCGCTCGGGGACATCGCTTTCGATCGCGGACAGGCGGAACAGCGCGGCATCGCCGGCGCGGCCGGCCAGCGCATCGACGAGCGGAGCGAGGTCGGGCGCCTGGCGTGCCGTGTCGAGCACGGCGGCGATCGCCTCGGGCGCCAGCGCTTCGACCTGCGGCGCCGCGAGAACCATCGTCTCGATCCCGAGCCCCGGCTCGATCCGGTCGATCCGGAGCCTGAACAGGCGCATCAGATGTTTCGCATCGCGCGTCGCGCGCGCCGTGCCGACGGTGACGAACTGCGCGCCCATGTCGAGCCGGTCGCAGCGCAAGACGAGGCTTCGCACGCCGAGACTGCGCTCGCGCAGCGCGAGCACGAGATCGCCGAGCAGGTCGGCGATGACCTGCTCGATCGCCTCGGCGGTCCCGATCGGTTCGAGCAAGGAACGGCGCGCCTCGGGCATGTCGAACGGCACGACCGGAACGATCGGCTCAGGTACGAACCCTCGCGCCTGGTCGAGCCGCTCGACCGCGCTGCGCCCGAGGCGCCGGGCCAGGGGCCCGCGCGGCATCGGGTAGAGATCGGCGATCCGCTCGATCCCGAAGCGTGCCGCCGCGGCGAGCGCCTCTGGCGCCAGCCGGAGCGCCGCCAGCGGCAAAGGCGCCAGCGCCTCGCTCTCGCCTCCTTCCGGCAAGATCCGCACGCCCGCGCCGCCATAGCGTGCGAGCGCGTGCGCGGCGCCCGGTGTACCGGCGATCGCGACACGCGCGGTGAAACCGAGGCGCCGCAGAAAACCGAGCAATCGCGCCGCGAAACGCTCTTCGCCGCCGAAGAGATGCGTCGTGCCCGACAGGTCGAGCCACAGCCCGTCGGTGCCCGACACCGCCGCCGTCGGCGTCCAGCAGCGGGCGGCGTGGAACGCCAGGCGATCGAGCCACGCGCGATCGGCGTCGGGTGCGGCGTCGAGTAGGTCGAGATCGGAGACCAGCGCGCGGGCATGGGCGGCCGCCATGCCGGGCACGAGGCCGAGATCGAGCGCCGCCGGACAGGCGGCCGTCACGAGGTCACGCTGGCCGGTTCGCGCGACGACGATCGTCGGGCGGAGGCCCCAGAGCGGCGGCAGCGGCGCAGCGATCCCGCCCGACGTTCCGTCGTCCGAGCGCAACGCCCGGAACACCGGTGCGGCAGCTTCGCTCCGCCGTCCCAGCTCGCGCATCGTCGGTCGCTGGTGCGCCGGGAGGGCGTCGAGCGACGGCCCGCCGGAGTGCGTGCCTTGCGCCCAGCGCGCGCCCGGACGCCAGCCGCCGCCGCGCGGTACCGAGCAGGTGCCGGGATTGTCGTCGACAGGCTCGGGGAAGCGCGGACCAGCCCGCGCCCGATCAGGCGGCGTGCCCGAATGCGACGGTGTCCGTTCTGCCCGGCGCAACCGCTCGATCGGCAGTTGCGGCAGGAAGAGCGAGGCGACCCTGGTCATCGCACGCCTCCAGTTCGAGGGAAAAAGGCGGGCCGCCGCGCTGCCGGACCAGCTCGACATTCCAGCGCCCGCGCCCGACGCCGGGCGAGGCGAGGCGGCCCGACGACAAGGTGCCGATGCGCCAGCGGGTCATCGCGAGCGACGGATCGGCGAGCGGGCATTGGCCGTAACGCCGGTACCGGCGATAGAGGATCATCGGCGTGTGGCCCTCGGATGCGGCCAGTTGCAGCCGGCGCGTCGCGGTCTGATCGGCCGCTTTCACTTCGGCAACGACGCAGGCGAGCGAACCATCGCGCAGCGCGTCCTCGCACAGCGCCAGCAGTTCCTTGTCGGTCCTGCCTTGAGCATAGAGCACGCGGTCCGGACCGAGCCCCGCCTGTTCGAGACCGGGGGCATAGAGATCGAACCGCGTCAGCGCCCAGAGCGCCGACACGTCGGGCGCCGCCGCGAAGCGCGACGCGATTCCAGCCGCGAAGAGCGTTGCCGCAGCGTCGTCGCTCCAGCTTGCCGAGGCGCCCGCGACCTCGTGCAGGCCTGCGCCATCGAGCCCGCCGCCAGCGAGAAGATGATCGACCGGCCCGACGCCGAACGGCAGGACCGGCCCGCGCGAGGCGGCTGCACGCGCCACCGCCGCGCGAAGCACGTCGATATCTCGGGCACTTGGCCGAGGTGCAGATTGGGGCGTCGTGCTCATGGGAATATCGACTCAAATGTTCCCTTTATGTTCCACCGAGTCAAAGGGCGCGTCAAGCGGGCCGCGACGAACCGCCGGGAATCGGTGTGCGCCTTCCGCCCGGCCTCTGTAAAAGCGAAACAAATTGGGCTCATGATCGTGACGGCTGCGTCCTGCTGACGGAACGAGGATAGCCGCCAAAGCATTGGAAGACCGGTGACGGACCTATTGCGAGGCGAATCATGCGTGAGAATCACAGCCGCTATTCCACCGTCTCGATCGTCCTGCACTGGACGATCGCCATCCTGATCATCGCCAATGCCACCTTTGGCGGCTGGATGGAGGACGCCTCGGACAGCGAAAAACTTGGCTATTATCAGCTGCACAAATCGGTCGGGATCACGATCCTCGCGCTCAGCCTTATCCGGCTCGGCTGGCGCTTCGGCCATCCCTGGCCGGCCTTCCCCGGCGGCATGCCGTCATGGGAACGGCTGCTCGCGCGCACGACCCATATCCTCTTCTATGTGCTGATGATCGGCGCCCCGCTTCTCGGCTGGGCCGCAGCGTCGGCGGGCGGCGCGCCCGAAGTGCCGCTTTACGGCGCCGTGCCCGCGCCCAATCTTCCGCTACCGCTGAACGAGGATCTCGCCGAAGCGCTCGGCGACATACACAAGCTGATGGTGAAGGCCGTTTACGTCGTGCTCGCGCTGCATGTTCTCGGCGCGCTCAAGCATCATTTTTTCGACAAGGACGAAGTGCTCCACCGGATGCTGCCGCTGTTTCGCAATCCGCGCGGCTGACACGCGTCGGCGTCACGGCATGCTGTCGTCGCGGCTGAGCAGGCCGAGGGTGCGCTCATCGCGCTCGCCGCCGAACCAGCGGATGAGCGCGGCGGAGAAGAGCGGCCGCCGGCTCACGGCCTCGAACAATGTCAGCGATGAACGCAGCTTGACGGCGTCGACCTCGCCGAAGACCGCCACCGGGTCGCTTGCGGGCAGGTCCTGGATCGCCTCGACGCATTCGGCATAGCGCGCGCCGAGAAGCGGATGGGCCAGATAGGCCCGCGCCTCATCGGCTCCCGCGAGACCGTAGAGCTTCGACGTCGCGCTTCGGCCAAGGCCTGCCAGCTGCGGGAATATGAACCACATCCAGTGCGAGCACTTCTTGCCGCGGCGAATCTCGCCGAGCGCGCGCGCATAGATTTGCTCCTGCGCCGTCACGAACAGGTCGAGCCCCTCTTCGTTCGTCATAAGGCAAGAGCGCCTTGCGCGGGGGGCTTGCCATATACCTGCGTCACCTCGAGGCTGCCTTCGGGAAGCCATTTCAATATGTCCTCGGCCGGAACGCGCGGATCGAGCCAGGCGGCCCATTGATCGCGCGCGAGCGGAATGATCTGGCGATGGTGATAGGGTGCGATGTCGGGACCGGCGTCCATGGTCAGGAGGCTGAAGGCTTCGCCGACATGGCTGTCGCGCCACACACCGGCCATGCAGAACCAGCGATGGTCCTTCAGCGTGAACAGCCACTTGTCGAGCCGCTTCTGCGCGGGGTCGGTGGGATCGGTGAACTCATAGAAACCGTTGCAGAGGACGAGGCATCGCTGCATGCCGAGATCGCGGCGCTCCGAGCGCACATTATAGACCGGTTTGCCGCCCTGTCCGGGCCAGCTCCAGCGCCGGTTGACGAGCGATCCGGCGGCGGCGCCGTCGCTGCTCCTCACGATCGGCGCGGTATCGGTGATGCGGACATCCTCGCGCGCCGGCACGTTCGGTGCGCCCTCGGGCATATCGATCTTGATCTGGAGGTTGTCGAAGTCCTCGGCGATCGACGCGATGTCTACCTCGAGCCGATAATCATTGCACATGCGCGTCGGTCCCCTCGCCCTTGCGACTCAACATCGTTCCCATTATGTTCCACATATGGGTATCGCGCCAACCCCTTTCGATCCCGACGCCCCGAGCGGAGGCGTGCAAGCGCTCGTCCGGCGCAATCCCGACAATATGACCGAGATCGAAATGGTCAAAGCGGTTTGGGGTTCCGACCCGCGGTTCAACGACGGGATCAATTATCGTTTCGTGCGCGCCGAGGGCCGCGCCTTCCCGGCGCGCCGCTGCCTGATCCCGGCGTCCGAGTTCCGCATGGGAACCGGCGATCACCGCTACCGGGTGACGCTCGACAGCGGCAATTTCTTCTATCTCGCCGCAGTCTGGGACCCGCCACTTGCCGACTGGCCGCTGTCCTACCGCATCCTCACCATCCCGGCGGGCGCCGATGTCATCCCTTATCAGTCGCGCCACGGCGTGATCATCCAGCGGCGCGACGCGAACCATTGGCTCGACGGCAGCGTGCCGAACGAGGTGCTGTTCGAGGAACCCCCGCGTCACACGCTGTTCGTTGAGCCTTTGCGCAAACAGGCGGAACTTCCGCTCTAGATCATGATGTCGCCGGCCCGCAGGGCCCGAACAACCGCACTCTTGGCGAGCCCGCAGCGGGGCGGCGTGCGATGCGCGCCCGTGCCTAGCCGCCGCCCCGCAAGGATAGCGAGCCGAGCGTGCCGCGCGGCCAAAACAAAAGTGCGACCCCTGGCCGAGCCTGCGAGGCGAGAGCGCGCTCATCAGATGCCGCGCCCGACATGCCGCCGCGCGGCCGTCCCGCCGGGCACGCCGGCGGGACGTACCGGCTCAGCCGTTCAGACGATCCTTGACGGCCTTCGCGGCGCCAAAGGTCAGCTTCTTCGAAGCCGCAATCTGGATGGTTTCGCCGGTCGAGGGATTGCGGCCTTCACGCGCGGCCGATTCCTTGACCTTGAACTTGCCGAAGCCGTTCACCGAGACTTCGTCGCCCTTGGCGGCGGCGTCGGTGATCGCGGCGAAAACGGCATCGACAGCCTTCTTCGCATCGGCCTTGCTCAGACCAAGTGCGGTTGCGACGCTGTCCGACAGTTCGGCGTGGTTCATAAAATCATCTCCTTGAACGGCCGGAAGGATCCCGGCCGGGCGGGCGCTATAGCGCCGCGGAGGGATCGGCGCCATCTGCGCCGCGCCAAGGCGCGGCACGCCGAGTTGCACTCGGCGGCGGCGTGCGGCAGTAGCGGCGGATGCTTCCCCACCGCCTCATCGCATCCGCCCTGCTCCTGCTGGCTGCTGCCTGCTCGCCCGCGACCTCCGCACCCGCAAACCCGCCTGTTCCATCGAAACCGCTCAAGCTTGCGAGCTGGAATCTGGAATTTCTCGCCGCGAGGAACGGCGAAGGCTGCAACCCCAGGGATGACAACGATTATGCCGCGATGCGCCGCATCGTCGACGACCTCGACGCCGATGTGATCGCCTTTCAGGAGGCCGAGAATGAGACCGCCGCCGCGCGGGTCTTCGACCCCGCCAAATATGTCGTGATCATGGAAGCGCGGAAGGGCGCGCCGGGCGGCACCTGCGGCGGCAGGTTCCCGTCGCAGACGGTAATCCGCCAAGCCGTCGGTTTTGCGATCCGCAAGGACATGGCCTTCGATCGCCATGCCGATGTGACGTCGCTGATGCGCGGCAACGAGCAGCTTCGCTCGGGCGTCGACATCACGCTCCGCCCCGAGGGCCGCACACCGATCCGCCTTCTCGGCATCCACCTCAAGTCGGGCTGCTTCTCCGGGAGCGAGGCGAAGGCCTGCCCCATATTCCAGGACCAGATTCCGGCGCTCGAAGCCTGGATCGACGCGGCCGCCGCCGGGCCCGAGCGCTTCGCGGTGCTGGGCGACTGGAACCGCCGGCTCGCGCTTCCCGGCGACGCGATCTGGACGGAAATCGACGATGGCGATCCGGCCAACGCCGATCTGATGCTCGCCGACGCGGGCCAGCCGCCGGCCTGCGACCCGCGCTATGACAGTTTCATCGATCATATCGTGCTCGACCGGCGCGCCGCCGCTGACCGGACGGGGTTCAGCGAGACGCTCTATGCGCCCGGCGAGAAGCATTATTCGGACCATTGCCCGATCGCGGTCACGCTGCGGCGATAGAAAAAAATTCCGGGCCTCGAAGTAGCCCACGGAACCATCGCGCGCCCGGCACGTTTCACTTACCTGTCCAGACGAAAAAATGGCAGAATTTGATCGCATCTTCGGATGCAATCTAGGGAAGCCCCGCTGCAGAGATGTAGCGGGGCTTACCATTTCCGCTCCGCAGATATGCGGGCGCCATGGCGCAGGCGAGAAGCCAGCGGCCCGACGATCATTCTGCGTCAGGCACGTCCTCGACACTTTCCCGACCGTCGTCATCAGGAAGGGGAACCTGCTCCGGAACTTGCTCGGGGCCGGTCGGGGGAGAATCGGGATGCGGGTCGGGCGGTGCGCTTGCCATGACAGCTCCTATGGACGTTGCCACTGGGAAACGGCCGGCAAGTCCTGCGGTTCCGGCGAGCCCGAGCCGCCCTGCGATCAGGCCGCAGGCCCCGGCACAAAATAGATCCAAAATGGTTTGATCTGGCGGCGGCACTTCCGTTTCCCCCCTGTTGACGATAGCGTGCCGCGCCATGACCGTGGGGGAAGAGGAATCGATCGGACCGGGATCGTTGTGGCTGCGATGGGATCCGCACGTCCACGCCCCGGGCACGATCTTCAACGACCAGTTCAAGGGCGATTGGGAAGCCTATCTTGCCGCGATCGAGGGTGCGACGCCGGCGATCCGTGCGCTCGGTATTACCGACTATTACGGGCTTGAACTCTACAAGGATGTTCGCGCGCGCAAGGAGCAAGGTCGCCTCAAGGACTGCGACCTGATCTTTCCGAATATTGAGCTTCGGTTCAGCGTGGGAACCGCGCGGTCGTGGATCAACGCCCATCTGCTCGTCTGCCCCGACGATCCCGATCATATCGAGCAGCTCACGCGCTTCCTTCAGCGCCTGACCTTCAAGACCACGACCGACACCTTCGCCTGCAATCCTTCGGAGCTGATCCGCTTGGGACGGTCGCTCAATTCCGAGCTGACCGATGATCGTTCAGCGCTTCGCCACGGCTCCGAACAATTCAAGGTAAGCTTCGATCAGCTCCGTGAAGAATATAAGGGGATGAGCTGGGCGCAGGAGAATATCCTGATCGCGGTCGCCGGCGCGAAGGGCGATGGGACATCGGGACTTCAAGATGGCGCAGACCAGGCTTTGCGCCAGCAGATTGAACATTTTGCTCACATCATGTTCGCGTCGAGCCCGGCGCAACGTGAATTTTGGCTCGGCCGAAAAACCAGTCGCGAGCATATCTGCGAGACCTACGGCGGGCTCAAGCCCTGCATGCACGGCAGCGATGGGCATTCTGTGGAACGAACGGGCGCGCCCGATGGCGACCGCTATACCTGGATTAAAGGTGCGGCGACATTCGACGGACTGAAGCAGGCCTGCATCGATCCCGAGAGCCGCGCTTACGTCGGGACCGAGGCGCCGCCCGCAGCTGCGCCGTCCGAGACGATCCGCCGTGTGACCCTGACGAATGCGCCGTGGGCCCCCAATTCGGTGATCGATCTCAACCCGGGCCTCGTCGCGATCATTGGTGCGCGCGGGTCCGGCAAGACCGCGCTGGCCGACATGATCGCAGCGGGCTGCGATGCCCATGCCGACCAGCTCCCTATGCAGTCGTTCCTGGTTCGGGCGAGCGAATATCTCGACGATGCGACGGTGAAGCTCGATTGGGGCAATGGCGTTGTCACCGAACGCGGCCTCGATAATGCCGCGGCGGCATGGGACGGCTACGCCCGCGCTCGATACCTGACACAGCAGTTCGTGGAATCGCTCTGCTCACCGGAGGGAATGACCGATGGCCTGCTGTCGGAAGTCGAGCGCGTGGTGTTCGACGCGCACAGCCCGACCGAGCGAGAGGGCGCCGTCGATTTTGCGGACCTTCGCGACCTCAAGGCAGCCCGGTTCCGCGAGGCGCGACGCCGCGAAGAACAGAAGCTCGAGGAATTGTCCGACCGGATCAACATCGAGCTCGAGAAGCAATCTCAGATCGTGGCCATTCGGAAGCAGGTCGACGAGAAGAAGCTCAAGATTATCCAGCTCACCGATGACCGCGGCAAGCTTGTCCGCAAAGGCAGCGAGGACCGGATCAAGCGCCTCGAGGCCCTGACCGAGGCAGCAAACGAGGTGCGCGCACGGGTTAGGCGCCTGACCAATCGCGAGCAGAAGTTGCTACTCGTCCAGGACGAGGTTTCGGACTTCCGGACCCATCAGGCGCCCGAAAATCTGCGCGATGCGCAAGAGCGCCACAAGGATGCCGGCATAGCCGGAGAGGCGTGGGACCCGTTTCTGACGCAGTACAGCGGCAATGTGGACGGCATCATCAACGACAACCTGTCCTCCACCCGGAAGAACCGTGACGGGTGGCGCGGGATCGATATCGCAATCACCGATCCAGCGACCCCGCTCATCGCCGACGATGCCGATCTGACGAAACTTCCCCTTGGCCGGCTTGATGCGGAAATCCGGCGGCTCGGCGATATCATAAACGTCGACAAGGAAACACGCGAACGGTTCAATTCCCTGTCGACGAAAATCACGACCGAGACCGAATTGCTCTCGGTCCTGCAGGACAAGCTGAAGGACTATGAGGGCGCAGAGGAGCGCGCCAAGGGCCTGCCTACGGAAAGGCAGTCAAGCTACCGGCGGATCTTCGAAGCGGTGTTTTCGGAACAGCAGGTCCTCAACGACCTTTACGCACCCATCCGGGCGCGAATGGACGAGACGGGCGGGACGCTCGGGAAGCTTGCGTTCACTGTCACCCGCCGAGCAGACATGGCGGAGTGGGCAAAGCGCGGCGAGGATCTGCTGGACCTTCGCCGACAGGGCCCGTTCCGCGGCGAGGGCAAATTGCTCGAGGCTGCGAATGACGAGCTTCGCGGCGTTTGGGAGAGCGGAACCGCCGAAGAAGTGACCGAGGCGCTGAAGGAGTTTCGCCAAAAATATCAGAAGAGCTTCTTCGAACATGCTCTCGCACAGCGCAGCGATGCCGCCGCATTCCGCGGCTGGCTCAAGCTGTTCGCGCGCTGGCTCTATGGCACCGATCATATCGAAGTCCGATACAGCGTCGATTATGATGGGGTCGACATCCGCAAACTTTCGCCGGGCACGCGCGGCATCGTACTCCTGCTACTATACCTCGCGCTCGACAACGCAGATGAGCGGCCGCTGATCATCGATCAGCCCGAGGAAAATCTCGATCCCAAGTCGATCTATGATGAACTCGTCGGCCTGTTCCTCAAGGCCAAGGCGAAACGCCAGGTCATCATCGTCACGCATAACGCCAATCTGGTGATCAACACCGACGCCGATCAGGTCATCGTTGCATCAGCCGGCCCGCATCCGGGGGATGGCTTGCCCGAGATCGCCTATGCGAGCGGCGGCCTCGAAGATGCACCGATCCGCAAGATGGTCTGCGACATTCTCGAGGGCGGGGAACATGCGTTTCGCGAGCGCGCACGGCGCCTGCGCGTTCGCCTGGAGCGTTAGTCTCAATATTTTGCACGGGCTCAAGGGGGAGCAAAACCAATGAGGAAAATCATTCTGGCTGCGGCGCTGATCTGCGCGCCGGGACTGGCGCAGGCGCAATCGGGCTGCACAGCCTATACAGGCACCACGGTGCAACCGCAGACCTTCGACCAGGCTATAGCGTCCATCAAGCCCGTCGCGCCGAAGGACGAATTCGAGACCAGCGATGCATACCGCGCCCGGCTCGCAGCAGCGGGCGGCTCCGGCCCCCTCATCATCTCGAAGAAGATCGAAGGCGCGGAATATCTGGCCTATAATGCCGATCTCGGAGCCTTCGAGGTGAAGTCCTACCTGTTTGACAATACGAACTTCAGCGCTTGGGACACCTTCTATTATGCAAAAGTCGAAAGTCCGAAGGCCAGCACCCTCAGCAACCTCGACGTGACGATTTCGAGCAGCGAGGTCACGACCGGCACCTATTCCGCGCAGAATGGCTTCGGGGCGAAGGCCACCATCAGCAAGATTACCCGGACCGAGAAGGCGATCTTCGAGGGTGAACCGGCGCGCTATGGCGAAGAGCTTTTCATCGCCAACAAGGGTGGCGTCATCGGGACCGTCCCCATGAGCGTCGCCGAAGCGCAAGCCTTCAAACCCCAAGCCAAGATTGCCTTTGTTGTCGTGCCGAAGCTCCCGAATGTCGTTCGCGCCACCTACCCCTATGGCAAGACGACGATCAGCAATCCGACCGATATCACGGTGAATTCGACGGTCCTGGTCGCCGACATTCAGTGCGGCCTGCTCATGGACGGGACGAACAAGGTCGTCGCAGCCTTCACGACACGATGACCGCGTCAGAAGATCCCGGAGACAATTCCGGTCATAATGCGGCCGATCACCGCGCGGAGGATGAGGCAGAACGCCCACAGCCGCCGGTCGACGAACTCCTCGTTCTCGACGAGCGCCAACTCATCCGGATCGAGGCCGTACACAGGGGTTTCCTCTACCAGCATCTTTACGCGGCAGCGTGCCTTCTCCTCGCGGGAAAGGCGGGAGCCGAACATATCATCGTCGAGCGGGACGAGGACATCGAAGTCCAGCTTCCGGACGCCCGTATCTATGCGCAGGTCAAAACGCGGCAGGTCGTCCTCAATCCCAGTGATATTTCAGGAGCACTAGAGCGTTTCGAGGACATACGTGCGGAGCATCAGAACGGCCTGCGAGCTGGCGACGCGAGATTCGTGATCGCGACGAATGCGCCTCCGTCGCCAGCCCTGCTCAAGAAGATTGCCGCGGATGACTGGCCAGACGATGTCGAGCTGCATTGGCCAGGCGGTCCTGAGCCCTCCGACAATTGCCTGCCTCGACCTGCCGACAATGTTGCCGGTATGGCTGCATATTGCTCGGATCTCGCGGCGCAGCTGCCATTCGGGTTGCTCAGGCCGGAGACGCTGACCTGGAAGTTGGCCGCCATGGTCATGCTCGCATCCGCTGGCACGCCTCCGCGCGAGGATCACAGTTTTTCCCGCGAGGAATTGCCGGACCTGTTCGAGCAGCTCGTGGTCCAGATGCAGCAGCTTCCGGCGCCGCCACCGGTGTATCGCGCCCAGATCGACGAACCCGCCCTGCTAAGTGACCAGCCCGTCCGCATCATAGCGGGACTTTCGGGCTCGGGGAAAACCGCCTGGATGGCCGAGGCCGCGGTCCATGCTGCGCTCCCGGTCACCTATCTCGACGTTGGGGACACGCCGGGACCCGCGCTCGCGTCAGCGGTAGCACGCGAAGTGGCGGCGAAGATGTTCGGTCGCTCCAACGACAAGCTCGGCGAAATTCTTCTGCCGGGCGCGAGCGGATTGGACATGGTGAGCGCACTGAGCATCAAGCTCGGCGAAGACGGCCTTCACGCGGCTGTCGTCATCGATAACAGCCACCGCATTCCCGCGGCCGATATAGAGGCGCTGGTAGCACGGGGCCCCAATCTCCGATTTGTCCTGCTGAGCCAACCGGGTCGGCACATCGCCGAACTCGAAGCAGGACTAGATATTCAAGCCGAGACTCTGGACGGCTGGGACGAAGACACTATCGCGGCGGCAGTTCGAGATGCTGGTTGCCGTGCCGATTTCGGCGATTGCGAGCGGCTATCCAGAATTACCGGAGGCCTGCCATTTTATGTGCTCAACGCGGCGACGATCGCGGCGCGCGAATATGGCGGCGATATTCGGGCCTTTTGTACGGATATCGAGCAGCAGACCAATATCGTCGAGACGGCTCAAGAGATTATCCTGAGGCGCGCGTTCGAAGGCTTGCCGCCGGCCGACAGAGAAACGATTGCGGTCCTGAGCCTCGCCGACGTCGCGCTCTCAAGGGACGAAGCCAGTGCCTTGCTTCAAGCCGCGTGCGACATCGACGCGAAGGCGGCCACGGCCCGGTTGCGCGCGCTTCCCGCAACGGGTGCGCTGGAATTATTCGGGAATAGCGGCTTAAAAATTCACGACGCGGTGAGGATACTCGGCAACGCGGACGTCTCGGCAAAGGGTCAGGACTTCGAGCAGAAAGCCTTGGGCTCGCTGCAGCGGGTCATCGTAAGTTCGATCCGGACCAACTGGAGCCTCGCGAAGTTAGGACTGCTCATCCGTCTGTTCGGGCTTCTCGGTCAGGCGAGAATATTGGTGCAGTTTGCCACAGACGAATTGTTCCACGAACTCGGGGTCTGGCCGGAAATCGAACCCTATCTGCTGACGATCGCGGCCGATCCGAACGGAGATGCCGAGACAAGACTGTGGGCGCTCGACGGCCTGGTCTTCAACGATCTGCGGGAGGGAGATTATGAGGCCGGCCGGGAGCGCGTCGACGAGATGGAATCGCTGCTGAGGGCGAACGAGCTTGGCGACGAGGAGTGGATGGCCTGGGGCATGAAGCGGATGTTGCTCTTGTCCGAGCTTGGCGACATTGATGGCGTCCGGGCCATGCTTGACCAAGTTGCGGACCGACTTCCCGACCAGCCCGAACATCTGCGCGTGTTTCGTTACAATCGCGCCCTCGCCCTGTTCAAGCTAGGCGACAACGATACAGCGGTAAGTGAGGCACTCGCCCTCATCGGCGAATATTATCGGGAGCTCGGGATCAGGCCCGACGATGTGATAGGACGGAACGCCCCCGAACTTCGGGAGCTTCTTCCCAAAGACGAAGATCTCACCGATCGGCTGAAACATCTGGCAGACAGTCACGATCTTTTCGCGCAGGCCTTGGGCCGGAAGAGCCAGCGATCTACTCTCGCACGTATCCATGCGATGAAATTCTACGAACTGTCGCAATCCTACCAGTCATTCGTCCGGGTTGGTCTCGATCTTGTCGAAGAACTGGTCTGGGTGAACGACTTCATAAGCGCCCGCGAGGCCTTCGAACGGAACATCTTCCCCATCTTGCAAGGCGCGGGCCTCGCGGGGCCCGTTCTCGAAGCTCGCGCTCTATATGCGGTGGTTCTTGCGTACTGCGGCGACCATGATGCGGCGGCGAACGAGGTCGAGCGGCTGCTGCCGTTCGAGGATGCGATGGATCCGAACCATCGCGCGGCATTCCAGGAGCAGAAGGCCATCATTCGCGAGGTTCGGCGCAAAGGCGGTCCCCCGCAGCGACAGGTTGTGATTCCTGCCCCTTTGCAGGCGCTGTTCGATCAGCGTCGCGGTGCCCCCAGGGAGGTTGAGCCGAGGAAAAAGGTCGGCCGCAACGAAAAATGTCCCTGCGGTTCTGGCAAGAAATTCAAAATCTGCCACGGGCGGTGATCGCGAGCGGCTAGAGGCGGTCGTAGATGACGTTCGGCAGAAATTTCATCAGCCCAGCGACGAGCCTCCAGCGTTTGGTGACATAGGCATGAGATTTGCGGGCGCGAATGGCACTGTAGATCTGCTTCGCCACCTTTTCAGGCGAAGCAACCCAGAAGAGCCCGTCACCCTTCGCCATCGCGGTGTCGACGAAGCCGGGCCGCACGTCGGTCGTTGCAATCGGCAAGCCCCGACGTGCCATGTTCTGGCGTAGCCCCTCGATGTAGTTGGAGACGAAGGCCTTGGACGCATTGTAGGCGGGCGCATCGCCGCCGCCGCGTAATCCCGCGATCGACGAAATGGCGACAAGATGCCCCGTGCCTTGAGCGAGGAAGTGCTGCATGCCGATATTGGCCGCGGCCGCGAACCCCTCCACGTTCACCGTGATCGTCTCGCGTTCCGCCTCCCAGCCAAGATGGGCATTTATGTGGCCGACCCCGGCACTGATCACCAGTAAGTCGAGCCCGCCAAGCCGCTCGATCAAAGCGGCGAGCCCGCGTTGCATCGCGTTCGTGTCGGCCACGTCGAATGCCTCGCAGATTATCGAACCGGAAGAATTGCCAGCGAGATCGGCGAGCAGGTCGCGGCGCCGACCGGTGACGCCAACCGAGTAGCCATGACGCGAGAGCAGCATCGCCAGCTCTCGGCCGATCCCCGAACTCGCGCCGACTATGATCGCTCTGTTCACGGTCAAGCTCCTGGAATGCGCCGGAACATGACTCCGATCACAGCCTTCGTCATCAGATTTCAAATGCTCCGAGAAAGTCGGCCATAATTTCCGCGGCATGTCGCTGCCGCAAGATCCGGGCGTTCAGCAGATCGGGGTCGGCCGAGACATCGGCTTCGTCGTCTTCGAAACTTGCCACGGCGACGGGCCCGTCGCGCAAATAGCTCTCGTCGGGATTGGGATCGCGGAAGCGAGCCGCCAAGCGAGTAAGAGCCTCGCGTATCGACTCGGCATGCGGACCGGTCAGTGCAGCCGCGAATGCGGATTGCGCCGCGCCGACGCCACCTTCCAGATTCTCGATGCAGTAGATCAGGTCGTGCGCATCCTTGCGCTCGAACCTCTGATCGAAAGCAAAGGCCTTGAGACAGGTGAAGGTGACGATGTCAGCGTAGCGCACGACCTCGGTGGCACGGCCCTTACCGTTCAGCAGGTCCGCCGTGATTTCGACGGTCCCGTGATGGTCGAACACCATGGAAGCGTGGGGGATGTTCAACGCCGAGACATTTCCGTCCGAAGGAAGTTCCTTGACCTTGCCGCCTCCAAGTTCCGGCGAGTCCGCCAGAAACTCGAGGATCATCGTCGTGCCGTCCTCGATCTCGGCGCGCCACCGCCAGGATTGCTTCGCACCCTTTTCATTCTCGGCGCGCTCGAAGTTCATCGCCTTTAGATTTTCTTCTAGCGTACTGTAGGCTTCGGTCGTCGTGAGGATTCCGACGTCGACGACGATATCGACGTCACCCGTGCCCGCATGTTTCGGGACTTTCGGTGGCCTGGCGGTCACGAGATAGCGCGGCGCGAGTCCGCCGACGAGAAAGACCGAATCCTTCCATGGTCCAAGCCCGCGCAGGAGCGTGACCAGTACGCGCTCGCACGCGTCGGTGACCATGTCCTCATAGCCGCTGATCGTCTGTGGTTTGGGCATTATTTATCCAGACATTCGCTACGGAGGTGCATCGCCATTTCACGGGAACGGCCGGACGCCTGGAGCAGGTCGAGATAGACCTGCAGCGGCGGCGCATAGCAGACGCCATCGATCCGTTGGCCGACCGCGACATCGCGCCGGCTCTTCGCCTCGATGATACCGAGATTCCACCCCTCCGCCACGGGCCGGGCGTCGAGATTGAGCAGCGCCTCGATCAGCTTCTGCCCGGGCTCGATCCGGCAACGGAGCTGCGAGATGGAAGAAAGATAGGGGGCATAGATTTGAGCGGCTACCTCGCCGGTGACCGCATAGGCGGCTTTCGCCTCGTCGCACGCCCGATCAAGGCGCAGCGCCAGCGCCAGTGCGTCACTCCCTTTCGGGACATAGTAACGCCGCACTGTCGGCGCCTTCTGATCGCTCGCATAGCTGGTCCAAGCTTCGAGAAGGGGCCGTGCGGCGCGCAATCGACGCTGTTTCGACGGACCCGCCCCCTGCACATCCACCCACTCGCGCCGTTCGAGTTCCGTGAGGGTCTCGGAAGCCGTAGCGGGCGATACGCCGCTCGCATCGGCGAGATCCTTCACGCCCAGCCAGTCCTGCCGCCTCTCATAAATTTCATGGAGTGCGCGCGCCTTTTGCCCCTGAAAAATGGAATCGAATTTCTTCGTCCCTTTTTTCGGAGCCGGTTTATCGAGAAATATGAATGCCTTTTTCCCCGGAATATAAAGCGAGCCTCCGAGGTCGTAATATCCGACGCGCTCTTCCCGAAAAATCTCTCGAGCGCCCGGCGAGATCGCACGGGCGACAAAAAAAGGAATGATTTCCCGGTCGTCACCGGAATTGCTGAGATGGGCCTGATTATTCCGAAGCTGCCAGATTGCTTCGCGCACATCGCGCGGAAAAAGCTGCGCCTTGATTTCGACAAGCAATAAGAGCGGCTGGCGGCCGATATATGCGCCGATCAGGGCGTCGGCGCGGCCGCGAGGCCCGATTTCGACCTCATATCGCTCGATTTGCGCGTGCGACTGCGGCAGCGCCAAAAGCGCCTCCAAAAGCGCATCGAGCAATTCGCGCTGAGAATTTTCAAATTCGGCCATATTTTGTGCCCAGCAAAAATCACCCTAAAAGTGAATATTCGGAAAAACCTTGATATTTGCTGCGCAGAAAATTTGCATTAAAAAAATGGAAAAAATTTCATCTGAAATCTGGAAAGCGTCGAAACTGGCAACGCTCCGGTGGCGTCAACGAAGGATTTTGGCGTCACCGCGCCTCGAGGGTGATTTCACGCCTGCTGAACTGAGATGGCAATTTGATCTCGATATCGCCCGATGTGATAGCCCAATCGGTCGTCACCAAGGCTGGCTCTTCGCCACTATCGTCCTCGGACACCAGCACCTCAACATAAATAGCCGCGCTGGAAGTTGGACGAGCATGGTAAGTCCGAATATCCAAATCAGGCTCTCCCCGCCGCGAGATGACATACTCATGACCCGTCTCACGAACGTCGGCTTCGACCTCAGCCAAGACTTCGACCTCAAGGACAAAATCCTGTCCCTCCTCGGATTCGTCGACGAGAAACACGCTCGAAATCTCAAGATCGAAGAACTCGACATCTTCAACCTCGATATCGACACGGCGCGGACGATAGGAGTTAAGGCGTGCCCTCAGCCTTTCGAGCAGGGACGCGTCTCCACGGACATGCGCTTCAAGACGCTTCACCAACTGGGCTGACGCCAGAGCCAGCGAGAGAAGCTGGGCAACGGAGTCCAATTGGATCAGATCGTCCCGTCCCTCGCAGAATTTCACCAAGTCCGGATCCTTGCCAACCACATATATTCTGGGTCGACCGGGCCGGATCCAGGCGAGGAGGCTCGACAGCACAAAGGCGTCCGGAAACTCGCTCTTTTTTTTGCCCTCCCCAAAGGGCGCAGCACCAGCAAAATAATCGTCAAAAATCGCTTTGTGATCGGCAACAAGGGGGATTTCGGTAAATTTTGCTGTCGCTAGGAATTCTCGAAAGCGCGCGTGAAGCAGTGCCTTTCGATCGGCTGGATCGGTATCACCAAAGGGACCGCTTTCTCCAAGCTGGCCAAAAATCGCGCCGTGCTTCTTCGCTGCTGCTTCCGCCTCCGCCAGCGCTTCCGAAAGTCTCGCTTCAACCTCCCGCGTGGTGATGGAAGTCGTGATCGGCTCGAGCGTGCTCTTCGACGCTAGATCGATCAGGCTGGACCAAGTTCGCGATTGCCAGTCGAGACCCGCCGCACGAAAAGCCTCGGTATCGATGAAAGCATATGGTGTGACGAGGCGCTGTCCGCGCGGTGCTGGTGGTTCGCTCATCGTTGCAAACTAGCTTTTGCGACGGATTTCCTCAATCGTTCCCTTGAGCCTCGCCGCCCAATGCGACGCTTGAGAGAGAGCTAAGAATGGCGCAAAACTGGCTCACATAGGCCGATGGACGGAGAACTAGCCTCAATTTGGTTCTAAATCTCAAATCGCCACTGCATGGACCGGGTCGCCGACGCTAGAGTTGATCGTCGGAGGTGACGATGATCATTTTCAAGATGCTGGCGATCGCCAGCCTGACGATCCTGACAGCATGTGCTCCGCCGGAGCCACGCAGCGTTCAATATTTCGAGGCCAATCTCGATGAGGCACGCGACGTCGTCCAAAGCTGCACGGCGGGCGACAAGCGCGGCGATGAATGCAGCAATGCCAATGTCGCGGTCGAGACTGCCGAGGGAAAGGCCAAATTCGAGCGGTTCCGCGGGAAAAAGTAGCGGGTCTCAACCTGCCTGACGCGCTGTTGTCTCAAGCTCAGCGATGCGGTCACGGCAAATAGTCTCGACGATACCGGCGAGATGCTGAACCCGCGCGCCGAGCCATTCCAGTTCGTCGGCGGTGATCGCGTAATGCTTCGAATAGCGCGCCTTGATGTACGCTTCCTTCAACTTTTCGAACCGCGACCGGTCGGCCTTAACTTCTCGCGGCCATGCCTCGATCAATCGATCATCGATCCGCTCGGCTTGGGTGCGCAGGAAAACAAGATTATGGATGTGCGGCGTGTGGAAAGTGCATACCAATAAGATGCAGTGGTAATATCGTTCCGTCGCCTGATGAAGCTGAAAGGCCGCATTGTTCAACCAACCTTCAGCGACAGCGCTTCGATAGTGATGAAGAAACTGCGCTCCGCTGGGATACCACTCATCAAAATACTCGCGCGCCATCTCGAGCGCCGCATGCGGCGTCATCGGCTTGGGTTCTGCGAGCTCCTTCCCGTCGGCCTCGTACAGCGCGATCCCGTCACGAGCGACGTCGATGAAGAAATAGCGACCCTGCGTCAGTCCGGCATTCACCTCGTCGAGACTGTGAACGATGAAGTTCACCGGCGTGCGGAGCCGCTTGGTCACCGACAGCTCACGAATGAGCCGGTCGTCGAGCTTCGACCAATAGTCCGCCCGATCGGTCAGCCGCTTGTCGTTGACGATGATCAGCAGGTCATAGTCCGACTGATAGCCCTTCGCCGTGTGCGGCTCGTCGACCCACCCACCCCGTGCATAGCTGCCGTAGAGGATGATCTTGGAAATCCGGCCCTTGCGCTTCCAGTCCTGCGTCGCGAGCGCCAGCGCATCCTCGAATTCCTCGAAGATGATCTCGACGACGCGCTCGATCTCGCGTTGCTTGTGCGGGGGAAGATGTTCGAGGCTGCTCTGCATTGGGGTCACCCTAACAAGGTGGCGGCACCCTTGCACCCGGAAGATTGTTCCGATGCGCAAGGGTGCCGCAAGATGGCCGCCGCTCAATCGGCGGGTGTCCAGATGATCGCGAAAACATCGTCGCGATCCTGCCCCGCGGCCCGCCCGAGATTGGCGTAGATGCGCCGCGGCCCGAACTCGGGGGTCGCGAGCGACAGCGACACATAGGGACGCCCCGATTGCTCGGCGACGCGGACCCAGCCGGCGCCGATCTCGGCGCCATCGGACCAAACGCGATAGTCGGGCTGCACATCGCTCGCCTTGCCGCGGTTGGGGCGTATCTCGATCGGTGCCTTGATCGAAAGCGTTATGAGCTGGCCCACAAAGCCCTTCTCGATGCTGCCGCTGACGATGCCGATGCTCGCCATGTCGATACTCCTGCTGATTTGCCCGGGACCATCCCGGGCGTGCAGCCGGGCGGGTCGGCGGCTTGAGGCGCTTGCGCACCCGAAGGGCCGAAGCGCAGCGGAGGAGTGAGGCTACGCCTCGCTTGCGCGGGCGCCGCCGCCGACCAGATTGGCGGAGCGCTCTTGGATGGGACCGATCGAACTTAGACAGTGGAAGAGCGATAAGGGCGAGCGATCGCGCCAAGGATATGACGAAGCCGAAAAAGGGGCTGCATCGATACGGATGCTTCCCGGCCTCGTCGCGGCGATATATAGGCCTGCTCTATCGGACGTGGTCCTTCTGAAGGCACGCGCTCGACGGTCGTAACTCTGCTGAACAGGATCGTGTCGATGCCGTGGCCAAAAGGTACGCGCGCCCTCGTGCTGCACAATGCAAAGGCGCGGCAGGGAGAGCAGGCGCTGGTTCCCGTTCGCGAGCGTCTCGCTGCCGGCGGCCTTCTGGTGACGGTCGAGCCGTTCGAGAGCTTGCCCGAAATTGCACGCGACGTGACACGCTTGCATCAGACCGCCGATATCATTGTCGTGTGCGGCGGCGACGGTTCGATCTCATCCGCTGCGCCGGCTGTGATCGAGAGCGGCCTGCCGCTGGGAATCATTCCCGCCGGAACCGCGAATGACCTGGCGCGCACCCTGTCGATCCCGCTCGACTTCGCGGCGGCGGCCGACGTCATTGTCGAGGGTCACAGCCGACGGATCGATGTCGGCACGGTCAATGGCCATGCCTTCTTCAATGTAGCGAGCATCGGGATCAGCAGCGAACTTGCGCAGAAGCTCGACCCAGCGATCAAGAAAAGATTCGGCCGCCTCGGCTATGCCGTCGCCGCGCTGCGGGTCATCCTGGCCGCCCAGAGGTTCCGGGCGAGGATCAGGGAGAAGGGCGAGTCGAGGACCGTCAGCACCTACCAGGTCGCGATCGGCAACGGGCGCCTCTATGGCGGAGGTAATGTCGTCGAGGAAAATGCCGCAATCGATGACGGCACGCTCGATCTTTATAGTCTCGAGGTCAAAAACCTCTGGAAGCTCGCCCTCATGCTCCGGGCCTTCCGGTCTGGCACACATGGCGCGTGGAAGGAAGTGCGCACCGCCAAATGCGTCGAGTTCGATATCGAGACGCGGCGGCCGATGCCGGTGAACACTGACGGTGAGATCGTCACCGCGACGCCGGCGCATTTCCGCGTCTTGCCTCGAGCGATATCGGTGCTCGCCCCGTGCGAATGCCCGACCACCGCACGGCAATTCCCGCTCTACCATCACTGACCGAGCGAAGGCCCAGCGCAGTTGCGGCTGCAGCGTGCGGCGACGATTTTCAGTCGTTCGAAATGGCTCTGTGACATCGCGCCGCGCGGACGTCCAAAAATCGTCTCGTTAAGTATTTGAAAAATTTGAGTTCATATCGAAGGTTGAAAAACGAGGAGGCACAGGGTAGTTAAATTAATAAATTAAGCAGTGTGACATCGACCATGACCACCATCGCGCAATATCTTTCAGAGCATGGCCCATCGCGCTCGTCGCTGATTGTCGAGGCGCTCGTCGCTGCCGGAGCGAGCCCAGAGGCAGCGCGCCAGCGCGTCGCTCGGGTCGCAAAACCGATACGCCGCTTTCCAGTCCCGATGCTGCCCAAGCGCGAAGCCTTTCTCTATCTCGACAAGGATCGGAACAGCGAACGCTTCTGGCAGAATTTCATTCGCGACATGCGCGCGACCAATTCGGTCTTCGCTGCATCGGTCGATGGCATGATCGCACGCGGCGGCCTCATCCGTGCCGACCAATTCGCGTCGATCAGCGGCGCGACGGTCATCCCGCAGCGCGGACAGCTGCCGGTCGAGACGGTCGCGCAACGCCTGATCGCCGCAGGGTTCATCAAGGAAATACATAATATCGACCACGGCCGATGTTTCGAGCTCGCGCCGTCGCTGGCTTTCGGCACGCCTGCCGGACTAAGGGCCCGCGACCTCACAGAGGGGATTCTGCTCGACGGAATGCGCGAATGGGCGAGGAAGATCGGATTTGCGAGCTACAATCTGATCCGCATCCGCGGCGACGAAGAACTCCAGCCCATCGGCCCCTTCGCCTTCGATTTCGCCGGCCCGAGCTACCTGCTTCCGCTCCAGGGTCCCGGCGGCAAGCCCGGCTTCATTGTCGCCGACGTGTTCGCTGAGGGGCGGCTTACCGCCGACGAAATCCAGTTCTTCATCCGCAAGGCGAGGATGCTCAAGGCGACCCTCAAGAATATCGGGGTGTTGTCGATCATTGTCGCGGAAGAATTTACCGGCGAAGCAATGAAGGCTGGCCATGCCGCGGGCGTGATGCTCGCCACGCCGAAAGATCTGTTCGGCAAACGGGTTGGGGTGGCGATTGCGTCACTATGCGAAGTCCTAAAAAATGCCGCCAAATATGCATCGTCCAGTCCTGAGCGGCTCACATACCTCCTCGACAATTTGCTCGACATCGAGGGACGCAGCCTCAACCTGCGCGGCATCCTATTCGAGTTAGTGGTCGGCTACCTCGCCCGGCGAAGCGCTATCTCTATCGATATGGGGGTTACCGCGCGAAATCCTGCGACCGGCCAGACCGCGGACATAGACGTTCAGGCCATCACCCAGCAGTCGAGCGCGGTGACAGCGATCGAATGTAAAGGCAAAGAGCCCGGCGGATCACTGTCGCGCGCTGAGGTCGAAATCTGGCTCAAAAAGATTCCGATCTTTCGTGCGCACTATGCGAACCATGCCGCCCTACGAGAAGCCGAACATCGCTTCGAGATATGGACGAGCGGAACGATCGATGCCGACGCTCTCTATCTTCTCAAGGAAGAAAAGGCCAAGCGGTCCAAGGCGCCGATCGACTGGAAGGACGGGGATGCGGTTCTTGCGTTGGCGCGTGCCGGAAAGGAAAAGGGTATCGCCGACGCGCTCAACCAACATTTTTTCAAACACCCGTTCGCCGAGGTCGGCAAGACGCTCGCGGCCGAAAATCCTCCAGAGTTCAATTTCCCGTCGTTCATGATGCCTGCTTTCAAGCCAGACACGGGACCCGGCCCCTCGGGGCTGCCCGCCCTTCCCGACCTTTCGGGGATGGTCACCGAATGCTCACTCGACGACGAACTAAAGGGCGCGAAATAGCCTCGCGGTCCGCAGGAATTTGACTCGATCTGGACCTATCTCCGCACAGCCGGCTTGCAAGCGACAGGGGCAAAGCTATGCTTTGAGGTGCATCGGGCAAGGCGCACGGTGCCAGGCGTGAGAACCTGCTTAGCTTAGTTTTCCTATTCCATCCTGCCGGGTGGCCGCTGCGCATGTCCAAGCCCTCGGGCTAAAGGCGGCGGCGCTTGTTCGCTAAGCAAGTTCTCAACGCCCGGCTTGCCGCCTTCGTCCCGAACGGGAAGGCGGCAGGTATGGACTTCGAGGACAAGGACAGCGAGCGACCGGGTATTGCCGGCGGCGACCCCTTGCCGCCAGAGGATTGGGAGCGCTTCGGCCGATCGGCGCGCATCGAGGCGATCTACTCCGAACACCGCCCCCAAATAACCCGCTTCTTCAAGAGCCGCGCGCCGACCCAAGATGTCGGCGACCTTGTGCAGGAAGTCTTCAGCCGCTTTGCGAGCGCGCGCGGCGGCCTCGCTGCGCTGGTCGAAGGCCCCGGAGCCTATCTCGTGAAGAGCGCCCGGATGCTCCTCGCCGAATATGGTCGCGCCGACGGGCGCCGTCACCGGTCGCAGCACGACAGTTTCAGTGACGAGCATGAGGGAGCGAGCGACCCGCACGCCGCGCTCGAAGCGCGCGACGTCCTTCGCCGGGCAGAAAAAGCCATTTCGAGGCTATCTCCGCTCACGCGCGAGATTTTCCTGATGCATCGCTTCGAAGGACTACGCTATCCCGAGATCGCTCGAATCAAGGGAATCAGCGTGAAGACGGTCGAAAGCCACATGACCAAAGCCCTTGCCGCCATCAAGCGCGCGCGGGGTAAGCAGTGAGCCGCGCCGAAAGCGAAGCCACCGCCTGGCTCGACAAGATGATGGGCCCCGATGCCGACCAGCACCGGGCGGCGTTCGACGAATGGCTGGCCAAGCCGGACAACGCCAAGGCCTATGACGAAGCGCGCGACAATTGGAACTGGTCTGCGGCGATGTCGCCGTCCCGGATCGAGGCCGATGTTCGGGCCGATGCCCGGGAGCGTGAACCCGGCGGGCGGCGATGGGCTTTTGCCACAATTCTCGCTGCGGTGATCGCGGTCGGGTTCGCCTGGTATCTGGTCGGCCGCGACAGCGATCAGCCGATCATCGCCACCAATTCGGCGCAAGGCGAGAGCCAGCTCGCCGACGGGACGCGCGTGACGCTGATGGACGGCGCCCGCATCGAGACGCGCTTCTCGGACGGCGAACGCCGCGTCATTCTGTATGACGGCCGAGCCAGGTTCGAGGTCGCACACGACGCGTCGCGTCCCTTTCTCGTCGAGGCCGGAGATTCGGTCACGCGCGCGCTCGGCACCATCTTCGAGGTCGATCTCCGCGCGGATGTTCCGCGCATCGCGCTGGTCGAAGGCTCGGTCGAAGTGCGGCGCCTCGAAGGCGGAAAGGCACTTCGCCTCCGCCCCGGCGAACGCGCCGAGGTCAGGTCGACCGGCCCCCAGACGATCAAGAGCGAGGAGGCGAACGTCCCGGCCAAATCACTGTGGGCCGACAATCTCCCGCTTGGCGCGATCCTCGACCGCGCTGGCCGCGAGAATGGCGTCAAGATCAGCTTGGCCGATCCGGCGCTGGCATCGCTGCAGGTGACGGGACGCTTCGACATGACCGATGCCCGGAAACTTGCGCTGAAGCTCGGCGCCGCGCTCGATCTCAAGGTCGAGTTCGGTGCGAACGGACCGATTCTCGGCGCGAAATCCGAGTAGGACACCCAAGAAAAACCCATAGGGTGTTCGGAGCCCCCGTCATTTTTTCCCTTCAGACGGCCAAAATCGGCCGCACGGGAGGGATGAATGACGATGAAATTTTTCGCGGCCGTTCTGGCTTCGGGCGTCTCGGCGACCGCACTCTATGCACCCAGCGCGTGTGCGCAGACGGGCGAGCAGACCTACAATATCGAGGGTCAGCGCCTTAGCGACGCACTTCGCAAATATTCGGACATTTCCGGCCGCGAGGTCATCGCGGCTTCGAGCCTGCTCGAAGGCCGACGCAGCAACCGTGTCCGCGGGCGACTCTCTCCCGACGCCGCCCTTTCCCGACTCCTCACCGGCACGGGCCTGACGATCGAACTCGTCGAAGGCGCATGGGTCCTTCGCTCGGGAAACGTCGATGCCGGGGAGACTGGATCGACTGAGACGAACGGCGAAGCGATCATCGTTACAGGCTCGCGCATTCGCGGTGCAGGACCGACCGGTTCTCCGGTCGTCACCATCGACCGCGAAGCCATCGAAAAGAGCGGCTATGGCACTGTTCAGCAGATGCTCCAATCACTGCCACAGGCATTTGGCGGCGGCCCCAACGAGGCAGTCTCGACGACCACGACCCGGAACGGCGGGGGTTCGGATTCGACTTTCGGCTCGAGCATCAACCTGCGCGGCCTCGGGACCTCGTCGACCCTCGTCCTCATCGACAATGCGCGCCCAGCGCTTGGCGGGATCGGCGGCGTCTTCGCCGACATCTCGCTCATCCCGGTAGGCGCGGTCGAACGGATCGAAGTGCTGATCGACGGCGCATCGGCGATCTACGGCGCCGACGCGGTCGCCGGGGTGGTGAACGTGCGGATGCGGAGTCGCTTCGAGGGAGCCGAGACAATGCTGCGCGCGGGCACCGCCGATGGCGATACGACCGAGTTGCAGTTCGGCCAAATCTTTGGTCGTGACTTCGGCGGCGCACGGCTGGTGCTTGCTTACCAATACTCGCAGCGCGGTGCGCTCGCGGGCGCCTCCCGCGATTTCGCGCGCGAGGATCTGCGGGCCTTCGGAGGCCCCGACTATCGGACCAACTTCGCGGTGCCCGGGACGATTACGGCCGCGAATGGACAGCGGTTTGGCATCCCGGCCGGACAAGACGGCCGCGCATTGACTGCCGCTCAGCTGATTCCAGGTGTCCAGAACCGCTACGACGGTCGCGTGAACAGCGACATTTTGCCGAGAACGCGCATTCACAGCCTTTATGCCGCTGCCGAATTCGACCTTACCGACACGTTGACCTTTCGCGCAAGCGCGCTCGCGGCGCAGCGCCGCTACAGCCGCGTCAGTACCGGAGACTTCATCCAGGCCGCGCGGGTGCCGGTTACCAATCCTTTCTACGTTGATCCGATCGGCACGAACCAGCCGGTCAGCGTCGCCTATCGCTTCGTGAACGACTTGGGACCGCAGATCGACAGCGGCCGGGCGCGCGGCCTCACCGCCTCAGCGGGCTTCGACCAGGAAATTGGCCGCTGGCGCGTGCAGGTCGGCGGCGCCTATGGCCATCAGCGCGGCATCGCGAACAAGGCCAATCTCGTCAATCGCCCGCGCCTTGCTGCGGCGCTTGCCGACACCAACCGAGCAACCGCATTCAACGTCTTCGGAAACGGCACCGCAAACAATCCGGTCACCATCGACAGCATTCGCGGCACATTCCAGTCGGTCAATGATTTCGAAAGCTGGTCGGCGGCGCTCCGCGGTGACGGCCCGCTCTTCCGCCTGCCCGGCGGCGAGGTCCGGCTCGCGATCGGCGCGGAGTATCGCCGCGAGAATTTCGACTATTACACCGTCAACGGATTCAGCCTCGCGACGCCCTTCACCGACCCATTCGACATCATTCCGAGCGTGCGGAAGGTTCGCGCAGCCTATGCTGAACTGCTCGTGCCGGTCTTCGGGCCGGATAACGGGATGCCGGGTTTCCGCAGGCTCGACATTTCGTTGGCCGGGCGCGCCGAGAAATACAGCGACGTCGGCCGAAGCGAAAATCCCAAGGTCGGCGTCCGATGGGAACCGTTCCAGGGCATTGCGCTGCGCGGGTCCTACGGAAAATCCTTCCGCGCGCCCGCCTTCGACGAGCTCATCGGCGAGGCGATTTCGCTGTTTCAGACCGAAGCGGTCCCCGACCCCGCTTCGCCGACGGGCACGACCAACATACTCGGCCTGTTCGGCTATGCACCGGACGTAGGTCCCGAAAGAGCGACGACCTGGACCGCGGGCATCGACGTCGCCCCCTCGTCGCTTGCCGGTTTCAAGGCGTCGGTCACCTATTATGACGTCGACTATCGCGACCGCATCGGGACGGCGAGCGAGGATTACACCCGCTTTCTTGTCGACCGGGCGCGCTTCGGCGGGCTGATCACCGACAATCCGTCGCTGGCACTGGTAGAGGGATATTTCGCACGTCCCAGCTTCGTGAACGCAGCAAACATCGCGCCGGGCCAGGTCGCCGCGATCCTGGACGGTCGCATCCGCAACCTCGCCGCCGAACGCCAGCGCGGGATCGATTTCGATGTCGGCTATTCCCCCGCATTCGCGGGCGGAACGCTCGACCTCGGCATCGCGGGCACGCATATCTTCTCGATAAAACAGCAACTGACTCCGGGCGGGCCGCAGGTCGATGTCGTCGGCACCTATGCCAAGCCGGTCAAATGGCGCCTTCGCGGTCGCTTCGGTTGGGCGACGGGCGGCTTCTCGGCCAATGCCTTCGTCAACTACATCGACGGCTATCTCAACCAGGTCGTGACGCCGATGGAGCGGGTCGGTTCTTGGACCACGTTCGACCTCAGCATCTCGCAGCGCATCGGGGGCGGCGATGGCGTGGAAGGGCGGGGCCTGCGGCTCAGCCTTGGAATCACCAACCTGTTCGACAAGGATCCGCCCTATGTGAACAACCGCAGCGTGTCGTCCGCGCTCGGCTACGACCCCGAGAAGGCGAGCCCGCTCGGCCGCATGATGTCGCTCCAGGCCACCATCCGATGGTGAGCAAAGCCGCGATCCTCGGCTGTCTCCTGGCCGCGGCATCGCCCGCGGCCAGCCAGACGACCCCGCGCGAAATCGCCGAGATTGCCGACCTGTCGGGGCTCGCGGTCTCTCCTGACGGAAATTGGATCGCCTATCGGGTCGAGCGCCCATCCACCGTCACCAACCGGATCGATATCGACTGGTATCTAGCGCCCACGGACGCCACCGCCCCTCCCCGCGCGCTCGGACGACTCGGCACCGCGATGTGGAACGACGCCGGGAGCGTCCTGCCCGGCGAAGCCACATGGATGCCCGACGGCAAGGCAGTCGTTGTCCGTGCCCTTGTCGACGGACGAATCGGCCTGTGGGTGAGTCCCATCGACGGGTCGGGATTCCACGAGATCGGGCCAAGCGAAGGCGAAATCGAGGCCTTTGCCATCGCCGCTGACGGTACCGTCATCTCGCGCGAAGGACCTCCGCGCGATGCGATCGCGCGGGCAGAGGAGGCCGAGCGCGACACCGGTATCTTGTTCGACGCGCGCGTCGATCTTGCCCAACCCCTCTATCGCGGCGCCTCAATCAATGGACGTCCTTCGACGCAGCGCTTCTCTGGTGACTGGTTCGACCGCGTGCCGCTGCTCGAAGATACACCGCGCGCTGTCGTTGCCCGAGACGCATCCGGCACCAGCGAGCGCCCGGCGAACGACGCTGAACGCGCCCTGCTCAAGCCGGCGCCCGGGCCGGACATCCCCGAAAGCCTCCGCGGCATTCTTCGGCAGCGCGGCGTCTGCGTCGCGGCGAGCGGCTGCCCGAACGATGCGGAGCGTATCGCATGGCGGAGCGGGCTTGCCGACGGCCGCGTCCTGATCGCACTCCGCGCCCAATCGGGCCAAACGACCCTGCATGTGTGGACGCCCGCGTCGGCGAAGTTCAAGATGATCGCGGTCTCGGCAGGACAGCTCTCGAGTGGGCGGAGCGACAGCAAGCCCTGCGCTGCAGGCGAAAAAGCAATCTTTTGCGTCGAGGCGGCCGCGTCGGTCTCACCCCGCCTCGTCCGGATCGAGGCCTCTGGCCGCAAGAAGATCATCGATTCCCCAAATTCATTTCCTGGCCGCGACGGGCTCCTTGTCGAAACGATCGCGTGGCAGGTGAGCGGCAGCCGTGCGTCGGGCATACTCATCCGCCCGAAGATCCCCGGGCGGCTGCCGCTCTTCGTCACCTACTATCGCTGCAATGGATATCTGCGCGGCGGAACAGGCGACGAATGGCCTCTGCGCGCGCTTGCCGCGGGCGGCATCGCATCGCTCTGCATCGACGTCCTCCCAGGCGGCGAGATCGCGCAGGATCGCTACCAGATCGGCATGGAAGCCGTGCGGGCCGCGATCGACACCCTCGACCGGCGCGGAACGATAGATCGCAGCCGCGTCGGCATGGGCGGTCTCAGCTTCGGAAGCGAGGTTGCGGTATGGACTGCCATGCACAGCGATCTTCTCAAGGCGGTTTCGATCGCCTCGGTCCAGATCGAACCCACGTATTACTGGTACAATGCTCGCCCGGGCCGCGAGACATTCGCCCGCAATATCCGGCAGAACTGGAAGCTCGGCCCGCCGGATACCGAACCTGCCGAGTGGCAGGCGCTTTCGGCCGCGCTCAATATTGATATGATCACGGCGCCGATGCTGCTGCAACTTCCCGAGAGCGAAGCGCGCCAGTCGGCCGAACTGATGAGCAAGCTTGCTACCAACGGTCTCGGCGAGACCCACCTCTTCCCCCTCGCCCCGCATCTGAAGGTCGAACCCCGCCAGAAGCTCGCGGCCTATGAGCGCAATCTCGACTGGTTCCGCTTCTGGCTCAAAGGCGAGATCGACCCCGATCCAGCGAAGGCCGATCAGTATCGTCGCTGGCGGCTGCTCGGCCCCATCAAGGGCGAGGCTTCTACCGACCGCACCCAACGTTCGACATCGGCGATTTCGAGCAGCCGGAAATAGGCGAAGTCGCCCTCGACGAGATCGTGCGCGAGGTAGGTCTCGATCGCAGGCTTGTCCAGCAGCCCGCGTTCCGCCAGCCGCCCGCCGAGCAGGAGGTCGGCGAGCGCACCGCGCTGGCGAAGATAGCTTGCGGTACAGAGGGAATCGAGCCGCCCTTTGCCGCGCCTCCAAACGACCTCCGGCGGAAGTCGCGACGCGAATGCGGCGCGGGCAACCGCGCGGTCGCGACCGCCCCTCACCCACGCCCAGCTCGGAACAGTAAGGCAAAATTCTACCACCGGCTGTGAAAGCAGCGGCGCTACGACATCGCGGTCCCGCCAGCGGCGCGGCCGGTCGACGAAGTCGAGGATGCGCCGAAGCGCGCGCACATGGTTGCGCTTGCCGCGCGGCGCATCCTCCTCGCCCGCATCCCAGGGATGAGCCGGCGGCGAGGCCGGCACCTGGTCCGCGACGCAGAAGCCGGTCTCACGGCGCCAGCCGCTCGGGCCGTCCCGCACCGCCCGATACGCCAAGCGAGCGGCCTGCCAGACCGTTGCATCGCCCGCGCGCGCGACGTCGCGCATCGTCTCGAATGCAGGGCGCCGCGGCCCGAAATGACGAAAGGCGTCGAGGATCGGCGCGACGCTCGTGTCGAAATCGAAGATATTGTCCCCACCGATGCCCCCGAAGATCGCGGCATCGGAAACGGGGAACGCCGATTCGAAGGCATCGTCGATCCCGCCGAGCACGCCATAGGCGGAGGGCCGCGCGTGAAGGACAGGCGGTAGCGATACCAGATCGATGCCGGTATCCGCGTGGGGCATTTCGAGAAGCTCAGCACCGCAATGCGCCGCGACGGCGCGCGCGTAGGGACGCTCGTCGCCGTCGGCACCGGACGAAACGAAAGTGACGGCAGAGAAATTGGCTTGCGCCGATGACAGGCCTGCCGCGACGATCGAAGAGTCGAGTCCGCCCGACAGCTCGAGCAGGATGTCGCTCCGATTCCCACACCAGCCTCGCAAGCACCCAAGGAACCGACGTTCGAGGTCTAGCGCAAGTTCAGCGACTGGTCGAAGATCGGGCTGCGAGACAGCCTTCCAAGGCGTCCACAAAGTCTGGACAGCTGACTCCTCGGCCAAAAACTTGGCACAGCTGCCGGGCAATAGCTCGCTCACACCTTCAAGCCCGGTCCGTTCGGTCCGCAGATTGGCGTACGCCAAAGTCCCGGCGATGAACTGCCAATCGAATGACCCGATGCCAAGCATTGGCGCGACCAGCTCGAGATCGTTCCAAAGCAGAAAGCCGTCTTCAAACCGGGTCCAGTAGATCGGCATGCCGGTGAGCGCGGCGCGCGCGATCTCGACCGATGCATCGTCGACGGTGAAGGCCAGATAGCTTCCCCAGCCGTCGCCGGGCGCGTGGCAGGTAGCGCCCGAAAGCGAATAAATGTCCCCGAGCAATAGGGCACCGCTTTCCATCACTTGGTCAGCAATGCCGGCGCCTGCATAGACGGTCAGTGCGCCCGCATTCTGAACGCATCGCAATGCGTGGCGCTCGGCAGCTGCCGCAAGCGCCAGCCCCCCGGACGTGGTTCCCACAAGTGCGAGAATGCCGCGTTTCATCCGATCGCCAATATTGGTGTGAAGTTGCGGGCCTCGGCCGAGGTTCCGGTCAACACCGCGCCGGGACTCTGTAACCAGCAATGTGCGGCAAAGGGGCTGAGACGCACCCCAAAAACCAGCCGCGCGCCTAGGCCGTGCGACAGGAGGATGTGGTCGAGCGCTAGCGCGTCGATCAAACATCGTGGCGGGGTCCGCGCCATCCAGCGCGATGCTGCATAGGATGAAGCGATGCCCCGAACCGCCGCTTCGGCGCCCGGCACGCCGAGCCGAAGCTTTGCGTTCCGCATGGCTTCCACCGTTGACGCGATCCGGTTTGGCCGCATCGAACGTCTTGCCCAGCGCAGCGCGCGGGACGCTGCGAAACCCATGCGGAGCGATGTCGGTCCGTCGGCGACCGCCGACAAATCGTTGGCCGGAATGTGAGGCGAGGCCGGATCGAGCTTCGTCGGCTCGCTCGACCGTGCGAGGAATCCTGTCGCCACAAGACGCCCCATCGCCTCGCTGTCGTTCGGCTCGCCTGCCCGAAGCCGCTCGAAGGCCGCGCGGTCTTGCCCGCGCAGCGCGAAATATTTGTCCCGGACAAGGTCGAGGAAGACGAGATCTCCGTCGACTTCGCAATAGCCCGTTCCGGTTGCCAGTTTCCAGCCGGTCGTCATGGCGCCGCGCGAGACCCGGGAGCCGCTCGATGCTGGACGGCTCCCGGATACACCAGTCAGTCCTGGACGAGACCGGGCGTCGGCATACGGCCGCCGGCTTCGACATACAGGCCCCAGTCGCCGGCGGTGTCACCGGAGACCGAGCCGAGTTCGACGAGCGTGTCGTTATCGCGTTCCATGTTGCTTCCCTTCTCAGACACAAGGAAACGACCGGGGGCCGGCCTCGGGCCGGTCCCCGGAGCGCTGGTCAGTCCTGGCTGAGTCCGAGCGGCTTGAACTTGCCGTTCGTTTCGATGCCGACGTCTTCGCTGCCCGCGGTGTCGCCGGTAACGCTGCCGAGTTCGATCAACTCATTGAGTTCGCGGTCCATGATCGCTTCCTTCCATGATTGCCGCGGAATTGCGGCCCTCTCGAAGCTAGGGAGGCCGCGCCGTATAGGAATTTAATACGACTCATATTCTCCGAATATTATCCAGCGGCTCGGACCGGCGCCGGATTTCGGCCGCGACGCGGCCGGCATATGACGCGCGGCGGCGATGGAAGCGCGTGATTTTACTGCGTAAAGCGCTCCATCGACCGAACCGGTAATCGTCCGCCATCGCCGTGAGCGCGTCGCCCACAGACCCATCGACACGAACCTCCAATGTGCGGATTGTCATGCTTCGCTCGACACAATTGATGATGGTAGCGCGAAGTTCGCCGTTGCTGCTGCCGATTGCGATGGTCCGGAAGAGGCCATTGAGCCCCTCAGGATAGGCCTGGTGATTCGCGAGCGAGATCAGTCCGCCTGGCAAATCGGGCCTCGGCGTCCTCCCCTTCAACGCCAGCGAGAGAAGGGCGCCGGTCCACCAATAGAGTTCGACCAAATCCGCCTCATTAAGAAGGGGCTGCCGAAACCCCTCCTGATGCCAGCTCTCGATGATCCGCTCGCCCGACAGGCGATACAGGGCATCGCGAACGGGGGTAGCGCTGGCCGCCAGCGACTTTGCGAGCTGCGCCGCCTCGAGGCGCGTACCGGGCGGATAGGTGCCCGACAGGATACGCGCCTTGAGGTCCAGATAGACCCGCTCCATCGTGGTGCCCGGGCTCATGCCGCGAGCGTCCCGTCTCCGCCCGCCGATCTTTGGTCGCCGATATAGTCGGCAAGAAGCGCCTGCTGGTCGGGCCGGAGCGCATCAACGGCTGCGATCGGGTCGGGGGGATAGCCGCGGAACAGGATCGAGGGACACTGGCCCTCGAAGTTGCCGAGGTTTGGGCGATGCTGTACATAGCCGGTCAAGGCCGCCAGCTCCGGCGGAAAGTCCTTCGCGACGTCGGGTGGATAGGCGAGCCACTGGTTCTCATATGGTTTCAGCCAGCCAAGGCAGTAGCTGATGATGATCCCGCGCCGCACCGACGCGCTGCAATTGCCGCCGGCTCCGTGGAGCGTCGAACCCAGGAAGACGATGGCATCGCCCGGCATGGTCTCGGCAATGATCGGCTCCTCCGCCGGTTCCTCGATGAGCGCCTCGAGCCCATGGCTTTTCGGCCAGATGATCGTGGCGCCATTCTCGGTGGTGAAGGGCGTCAGCGGCCACATCACATTCACGAGATATTCGACCTCACCGAGTGTGCCCTGCCACATATCTTGATCGCGGTGCGGGAATTGCGGAAGCGCTCCCGGATGCAGCTCAATCGCTTGGGCGAGATTGAGCTGGATGCGCTCACACCAGTCGCCGAGCGCGGCCTCGGCGAGGGCGAGGATCGCCGGGTTCATGACCAATGCGCCAACATGCGGCGAGCGGATGAGCAGGCGGCCGAAGCGCTTGGTGCGTGTCCCATAGAAGCCGCCCTCGCAAAAGGGCGTCGCGGCGTATCGCGGATCGAGGTCGCGATCGATCGCCGCGATCAGCTCGGCGGGAACGGCTTCGCGAACGATCGCGTAGCCGTTTTCCTTGAGCGCCCGCATCGAAGCAGAGGGCGGCTGGTGGCTATCGACTGGAGCGATATCGGTAATCATGGTCCCGCTCCTTTCACGCTGCATTGGCCGCGACCGGCGTCGCAGCGCTGCCCGAAACAATCCCCGCCGACTTGAGCCTTGCGGGGGTGTCGGCGTCGATCTCGATCCGCAGCGAGGTCAGCGCGCGGCCGTCGTAAATGCCGGCTTCGCCGAGCGCCTTGCAGTCCCAGCCAAAGGTCCGGATCTGAGCGAACCAGTCGAGCTCTGCGACGCCGGTGTAGGAGCGGATGCCGTTGGCGAGCGCATAGTCTACCAGCCCGACAAGAAGCGTGTCGCGCGCGGTGCGGCGCTGGCGCGCACCGATCCCCGGCGACAGGCAGAAGCGCGTGATCTCGAAGATGTCGGGGCCGGACGGCGGGATGCCGTCGACGAGGCCGGGGAAGAGACCATCGAGAAGAGCCGGGCGCGTGGTGGGAAGGAGGCGCGCCGAGGCGAGATGCCCGCCCTCCTGATCGCCGACGATCAGATAGGTCGCATGGGGATCGTCGAAATGATCGATCTCGAACCGGTCGGCGAGCACCGGCAGGTCCCATTTCAGAAGATCGATGAAGACGCGCTTACGCGCCTCGAACATCGCGCGGAGCAATTGATGCTCGTGCGCGCGGTTGGAATGGTCGATTACCGAAAGCATGGATGTGTCTCCTTTTCGAAAGAGACCATCCAATTGAACGGCTTTTTGCCACTCCACCATAGCACGATCGGGGGGTGTCGGCGAAAAAAGTTCAGCGCTTGGCGATATCCTCGTAGCTGAGGTCGCCGGCATAAAGCGCGCGCACCGTCAGCGTGATCCCACCATTCGCGTCGTAACGCTGCCGCGCGTTGCGAAGATGCTCGCGAACCGTGTCGGGACTGAGATCGAGGATGCGTCCAACCTTCGGGGCACTGTTGCCTTTGGCGGACAAGATCAGACATTCGCGCTGGCGGTCCGTCAGCCGCGGCCCGACCTGCGCGAGTTCGGGATTGGCGAGCAGCCGCGCGGCTTCGAAGGCTGGCCCACCGATCATTCGGGCAAAGAGGAGCGCCATATCATTCGCGGCGATCCCCGGCGTCCAGGCGAAGGACACCGAACCATGCGCCTCGCCAGGAATATGCGCCGGTATGGTAAGCCCGTCTCCTATTCCGTGCCGCTGCGCCTCACTGAGAACCAGTTCGTCCTCGGGGCGTTCGCCCGAAAGCGGCTTCATGTTGCGCCAGAAGAAACCCTCGAGACTGCGGTGACTGGCGCGATGCACCGGATCGGTAAGCCCTAGGCCGCGCTCGTCAAACCAGCGGGCCCAATCCTCGGGATAGTTGTGGACGCGAACACCCCTGTCGGGAGCCGCGAGGAAATCGACATGGTGGCTCAGCGCGAACCAGGAACAGCCCATGCGCGCGCAGGCCTCCGCCAGCAGATCGGCCAGACCCGCCGCATCCTTCACCCGCGTGACGTCGAGCGCAAAAGCATGCGCAGCGTCCATCGTCGGCATTGCGACCCATGGCAGCGGACGGCAGTCGTCGCCAAGTCGGCCGACCGTCCCTGCTCCTCGTCATGGCCTGCGAGCGGTGCCCTCTCAATGGGCCGTCCCGCCGGCGACGGGTGATCGCCGCTGGTCATAGCGATCTACAATGATGTAAATTTGCGGATGTTACGAATATATTTCAATTATATTCGGGAGATAGAACCAGATTGGGGCCATTTTGCCGAAAGCGTCCGAATGCCCGACGGCTGTCATCGGCCCCGCTTGCGAAAATCCCAGACCGGAAGGCCGATCTTCGCAGCCTTGTCGGCGAGATTGTCCTGGATGCCGGTGCCGGGGAAGATGATGACCCCGACCGGCAGTGCTTCGAGCATCCGGTCGTTGCGCTTGAACGGCGCGGACTTGCCATGCCGGCTCCAGTCGGGACGGAAGGCCACCTGCGTCACCTTGCGGGTTTCGGCCCAGCAGGCGGCGATGCGTTCGGCCCCCGTCGGCGTTGCCCCATGGAGCAGGATCATATCGGGATGGCGGTCGCGTGCGCGATCGAGAGCATCCCAGATCGCCCTATGATCGTCGACATCAGCGCCGCCGGTGAACAGGATGCGCGTGCCCTCGGGAAGAAGTGCAGCCGCTTTCTGGCGCAACCGCGCGTCGAGAAAGTCACGGCTGTCGATCATCGCCGCGGTCATCGACCGGTGATGCGCGCGCGATCCGGTGCGCGGTGACCAGGCCTTGCGGCAGTGGGTCCGAAATTGTTCGGCGGCGCTTTCGCGGAAGAATTCCATCGCATCGCGCCGTTCGATCAGGCTGATCCCCTGCTGCACGAGGCGTTCGAGCTCGACCGACCGGATCTCGCTCCCGTCCTGTTCGCGCTGGGCTCGGCGTTGCGCCTGTTCATTGTCGTCGAGGCTGCGTTCGACCCGCTCCCCCGCGCGGTGGAAGAGGTTGACGACGTTCCAGAGGAGCTCTTCGAGATCGGGCTCGATCCGCGTATCGTCGAGACAGCCGACAAGGGCATCGAATATGTCGGCGACAGCGCCGGCCGCCAGGCGGGCATCGGGCAGCGGGCGCGGGTCGGGTTCGTCTTCGAAGGGGCGATGTCCGAAGAGTTGCATCTCCTGAAGGAGGAGATGGGTGGCGCCGGCTTCGGCAGGATCGTCGGCGGGTTCGGTGGGGCTCAACATGATCGTCTCCAGTCGGGTTTTGCCGCGCTCGCGCGGCCTTCGCGGCGACCCCTCGCGGCGCGCCGTACCGAACTGCACCGCGGCCCCGGCCGCGGCCGAAGCCGAAGGCGGAGGATGGCGGGCGAAGGCTATTTTGTTTCGCGATGCAAAGGGGCGCCGCGCGCCCCGGCGGAAAATAGCCGCCCGCCCGCCATTGCGGGCCCGGTACGGTTCGCCGCAGTCGCCCTCTTGCGAAGGCCGGAGCGCGGCCACCCCGTGGTGCTGCATCAGCACCGGTCCATCCCTCGCCCGCCCTCCTTCCGGCCGATGCTGAGGCGTCAGAGCAGGAGTGAACGATCCGCAGTCCGGAGCTGGGATCGAAGCGAGCCGATCATTCGCTGTCGGCCGAGTGTCATGAGATCGGCATTGAAGTCGCCGCGATCCGCTTCGAGCGCGATGACCTCGATGCCGAGCGGCCGGGCTCGGTCGCAAAGCGTCCCGAAGGCGGCCGCACCCGCCGGGTCGTCGTCACGCGCGACATACAGTCGCTGCAGTCCGCGCGGGAAGGTCAACGCTCCCAGATGGGCCGCCGAAAGGGCGGCGATCATCGGCAGGGCTGGTGTGATCTGACGCAAAGACAGGATGGTTTCGATGCCTTCGCCCGCCGCCATGACCGCAGCCGACGTGCCGAACCGAACGCCATGACCGAGCAATTGGCCCATGGCGCGCCGCGGATAGGCAACCGGCGCCTTGTCGCAGGCGGCCGAGTCGAGCCAGGTGCGATGGACTCCGGTGACATTGCCCGCCTCGTCAGTGATCGCCGCGATCAGGGCGGGCCATGCCCGGCGGACATCGGGGGCGTCGTCCTCGGATGGATGATAGAAGCAATGGGGATGGAAACGAAGCCATTCGGCATCGCGAAGGTCGCCGATCGCGCGGGCAGACAGATAGGCGCGGGCAAGGGTGCCGCTGAGCGGCTTCGATCCGGCCCATAGCCTGCGGGCGGCCTCGGGGGTGCCGCGCGGTGCTTTACGCGGAGCCGGATTTCGGTCGCCGGGCATGACGGCAGGCAGGCTCAGAAAGCGGCGCGCCTCGTCGAGCGTGTCGCGGAAGGATGTATGGCCGCAGCTCGCGGCGATGACATCGAGAAGATCGCCATGATCGCCGCTGGCGGCATCGGTCCATTTGCCAGCGGACCGAAGACCGTCGGCGGTGCCAGAAAGGCGAACGTAAAGGCTGCGGCCCGGCGAATTACGGACGTCACCGACCATCCAATAATGTCCCTCGCGGCGTCCATGGGAGAGATATCGGCGGCAAACCGCCTCGGCATCGTCGGCGAGGCGTCGCGCGACCTCGGCTGCAGGACTCGACATGGGGGCCTCCTTCACAAGACAGGCTGCGCGCGATCCCGCCCGGTGGAGCGGGTCAGGAAGGCATGCGGCGGTCTGGCAGCCCCTGCCGGACACCTCCGATGTTCGCGCGGAGCGTCCTGATTTCAAGGGCCAGCGAAAAAATGGGGAGCCCGGCACAGCGCCGAACTCCCCGAATGATAGTCGGTGGCGTTATTCGGCGGCAATCGCTTCGATGTCGTCGTCGCCCAGCTCGTCATGGCCCGCTTCGATTGCAGGGCCATCGTCATTGGCCGCAGCCAGCTCCCCATCACCGTCGGGCTCGTCGATGACGGGCGTGCGCAGCGGATGTGCAAGCCAGCCGGTGCCTTTGAGCAGGTCCTCGGCGGCGCTCGCCATCTCGGGCTTCTTCAGTCCCGCAATCCGCGCCGCCGCTTCGGCCCCGCAAGCCTCTTCGACGGCATCGAGGATCCCCGGCTTGGTCACCCGTCCGAGGTAATTGGCCGTGGTAGCAACCCAGCCCGCCTGGACCATGTCGAGGCCCGACGCCCGCGCGAGGATGTGCGAATGGTCGATCCGGCTCGCCACCGCGCGGGCCGACACCCGGCCTTCATTATAGCGGGTCGCCGGCTCCCACACCGCATTGACGCCGAAGGAGACGCAGTGCGCGAACAGTGCTGCCTGGTCATCAGCGTCGAGACCGGCAAGCACGTCCCACAGATCGGCGGTCGCATCGGGCAGCCGCTCGGACCAGCCTTCGTGCCGTTCGCGAATGGCCCGCGCGGACGGCGTATCGTTGAGCCCCGCATCATAGCCGACCATCGAATGATTGCGCAGCGCGATGCCGACGCAACTCGCCGAGGAGGCATAGGTGTAGAAGCATTCGAGAACGATGGCGTGGAGCATCGCCGCAAACGCCACCAGCGGGCTTGCGGCCAGCGCGTCGCGCAGCGCAAGGGTGCGGTGCGCGGTGAGGTCGGTCACGAGCTTGTCCGGAAGCGGGCGGACGAGATCATCCGGATCTTCGCCCTCGCCGGTGCCGCCTTCTTCCGGAGATGTCGCGCCGACCGCATCTTCCTGCATTTCGTCGCCGATCACGCCGCCGGCCGCTTCCTCGCCGCCCGCAGCTTCCTCGTCAACGGGCTCTTGCGGCTCGTCCTCGGGACGAACGAAGCCGCGTTCGATATGCAGCGACCCGTCGACATCGATGCTCACGAAGGTGCCGGCGATCGCCACTTCCTCCGGGTCGTAGATCAGCGGCTTCGAGACGAGCGGCGCGATCTCCTCGTCGATCGCATCGATCCGGGCACTGATTTCATCGGGGATGTCCTCGGCGCCCGCCCATTCGTCTTCGAGCCGGTCGGCTTCCTCGCGCAGCGCTTCGATCCGCGCCTCATCGTCGGCGCTCGTCTCGGCCGCCACGCCATCGAGCGGGCGGTGGCCGAAGGTGTGGCCATAGGGGAAGTCGACCGCCGTCTCGATCCACTTCCAGCCTTCCGCCGCGACACGCGCAACCTCGGCTTCGAACTTCTCGGCCTGCAGCCGGTCGAGCAGCGCGACGTCCTCGAGCCAGCCGCCGTCATCGCTTTCGAAGAGATCGCGAAGAATATGTCCGCCTGCCTCGCGATAGGCGTCGAGGGTGACGAACTGGACGCGCTTGTCCGATGCCCGAACCTTGTCCTCGGTCAGCCGCGCGCGGATATACCAGGGCTGCTGGGTGTGGCTCGAGGCGAGCATATCCCAGACCTGTTCCTGCCGCGCGTGATCGCTCGACACCGAAAAGGACATCAGCTGTTCGAGCGTCATGCCGTCATCGGCGTAGATGTCGTGGAGCTTGGGCGAGACCTCGGCGAGCTTGAGGCGCTGTTTCACGACCGCGGGCGTGACCATGAAGGTCGCCGCGATCGTTTCGATGTCGGTGCCCTGTTCGACGAGCTTCTGCATCGACCGGAACTGGTCGAGCGGATGCAGCGGTTCGCGATGGACATTTTCGGCGAGCGAATCCTCTTCGGCCGACACGGCATCATCCTCGCGGACGATGCAGGGCACGGGCTCGGTCTTCGCCAGGCGCCGCTGTTTCACCAGCATCTGGAGCGCGCGGAAGCGGCGACCGCCGGCCGGGACTTCGAAGCGACCGGTTTCCTGGCCCGCCTCGTCGCGCTGGGCGCGAACAGTCAGGCTCTGGAGGAGGCCGCGCCGCGCGATGTCCGCGGCAAGGCTGTCGATCGACACCCCGGCCTTCACGCGCCGCACATTGGCCTGGCTCAGCACGAGCGCGCTGAAGGGAATTTCCCGCGCGCCGCTGAGGGTGATTTTTGCCTGTTTCGTCATGATGCTTCTCCATGACAGGCCGCCGCGAGACTCTCTCCCGGCTCTCAGCCCGTCATGGCTCCGGCGCAGCCCTCTCCCTCTGAAGGGAAAGGACCACGCCGCCGGCGAACGCGAGATTTGCTCAGTGGACCGAGGCCAGAAGCTTGGCACCCTTGGCTTCCAGCTCGAGCCGTCCATCCTGATGCGGACGCTCGCGGGCCAGCGCGGTGATCCCCTGCACGAAGTCGAAGATCGATGCGGGCGGGTGCCCCTCTTCCTGCAGCACGCTGCGGATGATCCGCTCGCTCTCGCCCTTCGAGAAGCCGCGTTTGCGCAGGAAGGTCTGCCGATCGTCATCGTCGCGCGCGACGATCGCGGCCCGAGCGGCCTTGATGCCGTTCATAAAGGAGACCGGCGAGGAAGAGGCGAAGCGTTCGAGCGCGGGCGCCGCTTCCTGCGCGAAGCGACCGGCCGCGAACTTGCTGTGCCGGATGCTGATCTCTTCGAAGCCCTCGGCGCCCCAGATGTTCCGGTTCATGCAGACGGCGCGAAGATAGAAGGTCGCCATGCCGAGGGCTTTCGACCCGACCTCGCTGTTCCAGCAGTAGAAGCCGCGGAAGAAGAGGTCGGGATCGCCGTTGGGCAGACGACCGGCCTCGATCGGATTGGCGTCGTCGACAAGGAAGAGGAAGACGTCGCGGTCGCTGGCGTAGAGCGTCGTCGTATCTTTCATGACCTCGACGAAGGGATTGTGGCGCATCGTCGACCAGTCGAGGAGCCCCGGCACCTTCCACCGCGTGTCGCCAGTGCCATTGCCCGCGATCTTCATGACCGCGGCGACAAGCTCATGATCCCAGATGCGGCCATAATCGGGGCCGGTCACGGCACGCAGCTCGGTGCGCCCGTCGCCGGTCTCGAGCGTCTTCACCAATTCCCCGCGATGCGCGAGCAGACCGTGCTGCATGTTGATGCCCGCCAATGCGGCGGGAAGCTGGCGCAGATAGGCCGACGGCGCCCCGACGAGACTGCACATTTGCCCGAAAGACCAGTGCGTGGGTGCAACCGGCGCTTCGCGGTCGGGAAGGAGCAGGCTCAGTCGCTCGGGTTCGTCGGGCGCGGCGATGACGCGAATGGCGCGGGTTTCGACAGTCCGCGCAGTCGCGGTCTCGGCCCGCGCGCGCACTGCATCATAAAGGTCGGAGAGCGACAGGTAGCGCTCGTCGTCGGGCCGGGAGAACCATTCGGACGAGACGCGGCCGATGCGCCGGCCTCGCGAGATATCGACCTTGTAGCCCGGGGACGAATCGCGGGCGAGGGTGCTGGGTAGAAGTGTCATGGCGTGTCTCCGCGACGGGTCCGGAAGACTCTCTCCCGGTTTCAACCCGTCACCTGGCCCCTCTCTCCTCTCCCTCTGCGGCCGCCGAAGGGGGCCGCGCTTCGCGGCGGGACATCGCACCACCGACGCAGGTGCCGGCCGAGACCGCTTGCTGCTATCGCAATCGGGTGCGCGCCAGGTCCGGCTGGATGGGCCTGCTTCGGCGGTTATCCGTCGGTCAGATCGTAGAGGCTGCGATCATCCTGTGGGTGCGGCTCGAACTTCGGCAATAAAGTCGAGAAGAGCGGGCGCGATGAACCGACCGAAATCGCGGCTTGTTTTCACGTTCGATGACAGCGAAGCCGCCGCCAATCGGCCACGGGGAATGATGCTCGCAAGCTCTTCGGCCAGCGACTGCGGGTGTCTCGCGTCGTCACCCGCGAACAAGATGACCGGAACGGAAATGACGGCAAGCTCTTCGGGATCTTTAAAGGATCGGTCGCGACCGATCGCCGCAGCCGCGGCAATGCTCTCCGCATCGGAACGCGGGATCGCCTCGCAAACCATCGCGCCGATGATCGGAGATAGATGCGGCAAGAGGGGCTCCCATCCGGCCAGAATGCCGTCACGCTGTACTCGCAAGGCGAACGCCTCCATCATCCGGATTTCAGCCTCCTTTGCCTTATCGTCCTCGATATCCTCGATCCCGATCGCGATGACAGCCAGAACATAGGTCGGAAGATCCACCGCGAAGCGGAGTGCTATCGTCGATCCAAGTCCGGCGCCTCCGATGATGGCGCGCGAGAAACCAAGGGCGTCAAGCAACGCGACTGCATCGGATACATATTGGGCCCAAGTGTGGCGCGCCGTGTCGCGACATCGCGATCGGCCATAGCCGCGCACATCGGGAAGTATTACCGCATATTCGTCCGGGATTGTCTCGATCAGGGGCAGGAACATTGCGTGATCGGGTCCGCCACCGTGGCATAGCAGGATCGGCGTTGGATTCTCGATCCCTGGAGCCGCCGCCGACACCCAGGCAGACAACTCACATCGATCATCGCCCAGAAACCGGATCTCGGCCAGAGCCGCTTGCCTCGACATGATCGCCTCTCCTTCATTCTCGGGCCTAGGCGGTGTCTGCAGCTTCGCCGTCGCGAAGAAAGCGAGCGACGATGCAGCCATCATCGCTTATTCCGTCGCGGCGGGCATCGTCTAGAATGCCCTCCAGTTCCAGCCTCCCGATCGGGTCGTCGTCATTTTCCAGGAGACCGCGGGCCGATCGTTCGACTTCGGCGACGTCGAGCGGCGAAAGGATAAGGCGGCAAAAATAGTCGATCGAAAATTCTTCGGCTGCAAACATAGAGATTAGTTCGATCGCCGTGGGGCAGGCGTTGTGCACATATCCGCTCTTGCGGTCGCGCCTCTTCAGCCAGTTGTCATAGCGTCGTGCGACGCGCTGGGAAGCAAGGGTGTCGTCGAACCAGCAATCCAGGATGAGCACGGCGCAGCGCGCGACGCGCGACGCCTCGCGCAATGCTCTCGGCAAATTCTCCGTATGATGTGCGACATAATCGAGCGTCACGACGTCGAAACTGCGGTCTTCGAATGGCAGCGCTTCGGCACGACATGAAATGACGTCCAAACCCCGGGATCGCGCGCGGACGCAAGCTTGGGTTTCCGGCTCGATCCCGACAGTGCGGGCGATGCCCGCTTCGCGCGCTGCGACGAGAAGATCGCCCGTGCCGCATCCGACGTCGAGTAAGGTTGCCGGCTTGAGAGCGACAATTTCGTCGAGCAATTGGCGCTTATATTCCCCATGGGGACGGGCGGCGGACGAACGCTTCGTGGACTGGATCATCATGGGTAGGCGCATAAGGTCTCCGTCGATTGCGAAGACGATGCTGAGCGTTGGAGACTATGTCCGATAGATGATATCAGGACATAATGAATTCACTATCCGACAAGAATGCTCCTTCGGTCTCGATCGAGGTGGAACGAGCCACATTCCATGCACGAAGCATCGGGGAGTGGCACCGGCACCCAGTAGTCCAACTGATATACCCGAGCAGGGGGGTCATGATATTGCACACCCGTGAGGGACAATGGGTCGTTCCGCCCCAGCAGGGCGTTTGGCTGCCCGCGGACCATGAGCATCGCGTCGAGACCTCGGGCGGTTTCGAGATGTACAGCATATATTGTTTCGGCAGCATTCTACGGAGGCTGCCGAAAGAAGCCGGGCTAACTTCCGTGAGCCCCTTGATGCGCGAGATCATTTTTGCGGCCGCAGGCACGGGCGCAGGGGCGCGTCAGCGGCATCTGGCCTTCCTCTTCGCCGACGAGATGGCGTTGAAAATATCGCCTGCCCTGACGATCCCGTCGGTCACAGCGCCCCGTATCGCGCAAATCGCCGCGGCACTCGATCGCAATCCCGGCGACCGGAGGAGCCTCGAAGCCTGGTCGGAGCAACTCCATATCTCGAGCCGAAGCCTTGCGCGGCTGTTCCAACGCGATACCGGAACAGGCTTTACCGCGTTTCGGAACCAGATTCGGCTCAAGGCCGCGCTCTTGCGGCTGGCGCAGGGCGAGGCGGTCACATCGATCGCGCTCGAACTCGGTTTTGGGACGGCGAGTAACTTTATCCGCTCGTTTCGCGAACTGACCGGTGTAACGCCGGCACGCTACTTTCCCGATCGCAAGCGGAATCGAGACAATTAGTCTCCCGCTCTCACCGAGAGTGGCTTGGCGCGCAAGTTTTTGCGCAATCGGCGCGTGACATTCTGTTTTACCTAGCTGGGAGTCGGCGAAGTTGTATAGACGACTTATGAACCCTTCGCTCACTCGAAAATCCCCCGCTTCAGAATCTCGGCCCCGCGAGGCAACCCGGCCGCCCGAAGAGACGGGAGGCGAGGTGATGCCCCGGTACGTCGCCATCAAGCAAAGCATTTGCGATGCAGTGCGGGACGGCCGCCTCAACCCAGGAGACCGGGTGCCGTCGGAAGCGGAGCTGGTTCAGCAGTTCGACGTTTCGCGGATGACCGCGAACCGCGCTCTACGCGAGTTGCAGGCGGCGGGCGTCGTCGTGCGGCGCGCCGGCAGCGGATCGTTCATCGCAGAGCCAAAGCCGATCGGCCAGATGATTGAAATCCGCAACATCGCCGAGGAAATCCGGGAGCGCGGTCATGCGTACCGCGCCCGCGTGATCCAGAACCGCGAAGAGCGCGCCAATGTAGAGACGGCGCCGCTGCTCGAGGTGTCCGTGGGCACGAAATTGTTCCATTCGATCATCGTCCATCACGAAGCCGAATTTCCGATACAGATAGAAGAGAGGTTCGTTCTCGCGTCGATCGCCCCCGACTATGGCACGCTCGACTTCACGCGGATGACACCAAATGAATATCTGACGCGCATTGCACCGCTCGAACGGGTCGAGCATCGCGTTTGCTCGACGATGCCCGACGAGCGGATGCGCGGCATGCTGGGATTGTCCGACGGCGAACCGGTGCTCCAGATGACGCGCCGGACTTGGAGCCGCTCGCGCCTTGTGTCGCATGCCTGGCTGACACACCCCGGAACACGCTTCGAGCTGTCAGCCGCCTTTTCGATCGACGATTGAGGCCGGTCAGCCGGTGCGGGTGACCACGACCGGCTTGCGGCGCCGGCGCAGCCAACGGAAGTCGGCGCGGCTGAAGCTCTTGAACAGCAGATAGAAGCCGGTTCCCGACAGCCATAGTACACCGAAGGCGACGAAGATGATCAGCGGGTGGTTGAAGCTCGACCGGTTGATATAGTCCATATTGTGGAGCATCCAGAAGAAGTCCCATGTGCGCCAGGTATCGCCGCGCATGACGAGGAAGCGCGCGGTGTCGAGCGAGACATAGGCGCTGCTGTTCTCGTCGTCCGCGAAATCGACGCGCCACATCGCCCCCTCATGATCGCGCGATTCGAGGTTCGGCTTGGCGATTACGCTCACCTCTCGGATCGGCGCCTCGTTCATCATGGAGGCGACTTCGCGCGCCATGGCCTCGTCGACCCGGATGTGCTCGCCGCTTGTCGCGTCGACGAGACGGACGCCTTTTGCGGAGCGCACTTCATAGACCGGCCGGGTTCCGAGATCGCGAAGGATCACGCCCGTGACAGGTTCGCCGCGCGGCAGGGCCGCCACGTCGAAATATTCCCCCGGTGGCAGTGGATGCGCATGCGACATCCCGCCGCCGTGCCCGCCGACCTTATCCTTGTCGAGCAGCGCCATCACCGATCCGCTGAGCGCCCAGAGCAGGAACTGGAGACCCAGGTTCAGCCCGACCCATTTGTGGATGCGCCGGAAGAAGAGCGGCGTCAGTCGGATGCGTTTCATGCCTGCTTCCTCTTGCGGCGTTTGAAGGACCAGATCAGCAACCACGCCCCGCTGATCGCCATCGCGAAGACGCTCCAGGTCGCGACGCGGAGCAACGGGTTGTTGACGTCGGTCCGCTCATCATAGTCCATGATGTGGAGCATCCACGCGAAGTCGAACACGCGCCACAATGCGTGGCGGCGCGAGATAAGCTCACCGGTCGTCGGCGACAGATAGAGCGTCGGGCGGTTCCAGCCCTCGAACTCGACCTGCCAATAGGGCGGCTTGCGCGACTGCATTTCCTGTGGCGCTTCGGTCAACAGCCGCACCGACACGATCTTGCCGTCGCCGGTGTAGATGCGCCGCGCCTGCTCGCGGACCTGGGACTCGGTAAGCGCAGGCAGCGGCGCACCCGAGCGGGCATCGAACAGCCGCGCCCCTTCGGGAGTTTCAGCGCGCCAGACGGGGCGATCGAAGAACCGCTGCAAGCGAACCTCGGACGCACCGGGCGCGGCCGCAACGATCCGCGACGGCGGCGCGAGGCCCGCGAGGTCGAAGGGCTGAACCATCGGCGCGCGCACGAGATGGTCGCCATGGATGGTGTCGATATGCACGACCACCATGTAGAAGCCGGTCAGCGTCCAGAGCAGCGCCTGGACGCCGACCACCAAGGCCAGCCATTTATGCGTTCGCCGGACGAGCAGCGGCCAACGGATCGCCATATCGATTACCCTCAGAACGCGGTGCGGAAGCCGACGTAGAAACGCCGTCCGAGCAGGTCATAGGTCATCGTGTCGGTGTTCGCATCGGTGAAGCTCTGGATATAGGGCGCCTTGCGATCGAAAAGATTGTCGACGCCGACCTGGAAGCGCGTCTTCTCGTCAATCTCGAAGGCGACCTGGAGATTGTGGTAGAAGACGTTCGGCGTGCTGTAGCCGATTTCGCCGGGCGCCGCATTGAAGTCGGTCGCCTTGCCAATCCACTGGGTCGACCAGGTGGCGCTGACGCCGTCCTTCTCGGCGGTCAGCACGCCATAGCCGCGCCACTTCGGATAGCCGCCATTGCCGCCGCCGATGAAGCCGTCGAAATCGATCGGCGCGCCGCCGGGGAAGGGCAGGACGACATATTTGTTGAGATAGGTGACGTTGACGTCGAGCGAGACGTTCACGCTCCCGATGTTGTTGTTGTAAACGAGGCCCAGATCGAGCCCGTTCATCTCCTCACGACCGGTGTTGATCGGCTGCGCCGACAGGAAGGTGACCTCGCCGGTCAGAGGGCTGCGCGTGAAATCTTCGCAGAAGGGGTGCGAGAGATTCTGGCTCGCATAGCAGATGCTGAGCTTGGTCGACCCGGGAATGGCGCGGATGGCATCCTTGATCTTGATGTCGAACCAGTCCGCAGTGAGCGACAGGCCGGGGACCAGACCCTTCGGCGAGATCACCGTGCCGACCGTCCAGGTCGTCGAGCTTTCGGGCTTCAGATTCTCGTTGCCGCCGACCGTGGTCAGGATCGTCGTGCCAAGCTGGACATAGTTGGCGGGAACCCCCGACGCTTGGCAATTGGCGATCAGCGTCGCATTGCCGCTGGTCGCGTAACGCGAGCAGGGGTCGGTGGTCGTCAGATTGCCCTCGGAGACGCCGCCGAACAGTTCGGGGACATTCGGAATGCGAAAGCCCGTGCCGTATGTGCCGCGCAGGCGGAAGCTGTCATTGATGACCCAGTCGACGCTCCCCTTGTAGTTCCAGTCGCTGCCAAACAAATCATAGTTCGAGTAGCGAACCGCGCCGTCCAGAGTAAGCGACTGGAAGAAGGGTGTGTCGGCCAGAACGGGCACCGACAGTTCGAGATAGGCTTCCTTCGCGGTGCTCGTTCCGGAGATCGGATCCTGCTGGTTGGTGTTGGCAATACCGAGCACGGTCAACGGATCGGGATCGCGCCAGCCCTTTTCCTTGCGGTAGACGACACCCGCCGCGAAGGAGACGGGGCCGGCGGGCAGCTTGAAGAGATCGCCGTTGATATCGGCCGTGACCGTCGCAAGCTCGTTACCGCCGCGATCGCGCGAGGTGAACAGGATATAGTCGAGAACCTGCGGGGTCAGGTCGCCGAAGCCGAGATAGTCGGCGCAGGGTATCGAAGCGCCGGCCGCGAGGCTGCACTTGGTCGTATCGAGGGAATTCGCCACACGCTCGAGGTTGGCGATGTTGGTCGAACCATCGACCGCGGTGTTACGGCCGAACGCGCCGGCGACTTCCCAGCCCCAGTTGTTCGACAGTTTGCCGCGGAGGCCGAAAGTCCCCTGCCACGTGTCGGTTTCCTGGAAGAACTGCCGCGGCCCCGGTTCGGCGAGGCGGCGCTGGATGAGGACGATATTCTGCCCCGTCGGATTGGTGGGATTGCTCGCCGCGATCGAGAGGTTGCGAAGCGTTCCGGGCGTCGCGATCTGGTTCGACTTGCGGAAGGTGTATAGGAATTCGCCGAACGCCTCGATATTGTCGGTGAGGTCATAATCGGCGAAAAAGGCGGTGCTGACGCGCTCGACCGGGCTCACCGCGTTGAGGAACGGGTTCGAGTTGAAATTGTGCTTCGCCGCGCTGTAGGGCTCGAAGAAATTGCCGTTGCCGCCCAGCACCTGATTGAAGTTGATCTGCTGTCCGTTCGGCAGCACCGCGCGGCCGCCTATCGTCGACGCACTGTTGACGCAGCTCAGCGCGCCGGGCGTGGTTTCCGCCAGCGAGCAGGGCGCGCGGCTCGCCATGTTGACCGCCTTCGTCTTCTGATAGGTGACCGCCGCCATGAATCCGCCCCGGTCGTTGCGGATGCCCCAGAGAAGATCGGCGGTAAAATCGGATCCGTCGCCCTTTTCGGTGATCCCCTGGCGGACGCTGAGACCCAGCCCCTCGTAATCGGTGCGGGTCACGAGGTTGACGACGCCCGCCATCGCATCGGCGCCATAGATCGCCGACGCGCCATCCTTCAGCACATCGGTGCGCGCGAGCGCGGCGACCGGGATCATGTTGAGGTCAGGCGACGAGTTGGCGCCGGTGCCGCCCGCGACGAGGCGGCGGCCGTTGAGCAGCACGAGCGTGCGCTTGATGCCGAGGCCGCGGAGGTTGACCTGCGCGGTGCCATAGCCGTTGTTCGCCCAATAGGCCGAGGTCTGGTTGCCCGCGAAGCCCGCATTGGCGGGGAGGCGCTGGAGCACGGTTTCAATGTTTACGACGCCGGTATTCTCGATCTGCTCCGCCGAGACCACCGTTGCCGGACCGACGCCGGCCAGATCCTGGCGGCGGATACGCGATCCCGTGACGACGATATCAGAAGCGTTGGGGGCGTCCTCGGCGGCTGGCGCCTGTGCCGGAGCGTCGCTTTGCGCAAGGGCCGGCGTTGCGAAGGTAGCGACCATTGCGGCGCTGGCGAGCAAAATTGTCCTGGTCATCATAGCGAAACCCCCTGATGGTTGGCTGATTCCCCTCAGAGAGCATCAAATGTATATACAGGTCAATAGGGATTTATTGAATCATATCAATTGGTTATGAAGTAAATTCCGGGCGCACGATACTTGCTAGATACGCACCCCAAAGCTCTACCCCTCATCAATTTTGAAATTTTTTCCGGCCTGAGCCTTTTCGCGCAAGGAGCCGGCGGGCCCCTCCCTCGGCTTGCTCATGAAATGACATGATTAAGTGGGTCGGCACAGCTTGGGGGCGCGACCGACTTGAGCCGCTCAATGCGAAAGTATCTGTTCGAGAAAGGTCCGTGCGCGCTCGCTTTTCGGCGCGGCGAAAAAATCTGCCGGCCTTGCGTCTTCGATGATCTGGCCCTGATCCATGAAAAGCATGCGATCGGCCGCCTCGCGCGCGAATCCCATTTCGTGCGTCACGCACACCATCGTCCGTCCTTCGCCGGCAAGGGACGTCATCACATCGAGTACCTCCTTGATCATCTCGGGATCGAGCGCCGATGTCGGCTCGTCGAAGAGAAGAATCCGGGGTTCCATCGCCAAAGCGCGAGCTATCGCGGCCCGCTGTTGCTGCCCTCCCGAAAGCTGCCCCGGATATTTGCCCGCCTGGTCGCCAATCCTCACTTTGTCCAAATAGGATATGGCGCGCGCTTCCGCCTCCGGAAGAGACAAGCCGCCGAGCAGGACGGGCGCGAGGGTGCAATTCTCCAGCACCGTCTTGTGCGGGAACAGATTGAACTGTTGAAAGACCATGCCGACGGCGCGGAGCGCCGCAACTGACTCCCGCGACGCCTCGGTTATCCTGGTTCCCTCGATCAGGACGGCGCCGGAGTCGGGCACCTCGAGCCTGTTCATGCAGCGAATGAGCGTCGACTTGCCGGAGCCCGAAGGCCCGCAAATCACGATCCGCTCGCGCGGGGCGATTTCGAGGTCGATCGAGCGGAGCGCATGATAGGCGCCATAATATTTGTCGACCTGCCGCAAGCTGACGGCCGCGTGGCCCGAACCGTCGGTCATGACGCCTGCCCCCGGCCGCGTAGCGCTCGTACCCGCGCGAAGGCTGCGGCGAGGTCGGCGATCAGATCCTGCGGCGCTTCGAGTCCGGCGTGAATGCGGATCAGCGCCCCATCTGCCTCGCCATTCGGAAAATCGCGGATCGGAGCGGGCCACGCCGGAACCGCGAGACTTTCGAAGCCGCCCCAGCTCGAACCCAGCTGGAATAACGAGAATTCGTTGAAAAAGGCGCTAGTTTCGGGCGGGGTAAGACCGTCGAGCTGAACACCGAACAATCCGGACGCACCGGTGAAATCCCGCTTCCAGATCGCATGGCCGGGGTCGGCGGGATGAGCCGGATAGCGGACCGCAACCACTTCGGGTTGCTGGGCGAACCATTCGATCAGCGTCGTTGCGGTGCGCTGGTGGCGTTCAAGGCGCGCATCGAGCGTCCTGATGCCCCGGTGGACCAGATAGCAATTGTCGGGACTCGCGCAGTTGCCCCAGCGCGCCGCCGCGTCCTTGAGCTGGCGGTAGACGGCATCACTGGCGGCCGTCATCGTGCCGAGCAGACAGTCGGAGTGCCCCGAGAGATATTTGGTTGCCGAAGCAAGCGAGATGTCGACCCCGTGGGCCAAGGGCTTGAAGAAAAGCGGCGTCGCCCAGGTGTTGTCGAGAGCGGTCAATATGCCCCGGCTGCGTGCAACGGCCGTGATCGCGGGGACGTCGATCATATCGAATGTCTGCGAGCCCGGGGTCTCCATATAGATGAGCCGGGTGTTGCTGCGGCACAGCCCGGCAATCTCCGCTCCGATATCGGGCCGGAAATATTCCACCTCGACCCCGAAACGCGCGAGAACGTCGGTCAGAAACTTGCGGGTCGGCCCATAGACGCAATCCGCAACGAGCAGATGATCGCCCCCGGCCACGAAAGCCGTGAGGGCCAGCGCGATCGCGCTGGTTCCGGACGAGGTGATGACGGTGTTGCAGCCGCCTTCAAGTTCGCTGACAGCCTCGGCGAGCGCAAAGGTCGTTCGCGTTCCGTACAGGCCATAGATGACCTCATCGTAGAGACCCTGGTGCCGGTCCATATAGGCCTCGACGCTGTCGTAGATAATGGTCGAGGCTCGATCGACGGGCGGATTGATGAGGCCCCGCTGATCGCGCGGGCGGGGACCGCCGTGCACGGCACGCGTCGGATCCTGCCAAGCGTGCCCTTTCGGGCTCGCCGGCTCCTCGAGCCATTTTCCGTCATGATTATCCTGCATAGTCTAGTTTCCGTTCGATCTTCATGCTGAGCCGGGACAGGGAGAAACAGAGGAGGAAGAAGATTGTCCCGGTGAAAAGATAGGCTTCGGCGAAATAGGGTCGCCATTGCGCCTCGACGTAGGAGAGGCGGGTCGTCTGCAACAAATCGAAGACGCCGACGATGAGGACGAGCGTCGTGTTCTTCACCTCGCTAATCGAAGTGTTGACCAGTCCGGGTACGCTGACTTTCAGCGCCTGCGGCAACAGGATATGGCGCCGCGCCTGCCATTTGGTGAGGCCGAGAGCGTGCGCGGCCTCGGCCTGCCCGACGGGAACCGCCAGCAGGCCGCCCCGGATGACCTCGGCCATATAGGCGGCAGTGAAGAATATGAGCGCGAGCTGGACGCGCGGCAGGCTGTCGATCGAGAGATAAGAGGGCACGAACAGCGGAAACAGGACCGCAGCGAGGAAGAGCACCCCGATCAGCGGCGTTCCGCGAACCAGCTCGATGAAGACGACGCTCGGCCAGCGAATGCCGCGCCGCGTCGACCTGCGGCCGAACGCGAGGAGTATGGCCAGCGGAAACGCGCCGACAACCGCGAGGCTCGCGAGCAGCAATGTGACCGGCAGGCCGCTCCACTTCTCCATCGGGACATAGGAAAGGCCCGCGAATCCTCCTCGTAGCAGAAGTACCGCCACCGCGATCGCGCCGAGCCAGGCCAGGCCGAGGCGGCTACGCCAAAATCGCGGGACGAAGGAGAACGCGAGGCAGGAAAGCAGCGCCGCCGCCGCCGCTGCGGACCGCCACTGCTCGGCTTCGGGATAGGTTCCGAACAATATAAGCCGCGCATTTTCGCGGAGGAATGGCCAGCAGGCACCGCTGGCCAAACGGCAATCGGCCGCGCCCCCGGCGAATGTCGCCTCAAACAGCAGCCACGAGAGTCCCTTGCCGACGAAAGCCGCGGTCATGGCGAGGATCGCGATGGTCAGTATCGACTGGCGTCCTCCTCTGAACAGATTGCGCCGCATCCACGACGGCCAGGCCGCCGCCGAGCGTAGCGGAAAGGGTTCGAGGGGCGCCGACTGGATGCTGCGGCCGGGCTGCCCGGCAACGGTCCAGCCCAACCGGCGGGCATAGCGGCCGGTAACGAACGCCAAGGACAGCGAGAGCAGGAGAAACGTCGCGACGATCAGACCGACGCCTTCGATCGCCTGACCTGTCTGGCTGATGACGGTATCGACCACCGAGACAAATTCGGGATATCCGATCGCGACGCCCAGGGAGCTGTTCTTGATCGTGTTGAGATGCCAGCTCGTCATCGGCGGTATGGCAATGCGCAGCGCTTGCGGGATCACGATCCGTCCCATCGTTTGCGCGGGCGACAGGCCGAGCGCTTTGGCGGCCTCGCTCTGCCCTGCTGGAACGGCGAGGATCGCGCCGCGGAATATCTCGGCCAGATAGGCCGAGGCATAGACCGAAAGGCTGGTGACCAGAGTCAGAAACTCCGTTGAGAAGGACAGTCCGCCGACGGTTCCGAAGCGCCCCGCCCGCGGCAGATCGATCCCGCCCCACAGCAAGAGCGGCACCAGGGAGATGCCGGCGAAGGCCAGCGCAGTGCGCGTGCGAACGGCTCCTCGCCGCACGGCACCCAGCAGGATCGCACAGGCGACGATCGCGATGAGCAAGACCGGCCGTCCCGGATCGACCAAGGAGAGCGCGGGGAGGTGCAATCCCCGATTATCGAGGTCGAACGGTCCGACGGCGCCCGGGCCGGGTCCGGGCAGACCGAACAGCAGCGCGGCGTACCAGACGAACATCTGGAGCAGCAGGGGAATATTGCGAACCAGCTCGATATAAAGGCCGGAGAGCCTCGCAAGCAGCCAGTTGGACGACAGGCGCGCCATGCAGACCGCGAGGCCGAGCAAGGTCGAGAAGATGATGCCGAGCGCCGATATCAGGAGCGTGTTGAGAAGACCCACCGCCAGCGCCGCGGCATAGGAATCGCCAGGCGCGTAAGCAATCAGCGTTTCGCCAATCGCGAAGCCCGCCCGGTCGAACAGGAAACCGAACCCCGTCCGGATGTTTCGGTCCGCTAGATTGTCCGCCAATGTCGCAAACAGGCCGTAGGCGACCACAAGCCCGCCCGCGATCAGCAGCCAGGGCAACGCAGCGATGGCAAGCCGCCTGTGTTTATGGTTCATCGCATCGGCAACGGGTAGATCAGCCCGCCGTCCCGATAGAGCTTATTCTGTCCGCGTTCGACGCCGAGCGGCGTAATGTGCCGGTCGAAGATTTCGCCATAATTGCCGGTCGCCTCGATTGCCCGGTACGCCCAGTCATCGTCGAGGCCGAGCGACTTGCCGAATCCGGGCAAGCCGCCGAGCATCTTGCGCACTTCAGGGTCGCGCGAGGCCATACGCATGCGCGCGGCATTCGCGCGGGTGACCCCCATTTCCTCGGCAGCGAAGAGCGCGTTCAGCACCCATTTGTTGATCTCATACCATTGCTCGTCGTCGCTGCGCACGACTGGGCCGACCGGCTCCTTGGTGAGCCGCTCGGGCAGCACCACATAATCGTCGGGATGTGCGGTGTCGGCCAGGCGGATCACCGTCAGCGTGAAGGCATCGGTGGTCATTGCGTCGCACCGCCCGGCAAAGAAGGCGAGCTTGGCTTCCTCGGGATTCTCGAACACGACCGACAGGAAACGCAGCCCCTTGCGCTCGAAATATTCGGCGGTGTTGAGTTCGGAGGTCGTCCCCTTGGTGATGCAGATCGATGCGCCATCGAGATCCGTCGGAAGCCGCACGCCCGATCGCCGGGGCACCAGGAAGCTCTGCCCGTCATAATACATGGTGCCGACGAAATTCACCCCGAGGTCGGTGTCGCGCGTCAGCGTCCATGTGGTCGTCCGCGACAGGACGTCGGCCTCGCCCGTCTGCACGATCGTGAAGCGCTTGTTCGAGGCGACCGGCATGAACCGGACCTTGCGGGCATCGCCGAGGACCGCAGCGGCGAGCGCCCGGCAGTAATCGACGAAGAAGCCCTGCCAGCGTCCGCGCTTGTCGAGATAGGACATGCCGAGCTGCCCCGTATGAATTGCGCAATTGAGCGTTCCGCGCGCGCGAATCCGCGCAAGCGTCGACCCCTTCGCCGCGGCGATTTCATGCCCACCGGTGCCGGCGGGCTCGCGGCCGCAGCCGCCGAGTAACAGGGCGCCTGCGGCGAGCAGCGCCGGTAACCAGCGGCGCGATGCGTGCGACCTATTCATAAACGAGGCTTTCAATGCTAGCGCCATAAGAAATAGCTATAGGGAGCGATGTCCGATGAACCTGCGTCACCTCGAAGCCTTCAGGGCCGTGATGCTCTCGGGATCGGTCACCCAGGCCGCGCAGTCGCTCAACCTGTCGCAACCCGCGGTGAGCAAGATGCTTGCCGAGCTCGAGCATCAGCTGGGCTTTCAGCTCTTCCTGCGTTCGCGCGGCAGCGCGCTCACCGTGACGCCCGAAGCCGACGCCTTTTTCTACGAAGTCGAGCGGAGCTTCTCGGGCATAGCGGCCCTGAAGCGGGTAGCGGAAGACATCCGCAACATGGCGACCGGCACGCTCCGGATCGCCGCCCTCCCGGCGCTCGCGGTCAGTTTCCTGCCGCGCGTGATCGCGGCCTTTCGCGAGACGCATCCCGGCGTCACCGTTCAGCTCCAGACCCGCAGTTCCTCGACGGTGCGGCAATGGATGGCGAACCAGCAGTTCGACATCGGGCTCGCGACGCCGGCGCGCGAATTGCCCGGCATAAGGATGGAGCGCTTCCTGCGCTGCCCCGGCGCCTGCGTTCTCCCTGCCGGTCACCGGCTGGCCGTCAAGGACGTCATTCGGCCGGCCGATCTCGAGGGCGAGCCCTTCATTTCGCTCGCGCTCGAGGACGGCGTGCGTCACCGCATCGATCGCATTTTCGAGGACGCGGGCGTCCACCGCGAGATGGTCATCGAAACCCAATATGCGATGACCATCTGCGCGCTTGTCATGCAGGGGGTCGGATGTTCGATCCTCAACCCCGTGACCGCAGCGGATTATGCCGAGCGGGGCCTTACGGTCCGTGATTTCGCGCCGGAGGTCCATTTCGAATATATGCTCTTCACGCCGAAGTTGAGGCCGATGTCCCAAGTCGCTGCGGCCTTTATCGCGGTGCTCGAATCCCACCGCGACGCGATGTTCGGCTCCGACGCCAGCTGAAGACACAAGACGCCGCACGGCCCTCACGGCCACCGATCAGAAGGAGGCGGTCGCGCGAACGTACCAGAAGCCCCCGTTGAACCCCGTCGGCGCGAAGCGGAGATATCGGATCCCGTTGTTGATCTGGGATTGCCGCGCCTCGACGTCGGGGTAATTGTCGAAGATATTCTCACCGCCGACCGCGAGCTTGAGCATGTCGCTGACCTTGTAGGACAGCTCGAGATCGACCAGCAGTTCGGCGCCACCCGTCTGATCGGCAGCCGGTGCGGCGCCATAGTCGGTCCATTTTCCGTAATAATTTGCACGCGCGACGAAGCCGAAGCGCTCACCCGCATAGGTGAAAGACGCATTGCCCTTCCACTTCGGAACGAAGCCCTCGAGTTCGAGCAGCCGCTCGCGGTCCGCAGTGATCACCGGCGAGGCCTTGATGACATCTGTCTTGGTATAGTTGCCGTTGAGGCCCAGCGTCGCCTTGCCGCCGCCGAGGTCGAAGCCAACCGTCAGCACGGCGTCGACGCCTTGGGTGCGGCTGTCGAAGGAGTTGGTGAAGAAGCTCACCTGCTGGAAGGAATCCCCACCGGGAATGCCAAGCGCCGCGAGCTGCGCGCGCTGCGCCGGGGTGAGATTGAAATTGCCCGATACGGCGATCCGGTCTTCGACCTTGATGTTAAAATAGTCGAGCGTGAAGGTGATGCGATTGGATGGCTTCACGACGATGCCGCCCGCAAAGTTGAACGAACTCTCGGGCCGAAGCGGTGTTGCGCCGAAGAATTGCGCGACCGGATTGTTGGGCGCGATAATGCCCGCGGTCAGCGGCGCCCCGGTTATCGAGTCGATGTTGGTCTGGACCTGCGAGGCGTTCGACTGACCAGGCGTCGGCGCACGAAAGCCGGTGTTGACCGATCCGCGCACCGCGAAGACGTCCGAGAAATCATATCGCCCGTTGACCTTCCAGGTGAATTTCGAGCCGAAGTCCGAATAATTCTCGTAGCGACCGGCAAGGCCGAATTGGAGCGCGTCGGTGAGATTGCCTTCGAGCGACGTATAGGCGGCCCAGTTGCTGCGGGCGAACTCACCGGCCTGGATGGGACTGAAGCCCGGGAAGCCGTTCGAGCCGACCGGCAGTCCGACGCGGTTCCCGGTATCGGGATCGATGACCGAGGCGAAGGGTCCGACCTGCCAGGATGCGATGTCGCCGGCCGTGATCTCATATGTCTCGCGCCGATACTCAAGACCGCCGGCAAGCGTCAGCGGATCGGAGGTGCCGATCGCGATGGGGTAAGTGAGATCGAGATTGAAAGCGAGTTCGCGCTGCTCGAGCTGCCCCGGCTTGAAGGACGTTGGCGACGCGAGGCCAAGCGACGGATTGACAGTATTGTCGATCCGGTAGGACGCATGGTTCTGACCATAGGAAGCGCTGAGGTCATAGGTCAGACCCGAGGAGAGTTCGCCCTTGAGTCCGGCCGCAAGCGCGGCGTCGGTCACCGTCGCGCCGAAATCCGGGGTAAAGCCGCCGGGAAAGAGCTGGCGGAAGCTGAACCGCTGTCCTCCGGGCGTACCCGTGAGCGGAATCGAGGTGGAAATGAAGCTGGCATTGGGGTTGCGGTAGAAGAAGGCCGTCGTGCCGCGGCTCCAGCTGTAGTTGCCGAAGGTGTAGAACTCCATCTCGTCCGACAGTTCGATGCCCGCGTTGACGAAGATGCGCGCCGCCTCGGATTCGGGATTGCCCCAGCGCTGCGCCGGGACCGGGACGTCCTGAACGCCGGCATCGATGAGCGCCTGGGCGTCGGGACGCTGGATGCCGCGCGACGTCGTGCTGGCGTTCACATATTCGCCGCTGATGTTGACAAAACCCGCGTCGGTGAAGGGAAGCCCGACATTGCCCTGGACGAGGAAATCCTCGCCGTCGCCCTTGTAGAATTGGCCGTAGCGGGCGATCAGCAGCCCGCCCTCGCGGTCGCGGCGCAGACCGAAATTGAGAACGCCCGCGATCGCATCCGATCCGTAGAGCGCGGATGCCCCGTCGCGAAGCACCTCGAGTTGGCCGATCGCGATTGACGGGATCGCCGAAAGATCGGGTCCCTGCGATCCCCGGATATAGGGGACATTGGTGAACTGGACCGTCGCGCCGCGATGGCGCCGCTTGCCATTCACGAGCACCAGCGTCTGGTCCGGCGGCAGGCCGCGCAGCGAGAAAGGCCGAGTGAAGACGGCGCCGTCGTTGCTGACGAGGCGCTGGACGTTGAGCGACGGGACCTCGGTACGGAGGAGATCGTTCATGTCGGCCGTGCCCTTTTCGAGCAGTTCGGCGCCGGTGATGATGTCGATCGGCTGAGCTGAATCAGCCGCCTTGAGATCGTTCCGTCGCGTGCCGGTCACGACGATTTCGCCCTGCGTCGTTCCCGGCTTCGGCGCCTCTTCGGCGGCATCTTGTGCGAAAGCGGCGACGGCCGACGTGGCGGCCAGAACGGCAACAATCGAGCCACCCGTGCGAAGCAATTTCCTCATGGTCCCCTCCCATTTGCGAAAGCTCTCGGCTTCACCACCGAGCTATCTTCGCGGCCTTGCCATGACCAGAAATAATCACGACTCATCGCTACAAACGAGATGGTTATTCCATTTAGTTATATCTCGCACTCCGTGCGGCACGGCGTCGCGCCGCGCCCAACCCGCGGCCTCGCCGTCCATTCTCCCGGACGGGTTCCGGCGCGAACAGCATGGATTTCCGGGGCCGAGCGCCGTGGCGACAAACAAAAGGCAGCTCCCGCCGGAGATTTCCAGTCCCGACGGGCGCTTCATGCCGGCTGTCCCTGGGCGGCCGGCCGACAAGCCTCATCGGCAAATGATCACTTACTTTTTATCCATATCGTGCCCGGCGTGCGGATCGGGCTCGGATTCTACGGGCTTCGGCGCTTCCGGCGCGGCCTTCGCCCGCGGCGGAACAGCAGGTTTCGCGGCAGGTTTGGAATTCTCCGTCGCCCTTGCTGCTTCTGTCGGCGCCGCTTCGGGGGCTGTTGGCATCTCGTCGGCAGCCGGCATGGTCTCGACCATTGCCGGGGTTTCAGCGGCAGGGACTTCGCTTTGTTCCGGCGCCGTGCTGCTCTCCCGTGCAGGCTCGGCGCCGCATCCCGCCAGTGCGACCATCAGCGCTGCGGCGCTCGCGAGGGGAATATGTCTCGTCATATCAATCTCCACTTGTCGTTCCGACAGGTCATGCGCGAAATTGCGAAACCTTGCCGTCGCCGGCGAACGCCATCACTTCGAATGCGTCCGCGCTTCCGTCCGGCATTTCCATTCCCGGAGAACCGCGCGGCATGCCGGGCACGGCGATCCCGCGAATGTCACGCGGCTTGTCGCGAAGAAGCTTCGCAACGTGCGGCATCGGCACATGGCCCTCGATGGCATAGGCGCCGACGATCGCGGTGTGGCACGACGCCAGCTCGTCGGGCACGCCATATCGCGCCTTCACCGCGGGCATGTCGGCACGGTTTTCGACGGTCACCGCATAGCCCGCGGCACGCGCAATATCCGCCCAGACCTCGCAGCATCCGCATTCGGGATCGCGGTAGACGAGCATCGGCACGGCGTTTGCGCCTTTGGCTGGCGATTGCGATGCTGCCGGCCCGTCCGCCGCTGTGATGGCGGCTTGCTTTCGCTCGCATCCTGCAAGCAGCGCGCCGCCGGTGGCAGCGAAAAGCCCGAGAAGTCCACGCCGGCTATAAACGGACGTCCTATTCATTTTCGCTCCAATATATGCTTCATCTGGTCGATCTCGGCCTTCTGGCCAGCGATGATGCCGCTACATAGCTCCCGGACCTCTGGATCGGAGAGTTTGGCCTGTTCGCACATGAGGATCGCGCCCGAATGATGCGGGATCATCGAACGCAAGAAGGCCGTGTCGCCGATCGTCGTCTGCGTGCGGATGAGCGCGAAGCTACCGAAGAAGGCGACGGCCGATCCTAGCAGCAGAAGCATATTGAAACGCTTCGACGGGAACATGCCCGGCATCGCGACGATCATCAGCACCACCATCGGGGAGACCATCATCAGCGTCATGTAGAGCATGTTGAGATTATTGTAGAAGCTCGAAAGGCGGTCGATCATGACGAACATCACCAGATACATGATGACGCCGCTAACGATCGTCTGCAGCGCGAGGCTGCGATAGGCTGGTTTCACGGCATTTCTCCTCGACGTGTCGCCACCCCGCGAAACTTCTAGAACCAGGCCCGCACCCCCATCACGAAGCTGACGCCGCTCGCATCCTCGCCCGCGGCGCGGGCGAAGCGCGCGGTGTCACCGACCTTGCGCGCCCATTCAACGCCGACATAAGGCGCGAATTCCTTCACGACCTCGTAACGCAAGCGAAGCCCGAGCTCGAGATCCGAAAGCCCCGAACCGACGCCGGTCTCGGGCACGTCCTGCAGCGCGAAATTGACCTCCGCCATCGGCTGGAGGATCAGCTTCTGCGTGATGCGCTGGTCGTAATAACCTTCGAGCCGGGCGAGCAGGTCACCCTTGTTCGAAAGAAACAGCGCGCCCTCGACTTCGAACCAATAGGGCGCGAGCCCCTCGAAACCGATCGTCGCATAGGTGCGATCGGGGCCGGGTCCGAGGTCCTGCCTGATACCCGCCTGCGCGTTGAAATAAGGTCCGATCGCGCGGCTGTAGAGCGCCTGCACCTCGGCGCCCTCGATTCCTTCGCCAAAGACGCCTTCGCCTTCGCTCTTGATGGTCAGCCGGTTGATGTCGCCGCCGTACCATGCCTCGCCGTCCCAGCGAAAACCGTCGCGGCCCTTGCGCGCCTGATATTCGGCGAGATTGAAGCTGATGAATGCGATGGTTTGCGCGCCATTCTCTTTCATCATGTCGTGGCGCGAGTGCTCCATTTCAGCTTTCGGGTAAATGCGATCGGCATACCAGTCGCCCGGCGGCGCGGGAGCGGTCGCATCGCCGGGTGGCAGGTCGGTTCCGCTCCCGCCGCCCATGCCCGGCATCGGTTCCATTCCAGGCATCGCTTCCATCCCTGGCGTCGGCTCCATCCCCGGCATTGCGGGCATGGCGTCGGCTGAACTGGCCTTCGGAGTGCAATGACCCATTTTCGCGTGTTCGGGCGGACAATCTGGATCAGAAGATGACGACGCCTCCATTTCCATCGTTCCCATGCCGGTAGCGGGCTTCGCGGAAGCCTCGGCATCCGGCGTGCAATGCCCCATCGCGGCATGTTCCGGCGGGCAACTCGAAGGCTCGGGCGCCATGTCCATCCCTTGCATGCTGCCATGATCCATCGGCTCTTCGGCAGGCGCGGTCGGCGGCGGCGACGCTACCGGTGCGGGCGTGGGGGCCGGCGTCGGCGCGGGCGCCGAGCCGTGCATCGAATGATCCATCGATTGCGCAGCGGCCGGAACCGCGAAAGCGAGCGGCGCGATGCCGGCGAGGAGGAACGCGATCCGGGTCATTGCGCGTCCTCCTTCGGACGGACGCTGACGACGCGCATCATCCCGGCGTGCATATGGTAGAGAAGGTGGCAGTGGAACGCCCAGTCGCCGAGCGCGTCGGCGGTGAAATCGAAACTCGCGGTTCCGCCCGGCTGGACGAGCACCGTATGCTTGCGCGGCGAGCGGTCGCCTTTGCCCGTCACCAGCTCGAAGAAATGGCCGTGCAGATGGATCGGATGGCTCATCATCGAATCGTTGATCAGGTTGATCCGCACCCGTTCGCCTTCGATGAAGGGGATCGGCTCATGATAGTCGGACATCTTGATGCCGTCGAACGACCACATGAAGCGCTCCATGTTGCCGGTCAGATGGATGTCGAGCGAGCGCGACGCCGCGCGCACGTCGGGATTGCGTTCAAGCGCGACCAGGTCGTGGTAGGTCAGCACTTTGTGCCCGACATCTTCGAGCCCCTGCCCCGGCTCGCCCATACGATCCATCGGCATCGGCGATATCGTCTGGACGCTCGGATCGCGCTTGACCTGCGGCGCGACGCTGAAATCGCGCATGCTGTGCTGCATGCCGCCGGACCCATGATCCATGCCCGCCATCGCGCCGCCTTCGCCGGCGGGTGTGCAGTGACCCATCTTGGCGTGTTCCGGGGGGCAGGAAGGATTGGCCGCAGGCATGGGCATGGCGCCCATGTCACCGCCGCCCGAATGGTCCATGCCCGCCATGGAGCCGCCCGACATGTCCATGTCGCCCATGCCCATGTCCTTCATCGTGGCAAGCGGGCGTTCGCGAAGCGGTGGCACCTCGGCGATCATGCCGGCGCGCGGCGCGAGCGTCGCGCGGCCCATGCCCGACCGGTCATTGGCCTCGGCGACGAGCGCATAGGCGCGGTCCTCGACCGGGGTCACGATGACATCATAGGTTTCGGCGACGGCGATCTGGAATTCGTCGATTTCGGTCGGCACGACATTCAGCCCGTCGGCCTGCACCACCGTCATGCGAAGACCCGGGATACGCACGTTGAAGATGGTCATCGCCGAGGCGTTGACGATGCGCAGCCGCACGCGTTCGCCGGGATTGAAGAGCGCCGTCCAATTGTCGCGCGGCCCATGGCCGTTGACGAGAAATGTGTAGGTCGACCCGTTGACGTCGGCGACGTCGGTCGGGTCCATCCGCATCTTGCCCCAGTCGATTCGCTCCTTCAGCGGCTGGTCCTTGCCAGCGAGCAGTCCGGAAAGCGTCTGGCGCTGCATGTTGAAATGGCCGGGATTGACCTTGAGCTTGCGAAAGATCGCCTCGGGCGACAGCTGGCTGTGGTCCGACAACACGACCACATGTTCGCGGTCGTAGCCGATCGGATCGGGTCCGGCAGGATCGATCACGATCGGCCCATAATGGCCGAGTTGCTCCTGCAGTCCCGAATGGCTGTGATACCAATAGGTGCCCGACTGGACGACGGGAAATTCATAGACAAAGGTCGAGCGCGGCTTGATGCCGGGGAAGCTGACGCCGGGCACGCCGTCCATCTGGAACGGCAGAATCAGTCCGTGCCAGTGAATCGAGCTGTCCTCGTCGAGATCGTTGACGACGGTCAGGCGCGCTGTCTGCCCTTCCTTCAGCCGGACGAGCGGCGCGGGCACGGTGCCGTTAATCCCGATTGCACGGCTGACCTTGCCATCGATGCGCATCGTCTGGCGCGCGATGCGCAGCGTGATGTCGTTACCGGATACGGTCGGGAGGGGCGCGGTAATGCCGGACGACACCGGCTGGGCCCAGGCCGGGAACCATGCGGCCATCGCCGCAGCCGCCCCTCCGCCTAAAGCTCCACTGACGAACCGACGCCTTTCCATCTGCATATTCTTTCCGACCGTTACTGACTGTTCCTAAAGCTATACGCAGGCGGCACGGCTGCCCCTCAACAAAAATGCCGGACGATGAGGAGATGACGCCTGAACGAGCGGTCGAACCGTCAACCCTCCGCACTCGCGGACGTTCCCGCGAGTAATTCCCGGAGCCTGGTCCGCGCTCGGTAGAGGCGCGTTTCGACCGTCTTCTCGCTGACGCGCAAAATGACCGCGGTTTCGGCCTGGCTGACCTCGTCGACACCGCGGAGGAGCAAGACTTCGCGCAAATTCTGCGGCAGCTGGTCGATCGCCCCGCGAACCTTGGCGAGTTCTCGCCTGTCGGTCGCCTCGGAATCGGGCGCCGGACCATCGCTTGCTACGTGATGCGCATTTTCGAGCGGGAGCGCGCGGGAGAAAAAGGCGCGCACCTTTCGCCGTCTTGCCCAGTCGCGACATTTGTTGAGCGCGATACGGGCGATCCACGTGCGGAAGGGGCGTTCGCCATCATAGCGGTCGAGCGCCGAAAAACCGGAGACGAACGTCTCCTGCGTCAAATCCATCGCCTCGTCGGCATCGCCGATCTGCTTTACGATGAGCCGGTAGACACCCGTTTTGTAGCGGCGCAGCAACTCGCGATAGGCATCGTCACGTTGCGCGCGGGCGAGAACCGCCAAATCCTGGTCGCTACATTGCGATAAGTCGGCGCTCACCGCGCGTCGGCGGTCAGCGCCTTGACCACGCTCCTGTCGAACATTTCCGCCTGGTCGGGGTTGAGAACCCCGCGCATCGCGAAGAGATGCTGGAGCGTTTCCTTCTGCAACGTCCCCATCACCTCATGCGTCTCGTCGATCGCCTCCGTGACGCGCGGTCCATAGCCATGCTCGGCTTCGATCGCCTGCGCGAGCCGGACATTGGCGGCGCGCATCTCAAGCTCAAGCGCCTGCCGGCGACCGGCAAAGTCGGCTTCGATCCGCTCGAGTTTCGTTTCCTGCTCCGGGGTCAGATCGAGTTGACCGTGAAGAAGCGCATGAAGTTCGGTTTCGCTGGCTCTGGGCGCATCGGCCACCAGACGACCGACGAACACGCCGGCAATCGCCGCGGCGAAAGCAATGAGCCCCACGAGAAGAAGACGGCGCGACGGCATCGTTACTGCACGTCCAGCAAGGTGGAAGGCGCCAATGCGCTCGGCGGACCGAACGGGGTAAGGGGACTTGCCGCGACCGCTGGCTGGGAAATCGCGCTCCCCGCAAAAATACCGCCGCCAAGGGAGACAAAGGCCGCGAGCGCCATCAGGCGGCGCGTTGCTACCGCTTCGCGCCGGCGGATCGCCAATGCGCCCATGATGCGATCGTCGAGCGCGTCGAGCGCTGCGGGCAGATCGATCCTGTTCAAAATGCGAAGCTCCTCATCCATCGATCGTCTCTTCAAACCTTTCCATCATTGTACATACGCGCCGAAGCGCTTCACCCCTCACACTGGAATATTATACCGGAATATTTGAGGGCCATGCCGATATCCTGCGTATTAGCAGGACAGACACGCATTTGGAGGTGTTCATGTTCAAGTCTCTTCTCCCCTCTGCAGTGGCGGCTTTCGCACTGCTTATCACGCCGGTCGCAGCGAGCGCGCACACCAAGCTCGTCAGCTCGACGCCGGCCGCCAATTCGACCGTTTCGAAGGTCACGTCGGTCAATCTGCAGTTCAACGAAAAGATCGTCGCCTCGACCCTCAAGACCGAGCTGGTCATGACCGGAATGCCCGGCATGGCCAATCATGCACCGATGAAGGTGCCCTACTCGTCGATGATGGGCAAAGAGGGCAAGTCGGCGATGCTGATGCTCAAGCGGCCGCTGACGCCCGGAACCTACAAGGTCACATGGTCCGCGGCCGGCGCCGATACCCATCGCATGGGTAGCGAATTCAGCTTCACCGTTAAGTAAAGCGGTGGGGGACCCCGTCCTGATCGGCATCAGGTTCGCACTTTATGCGGACCTGATGCTCATCGCTGGCCTTGCTGCGTTCCCGCTCTATGCGCTGACACGAAGCGAACGCCTTGCGCCGCAGTCGATGATGGCCTCGATCTGGCGCGCAGAGCGATGGCTCTGCGCCGCCGGACTGCTTCTCTCCATCTTGGGGATGGGCGTGCTCGCGGCTTCAATGCAGGGTGTGGGGCTCCTCTCCCTGGAACTCCAGCCTTTCTGGGACCTTGTTCGCGAGACCGAGGTCGGCACAGCCTGGGTCTACCGGAGCGCAGCGCTACTGCTCGCGCTGGCCGTCGCGATCTGGATGGTCCGCTGGCCGACAACGTCGGCCGCCGTACTCGCGGCCGCAGGCTCGGTGGCCGTCGCGAGTCTGGTCTGGTCCGGCCACGCCGGCGCGACCGAAGGCGCCGCAGGCACCGCGCACCGGATCAGCGACATCTTGCACCTGATCGCAGCCGCGGTCTGGATCGGCGCGATCGGCGCCTTCCTGATCCTGATCTCACCACGTCGTGTCCGCGAATGGCCGGGCGGGCCCCAAATTGCGGCGCGGAGCCTCGAACAATTCTCGCGCGTCGGCACGATCTGCGTCCTCGTCATCGCCGCCACCGGCCTCATCAATAGCCAGATGATCGTCGGCGCCGAGAATCTCGGCCGGTCTCTCGGGTCGCCCTATGGACAATTGCTCCTTGCCAAGCTCGCTCTGTTTGGACTGATGCTTGCGCTCGCGGCCGCCAATCGCTGGCGACTGACGCCTGCGCTCGCGGCGGCGACGGCGGCAAGCGACGATGCAGAAAGCGTCGATTCCGATCCAGATGCGGCGCTCGCGGCCATGCGCAGGAGCCTCATCATCGAAGCGTCGGCCGCGCTCGCCATACTCGCGCTGGTTGCCTGGTTCGGGACGCTCGAGCCGTTCGTCGCCGCCGATCCGGTTTGACGCTCAACACCGTCTCCTGGTCCGGCTCGATCATGCTCGGGACCGGCTGGGCATTGATCGATGCGCGCATCGGGAACAGCCGTCCTCATGGCCATGTGGCGCATCAGGTCAGCCTCGCCGTCGAACGCGACCTCGAAATTTCCGGCGATGCCGACATGATAGTCCCTGCCGGACATGCGGTAGCCATTGCGTCGCAAGTCCGGCACCGCCTGGGGCCGCCAGGCGCCCTCGTGCGATCATTTTATCTCGACCCGCTTTTTCGCGCCGACGCGCGGCTGTCCGTCGGATCGGCGCCTGTCCTGTTGACACCGGTAGAGACAGCCGGACTATGCGATATCGCTAGCGGCGCAGACGCAAAGCGCTGGGCGTCCGGCTATCTCGACCGGTCGCAGGCGCGTCCGGTGGATGCACGCCTGTCCGAAGCGCTCGCGGCCCCCGATGATTTGTCGAGTGCCCGCGCCCTGGCCGACGTTGCCTGCCTCTCACCCTCGCGCCTGCGCGAAATCGTCAGCCGCGACTTCGGCGTGCCTCCGGCCAAATTGCTGCAATGGCTCCAGCTTCAACGCGCAGTGCGGGCGCTGGTCGGCGGCGGAAGCCTCGCCGCCGCCGCCGCCGCGGGCGGCTTTGCCGATCAGTCGCACTTCACGCGCCGCTGCGCCCAATGGCTCGGCGTCACGCCTTCGGCCGGCCTCAGCGCTTTCGCTTTCGAAATCGTGCCCTGAGCCACACGCGCCTAGCTCCGGCGAAACATTCAAGACCGGCGCGCCAGCTCGCGCCTAAACGTCTCGTCGAGACTCGCGCAGCCGCAATCCAGCGGCAAGCCAAAGCGTCGAAAGGAGACGGCCATGCCCGACCCGATACCCGTAGCGAGTTCCTACACGCCAGCGGCAGGATATCACTTCTTGACGCCCTTTTATGATTTCGGCGTCGCGGTGACGACGCGCGAGCGCGTGTGGCGCGACCGTCTCGTTCGCCATATGGCGCTCGGCGAGGGTGACGTTATTCTCGACATCGGTTCGGGTACGGGAAATCTCGCGCTGGCGATCGGCCGCCATAGCCGGGACGTCCGCTATCTCGGTATCGACCCCGACGAAGCTGCGACGCGAATTGCCCGAACCAAGACCGCGCAGATTGTTCCGCCGCCGGAGTTTCGCGTTGGCTTTTTCGCGGCTTCGGCGATCGATGACTGGCCCTCGCCTGCCAGGATTGCGATCTGCCTCGTCCTTCATCAGGTCGGGCTTGAGGAAAAGGCACGTCTGCTACGCGAGGCCTGGCAGGTGCTCGCGCCGGGCGGCAAACTCTATGTCGCCGACTATGGGGAACAGCGCAGCCGCCTCATGCGGTTGTTGTTCCGCCTCACGATCCAGCAGCTCGATGGCGTCCAGGACACCCAGCCCAACGCCGATGGATTGCTACCGGTGCTGATGAGAGAGGCTGGCTTTCGCGATATTTGCGAGCTTGAGACATTTCGCACGCTAACCGGTGCGATCGCCATCATCGAGGCCGGCAAGCCCCGGATCTGATTGGACGGGGCAAAGAAAATCCGAGGGATAATCACCTTCCTTGCGTATCGATAGGAGCGGCTCCATTCTGGAGCCGCCAGGAAAGCCACCAACGGCGAACACGGCCGGCGGCGTTCGGACGGCTCCGCCATAGGGTGGGCATCCGATATGGACGGGAGCGGCGACGATGCACGATCATCAAGGCGCGGAAAATGGCAGCGGGAGTACGACCGATCCGGTCTGCGGCATGATGGTCGACCCGGCCACCACGCCGTACATGGCGACGCACGGCGGCAAACACCATCATTTTTGCAGCGCAGGTTGCCTCGCCAAATTCGAGGCCGATCCCGATCTTTATGCCGCAAAGCGCGAGCCGGCCATAGCCGATGCACCCGAGGGCGCCATCTGGACCTGCCCGATGCATCCCGAGATCCAGCGCCCCGGCCCTGGAAGCTGCCCGATCTGCGGCATGGCACTCGAGCCCGTCATGCCAGCCGCATCCGACGGCCCGAGCGAAGAATATCGCGACATGCGGCAGCGCTTCTGGATCGGGCTCCTTCTCGCCCTCCCGGTGGTTGCGCTCGAAATGGGCGGTCATCTGACGGGCCTCCACCAATATGTCGGCCGCCAGACGAACAACTGGATCCAGATGCTGCTTGCGACCCCCGTCGTGCTATGGGCGGGCTGGCCCTTCTTCGAGCGCGCGTGGCTCTCGATCCGCAACAAAAGCCTCAACATGTTCACTCTCATCGCGATGGGGACGGGGGTCGCGTGGGGCTACAGCATGATCGCGGCGATAGCCCCGCAAATCTTCCCTGCCGCCTTCCGCGCCGCCGACGGCTCTGTCGCGGTATATTTCGAGGCCGCCGCGGTCATCACGGTGCTGGTGCTGCTCGGGCAGGTACTCGAACTCAGGGCGCGCGAGACGACGAGCGGCGCGATCCGCGCGCTTCTGGACCTCACGCCCAAGCTCGCCCGCCGCGTCCGCAGCGACGGAAGCGACGAGGAGGTCGCGCTCGAGGAAGTCGCGGTCGGCGACATGCTGCGCATTCGTCCGGGCGAAAAAGTCCCGGTCGATGGCATCGTCGTGGAAGGCCGCGGCTCGGTCGACGAATCGATGGTCACGGGCGAGTCGATGCCGGTGACCAAGGAGGCCGGCGCGGCGCTGATCGGCGGGACAATCAACCAGACCGGCGGCCTGCTCATGCGCAGCGAGAAGGTCGGGCGCGATACGATGCTCGCGCGGATCGTACAGATGGTCGCCGACGCGCAGCGCAGCCGCGCCCCGATCCAGCGCCTCGCCGATACGGTTTCGGGCTGGTTCGTGCCGGGCGTCATCGCCGTCGCCGTCGCGGCTTTCATCATCTGGTCGCTCGTCGGACCGGCGCCCGCAATGGCCTATGGCCTGATCGCCGCCGTCTCGGTGCTCATCATCGCCTGTCCCTGCGCGCTCGGCCTAGCGACGCCGATGTCGATCATGGTCGGCGTGGGGCGCGGCGCCGAAGCCGGCGTGCTGATCAAGAATGCCGAGGCGCTTGAACGGATGGAGAAGGTCGACACGCTCGTCGTCGACAAGACCGGGACGCTGACCGAAGGCAGACCCTCGGTCGTCGCGATCGAAGTCGCCGACGGCTTCGAAGAGCAGGATTTGCTGCGGATTGCCGCGAGCCTCGAGCGTAGCAGCGAACATCCATTGGCGGCGGCGATCGTCAAGGCCGCCGACGACCGGGGCCTCGCGCTGGTCGAGCCATCGGGGGTCGATCAGCCAGTCGGCAAGGGCATCGTCGGGGTCGTAGACGACAAGGCGATTGTCCTCGGCAATGCGAACTTTCTCGAAGAATATGACGTCGATCTGGGCGCGCTCGCCGAGGCAGCCGACCGCCTTCGCACAGACGGCGCGACGGCGATCTACATCGCGGTCAACGGCAAGGCGGCCGGCGTCATCGCCATCGCCGATCCGGTCAAGGAGACGACAAGCGCAGCACTCGCGGCGCTGCGCGAAGCCGGAATCAAGGTCATCATGCTCACCGGCGACAATCGCGTCACCGCCGAGGCGATCGCACGGCGGCTCGGCATCGACAATGTCGAGGCCGACGTCCTCCCCGACCAGAAGAGCGCCGTCGTCCAGCGGCTGCGCGAAGAGGGCGGGATCGTCGCCATGGCCGGCGACGGGGTCAACGACGCCCCGGCGCTTGCCGCCGCCGATGTCGGCATCGCCATGGGTTCGGGAACCGACGTCGCCATCGAAAGCGCAGGCGTCACGCTGCTGCGCGGCGACCTTATGGGTATCGTCCGGGCGCGGCACCTCAGCCATGCGACGATGGGGAACATCCGGCAAAACCTTTTCTTCGCCTTCGCCTATAATGTCGCGGGCATTCCGGTCGCGGCGGGGGTGCTCTATCCGGTCTTCGGGCTGCTCTTGTCACCGATCATCGCCGCCGCCGCGATGGCGCTTTCGTCGGTGAGCGTCATCGCCAATTCGCTGCGGCTGCGGTTCGTGAAAATCTGATCGAAGCGTCGCCGCGCCGTTCGGCGGCGGGTATTGAAAAAGGGAGAATGGGGATGAGAGGTTTCACTGCAGCGGCGATCGGGCTGGCGCTGGCCATGGCGGTTCCCGCCCACGCGGCCGCAACCCCGGATTATCAGGCGGCCGCCGCGACGCTGGCGCAATATAAGCAGGCGATCGAGAGCCGCGACCTGTCGGGCGTCGAAGCCTTGTTCGCGCCCGACGCCCAGATCTTCGAGTCGGGTGGCGTCGAAGGAAATTTCGCGCATTATCGCGACCATCATCTTGCCCCTGAATTGAAGGCGTTCAAATCCTTCGCGTTTAGCGACTATAAAATCTCGGTGCGCGGCGAAGGCGAGGTCGCGCTCGCCACCGAAACCTATAATTATACGATCGTCCTCACCAATGGCGAGACGATCGTGCGCGCGGGCGTCGCGACCAGCGTGCTCAAAAGGACCGACGGCCAATGGCGGATCATCAGCTTGCACAGCTCCTCGCGTAAGCCGAAGGCGTGAGCGGCGAGCGCGCGATAGGGTGCCTGTTCGCCGCGGCGCGATCAGCCCCGCTCGAAGACCGAAATAATCGGGCAGTGCGTCCGGTGGATCGTAACCGCGGCGGGGTCAGCCGCGAACTGCACATTTGACCCGCCCGAGTTTGGAATTGACGGCAAGTTGGACAAGGATCATGTGTCGACCGTGAAGCGTTGGCTTTCCCTCTTGCTCCTTCTGGGAGCGATGCTGGGCCTTTTGGCCCAGGAAGCGGCGTTCGCATCGGCGCCTGCCATGCCCATGCCGGCGGACACCACCATTGCCGCATCGGCGATGAGCGATGAATGCGCGGAAATGATGGGGATCGACACGTCCCAAGATAAGGCGCCCTGCAAGGGCCTGACACTCGACTGCATCGCCAAGATGGGCTGCGCATTGCCGCCAACGGTCGTGACTCCTGCCACCTTGTTGGCGACGTCCGACCATAGCGCCGAGCCGACCGACCAATTGCCGATCGCGCGTCTGCGCGGCCGCACCTTCGGACCCGAGCCCGACCCGCCCCTATTGCCCGGCTGAAACGCGCGATGCGCGGTGACCGTCGTCGCCGCGCATCCTTCTGCTTTTCAACCGAGGATATTCGACATGAAGACGATCATTGCGATGGCCGCAGCGCTTGCGGCTTTCACCACCGTGCCCTCCTTCGCCCAGGAGGCGGGCGGCCATTATGAATGGCAATCGCGGCAGGTCCCGGGCCCGAACAAGTCGGGCGCCACCACGAGGGTTCGCGTGTGGGTCGCGGACAAGCCCGAGCAGATGGCGAACTGCGACTGCGCCATGATGAAGACCGACGCGGCCGGCTGCATGCAAGCCATGCCCGGGCAGCGCATGTCGCCCTCCAAGGGCTGACGGCTTCCGTCCCCCGGCCGCCCGGCCGGGGGACATTCCCGCCTGTCTCGAAAGAGGGGGACATATGCGCATATATCTTGCGGCAATTTTGCTGATCCCGATGCCCGCGGCGCTGCGTGCCGAGCCGATGACGCTCGATGCGGCGCTCGTCCGCGCGGCATCGGAGGCGCCCGAATTGCAGGGCCGCGAAGCCGGCATCGATGCCGCCCAATCGGCGGCGATCGCCGCCGATCGGCTGCCCGACCCGAAACTCAATATCGTCCTGCAGGATTTCCCGGTGACGGGTCCCGATGCAGGCCGGTTCAATCGTGACAACTTCACGATGCAGGTCGTCGGTATCAGCCAGGATTTTCCGAACCCCGCCAAGCGGCGCGCGCGTGCAACGCGCGCGCAGGCCGACATCGGCATCGCCCGCGCCGACGAAGCGGTCACCGCGCAGGACATCCGGCTCTCGACCGCTCTCGCCTGGGTCGATCTCTATTATGCCAAGAAGCGGCTGAAGGAACTCGACCTGCTCGATGACGGCCTCGAGGATCTTCAATCGACGGTGACGGCACGGCTCGCGAGCGGCGCCGCGCGCCCGGCGCAGGCGCTCGAACCCGACCAGCTTCGCGCCGCGATCAACGATCGCCGCAGCGCGCTCGCGGCCGAGATTGCCCGCGCCCGCGCGCAGCTCGCGCGCTTTACCGGCGACGCGGCCGCCGACACGCTGGGCGATTTGCCGCCGCAGGCGATCGACGAGCAAGGATTGCGCGCCGGGATTGATGCCTTGCCAAGGCTGCGGGCGCTCGACGCCCGCGCCATCGCCGCCGACGCCGAAACCGGTCTCGCACGCGCCGACAAGCGCCCCGACTGGAGCGTCAACGCGGCCTATGGGCGGCGCGAGCCCAATTATGGCGACCTCGTCACGGTCGGGGTTACCGTCGACCTACCCTTCTTCTCGAAAAAGCGGCAGGACCCGAAGATCGCCGCACGCGCCAGCGAAGCGACGCGCGCCCGGCTCGACCGCGAGGCCGCGAAGCGCGACATCGCCGCGGCGCTCGACGCTGATCTCGCCGACCATCGCATGCATCATGAGCAGCTTGGCAATGCACGGTCACGGCTGGTGCCGCTCGCCAAGAAGCGCGCCGAACTCGATCTTGCAAGTTACGCCGCCGGAAAGCTCGACCTCGGGACTGCGCTCCTGTCGACTCTCGCGCTCGCAGAGGCCGAAGTCGATGCGCTCGCACGCGAAGCCGAGGTCGCGCGCGACGCGATCCGGATCAACTATATTTATGGGGAGGCAGGTCGATGACCGATGCAACATCAGCGGCGCGTTGGCGCGCCGGAATCCTGACCGCGGTACTGATCGCGGGCGGCGGCGGCTATTGGCTCGGACAGAGCGGTCAGAGCGACGCACCAACCGAGGCCGGAAGCGGCGGGCGGAAGATCCTCTATTATTATGACCCGATGTTCCCGAACCAGAAGTTCGACAAGCCCGGCAAGTCGCCCTTCATGGACATGCAGCTCGAGCCCAAATATGCCGACGAGGGCAGCGGTGCGGCGCCAGGCGTGTCGGTCGACCCGGCGGCGCGGCAAAGCCTTGGCATAAGGGTGGTCGCCGCAGAAATGGGCAGCCTTGCCGCGACCTTCGACGTCAACGGCAGCATCGATTTCAACCAGCGCGACGTCGCGATCGTCCAGGCGCGCTCGGGCGGTTTCGTCGAGCGCGTCTATCGCCTCGCGCCCGGCGATGTGATTGGCGTCGGCACACCGATCGCCGACCTGCAATTGCCCGAATGGGGCAGCGCGCAGACCGAATATCTGAGCGTCAAAAAGCTCGAAAAACCCGACCTCACCGCGGCGGCGCGGCAGCGGCTGCGGTTGATGGGCATGCCCGAAGGCGTGATCGCCGAGGTCGACCGGAGCGGTAGGACCGGCGGCAGGATGACGGTCCGCGCGCCAATCGGCGGGGTCGTTCAGACCCTGAACGCCCGCGCGGGCGTGACGCTCGCCACGGGCCAGACGCTCGCCGAAATCTCCGGACTCGGCACGGTTTGGCTAAACGCCGCGCTGCCCGAGGCGCAGGCGGGCCAGGTCCAGGTCGGCCAGCGCGCGACGGGGAAGCTCACCGCCTTCCCCGGCGAAGCCTTTGTCGGCAGGGTCGTCGCGATCCTGCCGACCGCATCGGCGGACAGCCGGACGCTGACAGTGCGCGTTGAGCTCGCCAATCGCGGCGGGCGCCTGCGCCCCGGCATGTTCGCGGTGGTGGCGCTCGGCGGCGACACGAAACCGGCGCTGCTGGTTCCGAGCGAAGCGGTGATCCGCACCGGTACGCGCAGTATCGTGATGCTCGAGAAGGGCGACGGACGCTACCATCCTGCCGAAGTGGTTGCCGGACGCGAAGGCGGTGGCAAGACCGAGATATTGCAGGGGCTCGCCCCCGGCGAGAAGGTCGTCGCGTCGGGCCAGTTCCTGCTCGATTCCGAAGCAAGCCTGACCGGCCTCACCGTCCGCCCGCTGGAGGCGGCGCAATGATCGCGAAGATCATTCATGCCTCGGTCGCGGCACGCGGGCTCGTCGTTGCGGCGGCGCTGATCCTGACATTGCTCGGGATCGTCGCGGTGCGCACGACGCCGGTCGATGCCCTACCTGACCTGTCGGATGTCCAGGTCATCATCCGCACCACCTATGCGGGCCAGGCGCCGCGGATCGTCGAGGACCAGGTCACCTATCCGATCACGACAACGATGCTCTCGGTGCCGGGCGCGCGCGTGGTGCGCGGCTATAGCTTCGTCGGCGACAGCTTCGTCTATGTCCTGTTCGACGACGGCACCGATCCCTATTGGGCGCGCAGCCGCGTGCTCGAATATCTAAGCCAGGTGCAAAGCCGGCTTCCCGAGAGCGCACGCGCAAGCCTCGGCCCCGACGCGACCGGGGTCGGCTGGATCTATGAATATGCGCTCGTCGACAAGAGCGGCCGCCACGATCTCGCCGAGCTGCGCAGCCTTCAGGACTGGTTCCTCCGCTTCGAGCTCAAGTCGGTTCCCGGCGTCGCCGAGGTCGCGAGTATCGGCGGCATGGTGCGCCAATATCAGATCATCGTAGATCCACAGAAGCTCGCCGCCTTCGGCGTGACCGCATCCGAAGTGGCAGACGCCCTCAAGCGCGCCAACCAGGAAAGCGGCGGCGGCTCCCTCGAGCTCGCAGAGGCCGAATATATCGTCCGCGCGAGCGGCTATCTGAAATCGCTCGACGACTTCCGCGCGGTGCCCGTTCGCACCGCCGCCGGCGGCGTCTCGGTAACGGTCGGCGATGTCGCGACGGTCCAGATCGGCCCCGACACAAGGCGCGGCATCGCCGAACTCAACGGCAAGGGCGAAGTCGCGGGCGGCGTGATCGTGATGCGCGAAGGCAAGAATGCCCGCGAGGTCATCGACGGCGTCCGCACCAAGCTCGCCGAGCTCAAACGCAGCCTGCCGCCCGGCGTCGAGATCGTCACCACCTATGACCGTTCGGGGCTGATCGACCGCGCGGTCGACAATCTTACCTCGAAGCTCGTCGAAGAGTTCATCATCGTCGGGCTCGTCTGCGCGCTCTTCCTCTGGCACGCGCGCTCGGCACTGGTCGCGATCCTGACGCTGCCGCTCGGCATCCTCATCGCCTTCATCGTGATGCGGCTGCAGGGACTCAACGCCAATATATTGTCGCTCGGCGGCATCGCCATCGCGGTCGGTGCGATGGTCGACGCTGCGGTGGTGATGATCGAAAATGCCCATAAGCATCTCGAACATTGGGAGCGCGATCATCCGGGCGAGGAACTGAAAGGCGCCGAACGCTGGCGCGTCATCACCGACGCCGCCGCCGAGGTTGGGCCCGCCCTCTTCCTCAGCCTCCTCATCATCACCTTCTCCTTCCTCCCCATCTTCACGCTCGAAGGCCAGGAGGGACGGCTCTTCTCGCCGCTCGCCTTCACCAAAACCTATGCGATGGCGGCCGCCGCGATCCTCTCGATCACGCTCATCCCGGTGCTGATGGGCTGGCTGATCCGCGGTAAGATACCCGCCGAACAGAGTAATCCGGTCAACCGCTGGCTGACCCGCATCTATCGCCCGGCACTCGACTGGGTGCTCGAACGGCCGAAAAAAGCGCTCGTGATCGCCGGCCTCGTCTTCGCCACCAGCCTGTGGCCGATGACCCAGATCGGCGGCGAGTTCATGCCGCAGATGCACGAAGGCGACCTCCTTTACATGCCCTCGGCGCTACCCGGCATCTCGGCCGCAAGGGCATCGAGCCTGCTCCAGCAGACGGACCGACTGATCAAGACCGTGCCCGAGGTCGAGAGCGTGTTCGGCAAGGCGGGGCGGGCCGACAGCGCGACCGACCCCGCGCCGCTCGAGATGTTCGAGACGACGATCCGCTTCAAGCCGAAGGACCGTTGGCGCCCCGGCATGACCGAGGAGAAATTGATCGAGGAGCTCGACGCGCGGGTCCGGGTTCCGGGGCTCGCCAATTTCTGGATTCCCCCGATCCGCAATCGCATCGACATGCTTGCGACCGGGATCAAGAGCCCGGTCGGCATCAAGGTCGCGGGCTCGGATCTTGCCGGGATCGATCGCACCGCCAAGCGCATCGAAGCGGTCGTCAAGACCGTACCCGGCGTAGCGTCGGCGCTGGCCGAGCGGCTGACTGGTGGGCGCTATATCGATGTCGACATCGATCGCGCCGCCGCAGCACGCTACGGCCTCAATGTCGCCGACGTGCAAGCGATCGTCTCGGGCGCGATCGGCGGCGAGACGATCGGCCAGACGGTCGAGGGGCTCGCCCGCTATCCGATCAGCGTCCGCTACCCGCGCGAGCTGCGCGACAGTATCGGCGAGCTCGCGAGCCTTCCGGTCCTGACGCCGTCGCGCCAGCAGATCACGCTCGGCACGGTGGCCAGAGTCAAGGTCAGCGACGGGCCGCCGATGCTGCGCAGCGAGAATGGCCGCCCGGTGACCTGGATCTACGTCGACAGCCGCGGCCGCGATTTGCAGGGCCTCGTGCAGGACATCCAGCGGGCGATCGCGCGCGATGTCGATCTGCCGCCCGGCGTCAGCGTTTCCTACACCGGGCAGTTCGAGTTCCTCGTTCGTGCGACCGAGCGGATGAAGGTCGTCGTGCCGGTCACGCTCGCGATCATCTTCCTGCTGCTCTACCTGACCTTCCGCCGCTGGGACGAGGCGCTGCTCATCATGGCGACCCTGCCCTTTGCGCTCACCGGCGGGCTCTGGCTCCTCTATCTGCTTGGCTATAACCAGTCGGTCGCGAGCGCGGTCGGGTTCATCGCGCTTGCGGGCGTTGCCGCCGAGTTCGGGGTCGTCATGCTCATCTATCTCAAGCATGCGCTCGCCGATCGCAGCGACGGCCACATATTGGCCGCGGTTCGCGAAGGCGCGCTGCTCCGCGTCCGCCCGAAGGCGATGACCGTTGCGGTTATCCTCGCGGGCCTGTTCCCGATCCTCGTCGGGACCGGCACCGGCTCCGAAGTGATGAGCCGCATCGCCGCGCCGATGATCGGCGGCATGCTCACCGCGCCGCTGCTGTCGATGCTTATCATTCCCGCCGCCTATCTGCTGATGCGAAGGCGTGCGGCTCATCCCGTCCAACCCGAAGGAGAAACGACATGAATAAACTCACTGCGATTACGCTCAGCCTTGCGCTCGGCGCTGGACTTGTCGCCTGCGGCAAGCAAGGCGAAGCACCGAAGACGGAAGAAAAGGCCGCGATGGCCGATGACACAGGGACCATGGCGGCCCCGGCCGAAACGAAGCATGGCAAGGGCACGGCGACCGTGACCGCGATCGATACGGCAAAAGGCCAGGTCACGCTCGATCATGGCGCGATCGCCGAACTCGAATGGCCGCCGATGACGATGGGTTTTGCGGCGAAACCCGAGCTGCTGAAGGACATCAAGGTCGGCGACAAGGTCGCGTTCGAGCTCAATTGGGACGGCAAGGCCGGGACGATCACCAAGCTCGACAAGGCGCCGTAACGCGCCGCCATTGCGCGCGGTGGCCCTAGTTGCCGCGCGCAATGGCTGCTTTGGGGCGCTGGCGGAAGACGGCTGTACTCGAACCTAGTCGGACAGCGCCTCCAGAAGCGGGCAGCCCCCGGCATCGCCGGCGCCGCACGCCTCGACAAGATCGCCCAAGACAGCGGCCATCCGGTCGAGGTCGGCGCGCTTGGCGAGGACGTCGGCAAGCTGGCTCTCGGCCATATGGCGCGCCTGATCGCAGCTATGGCCGCCGCCTTCGGCAAGAAGGAGCAAAGTCCGGACCGTATCGAGGGGAAACCCCAGTTCGCGCGCGCGGCGCACAAATGCAAGGCGCCGCACACCAGCTGAATCATAACGGCGAAATCGCCCGTACCGGACCGGCGCGGGCAGAATGCCGATGCGCTCATAATAGCGGATCGTCTCGATATTGCAGCCGGTAAGCCGAGAAAGCTCGCCGATGGGGATGGTGCTTGAGGGGGCCATTGCGATTCCGCTTGCATCTGTAGTCACTACAGATGGTAGACTTGCCGCTACCGCGAAACAAGGAGTTTGAATTTGGCTGGAGATGCAAGGCGTCCAAAAGGATTTGGGGCCATTTCGCTGGCGCTTGGCGGGATCGCATCGGGCTTTCTCGCAGCCACCTGCTGCGCCCTCCCCATGCTGCTGGCCTCGGCGGGGCTCGGGTCCGCCTGGCTCGTCGGCATAGCGGTCCCGGCCGCGCCCTACCGGCTCTGGTTCGTCGCATTCGGCGCAATTTCGCTCGTCGCCGGTGGCGTCCTGCTGGCGCGCCAGCAGATGCGCGCGGCGCGCTGCGGCGCCGATGGCCTGTGCGTGCCCGCGTCGCTGCGCTTTGTGACCCTGATCGGACTGCTCCTCGCCGCCGTCCTCCTCTGGCTCGGCTATCGCTATGCTTGATCCCTCGCCGGTCCTGCAATCGACGCTGACGTGTCCGCTCTGCGGTCAAATCGCCGACGAAATCATGCCCACCGATGCGTGTCAGTATTTCTACGACTGCAAGGGATGCGGCGCGCTGCTCAAGCCGCTGCCAGGAGACTGCTGTGTCTTCTGTTCCTATGGCACGGTACCCTGCCCGCCAATACAGGTTGACGGCGGCAAGGGCAGTTGCTGCGGCTGAGCCGCAAGCCGCCGACAGTCCCGATAGCGCGGCGGCTAGGCATTTCCGGCGGCGATGGCCTCGATGACCCGGCAATCCGACACCGGCCCGCCATCGCAGAGCTGGACGATACGGGCAAGTTCAGCACGGAGCCGCGCCATCCGTTCCAGCTTTTCATCGACATCGAGCAGGTGACGCGCCGCAACTGCGCGGATTTCGGCGCAGTCCTGCCCCGGCCCCAAGGCCAGCGCCGTCAACGACCGGATTTCATCGATCGAAAAGCCGAGGCCGCGGGCATTGCGGATGAATGCGAGGCGCCCGACATCCTCATCCCCGTAGGTGCGCCGGCCAGAGGCTGTGCGCGCTGCGCAAGGCAGCAATCCGATATCCTCATAGAAGCGGATCGTGTTTACCTTGGTGCCGGTGCGTTTCGCCAGGCCGCCGATCGGCAGCCGCGTGTCGCGCGCCATCTCCCTTCCTCTCAGTCTCGTTTCGATTTCAGCTTGCTTCTACAGTTACTGTAGAATGTAGAACAGGGGAATGAGCAACGACAGCAATTGCGGCTGCACGGGCGACACCGTCAGGGCCGAACGCGATCCCGCCTATCGAAGGGCCTTGTGGATCGTCGTAATTCTCAATCTCGGCTTCGGCGCGATCGAGATCGTCGGCGGGTTCATCGCCAACAGCCAGGCGCTGAAAGCCGACTCGCTCGACTTTATCGGCGACGGCACGATCACGTTGGCCGGCCTCGTCGCGATAGGCTGGACTGCGCTCGCCCGCACGCGTATCGCCTTAGCCCAAGGCCTGTTCCTGCTGTCGCTTGGCATAGGGGTCATCGGCGTCGCGCTGTGGCGTGCCCTGACCGCGGTTCCGCCCGAAGCCGAGCTGATGGGCGGCATCGGCGCCGCCGCCCTCCTCGTCAACCTCACCTCGGCCGCGGTCCTCTCGCGGTTCCGCGAAGGCGACGCCAATGTCCGGGCGGTGTGGCTGTTCAGCCGCAACGACGCGATCGCCAATGTGGCGGTGATCATCGCCGCCGGCCTCGTCGCATGGACCGGGCAAGCCTGGCCCGACCTTGCAGTCGCCGCCATCATTGCCACGCTTTTCCTGCATTCGGCCTATGAGATTCTACGCAGCGCGCGGACCGAATTGCGCGAACTGTCGACTGTGCCCGGACAATAGGGCCAATGCCCCCCGCCCGCCGCTTTCTCTCTCTGCTGATCGCGCTCGCTGCAATCTGCGGCCTCGTCGTGCCGACGGCACAGGCCCGCACTGATGCCGGCGAAGTCCAGACCATCTGGCGCCTGCTGGACTATGTTGCGGTCGACTATGGTGGAGCGGTCTCGAATGGCGCGGTGACGAGCACGGTCGAATATGCCGAGATGACCGAGTTTTCCGCCACCGTTCGCAAGGGGATCGAAGCGCTTCCGGTATCCCCGGCGCGGGCTCGCCTTGTCAGTGAAGCGGGACAACTCCAGACGGCGATCGCATCGAAGGCGGACCCCGGCAAGGTGGCTGGCCAGGCGCGCGGACTCGCGGCGGACCTCCTCGCCGCCTACCCTGTGCCCCTCGCGCCGCGCAACGCTCCAGATCCCCGGCGCGGAGCCCAAGTCTATCTGGAAAATTGCGCCAGCTGTCACGGCGCGCGCGGCGATGGCAATGGACCTCAGGCCAAGGGGCTCGACCCGGCACCTATCGATTTCACCGACGCCGGACGCGCTCGCAAGCGCAGTCTGTTCGCGCTCTATCAGGTGATAGGACAGGGGCTCGAAGGCACGTCCATGCCCAGTTTTGCCCATTTGCCCTCCGACGACCGCTGGGCGGTAGCAGCCTATGCCGGTGGATTTGCCTTTCGCGACGTCGCAGCCGGCCGGCGTGTCTGGAACCAGACCCCTGCGGCGCGCGAACTGGTCCCCGACCTGCAAGCCTTCACGAGTCTCAGCCCGGAAGTGCTTGGTCGTGGGCTGGGATCGGAGCAGGCCGACGCGCTTACCGCCTATTTGCGCTCAGATCCCCAAGCATTGACAACCGCTTCGCCCGCGACGCTTGCGGTTGCCCGTGACAAATTGGCGCAAAGCCTTGCCGCGTACCGCAAGGGAAATCGGAGCGAGGCAGAGCGTCTCGCGCTGTCCGCCTATCTCGACGGTTTCGAACCGATTGAGCCGATCCTGACGACGCGCGATTCCGCCCTTATGGCGCAAATCGAATCCGCGATGTCCGATTATCGCGTGTCCATCGCGCGAGGTGTGCCGGTCGATGCGGTCGCGGGTAAAGCCGCCGCAGTCGAAACCCTTTTCGCCGATGCCGAAGCTGCACTGTCTCCCGATGCAGCCAGCGACGCATCGACCTTTGTCGGGGCGCTTACCATCTTGCTGCGCGAGGGTCTCGAAGCGCTTCTGATCATCGTGGCGATGATCGCTTTCTTACGAAAGGCCGAACGGCCTGAGGTCCTACCCTATGTCCATGGCGGCTGGATCGCAGCCCTGGCAGCCGGCGGCGCAACCTGGGCAGTCGCGACCTATGCAATCTCGATCAGCGGAGCGAACCGCGAGTTGACAGAGGGATTTGGCTCGCTTTTCGCCGCAGTCGTTCTCGTCTGGGTCGGCATCTGGATGCACGGAAAGTCACATGCGGAGAGCTGGCAGCGCTATATTCGCGAAGCGATGGGCAAAGCGCTTTCACGTCGCTCGGCCTGGTTCCTGTTCGGGCTCGCTTTCCTCGTGGTCTATCGGGAAGTCTTTGAGACCATCCTGTTTTTCGCAGCTCTCGCCGCGCAAGGAAGCCGCAGCGCGATCGCCGCCGGAGCCGGAACCGCAGTGGTGATCCTGGCAGCAATCGCATGGGTCATGCTTCGTTACAGCCGGGTCCTGCCGATCGGAAGATTTTTCGCTTACAGCTCTTCGCTCATCGCTATCCTCGCGGTTGTCCTGGCCGGCAAGGGCGCGGGCGCGCTACAGGAAGCCGGCCTCCTCGGCATCACCCCGCTAGCTCATTTTCCCCGCTTCCCGGCGATGGGGATATTTCCTTCGCTCGAACCGTTGTTGCTCCAGCTTCTCGCGCTTGCAATCCTCTGGATCGGCTATCGTTACAACAGTCGGCAACATCGCCGCATCGAGACAGCGCCCGGTCGATGAGGGGAATCATCACGGGGTCGGCGCACTCCTCCTTGGCCGTAAGACGGCTTCCGAAAAGAGCCTCCGAGCCAGAGTGCTTACCCGGCGCCCGTTACGCACACGAGTTAGGCCTGCTATTGCGACCCGATGCCCGAAACGTCCAACTGGAACGGCCGACTTAGCCTCGGCGACTATCATGCTCTCTGGTCGGGTTCGGTTGGCGATGCCGCCGCGCACCGCCATTTTGCGGCGCAGGCAGTGTTTTGTGCCGAGCCGCTTACCGTGGTCGATGCTGATGGCGCGCGCCTGTCGGGGCGTTGCTTGCTCATCGAACCCGATACCGTGCACCGGCTGCTCCCCGCGCCCACGGCTGAATTATGGTTCGTCGAGCCGACAGTGGTCTTCGGTCCGCCGGTAGATCTGAAAGACCGGCTGATCTGCTCCGATCCGATTCATGTCGCGCTGCCGGGACAGCGGTCCTTCTGGAAAAACTGGCTCACGCGAGGCGCCCGACCCCCGCTCGATCCGCGCATCACCCGCGCCGCCGCCTCGATTGACCGCCTGATCCCCATGGGCTCTGTCCGTCTCGCGGCTGTGGCGGAGGAGAGCCGCCTTTCGCTCGGCCGCTTCCGGCATCTCTTTGCCGCCGAGATCGGCATGCCCTTCCAGCGCTTTGTGCTCTGGCGAAGGTTGATTATCGCCTTCGACGAATTGGGAATGCGCCGCAGCGCGACCGAGGCCGCACACATGGCAGGGTTCAGCGACAGCGCGCATTTCGCCCGCACGATCAAGGCGATGTTCGGTATCCGGGCAAGCGACCTTTTCATCGAATCATAGCCTCTCCGTTCAAGCCGGTGCGTGATCGCGCCTGGTAGAGGCGCATCATGTCAGACGCACACAGAGACTTCGTCCCGGCACTCGGCAAGAGCGGATCGCTCGACCGCTACGATGCCGCCATAGCCCTCATGACCAGAGAGAAAAGATGGCGAAGCGACTTGCTGCGCTTCGCCGAACCGCGGCCGGGCGAGCGGATCGTCGATATCGGGTGCGGCACGGGAACCTTTGCGATCGCCCTCAAGCAGGCGGCGCCGGAGAGCATCGTTCTGGCGGTCGATCCCGACCCCGCCGTGCTGGAAATCGCGCGCGCCAAGGCTGAGGTTGCCGATGCCGAGATTCGATGGTTCGAGGCTATGGGCGACGAGCTGGACGGCATCGACGCACTCCGGCAATGCGACAAGATCGTATCGAGCCTGGTCCTTCACCAGTGCCCGATGGCCGTTAAGGAAGCGATTGCCGCGCAGATGTTCAGGCTCCTGAGGCCGGGCGGGACCCTTTTCATAGCCGACTATGGCGAGCAGCGCTCGCTGCTGATGCGCATGCTTTTTCGACAGATCCAGCTGCTCGACGGGTTCGAATATACCGAACCCAACGCTAAGGGCTGCGTCCCGGTGATCCTTAAAGCCGCGGGTTTCGAGGCGGTCGAAGAGATGAGAGTCATCCCGACGCCGACCGGCTCGATTTCAATCTATGGGGCGAAGCGGTAGTTTCTCGCCCGGCCCGCGCGGTCGCGGCTAGCCGCGCCAGTGACGCCCGCGGTGATGGTGGTGCATCCGGCGCTTCTGATAGCGCCGCTCGTAGCGGTCCCGCCGTTCATAGCGGCGATCATGGCCGCGGTAGTAGGGATCGTAGCCACGATAGCCACGATCATAGCCATAATTGGGCACGCCGTGGCGTGAGGAACGATAGTCGCGGTCATGACCACGTGGCGCGTCATGTCCGCGGCTATATCCCCCGCGATAGCCATGGTGCTGGGCAAGCGCTGTTCCGGGGAGCGCGAAGGCGAGCATCGCGGCCGCGATCGTCATCAGTTTTCGCATGTCAGTCTCTCCTTTTCGTGGCGTTCAAAATCCCCCTTCATGTTTGAATGCGCTGTGAATATTGGCTCCGATGCTGCCGATCGGACGGTGACCCGGCGTCTCCATGCGACAGGCCGATGGCGGGAGAGACAGTATCGCGCCGCATGGTGGGCACCCGTCCCGCGTGGACGAAGCGGGACGGGTGCGGGCCCTCATTTGCCCTTTGCCGCTACCGCGGCCTGGACTCGGGCCTCGACCTGTTCGGGGCTCGGCTGGACGAGCATCTCGCCATTGACGAAGAAGGTCGGCGTGCCCCGGACGCCGACCGCACGCGCGTCGGCGATGTCCTGCTCCATCCAGGCCATCGCATCGGTTGTCGGCATCGCGCGCGCCTTCGCGACATTGAGGCCGGCCTTCTCGGCGGCCGCCCAGGCACCGTCCATCTTGCCGTCGTGCCATTCGGGCTGCGCTTCGAGCAGGGCGGCCGTCACCGGCTCGAGCTTGCCCTGGACGCGGGCGGCTTCGAGGATCACGATCGCCTCGGCCGAGCCGGGGTGCAGCGGCAGGTAGCGCATAACGAGACGCACATCCTTGGGATATTTGGCAACGATGCCCTTCACCGTGGGATAGAAGGCGCGGCAGGCCTCGCACGACGGGTCGAAAAATTCGACGATGGTGACCGGGGCATTTTTCGGTCCGATGATCGGCGAATGCGGGCGAATGAGGCTGTCGACGGGCCCCGCCACGACCTTCTTCGTGGGTTCGCCCTCGGCGGTTCCGCTGTAGAGCATCGCGCCGCCGGTGAAAGCGAGTGCGGAAACGACAAGCGTGGCCACCACTCCGATGCGTTTGTTCATGATTTCAGTCTCCTTTGGAAGTTGAGCAAGAGGGTGAGGATGAGCGCGAACGCGGTCAGCGACGGGAGGGGCAGCGGCACGCCTCCGATTGCCATGCTCTCTCCCGAGCATGATGGACCGCCGGTGCAGGGGACGATCGGGGCCGGAATGACGCCGACGTAGAGCAGGCTATGATAGAAAGCGACGAGACCACCGCCCGCAGCCAGCGCCAGCCCATAAGGAACGATGGCGCGGTCCGACCTGAACGCCGCGATGCCGAGAATGATCGCAAGCGGGAACATGAAGCTACGCTGGAACCAGCAGAGGTCGCACGGCGCCTGGCCCATGACCTCGCCGACGAAGAGGACGGCCAGGCTCGACAGGAGGGCGATTGCCCAGGCCGCGCCGAGCGGACGCCATTTGTGCGGCGCGAGCAGCGGAAAGCTCGTCATCGCCGGCCACCTTTGAACTTGGACTTGGGCCGTCGCGGCGGCGGTGGCGGCTTGCTGTATTTGGACTTGAGGTAGCTGAGCAGGATGCCGTCGATCGACGCGATCATTCGCTGGAAGCTGGTCTTGATGCCGGGAAGCCGGAGCCAGGCAAAGGGCCCGCGGCAACGATAGCGGTGAACGAACTTCGTCCCGCTCGCCGTCGGCGTCAGGATATAACTCTCCTCGAACTGGAGGATGAAGCTCGGCTTGACGTCGAGTATCAGCTCCTCGCCCGGGCGCGCGGAGAGCACCGCCGCGGAGACTTCGAGAAACTTGGGCTTGTGCGGATCCATGCGCATCGAATAGCGGATCGCGATCGGGTCCTCGGCAAGCTGCTCGATCCGGACATAGGGATTCCAGATCCGGTGGTTCTCGAAATCGCCGAGGACCGCCCATATCTGCTCCGGACTATAGGGGAGGTCATGCTCCCGCTCGAACTCCATCAGCTTAACTCCTCTATCGATCGGCCGCCGGGCTTTGCCCCGCGCCGATGTCGGTGACGCCCGCAGGCGATGGGTCGGCGTGCGCGCCGCCCGTCGTGAACCAGCGGCGCAAGCGCGGGACCATCCGGCGTTCGAAGCCCGCCGCGAGGCTGAAGGACGCCGGCACGATCAGCAGTGTCAGCATCGTCGACAGGATGAGCCCGCCGATCACCGTGACCGCCATCGGCGCGCGCCATGCGCCGTCGCCGGTGAGCGACAGCGCGGTCGGGATCATGCCCGCGACCATCGCGACCGTGGTCATCAGGATCGGCTGCGCGCGCTTGTGTCCGGCGTCGACAATCGCCTCGTCGCGCGGCACCCCCGACGCCATTTCCTCGATCGCGAAGTCGACGAGAAGGATGCTGTTCTTGCCGACGATACCGAGCAGCATCAGCACGCCGATGAACACGGGAAGCGAGAGCGGATAGCCCGTCAGCAGCAACGCGACCGCCCCGCCGAGCGGGGCGAGCAGAAGCGAGCCCATGTTGACGAAGGGCGGGATGATCTTGCGATAGAGTAGGATCAGCACAGCGAGCACGAGAAAAATCCCCGATACGACCGCGATCGCGAAGTTGCGCAGCATCTCGGCCTGCCACTTGGCGCTCCCGAGTACCAGCCGCGTGACCCCGGCGGGCAGCGCCTTGAGCGCCGGCAGCGCCTCGACCTTGTCCATCGCCTGACCGGTCACGAGACCCGGAGCCAGGTCGGCCCCGATGGTGAGCTGGCGCACCTGGTTGGTCCGATTGATCTGGGTCGGGCCGGCGCCGAAGCCGATCTCGGCCACAACCGAGAGCGGCACCGTTCCCCCGTTCCGGGTCGGAACAGGCATATTGCGCAGCGTATCGAGCCGCTCGCGCGCGGTTTCCGCAAGCGCGACGCGAACGGGGATTTGCCGGTCGGACAGCGAGAATTTCGCGCTATTCTGGTCGATCTCGCCCAATGTCGCGACGCGGATCGACTGGCTGAGCGCCTGCGTCGTCACGCCGAGCTGCGCCGCGAGCGCGAAGCGCGGGCGAATGACGATCTCGGGGCGCTGAAGATTGCCCTCGACACGCGGCGACCGGATTTCCTTCACGCGGGCCATCTCGGCAAGCAGCCGGTTGCCGACATCTTCGAGCTTCTTCGGGTCGTCGCTGCCGAGCGTGATCGAGATGTCGCGGCTGCTGCCGCCGCCGCCGCCATGCTGCGACTGGAAGTTGATTCGGGCATCGGGAACCTGCGCTAGCCGCGGCGCGCGGTCCTTTTCGAACTCGGTCGAGGTCAGCTCGCGGTCCTTGCGCAATTTCAGATAGACCGTCGCCGTGCCGACATCGATCCGCGACAGGGCGGATTCGACGAGCGGGTCGCGCTTCATGAGATCGGTCACCTCGTCGGCCACTGCCTCGGTCTGTTCGAGCGTTGCGCCCGGGGCGAGCTGGATGGCCACGCGGCTCGTGTCGGAATCGATCGACGGCTGGAAGGTCATCGGGAGCAGCGAGAAGCTGAAAATGGTCGCAAAGAGCGCCAGCACACCGATGCCGACCACCCAGACGCGATGGTCCTTGATGTAACCGAGCCATTTCCAGCGCCCGCCGCGCGCACGCGCGGCAGCGGCCCCGCTGGTGTCGAGGCTCCAGCGCAAGATGCGCATATAGGTGTCGATCAGCGGGCCCTCGCCATGCTTTTGCGGACCCTGCGCAGAGAGAAAATAGGCGGCGAGCATGGGTGTGATCATGCGCGCGACCGCGAGGCTCATCAGCACCGCGGCCACGACCGTCAGTCCGAAATTCTTGAAATATTGCCCGGCGACGCCCGGCATCAGCCCGACCGGCAGGAACACCGCGACGATCGTCATGGTTGTCGCGAGCACCGCGAGGCCGATCTCGTCGGCCGCATCGATCGAGGCCTGATAGGCCGATTTGCCCATCCGCATGTGGCGCACGATATTCTCGATCTCGACGATCGCATCGTCGACCAGCACGCCGGCAACGAGGCTGAGCGCGAGCAAGGTCATCATGTTGAGCGAGAAGCCCATGAGGTCCATGAACAGGAAGGTCGGGACCGCCGACAGCGGGATGGCGAGCGCCGAGATCAACGTCGCCCGCCAGTCGCGCAAGAAAAGGAAGACGACGACGACCGCGAGGATCGCGCCCTCGACCATCGCATTGATCGCCGAATGATATTGGCCTTTGGTATATTCGATATCGCTGAACAGCTCGGTGAATTTGACCTTGGGGTTTTCCTTCTCGAGTTTTCGCAGCTCCTCGACCGCAGCGTCATAGACGGTCACATCCGAGGCGCCCTTGGCGCGCTCGAAGCCGAAGGTCAGCACCTGCCGCCCGTCCTGCTTCGAGACCGAGCGCTGCTCGGCGTAGAGATCCTTGACCTCGGCGATATCGGCGAGGCGCACGGTCCGGTTCGTCCCGACCGAGATTAGCGTCTCGCCGAGCGCGTTGGCGCTGCTCGCGTTCCCGAGGATACGCACCGCCTGCTCGGAGCCCGCGACCTCCATCCGGCCGCCGGCCGCATTGACATTGAGCTGGACGAGCTGGGTGTTCACCGCGGCGGCGGTAAGGCCGTAGGCGCGCATGCGTTCGGGGTTGAGGATGACGCGGATTTCGCGGCTGACGCCGCCCCGGCGATAGGCGTCGCCCATGCCGGGGACCGCGATCAGCCGCTTCGCGACGACATTGTCGACATACCAGCTCAATTCCTCGAGCGTCATATCGGTGGCCGAAGCCGACCAATAGGCAAGCGTGTTGCCCGAGGTAGAGAGGCGGATAACCTGCGGTTCGAGGATGCCGTTCGGCAGGTTGCTGCGGATCTGGGTGATCTTGTCGCGAATGTCAGTCACCGCCCGGTCGATCGGCGTGCCGATCGCGAACTGGACGAAGGTCTGCGACTGGCCTTCGGTAACCGTCGAATTGAGCTCGTCGATCCCCTCGATCGTCCGCACCGCCGCCTCGACACGCTGCGTGACCTGCGTTTCGAGTTCGGTGGGCGCGGCGCCCGGCTGGGCGATGATGACGATGGCGCCCGGAAAATCGATGTCGGGATCGCTCTGGACCCCCATCATGAGGAAGGAGACGATGCCCGCCACCGTCAGACCGAAGAACATGACGAGCGGCGGGATCGGGTTCCGGATGGACCAGGCCGAGATATTCTTGAAGTTCATCCTCTCTCCCCCTTCCGGTTCGATCCCACCGCGACTGTGCGCCCTCAGCCCATGCTGCGATCGCGATAGGCGAGCAGGCGAAGCGCGTTGGCGACGACGACGAGGGTCGAGCCTTCGTGCGCCGCGACCGCCGCACCGATTCCGAGTCCGAAGATCGTCGCCGGCACGAGGACCACGACGACGCCGAGGCTGACCACCAGATTCTGGCGGATGATGCGGCGCGTCTGGCGGCTAAGTCCGATCGCGAACGGCAGATGAGCGAGGTCATCGGCCATCAGCGCGACGTCGGCGGTTTCGAGGGCAACATCGGACCCCGCGGCGCCCATCGCGATCCCGACGGTGGCGCTCGCCATCGCCGGTGCGTCATTGACGCCGTCACCGACCATGGCGACCGGCTGCTGCGCCTTGAGGTCGCGAATGGCGTCGACCTTCTGATCGGGCATCAGGTCGCCCCAGGCCTCGTCGATCCCGACCTCGGCGGCAATCGATTCCGCGACCTTCTGGTGATCGCCCGAAATCATGATCATCCGGCCGATGCCGAGCTCGCGCAGTTTGGCGATCGCGGTGCGCGCCGCTTCGCGCGGCGTGTCCATCAGACCGATCGCGCCAAGATCGCGGTCGCCCATACGAACGACCATCGTCGTGCGGCCCTGCTCGCGGAGGCCGGCGATCGCAGCCGCCACTTCGCCGCCGATCGGCGCGATGCCGTCGGCACCGAACATTTCGGCCTTGCCGATCAGGACGGTTTCGCCCTCGACCTTTGCCGTGACGCCGCGACCCGTCAGGCTGTTAAGGTCGTCCGCCACCGGTACGCGCGTCGACGTCAGCATGGCCTCGCCATCGCGCGCGATGGCAGCGGCAAGCGGATGATCGCTCAGCCGCTCGACCGCCACCGCGATCCGCAGCAGTTCCTCCTTCGGCACGCCGCTGGCCGGCAGGACGTCGGTGATGCGCGGCTTTCCTTCGGTGAGCGTTCCCGTCTTGTCGAACGCCAGCGCGGTCAGCGAGCCGAGATTTTCGAGCGGGCCACCGCCTTTGACCAGCACGCCGCCGCGCGCCGCACGCGCAACGCCCGACAGGACGGCACTCGGCGTCGCGATCGCGAGCGCGCACGGGCTTGCCGCGACAAGGACCGCCATGGCGCGATAGAAGCTGTCGCGGAACGGCTCGTCGACAACGACCCAGGCGAAGAGCAGGACGAACACAAGCGCGAGCACGCTCGGCACGAAGATGCGCTCGAACTTGTCGGTGAAGCGCTGGGTCGGCGATTTCTGCGTTTCCGCCTCGCTCACCATCTTCACGACCTTAGCGAGCGTGGTATCGGCCGCAAGACGGGTTACCGCGATCTCGATCGCGCCATAGCCGTTGATGGTGCCCGCGAAGACGCGATATTTTGCGTCGAGTGCATCGGGCTTTGCCGCGGCCTGCGCACGATCGGCCACCGGTTCCTTGTCGACGGGGACGCTCTCGCCGGTCACCGGAGCCTGATCTATCGCCGTGCGGCCAACGACGACGAAGCCGTCGGCGGCAAGACGCTCGTTGGGCTTGACGATGACGGTGTCGCCAATCGCCAGCTGCTCGACCGGGACTTCGCGAGCCGTCCCGTCGGCATCCTTCACCGTCGCGGTCTGCGGCGCCAGCTCCGCAAGCGCCTCGATTGCGCGCTTGGCGCGGCCCATGGCATAATGTTCGAGCGCATGGCCGAGGCTGAAGAGGAAGAGGAGCAGCGCGCCTTCGGCCCACGCACCAAGCGCGGCAGCGCCGGCCGCGGCGACGAGCATCAGCGTGTCGATCTCGAAGCGCTTGAGCTTCAGATTCTCGATGGCCTCGCGGACAGTGAACCAGCCACCGAAGCCATAAGCGGCAATATAGAATGCGAGCGGCACCCACTCCGGCGCCGCGGCGAGCTTCTCGATCGCAAAGCCGATGCCGAGGACGAGACCGCACAGCAGCGCGAAGATCAGCTCGGTCCGCTCGCCGAAGATGCCGCCATGATCATGGCCATGGTCGTGGCTATCCTCGCCCGTATGGCCATGTTTGTGATCTGGCCCATGCGCGTGATCCGGACCATGGTCATGGCCATCATCGCCATGTTGGTGGGCGGCTTGTGCCGGGGCAGCCGCGGCGACGGCAGTCGATTTCTGAGTGACGCCCATATCCGAGAGTGTCTTTCTGATCATTTCGATGGAGGTCTCCGAGCGCTGGAACTCGGCGCGCAGCGTACCGGCGGCGCCGACTTCGGCCTCGATCACGCCCGGCATTTCGCGAAGCTTCAGTCCGATCGTCCGCGCGCGACGGGCGTGGCCGACGCCTTCGAGGTCATCCCAGAAGAGATGCTGATACTGGCCGGTGAGCTCGGCACCGGCGCTGCGCGCGAGCTGCCGCACGCGTTCGAGCGGGAGAATATCCGGACGGTAATGGATGCAGAGCTGTGGCGGCGAACCGTCGCTTGAGCGGACAACATGGACCTTGTCGACGCCTTCGCGTCCTTCGAGTTCGCTCGTCAGGCGCGCGACGCAGCGGTCGGCGGTATCGGCGACTTCGGGGAGGAGAAGCGGAATATCGAGCCGCAACTGGTCACTCATGATGCCATCCTTTTCTGTTGGCGGTCGGCAATGCGATCCGGGCGCATGTTAAACGCGCGGCAGGATGAGGTGCGGGAGCCATTGCGGGATGCGACCCGGCTCCCGCACCTCCCTGACAGCCGGAAATCCCTGCCCGTGGTGAGGGGGGCGATTGAGAGGGGCCTCCGACGGCCAGGTTTCGAATTCAAGATCATGCGCGGCGCCCGCTTGGCCGCGCGTAGCGGGACTGAACTGTCGTGCGACGGAGTTGCTGTTCGAGCGCCATGTTCGAGCGCTTGAGAAAAACGCTGCAAACCCGCCGCAGAATGGGATAGCCGAGCCATGAGAAGAGACCCGCGCATTCCAGGCGATGGGTAACCTCCACCCCTTGGCCGAGCTTTTCGAGCCGGTAGCTCTCCTCGATGACGAGCAGCCCGCGCGTGCCTGTCCGCCAGGAGAAGCCCGTCAGCCAGTCGAGGCCGGTTATCCGCCCCTCGGATGCAAATTCCGGACCCCGCTTCCCGCGCGGAGAATAGACATAGCCTACGCGCTCATCATCTCCCGGACGATCGGTGAAACGGAGCGTCGGATGCCAGTCGTCGTACCGCTCGATATCGACGAGCAGTCGCCAGACCCGCCCGATCGGGACCGGCAAGCGGAGCGAGGTGCCTACCGAGAACATCGGAGACCTCCTCGCTCGCACGAGCTGGTCCGCGACGCAGGCCGGGGACCTGCGCCGCGGTGTAGACCGGCAAGATGCCGGTCAGCTCTGAACATCGGGGGGCTCCGCGGCGGATTTCCCGCCGAGGATTTCGACCGCTTCGAGCGTGATGAGCCCGATGTCCGGTATTTCGGTCAGCTGCGCCGCAAAGTCGCGGAGCCGCTGCTCCTCGTCGATGATCTCGATCACGACCGCCCGGTCATTCTCCAGCGCATGCTTGCGGTGGAGATGCGCCGAGCGACCGAAACCGAGAACCGCTTCGAGCACCGTAACGCCTGCCAGCTTTTGCTGGCGAGCGAGTTCGGAAATGAACTCGAAGACCCGCTGATCACCGAAGAAGGCGGATTCATCGGTGTAGATGCGCAAGAGCTTGGATGCTTTTGTCATGACAGTCTCTCCCTATTCCGTGACCGGCTGGACCGCCGACTCCGCTTTTCGCTTGAGGAACTTCGGCTGCCAGTTCGCCCCGAGGACGACTTTTGCGATCGCGGGGAGAACGAGCAGCGTCAGGATGGTCGCCGCGATGAGACCGCCGATGACGGTCGTCGCGAGAGGCTTCTGCACCTCGGCACCCGTGCCGGTCGCGATCGCCATCGGCACGAAGCCGATCGCGGGCACGAAGCCGGTCATGATCACCGCACGCATCTTCTCGGTCATGCCCTCGCGGATTGCCTCCGTGAGCGGGACATCATTCTCGAGCCGTTCGCGGATCGCCGTCATGACGACGAGACCGTTGAGCACCGCGACGCCGGCAAGGCAGATGAAGCCCACCGCCGCCGACACCGAGAAGTTGATGCCCGTAAGCGCGAGAGTGAACACCCCGCCCGCGAGCCCAAGCGGCACGGCGAGGAACACGGCGGTCGCGCGCCCGAACGTGCCGAGCGCCATGTAAAGCAGGATGAAGATGCCCGCGAAGCAGAGCGGCACCACGATCGAGAGCCGCTGCGATGCGGCCTGCAGACTTTCGAACTGCCCGCCCCATTCGAGGTAATAGCCCGCCGGAAGCTTCACATTGGCGATCTTCGCCTGCGCTTCGGCCACGAAGGATCCCGCATCGCGGCCTTCGAGGTTCACCTGCACGACGACGCGCCGCTTGCCATTTTCGCGGCTGATCTGGTTGAGCCCTTCGGTCAGCCGGATCTGCGCCACCTGGGCGAGCGGTATCTGTCCGCGATTGCCGCCCTCGGAGGGCAGCAACACGGGCAGCGCGCGGATGTCGTCGAGATTGACCCGGGTCGCGTCGGGGACGCGAACCGTGATGTCGAAGCGCCTGTCGCCCTCATAGAGCAGGCCGGATTCCCGCCCGCCGAGCGCCGCCGACACCGTATCGGCAACCTCCTGTACCGAGAGACCGTAGCGCGCGATCGCATTGCGATCGAGCTTCACGTCGAGCGTCGGAGCGCCGCCCACTTGGTCGGCCTTGACGCTGCCCGCACCCGGTATGCCCTGGAGCACGCGCACCATCTCGTTCGCCGCGAGCGACATCTTGTCGAGGTCGTCCCCGTAGAGCTTGATGGCCACGTCGCCGCGAACGCCCGCGATCAGTTCGTTGAAACGAAGCTGGATCGGCTGGCTGACTTCATAAAGCTGGCCGAGCTGGCCGCCAGCGGCTTTCTCGATACGCTCGACGACATCGGCCTTCGAATCGACACCTGCCGGCCACTGATCCTGGGGTTTCAGGATCACGAAACCGTCGGAGATGTTCGGCGGCATCGGGTCGGTCGCCACCTCGGCCGTACCCGTCTTCGAAAACATCAGCTCGACTTCGGGCAGGCTCGAGATCGCCGTCTCGACGTTGCGCTGCATGACCAGAGACTGTTCGAGGCTCACCGAAGGCACGCGCGTCGAGGCAAGCGCCATATTCTTCTCGTCGAGCTGCGGAATGAATTCCGAGCCGAGCAGTCCGAACGCCGGGATCGCAAGGACGAAGAAGGCAAAGCCGCCGGCGATGAAAGCCCACGGCTTGGCGAGCGCCTTGTCGAGCAAGGGCAGGTAGCGCTCCTTCGACTTGCGGATCGCCCAGACTTCCTTCTCGGCAACCTTGCCGCGAATCATCAGCGCGACAAGCGCCGGAACCAGGGTGATCGCGAGAATGAAGGCCGCAACGAGCGCGAGCATGATGGTGATGGCCATCGGCGAGAAGGTCTTCCCCTCGACGCCCGTAAACATCAGCAACGGCGCGAAGGCCAGTAGGATGATCGCCTGGCCGAAGACGGTCGGTTTGATCATCTCCTGGCTCGCGCGCATCGTCTCCTCGAGACGTTCGCGAAGGTTGAGCAATCTCCCTTCATGCTCCTGCCGGTGCGCCAGTCTGGCGAGGCAGTTTTCGATGATGATCACCGCCCCGTCGACGATCAGACCGAAGTCGAGCGCGCCGAGGCTCATCAGGTTACCGGGGACCCGGAAGGCGTTCATGCCCATCGCCATCATCAGGAAGGAGAAGGGAATGACGAGCACCGCGATGATCGCGGCGCGCCAGTTGCCGAGCAGGAAGAAGAGCGCGGCCGCTACGAGCAGCGCGCCTTCGGTGAGGTTCTTTTCAACCGTGCCGACGGTTGCGTTCACGAGCTTGGCGCGGTCGAGTACCACCTTCACTTCGACGCCGGGCGGCAGGGTCTTCGACACCTGCGCGATCTTCGCCGAAACATCCTCCGCAACAGTGCGGCTATTCTGCCCGATCAGCATGAGCACGGTCCCGATGACCGCCTCCTTGCCGTTCATGCTGCCCGCACCGGTTCTGAGGTCGCCGCCGATCTTCACATTGGCGAGCTGTCCAACCGTCACGGGCACGCCGCCGCGCGTCGCGACGACGGCGTTGCGGATTTCGTCGACCGAGCGGACGCGTGCATCGACGCGCACGAGATAGGCCTCGCCTGCCCGGTTATAGTAGTTGGCACCGACCGCGAGGTTGGCGCGTTCAAGGGCTTCGCCCAGTTCGCTATAGGAAATGCCGTAGCTGGTGAGGCGGGTCGGATCGGGTTCGACCACGAAGGTCTTGGCATAGCCGCCGATCGAGTCGACGCCGGCGACGCCGCCGACCGACTTCAATTGCGGGCTGACGATCCAGTCCTGGACCGTGCGAAGATAGCCCGATTTGGCGATCTCGTCGGTGAGGATATCGCCCTCGGGGGTCAGATAGCTGCCGTCGGGTTGCCAACCTGGTTGGCCCGCGACCTTCTTGGCGCCCTTCCCGTCGGGATTTTTGTAGCCGACGGTGTACATGACGACCTCGCCGAGACCCGTCGTGACGGGACCGATCTGCGGCTGGGCCCCGTCGGGAAGATTCTCGCCCGCCTGGAGAAGCCGTTCGCCCACCTGCTGGCGCGCGAAATAGAGGTCGGTTTCATCGGTGAAGATTGCCGTCACCTGGCTGAAGCCGTTGCGCGAGATCGAGCGTGTCGTCTCGAGCCCCGGAATGCCGGCGAGCGAGATTTCGATCGGATAGGTTACGAGCTTCTCGATTTCGACCGGCGAGAGACGCGGATCGATCGTGTTGATTTGCACCTGCTTGTTGGTGATGTCGGGAACCGCGTCGATCGGCAGCTTGGTGAGCTGCCATACGCCGAGTCCCGCGATCACGAGGAAGAGAAAGAGTACCGCCCAGCGCGCGCGGACGGATAGCGCCATCAGTTTCGCGATCACGGTTTATTCCTCCTCGCCCGCGCCCTTGCCGAGTTCGGCCTTGAGCAGGAATGCGTTCTTGGTCGCGACGATCTGGCCCGGCTTCAGCCCGGCGAGGATTTCGACACGGCCCGCGCTGCGCTGGCCGACGGTCACCTGCTGCGCGCGGAAGCCGTCCTTCGTGCGGACGAACACCACGTCGCGGCCTTCGAGCGTCTGGAGGGCTTCGTCCGCGATCACGATACGGGCCGGCCCACCGGTTTCGGCGCCGCGGCTCGGAAGCAGCCGCACCCGGACCGCCAAGCCCGGCTGGAGCGCCCCGGGTACGTCGAGCACGGCGGTTGCCGAGCGCGTGTCGCCCGACAGGCCGGGCGTGACGGCGCGCACGCGGGCATCGATCGTCCGTCCGTCGGGAAGTTCGATGATCGCACGGTCTCCGGGCGAGAGCCGCTGGGCATCGGCCGGACCGACGGCGGCCTCGATCTGCACCTTGCTGGGATCGGCAACGCGGAACAATTCGGTTTCGGGCTGAACGAAGGCGCCAAGGCTGGCGTTCTCGGCCGTGATCCGTCCCGAGATCGGGCTTGCCACGATGACGCTGCTGCCATCGCGCGTGACCTGCGCGGCGCTCGCTGCGGCACGCGCGCGCTGCGCTTCGGCCGCGGCGGCCGCGGCTTCGGCTTGCGCCTGCTCATAGTCGACGCGCGCCGACACCTTCTGGTCGAACAGGGTCTTCTCGCGGTGGAGATTTTTCTGCGCGAGCGTCGAGCGCGCATCGGCGGCAATCCGTTCGGCCGCAATCTGGGCGGCGTCGCGGCTTTGCACGATCGCGATCGTCTCACCGGCGCTGACCGGATCGCCGAGCCGCTTGAAGAGACGGGTGACCGCGCCGCCCGCGCGGGCGGTGACGATCGCCTCGCCGCTCGGCGCGGCGGTAACGGTCGCTTGCGAGATGATTTCCGAACCGAGTCCGCCGGCGCCGATCGTCTCGACGCCGATCTCGGCGGCCTTGATCGCTTCGGGCGTGATGGCGAGGCTGCTCGGAAGGGCTTCGCTCGCCGCTTCCTTTTCGCCTTCGGCAGCCGGCGCGGCGGCCGGGTCGGCGGTGCAGCGTGCAACGCCGAAGCCCGTGACGGCAGCGAGTATCATGGCGCCCGCGACAGTGCCGAGGAGACGCTTGTCCTTGGTGATCATATTCTATCTCCGCTGTTGATGCGGTTCGCGCGCCGACCGGCGGCGCACCCCTGTTGACTTGGAAGGACGATGGCGAAGGCGCCTCCGTCCACTGGAAGGCTCGGCGCGCTCATGGCTGATGATCCGCATCGCCGTCGGCGGCTGCCTGGCGCGATAGGATGGCGCGGGCTTCGGCCCGGGCCTGGCGCGCCGCGATCAGTTCGGCCTGCGTTGCCGCATAGGCCTGCTGCGCGTCGATATATTCGACGAGCGAGGACTTGCCGGCGCGGTAGCTGAGTTCGGCGAGCCGGACACCTTCGCGCGCCTGCTCGATGCCGCTACCCTCAAGCGCCGCGAGGCGGGCCTCTGCGGCTTCGAGTTCGGCCTGCGCATTGGCGATCTCCGCCTGAGCATTGACCACTGCATTCTCGCGCCGCGCAATGGCGGCGGCGACATCGGATTTGGCTGCCGAGATGTTGCCGCGGTTGCGGTCGAAGACGGGGAGCGGCACGGAAACATTGGCGATCAATGCGCGATCGCCGGTGTCGCGAAGCTGACGCACCCCGAAGCCGACCGACGGATCGAGCCGGCCATCGGCGCGCTGCCCCTGGAGCCGCGCTTCAGCAATCAGCTTCTCGGTTTCTGCCAAGCGAACGTCGAGCGTCGCGAGCGAGTCCACCGTCTCCGGTGCCACCCACATATCGCCTTCCATCAACTCGGCAGGCGGGACCGAGCTTCCAAGGAGCGCCGCGAGCGAACGCCGGGCGGTCCTTTCTTCGGCCTCGGCCGTGCGTAGCTCGGCGGTGGCCTGAACGAGAGCCGCATTGGCGCGGAACGCACGGAGCGGCGGCTCGTTGCCGGTATCGACCATGGCCTGTGCCACGCGGACGAGTTCGCGGGCACGCGCTTCATTTTCGCGTGCGAGCGCGAGGCTATCGCGGGCCGCGAGAGCGGTCGCGAACTGGTTGCGGACATCGAGCGCAAGATCTGCGCGTGCAATCTCCAACTTGTACTTCGCGGCCAGAAACTCGGCGTCGGCGAGCGTCATGCGCGACCGGCGCCGGCCCCCGATATCGAGACGCTGATTGACCGACACGGTCGTTTCGAGACCGTTCAGGCCCGAGTAGGGGCCGGTGCCTGCGAAATTCTCGACATCGACATTGAGCGTCGGATTGTAGCGATAGCCCGCCTGACGCTGGCGACCGCGAGCGGCCTCCACTTCGGCTTCGGCGGCAACCACGCGCGGCGAGCGCGCGTCGGCTTCCTCCATCGCCTGCGCGAGGGACAATCGAGCGGGAAGCGGGCCGGTACGCACGGCCTCGCCTGCGGAAGAAGGCGGTCCCACCAGCTCCGTCGCTGCCGACTGGGCAGCGGCGGGCGCGGAATTTGAGCCTGCAACGAGCGCCACGAGACTCGCGGCGACAACTATGGATTTCATGAAAAGGAGACTCCTGACGTTTCCAGGGAGAAGCGCACGCGAAGGGCACGCGCAGACCTAGAGCGTCAGGCGATTGGAGGGCGGAACGTCCCGATATAGGCGACGGGCGGCAAGGCGGCCGTCAGGATGCGCGTATGCGCTTCAGGGGCAGGCGTTTCGGTCGCTGCCGACAGCGATTCCGCCGGGACGCCCGAATGGTGACCGTGGCAGCCATGAGCGGCGGCAGGCACCTGCTGCTTTTCGCCGGGAGAGGATTTTTTCTTGTCGACTTCGGCGCCTTCGATCGCCGGTGCGGGAACGCAGCCGGCTTCGATCACAGCAACGAAAAGGCTCGCCTCGGCCCGATCCTCGGTCGCATGTGCGAGCGACCCCGCAACCGTTCCGGATGCAAGGAGAAGGGTCAGGAGGAAGAGGATCACCCGTCGCATTGAAACCGGCCCCTAGCATCGAAACGGCGCGGTGAAAAGTAGAAGATTTTCAATCAACTTCGGCGGCACTCTTCGAACCCCCGAACCGGCTCCGTAATTTTATCTCATGGAGGTAAGAGAGCAGTGCACCTTGCCCCTCTATAGTTGCAGATGCGCCTCAAGAAACAGGATATCGGCCGAACAATCACGCGTTAAGCACAATAATTCTACAATTGTCTTTCACTCTTATTTCTATCGCTTCGCTATTGGCTCCCGCCTCCTTTGTTCGGGACGACATTCGAGCGATATGCTTCCCGTGAGACGAGGGGGTAAATCGGACGCAGAGCGGCACAGCGTCCTGCCGGAACATCAGGGCTTGACCCTGTATCTACTACAGGGTGCAAGAGCCTGCCCTGCACAAAAAAGGGGGAAAGAGGATGGTGCCGCCGACAGTAAATCCCGTGAGCATGGCCGTCATCGAGCCGCTGCTGCGCGAGCAATATCGCCTGTTTTGCGAATCACGCCGAATCGGAGATGAAGCCGCTGCGTGGCAGGCGCTGGAATGGGAACATATATTGAGCCAGCCCTATATGGGCGCGCATCTCGCCTCCCACTGGCACATGTTTCGCTATGCGATCGAGCTCGGCGATGCCCGTGAAGCTACCGGTCAGGCAATGCGGTTCCTGCTCGTCCCGCTCGGTTCGCTGACCGGCCGCCTCCCCGCAGGGAATAATGGTCGCGCGCGGGTGAGCGCCTTCGAGCCGATGCCGATGCCGCAGGCCCTCGAAGCGCTGATCGAAACGGCCCGGTCGACGGAGAGCCGCGCTGCGCGAACCGATTGATCCGGTTTTGGACTTCCGGAACGGGTCATTCGCTGTTAGGGGCGCGACCATGTCCGGCGCTACCCTTCGCCTGTTGCTTGTGTTCATCCTGCTGCTCAGCGGGCTCCACAATGCTGCGCCGGCGATGGCGGGCATGACGCACCATGCGACGGATTCGCATCTTTCGCACCATGTCGAGCCGGGCCATGCGTCGGACAAGGACACGCAAAAAGGTCAGCAGGACGCCGACCTCCACGGCAGTCACCATAATTGCCCGGTCGCATCCGATCAGGCCCTTTCGGGTCATGACGATCTGTCCTGTTTTTCCGGCGGCCTGCACTTTGCGTTGCCCGCGACGCGCCTCGCTTCGCGCGCGCTCGCACCGCCCCTGAACCCTCCCCTCGCCTGAACGCCGCCTGCCGCGCGGCCCCTTTTCGGCCTGCGCTCAGTCGAATCGTTCAGGAGTGATCATTCATGCATATCCATATGCGCGCCGCCCTGTTGGCCGGGGCTGCGCTGCTGGCGGGGTCCGTTTGGGCCCAGCCGCTAACGCTCGACCAGGCGGTCGAGCGGGCCATCGCTGCATCGCCCGAGCTTAGAGCGGGCGAAGCGGGGGTCGACGCCGCGCGCGCCGACCAGCTGCAAGCCCGCGTCCGTCCCAATCCGACCGTGTCGGTCGACATGGACAATGGCGTCGGGACGGGCGGCTATGGCCTGTTCCGGCAATCGGAACTCACCGTCACCTATTCGCAGCCGCTCGAACGCGGGGGCAAGCGCGAGGCGCGAATGGCGCTTGCCGAGCGCGGTGTCGTTCTCGCCGAGGCGCAGTGGCGGCTCGTCCGGCTCGACATCGCCCAGGAAGTGCAGCGCGCCTATATCGACGTCCAGATCGCCGAGCAGATGGTCTGGATCGCAGAGGATCGCGTCAAACTTGAAAAGGAGATGCGGACCGAAGCGATCAGGCGCGTGCGCGGCTACAAGGATCCGCTCTTCGTCGAGACGCGCGCCGATGCCCGCATTCTCGAAGCCGAACTGGCCCTGAAGGAAGCCCAGGCGAAGCGGCAGTCCGCACGCGCATTGCTCACCTCCTTCTGGGGCGGCACGCCTGACAGCCTCGTTATCGCCGAGGGGATCGAGAAACCCGATCCGCGCGATCCGCCGCTCGCCGAAGCCGACGCGGCGGTCTTCGACGCCGCCGTCGACCGGGCCCGCGCGCAGGTCGTCGTCGAGCAGAGCCGTGCGCACCAGGACTATACGGTCTCGGGCGGCACGCGCTTTCTTCGCGAGACCAATGATGTCGCCGTTCTTGGCGGCATCTCGATCCCGCTCGGACGGTTCGACCGCAACCAGGGCAATATCGCCCGGGCGCAGGCCGAACGGCGGCAGCTCGAGTTCCAATCCGAAGCGAGCCGGCTCGAGCGGCTGCGGCGCCTCGCGTCGCTGCGCGCCGATGCCGACGCCGCACGCGTCCGGGCCGAGGGCATCATGAACGACGTCTATCCCAAGGCGGTGAAGACGCTCGGCCAGGTGCGCGAAGGCTATGCCCGCGGCGGGTTCCTGTTCGCCGACGTACAGGATGCCGCCGACGTCATCATCCAGATCCAGGGTCAGTGGGCCGAGGCCATGACACGCTACCGCGATTTGCTCGCGGAGATCGATCGCCTGACCGGCCGCTTCGATGCGGCTCCCCTTGCGGAGAATATTCCATGAAGAAGTTTCCATTTCCCGCCGCGGCTGCGGCGCTGTTCCTTGCTGTGCCTCTCGCTGCCTGCGGTGGCGGAGCCGAGGGCGAAGACAAGCATGAAGAAGGCGAAAGCCACGCTGAGGGCGAAGGCGAGGAAGATGCCAAAGGCCCGAACGGTGGCAAATTGCTCAAGAATGGCGATTTCGCGGTCGAGGTCATAATCTTCGAGAATGGCACCGAGCCGCAATTCCGCGTTTTCGCAACGCGGGACGGCAAACCGGTCGACCCGAAGGATGTCCAGCTCGCCATCACCCTCACGCGGCTTGGCGGCGACGTCGATCGCTTCACCTTCCGCCCGCAGGGCAAATTCCTCGCAGGGCAAGGTGTCGTCACCGAACCGCACAGCTTCGACGTCGAGGTTGTCGCGGTGACGGGCGGCAAGCGGCACGTTTGGAAATATGCGAACCCCGAAGGGCGCACGCGGATCGGGGCTGACGCCGCCAAGGCCGGAGGCATCGAAACCGCGGTCGTCGGACCGGCGACGGTGGGCGAAATGCGCGAACTCTACGGCACCGTCCAACTGTCGCCGACCGCCCGCTCCGAAATTCGCGGCCAGTTCCCCGGCCGCGTCGTCTCGGTGACCAAGGCGGTGGGCGACAGCGTCCGCCGTGGGGAACTGCTCGCGCGCATCGAGTCGAGCGAGAGCCTCCAGGTCTATCCGGTATATGCGACGGTCGGCGGCGTGATCGCCGAGCGCAACGCCAACCCCGGCGACGTCACCGACGGGCGCGCACTCTATGTGGTCACCGACCCGGCGCAGACCACGGTCGTCTTCAACATCTTCCCCCGCGACCTCGCGATCATACGTCCGGGCATGCGGGTGACGGTGGAGACGCAGGACGGCGCCGAAATCGCGACCGCGCCGCTCGGGCAGTTCCTGCCCGACGGCAATGTCGAGGCGGGCACTGCGCTCATCCGCGCGACCATCCCGAACCGCTCGGGAACGCTCCGCCCTGGCATGGCCTTGCGCGGCCGCGTGATGGTCAACCCCGTCACCGTGCCGCTTGCCGTGCGCACCGAGGCGATCCAGCCCTTCCGCGACTTCAAGGTGGTCTATGCCAATTTCGGGCAGGACTATGAGGTCCGGATGCTGAAGCTCGGCCGTTCGTCGCCCGAATGGACCGAGGTCCTGTCGGGCATCAAGCCCGGCACCGCCTATGTCACCAAGGGCAGTTTCCTCGTTCGCGCCGACATCGAAAAGTCCGGCGCGGGCCACGACCATTGATCGGGGAGCAGGATAACATGCTAGCCAGAACCATAGGCTTTTCGATCCGGCAACGATGGCTCGTCCTCGCGGTGGTCGCGCTCCTCTGCGCGATCGGCGCGTGGAGCGCGACCAAATTGCCCATCGACGCCGTTCCCGACATCACCAACGTCCAGGTCCAGATCAACACCAAGGCGGAAGGCTATTCGCCGCTCGAGTCCGAGCAGCGCATCACCTATCCGATCGAGACCGCGATCGCGGGCATCCCGAACCTCAACTATACCAGGTCGATCTCGCGCTATGGCCTGAGCCAGGTCACTGTCGTCTTCGAGGACGGGACCGACATCTATTTCGCGCGCCAGCAGGTCAACGAGCGGCTCCAGGCCGCGCGCGGCCAGCTTCCGCCCGGGATGGAGCCCGAAATGGGCCCGATCTCGACGGGCCTCGGCGAAATCTTCATGTTCTCGATCGAGGCCGAACCGGGCGCGCGAAAACCCGACGGCACGCCTTATACGGCGGAAGACCTCCGGACGATGTCCGATTGGGTCATCCGGCCGCAGATGCGCACGATTCCGGGGGTCGCCGAGATCAACACGATCGGCGGCTATGCCCGCCAATATCATGTGACACCCAACCCGGCCTCGCTCGCCTCGCTCAATCTCTCGCTCAACGATGTCGTCACCGCACTCGAGGCCAATAATGCCAACCGCGGGGCCGGTTATGTCGAGCGCAGCGGCGAACAGATTCTGATCCGCGTGCCGGGTCAGGCCAATAATGAGCGTGACCTGTCGCAGATCATCGTCACCACCCGCGGCGGGGTTCCGATCCGGATCGCCGACGTCGCCGATGTCGCGATCGGCTCGGGGCTCCGCACAGGCGCCGCAACCGAAAATGGCAAGGAAGTCGTCCTCGCGACGGTCTCGATGCTGATCGGCGAGAATCCGCGCGTGGTGGCGCAGGCCTCGGCCGAACGCCTCGTCGAAGCCTCGCGTGCGTTGCCGAAGGGTGTCGTTGCCAAGCCGCTCTACGATCGCACCGCGCTCGTCGAGCGGACGATTTCGACGGTGCAGAAGAATCTCGCCGAGGGCGCGCTGCTCGTCATCGTGATCCTGTTCCTGCTGCTCGGCAATTTCCGGGCCGCGCTGATCACGGCGGCGGTCATTCCGGTCGCGATGCTGATGACGCTGACGGGCATGCTCCAGACGCGGACATCGGCAAACCTCATGAGCCTCGGGGCGCTCGACTTCGGCCTCATCGTCGACGGGGCCGTCATCATCGTCGAGAACTGCCTCCGCCGGCTCGGCGAGGCTCAGCACAGGCTCGGACGCCTGCTCGACCGCGACGAGCGCTTCGGCCTAGTCGCTTCCGCAAGCGCAGAAGTGATCAAGCCGAGCATCTTCGGCATTATTATCATCACCGCAGTCTATCTGCCGATCTTCGCGCTCGAGGGCGTCGAGGGCAAAACCTTCCATCCGATGGCGATCACCGTCGTCCTCGCGCTTACCGCCGCTCTGCTGCTGTCGCTCACCCTGGTTCCGGCCGCGGTGGCGCTGTTCGTGACCGGCAAGGTCGAAGAAAAGGAAAATTGGCTGATGCGCGGGCTCGGCAAGGGCTACCGCCCGATGCTCGACCGCGTCCTCAATTGGCCGAAGGCTGCGCTGGCTGGTGCTTTGGCGCTTGTCGCGCTGAGCGGCGTGGCGGCGACCAGTCTCGGGTCCGAGTTCATCCCGGACCTCGACGAAGGCGATATCGCGATGCACGCGATGCGCATTCCGGGGACGAGCCTCACCCAGTCGATCGCGATGCAGGAGGCGCTGGAGAAGAGGATCAGGCAGTTCCCCGAAGTCGAGCGGGTGTTCGCGAAGATCGGCACTCCCGAGGTAGCGACCGATCCGATGCCCCCGTCGGTCGCCGATAATTTCATCATGCTCAAGGACCGGAAGGAATGGCCCAATCCGAGAAAGACGCGCGACCAGCTCGTTGCCGAACTCAACAAGGCGGCGAACGAGGTGCCAGGGAACAATTATGAGTTCACCCAGCCGGTGAAGATGCGCATGAACGAGCTGATCGCCGGCGTTCGCGCCGACGTGGCGATCAAGTTGTTCGGCGACGACCTCGATCAATTGCTCGAATCGGGGCAGGCGATCGAGGAAGTCGCGGGCGGGATTGCGGGCGCGCAGGACGTGAAGCTCGAACAGGTCACCGGCCTGCCGATGCTCTCGGTCACGCCCGATCGCGACAAGCTCGCGCGCTACGGTGTCAGCATGGAAACGGTGCAGGATGCGGTTTCGACAGCGACCGGCGGCCGTCAGGCCGGCGAGCTTTTCGAGGGTGACCGCCGCTTCGACGTCATCGTCCGGCTTCCCGAGGCCATTCGCACCGATCTCGCGTCGCTCGGCAATCTCCCCGTTGCACTTCCGGCCGGCGGCTTCGTGCCGCTTTCGGAGCTGGCGGAGATATCGCTCGCGGCGGGGCCGAACCAGATCAGCCGCGAAAATGGCAAGCGCCGCGCGGTGATCACGGCGAATGTTCGTGGGCGCGATCTGGGCTCGTTCATCGACGAGCTCACGCAAAAGGTCGAAGCTGAGGTCGTGCTGCCCGATGGTTACTACATCGAATATGGCGGCACATTCGAGCAGCTTCAGTCCGCGACCGAGCGCCTCCAGATCGTCGTGCCGCTGGTGCTGCTGCTGATCTTCGGGCTGCTGTTCATGCTGTTCGGCACGGTGCGCGATGCTGCGATCGTCTTCTCGGGCGTGCCTCTGGCGCTGACGGGCGGGGTCGCGGCGCTGGCGCTGCGCGACATTCCGTTATCGATCTCGGCGGGCGTCGGCTTCATCGCTTTGTCCGGGGTCGCGGTGCTGAACGGCGTGGTGATGCTATCCTTCATCAAGGATCTGCGCGAACGCGGAAAAGCGCTCGTCGAGGCGATCCGCGAAGGCGCGCTGACCCGCCTCAGACCGGTGATGATGACGGCGCTGGTGGCGTCGCTCGGGTTCGTACCGATGGCGCTCAATGTCGGGGCTGGGTCCGAGGTGCAGCGGCCGCTGGCAACTGTCGTCATCGGCGGGATCATCTCGTCGACGATCCTGACTTTGCTCGTGCTGCCGGCCCTGTACCTCCTGGTCCATCGACGGACCGCGAAGGCCGAAGAGGAAGAGCTGGCGCGCCCGAGCAGCGTCCCCAGCCCCGAAGGCTGAGACACTCCCGGATGGCCGCCATTCCCCCCTGTCGGCGGCAACCGAGAGTGCTGACTGGGGCGGAACCCAAGCGGGTTCCGCCTCCTTTTAGGGATGGTGAGGATTGAGGAGCTTGCAATGAATGAAAAAGCATCCGGGAGCGAACGCGAAAAGCGAACGCTCCAGATCGTTCTCGTCCTGAACTCGGCTATCGCGATCGCCTTCCTCGTAACCGGCGGGCTCGGCGATTCGAGCGCGCTCATCGCCAATGGGCTCGACAATCTGTCCGACGCCGCGGTCTATGCCTTGAGCCTCGTTGCGCTCAGCCACGGCCTGAAATGGAAAACCCGTGCTGCCACGGCATCGGGTGTCATGCTGCTGGTCTTCGCGGCCGGCGTCCTGTTCGATGTAGGACGGCGCTATTTCGAAGGCAGCGAACCGATCGGTCCGACAATGATGATCATGTCGGCCGTCGCTGCGGTGGTGAACTATGCTTGTCTGAAGCTCTTGCAGCGCATTCAGGATCCGGACGTCAACCTCAGAGCCGCGACAACCTTCAGCTACAACGACTTCATCTCGAACGGCGGCATCCTGATCGCGGGTGTCCTCGTCTGGTGGCTCGGTACGAACTGGCCGGACCTTCTGGTTGGATTTGCGACTGCGCTGATCGCGATCAAGGGCGGCATCGAAATCCTTCGCGACGCCCGCCAAGAGGCCAAACAGCAGAAAGATTAGAGCATGTGAGGCGTGTCGGATCGGCGGAAGAATGTTCGGACCTCTGCGAACAACGTCGCCGATCCTGCCCTAGAGGCACCCGACAGCTCGCTCCCATCATATTACGTCCTTATTACGCGAGGCAAAAATCGAGCCCACGTAACGACGCGTATTACGCCGCCATTCGGCGTAAGTGTCTGAAATTGTTAGGAAAACTGGAGCGGGCGAAGGGATTCGAACCCTCGACCCCAACCTTGGCAAGGTTGTGCTCTACCCCTGAGCTACGCCCGCTCTGGCGGCTGGCGACCGGTGGGTGCCAGCGGGTGAGGCGGGCGATTAGCACCGGCTTTTGGAGTCGGCAAGCCCCCCCTTGTACTTTTCTTACAGGGGCCGGGCGAAGGGTTGGCATCCGGCGCACAATTCCCACATAACGCGGCGAAGAGATTCTTTTCGCGTCGGCACGGGGCCATTGCAGCCCGCCACCATGGCGCGAAACAACCGGCAAGGAGCATGAGCGTGGCGACATTGGGGCTGAACCCGCAGGAAAAGGAAGCCGTCGAGGCCTTCCGCCGCGACGTCGTCGAACCGTCGATGACGAAGCTCGTCATCCTCGATTTCTGGGCCGAATGGTGCGGGCCGTGCAAGCAGCTCGCCCCCGTGCTCGAAAAGGTCGCCGCCGATTACGCCGACAAGGGCGTGGTGCTGGCGAAGGTCGACGTCGATGCGAACGGCTTCATCGCGAGCCAGTTTCAGGTCCAGTCGATCCCGACCGTTTACGCGATCTTTCAGGGCCAGCCGGTCGTCAACCTGACCAACGCGCGCAGCGAAAGCCAGCTCAAGTCGATGCTCGACCAACTGCTCGCCCAACTGCCCGTCGAAAGCGACGCCGGTGCACGCGCGGTCGAGATCGCCCCGCTGCTCGAAATGGGCGAATCGGTTCTGGCCGAAGGCGACGGCCCGCGCGCGGTCGGCATTTTTTCGCAGATCGCCGACATGGCGCCCGACAGCGCCGCCGCGCACGGCGGGCTGATCCGCGCGCTGCTCGCCGCAGGCGACAGCGAAGGCGCGGCGCTGGCGCTGGCCGCCGTCCCCGCCGACATTGCGGGCGATCCCGCGATTGCGCAGGCGAAAAGCGCGCTCGAACTCGCCGCAGATGCCCCCGACGCGGGCGAACTCGCGGCGCTGGAGGCCGCGACCGCCGCCAATCCCGACGACCATCAGGCGCGCTTTGATCTTGCCGTAGCGCAGATCGGCGCGGGACAGCGCGATGCCGCCGCCGACAATCTGCTCCACATTGTCGCCGCCGACCGCGAATGGAACGACGGTGCGGCACGCGCGAAACTGCTGTCGCTGTTCGAAGCGGTGGGGCTAGAAGATCCGTGGGTCGCCGCGCAGCGCCGCCGCCTGTCACTGATCCTGTTCGGCTGATGCCGACCGACGCGCCCCTGACCATTCAGCGGATCGCGATTTTTCCGCTGCCCGGGGCGGTGCTGTTTCCGGGGCTGCACCTGCCGCTCCACATTTTCGAGCCGCGCTACAAGGCGATGGTGCAGGAAGTGCTGGCGCGCGACCGGCAGATCGGGATGATCCAGCCGCGCCAGATCCCCGGCGAGGAGGATCGCGAGCCCCCCGCGCTTTATGATGTCGGCTGCGTAGGGCGCATCATCGACGTCGAGGCGCTGGCCGAGGGGCGGTTCAACATCGTCCTGGAAGGTGTCGCGCGCTTTCGCGTCCGCCGCGAGCTCGACGTCACGACACCCTTTCGCCAGGTCGAGGCAGAGATAGAGGCCGAGGTCGAGGATGAAGCGGTGCTGTCGAGCATCGAGCGCGCGAGCCTTGAGCGCGAGGCGAAACGCTTTGCGCAGCGGCAGGGCTATGTTGTCGACTGGGCTTCGGTCGGGCAGCTCGACGACGAAACGCTGGTGAACGGCATCGCGCAGGTCGCACCGTTCGACGCCGCGGCCAAGCAGGCGCTGCTCGAAACCTCTCCGCTCGAAATGCGCGCCGAGCTGGTGATCCAGTTGATGCAGTTTTTCGGCCGCTTCGACGGCGACGACGGGCGCGCCACGCTGCAATAGGGCGTCAGTGCGGCTTGCCGCCCGCCGCCTGCGCCATATCGGCAAAGGCGCGGCGGACGATGTGACGGTCGCTTTCGCCGAGCCGTTCGACGAGCGAATCGACATGCGCGAGCTGGCGCCGGACGAGCGCGCGTTCATGCGCGAGCCGCGTCGCCGCGCGCGCTCCTGCCGCTCCGCCGCGCGCGCCGCCTGCAAGCGCCTTGCCGCGCCGCTGCGCCCATTCGGCGACGAGCCGGTCGGCGCACAGCGCGGCGAGCGCATCGCGCGCACCGCCTTCGGTCGCGCCTTCGGCGGCGGGATCGGCCAGCCAGTCCCCGGCGCCGTCGTCGACCAGTGCATCATAGGACAGCGTCACGGCGCCGCGCCGACCCGCGCAGCGCGGGTCGCCATGCAGGCGCAGGCGCAGCGCCTGAAGCTCGGCGCGAATCTGCCAATTGGCATAGGTGGTAAAGCGTGCGCGCGCGGGATCATAGCGTTCGGCCGCGCGGTGCAACGCGATCGCGCACGCCTGCGCCGCGTCATCGACACAGTCGCCAAGCCCGTAGGCGCGCGTGAAATAGCGAATGCGCGGCGCCGCGAGCGCCAGCAGATGCGCAAAGGCACGATCGATCCGCGCCCGTGCCCGCGCACCCGGTGCCGCCTCTGCCGCGGTGTGCGCCGCGATCAGCGCGCCGACCGCGCTTTCGAATGCCTCGCTCCTGTCCGACATCTTATGTCCCCTGTTCCCGGCGGCAAAATGGCCGCGCAGGATCAGGCTATGCCGCGATGGTTAGCGCGGCCGCACCGGACACCTAAGTAGGATTACCTATATTTCCGTGCCGGCGAGCAGCCGCGGCAGATCGCCAGCTTCGCCGCGCGCTTCGTCCATGAAGAAGCGCTTGAGCGCCGGCATGCGCTGCACCGCGCCGAGCCCGGTACGGCGGACAAAGGAGGCAGTACGTCCGGGAATGCCGAACAGCCGCGTCAGTCCGTCGGTTGCGAGGCTGACCATCAGATTGTCGAGCCCGCGCCAGCGCTGATAGCGCGCGAGCAGCGCCGCGTCGCCAAGGTCGAGCCCGATCCGCGCGCCGTCGACCAGCACCTCGGCCAGCGCCGCCGCATCGCGCAGCCCCAGGTTGAGACCCTGCCCCGCGATCGGATGGATGCCGTGCGCGGCGTCGCCGACCAGGACGATGCGGTCGCCGACGATCTGCGCGCTGTGATGGAAGCCGAGCGGATAGGTCATGCGCGGCGCGACGAGTTCCATCGTGCCGAGAATGTCGCCCGCGCGCTTGCCCAGTTCGGCAAGGAAGCCCCGGTCGCCCAGCTTGGCGAAACCCGGCCCGTCCTGTTCGGATACGGTCCACACGAAGGCCGAACGATGCCGCCCCTCGGCATCGTCGACGAGCGGGAGCAGCGCGAAGGGCCCCGAGGGGAAAAAGATTTCGTGCGCGACCTGATCGTGCGGGCGCGAATGCGCCACCGCGCCGATCATCGCGTGATGATGATAGGACCAGTTGGCGATCGTGAAGCCCGCCGCATCGCGGGTCGGCGATCGGCGCCCTTCGGCGACGATGAGCAGCGGCGCCGCGAGCCGCGTGCCGTCGGCGAGGGTCAGCGTGACGCCATGCGCGTCGACATCGCGCGCGACCACCTTCGCCGGCATGAACAGGCGCACCAGCGGCGCTTCGCCGAGCGCCGCCGCAAGCGCGAGGCGAAGCTGGCGGTTTTCGACCATCGTACCGAGCGCGGGGGCATCCGCATCGGCGACGAAATCGAGCTCGCCCGCCTGTCCCCCGTCGCTGACCTTGATCGCGCGGATCGGGCAGCCGTGGGGCGCAAGCCGATCGGCAAGGCCGAGCACGCCGAACATCTGCCACACCGCGCTGGCGATCGCCGAGGCGCGGCCGTCGAAGCCGGGCGCGATCGTCGCAACCGGATCGGCGGGGTCGACGATCTGCGACGACAGACCATGATGGGAAAGCGCGATCGCCAGCGCCTGGCCGACAAGCCCGCCGCCGGAGATCAGGACATCGCTGCGCAATACTTCGCTCATGCCGCCGCTCTACTCTGGCCCGGCGCGCTTGGGAAGCGGGCAGGCGCACGCGGACCATCGGCGCGCCGGGCGCCGCTTGACGACGAGTCCGCCCCATGCGCATATCGCCGTGGTTAATCGATCGAGGACCGCATTCCGCATGGCAAGCCGCAAGGCCGCATCGGCGAAGGCCGACTGGCGCACCGTTTTCAGACAAAGCATCGCGCGATCGTTGGTGATCGCCGCGGCACTGGCGCTCGCCGCCTTCACGCTGTTTTTCGCGCTCGCCCTGCTTACCTACGACAGCACCGACGCAGCGCTCAACACCGCTGCCGGCGGCAGCGCCGCCAACTGGATGGGCCATGCGGGCGCCTGGTTCGCCGACCTTGGCCTGTCGGTCGGCGGCGCGCCGATCGCACTGCTCGTCCCGCTGTTCGGCATCATGGCGTGGCGGCTGTGGGCGGCCGAGCCGCAGCCCTATTGGCTGCGTCAGCTCGCCTATTGCTTTGCCGGCATCCTGCTCGTCGGCATGGGCGCCGAGCTTTGGTCGCCGGCGTCGGGTTCGCCGATGCCCGCGGGGTGGGGCGGCCTGCTCGCCCTGCTCGCGGGGAGCGCGATCACCCCGCTGTTTGCGCTGGCGGGCGACCCCGCCGCGGCGCTGATCCGCTTCGGTACGATCCTGCTGCTCATCCTTGTCGGCCTCTGGCTCGCGATGCGCTCGCTGCGGCTCGAAAAGGGCTGGCTCGGGCGGCTCAGACTGCCGGCGGCCGAAGGAAGCCGGGTCGTCGAACCGGCGCGCGCGGCCCCGGCCGATGCGCCGCGCCCCGCCAATCTGGTCGAGCGCGTGATCCGGCCGCGCCCGCGCGCCGAACCGAGCGACCGCGCCCCGCCCGAGATCGCCGACCCGGCGCAGCGCTCGGCGCCGTCGAAGCCGCGCGCGAAGCCGCAGACCGAGCTGTTCACCAATTACCAGCTTCCCTCGATCGACCTGCTTGCCCCGGCCCCCGACACGCCGGCGGGACAGATCGACAAGGCGGCGCTCGAACGCAACGCACGCTTGCTCGAATCGGTGCTCGAGGATTTCCAGGTCAAGGGCGTGATCACCGCGGTCCGCCCCGGTCCGGTCGTCACCATGTACGAGCTCGAGCCCGCGCCCGGAACCAAGGCGAGCCGCGTGTCGAACCTCGCGGACGACATCGCGCGCAACATGTCGGCGCTGTCGGCGCGCATCGCGCCGATCCCGGGGCGCACCGTCATCGGCATCGAATTGCCCAACGCGCACCGCGAGGCCGTCGTGTTGCACGAGATCATCGGCAGCGGGCTGTTTCAGGAACATAGCGGCGCGCTGCCCATCATCCTCGGCAAGAATATCAGCGGCGACGCGGTGATCGCCGACCTCGCGCCGATGCCGCACCTGCTGATCGCCGGAACCACCGGGTCGGGTAAATCGGTCGGCCTCAATGCGATGATCCTGTCGCTGCTCTATCGCCTCGGTCCCGATCAGGTGAAGATGATCATGATCGATCCCAAGATGCTGGAACTCAGCGTCTATGACGATATCCCGCATCTGCTCGCCCCGGTGGTGACCGAACCCAAGAAGGCGGTGCGCGCGCTCAAATGGGCGGTCGAGCAGATGGAGGATCGCTACCGGATGATGTCATCGCTCTCGGTGCGCAACCTCGCGTCCTACAACGACAAGGTGCGCGGCGCGCTCGCCAAGGGCAAGTCGCTCGGGCGGCGTGTCCAGACGGGCTATGATCCCGAGACCGGCCAGCCGGTCTATGAGGAAGAGACGCTGGATTATCAGCCGCTGCCGCAGATCGTCGTCGTCGTCGACGAGCTTGCCGACCTGATGATGACCGCGGGCAAGGAAGTCGAATTCCTGATCCAGCGCCTGGCACAAAAGGCGCGCGCGGCGGGCATCCATCTGATCCTTGCGACGCAGCGTCCGTCGGTCGACGTCATCACCGGCGTCATCAAGGCGAACCTGCCGACCCGCATCAGCTTCAACGTGACGTCGAAAATCGACAGCCGCACCATTTTGGGCGAGGCTGGCGCCGAACAATTGCTGGGCAAGGGCGACATGCTTTACGTTCCCGGCGGCAAGCAGATCACGCGCATCCACGGTCCTTTCGTGTCCGACGACGAAGTCCGCGCGGTCGCCGATCATTGGCGCGGCCAGGGGCGCCCCGACTATGTCGAGAGCGTCACCGAGGATCCCGAGGACGGCGGCTTCGCGATGGAAGGCGCACCTGCGGGCGGCGACAGTGCCGAGGACCGCATGTATGCCAAGGCCTGCCAGATCGTGGTCGAAAGCCAGAAGGCATCGACCAGCTGGCTGCAACGCCAGCTGCGCATCGGCTATAACAGCGCGGCGCGCCTGATCGAGCGGATGGAGGACGAAGGGCTGGTCAGCCCGCCGAACCATGTCGGCCGCCGCGACGTGCTGACCGACCAATATGGGCAGCCGCGATAGGGAACCTTTCGCTCCGCCAACGACTTGAACAGCGTCTAAAGGCCGGGTTCAGGGCGGGTTCAATGCCGCCCTGCAACAAGCCGGCATCGACCGAAACAAACAAGAGAGCCCGATGACCCTGACGATCGACCGCCATTTCCTGACCCGCGCCGCCGCGCTGGCGCTCGCGCCTGCCGCCGCCCTCGGCCTGACGCTGGCCGCGCCCGCCATTGCGCAATCGGCGAGCGCGCTTACCGCGGTGCAATCGCACCTCAAGTCGACCAGTTCGATGACCGCCGACTTCGTGCAGACGGATCGCAACGGTCAGCGGCTGAGCGGACAGCTGACGCTGAAGCGTCCGGGCAAGGTCCGCTTCCAGTATCAGAAGGGCGTCCCGCTGCTGATCGTCGGCGACGGCAGCCGCCTGACGATGATCGATTATGAGGTCAAGCAGGTGCAGAGCTGGCCGGTGAAAAATTCGCCGCTCGGCGCGCTGCTCAATCCCGATCGCGATCTCGCCAAATATGCGAAGGTCGTCCCGACCGGAAACAGCGATGTGCTGAGCGTCGAGGTCAAGGACCCCAAGCGCCCCGAATATGGGACGATCACCATGGTGTTCATCCGCGATGCGGGGGCGCCGGGCGGATTGCGACTGCGCGGCTGGGTCGCGCTCGATTCGCAGAACAACCGGACACGGATCGATCTGTCGAATCAGCGCTTCAACGTGCCGGTCGCCGATTCGGCTTTCCGCTGGACCGATCCGCGCCCCAAACAGCGCGGCCGCGTCTGACGCCAGCGCGACTTTTATGAACGGGGCGCCGTTTCCCCAAGGGGATTCGGCGCCCTTTTTCCGCCCAACCGACGTTCGGCATCGACGAACTGCAAATGTCGCCGACAGCCGCCGATTTTCGTTCAGCTTGGCGACAGGGAAGGGGGGCTATTTCATCTCTCGAAGGCGCCGACACGGCCTCCGGATTTTGGGTTTCCCCCTGTTGCCCCAACCGGATTGCCAGGTGTCTTCATTCAAGAGCGTGACGAACGCTGACCTTGAACCCCCGTTCCACCGCCCCTGGAACGGGGGTTTATGTTTATGCGCGGCGTGTCCGGCGCGTCGGTGCAGGCGGCACCAGCCCGCAACGATTGCAGTGAAGGCTTCGCACCGATAGAGCCGGACTCCATGACCCAAACGAGCATTGCTTCCTGGAACATCAACAGCGTGCGTGCACGCATCGGCATCGTCGAGAAATTCCTGCGCGAAGAGGCGCCCGACGTCCTCTGCCTGCAGGAAACGAAGGTCGAATGCGGGCTGTTCCCGAAACAGATGTTCGAAGACCTGGGTTATCGTCACATCGTCACCAACGGCCAGCGGATGCACCATGGGGTCGCGATCGTCAGCAAGCTGCCGCTCACCGATGTGCGCAAATATGATTGGCAAGCCAATGGCGAGGCACGCCATGTCGGCGTGACGCTGCCGTCGGGGGTACGGCTGGACAATGTCTATATCCCGGCCGGCGGCGATATACCCGACCGCGCGCTCAATCCGAAATTCGGGCAGAAGCTGGATTTTCTGGGGCGCATGACCGAATGGGCGGGCGCGCTCGCCGATACGCCGACGGTGCTGACCGGCGATTTCAACGTCGCGCCGCTCGAAAGCGACGTATGGAACCACAAGGCGCTGCTCGACGTCGTCAGCCACACGCCGATCGAGGTCGATACGCTCGCCCGTCTCCAGGCCGCGGCCGGCTGGATCGATCTCGGCCGCCAGTTCGTGGCGCCGCCGACCCCGCTCTACACCTGGTGGAGTTACCGCGCGAAAGATTGGGAAGCGTCGAACCGCGGTCGCCGGCTCGACCATATGTGGGTCACGCCCGACATACGGAACGCGGCGCAGAGCCACCGCGTCGTCCAGCCGGCGCGGAGCTGGGAACGCCCGTCAGACCATATTCCGCTCGTCACGGAATTCGCATTTTGAGCGACGCGCCGGCCAGCGACCGCGGCGCCCGCCGCGCCGCGCGTGCGATCGACGCGCTGCGCCGCGGCTGGCCCTTTCGGATCGAAGGCGCCGACGGGGCTCTCGATCTGCTGGCCGTCGAAAGCGCGCGCGATGCGGCGCTGGCCGAATTCGGCAGCGCCGACCTGCTGATCTCGGGCGAGCGCGCGGTCACGCTGAAGCTTACCAACCAGCGCGCCGCCGCGACGCCGGGGCCGGTGCGACTGGCGGACGGCGCCGCAAGCGTCGCCGCGGCGCTGGCGATCGCCGACCCGGCGCTCGACCTCGCCAATCCGCTCAAAGGACCATTCCGCACGATCGCGAGCGGCGGCGAGGCGGCAGCCGCGACCGCGATGACGATGGCGCGCCACGCGGGCCTGCTCCCCGCCTTTTTCGTGCGCGCGGCCAAGGGGGAAGCCGAAACCGCCTGCTCCACCGCCGACGTCGCCGCCCTGCTCGACCCGTCGCGGCTCGAAATCGCGGCGCGCGCCCGCCTGCCTGTCGCGGCGAGCGAAACCGCCGAGATCGTTGCTTTTCGCAGCCCCGAGGAAGCGTCGGACCATGTCGCGCTGATCATCGGCAAGCGCGACGGCAATCCGCCCGTGGTACGCCTGCACAGCGAATGCCTGACCGGCGACGTGCTCGGCAGTCTCAAATGCGATTGCGGACCGCAACTGCATGCGGCGCTGCACGCGATGGCCGACGCCCCATGGGGGGTGTTGCTCTATCTGCGCCAGGAAGGCCGCGGCATCGGCCTCGTCAACAAGCTGCGCGCCTATGCGCTGCAGGATCAGGGCTATGATACGGTCGATGCCAATCTGCGGCTGGGTTTCCCCGTCGAGGCGCGCGATTTTGCGATCGCCGGCCAGATGCTCGCGCTGCTCAACATCCCGCGCATCCGCCTGATGACCAACAATCCTGAAAAGGTCGCGCGACTGGAAAGGGAGGGCATCGACGTCGTCGAACGCATCCCGCTCGCGCTGCCGACGAACCCGCACAACGAACGCTATCTAGCGACCAAGCGCGACCGCACGGGACATCAATTGTAAAGCCTCGTCATTGCGAGGAGCGCAGCGAAGCAATCCAGGGCGGTTTACGCGTGCTCCGGATCGCCGCTTCGCTTCGCTCCTCGCAATGACGATGTTTATTGTCGGGGGTTAGTGCACGAAACGCGCGACCACATCGCGGTAGCTGCGGCTGACCTTCACCTGCGCGCCCGAACCGAGCACGAGGAAACACTCGCCGTTGGTGTGCGGCTTGACCTGCTTCACCTGGCTGAGGTTGACGATGGTCGAGCGATGCACGCGCTGGAAATTGCGCGGGTCGAGCCGCTTTTCGAGATCCTTCATCGTTTCGCGCAGGATCAGCGAATTGTCGGCGGTGTAGATGCACATATAGTCGCCGGCAGCGTCGATTCGTTCGATGCTGTCGACATCGACGCGGAAAATCTGCCCGCGATCCTTGATGTTGATCATCTTTTCGTAGCGGTCGGCGGCGGGCGCATCGGCCGCCGTTTCGGCATCATATTCCTCGACCGCGTCGGGCGCGACTTCGGCAAGCACCGTCTTCAGCCGCTCAACCTCGGCCACGCCGCGCTTTTCGGCGAGGCGCTGGCGAACGCGGTCGAGCGCATCGGCGAGCCGCTCGGGCTCGACGGGCTTCACCAGATAATCGACCGCCTGCGCCTCGAAGGCGCGGATCGCATGGTCCGAATAGGCGGTGACGAAGACGACGAGCGGGGGCTCGACTTCCATCAGTCCCTGGATCACCGAAAAACCGTCGAATCCGGGCATCTGGATATCAAGGAAGACGAGGTCGGGCTTGTGCGTCTTGATCTTGCGAATGGCCTCCCGGCCGTTCTGCGCGGTGTCGACGACTTCGACATCGCTATGCGCTTCAAGCCGCAGTTGCAGGCCTTGGGTCGCCAATTTCTCGTCATCCACCAGGATGGTTCTGATCGTCATGTGCGTTCGGTTCCAATCGTCGCTTGTCCATCGGGCTGAAACGGAATCTCGATAATCACCGTGAATCCGCCATCGGTGCCCGATTGCACCTCGAACCGTTGCTGGTCGCCATAGGCCTGGGCCAGCCGGTCCCTGATGTTGGCTAAACCCACACCGGTCGATTCCGTTGCAATCCCGGTGGTGGGGTCGACGCCATCGGCTGACAATCCCGTGCCGGTGTCGGACACGGTAATCCGAACATTTTGACCGGCAAGCTGAGCCGTCAGCGTAATGTCGGCTCCTTCTTCCTGCGGTGTCACCGCATATTTGATCGCATTTTCGATCAGCGGCTGAAGCAGCAACGAAGGCAGGCGCGCGCGCTGCGCCGCCGGATCAATCTGGAAATGCGGCCGCAGCCGGTCCTCGAAACGCATCTTCTCGATGTCGAGGTAGAGCTTCAGCGTCTCGACCTCCTGCGCCAGCGTTACCTGTGCGGTCGGTTCGTTGGCGAGCGTGTAGCGCAGAAAGGCCGACAGGCGCGACAGCATCGCATTGGCGGGCTCGGTCTGTTTCAGAAGGACGAGGGTCGAGATGCTGTTGAGCGTGTTGAACAGGAAGTGCGGGTTGAGCTGGTAGCGCAGCATCGCGAGCTGCGCCGACGCGGCCTGCGCCTCGAGCCGCAGCACGCGGTCATTCTGTTCCTCGAGCTGCAGGAAATAGTTGATCGCGAAATAGAGCGCCGACCAGGCCGCGAGCGTCGTCGCGTCGATATAGATCGACACCAGCAGCAGGCCGGTAAAGCTCGTCTCGCTGTCGGGTTTCAATATCTGGAACAGCCAGGCGTCGATGAAAGCCCAGACTGCGGTGGCAAAGGCCAGGAGGCCGAAGCTTGCCCCCCACATCAGGATCGTGCGGCGGTTGATCAGCGCGCGGTAGCAAACCGAAAGCAGCAGCGTGAGCGAAAAACCCGTAACCGCCGAAACAACGACAAGGACAAGGAAATCGAAGGATTGGCCGCCCGCCAGCCCCGACACGACGCGCAGGCCGAACCAGCCGAGCCAGCCGAGGATCTGGAGATTCCAGAAGGCGCGGACCTTGTTCCCGAAAAACGGTCCGGGCGAGGAAAAGCCGAACAGCGGAATCGGGGAAGTCTGGCTTGCCATGTCAGCCGCCGAAATCAGGGGACGAGCGCGCCGTCCGCAAAGTGAGGATCATTCGGCCGCGACCGGTGCCATCCGCACGCGCGCCTGGCCGAGCGGCTGGAGTTCCGAACGATGTTTCCAGACAAGCTCGCCATATTCGAGCGGCCGGCCGTCGTGCGCGGTGATCGTCACCGGGCCGATCGGCTGTTCGTCATGCGAATCGACGAGCACCGGGGTCGAGGGAACTCCCGCCCCCCATTTTTCGCCCCACTGGCGCAGCGCGATCATCGCGGGCAGCAGTTCGACGCCCTTCTGGGTAAGCTGGTACAGAACCTTGCGGCGATCCTCCGCCATCACTTCGCGCGCCATGATGCCATGATCGACCAGCTTCGAAAGCCGGTTCGACAGGATGTTGCGCGCGATATTGAGCTCCTGCTGGAACTCCTCGAAATGGTGGACACCGTTGAAAGCGGCGCGAAGGATCATGAAGGACCATCGTTCGCCCATCGCCTCCAGCGCGAGCGGCAAGGCGCAATTGCCCCCATCAAGATCGTTCAGTTTTTCGCGTAATTTTCCCATAGGCCATGCCCTAACGTAAAATCGCCGCCGTGCCAAAAAAATATAGGGCCTCGGTTGCATTTCGCAACGGACGCACCAGATCGCGAAGCGCAACCTTCCGGTTGTCAAAAAAAGGAGGCTCCCATGTTCCATTTCCGGCTTTCCCCCGGCACCCCGATACTCGCCCTGGCGGGCGCGCTGTCGATCGGCGCCGCGGCGCTCCCCGCTGTTCCCGCCGCCGCCGCTGGCGGCCCTTTCTATCGCGCCGAACTGGCCGACGCGGCGAAGACCGCGCGCTTCGTCGCCCGCGATGTCGTCTGGGTCTGTGAGGGCACGACCTGCACGGCAGGCCGCGGCACCAGCCGCCCGCTGATGATGTGCGCCGCGCTCGCCAAGAAGGCCGGCCGCGTTACGAGCTTCACCGTCGATGGCAAGCCGATCGAGGACGCCGACCTCGCGCGCTGCAACGGCGAAGGCTGACCCTTCGCCCGCAAGAAGGGCCGCGCACGCTCTCCCCTCTGCACCGCGCGACCCTTTTCTTGCCTTGGCGAAGCCAGCGGCTTCGCTGCTCCACCGATACAAATATATTGCAATTGGCATCGCATGAACGACATTGGATGCGATGCTGAGGCAGTATGAACTTGTCGAGCGCGTGCGCGCTTATGATCCCGACGTCGACGAGGCGCTGCTGAACCGCGCCTATGTCTTCACCGTACAGAAGCACGGGAGCCAGAAGCGCGCCTCGGGCGACCCCTATTTCAGCCATCCGGTCGAGGTCGCGGGCATCCTGACCGACCTGCATCTCGACAGCGAGACGATCGTCACCGCGCTGCTCCACGACACGCTGGAAGACACGCTGACCACGCCCGAAGAGATCGAGCGGCTGTTCGGCGCCGACGTCGGGCGGCTGGTCGACGGCGTCACCAAGCTCAGCAAGATCGAGGCGCAGACCGAGAATGAGCGCGCCGCCGAAAATCTGCGCAAATTCCTGCTCGCCATGTCCGACGATATCCGCGTGCTGCTCGTCAAGCTCGCCGACCGGCTGCACAATATGCGCACGCTGCATTTCATCAAGAATCCGGACAAAAGGCGCCGCATCGCCAAGGAGACGATGGACATCTATGCCCCGCTTGCCGAGCGGATCGGCATGTATGAATATATGCGCGAAATGCAGCTTCTGGCCTTTCGCGAGCTCGAGCCCGAGGCCTATGCGACGATCACCGGCCGGCTCGCCAAACTGACCGCGGGCGGCAAGGACAAGGTCGCCGGGATCAGCCGCGAGTTCAAGGAGCTGCTCGCGAAAAGCGGGATCGAGGCGGACGTGTCGGGGCGCGAAAAGCATCCCTATTCGATCTGGCGCAAGATGCAGGAACGCCACGTCAGCTTCGAACAGGTCACCGACATCATCGCCTTTCGCGTCATCACGCGCAGCGATGCCGACTGCTATGCCGCGCTTGGCGTCTTTCACCGCAAGTGGAAAATGGTCCCCGGCCGCTTCAAGGATTATATCTCGACCCCCAAGCGCAACGGCTACAAGTCGCTGCACACGACGATCATGCACAATGAAAATATGCGGATCGAAATCCAGATCCGCAGCGAGGCGATGCACCAGCAGTCCGAATTCGGCTTTGCCGCGCACTGGGCCTACAAGCAGGGCGGCGGCTCACCCGACGGACAGGCGGGGTGGATTCGCGACCTGCTCGAAATCCTCGACCAGACGCACGACCCCGACGAACTGCTCGAGAATACGCGCATCGCAATGTATCAGGACCGCATCTTCGCCTTTACGCCGAAGGGCAGCCTGTTCCAGCTTCCCAAGGGCGCGACGCCGGTTGATTTCGCTTATGCCGTCCACACCGGGCTCGGCGACCGCACCGTCGGTGCCAAGGTCAACGGCCGGCTCGTGCCGCTGCGCACCCAGCTCGTCAACGGCGATACCGTCGAGATATTGTCGTCGGAAAAGCAGACGCCGCAGCCCGCGTGGCTGGGCTTTGCGGTGACGGGCAAGGCGCGCGCCGCGATCCGCCGCCATGTCCGGTCGAAGGAAAAGGTCGAACTCGCCGCCCTTGGTCGCAAGATGTACGACGAGATCGCCCGCCGCCTGCCCAACAAGGTCGGCGACAAGGCGCGCGCCGCGGCGCGCGAGCGGCTGAAGCTCGAGGATGACAGCGCGCTCTATGTCGCGATCGCGCGGCGGCGATTGTCCGACGACCAGATCCTCGAAGCGCTCGTCCCCGGCATCACCGCCGAGATGAAATCGAAGCCCGGCAAGCTGCGCCAGGGCGCTGCGGTGTCGATCGAGGGGCTGACCCCCGGCGTCGCCTACAAGCTTGCCGACTGCTGCCACCCCGTTCCCGGCGACCGCATCGTCGGCCTCGCGCGGCCCGGCGAGGGGATCGAGGTGCATGTTATCGACTGCCCCAGCCTGGCCGACGGCATCGACGCCGACTGGATCGACCTCAGGTGGCAGGAGGACAGCGAGGGCGGCAATGCGCGGCTGTGCGTCGTCATCCTCAACGAAACCGGCACGCTCGCCGAAATGTCGGGCATCCTCGCCGCCAATTCGGCGAATATCACCAATCTGCGGCTGTCGAACCGCGAGGGCGATTTCCACACCTATGACGTCGTCGTCGAGGTGCGCGACGTTCAGCATGTGATGCGTATCCTGTCCGCGCTCCGCGCGTCGGACAGCGTCGTGCAGGCGGAGCGACTCTAGGCGATCAACTCAGGCAGCTTAGGGGTAGGGAACAGCCATTTTCCAACTTTCGTCATCCCGGACTTGATCCGGGATCCATTCATCCGGCGTTGAAAGAATGGATCCCGGATCAAGTCCGGGATGACGATGCAAGGTAAGCCGGCCTAGCTGCCTTCGCCTTCAGTTCGGGTAGGCCAGCGGCGGTCGCCACGCCGCCTGATCGACGGTGTCGCTGACCTTGTAGACCAGCCCCTTGCTGTTCAGGAACAGCTTCTCCATTTCGGGCCGGGTGAAGGGGCGAGATCCCACGCGGCCGAACACCGCCATCTGCCCCCCCGTTTCGTCGACCGCCCGGTCGCGGTCGAGCCCCTTCGACAGAGCGAGCGCCGGCGACGGAGTTTTGGCCCAGGCGATCAGTTCGGGCGTCGGCGCGGGCGAGAAGCCATAGAGGCCGGGATTGTCCGGACTGGTAAGCTGAAGCACCTTGATGCCGTTCCGTCCGTCGGCGACATAGGCGAAGAGCGACGCATTGGTCGATGCGACGATCACATCCTCTGCATCGTTGAGCGCTCCCCCGAAGGTCATCGCGGGCCAGACGGCCGGCGCCATCGGCCGCGTCACATCGACGATCACCAGACCGTCCTGCTTGGCCGCGACGTACATGAAGGTGCGCGCGAGATAGATTTTGCGCGCGTTGGCGAGCCGCACCGTTCCCGCCGGCACCGGTTCCGGCCGGTCCATATGCGTGATGTCGAACAGCTTCACGCCCTCCGCGTCGGTGACCCACAGGTACCGGAACTGCACGGCACTCGCGCGCGCATCGGTCAGCGGCAGCTGCGCCGTCACCTTCGGCTCGAGCGGCGTCGACAGGTCGAGCACGACGAGCCCGGCATCGGCGGTGACATAGGCATAGTCGCCCGCAAGCGTCACGTGGCGGGCCCCGGCCAGCACATTATCGGGATTCCACGTCAGCGCGCGGGTCAGCTTGTTGTTGCGGAATTCGCCGTCCGCCATCGTGTCGATGTCGACCAGAATCAGGCCTTCGACGCTGTCGGTGATGACGGCATAGCGGTAGAGCGGGTGCAGTGCCTGTTCGTGATTTTCGGGGAAATCCTTACGGATATGCTCGTTGCGGGCCATGCTGATCGGCTGGGTCGTGCCGATCGCCATGCAGGTCGCGTTCGTCGTTTTGACATGCGTATCGTGCCCCAGCGGCGAAAAAGGCGCGCGGGTGACGCGTTCGGAGAAGCCCTTGTTGCCGATCGATGCGACGTCATAGACACGAAAGCCGCCCCTGCCTTCGGCGACATACATATATTCGCCGCGCAGTTGCAGGCAGTTGACCCGGCCGCTCGTCCCCTGGACGATATTGGCGAATTCCTCGAGCGCATGGCTTTCGCCCGACCCCTTCTTGTCGAAGGTCTTGCCGCGCACCCAATTTTTGAGCTCGCGATGGTTCTGATCGACGTGCAGGCGCCAATAGTCGGGATAGGCATATTTCTGCAGATAGCTGCCGATCACCGCCTGCGGCTCGTCCCATTCGGTGACGCGCGTCGCCTGGAAGCCGTCCTCCAGCCCCGACCAGACATTGAGCCCGACGAAATTGACGAAATTGGTCCCCATCAGGAGCAGCTGCGACATGATCGCATTATTGTCGTCCGCCTGCGACAGATGGCAGTCGGTGCACTGTTTCGTCTCCTGACGCCGCACCGTATGTGGGAAATGCGGCGCGAAGGCCTGGCTCGAGAAGCCCGCAGCAGAGATCGGCGGCTGCTGGATATAGATGCGTTCGCGGTTGAGGTTCGTCGAGGACAAGACCAGCGCCGATGTCGACCGGATCGGCGCGATGATCCCGCGCGGATTGCCGTCGGCGTCGGGCTCGCCGGGCTTGGTCAGCATGTGCCGGCCGAGCTGGAACATCTCGTCGCGCGCCACCTGCGGGTTATAGGTCGCGAAGTTGCGCGTCTCCTCCCCTTCGAAATGGTGCATGCTGGTCTTCCAGTTCGCCTCGATCGGCAAATGGCAGCCGCCGCAGCTCGTCGTCCACGACAGATGGCAGGTGAAGCAGGCCATCTTGTCGTCGCCGTGCGCGCGATCTTCCCTTGCCACGCCCGGCCCCCACGCAAAGCTGCCATCGTCGGCGCCGCTGCGCGACATCAGTTTGGCGCGCGCCGCTTTCGCGTTGAAATGCGGCCCCGGCGTCACCGCCTGCTTGACCAGGCTGACCTGCCACTGGAGCTTCGGATCGACGATGGACCGCTGGATCAGCCCCGTGATTTCACCATTGTCGTCATATTGGAATTCGAACCGGCGCCGGCCGTCCGAATTGCGAAGCAGCGCAAGATTGGTCCCTTGCGGCCGTGCTGCGACGTTCGAGGTGAGCAGATTGGGATAGGCATCGGCGGTGCCATGGCAATCCTTGCACCCGATCTCGACCGCGTTCGCGACTTCGCCCTGGATATAGCCATTGCCGTGCGCATCCTGCGCGAAGTGGCAGTCGGCGCACTGCATCCCCTTTTCGGCATGAATGTCCATCATATGGACCGCCTTGCCGGGGTTGATGCCGGGCGGCACGAACTTGCCCTCGACACCGGGTTTGGCGGGATCGGCGCTGGCGAGACACAGGTCGCGCTGCGCCGGGTCGCTGTAGCTGGCGCAGCTCTTGCGCCATTTTTCGGGATCCTTGGGATCGACGATGTGCGCCTTGTCGGTGCCATAGGTCGACATATTGCCGTCGGCGTCGAGCAGATTGCCGCTGCGGTCGCGCTTGAAGATGCCGCGGAAGTTCCAGCCATGGCCGTGATAGTCGGCGAACTGGGTGTCCTTGTTGCTGTCGTTCACGTCATAGACGTCGCGCAGAAACTCGACGTCGGCCCACAGGCCGCGCGGGCTCGCGCCTTCGGGATTGCGTTCGAGAACCTTGTGGACTTCGGCGGCGGTCGGATAGCGTTGTTGCTTGTATTTCTTCTGATATTCCTCGTCGCTCATCCCCAGTGGGCGCGGTGCGGTGTTGTCGGGACCGGGCCATAGCTGCGGCGCGTCCGATTCATAATCCCACATCGTGTAGCCGAGGTAGGAGTTCAGGAAGATATTGGGCTGGTGCATGTGGCAATTCATGCACTGCGCCGTCGGGATCGCGCGGGTGAAGGCGTGGGTGATCGGATGCCCCGATTCGCGCCGGTCCTTCGCGGGTGCGGCTTGCGGTCGGGCTTTTGCGGCTTGGGGGTCGATCAGCGCGCCATGGCCATCGGGCGACGGCGCATGTTTCGCCGGATCGCCATGCGCGTCGCCAGCAGCGCCCCCACCATGTCCGCCGCCATGCCCGTCATCATCGGGTTTCCATTTCTTCCCCGCGATCGTCGGATCGATCGTCGCGCTTTCGCCATCGCGGCCATATTGCGCATAAGTCAGGCTGTGCCGCGGTTCGCGGTCGTTGGCATAGATGACATGGCAGCCGGCGCAGCCCGACTGGCGATAATCGCCCGGCTGGTCGTTGGTGCCCATGAACCACATGAAGGGGTCGTTGAGGCGCGTCTTGTGGATGTTGAGCACCGGAATCGCGACACGCAGCCCGGTGCCGGGACCGCGGTTCGACTGTTTGAGGTCGGGACGTCCGGGTTCCTCGAGCCGCTGGATGCTGCCGGTCGGGTTCGGCAGGCCGATTTCGGCGAACTGGGTGTTGATGTTGCGGCCGCCGCGTTCGAAGACGCGGAAGACGTCGCCGGGCGGGATCACGCTCCAGCGCGGCAGCGGGTACATTTTGGCAAGCGCGCCGCGCTTCTTTTCGGCGTCGGTCAAAATCTTGTCGAAGCCGAACTCCGGCTTGCACGCCTCGGCATATTCCTCTTTCGTCAGCCGCGACGAGGGCGACAGGATGCAGGCGGCCTTGCCGTCGCGCGTATAGGCCTCGCCGAAGATGTAATTCTTGTAGGGAACGATGCCGTTGTTGTACGCGGCCCCGCCCCACAGCATCGCGCCGGTCGACATCAGCGACCGCTCGGTCGCCTCGATGATCTCGAGGTGGCATGACCCGCACGCCTCGCGCGCCACGCGGTAGTCGCTCGGGTTGACGAAGCGGATATATTCGGGCGCTTCCTTGTTGAGCAGCGTATAGCTGCGCTTCGGGTTCGCCGATGTGCCACCCCACGCCCCGGGCAGCGTCGGCTGGGGATGCGCGAGTTTCATCGCCGCCAGATTATAGGGATTGTCGTAGCCGAGTTCGGGGCGCCCGAACGCCGCGGGCGATTGCGAATCGCCGCCGTGGCAGTCGGTACAGCCGAGGCGCACCGCAGGCGTCGCGTGCATCGACGGCCGGTCGGTCTGGGTGTGGCAGCTGTAACAGCCCTTCGACTTTGCCTCGACGTCGGCCTCGCTCTGTTCGCGCGGCGCCGGCGGCGTGAAGCGATAGGTGACGGCGACCGGCTTTTCGCCTTCCGACGCGCGCGCGCCCTGCATACCGGCGGTCATCGCCATCAACAGGAAGATCAGGAGGGCGAGGAGCCTGCGCATCATCGTCTAGAAACTCACGATCAGATTGGCGAGGACCGAGACATAAGCCCGGTCGCGCTCGCGATTCTCGAACAGATCCTTGAACCCGTCACCGGGCAGCAGCACCGCGGCGCTGAGGCGGCCGACGATATTCTGCGTCGCCTTGGGCCGCCAGATGCCTGCCACCGACAGATCCCAGCCGATATCCTTGGGGATCGACCCTTCGCTGCGCAGCACCTGCAAACCCGCGGTATTGTCGAACCACAGATGATTGGCGTTCACGCTGACGCGCGTTTCGGGTGACAGGTCGAAATCGGCGCCGGCGCCGACGAATACGGTGCCGGGGTTGTTGAAATTCGACTGCCCCTCTTCTTTCGACGAGCGCAGAGAATTGAGGATGCCGTTGCGGCCATTGATCGAAATGACGCGCCCGCCGCCCGCAAAGGGAATCGTCTGACGAATCCAGTAGCTGGTGTCGGCGCCGCCGAAGATCGGATTTTCGAAAATCGCGTCGAAGCCGCCCTCGACATCGTTATAGGGATCGCTGTCGCCGGTGGCGTAGAGGCCCGACAGGCGAAAGCGCATCCAGTCGTGATCGTAGCTGAGTTCGGCGGCGCCGAAGCCCGCGCGGATCTTTGCCGGCTTGCTGGTGAAGAAGCTGTTCCGGTCCTCGCCCAGCGCCGCATAGAAGCTGGCGGTCAGATTGATCCGTCCGATGCGCCCGTCGGCGCTGTAGCCGAGGTAGGTCACGTCATATTCGCGGCCGCGCAGATCGCCGAGAAGCGCCGGGCGCACCGGAAAGCCGTTGTGGTCGATCTGGATGTCGTTCTTTTCGCGGTTTCGATTGTAGGTTACGCTGACCTGGCTCGTCAGCCCGACGAAGGGGAAGTCCTGACGATAGAGGTTCGCGGTGAAGATGAAATCGTCGCGCGGGCTTTGGGTGATGTCGTTGAGCCCGCTGTTGGTGTCCTTTTCGAGCCGCCAGAAGGCCGCGACATTATATTGAAAGCGGTTATTGTCGCGGTTGCCGAACAGGCGGATGCCAAGTTGGCTGTCGTTGAACAGGAAACCGCGAAAATCGCTCTGGAACGGCTGGATGCCGATGCGGATCGAATGAAAGTCGTAACGGTCGCTGTCGTTGCCCAGATGCTTGTCGACGAACAATTCCTGTACCCCCAGGAAATTGTCGTAACGATGGCTCGGCTGCGACGGGCGCACGTCGAGCACGCGCCGTTCGGGCACGTCGACATAGTTGAAATTATAAGCCAGCGTGACGCGATATTCGACGTCGGGCGGCTTGAAGGCGGTCGATCCCTTGATGAGCGCGGCGCCCGCGATCAGCGTCTGCGACAGCACGAAGCTGCGGTTCTTGCCGAACACGTCGAGGCTGCCCGGCCGCTCGGTGGTCTGGACGCCGACCGGAATCGGAAAGGTGCGCGGTTCGAACACCGTATCCGACACCGCACTGGCGACGAAAAACCAGTCGTCGCCCCTGATCGGCAGCCACGGCACCTTCGACCGGTCGATCGGCCGGTCGCCCTTCAGCGTGTTCTGATGATAGGGATCGAACCAGCGTTCCTTGACCACGCCGAGCGATTCGATGAGGCGCCAGCGGTCGGGCACCGGCAGTTGATCCTCGATCCCCGGAAAGGCCTGCGGCGGCGGCGGACGCAGCGCGCCGACATTGTCCTGCCGCATCTGGTCGGGCAGATCGGGCGTGTAGCCGGGGCGGCGGCGGCCTTCGATAATCTGGGTGACCAGATCGTCCTTCAGTACATCCTTCCAGTCGACCGGCGGCGGCGGCGGGATCAGCGCTTCGCCGTCGGGTGCCGGGATCGCAGCCGGCGCCGCGTCCGGCGCGGCGCCATCGGTCGCGGGCGGTTCGGGCGGCGGCGGGGGTGGCGGCAGCGCCTGACCCGCCGCAGGCGCGCCCTGCGCCGCGAGCGTCGCGATGATCGGCAGCAGGCTGCTTCCAAGCGCGCTCATCGCCTATAGCCCCTGGCAGACATTCTGCTGGCTGGTGTCGAGGAAAGGCGCAAAGGGGCAGCTGATGTAGCGCAGACGCACCGTCTTTCCATCGGACAGCGTGACGACGATATTGTCGGCACGCTTGTCGATCGGGGCGTTACCGATCGTGCCGACGCGCGCGCCGCCGTTATGCGTCCCGAGGAAGCTGATCATATCGTCCTGGTCGATGCCGTCGCCCGACACGCCGATCGCGCCGACAAGCTGCGTCCCGCGATAGATGGGCACCGAACCCGGGAAAATCTGGATACCGTTCTGCAGGCGATTCTGCCCCGCCGCGACGTCGGGCAAGGTCGTGCAGCGTTGCGGCGTGTCGGTCGCGCTGGCGCCCGACACGAAGCCGAGGTGCACGCCGATATTGCCGATGACGAGGGCGGATTGCAGCCCGGTCGAAAAGGGATTGAACTGCGCGATCGGGCGCGACAGCGGGCCATTGGGCCGCCCGACCTCGCCGTCGGGGAAATAGGGGCGCGACAGATTGCCCCCCGACCGGTCGGCAAAGGCAAAGGTGCCGGTCAGCGCGCTCGGATCGTTCAGGAAGCTGCGCACCGCGGGGACGAAATGCTGCACATCGGCGCTGGCGTTCGCGCTGAGCTCCGTCCCGGCGTTGGCGCCAGAGAAAAAGGCCGCGGTGCGCGCCTTCTGCAGCGACACGTCGGTGCCGAAAATCGGCGCGTCGGGCGCGCGCACGATGCCGAGCACGGCGCCATGCGTATCGACGAGGCTGATCGTCACCTGCGCCCGGCTGTCGAGCGGGCGGCGAATCTGCGCGCGCGCGCGGCTCATCACCGCAAAGGCATCTTCGAGCACGGCGCGCACCTCGGCCTGGGTCAGCGGCGCGCTGTTGGTCGATGCATCGGTGCCGGCACGGATCGGGAAGCGGTTGGTGCCGCTGCCATTGGTCAGGACAAAGGCATCGCGGTTGGAAAATTCGGCTGCGGTCGAGGCGCGGATTCCCGACGCTTCGCTGCCATAGGCGGTGCCCGCGACGATCGCCGCGGCGGCATAGCCGATGACCGCGACCAGATTGCCGGCCGTGCCGTTCAGACTGGCGAAGCTCGCGCCGCCGCTCGTCTGCAAGCCGCCATAGGTGGCGTCCGAAAAGCGCAGCGTCGTCCCGTCGACGGTGATCTTGTCGGCGGTGATCGCCGCCGGCGCCTCGAACCCGCGCGTCCCGGCGAGCGCGATGAACTCCTCGGCATCATTGTCGATGTCGAGGATGTTGGGATCGCTGCCATAGACGCCGTCGCCCATCACCCCGATGCCGCCGACGAGCACGCCATTTTTGTAAAGCGGCAGACCGCCCGGATCGGCCGCGAGGCCGAGCGGCGAGCGCTTCGGCCCGATCAGCGCGCCGCCGCCCATGGCGCCGAAGCGCGCGGCAAGATCGCTGCACGGAAGCTGGCTGAACTGCACCCCGAACAGCGGCCCGCTTTCCAGCCCCGCAGTCGTCGGCGCGGGCGGGAAATGCTCCTGGACGATCTGGCTCGCGGTACGCGTCGAAAAGGCATTGCCGCCGCTCGACAGATAGGCGCCGGTGATCGCCTTCGCGATCGCGCCCGCTTCTGCAGGGAAGGTGACGTTCTGCGCGTCGATATTGTCGCCGTTGGGCGCCGCCGAGGTCGTCGCGGTGGCGCGCGCGCCGTTCATGCGGAAGACGCCGAGAACATTGCCGACGCGGTCGGTCACCGCGATTACCGACGGCAGGCCGCGCGCCTGCGCCTCGGCAATCGCGCCGGCGAGTACGGTCTGGACGTCGGCGACGCTGAGCGACTGGCTCGCCGGCGGGGTATAGAGGCCGCCGGTCGGGGTGGGAGTCGGCGTCGGCGTGGGAGTCGGCGAGGGGGTCGGCGTGCCGCCGCCTCCGCCGCCGCACGAGGCGAGGAGCAGTGCCGGGCCGGCGACAAGGGCGGCGGTGCGAAAGAGGCGCGATCGGGTCCGCATCGGCTTACCGCAGCGCCTGAATCGCGCGCACCGCGCTGCCGAAGGAGGCTTGGAAGTCGCTGGGCTTATAGGCGTTGGGATCCTTGACCGAGGCATAGGCACGGTCGATGTCGGCGCGGATTCCCGCCGCAGCGCCGATGGTGATCCGCCCCGACGAAACCATGGCGTTGAGCAGCGTGTCGACCCCCATCACCGCCTGCGACGACCCCGCATAGTCGGTGAAGCGGTCGTTTACTGCCTTGCCCGCAATCGCATCGACCATCGCAAAGGCGTCGGTGCCCGAAAAGGCGCGCGCCGCGAAGGCGCTTTTGAGCGCCGCGACCGTCTGCGCCAGATCGGCGGCGGCGCGAACAGCCGCCGGCCGGTCGGTCGCGATCGCGCGGTGGAAGGCGGCGCTGCGCGCGCCGAGCTGTTCGGCAAGCGCGGGCGAGGCCATGCGCGCGGCGGCCGAGAGCATGATCAGATTTTCGTCATTATAGGGCGGCATGCCTTCGGGAATGCCCGGCCGCGCCGGATTGTCGACGCTGGTCTTCACCGGCTTCGCCTGATCGTAGATCCGGCGGTGGCAACTGTGGCAGTCGAGGAAATAAAATTCGGGGAACATCCCCTCGGTCCCGCGTTTCGACTGAAACAGCGCGAGGCTGCGTTCGAGCGCGGTCGCTTGCCCCACCGCCCACATCTGCACATGGTCGGTGCGCGCGCCCGCCGCGCCGAACTTGCGCCAGCCATAATCGGCATCTTCCTGATGATGCGCCTGGAGCGAGGAGAAGAGGTCGAGCTCGAACGAAATGCGCGGATGCCCCGCCGCCATGATGCGGTGGGTGACGAACTGCCCCTCGCCCGCGGCTCCGAAATGGCAGTCGACGCAGACGCCCGCGCGCACCACCGGATCCTCGAGCCGGCGCAAGCCGGCGCGCAAATTGGCGAGATGCTTCTCGCGCATTTCGCCGTCGGGGCTGGGGTTGTCGCCGACCCCGGCATAATGGCTCGCGATCCAGCCCCCTGCAGGACCGTGGCAGGATTCGCAGGTGACCCCGTCCTCGATCGGCGCGGTACCGCGGCTCGTCGCCGCATCGCTGTGGCACCCGAGGCACATCGACGCGCGCGCCGGATCGCCGATGCCAAGGTTGCGGGCAATGAACTGGCTGCGGCTGGTGTTGAGCACCGCCCAGGCGCGGCTATGCGCGCCGCCGGGGGTCGAGGGTTCCTGCCAGCGCATCAACTCGTCCTGACGGACAACGACGCCGTCGCCCTCCATCCGGCCGTGGCAGGTCGATCCCGCGCAGGACGCAACACCCAGGAAACGCCCGCCGCTTTCGCCCTGCGAGCGCGCCGGAGGCGCCGAAAGCGTCGCGGCGATCGCAAGCATGGCAAGCAGCAGAGCCAGTGCCGCCACCGCCGCCCACGACCGATCGCCGCGCCCGATGCCAGCGTGCGTCGTCATTCCCACGAGTCCCCTTTTGCCCTGAGGGCCTTTTACCCTAAACGACCCCGAACGCCAGCATCGCGTCGGCGACTTTCTTGAAGCCGGCTATGTTCGCGCCCTTCACATAATCGATATAGCCGCCGCCCTGATCGCCATAGGTCAGGCAGCGTTCGTGGATGCCCGCCATGATATCCTTGAGCATCTGTTGCAGCTCGGCTTCGCTCCAGCTGCGCCGGCCGCTGTTCTGGCTCATTTCGAGGCCCGAAACCGCAACCCCGCCGGCGTTGGCCGCCTTGCCGGGCGCGAACATGATCTTTGCGTCCTTGAAGACATGAACACCGGCAAGGTCGGTCGGCATGTTCGCGCCCTCGCTCACCGCGATGCAGCCGTTTGCCACCAGCATCTTCGCGTCATCGCCATTCAGCTCGTTCTGCGTCGCGCACGGCAGCGCGACGTCGCACGGCACCGCCCACGGCGTTTTGCCAGCGGTAAAGGTGGCGCTCTTGAACTCGGCGCAATAATCCTCGATCCGGCCGCGCCGGTGCGTCTTATGCGCCTTTACCCAGTCGATCTTTTCCTGGGTGATGCCGTCGGGATCGTGGATGAAGCCGCCCGAATCGGACAGGGTGAGCACCTTGCCGCCCAACTGCACGATCTTTTCCGCCGCGTGCGTCGCGACATTGCCCGATCCCGAAATCACCGCGCTCTTGCCGACGAGATCCTGTCCCTTCGCCGCGAGCATGTTCGCGAGGAAATAGACGGCGCCATAGCCCGTCGCCTCGGTTCGGATCAGCGAGCCGCCCCATTCGAGGCCCTTGCCGGTGAGCACCCCGGTAAATTCGTTGGTAATGCGCTTGTACTGGCCGAACATGAAGCCGATTTCGCGCCCGCCGACGCCGATGTCGCCCGCCGGCACGTCGACGTCGGCGCCGATGTGGCGATAGAGCTCGGTCATGAAGCTCTGGCAGAAGCGCATGATCTCGCGCACGCTCTTGCCCTTCGGGTTGAAATTCGATCCGCCCTTGCCGCCGCCCATCGGCAGGCCGGTGAGCGCATTCTTGAACGTCTGTTCGAACGCCAGGAATTTGAGGACGCTTTCGGTCACGCTCGGGTGAAAGCGGATGCCCCCTTTATAGGGGCCGATGGCATTGTTGTTCTGAACGCGCCAGCCGCGCTGGACGCGGATATTGCCGTTGTCGTCCTCCCAGCAGACGCGGAAGGACACGACCCGGTCGGGTTCGGCAATGCGCCGCAATATCTGCTGCGCGTGATATTCTTCCTTGTCGGCGATGAAGTCGAAAATATCCTCGGCGACTTCCTGCACCGCCTGGACGAACTCGGGCTGCCCCGGGTTGCGCCGCTTCACACCTTCCATGAACGTCGGAAAATCGACGTGATCCGCTACCGCCATGCACCCCTCCCACGCAAAGACTTGGGAAAACCGGTGCGACCCCCTGTTTTACGATTTTATCGTTGACCGACCTCGCCCGACAGAGGCTACACCTTTGCCCGCCAAAGGCAATATGGCGCGGCACCGTCGCGCGCGATTTCGCCGCGGCGGATATTCGGGGGATGGAATGAGCGAAACCAAGGGTATGTCGACGACGAACCGTGCGATCCTGATCGCCGCCTTCCTCCTGCTAGCCGGCGCGATCGGCTATGCGATCTGGCGCGATTCCGCCAATAATGCCGCGGCGCCCGCGCCGACGGCCGCAGCGTCACCCGATGCCCAGCTTGCCGCAATCGAGGAACGGACGCGGCGCGAACCGCAGAGCGCCGACGCATGGATGGCGCTCGGCGCCGCGCGTTTCGACCTCGGCGATTATCCCGGCGCCGCCGCAGCTTATGAAAAATCGGTCGCGATCGCGCCCGAGTCGGCCGGGCTATGGTCGGCGCTTGGCGAGGCGCGCGTGATGGCGAGTCCGCGCGATCCGATGCCAGCCGCCGCGGCCGAAGCCTTTGACAAGGCGATCGCGCTCAATCCCAAGGATCCGCGCGCGCGCTATTTCATGGCGGTGAAGAAGGATATCGCCGGCGATCACAAGGGGGCGATCGACGAATGGTTCGCGCTGCTCGCCGACACGCCGCAGGGCGCGCCGTGGGAGGCCGACCTGCGCCGCACGATCGAACAGGTCGGCGCGATCAACAAGATCGACGTCGCCGCGCGCCTCGCCGCAACGCAGCCGCGCGCGCTCAAGGCCGACGAGATGCCGGTCGCCGCGCGGGCGATCCCCGGCCCCAGCCGCGCCGACATGGAAGCCGCCTCGCAGCTTCCCAAGGGGCAGCAGGACGCGATGATCGCGGGGATGGTCGACGGGCTGGAGGCCAAGTTGAAAGCGAATCCGGCGGACGTCGACCGCTGGATCATGCTGATGCGCAGCCGCATGACGCTCGGCGAAACCGCAAAAGCGGCGCAGGCGCTGAAGGACGCCCTCGCCGCCAATCCGGGGGCGGCACAGCGGCTGAACGCGCAGGCACGGATGCTCGGGGTGCCGGGGGCTTAGGCGTCGGAACAACCTGTACTCCCCCGCCTTCGCGGGGATACGCCAATAACAAAAGAGGCAGGAATTACCCCGCCATCAGCGCTGCATTGCCGCCCGCTGCGGTGATGTCGGTCGAGATCGATTTTTCCTCGGCGAAGCGGTGCAGATAATGCGGACCGCCGGCCTTCGGCCCCGTGCCCGACAGGCCGCGGCCGCCGAAGGGCTGCGATCCGACGATCGCGCCGATCTGGTTGCGGTTGACATAGACATTGCCGACCGCCGCGCGCGCCGCGACATGCGCCGCGACGCCGTCGATGCGGGTGTGGACGCCCAATGTCAGGCCATAGCCCGAAGCGTTGATCGCGTCGATCAGCGCGTCGAGCTCGCCGCCCTTCCACGTCGCGACATGCAGCACCGGGCCGAAAATCTCGCGCTTGAGGTCGGTGACATGGTCGAGGCGGATCATCGTCGGCGGCACGAAGGTACCGCCCGCCGGCCAATCGGTGCGCGCCGCCTGTGCAATCACCCGGCCCGCGGCGCGCGCTTCGGCGATATAAGCCGCGATGTTCGCTTGCGCCTCGGCATCGATGATCGGACCGACATCGGTCGCGAGAATAGCGGGGTCGCCGATATTGAGTTCGGCCATCGCGCCCGCGACCATGTCGATCATGGTTTCGGCGACATCTTCCTGCACGCAAAGCAGGCGAAGCGCCGAACAGCGCTGACCCGCCGACTGGAACGCGCTGGCGACGGCATCGCGCGCCACCTGTTCGGGAAGTGCGGTCGAATCGACGATCATCGCGTTGGCACCGCCGGTTTCGGCGATCAGCGTCGCGATCGGACCGTCGCGCCCCGCAAGGCTGCGGTTGATCGCGCGCGCAACCTCGGTCGATCCGGTGAAGGCAACGCCGATGATATCGTCATGACCGGTCAGCGCCGCGCCCACCGTTTCGCCGCGACCGGGGAGAAACGCCAACACATCGGCGGGCACCCCCGCCTCGAGCAGCAGTTCTATCGCGGCATGCGCGATCAGCGGCGTCTGTTCAGCGGGCTTCGCCAGCACGGCGTTACCAGCGGCGAGCGCCGCCGACACCTGCCCCAGAAAGATCGCGAGCGGGAAATTCCACGGGCTGATGGCAACGAAGACGCCCTTGCCTTCGAGGATCAGTTCGTTGCGTTCGCCGGTCGGGCCGGGCAGCGCGATGGGGTAGGTGAAATCGGCGCGCGCCTGGGCGGCATAATAGCGCAGGAAGTCGACCGCCTCGCGCACTTCGGCCACCGCATCGACGAGCGTCTTGCCCGCCTCGTCGATCGCCAGCCCGAGAAAGAGAGCATCGCGTTCCTCGAGCAGATCGGCCGCGCGTTCGAGCCGTTCGGCACGGAAGGAGCCACCGGCAAGGCTCCAGTCGCCCTGCGCCGCGCGCGCGGCGGCGACGGCGGCATCGACCATATCGGCATCGGCCTCGATCACATGACCGACGACCGCGCCGGTCGCCGGATTGCGCACCGCTTCGGCGGTGCCCGCCGCTGCCGTGCCGCCGACGATCGGCGCCGCGATGCGCCCGATGTCCCGCGCCCCGGCAATCGCGGCCGCCAGCGCCTCGGGCACGCCGGGTTCGCCAAGGTCGTAGCCGCGCGAATTGCGCCGGACGGGATCGAAAAGCTGGAGCCCGGTCGGGATTTTCGACGGCACGCTGGCGATGCTGCGCGGGTCGACCGCCAGCTCTTCGGCGGTCACGTCGGGGTCCGAAAACTGGTGCACGAAGCTGCTGTTCGCGCCATTTTCGAGCAGGCGGCGGACCAGATAAGCGAGCAGGTCGCGGTGGGTGCCCACGGGCGCATAGACGCGCACCGGGCGCGGCGGCGGCGACAGCGCAACGATCGCATCATGCGCGCCTTCGCCCATGCCGTGCAGCCGCTGCAGTTCGTAATCGGCGCCGTCGAACAGCTCGGCGATAAAGGCCAGCGTCATCGCATTGTGCGTCGCAAAGGCCGGGAAGATGCAATCCTGATGCTCGCGCAATATCTGCGCGCACGCCATATAGTTGAGGTCGGTGTGATTTTTTGCAGTGAAGACCGGAAAATCGCCCAGCCCCATCGTCTGCGCACGCTTGATCTCGGTATCCCAATAGGCGCCCTTGACCAGCCGCATCGACAGCATGACGCCCCGCGCGCGCGCCTTGGCGGCAACCCAGCGGATCGCCTCGCTCGCGCGCTTCTGATAGGCCTGGATCACGATGCCGAGCCCGGTCCAGCCGTCGGCGAGCCCCGCGTCGATCAGCGCGCCATAAACGTCGAGGTGTGGTTCGAGCCGGTCGCTTTCCTCGGCGTCGATCATCAGCGGAATGTTGACGCCGCGTGCGGCGCGGGCGAGCGCGATGACATCGGGGATCAATTCTTCGCGAACGCGGTCGGCCTGCAGATATTCGTAACGCGGGTGAAGCGCCGACAGCTTGATCGAAATGCCGTGGTTGGCAAACGGGTCGCCCGGCTTCGCATCGCGGCCTATGCGCGCGATCGCCGCGGCGTAGCTGTCATAATAGCGCCGCGCATCCTCTGCGGTGCGCGCGGCTTCGCCGAGCATGTCGAAACTCGCGAGTTCGCCCTTATCCTTGTCGGCGCGCCGTACCGCTGCGTCGATCGTTTCGCCCATCACAAACTGCTGGCCGAGCAGTTTCATCGCCGCGAGCGCCGCCTGACGGATCACCGGCTCGCCCGAGCGGCGGATCATCGACTTGAGCAGGGTGAGCGGGTTCGCCTTGCTGCCCATCGCGCCCAGCATTAGCGTCGCCGAGCCCAGCGACAGGCCGCGCGCCGACAGCGCGACGACCAGCGGGCTATCCTCATCCTCACCCTCGCGCCAATGGCGTCCGGCGATCTTGTCGCGGATCAGCGCATTGGCGGTCGCGCTGTCGGGGACGCGCAGCAGCGCTTCGGCAAGGCACATCAGCACGACGCCTTCCTCGGTCGACAGGCGGTAGCGGTTCATGAGCTGCGCGACGAGCGTCTCGCGCTCGCCCTCGGCCTTCGCCTTGCGGATGAGCGCGAGTCCGCGCCGCGTCACCGCGTCGAGGGTGGCGGGCGAGCGGGCAAGCTGGGTCCGCAGATCGGCGACGATGTCGGCTTCGGAGCGGCGGGCGAGGGCGCGGATGGCGGCGCGGTCGGTCGGCTGGGTCATGGCGCATGATAGCATGCGGCGAAAAGGCAATCCGCCTTCAATCGCGCTCGAACGATTATCTTTTGACCTATTATCGGCGTCATATTAGGCAATCCGCATGGCAAATACGAAAATCTTGGTCGATCTGGACGAGTTCGATCGCAAGATCATCGCGATATTGGGCCGCGACGGGCGGATGACCTACACCGAACTGGCGCAGCGCGTCGGCCTGTCGAAGACGCCGTGCCAGCAGCGCGTCAAGCGGCTGGTCGACAGCGGGCTGATCACCGGCTTTCGCGCGATCGTCGACCCCGCGAAGCTGGGGCTCGACCATGTCGCCTTTACCGAGGTCAAGCTGTCCGACACGCGCGAGGAGGCGCTACGCCGCTTCAACGACGCGGTGCGGCAGATTCCCGAAGTCGAGGAATGCCACATGATCGCGAGCAGCTTCGATTATCTCCTGAAGGTGCGCACCCCCGATATCCGCCGCTATCGCATCGTGTTGGGCGAGAAAATCTCCAGCCTGCCACACGTCGCGAGCACCTCGACCTTCGTCGCGATGGAAACGATCTGCGAATCGGCCCGCTGAGCCGCCGAATGTTGTTGGAGCCGCTGAAGCTCAAACCGCTGCGCTATCGAAGCCAACGGATGTCCTCCTGCAACTGCCAGCAATTTCCGATGGGCCGGAACAGCAATTGCCCATCCGAATCGGGATGTGTCCCGGGCGGGAGCGGTTTGCCCTCAGGGCCGATGATATTCCCCAGATCCTCACCGCCTTCCGATTGGCCATCATAGTGGACGCGCGCCCAATCGACCGAGAAATCGTCACTCTGGCTCTGGTTGAACTGGATATCGAGATACTCGTCCTCATCCCCGGGGGACCGGGGCTTGGCGGGCTTGTAATAGAAGTCGACCTGCCGGACCGGAAAATCCTCGTAGGAATTCGCGGGCACGTCGCGCGACGAAATTACCCTGCCCTGAGGGTCCAGCACGGCAGACGTGATGGTGGGCGCGCTATATTTGCGCCGGACGGCCGGTGATATCGCAATGGCCGTGAAAAGCTGCTGAAAGTCGCGATTAGCACAGGCGCGCTCGGCCATCTCCAGCGCGTTGCGATCTTGCTCGTCGAGTGATGTCGGTGCCGCAGCGCCCGGCATATACTGCGCGGGCGCCTCCGTTCCCTGTTTCGTCGGATGCGTATCGGCGCCATTTGCGCCATCGCAGGCCGCCAATGTGATCACTGCCATGATGCACAAGGTGAGCGCATTCGTAACAGACTTGGGTCGCAAGATCAGAACTCCCGTCAATTTCGTCGACATTACCCCGCCGATGATAGCGCGCGAACGCGCGGGATGTACCGGTACGCGATTGCCTCCTCTCGCCTTCGGGGATGCTGGAGTAGGCTGACGCCCTTGAGATTATCAGCGCGAGGGACCATGGCTACCGACGATCATCTGAGCCGCCTTGAACGATTGACGCGGCTGCGCGAAGCCGGGGCGCTCAGCGCGGAGGAGTTCGACCGGGAAAAGGCGCGGCTTCTGCAATGGCATGAAGCGACAGCAACGACAGCAAGCTCGCCGGAAGACCCGGAAGACAAGGCCATGCCGGTCGACGGTGGCAGAGAGAGGGCGCCCGGCAACCGACGATGGCCGTTTGCGGCACTCGCGGGACTGACGCTGCTGGGCGGGAGTGGATGGGCGCTGGCGCATCGGGGCGGCGCGACATCGTCCGTGGCCATGGCGGATGCGGCGCCGGGGGTCGCTCGCAAAGCGTCGGCCACCCAGTCGCCACCGACGGCCAAGCCTGCTCCGTCGGCCATTCGCAGCCTGCCGGAAGAGAAGCAGATGGATCTGGCGTTTGATGCCGTCTTCGGACTCGGCGAGCGGGAAATGCGCGTGACCGAAGACGCTGTCTATACCTATGCGAAGGGCAAACTCGTCTGGGCTTCATTCGGCCCCGTCCTGATTGTCGAAGGGAACGGCGAGCCTTATCCTGCGGGCCTCGGGACGCTCGGCATCTTCTATCTGCGCGAAATGCCCGGTGCCAAATTCGCAGAAACCGGTCGATGGCCTGACGCCGTGACGGGCAGCATAATGGGCAATCCGCCGCAGTGGAAAATCCGGCGCGACATCCTCGATGGACTCGTCATCGAATCCACCGCGGGCGGTGTTTGGCAGGGCTATGTCTGCGACGCCAAGACGCTGACCGAATTGACCCCGACCGGCCCGAGGTCTCTCGTGACCTTCGATTCCCATTATGACAGCAGCGGTGCCGCCGAAGAGGGCGGCCAGAGCTATGATGGCACGATCGTCAACGTCGTGCGCAATCGCTCGTTCGATGTCCGCTTCGCCGGCAGCCGGCTCATCACCCAGAATTTCGTCCGCAAAGGCACGCACTATGTCAGCTTGCCAGCCGCTGACGGCGAGGAGAGCAAAAGCGCGATCCCGACCTGCTGATCGCCGGGCCTGGCAGTATGGCCGGGTATCGATGGAAATTTGCACCTCCGGAGGCTCCGGCGCGCGCGAAAGCCCGATGGACCGAAGGGAACCGGTACATCGCAGCGCTTCGCCGGTGGGGGAAACAGGAACATTGATTGGTCCGACATTCGAAGCGCGGAGGAAATATATGGCGGGCAGGGTCACGCGGGCTGAAGGCGACGCCCAAGCCGGTCCGGCTACGCGGGAATGCTTTGAAGGGCTGTCGCGAGGCGCGCTGGCAGGGATCGGCCTGTCGGCAATTCTGCTCTGTGTCGCCATGCCTTTGTCCGCCAGCGCAAAGCCCGATGCGCGGGACGGCATCGGCGAGATCGTCCAGCCCGCCACGGGCACCGACCGGGCGGTCTATGCCCCGATTGCGCCTTCGGCCATCCTGCCGCACTTTCTGGGCGACTGGGCGACCCGTTCGGGCAACTGCGTGGGCCAATCCTACAAGAACCGCATGGGATTGAAGCCCGATCTTGCAATTATCGCGGGAGAGGCGCTCACCGTCCGGACGGTTTACGTCGATACCGGCACGTCGCATGATCGCGGCGATGATGCGCCGCCGCGTGCCGCAGATTATGCCGATGCGCGCGACATGCTCGCCAGTCTTGTTCGACCCGGAAGCAAGGCCGTCCACTTTGTCCATTTCCGCTTTTCGGAAGCCAGCGGTCGCCTGATCGTCGAGGAAGTAGGCAAACCCAGACGCGCCTATGTCCGATGCTCGATGTGATGTCTGTGCGATTTTGGGGCTAGCATGGCCCCCGACAGGCAGGGCGATTGCTCAACCGCGGTCGGGCTGTAAGGTCGGGGGTTCGGCCGTGCGTTTGGCAAGATAATCGGACACACTATCCAGAAGAGGACTGGCCGGATCGAGATTGCGGCCATAAAGCACCCATCGCGCGGCCTGGTCAGCGCCGCCAGCGGCATCGCGCTCGCCCAGCCACAGTGCCGCCAGCGCCGCACCGCCGCAGCTCGACGCATCGCCAATCTTGCAGCCTGCCGCAAACCAACCGAGCCCTGTATGCAGCTGCGTCGGCGCGCGATAGCCGATCAGGTACATAAGGCCGACATTGTAGCAGGAGCGCCCGCTGCCAAGATTGCATCCCCGAACATAGAGGCCGAGGGCGTCGCGCTTGCGTCCCGCCGCCCTGATTCCGTCACCGGCTAAAATGCCGAGCGAACGACATCCCTCTCCCTCGCCACCGTCGCAGGCTTGGCGATAGAGGCGCGCCGCTTGTTTCTTTCCCGCAGCCCCCGGATCGGCACGCTCGACAAGATAGCCCAGATTCTTGCACGCAATCATCTCGCCCTTGTCGCACGCCATTTTGAACAGGCCCTTGCCGATCGCGAAATCTTCCGGATTCCAGTCGTTCTGCACATATTCAAGCGCGAGGTTGCTGCACGCCTTCGCCGAACCGAGTCGGCACGCACGGTGATAATAGTCGAAACCCGCAAGCCGGTCAGGTGGACCGCCCGTGCCGTTCAGCGCCATCAGGCCAGCATTGAAACAATTGAGCGCGCGGCCGCCCCGCTCGCAGCCGAGGATAAAGAAGCGCCGGGCCGCTTCGAAGTCCTTCGCCGTACCCTCGCCCTGATGCAGCATTTCGGCCAGATCGCCGCACCCGTCCGCTTCCCAGGCTTCGCAGGCCCGCCGCAACAGGACGAGCGCACGCGGAAGATCCTGCACCCCCGACAGAGCTGACCGGTAATAGCCAGCAGCGGCGACGCAACCGCGCTGAAAGCCGCCTTCGCACGCCCGGTCGAAGCTGGCGAGAGCCGTCGTCCGGCGCGTCTTGTCAGCATCAGTTTTGAACAAGTCTTCGTTCAGCAGCCCCGCATTATAACAGCTCTTCATATTTCCCATGGCGCAGGAGCGATCGAACGCAGCCAGCGCGATCACCGTCTCGCCCGCAATCAGCGCATCACGCCCGCGATCATAGTCGTAGCCGCCGATTTCGGAGGGGACGGTAACGGGAACGGGCGGACGCTCGGCGAGCGCCCGCCCGGAGGGAAGAAGAAACAGCAGGGCGAGCCCCATCGCCAGTCGCGCAATCATCGAGGACCTTTCCCTGCAGCTTGCCCCGCTGGATAAGCCACGGCTTTCGCTGCGACAAAGGCGTCGACGTACCAGTTCATCGTCGGGGCCGACGATCCGTCCCGTGCCTAGAAGGCCTGTTTGAGATTGACGGTCACCCCTTGATCGGAGCCTGCTCCGGTCGCCTGGCGATTATTATATTCGACGTCGAACGACGTCCGCTCGCCGATCGCCATTTCGAGGCCGAGGCCGAGCAGCAGCCGACTGCGCGCGTAGCCCGCGAGCGGAACGGCGTTGAACGGTCCGCCGGTCTGATCGAAATAGGCGACCAGCGCGTCGCCCTGCCGTTCGACGTCGCGCTGATATTCGACGCGTACGCGCGGCAGGAAATAGCCGTTCTCGACCGCGATGCGATAATCAAGCCGCGCGCCGAGGCCGAGCGAGGTGAACGCCACATTCTGATCGAGGAAGCGCAGGTCGAACAGCGAGCCGCTGCTTTCCACATAACCATTGAGCCGGCCGCGCTGCGCGTCGATGCGCACATAGGGAGTGACGCGCAGATCGCCCGTCTCGATATCGGCGCCGGCCGAGATCGCGCCGAACCACTGCCGCCCCTTGCGCGACGAATTGACCAGCGCGCTCGTCGCGGTGACGTAGCGACGCAGGTCGAAATCCAGCCACTGATAGCCGCCGAGCCAGTCAATGAAGAAGCCGCCGCCGAGCAGATGGCTGCCGTAGAGCGCAATCGTCTTGGCCTCACCCCGGCTTTGCGACCCGTTGCGCCCGACATCGGTCGTATCGCGGCCGATCCCGACGCCGATGCCGATCGCGAAATCCGGACCGAAACGATAGTCGGCGCCGAGCGTGATGCCTTCGGATTCGAAGCGCTCCGACGGCCGCCCGGTCGAGGGGTCGCGATCGCCATAGCGGATCGCGCCGCCCGCCCAGATCGCGAGCGGTGCGTCGATCGGGCCGCTCGACGCCGACGCGTTTTGCCCGTCGTCCGCATCCGCCGCCGTCCCGGTCCCCGCCCCGAAGCCTGCGCCGGCACCAAGCGGCGGCTGCCCTGTCCGGCCGGGGATGGCCCGCCCTCCGCCGGCCGGATCACCGCTCGCACACAGGCTGTTGGTCCAGGCCGTCAGCGTGTCGAGGCAGGGATCGGACGCGCTGATCCGCAGCCCGTTGCGGAATCCGCCGCCTCCGCCATGGCGGAGCCCTTCGAGCCGGCGGGAAAAATTGCCCACCTGAACGTCGGCGAAGCGCCGCGCCGAGGCGACCTGCGCCTGCACCAGACCGCGCACCTCGGGATCGTTCGCCGGATTGGGCCGTGCGGTCACGGCGAGCACATAGCTCACCGAAACGGTCGACGCCGTTCCGCCGGTGCTGTCGGTGACCAGAATGGTGAAGCTGGCGTTGCCCGAGCCGGTCGGCGTACCGCTGATCAGCCCCGCCGGACTTATGGTGATTCCCACGGGCAGGCTGCCCGCCGACACTGCGAAGCTGTAGGGCGCGACACCGCCCGCCGCGGTCAGTTGCTGACTGTAGGCGATCCCCTGCACCGCGCTGGGCAACGACGCGGGCGTGATCGTCAATGCCGCGTTGGCAACGGTCAGCGTCAGCGCGGCCACACTCGTCTGCCCATTGGCGTCGGTCACGGTTACGCCGATCGCGAAATCGCCCGATGCGGTGGGCGTTCCACTGAATGTCCCGTCGCCCGCGAGCGCGATTCCGGCGGGAAGCGTTCCGCTCGCGAGCGCATAGGAATAAGGCCCGACCCCGCCAGACGCCGACAGAAGCGCCGAGTAGGGCGCCCCCGCGGTGGCCGGGGGGAGTGCCGCAGGCGTCACGAGGATCGTCGGCGCCGCCACGGTCAGGCTGTAGCTTCCCTGCGCGGTGAAGGGCGCGCCGGGACCGGTGGCGCCGTCATCTCTCGCCGTCACCGAAAAGGCGAAGCTGCCAACCGCCGTCGGCGTCCCCGCGATCACGCCCGTCGCCGGATCGATCGCGACGCCGGCGGGCAGGTTCCCGCTGACCGCATAGCTGTAGGGACCGACGCCGCCGGTCGCGCTGATCTGTTGACTGATGGGAGCAGCATAGGCGGCGGCAAAGCTTGCCGACGGCGGCGCGAGGGCGAGCGTCGGCCCCGCCACCGTCAGCGTGAATGCCTGCGACCTGGTAAATGGGCCTGTTCCCGTCGAGGCATCGGTGCCCGAAACGGTCAGGACGAAGCTGCCCGCCTGAGTCGGCGTTCCCGATATGCCGACGCTGCCGGCATCGCTTGTCGAAACGGTCAAACCGGCGGGCAGCCCGGTGACCTGATAGGCCGAGAAAGGCTGGGCGCCGCCGGAAAAAAGGAAGCGCCGGTCAAAGTGCGTTCCGACAATGGCCGCCAGCGACCCGTCGGCGGCGATGGAAATCGTCGGCGCCGAAACCTGGATCGTCGCAGTTGCGGGCGCCGAAGTGCCCCCAGCATTGCTGGCCGTATAGGCAAAGCTGTCGGGTCCGGCATATCCCGCCGCGGGCGTGTAGCGGATCGCCGTCCCCGACACGCTCGCCGTGCCGTGCGACGGAGCGTTCGTGATCGCGACGCTTGCCGGCGTCCCTCCGCTGATAGCGAGGGCGATGGCCGTATCGACGCTGCCATAGGCAACGGTCGCCGACACTGCTCCGGTGACGGGCGTCTGTTCGACGATCGTCAGTGTATAGGCCTGCGACGTCGAATAGGGCCCGGTTCCGCCCGAACTGTCGGTCGCCGTGACGGTGAAGGAAAAGCTTCCGAAGGCGCTAGGCGTGCCCGTAAGCTGCCCCGTTGGCGAAAACGTAACGCCCGCCGGTAGCGCACCGCCGGTAACGGCATAGCTGTAGGGCGCGGTGCCGCCGGTCGCCGCAAGGATCGTCGCGCTGTAGGCGGCCCCCACCTGGCCCTGCGGCAGGCTGGTCGCGGGCAATGTCAGCGCCGGAGCGGCGACGACCAACGTATAGGCCTGCGCGCCCGACTGACCGTTCGCGTCGGTTGCGGTGATGGTGAAACCGAAGCTGCCGCCGACGGTCGGCGTCCCGGAAAGCCCCCCGCCGCCCGATAGCGTCAGCCCCGTCGGCAAGGCGCCGGCGGTCACCGCATAGGCATAACCGCCGACCCCACCCGACGCTGTGAGCGTCTGGCTGTAGCTGGCGGCGACCGTCGCGCCGGCAAGCGCCGCCGGTCCGATGGCGATCGTCGGAGCGGGCACCGACAGGCTGTAGTTCGCCGATACGGCAAACGGTGCCCCCGGACCGGTCGATCCGGTGTCGGTTGCCGTTACCGTGATCGGATAGACGCCCGGCGCACTGGGCGTGCCGGTCAGCATATTGCCGCCGAACGCCAGTCCGGCGGGGAGCGTCCCGATGACCGAATAGCTGAACGGGCCAACCCCGCCGCTTGCTGCAAAGGCTTGCGAGAAGGCCGCGCCATAAGGCGCCGGGAGCGTTCCCGCGCCGGGCGCGAGCGACAGCGTCGGCGCATCAACCGTCAGCACGAAGGGCTGGCTGGTGGTGAAAGGGCCATTGCCCGTCGAACTGTCGATGGCGGATACCGTGAGGCTGAAGCTGCCCGATTGGGTCGGGGTGCCCGCGATCGTCACGCTGCTCGCATCCGAACCCGTGATTGCGACGCCCGCGGGCAGATTGTTCACCTGATAGCTGCCGAACGGCTGCGCGCCGCCGCTGAAGCTGAACGTCTGGCTGTAGGCCGTGCCGACGGTCGCTGCGAGCGGTCCGGTGGCGGCGACGCCGATCGCCGGGTCGGCGATAGTCAGACTGACGGTCGCCGGCGCCGAGGTGCCACTGGCGTTCGCGGCGCTGTAGGTAAAGCTGTCGGGGCCTGCATAGCCCGCAACGGGCTGGTAAGAGATCGTGGTTCCGGACGCCGTCGCGGTGCCGTGTGACGGCGGGGTAACGATCGCGACGCTCGTCGCCGCGCCGCCCGAAAGGCTGAGCGTGACGCCTGTGGAGCCGCTGCCATAGCCGATCGTCGCCGAAACGGCATTGGCGACGGGGGGCGCCACCGCGATGTCGATCGCAAAATCATTGAATGCCGAATAGGGGCCGCTGCCCGTCGAACTGTCGGTGGCGGTAATCCGGAAGCTGAAGCTGCCCGCCGCGGTGGGGGTTCCCGAAAGCGAGCCAGTTGCGGGGTCGAGCGTCACCCCGCCGGGCAGGCTGCCGCCGGTCACCGCATAGCTATAGGGCGCGGTGCCGCCGCTCGCCGCGGTGATCGTAGCGCTGTAGGCTGTACCGACCTGCCCCGCCGCCAGCGGGGTCGCCGGCAGGACGATGGTCGGCGGCGCGATCGACAGGCTGTAAGGCGTCGAACCCGAAAATGGCCCCGGTGCCGCGCTGCTGTCGGTCGCGGTGACCGTGAAGTTGAAGGTGCCGCCTGCGGTCGGCGTTCCTGACAACAGGCCGCCAGGCGCCAGCGTCAGCCCCGATGGCAGCGCGCCCGCCGTCACCGAAAAGCCATAGGGTCCGGTGCCCCCGGTCGCCGAGACCGTCTGGCTGTACGGGGCCGCGACCTGTCCTCCGGTAAGGGCGCCGGGTGACAGCGTAACCGGAACATCGTCGTTGGTGATGGCGATGAACGCCGTCGGTATGGCGATCGTCGCGTTGACGGCGCCGAACAGGCCGAGCGAGAAGGCCTCGTTTGTTTCGGGAACGGTGTCGCCGACGACGGAAATCGCGATCGTCCGGCTGGTCTGCCCCGGCGTGAAGGTCAGCGTTCCCGACACCGCGCCGTAATCCGATGGCTGCGTCGCCGAACCATTTGCCGTGGCGTAGTTTACCGTCACCGTCTGGCCGCTTGCCGTGTCGAGCGTGACCGTGACGATGGCATTGGACGAACCGCTGTTCCCTTCCACGATCGACACATCGGACGTGGAAATCGCCGGCAGCGGATCGTCGTTGGTGATTGTGCCGACCCCCTGCCCGTCGATGACGACCGCATTCACTACATTGGTGACGTTCGCGAAGAATGTCTCGCTCGCTTCGTTCAGAGTGTCGCCGTTGACCGTGACGGTGAAGCTTGCGCTGCTCGTTCCCGCCGGGATCGTCTGGCCGGTCAGGCTGCGAGCGACATAGTCGCTCCCCGCGGCGGCAGTGCCGTTGGCGGTCGCGATATCGAAGGAGACGCCACCCGGTCCCGCTGGCGCCGACAGGCTGACCGTAAACGTAAAATTGGTTGTGCCACTGTTTCCTTCGGCCGCGGTCACATCATTGATGCTCAGCGACGGAAGATCGTCGTTGAGGATCATGCCCGTCGCGCTGTTCGGCGCACCGACGACATAGCCGGTGCCGGCGGCGAGCGACAGGATGGCCGTTTCGTCGGCTTCGATGGTCGCATCGGCCGTCGGATTGACCGTGACGGTTCCCGATGTGCTGCCCGCCGCGATGACGAGCGGCGACGCGAGGGTCGCATAGTCGGTGCCGTTAGTGGCCGTTCCGCCGACCGTATAATTGATCGACACGCTCGACGACGGCGCCTGGGAGAGCGTTACGGTGTAGACGAGATTCGGCGCACCATCCTCGGCCACTGCAGCCGGCGACACGGCGATCATCGCGGTCGGAACATCGTCGTTGAGGATCGTACCCGTGGCGCTCGACGGCGCGCCGACCGTATAGCCGGTGCCGGCGGCCACGCTCAGCGTAACCGTCTCGTCTGGCTCGATGATGCTGTCGGTGGTCGGGTTGATCGTGATGCTGGCCGTCGTCGACCCCGCTGGAATCGTCACGCTGGCTACATTGCCCGTATAATCGACGCCAGCGGTTGCGGTGCCGCCGGTCGTGATATTGACCGTTGTCGGCGACGACAGGTTCGCACTGCGGGTGACGGTATAGGTCAGGTTGGTCGCGCCGTCCTCGCTGACCGAGGCCGGCGAGACCGCGATCGAAACGCTGGGTGCCGACACGACATTGATCGTCAGTGTTTCGAGCTCGAAATATTGGCCGGGCCCGCTGCTGCTGTCGGTGACGCGCAACTGGACGCTCGCGCTTCCCGACGAAGAAGGCGTTCCGGTAATAAGGCCGCCTGTCGAAAGACTGAGCCCGAAGGGCATGGGGGTGCCGGGAGGTTCGGTGGCATAGATATAGGGCGCGACCCCGCCATTGGTCGCGAGCTGGGCTGATGCCGCCGTGCCCTGAACCAGCGTTACCGTTCCCGTTGCCAGCGAGAGCGACGGATTGCCGATCGTTCCGCTATAGCTCTTCACCGCAGTTGCGCCGAGCGAGTCCTGCGCGGTGACACTGAACGTATAATTTCCGCGGCGCGATGGCGTGCCGGAGAGTATGCCGCTGGACGACAGATTCAAGCCGGGGATCAGCGTCCCGCCGGACACGCTAAAGCTATAGGGCGCGGTGCCGCCCGTTGCACTCAGCGCCTGATTAAGTGCGGTCCCCGCGTTCAGCGAAGGAAGCGACGCGGGGGTCACGACAATAGACGACGTCGGCGCGCTGATGGTGATGGTGATCTGGATCCAGAATCCGTCATTGTCCTGAATGTCGAATACATCCTGCGTCGCCGCATCGCCGTTGTGGCTGTATGTGAGGATCGATGCAGTCGAGCTCGGCGGGACAAAGCGTTCCGATGTCGTCGCCGTTCCGTGGGACGGCCCGTTTCGCGTCACCGCGACGCCGTTTCCCAAACCTATATGCGTATTGTCACAAGATGTGAGGTCAACCTCGACCACCCCGCCAGACGCAACGGTTGCGGTGCGCGGCGAACAATAAGGCGACGTGTGCTGCGCCTGAGCGGCTCCGCCGAATGCGAGGCCCCCGACGGTTATCATCACCAGGAGCGTCCAGCGCATCCACAGCCGACGCAGCGTCAAAAATCCCATCGCCCCCATCCCCCGTACATTCGGAACGGCGGTTCTGGGCGTCGGACCAGCGGGGCGCCAGCGCGGCCATGCACCGGTACGTTTCGGCGTCTCGAACAAAAATGGGGACGGAGATTGCTCTCCGCCCCCAGGTCGTCGTCTCGTCGACGATCAGAATTTGACCACGGCACCTGCATAGAAACGGCGACCGTAGAGATCGAACACCGGCGATGTTTCGAGCCCCGTCGGCGTACCGAATGGCGAGCCGGGAATATATTGCGGCTTCTTGTCGAAGATATTGTCGACGCCGACATAGAAATCGAACTTCTTGTCTTCACCCGGCTGCCAGCGAAGCTGGGCATTGTGGAGCATGAAGCCGTCGATCTTGTTCAGCGCCTGAACGGCGGGATTGGCGTTGAAATAGTCCTTAATATAGTCGCCGCCACCATGGTAATTGGCCTGCCAGCTAATGCTGAAGCCGCCGGTGCGATACGTCAGACGCGAGGTCAGGTTGTGCCGCGGATTGCCGAACGTACCCGCATAGTTGATCACGTCATCGGCCGGGTCACCCTGTTGCTTCGACGCGATCAGATAGGTGTAATTGAGGCTGAACCCCAGGCTGTCGTCGGCGCTGAGGCCGAGCGGCATATTATACCGGACGCCGACGTCGACGCCTTCCGACCAAAGGCCCGCAACGTTTAGCAACTGCCCGTCGACGCGGGTAACGAACCCCGTCGTCGCATCGCGCGTCACATTGTCGCAGTAGATCGGCAGGCCGGTCAACACGCACTGGCTGATCGAGTAGGAGCGCCCGAGCGTGCTGATCGCGCCTTCGACCTTGATATTATAATAGTCGACGGTCAGCAGCAGGTTCCGCACGAAGCTGGGCTGATAGACCATGCCGAGCGTGTAGGTTTTGGCCGTTTCCTCACGCAGCGCGGTGTTGCCGCCGATAAACCCGTTGATACCCTGAAGATCGGCGAGCGAATATTTGAAGATGCCGTTGGCGGTAATCGCCGCCTGCACCGCCGGAATGGCGCGGCAGGCCGCCCCGTAATCGCCCCCCGTCGATGCCGTGATCCCGTCGCAAGGATCGCTGACCGACGCGAAGGTTTCCGACGGCGCGGTGAACAATTCGCTGATATTCGGCGCGCGGTTCGCTTCGGCATAGACGCCGCGGAAACGCAGCCCGGGCAGCGGCGACCATTCGGCACCCGCATTCCAGCTGAACGTCGAACCCACCGTCGAATAGTCCGACAGGCGTGCCGCCCCGATCAGCCCGAGATATTCGAAGAAAGGCTTACCCGACAGCAGCGGTACATTCACTTCGCCGTAAAATTCGAGAACGTCGAAATCGCCGCGCGTGTCGGGGATGACGTTCCCCGAGTTACCGCCCGTATTGGTCAGGATGTCGAGGTCACTGACGCTACTTTCCTTGCGATATTCGACCCCGAGCGCCAACCCGACGTCGCCGGCGGGCAGCGCAAAGACCGGGCCCGAAATATTCGCCGACCACACCTGTTGCTTGTTGGTGATGAGCTCCGATTTCGGAACAACCGATTTCACATAGTTGGCGGCGCGGGGATCGGCGGTGTTGTAACCGAAGATGTCCAGCGGAATGCACCCCTCAGCCCGGGCCGCGGCGTCGGCGCAAACGATATCCACGCCCACGACATTGCCCGGCCCGACGCGGATCGCGTTCAGCGCGTTGCGGTAGCGGTTATTGTCGATATCTTCGCTGGCATTATAGTCCCGCAGGTGCCCGTAGACATAGCTTGCGTCCCATTTGAAACGGCCCAGTTCGCCCTTCAAACCGGCGACAACGCGCCAGGTGTCGCGGCTGACGACGTTCGAGCGATCGAACACATCGTTCTGGCGACGACGGCCGTTGATCGCATCGACGTCGTTCGTCGGATCGGCATCCGAATTGGCAGCAGCAATCGCCGCGGCAACTGCCGCGGGGATGAACGGGTTGGTGATCGGAATGCCATAGGGATCGATATCGCGATAATAGACATCGCTCAGAATATCGAGCGCGAAGGGTTCGAGGCGCGAACGCGACTTGACCTTCGCATAGGTGACTTCGGCAAAGGCGGTGACATTGTCGGTGAGATCGAAATTGCCGACCCCGCTCGCAAGATAACGCTCGAGCGGAACCGAAATATAGCGCTCGCCGTTACGGTTGAAGCCATATTGGCCGGTGTCGAAGCCGGCGAGGTAGGCAACCGAATTGTCGGGGTTAAACGAAAAAGTGTTGCGACCGCCCGGCAGGATATTGACCGCCTGCCCCGACGCGTTGACCGTGCGGAACTGCCCCTGCGGCGCATAGGAGGAATAGGCCCCCAAACCGCATACCGTTCCTGAACAATCCTGCGCCGAAATCGCGCGGTCACGCGAGCGCAGTCCCATGTCCTTGTCGTAGGAAAAGTTCAGCAGGATATTGCCGCGATCTTCGGCACCGAAGCTTGTGCCAGCGGTGATGCTGGCGAGATAGCGCCCATTGTCGCCATGTTCGGTGATGCCATATTGGCCGCGTACCGAGACGCCGTTGAACTTGTCCTTCAGGATGAAGTTTACAACGCCCGCAATCGCATCCGAGCCATAAACGGCCGAAGAACCGCCGGTGACGATTTCGACGCGGTCAATGAAGTCGGTCGGGATATTGTTGAGGTCGACTGCAGAGTCGCCTGCAAAGCCCGAAATGAAGCGCCGGCCGTTGACGAGCACCAGCGTGCGGCTGGAGCCGAGATCGCGCAGATTGACCGTCGCGATGCCGGTGCCCGAGGTCAGGAAGTTGGTGTTCGTCCGGGTAATCCCGATTGCCGTTTGCGGCATTTCGTTGAGGATGTCAGAGATGTTCGGCGCGCCATCGAGCGCAATGTCCGCGCTGCCCACGACAGCGAGCGGAACGGGGCTCGCGGCTTCGTCGGTACGTGCGATGCGCGACCCTGTAACGACCAGTTCAGTCGCAGCGACATCGGTTCCGTCATCTGCCTCTTGCGCGGAAACCGAAGGCGCCAGCGCCATAGCCGCAACGGCGATCGGAGCCGTCGCGAGCCTCAAGCGAATGATGCGCGATTTTGCCAATTTTTTTCCCCTTTTTACTTCAGATCATGCCAGCCAAAATCCCGCTCGGCCTTATGGGCTCGAACGGCAGGACAATAGATGATGGGGTCGCGTCCGTCAAGGTGGTGTAATTTCGGCTGTGGCCGTGGGCCATCGTCAGGCGGCTTTGGCGGTGATGTGTAGGGGCTGATTTTCCTCCTCGATCATGGGTTGGTTGAGTTCGGCCATGCCTTCGATCTGCATGTATCGGTG
>NZ_BCZQ01000016.1 GCF_001598815.1 Sphingopyxis terrae subsp. terrae NBRC 15098 | reverse complement strand
AGCTCGTGAAGCAACGTGGAATACCATCCTTCGGTCGCGGTGCTGGTCTTCGTGCCGACGAACCGGTGACGATCCGGCATCGTGATGCTGTCGGTTGTGCGATTGTAGAACGCGCGTTCACCGGCAACGGTGATGTTCGCACCCGTGGATGCGATGAAGGCTTCGGCAGCAACGCATGGATCGATGCGATCAATCGACGGTTCGATTGCAGGAAGCTCGAAGCCATCGACCTGTGCGACATTGAACACGCGCGATGCACGGGCAACGAAGAATCGATTGCCGCGATCATCATCATCGCCGGATGATTGCGTGTCACGCTCATGCGGTTGAAGTTCACGATAGAAAATGATGATCGAAGATTTCTCGCCCTTGCGGACTTGTGCGCCCTTCTCTTGCCACTGGCGATATGTGCCCCAGAGGCCATGATCGAATTGCTGGCAATATGCCGATGCCCAAAGGGCGACGGTGTTGACGCCGCGATAGGCGTTCTTGCTTTCGACATTGGTGGGACGTTCGATTGATCGTAACCGACCGGTGGAGGCCGCCTGCCGGGATGTGATGTGAGCGGGTAAGAGACGTCGATAAGGGCGTCGATATGGACGTCCTGAGTGAGAGCGAGGGACGGCGGTGGAGATATTGGGCCGGGAACGGCGTCGCCGGTGGAGCCAAGCTGAAAAGCTTGAGATTGTCGCGGCGGTGGGGGTGAACGGCGAGACGTTGGCGCGCGTTGCGCGGCGCTACGATGTGTCGCGAAGCCAGATTTATAATTGGCGCCATCTTTTCAGGAAGAGAGGGCTGCTGCCTGCGCCGGTTGGGCCGATCTTTTTGCCGGTCGAGATCGGCGCGCCCATGCACGCGGAACCCGCGCTCGAGGACCGCATGGTCTCGCCCTTGATTGTCGAGCTGTGTCTGCCGCAGGGACGGTGCCTTCGTTTCGACAGCGGCATCGAGGCTGCTGCCCTGACCCGGCTTATTCGATCGGTGGAAGCCGCATGATCGGACCGGGAACCGGCGTAAGGGTGTATCTCGCCTGCGGCGTCACTGACATGCGCAAAGGAATTTCGGGTCTCGCCATGCTCGCCCAGACCGTGCTGCGCCAGCAGCCAGCCAGTGGTTCCGTATTCGCCTTTCGGGGACGGCGCGGCGACAGGCTGAAGCTGCTTTACTGGGATGGCCAGGGATTTTGCCTCTATTACAAGATCCTGGAGCGAGGCCGCTTTCCCTGGCCCTCTGCGGCCGACGGGACGACGCGACTGACATCGGCCCAACTCGCGATGCTGTGGGAAGGGATCGACTGGAGGCGCCCGAACTGGGGCGCGCCACCGGCACGCGCGGGGTGACTTTTCTTCCTTGAAGCACCTGTTTTTCTGGACCTTTTGGCCGTTTTCGCGTAGAAAAGGCCATGCTGAACGCGGCGTCCGATCCTCCCGAAGACCCGGCACTTCTCAAGGCGATGATCGCCCAGTTGCAGGCAGAGAACGCGAAGCTGACGACGACGCTACACGCCCATGACTTGATCGTTCAGGCACTCCGTTTGCAGATCGCCAGGCTCCGGAAGCAGGTTTTCGGCAAATCCTCCGAGAAGATCGAACGCGAGATCGAACAACTCGAGTTCGCTCTGGAAGACGCTCTCGTCTCCTTCGCGAGGCAGGGCCTCGTGGCAAGCGACCAGGACGATCCGGAAGCGGGGCCCGTGGCCGTTTCTGCCGATACCGGCTCCAGGCCGCGTCCATCCCGTCGCCCGCGCGTCTCGGCGGGTACGCCGCGCGAACGCCACGAACTTGACCCCGGCAGCACCTGTCCGGATTGCGGGGGCGACCTGCGTCTCGTCGGCGAAAACGTGAGCGAGATCCTCGAGATGATAACGGCAAAGCTCAAGGTCATCGAAGTTGCCCGCCCAAAGAAGTCCTGCCGTTGCTGCGAGAAGATGGTTCAGGCGCCAGCCCCGAGCCGACCGATCCCTGGCAGCATGGCCGGAGGAAGTCTTTTGGCTTACGTGCTGGTCTCGAAGTTCGACGACCATTTGCCGCTGTATCGGCAAAACGAGATCCTGGCGCGCATGGGCGCAGACATCCCACGCAGCACGCTTGCTGATTGGTGTGGCCGCTCGATGCGGATCCTGCAGCCCGTGACCGACCGGATCGAAGCATCGGTCCTGGGCAGCGACATCCTGCACGCCGACGACACACCCGTCCGCGTGCTTGCTCCGGAACGACGCGCCAAAGGTATCGGCAAGGGTGTGATGCAAGGCCGGATCTGGGGTTATGTCCGTGACCAGCGCCCCTGGGCTGGCACCGCGCCGCCCGGGGTCGCCTACCGCTATGCTCCCAACTGGAAAGCGGAGCATGTGTTGGCCCACCTGGGCGATGCAAGCGGCATCCTTCAAGCCGACGCCTACAAAGGCTATGCCAAGCTCTACGAACTTGCCGCAAATGGTGAACCTCGCTTCCGGGAAGCCGCCTGCTTTGCGCATTGGCGACGCGATTTTCATGACATCTGGATGTCGCAAAAATCGAAGATCGCGCACGAGGCGCTCGAGCGTATCGGGCAACTCTACGACATCGAGCGCGAAATCGCGGGCAAGCCTGCCGATATCCGCCGGGCCGTGCGCCAGGAACTGAGCAAACCCAAGCTCGAGGCTTTGCGCACCTGGGCCGAGAAGCAACTTGCCCGTATTCCGACCAAGGGGGATCTGGCCAAGGCCTTTCGCTACGCCCTGGGCCGCTGGCACGCGTTCAGCCTGTTCCTCGACGATGGGCGCGTCGCCATCGATAACAACGCCGCCGAGCGCGCCGTCAGGCCCATATGCCTGGGCAAGAAGAACTGGTTATTCGCCGGTTCCGAGGCCGGCGCCGAAACCCTCGCGCGCGCCATGACGCTCATCGAAAGCGCCAAGATGAATGGCCTCGATCCCCAAGCCTACATCACCGACCTGCTCAATCGCATCCACGATCACAAGATCAACAGGATCGACGAATTGTTGCCCTGGAATTGGGTGCCGCTGACCGTCCCGCAAGCACTGGCCGCCTGATGGCCGCGGTCACTTACGTCCGCACCCTCGACTATGTCGCCAGGATACTCGACGAGGACGTGGAGTTGCTGGAAGCCATCGTCTCGAATGACGACAACCTGGCCTACGGCGCCATCATCAGCGTCTACGTCGGACCGGACGAGTCCATAACCGCGCTGACCGATCACGGCGTCGACGAGCTGACTGACATGCTCAGCCAAGCGCGTCTCACGACCAAGACCTGGCACCAGTTCCTCGATGACTTCGTCGACGATCCCGAACTCGCCGCCCGCTTCAAGACCCAGGCCTCGCGGTAGCAATCGGACGGTTACGATTGATCCGCCTGCACGATGCCAAGGCATTTGCGGATGCTCGGCTCCGGCTTCGATTGCGGCAATGATTTGATCGGTGATAGCTCCGTAAACGTCGAAGCGTTCTTTTGATGAAGTGGTCATGTCCTGATCTCCTTTCGCTGTATCCTGAGGACGCGAAGGGAACAGGCTGGGGGAAAGTCGGACTGTCAGCCGTAAGGCGAAACGGGCAACACGGGAGCGCAGCGAATGGATCGGGCCGCCCGTTGACGGGACGACGCCCTCAGCCACATTCGCGGATGAAACTCAGGGCGCAGCGGAAGGCATGGAATGACAGCAATCACAGCGGGATGGGATGTCGCGCCTTGCGTTCATTCAATGCCGAGTTTGCTGAAGAAGATTTTGTTGCGCATCTCTGCATCGCGCAAGACCTTAGTCCAGCTCAGCACCTCGACATAGAGATTGATATTGCCAAACCAGCGGAACCAACCAAGCCCATCGGGCATTGGCGTAAAATCCTTCTCGCGATCAAGCCAATCGGTAACTTTCTTGGTCAAGTCGCATACGACGTAGCCATAGAATGGCGTATTTGTGTTGACGATGATGTCGCGATTCTTCGGTGTCTTGAACTTCCCATCTCGGATCTGATTCACGTAGCGGACAATCTGCTGCACGGGATCATCCTTGGATGACGGGTTCGCAAAATCGTCACGCTGCGGCTTCTTGAACTCGAAAATCGTGATCGGATTGCTGGCTTCGTTCTCGCCGCGGAACGCCACGCGATTGTTGAAAATCGTGATGTCCGTTCGATCGCCATTGGCCTTGTTGATCGGCTTTTCTGACGAAATGTAGGCTGAAAAGTTAAGCCGCTCGTCCAGCATCCAGAGGTTATGGGCGTCAAAGTCGATCTCGTCGGAGTCCTTCTTCCGTTGCATGATAATATCATGCACTTCGCCCTCGGACTTGTGGCGACCGTCATCATCGGATTCGAGCGCCTTCGAGAAAAGGTCGAGAACGCACTTGCGCATCGAAACATAGTGGATGAGGTCGTTCTTGCTCGTCTCGGAAATGCTCGTCATCACCTGCGAAATTTTCTTGTCGAGGTCGGCCTCATCCTCGGCCTGTAAGATTGCCGCAACCTGCGCGCGAGTAGCTTGCTCTTTTTCGAACTTCTTTCGCTGGAAATGCAGTTCGATGTCCTGATTGCTCGGACGCATCGGCAATGAGCTAAAGTCAACCTCGTTGCTCAGGGTTCGATGCCACGGCGCTTGGGTTGATACATATTCCGTGATGCGAGCTTGCTTCCGTTGCTTACGCTCGGCGATCTCCGCGCCAACAGCCGATTTCGCAATCTCTGCCGCTTGCTGCTCGATTTGGCTCTGCGAAATACCGCTGAGCAAATCGGATTCGGTCTGGAAACGGAACTCGCCGCGTTCGAGCGAAACGTTGTCGTTCAGATAGTCGCCGAACACATAGGCTTTGATGACAAAGTTGCGTCCTTTGCCCGCCTCATCGCCGGGTATCGGCTCAAAAAACTCGTCCGCAAACTCTGGAACATAGGCTTGCAACGCTACGTCCGTCACTTCTCGGCGATGGGCGACAAGGCTTACTTTGCTGCGCGCAGCGCGCGGCGAATAGAATTTGAAGACGCGCACCTGAAACAACTGATCTTCGCCATTTGTGGATAGACAGAACGCGCCATTCTGAACGGGCATTTCGACAATCTGGCTGCTATCCTGGCCCAGATAATCGTTCAACGAAACCGGTGCGGCGGTGCTGCCTTCGTCACGGATAACAACGCGTGGGCAGGGTTTATCGGCATCTACGAAATATGGGAGCAATCGCTCCACAAGCACACGGCTGATGGTGTCGATGCCCTTGTCTGGAAACTTGACTGACTTGATCCCTGCGATTTCGATCACGCTTCCCGTGTCGCCTTCCGAGATTGGTCGCAGCTCCTCATCGACGATAATATCTTTATCCAGCCCCATGCGGAACCTGCGTTCGCGCAACTCGTGGCCTTCGGCAAAAATGCTGCTGACATTCATGCGGTCAAAATATTTGAGGCAAGTGAAGCGACCAAAGCCCTTGCCGCCGTCAGATTTCTTTTGCTCGGTGTAGAGTTCGTCAAATGAGTCTCGATTCGCTTGGGTAAAGCCAACGCCGTTGTCAGATACGATGAACCCATCGACACCGCGCAAACCTTCAATCAAATCCTCCTGACCATCACGCTTGATCTGGATATCAACTACGCCTTTGTCAGATTTTTTCTCATCTATAGCTTGGATCGAGTTCACGACCAGTTCGACAAGCGGCGTGTAGACGTTGGTGCCTGAGCGAATGTTTTCGACGAGGCGCTTGATGTTGACGTTGCTCATGACGCGTTACCTTCGCGGACAAGCCGTGCCGTTTTTGGATCATAGGTATATTCGGTAATCGTACTGTCCTTAATCCGCTCCACAGCGTCATCGACAACAAAGCGCGGTACAAGGAACCATTCGCGCGGAATTACAGGATTACCGAAACGATCCTTAATCTCGATGTCGAGCCGCGCTGGATCGAATATTCGATGGATCAGATTTTCGAGCTTCGTCCGGTTGATGTTGTAGAGCGTGTAGGTCGCGACGATTTCAACGTCGGCCATCAAGAATGTCGGGTCGAGCTTGGCATTGGCGATGCGTTTTTGCACATCACCGCCGGTCACACCGATTTTGTGAAGCACCTCGCGGTTTGCGGAGACAACGGGATGATCCGATTTGCTCCGCAAAACATAGATCGTGCCGCTAGCTGAATCTTCGTTTTCAAGCTGTCCTGAAAATGGGGTTCGCTCGTCGTGGACAAACAACGGCCCTGCTTCTGGATCGGAGATGCGGCGTCCAGCTTCATCTTTATGCAAGGCGCGCTGCAATGAGCGCATGAGCATATTGCTCTCAGTGCCGTTGTCGAAAATCACGCGCAAGCGCGCGTCTGTGCGTCCCTGCGCGTTGACGAATATCTCATCCATGTCGGCGACATAGGCTTTCTGCCCACCGACGATGAACCATGCGCCAGGGCGGATTTCCGCTTTTAGCTCGAATTCACGGGATTTTCTGATCCCGCTTTCAAGCTCCCGCTGCACTTGATCGAAAAGCGGTTTGAATGAGGCGAAGTCCTCGCACTTGTCGCGGTTCGCGATCTCTTCCGCTGCGCGCTTTTCCTCAGCCGTGCGAACGTGGCGAAGATCGGCGATTTCCGATGTACCCATCGCGCCTTCAAGTTCTGCAAGAAGCGCGTCAGTGTCCATGTCTTCGTCTGGTGCAATTTCCGTCTGACTGCCGCTTGTCAGCAATCCTTGGTGGTCAAACGGTTCGAGCAATGCGCGGCAATCATCCAGCGCCCGCAACCGATCCAAGCGCGTAGCATATATCCGCTCGAAGATGTCACGGCTCTCACCATGGCGCGGCGCGTGGCCATGCTTCTCGACAAATCGCTGGATCTCCTCAAATCCAGCGATGATGCGTTCCTCGCGTGGACCGCGCCCTGTCTTCTTCTCAGGCGGCGCGAAGTCGGCGAGCTGTTCGGCAAGAGCATCAAGATCGAGGTCAACTGTCATAGCGTCCCTCCTTCTTGAAACGCATGAAGGCGGCGGCGCCCTCGGCGAGACGCCGTTCCCAAGCGTCGGACGAGGTGATCGAAGGCGGACGCTCACGCTCCTTGATGAAGCGCGCGGCGCGCACGGCAAGTTCCTTCGCCTCATCGGGCGACAAGCTGGTGCGCTTGCTCGCGATAGCAGCCGCAACTTGCTTCAAGCTCTCCTCGCTCATGGTCTTGGCGAGAATGGCATAGGCTTCTTGAAACGGATTGATGCGGTCAATGAGGTCGATGTCGAGTTCGCGAACGTCCATCGCGAATTTGCGGACGCCATCAATCAGCGCGGTGTTGGCACTCGGCTCGTCATCTTTCTTGTCGCCACCGAGCGCAATGCGCGCTGCCTGCTGTGTGAGATTGAGGGCTGCGATGGCGTGCTGACGCACTGCCTCCTGATCCTCTTCGTCCAATTCGGGATACTTGTCCTTGATGATCTTGCCGAGCCGAAGCTGTGTCAGCTCTTCGGGCACCATCTCCTCGTCAAACAGTCCGCGTTCGATAGACGGCTTGTCCTGAACGAAGGTTGCTATCACCTCGTTCAAATCCTCTTTGCAGATGCGAACGGCTTCTTTGCTCTTAGGCTCGGTCAGACCTTTGATCTCGATCTGGAACTGTCCCGTCTGTTCGTTGAAGCCAACATTGCACTTGTCCGGCTGATAACCTTCATCGCCGTAATCGAAGCCAGGTTGTGGGCCGCTCTGCGGATTCTTAGGTGTGAAGTTGAAGCGCGGCGCGAGCACTTGTTCCATTAGCAAGCTCGCCGCGATCGCTTTCAACGTATCGTTCACTGCCTCGGTAACAAGTGACTCAGCCGCATCTGGCTCAGCGATCAAATTGGTGAACCGTGCACGAGTCTTGCCCGGTGCGTCGCGAGTGGCGCGGCCAATGATCTGCACGATCTCAGTAAGGCTGGCACGATAGCCGACGGTCAGTGCGTGCTCGCACCAAATCCAGTCAAAGCCTTCCTTGGCCATGCCAAGCGCGATGATGATGTCGACATGATCGCGATTGTTCTTGTGGGCTGGGTCTTTCAGGGCAGCGGACACGCGGTCGCGCTTTGAAGGATCGTCGTCAACCAGGTCAGCGATGCGCAGCTTTTTGCCATCCGACATTTTGACGATCTGGAAGCCGGTGACGGGATCGGCACCTTCCCACTCGCCCAGCTCCGAGATGATGTGCTCGACCTCTTTGATCTTGTCCTTCGTGCTCTCGCGCGAATTGACGTTCGGAATGTGAATGATGGTTTTCTCGGCTGGGTTCAGCACCTCAAGGATGTCGTCCGTGTAGGAGCCGGAATAGAAGAAATAGCCAATGTCGAGCTGCTTGAGATACTCGTAGCCGTTGAGCTGCTCGTAGTAGGTGTAGGTGACGGTATCGAACTTCGCTTCGTCTGTCGGTGACAGCACAGCCTCAGCATCGCCACGAAAATAGCTGCCCGTCATTGCGACGATGTGCACCTTGTCGCGCGCAATAAAGTCGCCCAGGTGCTTGCCCAGCACGTTGTCAGGGTTGGCAGAAACGTGGTGAAATTCATCCACTGCGATTAAGCGGTCATCGAACGCCTCGATGCCAAACCGCTCCACCGCGAAACGAAACGTCGCGTGTGTGCAGACAAGAACCTGATCGTCGCTGGCGAGAAAACTGCCGACGCTGTTGACCTTGCCGCCGTCCTCACCGGGCGCGTTGCAGAGATTCCACTTCGGCGTAACGGTCCAGTCGGACCAAAACCCGTACTTGGTGAGCGGTTCATCAGCGAAGCTGGAGCCGATGGATTTTTCTGGAACGACGATGATCGCCTGCTTCAATCCCTGATTGGCGAGCTTGTCGAGCGCGATGAACATGAGCGCGCGGCTTTTCCCTGATGCCGGCGGCGACTTGATAAGGAGGTATGGTTCCCCACGTTTTTCAAACGCCCGTTCCTGCATCGCGCGCATTCCGAGGGCGTTGGCTTTCGTCGAGCCGCCATTGCGAGCGTATGTAACTGAAACGGATGGGACGGACTTGGTCATCGGGAAATCCTGTAATCGGCTAGATAGTTGATCGCCCAAGCGGGAGGGAGTGGCCAGCTTCGAAACCCCTTTTCGTGCCAGGTAACACTGTCAGCCCCAATCAAGCCGTTTCCTTCTAGGTGTTGAACAAACTTATCATGATCATAGAGATAGAGGTCATCGCCATACAAAAATGCGATGTGGATGCCTTTGCCCACATATTTCCGGTCGATAACCAATCGGCCCTTTAGCTGGACCTTCAAGAAGGTTTCGCCGTCTATGTGGACGGCGATGAAGTCCGCACCTTGCCAATCGTCGGTCAAACGTATGCTGTTGAAGCCATAGTCAGCGAGGCGAGCTGCGACCTTCTGGAAATTGTAGTTTTCCTTCTGGCGTGAGTTCAGGGCGGCATATTGAATACGGGCGAACATATCAGCGCTCCCCTGCAATGCTCGCGAGAGCCGCCTTTAGCACCTGGAAACAGACCTTCGCTGTGTGTTGGTCTGGGGTGAACCCAGACGCCATCTGCTCATAGGGGTGGATGTAGTTGCGGAAATCACGTAGCCCGTGACTGAATTTTTTCACGTCAGGCTTGAACAATCCGATCTCGCTCGCAACGTCGATCAACTGCGACAGTGACCATTCATGGAAACGGCGGGCGGTTCCATCTGACCCCTTCGGGCTAGACGACGCACGATTAAATCGAGCGGGTTCCTTTTGCGCTGCCCCAAGCAACACGGCCTCAAGGACGCTACCGCATAGGAAGATGGTCGATAGATAGGCTCCAGCGGCAATTGCAGTGCGAGCTTCTTTCAAACGGCTTTCAATGATTGGAACTGCTTGGGCTTCGATAGGAAGTTTCTGGATATTGGGAATGATGAACTCGTTGTGCAGAAAGTCATCGACAGTCTGCGCGGCGGGTTTTGGCGATGACGCGGACTTACCCTCAAGCCGTGCAACGATGCTGCGCGCTTTGGCGAGAACGGCGTCATCGGATTGCTGACCATTGAGCGCGCCTATGGCCTCGCTCGTATCGAGCAATTCGGATAGCACTTTCCCGACAAGTGCATCTGGCTCTTGCTCCCAGAATGATCGCAGCTTCTTGGCCTTGGAGCTGCCGTAGGTTTGATATCTGGCGTCGTGGATCGCGACGCGGTGACTTTTGAAGAACTCCGCAAAGGTCTGATCGGTGTAGTCAAGGACGTAACCGCTACCCATCCCGAGCAGGTTTTCAAAATATCGCTTCTCGGTGTCGGTAAGGCTGCTCATGCTGCCCCTGCCTTGCGCTTCTTCGCGCCACCCGCGCCTGCGGTCATCTTGGTGTAAAGCTCGAACAACTTTTCGAGTCGTTCGGTGTCGTTCTTGAACCGCCTTCCAATATAGATTCGTTCCAACACCTCGTCGTTCCGTTCATGCGCTTCGCGCAGGTCGTCGGGCATAGCTTCGGAATCGTAAAGATCGGCGATGGTTGAAGGGAAATGCGCCTCCCGAGCCAACAGAATATCTTCAGCGCAACGTGTCAGATCATCCCTGTTTTTTTCCGTCAGGGTCGGAAGCGGAAAGGCATTCCATCCGAGTGTATTCGAATAGCGGAAATCGGTCTTGATCTTGCCGCAAACGGTTGAAATCCAAACCAGGTGAAGCCTTGAAGCGATGATCGCCATGTTCCAGCTCGGCGCATCGTAAATCGCAAGGGCAGCATCGGAAACAATTGCAGATTCATCAAGAAGCCCAAAGGGCAGATATTCCCGCCGCTCCGATGTATGTCTTGGAATAATGATCGAATGTTGTTTGGCGATAGATTGAATTTGAATAAATTTGTGCGGCGTCTGAGCATGAGGTCGCGTTGTCGGTGCTTTGGCTGAGGCACGAAACCTGCGCACGCTCTCAAGTCGCTCGCTAATTGCCGCAATTGCTTGAGCCTCGGCAACCTCCCCGTTTTCGATCCAGAGACAATATCGTAACTCGCCACGGATGAAGTCTCTGGAACCAACATAAGGCCGAATGAATTTTGAGGCCTCCGGGTGGGTCGAAAGGATTGATGCGCGCTCGGAAGCTTCCAACACCAAAAATCCACCGTCTGACGGCATATTTCCTTTATACATTATGCCCAATCCGACCGGAGGTTTGGATTGTCCCTCGACTACGATTGGTGGCCCTGAAACGAGATATGGGTTAATGTTATCGACTTCTCGTCTCGCTGATATGCCGTCCTTATCCATTGAAAACAGGATCGCATTCCTGCCTAACGTCGCAGTTAGGCCAATGATTACCACTGTCACACCTGCATTGTGTGACGCTAGATTCGACCACTTAAAGGACAGATGCGCGAACCTTATTCTCAGCCCTCGTTGTATAAGAAGCGGCCATAGCAATGGGACTTGTTGCCCTTGGCAAACAGAGTTTGTGCTAACGAATGCAAATTCGCAGGACACTGATGCAGAATATGCGGCGGCCTTAAAGAACCATCCGGCTATATAATCAAGGTTCTTCCACGAAGATGTAATTGATGAGAATATATCGTGGAGATCAGTTTTCTGATCTTCTGATTGCAAACTGCTGCCGATGTAAGGCGGGTTGCCGCAAATGTATGTCTCGCCGCCTTCATTCTCAAAGTCGATCTGCGCTTGATCGAGTGGTGTCGAAAACAGGTCATCGCCAACCAGCTTAACGCCGATTCCCGTTGGCGGACAAATGCTCAGCCAATCAAGGCGCAGCGCATTGCCACAAGTGATCCAGTTTTCTGCATTGAGCGGCAAAAATTCCGCTAGCGCTAACTTCTGCCCGCGATAGAGCGTGTCGCACTGGAACTCGGCGATGATAAGCGCGAGCCGTGCAATCTCAGCCGGAAAATCTCGCAGTTCGATACCGCGAAAATTGGTAAGCGGTATATCAGATACGCGGCCCTCCTCACCACGCCGCCGATTGATCTCTGCCTCGATCTCCCGCATTTCCTTGTAGGCGATAACAAGGAAGTTACCGCTGCCGCAGGCAGGATCGAACACGCGGATGCGCGCCATTCGATTCCGGAGATTGAGAAGCTTTCGAGGACTGTCACCTGCCTCTTCAAGCTGCTCGCGCAGACTGTCGAGAAAAAGCGGATCGAGCACCTTCAGAATATTCGGTCGGCTCGTGTAGTGCATACCCAGCGCGCCGCGCTCTTCATCATCGGCAACAGCCTGAATCATCGATCCGAAAATGTCGGGATTGATCTGCGTCCATTTCAGGCTGCCGATGTGTAGTAGGTAGGATCGCGCGATGCGGCTGAAACGTGGAACCTCAAGGCTCCCAGAAAACAACCCACCGTTCACATAGGGAAACACGTTCGCCCAGGAGCGAATAACTGAGGCCTGCCGGTCACTAATCCGCGTGTTCATCGCGCGGAAGATTTCTGCGATCACCTCATGAGTGTTCGACGCGTCCTTCTCGCTCATCTGATCCACCGTCGCGGTGAACAGGCCGGTGCCGTTGAAGATGTCGGTGTCTTCCGCGAAGAAGCAAAAGATCAGCCGCGCCATGAAGTGGTTCATGTCGGGACGGCGGTCGGCCTTGCTCCACTCGGGATTGTCTTTCAGCAGCTCAACGTAGAGTCGATTGAGGCGGCTGGTAGCGCGAATGTCGAACGCGCTATCACGCACCTGTTTGACGGTGCTGATGCCCGCCAATGGGAGGAAGAAACCGAAATGCTCGGGGAACTCGGCAAAGGTGCAGGCAACCGTTTCGCCGGACTCGATATCCTCGGCTTCGAACATATCGCCGTCGGTGGCGAGCACGAATTGTGCTTTCGCTTTGGAGGTCGCGGGGCTGGCTTTTAGCGCGGCAAGTGTCGCGGTCACATCGCCCTTCTCAGCAACAGCGATGTGGATGTTGCTGCGTTGAAGGACGCCGCCAAGATCGGAGCTGTTGCTGTGACCGTCGCGAAGACGCTTGATCGTCGCCGGTTTGTTGCCGAACGCCTCAAGGAACTGAAACGGAAACTCCGCTCGATCGAACGGACGTTCCGCCAATTCCGTTACTGCCTCTTCGATCTCAACAGCGTTCATGTTTCGCGACGGCTCCCTTCCGCCCTCAGTCTGGTTGATCGGTGTCAGCGACGAATGACCGCATAAATTCGCGGAGCACCTGCGCGGCGGGACGGTCTTGCTTTCGACACGCAGCTAGAAACTTCTCGCGAAGTTCGCGTTCAACGCGGATGCGAAAGCCGGAGTCCTTCCCTGACATGGTGGTGAGTGTAGCCAATGGATACACAAATCGCCAAGCAGAAAGAGGCGGAAAAGTTTAGCGATCAACAGAACTTACGGAAGCTGGGTTGCAAGGGGCAGGCTCGCCCCTGCTCGCGGTCCATCGGCGACTACGATGGTGTGCATCCAATCCGCATAGGGTTGGGCGATGGGGTCCAGGGGAGAGCGAAGTCTCCCCTCGGTCATGGGGGTGTCGGGGGAGCTGGAACGCTCCGCCTGACTGGTGATGCAACGGCCATTCGTTGCACCGGCTTCGATGATCTCCGCAAGCGTTGCCCTGCCTGCATCGCAGGCATCTGGGCAAGCGGATGGAGATTCGGAGAGGCCGGTTTGCCGGAGGGGATGCAACGGGGCACGCGCAGCGGGTGCCCCTTGCCAAGGTTGCGATGGTACTACCATCGACACCTTGCGGATCACGCTAAGGCGTAATCTGGCTATTGCGGAGTCGGTAGAACCGACAAGCTGGATTTGTGCTCGGAGCGGCTGGCACTCCTCGCGGATTGCGGCCTTCGCTCATGCTTGGCCGAGTTTGCCCCATTAGGCAATCTGGTTGGTAGCAAATCGGCGGCGGAAAGGAGTCCGTCACCATGGACAAGCAACCAAACATATCCGCTTTGCTGATCGTGAATTTTATTCTGCACTTCATCTCTGCCTGCATGGCAGGCGTGTGGATCAGCGAACTCGTGTCGTCATCGGGCGGGATGACGCCGCTCGCGTGGTTTGAAACCGCGCTCGCGGTGGTCGCGATTTCGATTGGTCTCAGCGCGCTGAGCTACATCGCGATCCGGCACATTCCGACGCTGCCATCTTCGCAGCGGCGAATTGCCAAGGTCGGCTTCTTCGGTGGCTATTCCGCGATTGCTGCCTTGCTGTTGCTGGCGGCTGCATCTGTGCTCGGTGCACCGGCTGGTGAACGCGCACATTTGGAATATGCTCACCAGGAATTCAAAACTGAAACCCAAATGCGCAGAACGGCTGTTGCGACGATTGAAAATCGCGAATCGTTTCTGATCGACTGTGAAAATGTCGGCGATGCGATGAGCAATCAGGAGAGCGCAACCGGTGCATTCAGCCGCGAAGGCGGCGATGTAGGCCGCGTGGCGATCACGCTTCGCAACATCGCCGACGGGTGCAAAAGTGCGCGTAATTCAATCTATGCAAATCGCGCATATCTTGTCCGCCAATTTGCGCGTGCAGATCGAATTCTGATCGATCTGCGGCGCGTGATCGATTCGGAAAATGATCGTCGCAAAAAGATGGTCGATGCACGCAAACTCGCTGACGAATGGCAGCGTGTCATGCGCGGCATCAATGATGCACTTGCCGCCGAGACGCTGATTGCAGCGTCGGAGTCGCTGACCAAAGATTGGCACGCGGCTGGCCTACCGGTCGCAGCGGCCAACGCGATCACGCAAAACTTCGACGGCATCGCAGATGCCCTTGTCGAAGGTCTCGACGATATCGCAGCGATGAAAGAGCGTCCTCTCCCTGGAATTCCGGTCGTCTCGAACATTGCCTATTTGGGGATGTACCCCGATGCCACGATGAGTGCTCTTGCGATTGGCGCGATCATCGAACTGATACCGCTCGCAGTTATCGTGCTCGGTATGTCGATGACTGAGCGCGCCTATGCGCCGCGCGTACCTGCCGCACCTGCTCCACTGCCTGCTCTGGTCGGCGCGCCGGAAATCGCAGTGCGACCTAAACGGCAATACAAGCGTCGCGCGTCGAAGAGCGACGCGTAACCAGCCATGATCGGCAAAATCTAGCGCGAGGCGATGCTGACATCGCCTCGCGTTTTGGTGTCACCACCATGCGTAGTAGGCAATCGTGCGACCTTTCGCGAACTCCTCGCGGCATTTGCGGATGAATTCGAGATCGTCATCGCGTTCTTCGCCGGTCGTCGCGCCGAAGAAAAAGCCGGACGTATCAGGCAGGCGATTTTCAAGGATCGTGCGCTCAAGCTCATCGATATCCTCCGGCGTCAGCTCTACCGTGTTGACGTTGAAATCGTCATCGGTGCCGCCCTTCTCATAGTAGCGTCCAGCCATCCAACCGTGAAGGTTGGGATGTTTGCGCCAGTAGTGAATGCGCGGCGTGTTATCGAGGTGTAAGCCTTCCACGTCGAAATCGACGGGCGGACGATTATCGTCCTTCGGCATTGAGTGGGCATACATATCAAGTCCCATGATGGTCTCCTTTCGTTATGCCGCAGGACAATTCGCGCGGCTGATGGAGACAGGCGGCACACGCCGATTTGCGCCAGCAATGCCCCTACACGGTCAGGCTTTGCCTGAGTGGTGCGGGCTGGGGCTTGCGGGCATTAGCGAAGCGGACGGGTGCAATGGTCGGAACAATTCAGCTCGCGATTGTGCTCATGCATTCACGCGAAAAGGAATGACCACAGGTTTGATCGGCACGTGCCTCACACGATGAAGTTGAGAAATCCCGCCTTCACTCGTTCGACATGAGCTTGCGCCGTTGCCGGTAAAACTCGCGCAGGCGCGAGAGACAATTCTCATACGATTCACGGCTGAGAATATCAGCGGGAACACCATCGGCGGTGCCCTGATAGAAGATCAGCTTCTTCAAGGTTGGGATGCTGCACAGTCGCTCCAGCGACGCATCGATGTGGCAGCCGTTGAGAATGACATCCTCCAGGTTCGGCAAACCAGCAATCGGATCGAGGGTGCGAATGGCTGTGTCAGAGCAATCGATGTAAGTCAGTTTGTTGCAATTTTCCAAGCCGTCGAGGGACGAGATGAGAGTGTCCTCGCAGCTCAGGAAAAAGAGGTCGGGACAATTCCGCAACGGTGTCAGGTCAGCGATATCGGTGCTGCCCATATAAAGACGCTGCAATTTGTGCGCGTCTTGCAGCACTGCGATGTCCTGCACGTTCGTAACGCCACAAAAGAGCTGCTCAAGGTTACTGACGCTCAGGCCATTCAGGCTGTCGAGCTGGATGTAGCTGCAATCGAGAACCTGCAATTTTTTGAGAACGCCGAACGGTTCAACGGTCGTGACAAGCGTGGAGCAAACGCTGAGATGCGTGAGGCCTTCAAACTGCATCGCCTGATCGGGAACAGAGTCGATGAACAAATTGTAGAAGCTGAGCTTGTTGCTGCGCTCCTTCTTTTCCTGCTCGACGCGGCGATTGGCGATCTCCCAATCGATTAGATTGATCGGCACGCGCGCATTGATATCGATGCGCTTCATTACGCCGCGCTTCGATGCGTTCTCGCGTCCCTCCTTGCCCTTGAGGAAGTGGGTCACAAACGGATCGAGATCGCGCGCGCTTTCCATGAACTCCTGGAACTGACTGCGCGTGCGGGTCCATTGGTAGAAAAGCATCAGCGCAACGAAGTCGCCTGCGTGCGATTTCTTCGCATCCTCGCATTTGCGGCCAACCTGTGCGCGAGCAGTTGCCATGTCTGACGGGAAGGCAACCTGATAAATCGGGCGATAGGCCTCCGCAAACTCGACAAAGGATTTGTACTTCTCGGGGCGCTCGCGCGCCGAATAATCCTGAAAGGCTTGGATCATCTGGAACAAGCAGGCTGAAGTTTGCGCCTTGGCTTCACGGGCGGCGTGAAGGTCCGCCCGCAAAATTCCACTTAGCTTCTTGAAATCGCTGTAATCCATTTCGCCTTCACCTGCTCCGACTGAGACGTAGATTCAGTCGAGGCGATTGTGAAGCGCACTTGTGCGTCGCGCTCCGGCTGCGCTCCGGAGTCGCGTGCAAAATCTCCGGAAATTCTCCGGAGACAGTCCGGAGGACTGAGTTTCCCCCATCTGGCATTTAGAAATCACTGATCAGGGCTTGGGAGAACCAAGCGCGGCCGCTCCCCACAAGACATGAGGAGCGAGAGTGATGACCACTCAAAATTCTTTTGGCGGCGAATGCCGTTGCAATGACCGTAACGGCTCACGCGGACCTGATATCATCTATGTTCCAAGCCCTGCGATACTGCGCGAGGCTTTCACGATCTTCAATCTTGCGATTGAGTATGCGCGAATTCAGCCGCGTATCTCTCGGCGGCGTCTGGTTGATTGGGTCTATGATCGGATCATCGGCTGCGAGGCTGTCGTGATCGATCACGATGGAATTGAAATTGATCTGCTGCGCGTCGATGTCGATGGAATTTTCGGTGATGATTATTCGGCGTCATGGGCAGGCGATTTTCTCGGCGGGCGTGTGCGCCCTCGTCGGCTCGCCGCCTCGCCGAAGATTGCAGCGCGCATCAAGCTTTTGTGGATCGCGCTTGCAGCGCATGATCCTGCTGCTGCAAAAAGTGTTCTGAACTGAGTTTGCCCCACCGCGCGCTCCGTTCAATGATGTCTGTCCTCCATCGCAATCCCGCGATGGAGGACAATTCATGTCTGACGTTCAATACAAGCTCGACTATGACGATGGCGCTGCGCGCCAGGTCGGGACGGAAGTAATTCACGCGGCTGCGCCGCGTGTTGAATCGAAACGGCGCAAACGCAAATTTCGTATTCCGGCTGCCGCAAACACCGCAATTACGGTGATCATTTGCGGCGGTATCTTCTTCGCCGCCGTGCGCTTCGCGCCAGAAGGTTATCGGCCTCAGGATTTCACGGGCGAATATATCGGCGATGTCGCTGGCGAAGTGAAAGAAAACGAAGGCGCGGTCGATGCTGAAGTGCAGGCCTATGTGAACGCGGTGCGCGCGGCTTATGAGCAGCGCAACGCGCAATATACCCGAATCGTCGAAGGGTATCTCGAAGCCTATAAGGCGGCCGTCGCTTTGAATCAGTTGCAGGTCGAAGCAAACAATCGCCTGCGCGGTGCCTATGTCGAACGGCAGATGGGACAATCAGCTCAGGCAAGTGGCGCAAATGTCGGCCTTGCCAATGGTGCTGAAGCATTGGGCACTGTGCTCAACTGGCTTGAACCTGGGTCGGGTGACACCGTTCTCGCGGAAGCGGAACGTCAACGCGGCATCGCGAGCGGTCGTCTCGAAGATGCGGCGGTCACGAGCGCCAATGTCGATCTCACTGGCTATGTGAACGCACTGCCGAGTGAAGATGCACTTCGTCAGCGCATCGATGCTTTGCCGCCAATCGATCTGCCGCCCCCGCCGCGCTTCATGCAGGAGGGACGATGATGCGACACGGCGGGAGCTTTTTGAACTGGATGGAGCGCGGCTTCGCGCTCCATCGTGGTTGGACTGAGGCTGACAACGCACGTCGATCACGCGAGCGAGCTGAAGAACTAGAAGATGCGATGGCAACTGCGGAGCCGTCCGGCGCATTTGGCGACGGGCGGCTTGGTAATTTGGAGGACTGCAAAAAGGCTGGGCTGCTGAACAGCACCGGTCTCTTCCTCGGAGCCTTCGGCGCATTCGGTCACTTCATCTTTCACAATGGCGAGGAGTCCCTCCTCACCTACAATCGTGCTGGCGGCGGTAAGGGGACAACTCTGATCCAGCCGAACCTCGCGCATTCGAATGATCGAACGCTGGTCGTCGTGGATGCCAAAGACGGTGAGCTAGCATTTTCCAGTGCGGCGCATCGGCGTGATACGCTTGGCACTGAGGTCATCTACTTCAATCCTTATGGCCTGCACGGCTATCCGAACACGAATGTGAATCCGCTCTTCCGGCTGATTGAAGTGGTCGAAGCTGGCGGCTCGCCGGATGGCGAAGCCGAAGCGATCTTCGAGATCGTCATGCCTGCGCCCGTGCGTGATGGTGACAACGCATGGGTGCGCAAAGGTGCAATCCAACTTTGTTCGCTGCGCGCTGAATATCTCGCGCATGAAATGCGCGAGCAATGCACGCTGCCTGACGTGTGGACATTCCTGCATGGCGATGACGAACATTTCGCGATGGAATTTTCGATGATGGCGTCGTCGTCCGTCGAATCCATCGCGCGCCGTGCACAGGCCTTCGCATCGATGCGCGTGAATGCGGAAAAGCAGTGGGAGGCCATTCGCAGCGAAGCTGCATCGGCTCTCTCGGCATTCGAGCCTGGGAAGTCGCTCGGCAATGCCTGCGCATCGCACGATATCGATCTGACGCGCGCCAAGCGCGAGAAGATGACGATCTTTATCATCCTTCCTGCCAATCGCATCGATGTCGCGAAAGCGTGGGTCTCGATGCTGATTGCGATGATGACAGAAGTGATCGCAGCGGCGCGCGGGCCGGTGCGCACAACCTTCATTGTCGATGAATTCGCGAACCTGCCGCGCGTGCCCAGCATCCTGCGCTCGCTGCGGCTCTATCGGGGCCTCGGCGTGAGCTACTGGTTCTTCGCACAAGGTCGGAACTCGCTCACGTCGCAATGGTCGAAGGAGCAAGTCAAAGACATCGAAGATCAGGTCGGCATCATCACCATGAAATCGGTGTGGGAGCCTGATCTCTTGAAAGACATCGAGCTGTGGTCGGGGACGAAAACCATCCTGCAAGGTGGTGTCAGTCACAATGGCGGTGTCATTCAAACGGCGAATGCCAATCTCTCGGAAACGAAGCGGCCTGTGCTTCAAGCGGGCGATGTGATCGCACTTGGCCCCACGCGCCAGGTCATCCGCGTGGCATCGATGCCGCATCTGCTGATCAGCGATGCGGTTCCCTACTTCACCGTTGATCCGTGGCGAACACAAGTGCGCGACGTGCGCGATCTGCACAAGGGATTGGGCGATGGATGACAAAAGCGGTGCGCTGTCGCGGCGTTTCTCCAAAGCCGCAAATATGTCGTTTCGCGATTGGGCCGTTCAGGTCCGCGTTCAAGGCGCAATTCGGCGCATGAATGAGCGCTTCGAGAAGTGCGAGCCTGCGTTGACGCAGGCTCGCTATCGTGACCTGCTGACGAAGCAAGGCGCATCGCCGGAGTTGAAGCCATCCTACGCCACTGAGAATCCGCAAGATCGAATGTGGCGGGCTGCAAAACAGTGGGTGCGCTACGATCATCAAGGCCGCGTGAACAAAATTCGCGAAGTAGGCGACAAGATGATGAGCAAGGATCGCGGGCTGGAACGATAGAAACCGCAGAATTCTGCGGAAAAGCTTGTAATTTTTGTTCAATTCATGCTATGATTATATTATAATGTGGTCGCAAACTAAGCGTGTTCTGCGCGAGTTTCCCCCACGTTGTTCTGACCAGACACGCAGAATTCCCATCAGGCCGCTCGCCATCGAGCGTGCGCGATGGTGATTGTGATGAACGAGATTGTCGGAATTACACCTGAGGAACTCGAAGGATATCGCGCGATTGTCGCGACTATCGAAGGAATGACGGACGCCGAGAAAGACGAGGCGATCCAAGTCGTTGACAGCATCATGGCAGCGTTTGCCGCTGCCGATTGGGGTCTCGATCCCACTGAGCTTGCTCTTGAAAAGGGAGCTTCGGACTCTTCACAAAATGGCCGTGAAGATGGTAACATAAGAGCTCTTGGCAACGCCATGCTTGTTGACCTCAGTCATGAGGGCGCGATCACAAAACATAACAAACCGGAAATTGCGCCATGACAGACATAAATTCAAAGAAAGCCGTTATCTATTGCCGCGTATCATCTGCGCAGCAGACAATCAGAACTGACGGCCTATCCTCACAAGAGCAACGCTGCCGCAGCTATTGCGAGCACAAGGGCTATGAGGTCGTCGAGGTATTCAAAGACGATATGTCGGGAAGTTTGGTCAAGCGTCCAGGTATGGACGCGATGATCAAATTCTTGCGCTCGACGCGCAAGCATTCTCACGTCGTCGTGATCGACGATATCTCACGCCTTGCGCGCGGCATCGAAGCGCATTTGCAGCTTCGTGCAGATATCGGCGCTACGGGCGCATCGCTAGAATCTCCGTCAATCGAGTTTGGCGAAGACTCAGACAGCAAGCTGGTCGAGAATTTGCTCGCGTGTGTCAGTCAGCACGCGCGGCAAAAGAATGCAGAGCAAACGCTCAACCGCATGACAGCACGTGTTCAGCAAGGTTTCTGGGTATTCCAGGCTGTTTGGGGCTACCGGTATGCGCGTCATTCCAGCGGCGGCAAAGTGCTCGTCCATAATGAACCGCTCGCCTCGGTGCTTCGTGAAGCACTCGAAGGATTTGCGAGTGGTCGGTTTGCATCGCAAGCCGAAGTGATGCGCTTCCTTGAAGCGCAGCCGTCCGTCCCGAAGATGGCGAATGGCTCGGTATCTAATGAACGCGTGAAGCAGATACTCACGAACCCGATCTATGCGGGGATTGTGCATGTTCCATCGTGGAATGTCGCACCGCGCCTCGGCAAGCACGAGCCGCTGATCTCCATCGAGACGTTCAACGAGATTCAGGATCGCTTGAAGGGCAAAGCGCGTGGTGCCGTCCGCGCCGATGTGAGCGCGGACTTCCCGCTTCGCGGTCATATCTGCTGCCCGTCATGCGGCAATCCTCTGACAGCGAATTACAGCAAGGGCAGACAGGGTGCGGCCTATCCGTATTACCTCTGCCGCCAGCGCGCCTGCGATCTTCGCGGCAAGTCGTATGCACGGGAGAAAGTGGAAGGCGCATTCGAAGCCCTTCTTCGTTCTGTCACTCCGGCGAAAGAGCTGGTCGAGCTGGCTGCTGCTGCGTTCCGGAATCACTGGAACAAGCAGGCGATGAATGCCGATCAATCGCGCAAGGCGATTGAGAAGGAACTCGCTGAAATCGAGCGCAAGGTGAAGCAGTTGCTTGACCGGATCGTCGAGGCTGAAAGCCCGACGGTGATCAGCGCATACGAGAATCGTATCGCGGAATTGGAAAGCACGAAGCTGCTTTTGAAGGACAAAATGGCTCGCGCAGCGCAGCCGAAGCGGGACTTTGACGAAAGCTTTCGAAACGCCTTGGCGTTTCTCGCAAGCCCTTGGAATCTTTGGAAGAATGGATCACTTGCGGAGAAGAAGATGGCCCTCAGGCTCACCTTTCCGAAGCATTTGGTCTATGACCCAAAAGGAGCCGTTCGAAACACCGAATTATCCTTTCCATTCAAGATGTTATTCGACTTGAACAACCCAAAAATGGAAATGGCGCACCCGACAGGATTCGAACCTGTGACCTCTGCCTTCGGAGGGCAGCGCTCTATCCAGCTGAGCTACGGGTGCCGGTAGAGCGCGGCCTCTAGCAAGAGCTTCGCTTGCCAGCAATGGCCTATCGACCGCGCGGCGCGGATATGCGAAGCGGCGTCGGGGTCGCGATGCGGCGGCCGCTGCGGGGACGGTGATGGCGGATACGAACCAGGGCTGGCCGATGGCCGCCGATCTTTATGGCGAACTGCAACTCGAAACGACGCCGCCGGCCGCGCGGCGGTGGCACGATTATTTCCCCGGCGCCTTTGCGACCGCGATCGCGGCGCTCGCCGCTGCGTGGCTCGCCGATCATTATGGCGCCCCGCTTGTTCTGATGGGGCTGCTCATCGGCCTCGCGATGAGTTTTCTGTCGCAGGACAAGCGCACCCACGCCGGGCTCGACCTGATGTCGCAGACCGCGCTGCGGATCGGCATCGTCCTCGTCGGCGCCCGGATTACCGCCGAACAGCTCGTCGAACTGGGTCCGCTTCCCTTTGCGCTGCTCGTCGTCATCATGCTCGCGGTCATCCTGATCACCGTCGCGAGCGCGCGGCTGTTCCGGCAGGACAGCCACGCCGCGCTGCTCGCGGGCGGCGCGACCGCCATCTGCGGTGCGTCGGCGGCGCTCGCGCTCTATTCGCTGATCGGCGACAAGCGCGTCGACCAGGCGCGCTTCACGCTGACGCTGGTCGGGATCACGGTCGCGAGCGCGCTGGCCATGTCGCTCTATCCCATTCTCGCCGCCGAAATCGGCCTGACCGACACGCAGGCCGGCTTTCTGATCGGCGCGTCGATCCACGACGTCGCGCAGGCGATCGGCGGCGGATTTTCCTTCTCGCCGCAGGCGGGCGAGGTCGCGACGATCGTCAAGCTGACGCGCGTCGCACTGCTCGCCCCGATGCTGATGCTGGTCGCCATGTGGCTCGGCCGCGCCGGCGACGCGCCCGCCGGAAAGCGCAAGATCCCGCTGCGCCTGCCGTGGTTCATCACCGGCTTTCTGCTGATCGCCGCGATCAATTCGATCGTCGCGATTCCGAAGCCGGTGCAGGGCGCGGCGGCGACCGGGGCGCAGGCGCTGCTATTGCTCGCGATCGTCGCGACGGCGATGAAGGCACGGCTTGCGCTGCTGCTCGATCAGGGATGGCGCAGCTTCGCGCCGATCATCGTCGCAACGCTGACCAGCTTTCTGCTGTCGCTTGCCGCCGCCGTCAGCCTGTGACGCCGTGACGTCACGGCGGTGTAGCTGAGGCTCAGCCTTTCGGGAGCGCCCAGCTGACGGTCAACTGCGTCGCGCGGCGCGGAATATCGAGCTTCGCCTCGCTAAAATTGACCTTTTCGTTCGGCGGCAGCATCCGCACCGGCGGCTTGATCGTCCAGCTATAGACGATCGTCCCCTGCGCATCGCGCAGTTCGGCGAGGATCGGCGGCACGCGCTGTTCGCGATCGGTCGGGTTGATGATGACCCCGCTCGCCGCGAAATAGATGGTGCCGTCGGGCAGTTCGCGGTGATCCTGATTGGGCGGCAGCTCGATCACCAGATCGGGTTCGTCGGCCATCCCCGGAATGCCTAGACCCTGCGCCCAGCCGGGCAGGCCGAACCAGTACAACGCCCCGGTCGCGCCGATCATCAGCAGCGCGGCGGCAGCGGCAATCATCGTCCAGCGCTTGGCGGGATTGCGCCGGGCGCGGCGGAAGGGCAGCGGCGGCTCGGCCTCGCTGGCCGGAATGACGCGCGGCTCGGCCTCGGTCACCGCAAAGGCCTGCGGCGGCGGCGGCGCGGACTCTTCGACCATGGGCGGCGCGGCCGGTTCGCGATCGACTGCGGGCGCGGCGGATACAGACGCGGGGGCGGAAGGCGCGGCCTCGGGCGCCGAAACCGGCTCCGGGTCCGGCGGCGCTGCAGGCACGGGCGCCGCCGGGGCCGCTGCAGCGGGTTCCTGGAACCAGCTATGACGGCAACTGGCACAGCGCACCGTTCGGCCATTGGGTCCGATCGCCGTGTCGGGGACGACATAGCGCGTATGGCAGGACGGGCAGGACAGGATCATGGGGTCTCTCTAAACACGCTGATCCGCGGTGTTGCAAGCGCCGCGTGCGCCGGGTGTGCCGGCAAGACATGGCGGGCGCCGGTCGAAAAGCCGACGCTTGGCGCTTGTCCTCGCGAAACAGCCGTGCGACAGGCAGCGACATGAGCGGCGGGGCGCCCCTTTTCGACCGGCACCAAGGCGCATCGCGGCACGCGATGGTGGCGTCATGACGGCGACCGCCCCCGGCCGACCCGGCGGCGCAATGGTCGAATTCGACGGCGTCGGCCTGCGTTACGGGCCCGATGCCGAGACATTGTCCGACATCAGTTTCAACCTTCAGCCGGGCAGCTTCTATTTCCTGACCGGCGCGTCGGGCGCGGGCAAGACCTCGCTGCTCAAGATGCTTTACCTCGCGCAGCGGCCGAGCCGCGGCATCGTGCGCCTGTTCGGCGAGGATCTGGGGACGATGCCGCGCCAGCGCCTGCCCGGCTTTCGCCGCCGCATCGGCGTCGTGTTCCAGGACTTCCGGCTGATCCCACATTTGAGCGCGCGCGACAATATCGCGCTGCCGCTGCGCATCGCCGGGGTCAGCGAGGAGGATCTGTCGGGCCCGGTGGGCGAGATGCTGAGCTGGATCGGGCTGAGCGAACGCGCGCACGCCTTTCCGCCGACGCTGTCGGGCGGCGAGCAACAGCGGGTCGCGATCGCGCGCGCGGTGATCGCCCGCCCGCAACTGCTCGTCGCCGACGAACCGACGGGTAACGTCGATCCCGAGATGGCGATGCGCCTGCTGGGCTTGTTCGAGGCGCTCAACCGCCTCGGCACCACGGTCGTCGTCGCGACCCACGACATCCACCTGATCAGCCGCATCGACAATGCCCAGATGATGCGGCTCGAAAAGGGGCGGCTGTCCGATCCCACCGGCGCGCTGCGCTATCCGCCGAACCGCGCCTAGGATGGAAGGCCGATGATCTTCGCGCGCGTTCCCGTCCAGCATCGCCGCCTGCTTCCCGATCGCCGCCTGTCGGGCCCGACACCGTGGGTCATCGCGATCCTGATGATGCTCACCCTGCTGGCCGCCGCGGGCGGCGTCGGCCTTGCGCGGTCGGCGGATGCGATCGGCGAGGCAATTGCGGGGCGCGTCACGGTGCAGATCGTTACCGCCAATCCCGTGCTGCGCGCAGAGCAGGCGGCGGCGCTGCGCCGCGCGGCGGCTGCACAACCGTTCGTGCGATCGGCGCGCGCGGTCGATCCGGCCGAGTTGCAGGCGACGCTCGGCCAATGGTTCGGCACCGCCGACGGCGACGATCCGGTGCTGCGCTCGCTGCCGATGCCGGCGCTCGTCGATGTCGATTTCGTCGGCGAGGATCGGTCGGGCCATATGGGCCAGTTGCGTGCGCTCGTCGCCCGCGAGGCACCGGGCGCGCGCGTCATCCCGCATGCCGATTGGCTCGGCCCCGTCGCGCGGTTGATCCGCTCGCTCGCCTGGATCGCGGGCGGTCTCGTTATCCTGATGACGCTCGCCAACGCCGCGGTGGTCATCATGACGGCACGTGCCGCGCTGGGCACCCATTATGCGACGATCGAGATGCTGCACCTGATCGGCGCGACCGACCAGCAGATCGCCCGCCTGTTCCAGCGCCGCATCACGATCGATACGGCTTATGGTGTCGCGCTCGGCACAGCGGTGGCCGCCGCCATCCTGCTGCTGATCGGCTGGCAATGGTCGCGCGTGACATCGGGACTTGCCGCGACCGCGTCGCTCGGGCCGATCGGCTGGGCGCTCTTGCTGGCGCTGCCGCTATTGGCTATCGCGCTCGCGGCACTGACGGCGCGGCAGACCCTGCTCGCCGCGCTCAAGAAGATATTATGATCAAACGGCTGATCTCTCTCCTGTTCCTGGCCTGGGTGCTGGGCTTCGCGTGGTTCGCGCTGCTCTTGCCGCTGCCCGCGGGCGACCAGACGACCGACGCGATCGTCGTGCTGACCGGCGGCCCCGGCCGGATCGACCGCGGGCTGGAACTGCTCGAGGCGGGGCGCGCCAAGCGGCTCCTGATCAGCGGCGTCGCGCGCGAAGTGAAGCCGAAGGAACTCGCTGCCGAATATAAACGACCGCAAAAGCTGTTCGATTGCTGTGTCGCGCTGGGCTTCGAAGCCGAGGATACACGCTCGAACGCGACCGAGGTCGCGAGCTGGGTTGCGCGGCGCAACTACAAGAGCATCCGGCTTGTCACCACCGACTGGCACATGCGCCGCGCCGAATATGAACTCGGCCGCGCGATGGACAAGAAGGTGACGATCCTTCCCGATGCGGTGCGCAGCCAGCCGAGCTTTTCGACGCTGTTTCGCGAATATCACAAATATCTGGCCGGTCTGGCGGGCGGCCTGCTCGGGCTGTGAGCTATCCGATCGCCTTGGTGCGTTCGATCCTGTTCTGGATCGCCTTCGTCCTGATGAGCAGCATCTGCTCGATCGGCGCGATCGTCACGCTGCCGATCTCGCACCATGCGACGCGCGGGTTCGTGCGCACCTGGGCGAAGTTCCACCGGCTGATCTGCCGCTTCATCCTGGGGCACCGCGTGATCGTCGAGGGCGAGATGCCCGACATCCCCGTCCTCTATGTCTTCAAGCATGAGGGCGCGTTCGAGACGATCGAACAGCCGATGCTGTTCAAATGGCCCGCGGTGTTCGCCAAGGAACAATTATTCTCGATCCCCGTCTGGGGACAGGCGGCGCGCTTTTACGGGCTGATCCCGGTCGACCGCGACGGCGGCGGCAAGGCGATGCGCGCGATGCTGAACGCGGCCAAGGCGGCGCTTGCGATCGGTCGCCCGCTGGTGCTGTTCGCCGAAGGCACGCGCGTGCCGCACGGCAAGGCGCCGCCGCTGCGGTCGGGCTTCGCGGGTGTCTATCGCATGCTGGGCGTCCCCGTGATCCCCGTCGCGGTCAACAGCGGCATCGCCTATCCGCCGCACCGCTGGGTCAAATGGCCGGGAACCATCACCTATCGCATCGGCGACACCATCCCCGCCGGCCTGCCGCGCGAGGAAGCCGAAGAACGCGTCTGGCGCGCGATCAACGCGCTCAACCCGCCCGAAGCACTGCTGGAAAGGCCGGCCGAGCAATAGGAATAACGGTCGTCGCCCCGCCTTCGCGGGGGCGACGGTCAGTGTTTCCGCCCGAAATCGGGGGCCGCATCGTCCTGACCCTGCTCGATGATCGAACGGCGGATCGCCCGCGTCCGCGTGAACCAGTCTTCGAGCCGGTCGCCGTCGCCGCGGCGGATCGCCTGCTGGAGCGCCGTCAGATCCTCGTTGAAGCGCTGCAGCGTCGCGAGCACCGCGTCGCGGTTCGCAAGGAACACGTCGCGCCACATCACCGGGTCACTCGCCGCGATGCGCGTGAAATCACGAAAACCGCCCGCCGAATATTTGATGACCTCGCTCTCGGTCACTTCCTCGAGCTCGCTGGCGGTGCCGACGATCGTATAGGCGATCAGGTGCGGCAGATGGCTTGTCACCGCCAGCACCATGTCGTGATGCGCCGCGTCCATCGTCTCGACCTTCGCGCCGAGCGCCTGCCACAGTCCCGTCACCGCGGCGACCGCATCGGCGGGCGCGTCCGGCGCCGGGGTGACGATGCACCAGCGACCATCGAACAGCGTGGCAAAGCCCGCGGCCGGGCCGCTGTTCTCGGTCCCCGCGACGGGATGGGCGGGCACGACGACATGGCCGGGCAATGCGGCGCGCAGCGCGGCGCCCACCCCTGCCTTCGACGATCCGACGTCCGAAATGATTGCATGCGCGGACAGGCCAGGCGCGATCGCCGCGGCGGCCTCCGCCATACGCCCCACCGGCACCGCCAGAATCACCAGATCGGCGCCCTCCACCGCCTCCGCCGCATCGTCGCTCACCGCGTCGCAAAAGCCGAGCGCCCGCGCTTCGGCGCGGACATCGGGATCGGCATCATGGCCGGTCACCGCCATATCGGGCAGCTTCGCCTTGATCGCGCGCGCCACCGACGATCCGATCAGGCCCAGCCCGACGATCGCAACCCGCCCGATCGCGCGCGCCATGCCGGTCAGCCCGCGGCGATCGCGGCGCGGATCGCCGCCGCGAGCCCGCGCGTCTCGTCTTCGGTGCCGATCGTCATGCGGAGCGCCTGCGGGATGCCCTGTCCGGGCAGCCAGCGGACGATATAGCCCGCCTCCATCAGCCGGTTGTAGACCGTCTCGGCACTGATCGCGCCTTCGAACAGCACGAGCAGGAAATTGGTCGCCGACGGGACGATACGCAGCCCGTGGTTACCCAGGCTTTCGATCTCGCCCGCCAGCCAGGCGCGCCATTTCGCATTATGCGCGCGGCTGCGCGCGACGAAATCATCATCGGCCAGCGCCGCGACCGCCGCCGCCTGTCCGGCGCGCGTGACGTTGAAGGGCAGGCGGATACGGTGCAGCGCCGAAATCACTTCGGCGCTCGCATAGCCCCAGCCGATCCGCTCGGCCGCCAGCCCGTGGATCTTCGAAAAGGTGCGCGTGACGAAGACATTGGGCGCTTTTTTCGCCAGTTCGAGGCCGCCATCATCCTGATCGGCATCCAGATATTCGGCATAGGCCTGGTCGATCACGAACAGCACGTCGCCGGGCAGGCCGGCGTGGATACGCGCGACCTCTTCCTTCGTCGCGAGCGTCCCGGTCGGATTGTTCGGATTGGCGAGATAGACGACGCGGGTCTTGTCGGTCACCGCGGCGAGCAGCGCATCGACATCGGTCGCATAGTCGCGATCGTCGGCTTCGACCGGCACCGCGCCAACCCGCCGGGCCGCAATCTCGTATACCGAGAACCCGTAGCGGACATACAGGATTTCGTCGCCTTCGCCGGCATAGACGCCGGCCGCGAGGTGAAGCAGTTCGTCCGACCCGTTGCCGCAGATGACGCGCGCCGGATCGAGCCCGAACTTCGCCGCGATCGCCGCGCGCAGCACGTCGGCGCCCGGATCGGGATAGCGCGAGAGCGCGTCGGCGGCGGCCTGCGACGCCCGAAAGGCTTCGCGCGCCTTGTCGCCGGTGCCGAGCGGATTTTCATTCGCCGAAAGCTTGATCAGCGGCCGGCCGTCGGCGCCCGCCGACTTGCCGGGCACATAGGGGGCGATGCCGCTGATCCACGGCTTGGGGGCGAGGGTTTTGCTGTCACCGGTCATGCGGCGCCGTTTAACGGCTGTGCGCGCCGAGTCCAGTACGTTGACAGCCTTCGCGCACCGGCCTAGCGCCCCGGAAAGCATGGCGAGCCTCCTCCACCAGATCCGGCACCAGAGCGTGACGATCGACCGGCCCCTGCCGCTCGACAGCGGCCAGGCGTTGCCGTCGGTAACGATCGCCTATCAAAGCTATGGCACGCTCAACGCCGACCGGTCGAACGCGGTGCTCGTCTGCCACGCACTGACCGGCGACCAATATGTCGCGAGCGATCACCCGGCGACAGGCAAGCCGGGCTGGTGGGCGCGCATGGTCGGCCCCGGCAAGCCCGTCGACACCGACCGCTATTTCGTCCTTTGCGCCAACGTCCTCGGCAGCTGCATGGGGACGAGCGGGCCAGCGACCCCCGATGCGGCCACCGGCGCGCCGCTCGGCATGGCTTTTCCCGTCATCACCATCGCCGACATGGTGCGCGCGCAGGCGATGCTGCTCGATCATCTGGGGATTGCGCGGCTTCATGCCGTCATCGGCGGGTCGATGGGCGGAATGCAGACGCTCGGCTGGGCCGCGGCCTATCCCGAGCGGCTGGCGTCCGCGGTGGTGATCGCAAGCGCCGCGCGCCATTCGGCGCAGAATATCGCCTTTCACGAGGTGGGGCGGCAGGCGATCATGGCCGATCCCGACTGGCAGGACGGCCAATATTACGGCAGCGACCGCGCCCCGACCAAAGGGCTGTCGGTCGCGCGCATGGCGGCGCACATCACCTATTTGTCCGAAGCCGGGCTGACCGAAAAATTCGGCCGCCGGCTGCAGGCGCGCGATGCCAAGAGCTTCGGCTTCGACGCCGATTTCCAGGTCGAATCCTATCTGCGCCATCAGGGGCTGGCCTTTACCGACCGCTTTGACGCCAACGCCTATCTCTACATCACGCGCGCGATGGACTATTTCGACCTTGCCGAACCGTACGATGGGCGGCTCGCCGGCGCATTCGCCAAAGCGAGCGACGTGCGCTTCACGCTCGTCAGCTTCGATACCGACTGGCTCTATCCGACCAGCGAATCGCGCCGCGTCGTCCAGGCGCTGCAAAGCGTCGGCGCGGCGGCAAGCTTCGTCGAACTGTCGGCACCGTTCGGCCACGACAGCTTCCTGCTCGACGTCCCGGCGCTCGACCGCCTCGTCGCCGGTGCGCTGCGGAACGGCGGCTGAGCATGGCGCTGCGTCCCGACCTTGCGATCATCGCTGGCGCGGTGCCGGCGGCCACCCGCGTCCTTGACGTCGGCTGCGGCGACGGCGACCTGATCGCGGCGCTCCGCGATAAGGGCGTCGATGCGCGCGGACTCGAAATCGATGCGGCCAACGTCACCGCGGCGATCGCGCGCGGCCAATCGGTGGTGCAGGGCGACGCAAACCACGACCTTGCCGATTATCCCGACGATGCGTTCGATTATGCGATCCTGTCGCAGACGCTGCAGACGACCGAGCGCCCCGACCGCGTCATTGCCGAACTGCTGCGCATCGCCCCGCGCGCCTTCGTCAGCTTTCCCAATTTCGCGCATTGGCGCGTGCGGCTCGCGCTCTTGTGGAACGGGCGGATGCCGGTGACGCGCCTGCTGCCCGTCGCATGGTATGAAACGCCGAACATCCACCATGTCACCGTCGCCGATTTTCGCGAGCTGGTGCGCGCGCGCGGGATCGGCGTTGAGGCGGCCTGGTATCTGTCGGGCGACAAGCCGACCAGCGCCGCCGCCGCAACCTGGCGCGCCGAACATGCAATCTTCCTGATTTCGCGCGTCTGAGCCGCGAAGGCGCGGCATCAAGAAGCCCGGGACATTCTTTCTATTCCGCTGTCGATGCCCTGTAGCGCGCCATATGGGGTATGAAATCCATCTTTCCGATGACCAAACCCGCATTGCGCAGCAAGGCATAGGCCATCGTGACATGAAAGTAGAAGTTCGGAAGGATCCAGTCGCGGATGTCTTCCTCCGCCGACATCAGGAAGCGCACGCCATTGGGCAAGGTCAGGTCGACGAGGGCATCGGCGTCGGCCCATTCGGCAGGGCCGGTTTGTTCGACCAGCAAGCGAATCGCAGAAATTCGTTGGCGCACCTCGGCGAGCGACCGGTAGGCTACCTCTTCGAGCGGTAGCGCCTGTCCGCCGACTTGATTGAGCGCCAACACCACCTGATTGAGGGCAACTCGGAACTGCAGTTCGAGCGGAAACATGTCGTCGGTCAATTTGTCCGCGAGCACGTCATCGGACACTCCGGCATCGATGGCCTTGCCGGCGAGGTGATCGAGCGTGCCCAGCATGTTGGCGAAGGTCATCCGGGCGGATTGCGCGTAAGTCATGACGATCCTTTATGGCGAACGGTGCCAGACGCTAGAACATCGGCGCGGGCCGTCAATCGCAACGCCCGGCAATGTCATTGTTTTCGGCGAATATTGCCGTCGCCAGTCCGCATCAATCCTTCTTCCTGAGCCCGTTCGCCAGCATGTCGTTGGCGATCCGGGCGACGTCGGCGATGTCGGCGCTTTCGTCCCACAGGCCATAGCGCATGCCCAGAAAGACGTTCATGCCGGCGATGGCCCAGGCGTGGACCTCGCCCGCGTCGGCGCGGATTTCGCCCCGCGCTGCGCCATTTTCCAGCCGCTGGCGCATACGTTCGACCGTGGTTTCATAGTGGCGGCGATAGCTGGCGTAATCGACGAATTCGGCCTCGTCGATGATGCGATAGATTTCCTTGTGCTCGCGCACGAAGCGCAGAAAGGATTCAAGGCCGACACGTTCGGCGGCGATTTCGTCGGGCGCCGCCTGCACCAGCGGGGTGACATGGTCGCGGAGTTGCTCGCTCATATAGCGGACGAGCGCCTGGAAGATTTCCTCTTTCGAATCGAAATAGGTGTAGAAGCTGCCCAGCGCGGTTCCGGCGCGGCGCGTGATGCCGCTGATCGACGCGTCGTGAAACCCGCGCTCGCCGAATTCGATCGCCGCGGCGTCGAGCAGCTTGCGCAGCGTGCGCCGCCCGCGTTCGGTGCGCGGCGCCTTGTCGGGATTGCCCGGCGCCGCCGTATCGACGGGGCCTGCGCCCCCTTCGCCCGGTGGTGCCGATGATCGCGGCTGATCCATCTTGTGCCTTCCCTCTCCGCCCCGAAAGTCCGGCGGCCCCCTTGCGTGGCCTTTTTGCATCACCGGAGGGCAAAATATAGCCTTCACAACTTCCAAGTTGAAACTTGGTTCAGGTTTCATTATTGGGTGCGGCGCGGCTTGGCAAGGACCGGCCCAAAAAAACGCAAAGGGTGACGAGGGGTCACCCGTCACATGGGAGACACATCATGCGTTCCTTCGCTCGCCCGCTGCGTCGTGCCGTTCTGGCCTCGACCGCGCTCTCGATGATCGCTTTCACCCCTGCTGCCTTCGCTCAGGACGAAGGCGCCAACTCCGCCGACGACAGTGCCAGCGAACAGATCGTCGTGACGGCCCGTCGCACCGAAGAACGGCTGGAAACCGTCCCGGTTTCGGTATCGGCCTTTTCCGCCCGCGCCCTCGATCGCATCCAGGCCAATGATACGACGGGGCTTCAGGGCGCCGTGCCCAACCTCAACATCGTTCAGGGCCGTGGCTCGTCGAACGCCACCAATATTTATATTCGCGGCATCGGCCAGCCGGATGCGCTGCAAACCTTCGATCCCGCCGTCGGCGTCTATGTCGATGACGTCTATTACAGCCGCATCCGCGGCACCCAACTGGACCTTCTGGACCTTGAGCGCGTCGAGGTTCTGCGAGGCCCCCAGGGTACGCTCTATGGAAAGAACACCATCGGCGGCGCGCTGAAAGTCGTCACGCGCAAGCCGGGCCAGACATTTCAGGGCGGCCTGTCGGCGGCCTACGGCTCTTACGATCAGTTCGAGGTCAAGGCCTCGGCATCGGGCCCGGTGTCGGACACGCTGGCGGCGGGTTTTGCCGTCATGCGCAGCAAGCGCGACGGCTATGTCAAGGATCCGGTGCTCGATCGCGGCTATAATGACAAGGACAGCATCGCGGCCCGCGGCGCCCTCGCCTTCACGCCGAGCAGCGATTTCCGTTTCGACGTGTCGATCGACTATTCGCGCGACGATGGCGCCTTGACGGTGGGTCAGCCGCTCAATTCGCTGACCTATCTGTTCGGCGGCACCGCGCTCGCGCTTCCGACCAATCCCGGCAGCTATGATTTCACCGGCCGCACAACCCCAAGCCTGCCCAACTCGACCAAGTTGCGGCATTGGGGCACCAGCGCCACCGCGGAATGGAATGTCACGGACAATCTGACGCTGAAATCGATTACCGCTTATCGCCGCCTGGCGACAAAGGATTATATCGACATCGACGCGACACAGCTCCAGATCGGAGACGTTCTGGTCGATGTCCATCAAAAGCAGTTCAGTCAGGAATTGCAGTTGACCTATAGCAGCGATCGTATCGAAGCGGTCGGCGGCCTCTATTATCTCAACGAGAATATCCGTTCGCATCAGGAAGCCTATGCCGACGATCTGATTGGTCCGGCGTTCGGCAATCCCACCTTCCTGCGCACGATCGACGACCGGCTGACGACGAAAAGCTATGCCGCATATGCCAATGTCAGCTTCTCGCTGACCGAAGCGCTGCGGCTTTCGGCCGGCCTTCGCTATACCGACGAGAAGAAAGATTATTGGCGCACGACATCGACCTTCTCCAGCAACCCCTTGTTTGCGAGCGCGGCGCCTTACATCTTTCAGCCCGATCGGAGCTGGGACGACTGGTCGCCGATGGTTTCGGCCGACTATCGTTTCAACGACCATCTGATGGTCTACGCGCGCGCCGCAAAGGGGTTCAAATCGGGCGGCTTCAACGGCCGCGCAAACAGCGCGACGGAATCCACCGCCTATGCACCGGAGACCGTCTGGTCGTATGAAGCCGGCTTCAAGGGCTCGTTCGGAACGCTCGCCCGTTTCAGCATCGCGGCCTTCCACAGCGACTATAAGGATTTCCAGGCCCGGGTTTCGGGCATGGACGTCGATCCGGTAACCAATCTGCCCACCCCCGTGCTCAGCGTGCTCAATGCCGGCAAACTGCGTATCCGCGGCGCCGAGCTCGAACTCGGCCTGACGCCGGTTCGCGGCCTGTTACTCGACACCCAGATCGGCTATCTCGACGCAGACTATCGGGAATTCAACGACGTGCGTTTCCCGAACGGCAGCCGCGCCTTTCAGCGCCCCGCGTTCGCGCCGAAATGGACGATGCGCTTCGGCGCCCAATATGAAGCGGACCTCGGTTCCGCGGGCTTCCTGACAATCGGGGGCCAGAGCCGCTATCGTTCCGAAACGGCGCTTTCCGTCGACAACACGATTATCGGGACGACCACCCGGATCGACGGGCTTTTCCAGCCGGGATACTGGCTGCACGATGCCCGGATCGTCTGGGAGGATGCCGACCGTAAATTGAGCCTCGGCATCTATGGTCAGAATCTTTCGGACAAGCATTACAAGACCGACGGCCAGGAATTTTCCAGCATCGGCAGCATCCGCACCGCCTATTATGGCGCGCCGCGCACATTCACGGTGCGCGCAGGCGTAAAGTTCTGACCGGCGGACGGCACCGGAATCAAAAATGAAGGGGCGCCCGCTGCGGCGCCCCTTTTCTTTTGGTCGCCGGACAGAGGCTCGGCGGTTTAGGGTAGCGGCGGCGCGCCGGTGGCGGCAACCATGCGCTCGCCATCGATCACGATCGGACTCGCCACGCCGTCGATAAAGGCGCCGTCGGGCCGGATGCGCATGCCGCGCGCCATGACCTGCGGATCGGCGAACACCGCCGCCAGATCGTTGATCGGCCCCGCCGGAACGCCCTCGGCTTCGAGCGCGAGCGAAAGCGGCTGCGCGTCCCACGTCGCGATCCTTGCGGCGAGCAGCGGAATGAGCGCGGCGCGATTGGCGAGCCGCGCCGCATTGGTCACGAAGCGCAGGTCTTCGGCCCATTCGGGTGCGCCGAGGATCGCGCACAGCTTGCGATACTGGCTGTCATTGCCCACCGCGACGACGAGCTGGCCGTCGGCGGTCGCGAACAGCTGATAGGGCACGACATTGACATGGGCATTGCCCATCCGCTTGGGCGCGACGCCGCTCGCCAGATAATTGGCGGCCTGATTGGCGAGCACCGCGACCTGGCTGTCGAGCAGCGCCATATCGACATGCGCGCCAGCCCCCGTGGCGTCACGACGCCGCAGCGCCGCCAATATGCCGACGGTCGCATACATGCCGGTGAAGATGTCGGCATAGGCGATCCCCGCCTTTTGCGGCGGCCCGTCGGGTTCGCCGGTCAGCGACATGAAGCCGCTCATCGCCTGGACGATGAAATCGTAACCGGCGCGGCGCGCATAAGGGCCGGTCTGGCCGAAGCCGGTGATCGAACAGACGATCAGACGCGGGAAATCGGCGCGCAGCGTCGCAGGGTCGAGCGCATATTTGACGAGTCCGCCGACCTTGTAATTTTCGATGACGACATCGGCTTCGGCGATCAGCGCGCGCACCGCCGCCTGCCCCTCGGCGGTCGCGATGTCGATGGCGACGCTGCGCTTGCCGCGATTGCAGCTGTGATAATAAGCGGCGCCCAGATTTTCGCCCGCCGCGCCGGTGACGAAGGGCGGCCCCCATTGGCGCGTATCGTCGCCAGCGCCGGGGCGCTCGACCTTAACCACCTCGGCGCCGAGGTCGGCGAGCAACTGCCCGCTCCACGGCCCCGCGAGCACGCGCGCCAGTTCGACGACGCGCAGTCCCGCGAGGGGCTTGGCCACCGGCGCCGGCGACGATGCCTCAGGCAAAGGCGCTGATGCCGGTGATCGCACGGCCGAGGATCAGCGCGTGGACGTCATGCGTGCCTTCATAGGTGTTGACGGTTTCCAGATTCACCGCGTGGCGGATCACATGATAATCGGCCGAGATGCCGTTGCCGCCGTGCATGTCGCGCGCCACCCGCGCGATATCGAGCGCCTTGCCGCAATTGTTGCGCTTGAGGAAGCTGATCATGTCAGGCGCGAGATGCCCTTCGTCGATCAGCCGGCCGACGCGCAGCGCCGCCTGGGTGCCGAGCGCGATTTCGGTGAGCATATTGGCAAGTTTCAGCTGGACGATCTGGTTCGCCGCCAGCGGGCGCCCGAACTGCTTGCGGTCGAGCGTATAATTGCGCGCCGCCTCATAGCAGAATTCGGCCGCGCCCATCGCGCCCCAGCCGATGCCGTAGCGCGCGCGGTTGAGGCAGCCGAACGGCCCCTTCAGCCCCGAGACATGCGGCAGCAGCGCGTCTTCGCCGACTTCGACCCCGTCCATCACGATCTCGCCGGTGATCGACGCGCGCAAGCTGACCTTGCCCTCGATCTTCGGTGCCGACAGGCCCTTCATGCCCTTTTCGAGGATGAAGCCGCGGATCGCGCGGTCGTGCGCGTCGGACTTCGCCCACACGACGAAGACGTCGGCGATCGGCGAATTGGTGATCCACATCTTCGCGCCCTTGATCCGGTATCCGCCCGCGATCTTCTCGGCGCGCGTGCGCATCCCGGCGGGGTCGCTGCCGGCGTCGGGTTCGGTCAGGCCGAAGCAGCCGACAAGCTCGCCCGAGGCGAGGCCGGGCAGGAAGCGCATCTTCTGCTCTTCGCTGCCATAGGCATTGATCGGGTGCATCACGAGCGAGCTTTGCACCGAACAGGCCGAGCGATAGCCCGAATCGACGCGCTCGACTTCGCGCGCGATCAGGCCGTAGCTCACATAATTGAGCCCCGCGCCGCCATATTTGGGGTCGATCGTCGCGCCGAGCAGGCCGAGCGCGCCCATTTCCGACATGATCTCGCGGTCGAAGCGTTCGTCGAGAAAGGCCGAGGTGACGCGGGGCAACAGCTCGCCGGTCGCATAGGCGCGCGCCGCATCGCGGACCATCCGCTCCTCTTCCGAAAGCTGCGCGTCGAGCGCGAGAGGATCGAACGGGTCGAGCGCTTCGATGCGCTGCGGATCGGCGAGGGCCATGGGTCAGCTTTCTTCAAAAGCGCGGACCCGTCGATACAGGCCCGCTCAGGAGGTCGGATCGCCCGGCTTGCGGGCCATCGCGGCGGTCGGTCCGTCGCGCGGCTCCAATATCGCCGCGGTCTCGATCAGGTCAAGCGCGCGCCGCGCCTCATGATAGCGGCGCGCCGCGATCAGCCAGTCCTTCGCTTCGGCGGCGCCGGGCATCGCCTGCACCTCCTCGATCGCCTTGTCGACCTGCCCGCCCGCCAGATAGCGGCGCGCGCGATCGAGCCGTTCGGATGCACGCGGCGACTGGGTGCCCGCCGGACGCACGACGAACAATTCGCTGACCTCGCGGCGCAAGCCGGTCCAGAAGCTGCCGCCGCCGTCGCTGCGACCGACGAGTTCGGGCGCCAGCGCGTCGAGTTCGGCGCGCAACTGCTCCAGCGTCACCGGATCGCGCGACGTATCGATGATCGTCTTGACCGCATTGGGCTGGTCGTCGCCGAAGCGCAGGCGCAGCTGCGCCTCGAGATAGCCGAGCGGCAGACCGCGATCGAGCGCACGGCGCACCGCGAAGGCGACCAGCAGCCCTTCGGCGCGCGAGGCATTGCCCGACGCCGACGCCGCTTCGAGATTGAGGCGCGACAGCCGCTGTTCCAGCTCGGCCACGCGCGCCGCCAGCGCGTTCGCGCCATCGACAGGCGCGACGACCAGCGCCGGCTGCCCGCTCTGCCCCGCATCGGGTGCGGCTCCGGCGGGCGCCGCGGCCGGCGCGGTGCCGGTCGCGGGGACATCGGCGACCTTGGCGACCGGCGGCACATCCTTGCCGGTCAGCAGCCGGCTCATCGCCCAGCCGCCGCCGACGATCCCGACCACGAGCAGCGCGAGCGCCGCAATTATCAACGTCCGGAACGATAGCCCCCTGCTGCGGACGCCATCGTCCATACGCACGGGTTTGTCGTTTTCGATTGCCATATTATTCTTTCGCACGACCCTGTCTGGGGCTCTTGTGGCACAAAGCGCGGGCCTGTGCCACCATCGCCGCATCGTCGGGCCGGTCGGCAAGCGCGATCGCCTGCCAATCCCCCCCGGCCCTTGCTGCCACAGCGGGGCTTATCGCGACAAGCGTCAAATGCCCGCGCTGGCCCTCGGTCAGCGCCGCGATCCGGTCCGCACCGCGCCCCGAATGGGCGAGCAGCACCGCCGGCGCAGCGATCAGCGCGGCCCAATCGGCGGGCGGCTCGACGGGATCGACCGCATAGCAGGGCAGCGGGGTCAACGCAGCATCGCGCGCCGCCAGCGCGCTATGATCGCGGCCGCAAAGCCACAGGATATGGCGATAATTTCTGGACGTCATGCCATCAAGAAGCTGTTGGCCATCGCGCGTACCGACTTCCACGACGCGCAGGCCCGCGGCTTCCGCGGCTGCAGCGCTCGCGGCGCCCACGGCATGAACGGGCAGCGCGGCAAGCGCCTGCAAACCGGGTCCGGCCAGCCGCATCGCCTGCGCGCTCGTGACAAGCAGCGCGTCGAAACCCGCGGGATCGGGCAAGGTCCAGTCGATCGCGCGCGCGGCGAACAGCGGCATGCTGCGCGCGTCGAGCCCCAGCGCCTGCGCCCGCGCCACCGTCGCCGCGCCGCCGGGGTCGGCGCGCGTCACGAGTAGCGGCAGCGATTCGGTCATGCCGCGAACAGGCGCCGCACCGATTCGGGGGCCTCGACCAGCAGACGCCGCGCCAGCGCTTCGGCTGCGGCCGGATCGGGCACCAGCGTCTCGCCGATCGCATGGTCGGCGCCATCTTCGGAATAGATTTCGGCATCGAGGCGCAGCGTCCCGTCGGCCAGCCAGCGCGCATAGGCCGCAACCGGCGACCGACAATCGCCGCCGAGCGCCGCCAGAAACGCGCGTTCGGCCGCAACCGCGCGGTGGGTGGGTTCGTGATCGACCCCGCGCAGCAGCGCCAGCGTGGCCGCATCGTCGGCGCGGCATTCGATACCGATCGCGCCCTGCGACGCGGCGGGCAAGAGTATCTCCGCCGGCTGCACGGTTCCGACCGCATGCATGCCAAGCCGTTCGAGCCCCGCCGCGGCGAGCAGAGTCGCATCGACCTCCCCCGCCGCCAGCTTGCCGAGCCGCGTCGCGACATTGCCGCGCAGCAGCGTCGTTTCGAGGTCAGCGCGCAGGCGGCGGACCTGCGCGGCGCGGCGCGGGCTGCTCGTACCCAGCCGCGCGCCGTGCGGCAGGTCGGCGATCGCCGCAGCCGCGATCCCGTCGCGAACCACCAGCCGGTCGCGCGGGTCGGCGCGCTCGAGCATGGCGCCGAGCGCGAAGCGCGGATCACGCAGCGTCTCGACATCCTTCAGACTGTGCACGGCGATGTCGATCCGCCCACCGTCGAGCGCCGCGTCGAGCTCGCGCGTCCACAGCGCCTTACCGCCTACCTCGGCGAGCGCGCGGTCCTGGATCTTGTCGCCGGTGGCGGTCATCGGAACGATTTCGATCGCCTCGGGCGCGATGCCATAGGCGGCGATCAGCGCCGCGGCGGCCATATTGGCCTGCGCCATTGCCAGCGGCGAGGCGCGCGTACCGAGGCGGAGCGGGCGGTCGGGCGTGGGAAGCGGAATCGATGCCATGCGCGCCTGCTAGGGCTTCGGCGCGCGAAAGAAAAGGTGGCGCACGGTCTTGCAGGGACTCGATCGTCCGCCGCTTGCCCCCGCCCCCCTGGCACGGGTAAGGGGGCGCAACATTATGTCTCTCATCCTTGGCCTCGAATCGAGCTGCGACGAAACCGCGGCAGCGCTCGTCACCGACGACAGGCGCATCCTCGCGCATCGGGTCGCGGGACAGGAGGCCGAGCATAGGCCCTATGGCGGGGTCGTTCCCGAAATCGCGGCGCGCGCGCATGTCGACCGCCTCGCCCCGATCGTCGAAGGCGTGCTCGCCGATGCCGGGGTGACGCTCGCCGACGTCGATGCCATCGCCGCGACCGCCGGCCCCGGGCTGATCGGCGGCGTCATGGTCGGGCTGGTCACCGGCAAGGCGCTCGCCCATGCCGCGGGCAAGCCGCTGATCGCGATCAACCATCTCGAAGGCCATGCGCTCAGCCCGCGGCTCGCCGACCCCGACCTTCGCTTTCCCTATCTGCTGCTGCTCGTCTCCGGCGGGCACTGCCAGCTTCTGCTCGTGCGCGGTGTCGACGATTATCGGCGGCTTGCCACCACGATCGACGACGCCGCGGGCGAGGCCTTCGACAAGACCGCAAAGCTGCTCGGGCTCGGCTATCCGGGCGGTCCGGCGGTCGAACGGCTTGCGGCGGACGGCGATCCGCATGCGGTGCCGCTCCCCCGCCCGCTGGTCGGTAGCGCCGAACCGCATTTCTCCTTCGCCGGTCTCAAGAGCGCCGTGGCGCGCGCGGTCGCATCGGGCGCGCACCGTCCCGCAGACGTAGCCGCGTCTTTCCAGCAAGCGGTGGTCGACTGCCTGATCGATCGCAGCCGCATCGCACTCGCCGCCTGCCCCGAAGCCACCGCCTTTGTCGTCGCGGGCGGCGTCGCTGCCAATGGCGCAATCCGCGCCGCGCTCACCGGCCTCGCCGCCGCGTTCGACAAGCCCTTTGTCGCGCCGCCGCTGTGGCTCTGCACCGACAATGGCGCGATGATCGCCTGGGCGGGCGTCGAGCGCTTCGCCGCGGGGCTCAGCGATCCGCTCGACACGGCGGCGCGGCCGCGCTGGCCGCTCGATCCCGCCGCCGAAGCGGTACGCGGCGCCGGAGTAAAGGCATGACGCGCGACTGCATGACGTCATTTGAAAAGTTCGGCGTCGTCGGTGGCGGCGCCTGGGGCACGGCACTCGCCCAGCTTCTCGCCGCCGAGGGCGCACCGGTGCGCCTGTGGGCGCGCGAGGAAGACGTCGTGGCGGCGATCAACGCCGAGCATCGCAATCCACTGTTCCTGCCCGGTGCGGCGCTGTCGCCTTCGCTCACGGCAACGAGCGACCTTGGCGCGCTGTCGGGACTCGACGCGCTGCTCGTCGTCGTGCCGGTGCCCTATCTGCGCGCCGTGCTCGCGGCGCTGCCCGCAGGCGATGCGCCGCTGATCTTCTGCAGCAAGGGGATGGAGGCGGGCAGCTTTGACTTTCCGATCGACATCGCGCGCGAAATCTTTCCCGGCCGCGGCTTCGCCGTGCTGTCGGGGCCGACCTTCGCGCACGAGGTCGCAGCGGGGCTGCCGACCGCGATCACGCTCGCTGCTGAAAACCCCGCGCTCGCCGAGGCGCTCGCCCGCGCGCTCGCCCGCCCGCATTTTCGTCCTTATGTGTCGACCGACATGATCGGCGCCGAAATCGGCGGCGCGATCAAGAATGTCCTCGCCATCGCCTGCGGCATCGTCGACGGGGCCGGGCTGGGGCTCAACGCGCGCGCCGCGCTGATCAGCCGCGGCTTTGCCGAGATGACGCGCTTCGGGCTCGCGCGCGGGGCGCTGGCTGAAACGCTCGCCGGACTCGCCGGGCTCGGCGATCTCGTCCTTACCTGCACATCATCCAACTCGCGCAATTTCGCGCTCGGCCAAGGGCTGGGGCGCGGCGAGAGCGCAGCGGCCCTGATGGCCGACCGCCGCACCGTTGCCGAAGGCGCGTTCAGCGCCCCGGTGATCGCCGCCGCCGCACGCGCCGATGCGATCGACATGCCGATCACCGACGCGGTGGCGCGGCTCGTCGCGGGCGAAACGCGCGTTGCCGACGCCATTCAGGCCCTGCTCAGCCGCCCGCTGCGACCCGAGGGCCGATGATGCACCGCTGCCGATTGCCTGGATTGCCCGGATTGCCTCGCCCTTTTTCGCGCGCTAAACAGCGCACAGGGGAGCAGCAGAAGGGGCGCCAGGCTTGAGCCAGTCGGACAGCGCAGCCGCGCCCCCTTCCGCATCCACCGTGGCCGACCCGGCCGGGCAGGATGCCGACACCGCCGCGCTCGCCAGGGGCGGCCGCACCAATTTCTTCGGCTTCATCCTGCGCCTCGTCGCGCGCCTGCCCTTTCTCTATTTCGCCGGTCGCTGGTATGGCCCGGAAGCGGTCGGCCGCTTCGCCTTTGCCGTGCTCGTCATCGAGCTGATCGCGCAGCTTGCGACGCTCGGGCTCAAGCGCGGCCTCGCCGAACAGCTCAGCAAGCCGGGCGCCGATCATCGTCATATCGTGTGGGACGGCATGTTCGTCGCCTTCCTCGCCTCGGCGTTCGGTTCGGCGATTCTCTTCGCCTTTCCGCAGCTCATGTTCCCCTCGGGCGATATCGACGGCTGGGATCGGTGGGTGGCGATTACCGTCTTCGCGATCGCCGGGGCCGACATCGCACTCGCGGCCTGCGCCTATCGCTACGACATCGGCGCTACGGTCCGCGCGCGTTCGATCGTCGAACCTTGGGCGATCAGCGCCGCCGCCTTCGGCTTCGCTTTCTATTCGCTGCGCGACGGGCTGATCCTTTCCTACGCCGCCGCGATGATCGCGACCTTCTTCACCGCGCTCATTCCGATGATCCGCCACTATGGCGGCCCCGGCGTCTGGCGCCCGCATCCGGCACAGCTCATCTCGCTCGCGCGCCGCAACGCGCCGCTCGCCGCCGCCGATGCGATCGAATGGGGGACCCGCCGGCTCGACCTGTTCATCCTCGGCCAGTTCACCTCGCCCGCGATCTACGGCATTTATTATATGGCGCAGCAGGTTGCCTCGCTGCCGCAAAAGCTCAAGACCAGCTTCGAGCCGATCCTCGGCCCCGTCATCACCCGCAATCTGGCGGAGAACCGCCTCGCCGCGGTCGCCGCGCAGGTCAGCCAGGTCGGCTTCTGGATCATCGCGGCGCAAGCAGGAATCGCGCTTGCGCTCGGCATTCCGGGCGAAGCGGTGATGGGCCTCGTCGGCCCGCAGTTCGTCGAGGGCAATGTCGCACTCGCCTTCCTGCTCGCGGCGGAGGTCGTGGCGGCGACGGCGGTGGTGAGCGAAGCCGCGCTCGTCTATGTCGCGCGCCACCGCAATCTGCTCATCAGCATCGCGACGCTCGCACTGCAGGCGGTGCTCAGCGTCGCGCTGATCCTCACCGCCAAATCGATGGGGTTGCCGCCGATCGCCTATGCCGGCGCGGTCGCGCTCGCGCTGATGCTCGCGCTCGGCTTCGCGTCGGTGGTGAAGGCGCGGCTGCTTGCGCGTATCCTCGGCGCACCGGTCAACAGCCTGCGCTGGGCGCTCGTCTGGGCGACCGCAGGGGCGACGGTTCTCGGCTGGGGAGCGACGCAGATGCCCGAATGGGCCGAGCTGCTGATCGGCGTCCCCTTCATCCTCGGCATCTATGCGTGGCTGATCTGGACGCGCGGCTTCGGCCCGGCCGACCGGGCGCTGTTCCGCAAGCAGCCCGAAACGGCCGCGCCGGCAAGCTGAACCGCCGCGTCAGCCGAGCCGCGCGGCGACCTCCGCTTTCAGATCGCTTTGCGCGCGAGGGCCGACCTGCGCGATGATTTCGCGCGCACACACCGCACCCATCGTCAGGCAATCGGCGAGCGAGCGGCCCTCGGCCTGGCCCGCAAGGAAGCCCGCGGCGAACAGGTCGCCGGCGCCCGTGGTGTCGACGACCGTCTCGATCGGCTCGGCGCCGACCGCAACGCGCTCACCGTTCGCGACCGCGATCGCGCCCTTTTCGCTGCGCGTCACGACGAGCAGCGGCACGCGCGGCGCGATCGCCGCGACGGCGGCTTCGAAGTCCTGCGTTCCGGCGAGCGCGCAGATCTCGACCTCGTTGGCGAACAATATGTCGAACAGTCCCTCGCCGATCAGCGCGCGGAAATCATCGCCGTGGCGGTCGATGATGAAGGCGTCGGACAGGGTGAAGGCAACCTTGCGGCCGGCGCCGCGTGCGACGTCGATCGCGCGGCGCATCGCGGCGCGCGACAGCGGCGGATCCCACAGATAGCCCTCGAGATAGAGGATGTCGGCATCGGCGATCCAGTCTTCGGCGATCATCGCCTGTTCGAGCAGATGGCTTGCGCCGAGAAAGGTGTTCATCGTCCGCTGACCGTCGGGCGTGACGAGGATCAGGCAGCGCGCGGTCGGCGCGCCTTCCTTGAGCGCCGGAGTTTCATAGGCGACGCCGAGCGCGCGCAGATCGTGCGTGAAGACGCTGCCGAGCTGGTCGTCGGCAACCTGGCCGATGAAAGCGCAGCGGCGGCCGAGCGCGGCCATGCCGGCGAGCGTGTTCGCTGCCGATCCGCCCGACATTTCGATCGCAGGACCCATCGCCGCATACAGCCGCCCTGCTTCTTCGGCATCGATCAGGCGCATCGACCCTTTGGTCAGGCCCTCGGCCTCGATCAGCGCGTCGTCGGCGCGGGCAATGACATCGACGATCGCATTGCCGATCGCAACGACTTCGAAACGGGCGGTGGAGGCCATGAAAAATCCTGTGATGCGTGGGAAAATATGCCGCGCGCCTTAGGGGGCCGCGCGCGCCAAAGCAAGCGCGACGCTTGACGACGCAGCGCCCGCCGCGCCATTCGGACGCATGGCCCGTGCCGTCCAAGCCCTGTTCCTCGCCATCGGCGACCTGTCGAGCCCGCGGGTGCTGCGCATCCTGGCGATCAGCCTTGCCCTCACCCTGCTGCTGTTCATTGCGGCGGGCGCGGCGCTTCTGGCTGGCGCGCGCTGGGCGCTCGCGCATTGGCAGTGGCTGGGCGCGGCGGGGATCGACATGGCGAGCGTGCTGATCCTGCTGCTGCTGATCGCGGGGAGTTGGCTCTTGTTTCGCGCCGTCGCGATTGTTGTCGTCGGTCTGTTCGCCGACGCCATCGTCGCCGATGTCGAGGGGCGCCACTATCCTGCCGCCGCGGCAGGCGCGGTCGATGTCGGCTGGCGGCAGTCGGTCGCCCTCGCGCTCGCATCGCTCGCGCGCCTGATCCTTGGCAATCTTGCCGCGCTGCCCTTTTATATCCTCCTCCTGGTTACGGGAATCGGCACGCCGATCCTCGCCCTCTTCGTCAACGCGCTGCTGCTCGGCCGCGATCTCGAGGCGATGGTCCTCGCGCGCTATCCCGGCCGGCCACGCCTCGAGCGGCGCGCGCGCTGGTCGCTCGGCCTGCTGTCCGCCGCAAGCTTTCTGGTTCCCGTCGCCAATCTGTTGGCGCCCATCGTGAGCGCGGCTATGGCCGTCCACATGCTCCATCTGCGCCGGGCAGACAGATAAAGGGGAACCGGCTTGACCCGCACCACCAATTTGGCCGCACTCGCCGGCCTTTCGCTGATGCTCGGCGGCTGCGCCGCCACCGCGGTGCCGCGCGTGACGCCGCCACCGACAAGCAGCGCCCCGGCGCCGCTCAACCCGCCGCGTGTCACCCAGAATAATGCGCTCGTCGGGCGCGATGCCAACAGCGCATTGCGTCTGTTCGGCAAGCCGCGGCTCGACGTCAGCGAGGGCGCGGGTCGCAAGCTGCAATTCGCAGGGTCGGCGTGCATATTGGATGTTTACTATTACGCCCAGCGCTCAGGCGCCGAGGCGCTTGCCACCCATGTCGACGCGCGCACCCCCGACGGGCGCGACGCGAATGTCGACAGCTGCATCGCCGCGCTGCGGCGGTAGGGCAAAGATCGATCCGGAAATAAGTGCGCTAGGCGCGATCGATCGCGCCCGTATCGAGTAACGGCGCGGCGTCGATGTCGGCGGCGCCGAGCACGATCGCCAGCCGCTCGGCCGCGGCCAGGATCATCGCCTGTTCCCATGCGGGCAGCGCGGCGAAGCGGTCGGCGAATATCTGTTGCAGCATATCGGGCGCCTCGGCGACGCGGCGCTGACCCGCGTCGGTCGCGGTCAGCAGCATCTGTCGCTTGTCGCGCTCGCTTCGCGTCCGCGTCACCAGCTCCATGGCAACCAGCCGGTCGACGATGGCGGTGATCGTCGCGTGGCTGAATTGCAGGCGCTGTGCGACCTGCCCCGGCGTGGCGCCCTGCGCCCCCGCCACATCGCGCAGCACGAGCAGCTGCGACGGCGTCAGGCCGGTCGCCGCGCCCAGCTTGCGGCTGCCCGTCTCGGTCGCGCGCAGGATGCGCCGCAGCGCGCGCAGGGTGGCGTTGGCAATTTCGGACTCCATCCCGCCTTGTTAGCCGCGCCCGCGGAGGGCGCCAATTGCAAAGTCGCGCCCGCCGGGATGCAGAATTTTATTTCATTATACGAAACATTATGGTCGCCGCGGGGTTGAACGAGGCGACGAACATCCTATATTTCGCGGCATGCCGGGCCGGTTGGCTCGAATGTGCGCATAGCAATATTTCAGGAGATGAAAGATATTTGACCGGCCACAGGAACGGGACACGGCGCCATCCGCAAAGGACACGCCGTCCGGCCGACCCGCCGCGTCGCTGCAATTTCGCAAGCCGGTCGCTACCGACGGGCCGGCGATCACCGCGCTGATCGCGGCCTGCCCGCCGCTCGACCGCAATTCGCGCTACTTCAATCTGATCCAGTGCACCCATTTCGCCGACAATTGCATCATCGCCGAACGCGGTGGCCGCATTCTCGGTTGGATTTCGGGGCATCGCCCGCCCGCCGAGCCGAGCGCCTTCTTCGTCTGGCAGGTCGCAGTCGCCCCCGAAGGACGCGGTCAGGGACTTGCCAGCCAGATGCTCGACGAACTGCTCACGCGGCCCGCACAGGCGGGCGTGACGCACGTCCTTGCGACGATCACCGCCGACAATGCGGCGTCGTGGGCACTGTTCCACGGCCTTGCCCGGCGCCACGACACGACGCTCGACCGCAGCATCGTCTTCGAGCGCGACGCCCATTTCGCGGGCGTCCATCCCAGCGAGTTTCAAGCCCGCATCGGGCCATTCGCCATCGATACGACACCGACCGATACGACATCGCCTGAATGACTCAGGCACAATGACACAGGCAGAATAGGGGTATTCACATGATCAACGCACCCAAACCGTCCGGGTCCATTCCCGACCGGAGCATTTACGAACGCCGCGAATCGGTGGTCCGCAGCTATGCCCGCGCGATGCCGCGTCAGTTCGGCAAGGCCGAAGGCGTATGGATGCACGACGATCAGGGCGGTCGCTATCTCGACTTCCTGTCGGGCTGTTCGACGCTCAACTATGGTCACAACCATCCGATTTTGAAGCAGGCACTGCTCGATTATATCGCCGCCGACGGCATCGCCCACGGGCTCGACCTGCACACCGATGCCAAGGCCGCCTTTCTCGACACGTTCGAGGATGTGATCCTGAAGCCGCGCGCACTCGACTATCGCGTCATGTTCACCGGCCCGACCGGCACCAACGCGGTCGAGGCAGCGATCAAGCTCGCGCGCAAGGTGACGGGTCGCGAACTGGTTATCGCCTTCACCAACGGCTTTCACGGTATGACGCTCGGCGCGCTTGCCTGCACCGGCAATGCCGCCAAGCGCGGCGGCGCGGGCGTCCCGCTCGCCCATGTCGCGCACGAACCCTATGACGGCTATTTCGGCCCCGAGGTCGACACCGCCGAACTGCTCGACCAGCGGTTGGCCGATCCGTCGAGCGGCCTCGACGCCCCCGCCGCGATCCTGGTGGAAACGGTGCAGGGCGAAGGCGGCCTCAATGCCGCCTCGCCCGAATGGCTGCGCAAGATCGCCGACATCGCAAAGCGCCACGGCGCGCTGCTGATCGTCGACGACATCCAGGCGGGCTGTGGCCGCACGGGAAGCTTCTTCAGCTTCGAGGAAATGGGCTTCACCCCCGACATCGTCACGCTCGCCAAATCGCTGTCGGGCATGGGCCTGCCCTTTGCGCTGACCCTTTTCCGCCCCGAGCTCGACCAATGGTCGCCCGGCGAACATAATGGGACGTTCCGCGGCAACAACCATGCCTTCGTCACCGCGACCGCCGCGCTCGGCCATTTCTGGAGCAGCGACGCTTTCGCCGACGATGTGCGCCGCCGCGGGGCGCTGCTCGAAGAGCGGCTCACGCGCATCGCCGCCGAACATGGCTTCGAAACGCGCGGTCGGGGGATGATGCGCGGCATCAACGTCGGGTCGGGGGAACGCGCCGGGGCGATCACCGCCGCCTGCTTCGACGCCGGCCTCATCATCGAAACCAGCGGCGCGCACGACGAAATCGTCAAGGTGCTCGCGCCGCTCGTCATCGACGACGCCCTGCTCTCGGCAGGGCTCGACATTCTCGAAACCAAGATCCGCGAAGCGATGGCCGACGATTACGCCGTCGCCGCCGAATGAAGACAGGAGACCGACCATGATCGTCCGCAATCTCGACCAGATCCGCAAATCCGACCGCAACGTCCGCTCGAACGGCTGGGCCAGCGCGCGCATGCTGCTCAAGGATGACGGGATGGGCTTTTCCTTCCACGTCACCACCATGTTCGCAGGCAGCGAACTCAAAATGCATTACCAGAACCACCTCGAGGCGGTGTTCGTGCTCAAGGGCACGGGGACGATCGAGGATCTGGACAGCGGCGAAATCCATCGGCTCGAACCCGGCGTGATGTATGCGCTCGACAAGCACGACCGCCACATCGTGCGTCCCGAAACCGACATACTGACCGCCTGCGCCTTCAATCCGCCGGTCACCGGTAAGGAAGTGCATGACGCAAGCGGCGCCTATCCGGCCGAGGCCGACATGGCGAGCGAGCCGGCGCGCGAGGCCGCACCCGCAGAGTAAAAACCATATCAACAGGGGGAAGTCCCATGACCGACATCTACCCATCGCGTCACGCGGCCGCGCCAGAAATGCGGCCGCGGCTCGACCCGATCGTCCGCAGCGCGTGGACGCCCGACGCACCGATCAGCCGCGAGCAGGCGGAGGCCTTCGATCGCGACGGCTATCTGCTGCTCGAAAATCTCTTCGACGACGAGGAAGTGACCTATTTGCAGCGCGCCGCGGGCAAGCTGCTCGCCGATCCCGACGCGCTCGACGAGGAAACGATCGTCACCGAGCCGCAGAGCCGCGAAATCCGGTCGATCTTCGACATTCACAACCAGAGCGCGATCATGGCGCGGCTTGCTGCCGACGAGCGGCTGGCGGGGGTCGCGCGCTTCCTGCTCGGCGACGAGGTTTACATCCACCAGTCGCGCCTCAACTACAAACCCGGCTTCAAGGGCAAGGAATTCTACTGGCACAGCGATTTCGAAACCTGGCACGTCGAGGACGGCATGCCGCGGATGCGCGCGCTTTCAATGTCGGTTCTGCTTGCCGAGAACACGCCGCACAATGGCCCGCTGATGGTCATTCCGGGGTCGCATCGCACCTATCTGACCTGCGTCGGCGAAACGCCCGACGACCATTATCGCCAGTCGCTGAAGCGCCAGGAATATGGGGTTCCCGACGAGGACAGCCTTGCCGAACTGGCGCATGATCACGGTATCGTTGCGCCGACCGGCGCGCCGGGAACCGTGATCCTGTTCGACTGCAACCTGATGCACGGGTCGAACGGCAACATCACCCCCTTCCCTCGCGCGAATGCCTTCCTCGTCTATAATGCGGTGAGCAACCGGCTCGAAAAGCCGTTCGGGGTCGACAAGCCGCGCCCCTGGTTCCTCGCGCATCGCGGCGTCCCCGAACCGCTCGCCATCGAGGCGGGCCCGCTGATCGAAAGGATCGCGGCATGACACAGGACGTCAAAAAGGGTGGACACAGCGTCGAAAAGATCGGCGGCACGTCGATGGCGGCGACCGCGACATTGTTCGACAATGTGCTGATCGCTGGCCGCTGGGGCGCCGATCTCTACAATCGCATTTTCGTGGTGTCGGCCTATGCCGGGATCACCAATCTGCTGCTCGAAGACAAGAAAACCGGCGAACCCGGCGTGTTCGGGCGCTTCGTCGCCGACGACGAGGACAGCGATGGCTGGCGCCGCGCGATGGAGGCGGTGCGCGGTGCGATGCACGCGCGCAACGAAGCGATGTTCGCGCGCCGCGAGAGCCGCGACGAGGCCGATGCCTTCGTCGACATGCGACTCGATGCGGTCGCGGCCTGCCTCGACGATCTGGCGCGGCTGCGCAGCCACGGCCGCTTCTGCGTCAAGGAACAGCTCGTCACCGCCCGCGAATTGCTCGCCGGGCTGGGCGAAGCGCACAGCGCCCACAGCACCGCGCTGCTGCTGCGGGATCGCGACGTCAACGCGCGCTTCATCGATCTGACCCCCTGGGATCAGGAGGATCTGCGTACGCTCGACGAGCGGATCACCGAGGCCTTTGCCAACATCGATCTGGCGACGACGCTGCCGATCGTCACCGGCTATGCCGGCTGCCAGGGCGGCATGGTGAAACGCTTTGCGCGCGGCTATACCGAGATGACCTTCTCGCGCATCGCGGTGCTGACCGGCGCGCGCGAGGCGATCATCCACAAGGAATTTCACCTGTCGAGCGCCGATCCCAAGCTGGTCGGCGAGGATAAAGCGCGCAAGATCGGTCGCACCAATTACGATGTCGCCGACCAGCTCGCCAATCTGGGCATGGAGGCGATCCATCCGGGCGCCGGACGCGGCCTCAGGCAGACCGACATTCCGCTACGCGTGCGCAACACCTTCGACCGCGAAGATGGCGGCACGCTCGTCACCGGCACCTATGTCTCCGACGTGCCGCGGGTCGAGATCGTCACCGGCATCCGCCAGATGCAGGCGCTGCAATTCTTCGAACAGGATATGGTCGGGGTGAAGGGCTATGATGCCGCAATCCTCGACGTGCTGACGCGTCACGGCCTGTGGATTGTCAGCAAGGCGTCGAATGCCAACACCATCACCCACTATCTGTCGGCCAGCGCCGGCGCGGTGAAGAAGGTGATCGCCGATCTGCAAAAACAATATCCCGACGCCGCGATATCGGCGCATCCGGTCGCAATGGTGTCGGTGATCGGCAGCGACATCGCGCGGCCGGGGCTGGTGCCCGATGCGCTGCGCGCGCTCGACAACGCCGGTGTCGCAATGATCGCGATGCAGCATCAGATCCGTAACGTCGATGTCCAGTTCATCGTCGAAAGCCGCGATTTCGATGCTGCCGTCCGCGCGCTGCACCGCACGCTGGTCGAAGAGGATTCCGGCGGGGCAGAAGGGCGCCGCGCCGCCTGACGCGCGGCACCCGCACCCTTCCGATGCTCGCCACCCTCGCTCCCGTTCGCAGCCTGCTGCTCGCCATCTTCGTGATGATGGCGGGCAGCGGCTTCTTGTCGACGCTGATCGGCCTGCGGCTCGAGCGGGCGGGCAGCGACACGATCCTGATCGGGTTGGTCGCCACCGCCTATTTCGGCGGATTGACGCTCGGCGCCTTGCGCGCCGGCGCGATCGTCCGCCGCGTCGGGCATATCCGCGCCTTTGCCGCCTTCGTCGCGCTGCTTTCAGCGAGCACGCTCACCTATGCGCTGGTCCAGCACCCGCTGCTGTGGGCCTTGCTGCGGCTGGTCGACGGCGTGTGCGTCGCAGGCATGTTCATCTGCGTCGAAAGCTGGCTCAACGACCGCGCCGAACCCGAGACGCGCGGCGGTATCCTCGCCGCCTATATGGTCGCCCTCTATTCGGGACAGGCCATCGGACAGCTTTTCCTGAGCACCGGCGCGGCAACGCCGGCCGTACCCTTCCAGATCGCCTCGATCCTCATTTCGCTCGCCATCCTGCCGGTCTGCCTCACGCGCAGCACCGCACCGACCTTGGGCGAAGCCGACAATCTTCCCCTCGCGCGACTGTTTGCCGCCTCGCCGCTCGGGCTGGCGGGGGCGGCGATCACCGGGCTGATCCTTGGCGCCTTCTACGGCATGGCTGCGATCTATGCGCGCGGGATCGGCTTGGGGCTCGGCGCGATCGCCACCTTCATGATGACGGTGATTCTCGGCGGCGTGGCGCTGCAATGGCCGCTGGGACGCCTCTCCGACCGCTATGATCGCCGCCGCGTCATCATCACCTGCTTCGCGCTTGCACTGGCGGTGAGCGTGGCGCTCGCCGCCGCGCCCGGGGGCGGCCTGCTGCTGCTGTTCGGCGCGGCCTTCGGCGGGCTCAGCTTCGCGCTCTATCCGCTGTGCGTCGCGCACGCCAACGACCGCCTGCTCCCGGCCGAGCGGGTAAGCGCTAGCGGCCAGCTTGTGCTTCTCTATTCGGCGGGAGCCGCGCTGGGCCCGCTTGGCGGCGCCGCGGCGATGAACTGGATGGGTCCGGGCGGCCTGTTCCTGTTCATCGCGGCCTGCGCCGCGGCGATGCTGGGGTTCAGCCTGTGGCGGCTTGCCGCCACCGCGCCGGTGCCTGGTCCGGCGCAGCAGGATTTCCAGATGTTGCCCCGCACGACCCCGGTCGCGGCGCTGCTCGACCCCTCCGGCCCCGAAGCCGCCACCGTAAAGGATTAAAGACCCATGGACCGTTCGTCCCCGCTCCCCGCCGCCGGACAGCCCGCGCCGCTCCCCACCCAATCGACGCTGCGCCGCGCGATCGGGGCGTCGGCGCTCGGCAATGCGGTCGAATGGTTCGACTATGGCATCTACGCCTATGGCGTCACCTATATCTCGGCCGCGCTTTTCCCCGGCGAGGCGAGCGAGGCGGTGCTGTTCGCGCTCGCGACCTTCGCCATTTCCTTCCTTGTCCGCCCCCTCGGCGGGCTGTTCTGGGGGCCGCTCGGCGACCGCATCGGCCGCAAGTCGGTGCTCGCAATGACGATCCTGATGATGGCGGGCGCGACCTTCGCCGTCGGCCTGATCCCATCCTATGACAGTATCGGCTTCTGGGCGCCAGCGATCCTCGTCCTGCTGCGGATGGTCCAGGGTTTTTCGACCGGCGGCGAATATGGCGGCGCGGCGACTTTCATGGCCGAATATGCCCCCGACGCCCGGCGCGGCTTCTATGGCAGCTTCCTCGAATTCGGAACGCTCGCGGGCTTTTCCTTCGGCGCCGCGCTGATGCTTGGCTATTCGCTGCACCTTGGCGATGCGGCGATGCACGAATGGGGGTGGCGCATCCCCTTCCTTGTCGCCGGTCCGATCGGGCTGATCGGCATGTATGTCCGCTCGAAGATGGAGGATACGCCCGTCTTTCTGGAGGCGCAGCAGGCGGCCGAGGATCGGCCCTCGCCCGGGCTCGCCGCGCTGGGCCGGAATCACTGGCGGCCGCTGCTCGTCGTCGGTGGGCTCGTCATCGCGCTCAACGTCGTCAATTATACACTGCTCAGCTATATGCCGACCTATCTGGAACGGCGGATCGGCTTGGCGCCCGATCAGGCGCTGCTCGTCCCGATCATCGGAATGCTGTTCATGATGGTTTTCCTGCCCTTTGCCGGGGCGCTGTCGGACCGGATCGGACGGCGACCGATGTGGCGCTTTTCGCTCATCGCGCTGCTCGTCGCGGTCGTGCCGCTCTATATGCTGATCGGCACGGGCTTCGCGGGAGCCATCGCGGGCTTCCTGCTGCTCGGCCTGCTCTACGTGCCGCAGCTCGCGACGATCTCTGCGACCTTCCCCGCGCTCTTTCCGACCGCGGTGCGTTTTGCCGGCTTTGCGATCGCCTATAATATCTCGACGTCGATCTTCGGCGGCACCGCACCGATGGTCGGCAGCGCGCTGATCTCCGCGACCGGCGACCCGCTGATGCCTGCCTATTACATGATGGCGGCGTGTCTCGTCGGGCTCGTCGCGCTTCATTACATGCCCGAAACCGCCGGCCGTTCGCTGCGCGGCGACCCGTTCCGGCGCTAGAAACCGGCACAGTTCCGGCCCGGCTTATCGATCAGGCGCGCGAAACCCTCGCTTTGGCTCGCACGGGCATTGACCTGGCGGGCGCAGTTTTCCAAGCGGCGACCTATGGATTGAGCGAGCGAAGGCCGGGGGGCGGGGCGCTTGTATCGGATTCTGGAAGGATCGAGGTTTCGCCCCGCTTATGAAGATTTTCCAACGCTTCGCATCGCATGCACAGGATGTCGCGATCGATCTCGGCACGGTCAACACCGTCATCTATGTCCGCGGCCGCGGTATCGTGCTCAACGAACCATCGGTGATCGCGATCGAAACGCGCGACGGCGTGCGCCGCGTCAAGGCGGTCGGCGCCGATGCCAAGCTGATGATGGGCAAGACGCCCGCCAATCTCGAGGCGCTGCGACCGCTGCGCGACGGGGTGATCGCCGACATCGACCTGGCCGAACAGATGATCAAGCATTTCATCGACAAGGCGCTCGACGGCACAAGCCGCCTGCGGCGCCGCGGCCATGTCGTGGTCTGCGTGCCGTCGGGGTCGACGCATGTCGAAAGGCGCGCGATCCGCGACGCGGCCTCCAACGCCGGCGCGAGCAGCGTTCAGTTGATCGAGGAACCGCTCGCCGCGGCGATCGGCGCCGGCCTGCCCGTCACAGAACCACAGGGAACGATGGTCGTCGACATTGGTGGCGGCACTACCGAAGTAGCCGTGCTGTCGCTCGGCGGCGTCGCGCACAGCAGTTCGGTACGCGTCGGCGGCGACAAGATGGACGACATGATCGCGTCGTATATCCGCCGCAAGCATAATATGATGATCGGCGAGATGACGGCCGAGCGCATCAAGCTCGCGATCGGCTCCGCGGTGCCGCCGCAGGACGAAGGCGTCGTCATGGCCGTCAAAGGGCGCGATCTCGTCAGCGGCCGTCCGTCCGAAATCAGCGTGTCCGAAGCCGAAATCGCCGAGGCACTGGCCGAACCGGTGGGCCAGATCGTCAGCGCGGTAAAGGCGGCGCTGGAACGGACCCCGCCCGAATTGTCGGCGGACATCATCGATGCGGGGATCATGCTCACCGGCGGCGGCGCGCTGCTGCGCCGGATGGATCAGGCCATCTCCGCGGCAACCGGCTTGCCGGTGCTGGTCGCCGAAGATGCGCTGATCTGCGTCGCCATGGGGGCCGGGCTGACGTTCGACGATCGGTCCTACAGCGGCATATTGATGGCCGCCTGATTTCCCTCGCCGCGCCGTCCTGCGGTGCGGGCGCTTTACCGCGCGCTGCTCGCGCACGCAAAAAGGGCGGCTCAGCGCCGCCCTTCGCAATCCCGGCCGTGCCGGGACAAGCCGTTGCCGGCCCGCGCCATCGGGACGCGGGTAACGCGCTTACTTGATCTTGGCTTCCTTGAACTCGACGTGCTTGCGCGCACGCGGGTCATATTTGCGCACCGACATCTTTTCGGTCATCGTGCGCGGGTTCTTCTTGGTGACGTAGAAAAAGCCCGTGTCGGCGGTGCTCACCAGCTTGATCTTGACGGTCGTCGGCTTGGCCATGGCCCTGATCCTCGAACTATTGGCACATCCGCCGGATCGTCCGGCACATGTGGCGGGACTGGGGGCCCCGACGGTTGCTATGAAAAACAAAGAGGGCCGCGCGCGGGCGCCGCCCTCATTTATCCGGGCGCCATTGGCCGGATTCGCGGTCAATGTCAAGCAATCTGTGGTCGAAAAGGGGGCGGGCCGATGGGGTGCGCCGCCCCCCGGGAGGGGTCTTGCGATGGGGTCAGCCGTTGCGGATCTGGAAATGCACGACCATCACCTTCCAGCTTTCCTCGGCCACCCCGCCGCGCGTCGCGGGCTTGAAGCGCCATTTGGCGAGCGCGCGGCGTTTCGTTTCGGCGAAAAAGCCCGGGCTGTCGGTGCTGACCAGCTCGACCGCCTTGACCCGGCCGTCGGTGCCGATCAGCACGCGCACCTTCGCGCTGCCTTCGATCTCGCGCCGCTGTTCGCTTGCCGGATAATCGGGCTGAAAGCTGCCGGCAAAGCGCTGGTCGAGTTCCGCCAGGACGAGCGGCGGCGGCTTGGGCGGATCGGCGGGCCGGACCGTCGTCGGGCCGGGATCATAGGGAAGCGGGTCGGGCACCACTGGCTTCACCTCGACCCCGCGGTCGGCCGGGGGAAATGTATCGACCAGCGGCCGCACCGCCTCGGTCGGCGTGTTGCTCCTTGGGCTCGGCTTGACCTCTGGCTTCGTCTCGGGCGGTTTGGGCTTTTCGATTTCAATCAGCGTGCCGGTCAGCGGCGCGAGTACAGGCGCCTTTTCGATGATGATCGGCGACAATGCGACCGCAACGACGAACGCCACCGGCAGGCCGACCGCGAAGGCGAACGCTACGGGCCGATGGCCCGCGCCGGGATCGTAGCTATTGCGGCGCGGCGGCGCGGCGCCGGCAACTGCGGTGGTCGCCTCGGGCGCCGATACGATCGCCGAGATCAGGGGAATCAGGGTCATGGCCTCTCTCCTTGCCTGTGACCGGCTCCGCCCGTTTCTGACCGAGCTGTCTGCCGGATCAGTTTGTGTGATATTATAACGTCACAAATATTGTCAAGCGGCAAGATAGGAATGCGCCGACGCCGCGCGTTCAGGAAATGGAGAGACGCGCTATCGCCTGATCCTTGGCGATCAGCGGCAGCAGTTCGGCCATATCGGGCCCATGGTCGCGGCCGGTGAGCGCGCGGCGCAGCGGCAGGAACAGCGCACGCCCCTTCGCGCCGGTCGCGGCCTTCACCGCGGCGGTCAGCGCGTGCCAGGGGTCGGCATCCCAATCGACCGCGGGTGCCGCGGCCGCAGCGGCGGCAAGTACCGGGCGATCGGCGGCGTCGGGCACGGGCGGCACGAACGGCCCGTCGAACACCGGAACCCATTCCGCAGCCTCGGCCACGGTCATCAGATTGGGACGAATCGCGTTCCAGCGCGCGGCGCCGATCGCGAGCGGCAGGCGCGGCGCAACCGCGTGATAATCGGTGTGGTGCAGAATCTTCTGGTTGAGCAGCGCCAGCTCGGCCTCGTCGAAGCGCGCCGGCGCGCGGCCGAAGCGCGCGAAGTCGATCGCTTCGATCAGCGGTCCCGCGCTCGTCACCGGCTCGACCGGATCGCTCGTCCCGAGGCGCGCCAGCAGCGCGACGAGCGCGATCGGTTCGATACCATTCTCGCGCAGCGCTGCCATGCCGAGCGAGCCGAGGCGCTTCGACAACTTGCCTTCGGTGCCGACGAGCAGCGCCTCGTGCGCGAATGCGGGCGGCGTCGCGCCGAGCGCCTGAAACATCTGGATCTGCGCCGCGGTGTTCGACACATGATCCTCGCCGCGCACGACATGCGTGATGCCCATGGCAATATCGTCGATCACGCTCGGCAGCAGATAGAGCCAGCTGCCGTCGGCGCGGCGCACGACCGGGTCGGACATGGTCTTGGGGTCGAAATGCTGCGGTCCGCGAATCAGGTCCGTCCATTCGATCGGCGCGCCCTGATCGAGCCGGAAGCGCCAGTGCGGCGCCACGCCTTCGGGCACCGGCGCGTCGGCGGACTTACGCTCATAGACCGGCGGCAGCCCGCGCGAGAGCAGAATCTTGCGCCGGATTTCCAGCTCCTCGGGCGTCTCGTAACAGGCGTAGACGCGGCCCGCCGCCTTCAGCTTTTCAAACTCGGCCTCATAGAGCGCGAAGCGCGCCGACTGGCGCTCCTCGCCGTCGATATCGAGACCCAGCCATGCGAGATCGGTGCGGATGCCCTCGACATATTCCTCCTTCGAGCGTTCGAGATCGGTATCGTCGATGCGGAGCAGGAAGCGCCCGCCATGCTTGCGCGCCCACATCCAGTTATGGAGCGCGGTGCGGACATTGCCGACGTGCAGGCTGCCGGTCGGCGAGGGAGCGAAGCGGGTGATGACGGTCATGGCGCGCCTATAACCGGTTTCGCGCGGGATGCGAGTCAGGCGGTGCGAAAGCCGTGCGTGATCGGATAGCGGCGGTCGCGGCCAAAGTTGCGCGTCGACAGCTTGACCCCCGGCGGCGCCTGGCGCCGCTTATATTCGGCGATCGCCAGCAGCCTTTCGATGCGCGCCACCACGTCGCGGTCGAAGCCGTAGCGCGCGACCACATCGTCGACGCTCGCCTCTTCTTCGACCAGCATGTGGAGCATGCGGTCAAGATCCTCATAGGGCGGCAGGCTGTCCTCGTCCTTCTGGTCGGGGCGGAGTTCGGCGCTGGGCGGCTTGGTGATGATGCGGTCGGGCATCACCGGCGTCACCGGATTGCGCGACAGGCGCGGGACATTCGCGTTGCGCCAGCGCGATACCGCGAACACCGTGGTCTTGTAGGCATCCTTCAGCGGGTTATAGCCGCCCGCCATATCGCCATAGATAGTCGCATAGCCGACGCTCATCTCGCTCTTGTTTCCCGTCGTCATCAGCATCGGGCCGAACTTGTTGCTGAGCGCCATCAGCGTGACGCCCCGGATGCGCGACTGGACATTCTCCTCAGTCGTATCGACCGCCGCGTCGGCGAAGCTGTCCGACAGCATCGTATCGAAAGCCTCGACCGCCGGGACGATCGAAATCGTGTCGAGCCGGCACCCGATCATGCCCGCGCAGCCCGCCGCATCGTCGAGGCTGTCCCGACTGGTAAAGCGGCTCGGCAGCATCACGCACCACACCTTGTCGGGGCCGAGCGCGTCGGCGGCGATCGCGGCGCAGATCGCCGAATCTATGCCGCCGGACAGGCCCAGCACGACGCCGGGAAAGCGATTGCGCTCTACATAGTCGCGCAGCGACAGCACCATCGCGTCATATATGTCGGCGGGATGCGCGTCCCATTCGGCGATCGCGCCGGGCGAGCAGATCCAGCCGTCGGCCTCTTTCGTCCAGCGGGTTACGCGCTCTTCGGCTTCCCAGTCGGTCAGGCGATGCGCCGCGCGCCCGTCGCCGTTCAGCACAAAGGAGCAGCCGTCGAACACCAGCTCGTCCTGCCCGCCGATGCGATTGAGGAAAATCAGCGGCAGCCTCGTTTCGGCGACACGCGCCGCGAACACTTGTGTCAGGCGGCGGTCGTCCTTGTCGATTTCATATGGACTGCCGTTGACCGATATCAGCAGCTCCGCGCCCTGCGCCGCCAGATGCGCGCAGACCGTGGGAAACCAGCCATCCTCGCAGATCGGCAGTCCCAGCCGCACCCCGCGCCATTCGACGACATTGGGCAGCGGGCCGGGTGCGAAGACGCGCTTTTCGTCGAAGGTGCCATAATTGGGCAGTTCGTGCTTGCGCCGCGTCGCGACGATCCGCCCGCCGTCGAGCAGCGCGACGATATTGTAGAGGCGGCCGTCGCCGTCGCGCTCGACCGAACCGACCAGCATCGCCGGACCGCCATCGGCAGTGTCCGCCGCCAGCTCGGTCAGCAGGCGCGCGGCGCGGTCGGCGAGCGCGGGCTTGAGCACCAGATCTTCGGGCGGATAACCGATCAATTGCAACTCGGGATAGAGGATCAGGTCGGCGTCCTGGTGCCGCGCGCGGACGGCGCGCATCGCATCGACATTGGCGGCAAGGTCGCCGACGCTCTGCGTCATCTGCGACAGGACGATGGACAGCGTGGCGGCAGGGGCGTCGGTCATGCTCCCGCCAATAGACCACCGCGCCCCAAATTCAACCGAAAGCCAGCGTCCACAGCGTCCGGCCGGGCGCCATCGCAAAGAAGCCGGCCGCAATCAGGCCGATATAGATGCCGCGCATCAGCTTGAGGTGGCGGTCGATGTCGCCCATCCGCGCGAACCAGATCGCCCGCGGCAGCTGGACGAGCACGATCAGCGAAAAGATGTGAATCGGGCTGATCGTCCCGGTAACGGTCCGGATCCAGAAGCTGTCGATCGCCGTCACGACCATCATCGCGGCCCAGGCGCGCCCACCGATCTTGTGCGCCAGGTCGCCCTTGCGGCGGCGCCAGAGCAGCCAGGCGCCGAGCGGCACGGCGGGAACGACGGTCGCAAGATGAAGCCAGATCGCCCACATCGGCGTGCGATAGGTAGACGGCCCCATGAACGAACGCGCCAGCAGCGCAGCAACGATGCCGCCGAGAACGAGGAGCGCGGTCAGCCCGATGCGGCGCGACAATTTGGCTGGACGACGCGCTGTGGCGGCGGGGGCGGCTATGCTGGTCATGGCGGCTTTTCCTTTCGAAGACCGATCTGTTCCGGCGCTGTCACCGGCGGTTGCCCTCTTCCTGGCCGCGCGCCGTTCACGGACAAGCGCGCCTTCGCCAAGGCGGCGGAATAGTTCGCAAATCCGCCGCTTTGCCCGTTGACGCTTCGTGAAATGGCACGCACAAACGGGGCGATATGGCGAAACGGCTGACGATCGAACTGCTCGCGATGATCGCGCTCGGCCTGTTGATCGGGCTACTCGGGCCGTTCGGCACCTTCAACAATCCGCCGGCCATCCGGATGCTCAACTGGGTGATGTGGCTGCTCGCGGGCTATATCTTCTATCGTCCAACCGGGGTTGTCGCAGGCTGGCTATGCGACGCGACCGGTCTCCCGCCCCTTGGCGGGCGGCTGATCGCGCTGATCGTCGCCAGCGTGCCGGTGACGCTCGTCGTTACGATGATGGCGATGCAGATGAGCTTCGGCGAGGCGCTGCGCTGGCCGGGCTTCTGGACGATGTATCTCTATATCAGCATCGTGTCGGCAGTGGTCGTGGGCGTGATGGGGCTGAGCTTCCGCGCGCAAGCCGACGATGGTCCGCCGCCCGCCGCCGAAACCCAGCCTACAACGGCGACCAAAACGCCGCCGCCCCCCGCCCCCGCACCGGAACCCGATGCCGCGCTGCCGCTGCCGCCCGGTTTCGGCGCCATCCTCGCGCTGAAGGGCGAGGATCATTATGTCCGGGTGATCGGTACGCGATCGGAAGAGCTCATCCTTGTGCGGATGCGCGATGCGATCGCGCGGCTGGGCGATGCCGACGGCCTGCGCATCCATCGCAGCTGGTGGGTCGCACGCGCCGCCGTCGCTGCCGTCCGCCGCGACGGCCGCACCGCGATCGTCACGCTGACAAGCGGCCATGAAGCCCCCGTTGCGCGCGACATGATGCCCGCGCTGCGCGCCGCGGGGTGGATTTAGACGGGATTGCCCCTTTCCCTTCGCGCGCCCGCTGGCTAAGGGGCGCGCATCCATCCCCAATCGGCGACAAGGGGCCCCGCGCATGAAACTGATTTCCGGCAACAGCAATCTTCCCCTCGCCCGCGCCATCGCGGACTATCTGGAACTGCCGCTGACCGATACCAGCGTGCGCCGCTTCGCCGACGAGGAGGTTTTCGTCGAAATTCACGAAAATGTCCGCGGTCAGGACGTTTTCGTGGTTCAGCCGACCAATTTCCCGGCGAACGACAATCTGATGGAACTGCTGATCATCACCGACGCGCTGCGCCGCGCCTCGGCAAAGCGCATCACCGCAGTGATCCCTTATTTCGGCTATGCCCGCCAGGATCGCAAACCCGGCCCGCGCACGCCCATCTCGGCCAAGCTTGTCGCCAATCTCGTCACCACCGCAGGCGCCGACCGCGTGCTGGCGATCGACCTGCACGCCGGACAGATCCAGGGCTTTTTCGACATCCCGACCGACAATCTCTATGCCGCACCGGTAATGAGCGCCGACATCCAGGCGCGCTTCGGCGACAAGAATCTGATGGTCGTCTCGCCCGACGTCGGCGGCGTCGTGCGCGCCCGCGCGCTGGCCAAGCGGCTCGACAACGCGCCGCTGGCGATCGTCGACAAGCGCCGCGAACGCGCTGGCGAATCCGAAGTGATGAACATCATCGGCGACGTCGAGGGGCGCTTCTGCGTTCTGATCGACGATATCGTCGATTCGGCAGGTACGCTGTGCAACGCCGCCGCCGCGCTGAAAGCCGCGGGGGCGGAGGGCGTCGTCGCCTATTGCACCCATGGCGTGCTGTCGGGCGGCGCCGTCGCCCGCGTCGATGCGAGCGAACTGACCGAGCTCGTCATCACCGATTCGATCCAGCCGACCGACGCCGTGAACGACAGCAGCAAGGTGCGCGCGCTGACCGTCGCGCCGCTGCTCGGCGAAGCGATCAAACGCATTGCCGACGAAAGCTCGGTCAGCAGCCTCTTCGACTGATCGCGTGTCGCTCGAAACCGACATTGCCCTTGCTCATCGCCTCGCCGATGCGGCGGGCGCCGCAATTCGTCCGCTTTTCCGTTCGAACTGGTCGCACGAAGCCAAGGCCGACGCGTCGCCTGTTACCGAGGCCGATCGCGCCGCCGAAGCAGCGATGCGCAAACTGCTGGACGCCGAAACCCCGCGCGACGGGATCATCGGCGAGGAATATGGGGCCGAACGGGCGGACGCCGCGCGCCAGTGGGTCCTCGATCCGATCGACGGGACGGTCAGCTTCATGGCCGGCCGGCCGATCTTCGGCACGCTGATCGCTCTCTTGCAGGACGGCTGGCCCGTGCTCGGCATCATCGACCAGCCGATTTCGGGCGAACGCTGGACCGGCGCGATGGGCGAGCCCACGCTGTTCAACGGCCACCCGGCAACGACGCGAACCTGCCGCAACCTTGCCGACGCGGTGCTTGCAACGACGGGGCCGCAATATTTCAGCGACCATGACGGTGAACATTTCATGGCGCTGGCAGCGCAGACCGCGCACAAGCGGATGGTGTTCGGCGGCGACTGCTACAATTATGGCCTTCTCGCCAGCGGACATATCGATCTGGTGGTCGAGGCGGGGCTGAAACTGCACGATTATGCGGCGCTCGTCCCCATCGTCGAAGGCGCCGGCGGAACGATGTGCGATTGGAACGGCGACCCGCTCCACGCCGACAGCAGCGGGCATGTGATCGCCTTGGGGGATCCCGCGCGCCTGGAGGACGTGATCGAGGGGCTGGCCTGCCACCATTGACGGGCGATTGCCTTAAAAGGCCTCGCACAAAGACACAAGGAGGGCAGCGCGCCCTGCCGCATCGCTTGCGCACCTTCGCGTGACATAAGGGAAATCGCGTGCCATGCTTGCATTTCCGCGCGAATCCGTCTAGGCGCGCGCCTTCGCACGATAGCAAGCTGACCTGCCTGGCTGAAAGGGCTGCCAGGGCCGGTCGATATCGTCGCTAACCAAGGAGACGAAAATGCCCAAGCTGAAGACCAAGAGCGGTGTGAAGAAGCGCTTCAAATTCACCGCCTCGGGCAAGGTGAAGCACGGCGTTGCCGGCAAGCGCCACCGCCTGATTTCGCACAATAGCAAATATATCCGCACCAATCGCGGCACCAGCGTGCTCAGCGATGCCGATGCGGGCCATGTGCGCCTCTGGGCGCCCTACGGCCTGAAGTAAGGAGCGCCTGACCCATGTCCCGTATCAAACGCGGCACCACCACGCGCGCCAAGCACAACCGCGTTCTGGCGCAGGCGAAGGGCTATTACGGCCGTCGCAAGAACACCATCCGCGTCGCCAAGCAGGCGGTCGAGAAGGCCGGCCAGTACGCCTATCGCGACCGCAAGGTGAAGAAGCGGAACTTCCGCGCCCTGTGGATCCAGCGTATCAACGCTGCGGTTCGCGCCGAAGGCCTGACCTATTCGCAGTTCATGCACGGCGTTAAGCTCGCCGGCATCGAACTCGACCGCAAGGTCATGGCCGATCTCGCGATGAACGAAGGCGGTGTCTTTACCGCCATCATCGCGCAGGCGAAGGCGGCGCTGCCCAAGGCCGCCTGAGGCCGCCGGCACCGACGAAACAAAAGGGCGGTCCCGCAAGGGGCCGCCCTTTTTCGTGCGCGCTAACGGCCGGGTGGACAGGATTTCCAAAGAGAGACGGCGCGGAGCTTGCAAGCTCCGCGCCGTCTCGACGATGACCCGAATGGATGCACCGCCCCCCTCCCTCCGTACCGAATAGCCGTGGGTCGCAGATAAGCTGACGGCCGGCGGAAGTATCCCTGTGCCGCGACATATGACTCCGCATCGCCGGGAAAAATTGTAAAAATCCGACAGACGCGCCACCTAGCCTGTTGTTTTTTTGCGCATCGCTTTGCAGGGTGGCGCCATGCCAGGGACTAGGGCGAGCCAGAATCTGCCGCAGGATGTGCGCGTCGTGACGCGCTTTTTTCCCGTGTCGGAAGCCCTGCGCCCCTATTGCAGCATTATCTACCGCACCGATGTCGATGCCCCTGCGGGCGTGCGCATCGACGATTATCTGCACCCCGAATGGGCCAATCTGCGCTTTATTTCCGGAATGACGCCGCTCGCGGCGGTCGGTGGCGAAGCGGCGAGCCCCACCGCGCCCTTCATCGCGACCGGTCCGACAAGCCGTGCGACCTTCTTTTCGTGCGGGTCGATGCGTGCCTGGGGGATCGGCATCCTGCCGACCGGTTGGGCGAAATTCTTCGACATTGCAGCCGATTCGATGGCCGATCGCTTTTGCGACGGGGCGACGCACCCAGCCTTCGCGGCACTCGCTCCCCTGCTCGACGAGCTTGCCACGATCGAGGATCTTGAAGTCGGCGCGGCGCTGATCGACGCGCGCTTCGCCGCGATGCTCGCGGGCGCGCCGCCCGACGATCCGGCGATCGCAGCCGCCTATGCCGCGCTTATGGACGACGATCTCGGCAGCGTGGCCGATCTGGCCGACAAGCTGGGGATGTCCGAACGCTCGGTCGAGCGGCTCAGTCAGCGCGCCTTCGGCTTTTCGCCCAAGCTGCTGCTGCGCCGTCAGCGCTTCCTGCGCAGCCTTGCCCGATTCATGCTCGACCCCTCGATGGCGTGGATCGATACGCTCGATTATCATTATTACGATCAGGCGCAGTTCACCCGCGACTTCAAGGCTTTCATGGGCATCGGCCCGCGCGACTATGCCGCGCGGCCCAAGCCCATCCTTGGCGCCGCCGCAATAGCGCGCGCCGCCGCCGCCGGTGCGGCGGTTCAGGGCCTCCACAAGCCCGCAGGCTGAACCGCCCGCCCGCCGCGCGCTTCGGGGTTGACCCGCGCGCGTCCTTCGGTGCAAGCGGCGACGGGGCAATGGCAGGCTTTGCGCCGCCGCAGGCCGGACAGAAACAGGCTAAAGACGGTCGCACGCGAACCGGTGCGCGGCCGCCGCAGGACGAAAAGACGATGAGCGATTATCAGGCCATGCAGGCCAAGCTGGTGGCCGAGATCGACGCCGCCGCCGACCTCGACGCGGTCGAGGCGCTGCGCGTCGCGGCGCTTGGCAAGGCGGGCAGCGTGTCGGCCCTGCTCAAGACGCTGGGCGGCATGACCCCCGACGAACGCCAGACGCAGGGGCCGCAGATCCACGCGCTGCGCGAAGCCGTCACCAACGCGCTCGCCGCGCGCAAGGCCGCGCTCGAAGGCGCGGCGCTCGAGGCGAAGCTCGCCGCCGAGCGTCTCGACATGACGCTGCCCGCCGACGCCGCCCCCAAAGGCAGCGTCCATCCGGTGAGCCAGGTCATGGACGAAATCGCCGAAATATTCGCCGACATGGGCTTTGCGGTCGCGACCGGGCCCGAGATCGAGGACGACTGGCGCAATTTCACCGCGCTCAACATCCCCGAAACGCACCCCGCGCGCGCGATGCACGACACCTTCTATTTCCCCGACAAGGATGCCGAAGGCCGCGCGATGCTGCTGCGCACCCACACCTCGCCGGTGCAGGTCCGCACGATGATGAGCCAGGAGCCGCCGATCCGCATCATCGCGCCCGGCCGCGTCTATCGCAGCGACAGCGACGCCACGCACACGCCGATGTTCCATCAGGTCGAGGGGCTGGTGATCGATCGCGATATCCACATGGGCCATCTCAAATGGACGCTCGAAACCTTCCTGAAGGCCTTTTTCGAACGCGACGACATCGTCCTTCGGCTGCGTCCCTCCTATTTCCCCTTCACCGAACCGTCGGCCGAGGTCGATGTCGGTTACCGCCAGGAAAAGGGGCGCCGGATCGTCGGCGGACATGGCGATGACGACGGCCATGCGTGGATGGAATTGCTCGGCAGCGGCATGGTCAACCGCCGTGTCCTTGCCAATTGCGGCCTCGATCCCGACGCGTGGCAGGGTTTCGCCTTCGGCATCGGTATCGACCGGCTCGCGATGCTCAAATATGGCATGGACGATCTGCGCGCCTTCTTCGACGGCGACCTGCGCTGGCTGTCGCACTATGGGTTCGGCGCACTGAATGTACCGACGCTCAGCGGGGGGATTTCGGCATGAAGATCACCCTCGAATGGCTGAAGGCGCATCTCGACACCGATGCGACCGTCGACGATGTCGTCGCGGCGCTCAACCGCATCGGGCTCGAAGTCGAAGGCGTCGAAAATCCCGCCGAGAAGCTCGCGGGCTTTCGCGTCGCCAAGGTGCTGACCGCCGAACGGCATCCGCAGGCCGACAAGCTGCAGGTGCTGACGGTCGATGCCGGCGACGGCGCCCCGCTCCAGGTCGTGTGCGGCGCGCCCAACGCCCGCGCGGGACTGGTCGGTGTGCTCGGGCTGCCCGGTGCGGTGGTCCCCGCCAACGGCATGGAGCTGAAAATCTCGGCGATCCGCGGCGTCACCTCAAACGGCATGATGTGTTCGACGCGCGAACTCGAACTCGGCGACGATCATGACGGCATCATCGAATTGCCCGCCGACGCACCGGTCGGCGCCGCCTTCGCCGATTATTCGGGCGCGGGCGATCCGGTGATCGACATTTCGGTCACCCCCAACCGGCAGGATTGCATGGGCGTGCGCGGCATCGCGCGCGACCTCGCCGCCGCCGGGCTCGGCACGCTCAAGCCGCTCGACGTCCCCGTCATCGCGGGCGAAGGCGCCCCGGCAACCGCGATCCGCACCGACGACACCGAAGGCTGCCCGGCCTTTTTCGGTCGCACGATCAGCGGCGTCACCAATGGCACCGCCCCCGAATGGATGCGGCGGCGGCTCGAAGCGGTGGGGCAGCGTTCGATTTCGGCGCTGGTCGACATCACCAACTATGTGATGCTCGACCTCGGCCGGCCGAGCCATGTCTACGATCGCGCGACGCTGAACGGCGCGCTCGTTGCACGCCGCGCGCGCGATGGTGAAACGGTGACCGCGCTCAATGGCAAGGACTATGTGCTGACCGACAGCATGACCGTGATCGGCGACGACAGCGGCGTCCACGACATCGCCGGCATCATGGGCGGCGAGCATAGCGGGTGCAGCGAAACGACGACCGACGTGTTGCTCGAGGTCGCCTATTTCACGCCCGAGCGGATCGCGCTGACCGGGCAGGCGCTCGGCCTCACCAGCGATGCGCGCAGCCGGTTCGAACGCGGCGTCGATCCCGCATTCCTGGACGATGCGACCGCGATCATCACCGGATATATCCTCGACATCTGTGGCGGCACGGCCTCGACCGTAACGCGCGCGGGCGAGCCGCCGATCGCGGCGAAGACGATCGCCTATGATCCCGCCCTGTCGGCGACGCTCGGCGGGATCGCGATCGACCCGGCGCGGCAGCGCGCGATCCTCGAGGCACTGGGCTTCGGCGTCACCGAAGGCACGCCTTGGCAGATTGCAGTGCCGAGCTGGCGCCGCGACATGGACGCCGCGCCCGACGTGGTCGAGGAAGTGACGCGGATCGCGGGTTTCGACGCCATCGCATCGGTCGCCCTGCCCCGCGCCGACGGCGTCGCCCGGCCGACGGCAACCCCCGAACAGCTGATCGAACGGCGCCTGCGCCGGGGCGCAGCGGCGGCGGGATTCCACGAGGCGGTGACCTGGTCCTTCGTCTCCGAACGCGAAGCGGCGCCCTTCGGCGGCGGCGCCTGGACGCTCGCCAATCCGATCAGCGAGGATCTGAAGGTCATGCGGCCGTCGTTGCTGCCCGGCCTGCTCGCCGCCACGGCGCGCAATCAGAACCGCGGCGCCGACAGCATCCGTCTGTTCGAGATCGGGCGGCGCTATCTGGCCGACGCCGAGCATCCGACGCTCGCGCTGCTGATGGCCGGCGACAAGCATCCGCGCGGCTGGCAGGCGGGCAAGGCCGCGCCATTCGACGCTTTCGACGCCAAGGCGGCAGCGCTCGCCCTGCTCGATGCTGCGGGTGCCCCTGCCGACCGTCTGCAGGTGATGGAGCCGGTCGCCGATGGGGCGATCTGGCATCCCGGGCAGTCGGCGACGCTTCGACTGGGGCCGAAGGCCGTACTCGCCGAATTCGGCGCGCTGCACCCCGCGCTCGCAAAGCATTTCGATGTCGACGGGCCGGTGATGGCGGTGCAGATTTTCCTCGACGCGATTCCGGCGAAGCGTGCAAGCGGCCCGGCGCGTGCGGCCTTCACGCCACCTGCGCTGCAATCGGTGCGCCGCGATTTCGCCTTCCTCGCGCCCGAAACGCTGGCGGCAGGCGATCTCGTCCGCGCGGTCAAGGGCGCCGACAAGGCGAGCATCATCGATGCGCGGCTGTTCGACCGTTTCGCCGGCCAGGGCGTCCCGGAAGGACAGGTCAGCCTGGCGGTCGAGGTCGAGCTGCAGCCGCAGGACAAGAGCTTCACCGACGCCGAGCTGAAGGCGATCGCCGACAAGGTGGTCGCCGCCGCCGCGAAACTGGGCGCGGTGCTGCGCGGATAGGCCGGCGACGGCAGAAGGGAAAAACGGTCATGGATACGCGCCACCTGGTCGATCGCGAGCTTCAGCCCCTGATCGACCTGTTCGGACGCATCGACCTCGACGCCGCGCCGATCGCCGACATTCGCGCCAAGGCGGCCGAAACCTATGCGATCCTGCCGCCGCCGGCCATCGCGCCCGAAGAGTTGCTGATCCCGTCTATCCACGGCGGGCCGGACATGCTGGCCTTCCTCTTCCGCCCGGCTCAGGCGCGCGCCGGTGCGGGTGCGATCCTGCATATCCATGGCGGCGGCATGGTGATGGGATCGGTGCGTCAGATGCAGGCCGGACCGGCGGCGCTTGCCGCGGCCGCGGGCGTGCCGGTGCTGTCGGTCGAATATCGGCTCGCGCCCGAACATCCCTTCCCGGCGCCGCAGGAGGATTGCCATTCGGCGCTCGTCTGGCTCGCCGGACAGGCCGATGCCCTTGGCTTCGATGCGCAGCGCATCGTCGTTGCCGGCGAAAGCGCGGGCGGCGGCCTCGCCGCGGCGCTGGCGATCATGGCGCGCGACCTCGGCGGGCCCGCGCTTGCGGGGCAATTGCTGACCTATCCGATGCTCGATCACCGGACGGGCGGCGACGCCTGCCCCTATCGCAATCCGGTCACGGGCGAGTTCATCTGGACCCGCGCAAGCAATCGCTTCGGATGGAGCGCGCTGCGCGGCGCCTACGCGGCCGATGACCAACGGCGCGGCTGGTTTTCACCGAGCCTCGCCGACGATCTTTCCGGCCTGCCGCCTGCCTATATCGCGACCGGCAGCCTCGACCTCTTCTTCGATGAAAATCTCGACTATGCGCGCCGTCTCGCTGCGGCGGGGGTGCCGGTCGATCTGCACAGCTATGCCGGCGCCATCCACGCCTTCAACGCAATCCCGACTGCCGCCATCAGCCAGCGCTTCACCGCCGGGCTGCTCGCCGCCGCCGCCGCGATGACGGCCCCGGCGGCAGGATGAGCGGGCGGGTCGCCACCTGCCACTGCGGCTTGCTGCAGCTTCGATGCAGCGGCGATCCGGTCAAGATTTCGATGTGCCATTGCCGCGATTGCCAACGGCGAACCGGATCGCTGTTCAGCGTCGCCGCCTTCTTCCCGCGCGAAGCGGTGGCCGTCGCCGCCGGTTCGGCGCAGAGCTTCCGCCGGCCTTCGGCGAGCGGCCACGACGTGACCTTTCATTTCTGCGCCGATTGCGGATCGAACCTGTGGTGGGAACCCGACCGGATGCCGCACCTCTCCGGCGTCGCAGTCGGCGCCTTTGCCGACCCGAATTTTCCGATGCCCGAACAGGCCGTCTGGTGCGAGGATCGCCATGCGTGGCTCGACCTGCCGCCAGCGATTGCGGCGCACGCACGCAATCCGGTGAAACGCGCCTGAGGTCAGGCCGCCACCGCCTCCTCGCTGCGACTCGCCGCGGCTTCGAGCAGGCGCTTTTCGAGCGACTTCACGCGCGCCGTGCTGTCGATCTTGTCGCCAATCAGATCGGTGACGTAGAAGGTATCGACGGCGCGCTCGCCATAGGTCGCGACATGCGCGCTGTGCACCGTCACCTTCGACTGGAAGAGCGCATAGGCGAGCTGGTTCAATAGCGCCGGGCGGTCCTGCGCATTGACCTCGATCACCGTGAACCGGTTGGAAGCCTTGTTGTCGATGAAGACATTGGGCGCGATGCGAAAGGCTTCAGCGCGGGTCCGCGGCAGCGCGCGCGCCTCGAGCTTGGGCAGCAGTTTATGCCGGTTGGCGAGCGCGTCCTCGATCGCGCGGGTCAGCCGGACGATCTGTTCGGCCTCGGCAAACGGGCGGCCGAGCGGATCCTGGACCAGGAAATTGTCGAGTGCCAGCCCGTCGCGCGTCGTGTGGATGCGCGCATCGATGATGTTGCCGCCCGCGAGGTGAATGCCGCCCGCGATGCGATAGAACAGCCCCGGATGGTCGGCGGCGAGCACCATCACCAGCGTCGCGCCGCGATCGTCGTCGGGCACTGCCGCGATATGGAGCGGCGCTCCCGACGATTTCTGGATATGGATCAAATTGGCCGCGATCACCTCGACCGGCTCGGCAATCCAGTAGCTTTCGGGCAGGCGCTTGGCGAGCTTCCCGAAATCCTTGTCGCCCATCTGGAGCAGGGCCTGCGCCTCCTCCTTCTTGCTGGCGATCCGCACCTCGCGGCCACGCTGCTTGTGGCCAAGCCGCAGCACTTCTTCGGCGGCATCGTATAATTCGGTGAGCAATTGCCGCTTCCAGCTGTTCCAGACCCCCGGGCCCACCGCGCGAATATCGACAACCGTCAGCACGAGCAGGAGGCGAAGCCGCTCGGGGCTCTGCACGAGCTGCGCAAAGTCGAGGATCGTCTTGAAGTCGGCAAGGTCGCGCTTGAAGGCGGTCGCCGACATCAGCAGGTGGTGGCGGACAAGCCATGACACTGTCTCGGTTTCCGCCTCGTTCAGCCCAAGCCGCGGACAGACGCGCAGCGCCAGTTCGGCGCCCAGCACGCTATGGTCGCCGCCGCGCCCCTTGGCGATATCGTGGAGCAGCACTGCGACATAGATCACGCGCCGCGAGTGGATCTGGTCCATGATCGCGGTCGACAGCGGATGATCGTCCTTCAACCGGTTCTGTTCGATGTCGGACAACAGGCCGATCGCGCGGATCGTATGCTCGTCGACCGTATAATGATGATACATGTCGAACTGCATCTGCGCGACGACGCGGCCGAAATCGGGCACGAAGCGGCCGAAGACCCCGGCCTCGTTCATCCAGCGCAGCACCGTTTCGGGGTCGCGCGGAGAGGTCAACACATCGAGGAACAGCGCATTGGCGCGCGCGATGCGCCGCACCTTGCCGTCGATCAGTTTCGCATCGTGGCGCGCCTGGCGCATCGCCTGTGGGTGGATTTCGAGGCCATATTTGTCGGCGAGCTGGAATATCTCGAGCAGGCGGACCGGGTCTTTGCGGAAATAGTCGTCCGACGGCAGTGCAAGCCGGCCGCGATCGAGGACGAAGCCGTTGAGCCGGCCCGGCCGCCGCCGCAGCGTCGGCAGAAAGCGCCGCCCGCGCGCCGCGAGCTGCTCGTCGAGATGCGCGAGAAAGGTGCCCGTCAGATCGCCGACGCTCTTCGCGTGGAGAAAATAGAGCTGCATGAAGCGTTCGACCGGGCTTTTGCCGGGCCGATCGGCAAATTGCATCCGCGCCGCGATCTCGCGCTGGAAATCGAAGGTCAGCCGGTCCTCGGCGCGCCCGGCGAGGATATGAAGGTGGCAGCGTACCGCGAGCAGGAAATTTTCGGCGCGCGAAAACTGCCGCAGTTCGCGCGCACTGAGCAGCCCCGCATCGACGAGCTCGGGCACGGTGCGGACGCGGTGGATGAACTTGCCGATCCAGAACAGGGTGTGCAGGTCGCGCAGCCCGCCCTTCCCTTCCTTCACATTGGGCTCGACGACATAGCGCGAATCGCCCATGCGCTTGTGCCGTTCATCGCGCTCGGCGAGTTTTTCGGCGACGAAGGCGCGGGCATTGCCCGCCATCACCTCGACATCGAAGCGCGCCGCCGCCTGATCATAAAGCGCGCGGTCGCCCCAGATGAAGCGCGCCTCGAGCAGCGCGGTGCGAATCGTCAGATCGTCCTTCGCGGTGCGCACCATCTCATCGAGCGAACGCGACGAATGCCCCACCTTCAGGCCCAGATCCCACAGCGTGTAGAGTTGGGCTTCGATGACCTGCTCTGTCCAGCTCGTCTGCTTGAACGGGGTCAGAAAGCCGATGTCGACGTCGCTGAACGGCGCCATTTCGGCACGGCCATAGCCGCCGACCGCGATCACCGTAATCCGTTCGCCCGCCGACCGATTGCTTGCGGGATAGAGATAATCGACAGTGAAATCATAGGAAAGGCGAACGATCTGGTCGATCAGAAACGCCGTCGCCTGCGCCGCGACGCGCCCCGAAGACGGGTGGTCGAGCAGGCGGCGGGCGATCTCTGCGCGGCCGTCTTCCAATGCCTCCTTCAGCAACGCGACCATCGCGCCGCGGCGCTTGCCGGCGTCGGCCGTCTCGGCGGCGATGGCATCGAGCCGATCGGCGAGCAGGCGCCGGTCGATGATCGCGCGGCGGTGGGGAAGGTCGCTGAAAATGTCGCTCATCCTTCCTCCGCCACGATCTGCTTGAGCCGATAGAGCGCTTCGAGTGCGGCGCGCGGCGCCAACGCATCGGGGTCGATCCCGGCGAGCGCCTCGCGCAGCGCGTCCTTTGCCGCTGCGGGCGCTTCGGCGAGCGTCGCGGCGAACAGCGGCAGATCGTCGAGCCCCGCCGCCAGTCCGCCGGTTGCTTCGCGTCCCGCCTCCAGCTTGGCGAGCACCGCCTCGGCGCGCCTCACGACGCCGGCGGGCACACCGGCGAGCCGCGCGACCGCCAGACCATAGCTCCGGTCGGCAGGCCCCTCGGCCACCTCGTGCAGCAGGACAAGGTCGCCCTGCCATTCGCGCGCGCGGACGTGGTGGAGCGAAAGCGCGTTCAGCGTTTCGGCAAGCCGCGTCAACTCATGATAATGGGTTGCGAACAGACAGCGGCACCGGTTCACCTCGTGCACCGCCTCGACCACCGACCAGGCGAGCGCGAGCCCGTCATAGGTCGAGGTGCCGCGCCCGACCTCGTCGAGAATCACGAAGCTCTGCGGGGTCGCCTGCGCGAGGATCGCCGCGGTCTCGACCATCTCGACCATGAAGGTCGATCGCCCGCGCGCCAGATTGTCGCTCGCCCCCACGCGGCTGAACAGTCGGTCGACCAGCCCGAGGGTCGCGGCGCTTGCCGGTACGAAGGCGCCCGCCTGCGCGAGCACGACGATCAAAGCGTTCTGGCGCAGGAAGGTCGATTTACCGCCCATATTGGGGCCGGTGACAAGCCAAAGCCGGTCGGCTTCGGACAGCGACACATCATTGGGGACGAAGCGTTCGCCGCTTTTCGCCAGCGCCGCCTCGACCACCGGATGTCGCCCGCCCCTTACGTCGAGGCACGGTTCGTCGGCGATGTCCGGCCGGCACCAGTCGTGGCTCATCGCATGGTCGGCGAGCGCCGCGGCGACGTCGATCCGCGCGAGCACGTCGCAGCTCGCGGCGATCGCCTCGCGGCGCTGGGTCGCGGCTTCGGTCAGCGCTTCGAGATGCGCAGCTTCGGCTGCCACCGCATGCACCCCCGCCTGGGTCACGCGCGTCGCCGCTTCGTGCAGATCCGACGAGTTGAAGCGAACGACGCCCGCCAGCGTTTGCCGATGGGTGAAGCCCGATCCGGGCGCCATCAGCGCATCGGCGTGGCGCGCCGGCACCTCGACATGATAGCCGAGCACGCCATTGTGGCGGATCTTGAGCGCCGCGATGCCCGTGCGGTCGCGATAGCCCGCTTCGAGCGCCGCGATCGCCTTGCGCCCGTCGCGCGCGGTCTCGCGCAGCGAATCGAGTGCGGCGTCATAGCCTTCGGCGATATAGCCGCCCTGCGCGGCATCGACCGGCGGGGTTTCGATCAGCGCACGCGTCAGTTCATCGACCAGCGCGCCATGACCATCGAGCCCCGGCAGCAGCCGCGCAAGCAGCGGCGGCAGATCGGCGCGCAGCGCAAGCCGTTCGCGCAGGAGGCGTGCACCGCCGAGCGCGTCGCGAAGCTGCGCCAGATCGCGCGGCCCACCGCGCCCAGCGACAAGACGGCCGAGCGCGCGGCCCGCATCGGGCAGCGCGCGCAAGGCGGCGCGCAGATCGGCGCGCCACAAGGCATCGCGAGCCAACGCATCGACGAGATCAAGCCGGTCGAGAATCGCGCCCTTGTCGGTGAGCGGGCTTGCAAGGTCGTCGGCAAGCAGCCGCGCGCCCGCCGCGGTCACGGTGCGGTCGATCGTGCCGAGCAGGCTGCCGTCGCGCGCGCCGGCCATGGTGCGAACCAGCTCCAGGCTCTCGCGCGTCGCGGCGTCGATCGCCATCCGGTCGCCCGCGCTGTGCCGCACGGGCGGCTGCAGAAAGACCGCCCCTCCGGTGCCGACATGGTCGAGATAGGCGGCGATCGCGCCCATGGCGGCGATTTCACCGCGCGAGAAATTGCCGAAGCCGTCGAGCGTCTGCACCCCGAACAGCGTCTCGAGCCGTTTCTGCCCCGCGCCACTCGCGAACTCGGCGGCGGGGCGGCGAACGATCTGGCGCGCCGCCGACGGCGGCTGTTCGTCCGCCGCCTCGCTGATCAGCAGTTCGGACGGGGCCAGCCGCGCCAGTTCGGCATCGACCGCTTCGCGCCGCACCGCGACGACCTCGAACCGCCCGGTAGAGATATCGGCGGCGGCGATGGCGACCAGCCCTTCGCTGCCGACCTCGGCAAGCGCCGCAAGCCGGTTCGCGCTCCGTCCTTCGAGCAGGGCCTCTTCGGTCAGCGTGCCCGCCGTGACGAAGCGCACGATGTCGCGCGCGACGAGCGCCTTCGATCCGCCGCGCGCCTTGGCCTCGGCGGGGGTTTCGACCTGTTCGGCGATCGCGACGCGGTGGCCGGCGCGGATCAGGCGGGCGAGATAGGATTCGGCCGAATGGACGGGGACGCCGCACATCGGCACCGGCTCGCCGCCATGCTCGCCGCGCGAGGTCAGCGCGATGTCGAGCGTCGAGGCCGCTGCCTTGGCATCGTCAAAAAACAGTTCGAAGAAATCGCCCATGCGGTAGAAGAGCAGACAATCGCCGGCCTTTTCCTTGAGCGACCAATATTGCGCCATCATCGGCGTCGCGGCGGGAGGGGCCTTGCTGTTGCTGTTGGCGGGAGCGGGAACGGACATCCGCCCCTGCTTAGTCATTGGGGCTCGCATGGCAAGGCGCGCGGGCCAGAAACACGGGGTTCCATTTCGCCAAGCCGACGCTAGGGAATGGGCTCGGACGCGCATCCTGATAATCGAAGTAGGGGATAAAGAATGGACGGCGGCAGCAAGGTGCAATTTTCGGACCGCGAGGCCCTGCTCTATCACAGCTATGGGCGGCCGGGGAAAATCGAGATCATCGCGTCGAAGCCGATGGCGACGCAGCGCGACCTCAGCCTCGCCTATTCGCCGGGCGTCGCGGTGCCGGTGAATGCAATCGCCGAGGATCCGGCCAAGGCCTATGACTATACCGCCAAGGGCAATCTTGTCGCCGTGATCTCGAACGGCACGGCGATCCTGGGCCTGGGCAATCTCGGCGCGCTCGCCTCGAAGCCGGTGATGGAAGGCAAGGCGGTGCTGTTCAAGCGCTTCGCCGATGTCGATTCGATCGACCTTGAGCTCAAGACCGAAGACCCGCAGGCGTTCATCGACGCGGTCGAACTGCTCGAACCGAGCTTCGGCGGCATCAACCTTGAGGACATCGCGGCCCCCAACTGCTTCATCATCGAGGCGGCGCTCAAGGAAAAGATGAACATCCCGGTGTTCCATGACGACCAGCATGGCACCGCGATCATCACCGCCGCCGGGCTCATCAACGCGTGCCATCTGACCGGGCGCGATCTGGCCGACATCAAGGTCGTCGTCAACGGCGCCGGCGCTGCGGCCATCGCCTGCACCGCGCTGATCAAGGCGATGGGCGTGCGGCACGAAAATGTCATCATGTGCGACCGCAAGGGCACCATCTATCAGGGCCGCACCGAAGGAATGGACCAGTGGAAATCGGCCCACGCCGTTCCGACCGAAGCGCGCGACCTGACCGAAGCGCTTAGCGGCGCGGACGTCTTCCTCGGCCTGTCGGCGGCGGGCGCGCTCAAGCCCGAGATGGTGAAGGACATGGCGCCCGCGCCGATCATTTTCGCGATGGCGAACCCTGATCCCGAAATCTCGCCCCCCGATGCCCGTGCGGCGCGCCCCGACGCGATCATCGCAACGGGGCGTTCGGACTATCCCAACCAGGTCAACAATGTGCTGTGCTTCCCCTTCATCTTCCGCGGCGCGCTCGACGTGCGCGCGACCGCGATCAACGAAGAGATGAAGATTGCCGCCGCCTATGCGATCGCCGATCTCGCGCGCCAGCAGGTGCCCGAGGAAGTGGCGGCGGCCTATGGCGGCCGCGCGTCGAGCTTCGGCCCCGAATATATCATCCCCTCGCCCTTCGACCCGCGGCTGATGGAGATCGTCCCCGCGGCGGTCGCGAAGGCGGCGATGGAGACGGGCGTCGCGCAGCAGCCGATCGACGATCTGGAGGCGTATCGCACGCGGCTGCGTGCCCGGCTCAATCCGACCACATCGGTCCTCACCCTCGCCTATGAAGCGGCGCGCGCCAATCCGAAGCGCGTCGTCTTTGCCGAGGGCGAGGAAGAAGTGGTGCTGCGCGCCGCGATCCAGTTCCGCGACGGCGGCTATGGCATCCCCGTCCTCGTCGGGCGCGAAGGTCTGCACAACAAGCTGCGCGACATGGGCGTCGCCGACCCCGAAAGCTTCGAGGTTCATAACAGCGTTAATTCGCCGCACGTCCCCCAGATGGTCGAAATGCTCTACGAGCGGCTCCAGCGCCGCGGCTATCTGCGCCGCGACATCGAACGTATGGTCAACCGCGATCGCAACATCTTCGGCTCGCTGCTGCTCAAACTCGGCCTTGGCGATGCGATGATCACCGGCGTGACGCGCACCTATTCGCAGACGATGCGCGAAGTGCGGCGGGTGATCGACCCTGCCGAGGGCAAGACGGCGTTCGGCATTCACGTCCTCGTCGGACAGCATCACACCATCTTCATGGCCGACACGACGGTCAACGAACGCCCCTCGGCCGAAATGCTCGCCGACATCGCCGACCGCACGGCGCAGGTCGCGCGCCGCATGGGTCACGAACCGCGCGTTGCCTTCCTGTCCTATTCGACCTTCGGCAACCCGCCGGGATCGTGGCTCGACAATATCCGCGATGCCGTCCACATCCTCGACGATCGCCAGCCGGCCTTCGAATATGAAGGCGAAATGTCGCCCGACGTCGCGCTGAATCCGCGCGTCATGGCCAATTATCCCTTCTGTCGCCTTTCGGGCCCCGCGAATGTTCTGGTGATGCCGGGGCTGCAGTCGGGCAATCTGTCGGCAAAGCTGCTGCGCGAACTCGGCGGCAGCGCAGTCATCGGACCGATGCTGATCGGGATGGAAAAGCCGGTGCAGATTGCAACCATGGCATCCACCGCCTCGGATCTGGTCACGCTGGCGGTTCTGGCGGCCGGCGGCATCGCAGTCTGATCAAACGAAAAACGGCGCTGATCCATGGATCAGCGCCGTTTTGCTTTCTTCTGCCGATCGGCAAGCGAGGTTTATTGCCCCTGCGCGCCGCCCCCGACACCCGGCGCGCCGACCGCGCCGATATTGCCGAAAATATCCTCGAAGAAGCTGCGATGACGGCCCAGCGTCGGCGTGCTGTCGCCGTTCGGGCTGATCTTGCTCACCTGTTCGAGCCCGGTGCGATCGACGCCGACGACATTGCCTGCGGGATCGAAGCTGACGCGCAGCACCTGCTGTGCCACGGGCCGCGGGTGGGCGAAGGCGAGCTGGCGCGTTTCGCGCGACAGATAATAATATTCATTGTTGCCGAACTGGCCGACGAAGGTCGGACGGCCAAGCGTCTTTTCCACCGACTCGCGATTGTCGACGCCGGGGGTAATCGCCTGGGTCAGCACCGGATCGACGATATAACCCTGACGCCCCTTGAGCTGGGCGCATCCCCCCGCCGACAGCGCAAGCGCGACCCCGGCAAGGATGAGGCCCGCGCGGCGGCCGGTAAGCGAGGCAATGGTTTTCGGCATCAATCGGTCTCCGTTGCGCGCGGCTCGCCGGACGGCGGCGCAGGCGCTGGCTTGTGCGCCTCTTAACCGCAAGCGGACGGGACGCACAAGCGGCTTATGCCGCCGCAAAGCTTGCTGCAGGCTGACCGGTGCCTCTTTTCCGCGACGCCGAATGGGCCTAAGCGGTGGGCCATGTTCTCGATCAGCAAATTCTTCCGATCCGCCCCCGATCCCCGCGAAGCGCGGCGTCCGCTCTGGAATGCCGTCGTCGCGGCCGCGCGTGCGCCGCACTGGTATCTGGCGGGACAGGTTCCCGACACGCTCGACGGCCGCTTCGACATGGTCAGCTTGGTGCTGGCGCTCGTCCTCCATCGCATCGACGATGATCCCGACCAGGCGCTGGCGGGGGTTGAACTGACCGAATTGTTCGTCGCCGACATGGATGGGCAGATGCGCCAGATCGGCTTTGGCGACATGGTGGTCGGCAAACAGGTCGGTCGCATGGTTGGAGCGCTGGGCGGACGGCTGGGAGCCTATCGCGCGCCCGACGGATCGGCGGCGCTGGAAGAAGCGCTGGTGCGCAATCTGTGGCGCGGCAAGGCGCCGCCCGCCGAAGGACTGGCGCATGTCATGGCAGCGGTCGCGGCCCTGCGCACGGGGCTTGCCGCGATCCCGGTTGCGGACCTGGTCGTCGCCGACCGCTTGCCCGGAGAGCCCGCATGACCAATCCCGAGCTTTCGCACATCGTCACCCTCGCCGACGCGATGCAGGGCCGCAAGGTCGCGCTCGACACCGACGAAGCGACCCGCGCCGCGATTGCCAAGCGACTCGGCCTGATCGCGCTCGATCGCTTCGTCGTCGAGGCAGAGGTGTTCGCCGTCGCCGGCGGAATCACCGCACGAGGCAGCATCACCGCAGACGTGGTACAGGCGTGCGCCGCCACTGATCTCCCCGTCCCTGCACACATCGCGGACCCCTTCGACCTGCGCTTCCTGCGCGACATCGGCGCCGACGCGAGCGAGGAGGAAGAGGTCGAGATCAGCGCGGATGATTGCGATGTCCTGCCGCTCGAAGGCGATCGCGTCGATATCGGCGAAGCCGCGGTGCAGACGCTGTCGCTGGCGCTCGAGCCCTTTCCGCGCCATCCCGATGCCGACCGCATCCTCGCCGAAAAGGGCGTGCTGACCGAAGAACAGGCCGGTCCGTTCGGCGCGCTCGCCCAGCTGCGCGGCAAGGACGCTTCCTGACGTCGGCAGCGGGCGTCAGTCGCGCTTGGGCTCGTCCTTGACGAGATCTGCGACCGCGGCGTCGAGACCCGAATCGGCGGGTTCCGGCTCCGCCGCGCCGTCCGCATCGGCATTGCTATCCGCCGGTTTGGCCGTTTCGTCCGCGCCTTCGCCGGACTTATCCTCGGCCGGCTTGTCGCCGCGCGCGACCGGGAGCGATCCGCCGAGCGCGTTCGCGAGCCCGACCATCTGTTCGGCCAGCACCTTGTCGACGGCGGGAGCGATGTCGGCGACCTTGAAGCGCATATAGCCGCCGACGACATAGTCGAAGCGGATCGCGCTGCCCGTCGGCGTCTTTTTGATCTGGATCGTCAGCGTCCCCGTGACCGCCTCGCCCTGCAGCGGCCCGAATGCGCCCGACAGGCGCATCATTTCGCCCGGCTTGGCGAAGATGATCCGCGCGTGCTGGACGCTGCCGACGCCCTGTCCTTCGTCGGGAAGTTTTTCGCAGAAACAGCCGCCAGCCTGCGAATCGAGCCAGAAATTGGCGGCATCGCCCGACCAACTATGCTCTTTCGACCACCATTTGTCGGGCGTGCGGAGCATTTTCCACACGTCTTCGGGCGTCGCGGCGACCTGCGCCGTATGCGCGACGGTGAAACCGATGTCGCTCTGGTCGATGACCTTGGCCGCTGCCGGCGAGGCGACGCACGTAGCCGCGAACAGGAGCACGCCGAAAGACGATTTCACATGCATGGATCATTCCCCCTTCGCCATCTTCATAGACGGCGCCAGGGGGGCTGACTAGCTGGCGTCGCCTTGTAGGATCGCCTCGATCGCATCGTTGACGACGTCGATCGCGGCCATGCCGTCGACCTTGCTGACGATGCCGCGCGCCTCGTAGATCGGCAGGATCGGTTCGGTCTTCGCGCGATATTCGGCCATGCGCGTGCGCACCGTTTCCTCATTGTCGTCGGGACGGCGCTTGAAATCATGGCTGCCGCACACGTCGCAGGTGCCTTCGACCTTCGGCAGCTTGTAGCGATCGTGATAGCCTTCGCCGCAATTGGCGCACGAAAAGCGTCCGGTGATCCGGTCGACCAGCGCATCTTCGTCGACGACCAGTTCGATGACATGGTCGAGCTTGCGGCCGCGCGCCGACAAGATGCCGTCGAGCGCCTCGGCCTGCGCCGCGGTGCGCGGATAGCCGTCGAAGATGACCGAGGTTTCGTTCCCGAGCTCGTCGAGCCGCTCGCCGATCAGGCCCGAGACGATTTCGTCCGACACCAGTTCGCCCGCGTCCATCACCGCCTTGGCCTGCAGACCGATCGGCGTTCCCGCCTTGACCGCCGCACGGAGCATATCGCCGGTGGAAAGCTGGACCATCCCATGCTCTTCCACCAGACGCGAAGCCTGCGTTCCCTTGCCGGCTCCCGGCGGTCCAAGCAAAATGATGTTCAGCGTCATGACGCCCCCTGTTGCCTACCCTGTCAGGATTTCGCCTAGCGACCGCGTCAGCGGCGCGCAATGCCGCCCTTCAATTTGGCTTTCTTGATCAGATCGCCATATTGGTGCGCGAGCATGTGGCTCTGGATCTGGCTGATCGTATCGATGGTGACATTGACGATGATCAGCAGGCTGGTGCCGCCAAGCTGGAACGGCAGGCCCGACCCGGCGATGAAATATTCCGGGATAAGGCAGATGAGCGCCAGATAGGCGGCGCCGATCACGGTGATGCGGGTCAGCACGAAATCGAGATAGGCCGCGGTATTCTTGCCCGGACGGATGCCGGGGATGAAACCGTTCTGGCGCTTCAGATTGTCGGCGGTTTCCTCGGGGTTGAAGACGACCGCGACGTAGAAGAAGCAGAAGAAGATGATGCCCGCGGCATAGAGCGCCATATAGAGCGGCTGGCCGTGCGCGAGATACTGGTTGATCGTGATGAGGAAATCGCCCCAGGCGGTGTCGCCCTTCACATTATTGCCCAGCATCTGCGTGACGGTCAGCGGCATCAGCAGCAGCGACGAGGCGAAGATCGGCGGAATCACGCCTGCAGTATTGACCTTCAGCGGCAGGTGGCTGCGCTCGGCCTGCATCACGCCGCGCTGCGTCGCGCGCTTCGGATATTGCACCAGCACGCGGCGCTGTGCGCGTTCCATGAAGCTGATGAAGGCGATGATGATGATCGCGCCGCCGATGACCGCGACGATCGTGCCGCCGCCCATCGATCCTTCACGAACCTGCGTGAACATCTGGGCAAAGCTGCGCGGAAGCTGCGCGAGGATGCCCGCCATGATGATCAGCGAGACGCCGTTGCCGATCCCGCGGCTGGTGATCTGTTCGCCAAGCCACATCAGGAACAGCGTACCGCCGACGATGCTGATGACTGCGCCGACGCGGAACATCATGCCTGGGTCGACGACCGCGGCGATGCCCTGGCTCTGCCCGAGCGTTTCCAGGCCGACGGCAATGAAATAGCCCTGGATCGCGGTGAGCAGCACGGTGCCGTAGCGCGTATATTGGTTGAGCTTCTTGCGGCCGCTTTCGCCCTCTTTCTTGAGCGCGGCGAGGCTCGGGGCCAGCGCCGCGGCGAGCTGCACGACGATCGACGCCGTGATATAGGGCATGACGCCGAGCGCGATGATGCTCATGCGCTCCAGGCTGCCGCCCGAGAAGGTGTTGAAGATGTCGAGGATGCCGCCCGACGCCGCCTGGCTGTAAAGGCGCGACAGCGCCACGGGGTCGACCCCGGGCAGCGGCACGAACGACAGGAAGCGGAAGACGATCAGCGCACCGATCGTGAACCAGATGCGGTTCTTGAGTTCGGTCGCCTTGCCGAACTTCGAAAAATTGATGCTGGAAGCAAGCTGGTCGGCGCGAGAGGCCATGGGTAGTTTCCTCGAGGATATTCCGGACCGCGCCCCCGGCGACCCCGCGCCTATGTGCGTTCGGCGGTTACGAAGCGCAAGGGGAAAGGCCCATTTTTGATGGGGCGTTCATTCGCCCCATCGATCCGCTCGCATCTGGCGGGGCCGGAATGCCTCTCGAACCTGCGCTATCGAACGGGAATAGAGATGATCACAAAGACGAAGGGCGATCCCTTTCGGAACCGCCCCTTGTCCGAATTACTCGGCCTTCGCTTCGGCCGCCGGCAGGTCGACCTTGCCGCCCGCCTTTTCGACCGCCTCGATCGCGCCCTTCGACGCGCCGGCAACGGCGAAGTTGAGCTTCGCGGTCAGTTCGCCCTTGGCGAGGAGACGGACGCCGTCCTTGCCGCCGCGGGCCACACCGGCAGCCTTCAGCGCCGCGTGGTCGACGGTCGCCTTGGGGTCGAGCTTCTTGGCATCGACCAGCTTCTGCACCTGGCCCAGGTTCACGATCGCGAAATCCTTGCCGAAGATGTTGTTGAAGCCGCGCTTCGGGATGCGCATGTGGAGCGGCATCTGGCCGCCTTCGAAGCCGTTGATCGCGACACCGCTGCGGGCCTTCTGGCCCTTCTGGCCGCGGCCGGCGGTCTTGCCCTTGCCCGAACCGATGCCGCGTCCGACGCGCATGCGGCCCTTGCGGGCGCCATTGTTGTCACGAAGATCGTTAAGCTTGATAGTCATTTTGCACTCGCTTTCGCTTTTGTCGCGCTTTGAACCCGGTGTTTCAGTCGGGTTCGATTTCACTCGACGGTTGGAAGCCGGGATAGGGCCCGGCCTTTTCCATCACGATCGCCTGCGCCACATGGCCGCGGCCATCGACGCAGGTGATCGACGGACTTCCGTGAAGTTGCCACCCCCGATTGAGCAGCCCTTCGACACGCGCGCAGAAGGCGGCATCATCGGGACCGGTCAACAGGCGATAGAGCTTCACCTTAGCCCTCGATTACTTCCACCATGTGGGGAAGCTTGCGGATCATGCCGCGCACTTCCGGGGTGTCGACCAGTTCGACTTCGCGGTTCATCTTGCCCAGGCCGAGGCCGGTCAGGATCTTGCGCTGGTCCTTGGGACGACGGATCGGCGAACCGATCTGGCGGATCTTGATCTTCTTGTCGGCCATTGTCTTACTCCGTCACCGCCGCGGCCTCAGCCTCGGCTGCACGATCGGACACGCCGCCGCGCTTGATCAGGTCCGAAACCTTCTTGCCGCGACGCTGCGCGACCGACTTCGGGCTGGTCTGTTCGCCGAGCGCCTGGAAGGTCGCGCGGATCATGTTGTAGGGGTTCGACGTGCCGACCGACTTGGTCACCACATCGGCAACACCGAGCGATTCGAACACGGCACGCATCGGGCCACCAGCGATGATGCCGGTACCTGCAGGCGCCGAACGCACGGTGACGTTGCCGGCGCCGAAATGGCCGCGCCCGTCATGGTGCAGCGTGCGGCCATCGCGCAGCGGAACGCGAATCATCGCCTTCTTCGCAGCGGCGGTCGCCTTCGAAATGGCTTCGGGCACTTCGCGCGCCTTGCCATGACCGAAACCGGCGCGGCCCTTGCCGTCACCGACGACGACGAGCGCGGCGAAACCAAAGCGCTTGCCGCCCTTCACGGTCTTCGAAACGCGGTTGATGTGAACGAGCTTTTCGATCAGCTCTTCGCCACCATCCTCGTCGCGCGGACGCCGATCGTCGCGGCGACCACGGCCACCGTCGCGACCGCCACGTCCGCCATCACGACCGCCGCGACCACGGCGACCCGTGACTTCGGCGTTGGTGGTTTCAGGCGCCAGGATCGCCTCGGGCTGGTTGCCCTGACCCGTGGTGTTTTCGTCAGCCATAATCAGAACTCCAATCCGCCTTCGCGCGCCGCGTCGGCCAGCGCCTTGATGCGCCCGTGGAACAGGAAGCCGCCGCGGTCGAACACGACCTGCGTCACGCCCGCCTTCTTGGCGGCGTCGGCAAGGCGCTTGCCGACTTCGGCAGCAGCCGAAGCCGTCGCGCCGGTCTTGCCGCGCAAATCCTTGTCGAGCGTCGAAGCCGCAGCCAGCGTCTTGCCGGCGGCGTCATCGATGAGCTGCGCATAGATGTGGCGGCCCGAGCGGTGCACCGAAAGGCGCGGACGCCCGGCAGCACGCAGACGGAGTGCGGTACGAACGCGCTGGCGGCGTTTTTCGAAAGGGGTAAGATGTGCCATGGCTTACTTCTTCTTGCCTTCTTTGCGGAAGATGTACTCGCCGCGATACTTGATACCCTTGCCCTTATAGGGTTCGGGCTTGCGCCAGCGACGGATTTCCGCCGCGACCTGGCCGACCTGCTGCTTGTCGATACCGCTGATCTCGATCGTCGTGTTATCCGGCGTCTTGATCTCGATGCCTTCCGGCACCGCGAAATCGACATCGTGGCTGTAGCCGAGCTGCAGCTTCAGATTCTTGCCCTGCGCGTTGGCGCGGTAGCCGACACCCGTGATTTCGAGCACCTTGGTGAAGCCTTCGGTCACGCCCGTGATCAGGTTCTGCACCAGCGTGCGCTGCATGCCCCAGAAAGCGCGCGCTTCGCGGCTTTCGTTCGCGGGCTGCACCGAGATGGCGCCTTCGCCGACTTCATATTTAATGTTGTCGGACAGCGGCATCGCCAGCGTGCCCTTGGGGCCCTTGACCGACAGCTGGCCGCCGTCGATCGCAGCGGTAACGCCGCTGGGGATCGCCACTGCCTTTTTACCGATGCGCGACATTAGAACACCTCCGCCAGCACTTCGCCGCCGACATTATGCTCGCGTGCTTCGGCGTCCGAAAGGACACCGCGCGGGGTCGACACGATGGTGATGCCCAGGCCGTTGCGAACCACCGGCAGTTCTTTCGAACCCGAATAGACGCGGCGACCCGGCTTCGAGACGCGCGCCACGTGGCGGATCGCCGGCTGGCCTTCGAAATATTTGAGCTCGATGCGGATGCCCTTGTGCTGGCCCTTGGTGCCGAGCACTTCTTCGCTGTAGCCACGGATGTAGCCTTCGCGCTTGAGCACGTCGAGAACGCGGACACGCAGCGTCGAAGCCGGCGTCAGGACGCTGTCCTTCTTCGCCTGCTGGCCGTTGCGGATGCGGGTGAGCATATCACCCAAAGGATCGGTCATTGCCATGTTGCGTGTTCCTTACCAGCTCGACTTCACAACGCCGGGGATCAGGCCCTTGTTGGCCAGATCGCGGAGCTGAATACGGCACAGCCGGAATTTGCGATAATAAGCGCGCGGACGGCCCGTCAGTTCGCACCGGTTACGGATACGGGTCGGGTTACCGTTGCGCGGAATTTCCGCCATCTTGAGGCGCGCGATCAGACGCTCGCCGTCGTCGAGCGAGGTGTCGGCCGCAATAGCCTTCAGTTTCGCATAGCGGCCGGCATATTTCTTCACCAGCTTCTTGCGACGCTCATTCTTGTTCACCGAACTCAGTTTCGCCATGACTTAAGTTCTCTTTCCTTGTTCCTGTCCGGCCCGAGGTCCCAGCGGGGACTCAGGCGGCTTCCTTGGCCTGGGCTTCGATCGGGAAGGGGAAGCCGAACAGCTTGAGCAGTTCGCGGGCTTCCTCGTCCGTACGTGCCGACGTGGTCACGATCACATCCATGCCGCGCACCTGATCGATGCGGTCATAGTTGATCTCGGGGAAGATGATCTGTTCCTTCAGGCCGAGGGCATAGTTGCCCCGACCGTCGAAGCTCTTCGGCGACACGCCACGGAAGTCGCGGATGCGCGGCATCGCGATGGTGATCAGGCGGTCGAGGAATTCATACATCCGCTCGCGACGCAGGGTCACCTTGCAGCCGATCGGCATGCCTTCACGCAGCTTGAAGCCGGCAATCGACTTCTTCGCCTTGGTGATAACGGGCTTCTGGCCCGCGATCAGTTCCATTTCCGAAGCGGCCGTTTCGACCTTCTTCTTGTCCTGGACCGCATCGCCCACGCCCATGTTGAGCGTGATCTTCTCGATCTTCGGAACTTCCATCGCATTCTTGTAACCGAACTTTTCGGTCATCGCCTTGACGATCTGGTCGTCATAGAGCTTGCGCATGCGCGGGGTGTAGTTGTCAGCCATTGATCGTCTCCCCGGACTTCACGGCCACGCGGACCTTCTTGCCGTCCTTGGTTTCAAAGCGGACGCGCGTCGGCTTGCCGGTCTTGGGATCGGCAACCGCGACCTTGCTGACGTGCAGCGGCGCTTCCTTGCGCTCGAGGCCGCCCTGCGGATCCTGCTGGTTCGGCTTCTTGTGGCGGGTGATGATGTTGACGCCAGCGACGACGACCTTGCCGTCCTTCGGCAGGCTCTGCGTCACTTCGCCGGTCTTGCCCTTGTCCTTGCCGGACAGGACGACGACGGTGTCACCCTTCTTGATCTTGGCCATACCCATGGTCAAAGCACCTCCGGCGCCAGGCTGATGATCTTCATATAGCCCTTGCCGCGCAGTTCGCGGACGACGGGGCCGAAGATACGGGTGCCGATCGGCTCTTCATTCTTGTTGACGAGCACGGCGGCGTTGCTGTCGAAACGGATCACCGAACCGTCGGCACGACGAACGTCCTTGGCGGTGCGAACGATGACGGCACGATGCACGTCGCCCTTCTTCACCTTGCCGCGCGGCTGGGCTTCCTTGATCGAGACGACGATAAGGTCGCCCACGCCAGCCGTGCGACGCTTCGAGCCGCCCAGCACCTTGATGCACTGGACGCGCTTCGCGCCGCTGTTGTCGGCGACTTCCAGTTGTGACTGCATCTGGATCATCGATGCATTTCCTTCTTCCTTGGCCTACCGGGCCATCCCGGCGGTTCCGTGAAACTTGCGTGAAGCCCTCAGGCTTCGGCCGCTTTCGGCTTGGTGGAGGTTTCGACCTTTTCGAGAACCTTCCACGTCTTCAGCTTCGAAATCGGCTTCGTTTCCTCGATGCGGACGGTTTCGCCAGCCTTGATGGCGTTGTCCTCATCATGGGCGTGATACTTCTTCGAACGCCGGATGATCTTGCCGTAGAGCGGGTGCTTAACCTTACGCTCCACCTTCACCACGACGGTCTTGTCGCCCTTGTCGGACACTACCGTGCCGGTCAGAATGCGCTTCGGCATGACAGTCTCCTTACTTCGCCGCCGCGCGAACGCGCGCGGTTTGTTCGGTCTTGATGCGGGCGATCGTGCGCCGCACTTCCTTGACCCGCGAAGCCTTTTCAAGCTGGCCCGTGGCGGCCTGGAAACGGAGGTTGAATGCCTCGCGCTTCAGTTCGCCAAGCTGTTCGGCGAGCTGGTCGTCGGTCTTCTTGGTCACATCTTCGGTCTTGGCCATGGCCCTCAACCCTCCAGGTGCGAGGTGTCGCCGAGGCGGGCGACGACCTTCGTCTTGATCGGCAGCTTCATCGCCGCACGCTCGAACGCCAGCGCGGCCACTGGGCCGGGAACGCCGTCGAGTTCGAACAGGATGCGGCCGGGCTTGACGCGAGCGGCCCAATATTCGGGCGCGCCCTTGCCTTTACCCATACGGACTTCGGCGGGCTTCGACGACACGGGAAGGTCGGGAAACACGCGAATCCAGAGGCGGCCCTGACGCTTGATCGCACGGCTGATCGCGCGGCGAGCCGCTTCGATCTGGCGCGCGGTGATGCGCTCGGGTTCCATCGCCTTCAGGCCGTAGGAGCCGAAGTTCAGGCTGGTGCCACCCTTGGCATTGCCATGGATGCGGCCCTTGAAGGCCTTGCGGAACTTGGTTTTCTTCGGTTGCAACATGTCAGCGTTCCTTAACGGCGTTCATCGCGCGCCGGGCGAACGCCCGACGTCTGCGCGTCGAGCATCAGCCGGTCGGTCGCCATCGGGTCGTGGCCCAGGATCTCGCCCTTGAAGATCCAGACCTTCATGCCACACACGCCATAGGCGGTGTGGGCTTCGGCCTCGGCATAATCGACGTTCGCACGCAGCGTGTGCAGCGGAACGCGGCCTTCGCGATACCATTCGGTGCGGGCGATTTCCGCGCCGCCGAGACGACCCGCACAGTTGATGCGGATGCCTTCGGCACCCAGACGCATCGCCGACTGAACCGCGCGCTTCATCGCACGGCGGAAGGCAACGCGGCGTTCGAGCTGGTCGGCAATGCCCTGCGCGACGAGCTTGGCATCGACTTCCGGCTTGCGGATTTCGACGATGTTCAGGCTCACGTCGCTGCCGGTCATTTCGCCGAGCGCCTTGCGCAGCTTTTCGATGTCCGCGCCCTTCTTGCCGATGATGACGCCCGGACGGGCGGCATAGATCGACACGCGGCACAGCTTCGCCGGACGTTCGATGACGACCTTCGAAATCGCGGCCTGCGGCAGGGTCTTGAACACATATTTGCGGATCTTCAGATCCTCGATAAGCATGCGTCCATAATCCTGGCCTTCCGCGAACCAGCGGCTGTCCCAGGTGCGGTTGACCTGCAGGCGCAGGCCGATCGGATTGCTCTTCTGGCCCATCTTACGCCTCTTCTTCCTGTTCGCGGACGACGATGCGGATGCGGCTGAACGGCTTTTCGATCCGGGTCGATTTGCCGCGACCGCGCGCATGCCAGCGCTTCATCGTGAACGACTTGCCGACGCTCGCTTCCTTGACGACGAGTGCATCGACATCGAGGTTGTGATTGTTTTCCGCGTTGGCGACGGCGCTGGCGAGAACCTTGCGCACGTCGACAGCCATCGCCTTCTTCGAGAAAGCGAGGACGTTCATCGCGTCTTCGACCTTGCGGCCGCGAATCAGCGCGGCAACGAGGTTCAGCTTCTGCGCCGAACCGCGAATCTGCGTGCCGACCGACAGCGCCTCATTGTCCGCAACGCGGCGAGGGGATTTTTCCTTGCCCATTAGCGTTTGCCCTTCTTGTCGGCCGCGTGACCGGGGAAGAAGCGCGTCGGCGCAAATTCACCCAGCTTCATGCCGACCATGTCTTCATTGACCGACACCGGCACGAACTTGCGGCCGTTGTAGACGTTGAAGGTCAGCCCGACGAACTGCGGCAGGATAGTGGAGCGACGCGACCAGGTCTTGATCGGCGCTGAGCTGCCGCCGTCCTGAGCCGCTTCGGCTTTCTTGAGGAGATGAAGGTCGACGAACGGACCCTTCCAGACCGAGCGTGCCATGGCTTACCTCTTCTTCTTCGCGTGACGCGACCGGATGATCATCTTGTCGGTCGACTTGTTGTGGCGGGTACGGGCGCCCTTGGTCGGCTTGCCCCACGGGGTGACCGGGTGACGGCCGCCCGAGGTGCGGCCTTCACCACCGCCGTGCGGGTGGTCGACCGGGTTCTTGGCGACGCCGCGGGTCAGCGGACGCTTGCCGAGCCAGCGGCTGCGGCCGGCCTTGCCCAGGTTGGTGTTCTGGTTGTCGGGGTTCGACACCGCACCGACCGTGCCCATGCATTCACCGCGAATGTAGCGCTGCTCGCCGGAACCGAGACGCACGATGACAAGACCGCGGTCACGACCGACGACCTGGGCATAAGTGCCGGCCGAACGGGCGATCTGGCCGCCCTTGCCCGGCTTCATCTCGATATTGTGGACGATCGTGCCGACCGGCATCTGCGACAATTCCATCGCGTTGCCGGGCTTCACGTCGGTCTTCTTGTCCGCGACGACCGTATCGCCGACCGCCAGGCGCTGCGGCGCCAGGATATAGGCCAGATCACCGTCCTCATATTTGATGAGCGCGATGAAGGCCGTGCGGTTCGGGTCATATTCGAGCCGTTCGACGGTCGCCGGAACGCCCCACTTGCGACGCTTGAAGTCGATGAAGCGATACTTCTGCTTGTGACCGCCGGCGATGCCGCGCGAGGTCACATGGCCCTTGTTGTTGCGGCCACCGGTCTTGCGCTTGCCTTCGGTCAGCGCCTTGACGGGCTTGCCCTTCCACAGCGACGACTTGTCGACGAGGATCAGGCCACGCTGTCCAGGGCTTGTCGGATTATAGGATTTGAGTGCCATTTTCTCTGCCTTCCCCTATCCGTCAGACGCCGGTGGTGACGTCGATCGACTGGCCTTCGGCCAGGCGAACGATCGCCTTCTTCACGTCGCTGCGGGTGTAGGGCTTGCCCTTCCAGCGCTTGGTCTTGCCCTTGGTGACCAGCGTGTTCACGCTGAGCACCTTGACATCGAACAGCGCCTCGACGGCGGCCTTGATCGCCGGCTTCGTTGCGTCGTTGGCGACGCGGAAGACGACGGCGTCGTTTTCGCTGAGCAGCGTCGACTTTTCGGTGATCACTGGCGACAGGATCACGTCATAGTGACGCGCATCGATGGTCTTTGCCTTAGCCATTGCAGCGGGCCTCCAGCTTTTCGACCGCCGCGCGGGTCAGGACCAGCGTGTCGGCGCGAAGGATGTCATAGACGTTGGCACCGATCGCCGGCAGCGAATCGACGCCGACGATGTTGGCCGAAGCCTGGGCGAAGCTGTCATGGACCGCATCGCCGTCGATGAAGAGCGCACGGCGACCGAGGTCGAGCTTGCCGAGCTTGCCGGCCAGCACCTTGGTCTTGGCTTCCTTGAGCTCGAGCGTGTCGATGACAACGAGCTTGCCGCCCTTTGCCTTGTCGCTCAGCGCCATCTTGAGACCAAGAGCGCGGATCTTCTTGTTCAGCGAGTGGCCGAAAGTGCGGGCCCGGGGACCGTGCGCCTTGCCACCGCCGATGAAGATCGGCGCCTTGCGATCGCCGTGACGGGCGGTACCGCCGCCCTTCTGGCGACCGAACTTCTTGCCGGTGCGGGCAACGTCGCTGCGCTCGCGGGCGGCGCGGGCGGGGCCGCGACGCTTTTCGAGCTGCCAGGCGACGACACGGTGGAGGATGTCCGCCCGCGCGTCGACGCCGAAGACGTCGTCGTTAAGATCGATGTCGGCGCCAGCCTTGCCATCGAGGGTCTGTACCTTGACCTTCATGATCAGGACTCCTGTGCGCCGTCGGCCGCGGTCGTTTCGACCTCTGCTTCCGCAGGGGTTTCAGCCGGGGCATTGTTGCTGTTCGCCGCGCTCTTGACCGCCGCCGGATAAGGGGCTTCGGGGTGACGCGGCAGCTTCATCGCATCGCGCACCAGCAGCCAGCCGCCCTTCGAGCCAGGGACCGAACCCTTGACGAAGAGAAGACCGCGCTCGGCGTCGGTGCGGACGATTTCGAGATTCTGCTGGGTGCGATTGCGCGCGCCCATGTGGCCAGCCATCTTCTTGTTCTTGAAGACGCGGCCCGGATCCTGGCGGTTACCGGTCGAACCATGGGCACGGTGGCTGATCGAAACACCGTGGGTGGCGCGCATACCGCCGAAACCCCAGCGCTTCATCGCACCGGCAAAGCCCTTACCCTGGGTGACACCCTGGATATCGACCATCTGGCCGGCGACGAAATGGTCGGCCGACAGTTCGGCGCCGACGTCGAGCGTCGCGTCGTCAGCAACGCGGAATTCGACGAGCTTCGCCTTGGGCTCGACTTCGGCCTTGCCATAGGCCCCGCGCTGCGGCTTGGCGACATTCTTCGCCTTTGCCGAGCCGGCACCGAGCTGGACGGCCACATAGCCGTCGCGTTCCTTTTCGCGAACCGAGACGACCTGGCAGCCTTCGAGGCTCAGAACGGTGACGGGCACATGGCGGCCATCGTCCTGAAACAGGCGGGTCATCCCCATTTTTTTCGCGATCACGCCAGTGCGCATGATCATTCACTCCTAACAGAGGCCGGGCAGAACCATTTCCGCACGGCGTGTGGACCCCACCGAACCTGCGTTCGATGACTGTCCTCCCAGCCCGAAATTTCGATGCATCGCCCCGTCCGGGCTGAGGTGCCGCTTTCCCGTGGGGTCAGCGGCAAGACGGGGGACGCAGCCCGGATCAATCCGGCGGTATCCTCCGAAACCTAAATGTGTTCCTGCGAAAGCAGAAACCCAGGGCGGCTTCAGTGCGACCTATCGGCCGCTTCTACCCTGGGCTCCGGATCAAGTCCGGAGCACGCTGGCTATTTAGGCCAACTTGATTTCGACGTTCACGCCCGCGGCGAGGTCGAGCTTCATCAGCGCATCGACCGTCTGCGGGGTGGGCTGCACGATGTCGAGCAGCCGCTTGTGGGTACGCACCTCGAACTGCTCGCGCGACTTCTTGTCGACATGCGGACCGCGGTTCACGGTGAATTTTTCAATGCGCGTCGGCAGCGGGATGGGACCGCGAATGAGGGCGCCCGTACGACGTGCCGTATCGGCGATGTCGGTGGTGGCCTGATCGAGCACGCGGTGATCAAAGGCCTTCAGGCGAATGCGAATATTCTGCGTTTCCATGACTATTCCAGTCGAATCCCGTCTGACGATGCGAAAGAGCCGAAATGGCCCGTCCCGACCCCCGCATGGAGGCCGGAAAGGCCATCAAAAATCTCAAAAGCTACGAGCCGCCCGAATCACCCGATTCGAGCGGCTCGTGGCCCTATATTACTTAATGATCGAGGCCACAACCCCTGCGCCGACCGTGCGGCCACCTTCGCGGATCGCGAAGCGCAGGCCCTGGTCCATTGCGATCGGAGCGATGAGCTTGACCGTCAGCTGGACGTTGTCGCCCGGCATGACCATTTCCGTGCCTTCCGGCAGGATGACTTCGCCGGTGACGTCGGTGGTGCGGAAGTAGAACTGCGGACGATAGTTCGCGAAGAACGGCGTGTGACGGCCGCCTTCGTCCTTCGACAGGACGTACACTTCCGAGGTGAACTCGGTGTGCGGCGTGATCGAGCCGGGCTTCGCCAGAACCTGGCCACGCTCGACTTCTTCACGACCGACGCCGCGGATCAGCGCGCCGATGTTGTCGCCAGCCTGGCCCTGATCGAGCAGCTTTCGGAACATTTCGACGCCGGTGACGGTCGTCTTCTTGGTGTCCTTGATGCCGACGATTTCGACTTCTTCACCAACCTTGACGATGCCGGTTTCGACGCGGCCGGTGACAACCGTACCACGACCCGAAATCGAGAACACGTCTTCGATCGGCATCAGGAAGGGCTTGTCAAGCGGACGTTCCGGCTGCGGGATCCAGCTGTCGACGGCTTCCATCAGCTTCAGGATAGCTTCCTTGCCGATGTTGTCGTCGCGGCTTTCGAGGGCGGCCAGAGCCGAACCCGCGATGATCGGAATATTGTCGCCGTCGAAGTCGCGCTTCGAGAGTTCTTCACGGATTTCGAGTTCGACGAGTTCGAGCAGTTCGGGATCGTCGAGCTGGTCAACCTTGTTCAGGAAGACGACCATGGTCGGGACGCCGACCTGCTTCGCGAGCAGGATGTGCTCCTTGGTCTGCGGCATCGGGCCGTCAGCAGCCGAAACCACCAGGATCGCGCCGTCCATCTGCGCCGCGCCGGTGATCATGTTCTTCACATAGTCGGCGTGACCCGGGCAGTCGACGTGCGCATAGTGGCGTTCCTTGGTTTCATATTCGACGTGCGCGGTCGAAATGGTGATGCCGCGTTCGCGCTCTTCGGGCGCCTTGTCGATGTTTTCGAAGTCGACCTTCTGCGACAGACCTTCTTCGGCGAGCACCTTGGTGATCGCAGCGGTCAGCGAGGTCTTGCCATGGTCGACGTGACCGATGGTGCCGATGTTGCAGTGCGGCTTCGTCCGCTCAAATTTAGCCTTGGCCATGTTTCTTGAACCTTCTTGTTCGCGTGTTGAGTTGATCAGTCCTGGACGAGCCTGCTGAATCAGGCGCCGCCCTTAGTAGGTCTTGCCGCGCGGTGCAAGCCCGCGCTTGTCCGGGTCCGCCGTGCGAGGCAAGCCCCGCACGGCCAAACCGGATCAGGCCATCTTCGCCTTCACCTCGTCCGCGACGTTGTTCGGCACTTCTTCATAGTGCGAGAACTGCATCGTGTACTGGGCGCGGCCCTGGGTGAAAGAACGCAGCTGGTTGACGTAGCCGAACATATTGGCGAGCGGCACGATGGCTTCAACCACCTGGGCGTTGCCGCGGCTGTCCGTACCCTGGATCTGGCCACGACGGCTGTTGAGGTCGCCGATCACGTCGCCCATGAATTCTTCAGGGGTAACAACTTCGACCTTCATCACCGGTTCGAGCAGCTTGATGCCGGCCTTTGCCGCCACTTCGCGCATCGCCGCACGGCCCGCGATTTCGAACGCCAGCGCCGACGAGTCGACATCGTGGTACGCACCGTCGATCAGCTTGATGTCGAAGTCGATGATCGGGAAGCCGATCATGTGACCGTTTTCAGCCGATTCGCGGAAACCCTTTTCGACCGCCGGGATATATTCGCGCGGGATGTTGCCGCCCTTGATCTCGTCGGTGAAAGTGACGCCGCTGCCGCGCTCGCCCGGGGTGACCTGGACCTTGACGCGACCGAACTGACCCGAACCACCCGACTGCTTCTTGTGGGTGTAGTCGACTTCGACCGGCTTCGCGAGGCTTTCGCGATACGCCACCTGCGGCGCACCGACATTTGCTTCGACCTTGAATTCACGCTTCATGCGATCGACGAGAATGTCGAGGTGAAGCTCGCCCATGCCCTTGATGATCGTCTGGCCCGATTCATGGTCGGTCGAGACGCGGAACGAGGGATCCTCGGCAGCCAGGCGGTTGAGGGCAACGCCCATCTTTTCCTGGTCGGCCTTGGTCTTGGGTTCGACCGACAGCTCGATGACCGGCTCGGGGAATTCCATCCGTTCGAGGATGATCGGCGCATTGCTCGCGCAGATCGTGTCGCCCGTGGTGGTTTCCTTGAGGCCGGCGAGCGCGACGATGTCGCCCGCATAGGCTTCTTCGATGTCCTCACGCGAATTGGCGTGCATGAGGAGCATACGGCCGATCTTTTCCTTCTTGTCCTTCACCGAGTTCAGGTAGGTGCCCTTCGAGAGCGTACCCGAATAGATGCGCGCGAAGGTGAGCGAGCCGACGAACGGGTCGTTCATGATCTTGAACGCGAGCATCGACAGCGGTGCGCTGTCCGACGTCGGACGCGAATCGGCTTCCTCGGTGTCCGGGTTGATGCCCTGGACGTCGGGGATGTCGAGCGGCGAAGGCAGATAGTCGACGACCGCGTCGAGCAGCGTCTGGACGCCCTTGTTCTTGAACGCCGAGCCGCACAGGACCGGTACGAACGCCTGACCGAGCGTGCCCTTGCGGATCAGCGCTTTCAGCGTCGCCACGTCGGGCAGCGTGCCTTCGAGATAGGCTTCCATCGCATCGTCGTCCTGTTCGACGGCGAGTTCGACGAGCTTTTCGCGATATTCGGCAGCCTTGTCGGCGAGGTCGGCCGGGATGTCTTCGTAGAAGAATTCGGCGCCCAGGCTTTCATCCTTCCAGATGATCGCGCGTTCGTTGACGAGGTCGACGAGGCCCTTGAAGTCCGATTCCGCGCCGATGGGGAGGTACAGGACGGCCGGCACCGCACCCAGGCGATCGATGATCGTCTGGACGCAGTAATAGAAATTGGCGCCGGTGCGGTCGAGCTTGTTGATGAAGCACATCCGCGGAACCTTGTACTTGTCCGCCTGACGCCACACGGTTTCCGACTGGGGTTCGACACCGGCAACGCCGTCGAACGCGGCGACGGCGCCGTCGAGGACGCGCAAGCTACGTTCGACTTCGATGGTGAAGTCGACGTGGCCGGGGGTGTCGATGATGTTCAGGCGGTGTTCCGGACCCTGACCTTCATCGGCCTTCCACAGGCAGGTGGTGGCAGCCGACGTGATCGTGATGCCGCGTTCCTGTTCCTGTTCCATCCAGTCCATCGTGGCAGCGCCGTCGTGGACTTCGCCGATCTTGTAGGACTTGCCGGTGTAATAGAGAATGCGCTCGGTCGTCGTGGTCTTGCCGGCGTCGATGTGCGCCATGATACCGAAATTGCGATAGCGTTCGAGCGGATGGCTGCGTGCCATGATCTTTTCCTCGGTTTTTGGGGGAAGCCTTGGGAGCCGCCCCCGATATAGGAAGTTTTGTTGCGATTGCGAGACGCCGCGGGGCGCCCTCGCAAATTACCAGCGGTAGTGGCTGAAGGCGCGGTTCGCTTCGGCCATGCGGTGCGTGTCTTCGCGCTTCTTGACCGCGTTGCCGCGATTGTTCGACGCATCGAGCAGTTCGCCCGACAGGCGCGCGGCCATCGTGGTTTCGCTGCGGTTGCGCGCCGCGGTGATCAGCCAGCGGATCGCGAGCGCCTGCGCGCGGTCCGGACGGACTTCGACCGGAACCTGATAGGTCGCACCGCCGACGCGGCGGCTGCGCACTTCGATGTTCGGACGGATGTTGGCGAGCGCCTCATGGAACACGCCGAGCGGTTCCTTCTTGGCGCGGGCTTCGACCGCTTCGAGCGCACCATAGACGATGCTTTCGGCGACCGACTTCTTACCGTCGAGCATGACACTGTTCATGAACTTCGACAGCACGACATCCCCGAAACGGGGATCGGGCAGGATTTCGCGGCGTTCAGGACGACGACGACGAGCCATAGGTAATTCCTTTTACAACAGCACCCCGGCGCAACGCGCCCGCGGGATGATCAAATAGCCGAAAAAGCCGTCCTTACTTCGGACGCTTCGCACCGTATTTTGAACGGCTCTGCTTGCGGTCTTTCACACCCTGGGTGTCCAGAACGCCGCGCAGGACGTGGTAACGGACACCGGGAAGGTCGCGCACACGGCCGCCGCGGATCAGCACGACGCTGTGTTCCTGGAGGTTGTGGCCTTCGCCGGGGATGTAGGAAATGACTTCGCGCTGGTTGGTCAGGCGGACCTTCGCAACCTTGCGGAGCGCCGAGTTCGGCTTTTTCGGGGTCGTCGTATAGACACGGGTGCAAACGCCGCGCTTCTGCGGGTTTGCTTCCATCGCCGGGACCTTGGACTTCACCTTCTGCGGAGTCCGGCCCTTGCGGACCAGCTGGTTGATCGTGGGCATGAATGCTTCACCTTCAAGTGTCCGCCCATCGGAGCGAACGGTTACTCTACCGCGGTGGATGAAGCTCCGAGGCATCGAAATGCCCCGACCTGATAACAGCAAAAGACCCCGGCGGACACATTCGTCCTCCGGAGGCTCCATCCGCGCCAGCAATGTTCAAGCGCTGTTGTGAACGAGTTTGGCGAAAAGTCCGCCGCTTTCGATCGGGGGCGCCCCTAGCGGTGATTCCCTTTGCGGTCAAGCGTCAAGCGGCTTGCGCCGCGGATTTCCGGCCGGTAGCGCCCCGTAAATGCCGCCGGTCCGCCACGCCAGCTTCGCACCGCACGTCGCGCCCGACGCGCGCCTGCTGATTCTCGGCAGCCTGCCCGGCGCGCGGTCGCTCGCCGAGCGGCGCTATTATGCGCATCCGACGAACCAGTTCTGGCGGCTGGTGGGCGCAGCGATCGACCGGCCACTCGCCACCATGACCTATGACGAGCGGCTGGGCGCACTCGCGGATGCGAAGATCGGGCTGTGGGACGTGATCCGTTCGGCCGAGCGGCTTACGAGCAGCGATTCGCTGATCCGCGAGGCCGAGGCGCACGACCTTGCGACACTGATCGCGGCACTGCCCGACATGCGCATGATTGCCTTCAACGGCGGCAAGGCCGCAGCGATCGGGCGAAGGCAATTGCCAGTGCTTGAGGGCGTCGCGCTCGTCGATCTGCCATCAAGCAGCGCAGCGAATACGGTGGGCTATGCGGCGAAGCTGGAGCGGTGGCTGGAGTTGCGCGCGGCGTTGGCATAATGAAGCTCGTCATTGCGAGCGAAGCGAAGCAATCCAGAGCTGGTTGACGCTACCCTGGATTGCCGCGTCGCTTCACTCCTCGCAATGACGATGCGGGTCAATCAACCACTTCCCCCCGCGCCATCACGAAATCGACTTTCTTCAGCACGGTCACGTCGGCGACCGGGTCGCTCGCCACCGCGATGATATCGGCGCTCTTGCCCGGCGCGATCGTGCCGATTTCGTCGGAGAGGCCGAGCAGATCGGCGGCGTTGACCGTCGCGGCCTTGATCGCGTCGATCGGCGTCACACCGTGCTGGACCATCAGTTCGAATTCGTCGGCGTTGCGGCCATGCTTGGACACGCCCGCGTCGGTGCCAAAGGCGATACGGACGCCGCGCGGGACGAGTTGCTCGAGACTCTTGCCGGTGATCGAGATGCGCCAGCGGATCTTGGCGAGCACATCGGGTTCATAGGCATTCGCGTTCGCCGCCAGCCGTTCCTTGTAGCCGTTCACGGTCGACAGGGTCGGAACATAATAGGCCTTCGACTTCGTCCAGGCGGTGATCGTTGCTTCGTCGAGGATCGTGCCATGCTCGATCGAATCGGCGCCGGCGTCGAGCGCCAGACGGATGCCGTCAGCGCCATGCGCATGGACCGCGACCTTTTTGCCGAACATATGCGCGGTATCGACGATCGCCTTGGCTTCGTCGTCGAACATCTGCTTGCCGAGCCCGGCGCCGATGCGGCTGTTGACGCCGCCGGTCGAGGCGAATTTGATCACGTCGGCGCCGCGCCCAACCTGAAGCCGGACGGCACGGCGGCAATCGTCGGCACCGTTGCAGGTGTTGCCCGCTCCCTGGAAATAGGGGCGCAGTTCGTCCCGATAGCCGAGCGATCCGTCCATATGCCCGGCGCTGCCCGAAATCGCGTTGCCCGCATCGACGATGCGCGGTCCCTGCACCTTCCCCGCAAGGATCGCGTCGCGCAACGCCAGCGTGGCCCCGTCACCATCGCCGAGATTGCGCACCGTGGTGAAGCCCGCGCGCAGGGTCTTCAGGCCGTTTACCTCGGCATTGAAAGCCTGTGCCGCGGGGCTGAGCGTCACTTCCTCGAGCTGGCCCGCCAGACCGCCAGCATCGCTGGTCAGGTGGACGTGGCTGTCGATCAGGCCGGGCAGGACATATTTGTCCTTGAGATCGATCAGCACCGCGCCGGCATCGGCCGGCTGGTAGCCGTCGAGAATCGCAACCACCTTGCCATTTTCGACGATGATCGTCGTCGCGCCGCGCACCGGCTTGCCCGGCTCCGCCATCAATTTGCCCGCGTGGATCACCGTGCGCGTCGGCGCCTGCGCCGCGACCGGTGCCGAAAGCAGCGCGCCTGCCAGCGCGAGCGGAAGAAGCATCGTCGATTTCATCAGTCTGTCCCCTGTTGCCCGGTGGCAGCCTGCTTAGCGGGGTAACATGGGAACCGCAAAGTGTGCCACGGCTACCTTGCCGTCGCTGGCGCCGCGTCCTATGGCGCGCGGCGTCATGACGGTACCGATCGATCATATCGACTGCTGGATCTTCGATCTCGACAACACGCTCTACCATCCGTCGGCGCGGCTGTTCGACCTGATCGACGCGCGCATGGGCGCCTTCATCATGCGCCTGATGGGCGTCGATGCGGTCGAAGCGCGGCGCGTGCAGAAGCAATATTTCCATGATCATGGCACGACGATGGCGGGGCTGATGCGCCACCACGGCGTCGATCCTGAAGATTTCCTGATCGACGTTCACGATATCCCGCTCGACCGGCTGGCGCCCGATGCGCGGCTGCGCGCCGGGCTCGAACGCCTGCCCGGCCGCCGTCTGATCTTCACCAACGCCGATGCCGATTATGCGGCCCGCGTGCTCGACGCGCGGGGCATCGCCGATCTGTTCGACGGCATCTGCGATATTCGCACGACGCACTATACGCCGAAGCCCGAAGCCGAAGCTTATCGCATGATGATCGGCCATCTCGGAATCGATCCGGCGAAGAGCCTGTTCGTCGAGGATATGGCGCGCAATCTGACCCCCGCCAAAGCGCTGGGAATGACGACCGTATGGCTGGACAATGGCAGCGAAAGCGGCCATCGCGACCACCTGCCGGACCATGTCGATTTTCATGTGAACGACATCGCCGACTGGCTTGATGCGCTTCCGGAACATTTTGGGCCGTAACCTTGGGGAATTTCATGACCACCGACCTGCAATCGACGATCGAAGCCGCCTGGGATGCACGCGAAACGCTCGGGCTGACGACGACCGGAGTGGTGCGCGATGCGGTCGAGGCGGCGCTCGCGGGCCTTGATGACGGCAGCTTCCGCGTTGCCGAGCGCGATGCCGGCGGGACGTGGCAGGTCAATCAGTGGCTCAAGAAGGCGGTGCTGCTCTCCTTCCGCCTTAACGACATGGAGATTATCGAGGGCGGCGCCGGCGGCGCGACCTGGTGGGACAAGGTGCCGTCGAAATTCGCCGGCTGGGGCGAGAACCGCTTCCGCGATGCGGGCTTCCGCGCCGTCCCCGGATCGATCGTGCGCCGGGGCGCCTTCATCAGCAAGGGCGCCGTGCTGATGCCGAGCTTCGTCAACATCGGCGCCTATGTCGGCGAGGGATCGATGGTCGATGCCTGGGCCACCGTCGGCAGCTGCGCGCAGATCGGCGCGAACGTCCATCTGTCGGGCGGCGCGGGGATCGGCGGCGTGCTCGAACCGCTGCAGGCCGGACCCGTGGTGATCGAGGATGGTGCCTTCATCGGCGCGCGCGCCGAAGTGGCCGAGGGCGTGATCGTGCGCGAGGGCGCGGTGCTGTCGATGGGCGTCTATCTCGGCGCCTCGACCAAGATTATCGACCGCGCGACCGGCGAAGTCTTCATCGGCGAGGTTCCGGCTTATTCGGTCGTCGTCCCGGGTTCGCTTCCGGGCAAGCCGCTTCCCGACGGAACGCCGGGGCCGTCGCTCTATTGCGCCGTCATCGTCAAGCGCGTCGATGCGCAGACGCGCGCGAAGACGGGCATCAACGAACTGCTGCGCGACTAAAGCAGATACGTCGCCCCCGCGAAGGCGGGGGCCGTTGGAGGCCTTGTGCCACGCCGATAGCGGCCCCCGCCTTCGCGGGGGCGACGAGACTTTACCGCTCGCTAAGATAATAGCGTTCGCGCGCCGTCAGATCGTCGTTCAGATCATAGACGATCGGCTGGCCGGTCGGGATTTCGAGGCCGGTGATGTCGGCGTCGGAAATGCCCGACAGATGCTTCACCAGCGCGCGCAGGCTGTTGCCGTGCGCCGAGATCAGCACCGTCCTGCCGTCCCGCAACTGCGGCGCGATCGCGCTGTCATAATAGGGAAGAACGCGCGCGATCGTGTCTTTCAGGCTTTCGGTCGCCGGGATCGCGATGCCCGCATAGCGCGGATCACGCGACAGGTCGTAGGGCGAGCCGGCCTCAAGCGGCGGCGGCGGGGTGTCGAAGCTGCGGCGCCAGATCTTCACCTGATCCTCGCCATGCCTGGCCGCGGTCTCCGCCTTGTCGAGGCCGGTGAGCCCGCCATAATGGCGTTCATTGAGGTGCCAATCCTTCGTCACCGGCAGCCAGAGCCGGCCCATCGCCTCGAGCGCGAGGTTGAGCGTCTTGATCGCGCGCGTCTGGACCGAGGTGAAGCAGGTGTCGGGTGCGATACCCTTTTCCTTCATCAGTTCGCCCGCCGCCCACGCCTCGGCCGCGCCTTTATCGGTGACATCGACGTCCCACCAGCCGGTGAAGCGGTTTTCGAGATTCCACTGCGACTGGCCGTGACGGATGAGGATGAGCTGCGGCATGATCTGTCCTTTCGACAAAGGGCGCGCCCGCGCGGGCGATTCGGGGGCGCCATAGCGCGGCTTTCGGGCAAGGGCCACCGCCCCTCTTGAAAAGGGTCGGCGCCATCCCAGATTCGGATCATCCGGTCGCCGAAACGGGGCCGGATGGAAGCCGCGGCAGGCCATGCCGCGGCCCGATGACTTCGCTTTGCAAGGAAGGAATGACCCATGCGTAACAGCTTTGACTGGACCCCCTATCGCCGCTCGACCGTCGGTTTCGATCGTCTGTTCGACTTTCTGGAAAACAGCGGTTCTGCCGAAAATTATCCGCCCTTCGATATCGAGAAGGTCGCCGACGACCATTTCCGCATCACTGTCGCGGTGGCGGGTTTCAAGAGCGACGAGATCGACATCACCGCGCAGCAGAATATGCTGACCGTCAGCGGCCGCAAGGCGCCCGCGAAGGACGGCGAAACGCGCCAGCTTCTGTATAGCGGCATTGCGACGCGCGCCTTCGAGCGCCGCTTCCAGCTTGCCGATTTCGTGCGCGTAGATCGCGCCGACCTGGCCGACGGGCTGCTGATCATCGACTTGGTGCGCGAAGTGCCCGAAGCGATGAAGCCGCACAAGATCGCCATCGGCGGCACGCAGCCCACGGCGATCGAAGCCAAGAAAGCCGCGTAAGCCAGCGGCTAACGCCGGTCCGAATGGGCCGTACGAACGGGGTCCGGCTGTCCCTTCCGGGCCCCGTTTCTGTTCTGCGTTGCTAGATTGCGCGCGTCATGAAGCGACTGAATGGATCGGGCCTGTAATCCGCGAAAGGCGCACAGTCCGTGAAGCCATGCCGCCGGTAGAGCGCAAGTGCCGGTTCGAAGGCAGCGCCTGACCCGGTTTCGAGGCTGAGCCGCTCAAGCCCGCCCGCGCGGGCCTCTTCGATGATGTGGTCCAGCATCCGGGCGGCGACGCCGCGGCGCAGAAAGGCGTCGGCGGTGCGCATCGACTTGATCTCGCCGTGCCGGCCATCGAGTCGCTTCAGCGCGCCGCAACCCGCCAGATCGGGGCCGCAATGAATCGACCAGAAGGTAACGCCCGGCGCCTTCAGCCCCTCGAAATCGAGGAAATGGCAGCTTTCCTCGGGCGAGTTTGCGAGCATGCCGGCAAAATGCCGTTCGAGCAGCGCGCGGATCGGGGCGCCCGACAGATCGTCCTCGACGATACGCCAGCCATCCCGATCCGCGGCATCGGTCAAAGCATCTGGTCCAGCGTCGCGAGACACGCGTGCGCCAGCAGCTTCGATCGTTCGGGCGACCAGCCGGCGACGGGATCGGGCAGATCGCGATTGTCCTTGAACGGCATTTCGATCGTCATCGACACCGCACCAAAGCGTTCGGCGAGCTGCGTCGTCGACATCGACAGATTGGCCTTGCCCGGCGCCGAGCTTTCATAGCCGAGGGCGGTCTGGAAATCGGGCGTGTTGACGGCGAGCGCCGACTGGAAGGCCAGATAGCGCGCCTGTTGTTCCTCCTTCAGCGACGGGATGCCTTCGAAACCCGCGAGGAACACCGCCGGAATCGCCTCGTCGCCATGAACGTCCATCGCCCAGTCGACGCCGCTTTCGTCCATCGCGTTGCGCACCGCGAGCACTTCGGGGCTGCGATCGGCAGTCGGATTGTCCCATTCGCGGTTGAGATTCACCCCGGCAAAGTTGGTGCGCAGATGACCGCGGCGCGACCCGTCGGGGTTCATGTTCGGGACGATGTGGAATCGGCATTTCTGCCGTAGCGACCGGGCATGGGGATCGGCCGGATCGGTGAGCTTTTCAAGCGCGCCTTCCATCCACCATTCGGCCATGCTCTCGCCCGGATGCTGGCGCGCATACAGCCACACCTGGACCGGCCCCGTGCCCATTTCGAGGCAGTCGATCGGCTGCCCCTCGAGACTGGTGCCGAGACAGCGATAGGAAACGCCGTCGCATTCGGCCACGGAGGCGACCAGATCGTGATGCCGTTCCATCGAATAGGGAGCAAAATAGGCGATCCACAGAAGCTGCCCTTCGGCGCTGTGGTTGATGGTCAGCGTCCCGGCATCGTAGCCGGTGTCGAGCCGGAACCAGTTTTCCCGGTCATAGCTGGCGCAGGCGGCATAGCCGGGCCAGCCATCGGGATAGGCCGAATCGCCCAGCCCGGCGATCGCCAGTTCAAGTTCATCGCCCACCGCGCAGGCCACGCGGAAATGGAACCACTGAAAGAAATCGGATTCGCGATCCTTGCGGATCGAAAGGCGGGCACGCGTGCCATCGACCGAATCCACGACGATATTGCCGCTGTCGAAAGCGGCGTTGATGCTGATTGTCATGGGACGCTGATAGTGCGTCCCGATTCGCCGGGGAAGTCCTTGAATAGGGCTTCGGCCAATTTCGCCGCAGCAATCGACGGTTGTGCCGCAGGCGCCTTCACCGGCACCGCACTGAGCGCCCGGCCTTCCCATACGGCCTGGCCCGTGGCCGCATCATCGATGCGCACAGACAGCTGCAGATCCTGCATCTGTTTCGGCCCGCCACCAAGATTGATGCCGATCCCGAGGCCCACCCCCGAGCCATAGCTGCCAGTCGATCCGCCAACGCCGACCGAAACCGGCGAACGCTTTGCAAGCGGCATGCGATCGTTTCGGTCGAAGGCGATGCGAACCTTGAGCGGCGCGGCGGTGCCTTCGGGCGCAGCGACGAAGCCCAGCAATTGCAGCTGACGCTCAACCGCGATGCGATAGCTGTTCCATTCGAGCGACGGCTGCGCCGCGCCGCCCGTCGCCGAGGCATCGCCATGCGGCAGCACCTCGACGGCATAGCGCGTGCCTGGGGCCAGGCCGGCGGTCGCATTGTTATGGAAGCGGGTAACCTCGACGGGTGGAACCGCCGTGGCACAACCGCCGAGCGCAAGCGCCGCTGCCGCGAGCAGGGCGACGGAAAAATGACGCGTCATACCCGCATCATGCGCCAGCAAAAATGGCTTGGCAATGAACGAGGTGGGGGGCGTGGCCCCCGCACCCGCGAATTCAGCGATAGAAGATATGGTTGTCGATCTGCGCGATGCGCGTCTTGCGCCAGCCGGGCGAGACGTAGCGCGCATGGAAGAACAGTGCGCCGGGCGCCCTATTCTGCCAGCTGTCGTCGCGCGCAATCTGCGCGATCGCCAGCGCGTTCGACCATTGGACGGCATTGCGCACGGCGGGCATCTTGCCGCGGCGCACGAAGCTGAACTGGCTCGGCTGATGGACGACGCCGCACAGGGTCGTCGGGAAGCGGCCCGACTTCGCGCGGTTGATCACGACATGCGCGACCGCGAGCTGCCCCGCGAGCGATTCGCCGCGCGATTCGAAATAGACCGCCTGCGCCAGACAGCGCAGTTCGGGATCGATCGTCTCGGGCTTCGGGGTCGCCGCGACCAACTGGGCCAATGTATCGGCAACAGCGCTGTCGTCGGTGGCGATATCGACCGGCGTTTCGGCTTCGGTCGACGGAGCTGCCGCATCGCTGTCGGCCGGCGCATCGGCGGCAGGCAGCGTGATTGCGGGGATGTTGGCGTCGGCGGCCAGGTCACTGGCGAAGCCGGGTTCGGCCAACGACAGCGCGGCAAAGGCAGTCATGCCCACGGCAGCCACGCTGGCAGCGTTCAGAATACGACTCATCTAATCCGTCAAAAGGGCGGCTGACGAACCTAAATCTAACAGGCTGGGGGATCGTCGATCCTGAACCACCTGCGGTCGTCATCCGACTGCGTGTCCATATCGGGAAATCGGGCCTGTCCGAAAAGACGGATGCAACCCGCGATACGACCTACGCGTTATCAAGTGGCCGGGCACTTATTGTGCGCTGCAACAGAGTCAAGTTAACGCGCCCCACTCCGCGACGAGTCGTGGCGCATCTGCGATATCCAGTTCGACGATCCACAAGTCGGGATCGGCCTTTCGCCGCCGGTCCTGATAGTTTGCGCGTTCTTCACCATCGCTAGCGGGGTCGGGTCCGACCGCTTCCCATACATAATTGCCGGTCATCGCAAAGCGGCGTTCGAGCAGCGGCCCCGCGACCCCGCGGTCGCTGCACTGGACGAGGATCGAGCCGGAATGATCGTCGCCCGCGGCCAGAACCGCGGCGAAACCGCCCGCGGCCTCGGTTTCGCGGATAAGAAGATCGACGAGGAACCGGCTGGTGAAGCGCGTCATCGGAGCATCCGCCCCGGAAGGTCAGGCCGCGTCGCGCGCTTCGGCATCGACGAGCATGGCATAAAGCGCTTCGTCATTCTTCGCACCGCGCAATCGTTCGGCAATGCTGTCGTTGCGCAGCATCCGCGATACGCCGGCGAGGGCCTTCAGATGGTCGGCGCCCGCGTCGAGCGGCGACAGCAGTACGAAGAGAAGGTCGACCGGCAAACCATCGACCGCCTGAAAATCGATCGGGCGCGCGAGCTGCAGGAACATGCCGCGCACCCCGTTGAGATCGGCCATCTTGGCATGCGGCAAGGCAATGCCGCGACCGAAGCCGGTCGAACCGAGCCGTTCGCGCTCGAGCAGCGCCTCGCTCACTTCGCCCGCGTCGAGCCCCAGCGACCGCGCCGCCAGTTCGCCCACATAGGGGAACAGCGCCTTTTTGGCATCAAGCTGCACATTGGCACGCACGGTGGCCGGATACAGGAGGGAGGATAGGTTCATCGGTCTGGTCAAATCTGCATGGCCGCAAGGCGACGCCACGCGGGTCATCCTGTTGGCGTTGGTTCGCTTGAGCGGACTAGGCTGGCCCCCGCCGTCCGGCTTTCGGGCTTTGTTGGGCGCGGCCCTTAGGCCGAACGGCAGAGAAAATCCAGCCCTATTGTCTGCTAGCGCGGCTCGACCCAGCCGATCGTGCCGTCGCGGCGACGATAGACCATGTTGTGCGACCCGGTCTTGCTGTTGACGAAAAGCAGCGCATTGGTGTCACGCAAATCAAGCATCATGACCGCATCGGACACGCTGCTCGTCGGGATATCGACGCGGGTTTCGGCGATGATCGCAGGCGCATCGCCCGCATCTTCATCATCGGTGCCGCCGTCGAAAACGACGTAGCTGGCGTTGTCCTCGATCGTCTCGATCGTCACCAACTGCGCACCATTGCCGTTGTTGCGGTCCTTCAGCCGGCGCATATAGCGGCGCAGCTGCTTTTCGATACGGTCGGCCGCGCCCTCAAACGCGACATGCGCGTCCTGCGCCTGGCCATGGCCTTTCAGGACCAGACCCTGCATGACATGCGCGACGATGTCGCACTGGAAACTGTCGTGCGGTCCCTTTCCGAAGGTCGCGTGCGCCCCGATCGCGCGCGAGAAATATTTGTCGGCAATCGCGTTCATCCGGTCCGACACATGCGCCTGCAGCGCTTCGCCGGTTTCGATCTGGTGGCCAGAGACGCGGATTTCCATTTTTCTTCTCCTTCAGTCATGTCCACGGGATCGCAGGGGAGCCGCGATCAGGGACTATCGTGCCACAGGGGTTGATTGAGCGTGGCGACGAATTCTGCATGACGCGCCAGTTCGGCCGGGGTTGCACCGTGCGGGCGCGGTTCGCGAAACGGGCGGGTGGGGGCGACGGATCGGACTGGTGCCGGTGCGGCACCCCGCGCCGCGGCGGTGGGTTCGGCGGCGAGCCCCAGCCCGATCTGCCGCCCGCCGGTCATTTCGATATAGAGGTGCGCCAGCAGTTCGGCGTCGAGCAGCGCGCCGTGCTTGACGCGGTGGCTGCGGTCGATGCCGTAGCGCGTGCAAAGCGCATCGAGGCTGTGCTTAGCGCCCGGATGAAGCTTGCGTGCCATCTGCACGGTGCAGCACATGCGCGCCATATCGAGCGGCGGCCGGCCGACGCGCGCCAGTTCGGCGTTGACGAAACCGAAGTCGAAAGCAGCATTGTGCGCCACCATCGGCGCATCACCAAGAAAGTCGAGCAATTCGTCGACGCGCGCGGCAAAGAGCGGCTTGTCGGACAGAAACTGGATCGAAAGGCCGTGCACCGCCTCGGCCTCGGCCGGCATATCGCGTTCGGGGTGAAAATAGGCGTGAAAGGTCCGCCCCGATTCGCGGCGGTCGATCAATTCGATGCACCCGATTTCGACCAGCCTGTGCCCCGTTCTGGGGTCGAGTCCCGTGGTTTCCGTATCGAAGATTATCTCACGCATCTTTCAAACAATCTGGACCCTATTGCGTATGGAAACAAGAGGCGATCCGCCGAATCTGACGATGGGTCTCGCTTTTCGGGCGGCCGGTTTCGATCAGGAAATCGGCGCGTGCGCGCTTGACGCGATCGGGAACCTGCAGGCCCCGGATCGCCTTGAACTTTGCGTTGGTCATGCCGGGCCGGCGCAGCACGCGTTTGCGCTGGATCCACATCGGTGCGGTGACGACAGCGACGGCGCCGACGCGGTGCCAGCCTCCTTTTTCGAACAGGAGCGGAATGTCGAGCACGACGACGTCGCGCGCGCGGTGACGGGCAAGGAATTTCTTCTGCGCGCGGACGACTGCGGGATGGACGATCGCTTCGAGTGCGGCAAGCTCGTGGCGGTTGCCGAGCACGCGGCGGCTGAGTTCCTGGCGATCGACGCCGCGCGGACCGGTGGTGCCGGGAAAGCGCGCCTCGATCGCGGCGACCAAGGCACCGCCGGGACCTTGCAGCCGGTGAACTTCGGCATCGGCGTCGAACACCGGCACCCCTTCGCGTTCGAACATCGTCGCCGCGGTCGATTTCCCCATGCCGATCGAACCCGTCAGGCCGAGAATGAACGGTCGGCGAAGCCGCGATCCGGGGCGCTTGTAATGCGTCATGCCGTCAGAATCGCGCGCAATTCCTCGTCGCGTCCCTCGGGCGGCGGCGCGCCGAAAAACAGCTCGAATGCCAGGGCCGCCTGACCGATCAGCATGTCGAGCCCATCGACGATGTCCAGCCCGCGCGCGTCCGCAGCGCGGAGCAGCCCTGTCATCAGCGGTGCGTAAACAAGATCGTATACGATCGCATCGTCGGGCAACGGCGACAGGTCGAGGTCGAGCGGCGGCTGCCCCGTCATGCCAAGACTGCTCGAATTCACGAGCAACGCGGCCGGCGGAAGCGGGACATCGAGCGCGACGACATCGCCCTTGAGCCCGAAGGTGGCAAGCAGGCCCATCGCTTTCAGCGGGGAACGGTTGAGGATGGTGACATGCCCGACCTTCGCGCGCGCGAGCGCGAAAAGCACCGCCCGCGCTGCGCCGCCCGCGCCGATCAGCACTACCGGCGCGCCTTCGAGATCGAGTTCGGCGAGCGGGGCATAGAAGCCCGCAGCATCGGTGTTGGTCCCGATAAGCGCCCCGTCTCGCTGCCGCACGATCGTATTCATCGCGCCGATCGTGCCGCGAATGTCGCCCGGATCATCGACCAGATCCATCACCGCGATCTTGTGCGGAATGGTGACATTGCATCCGCGCCAGGCGGGATCTGTCCGGCGCTCGGCGATATAGGCCGCCAGATCGTCGGGCTTCACATGCGCGCGCCGATACGCGCCCTTCATGCCCAGCGCATCGAGCCAGAAGCCATGGATCAGCGGCGATTTCGACTGGGCGATCGGATCGCCGATCACCTCGGCATAAGGGGCAGAATCGGCAGCGCTCATTGCGGCGCCAGCCCGGTCGCGCGCAGCCATGCCATCAACGGCAGCATCGGCATGCCGATGATCGTCCAGGGATCGCCTTCGACCCGATCGAACAATTGCACGCCCGCCCCCTCGATTTCGTAACAGCCAACGGTCCAGCGGATGCTGTCCCAATGCTGCGCCACATAGTCGGCGATGAAGGCGTCCGACAAGGGCCGCATCCACAGCCGCGCCTCGCCGATCGCGCGCCAGACCGGCGCGCCGTCGCGCGCCGCAACGACCGCGCTGAACAATTTGTGCCGCGTTCCCGCCATGCGGCGCAGATGGTCTGCTGCCTCATCGGGGCTCTCGGGCTTGGCGAGCATCGTCCCATCGGCGAGCGCGAGCGTCGAATCGGCACCGATTACGGTAACGCCGGGCAGCCGAGAAGAAATCTTGATCGCCTTGGCCTCCGCCAGCGCATCGGCGATGTTGCGCGCCGTCTGGCCGGCGGCAACGAGACCGGCCGTCAGCGCCTCTTCATCGACATGCGCCGCGGTTGCTTCGAACGCGATTCCGGCCGCGCGCAGCATCGCGGCACGGCCGCTGCTCTGCGATGCAAGGACGATCTGCGTCATGCCGGCCGGCCCCCGCGATCCTCGACCAGCTTGATCACCGCAGCCGCCGTTTCCTCGATCGAACGGCGTGTGACGTCGATCACCGGCCAGTCATTGTCGGCGAACATGCGGCGGGCATAGGCGATTTCGGCTTTCACGCGTTCATCGTCCACATAGGCGGTTTCGGGCGCCTGATTGAGCGAGAGCAGACGGTTGCGCCGAACCTGGACAAGGCGGTCGAGGCTGGTCGTCAGCCCGACGACGAGCGGACGCTTCAGATGATAGAGCGCGTCGGGCGGCGGCGATTCGGGAACAATCGGAATATTGGCCGTCTTGTATCCCCGATTCGCCAGATAGATGCTCGTCGGCGTTTTGGAGGTTCGCGATACGCCGGCGAGGACGATGTCGGCCTGTTCCCAATTTTCCCAGCCGATCCCGTCGTCATGTGCGACGGTGAACTGGATCGCCTCGACGCGCGCGAAATAGGCGGCATCGAGCGCATGCTGACGGCCCGGTCGCGCCTTGGCTTCCTGCCCGAGCATGCGCGACAAGGCGTCGGTTACGGCGTCGAGCGCAGGAACAAGCGGCAGGCCCTGAGCCTCGGCGCGGCGCTCGAGACTGGCGCGCAACTCACCGTTGACGAGGGTGAAGAGGATCATGCCCGGGCTCGCCTGGACCTCCGCCATGATCCGGTCGAGATGCGATTCCGAGCGCACCATCGGCCAGAAATGGCGCACGACTTCGACATCGTCGAACTGTGCGATCGCGGCCTTGGCAATATTTTCGAGCGTTTCGCCGGTGGAATCGGATATGAGGTGAAGGTGGAGGCGGTCCATCGCCTCTCTTGCCGCCTTGCGATCCGAAAAGGCAAGCCGCGAAGCGAATTTCCGAGGCTGTGGATAAGTTCGCGGACAAGCCCCGGGGTGAAATCGGCAGGGCGATTCCATCCCCGGCCGCGTCGATTCCGCCCCACCGCTTATCCACAAGGAACGAGTCTTATCCACAGGCTGTGAATAGCGGGGATGAGAACCAACGACTCCGTGGCGCTTGGCGGGCCAGCGGGAGTCAAGCTGTTGGCAAAAAGGGCGGCGGCGCCTAAAGCGCGCTTATCCGCCCGCCAACAATCCACCACAATCATTTATATATATTATGAAGAGAGAAAGAGGGGCCGCGTGAAGGCGTCATCGAAGAGCTTGCTGGCAACGCTGCGTGGGGTGCGGCAGGAACGGCCCGCCCTGTGGCTGATGCGCCAGGCTGGTCGTTATCTTCCCGAATATCGTGCGTTGCGGGCGACCAAGGGCGGCTTCCTGGAACTATGCTATGATCCTGAGGCCGCAGCTGAAGTGACGCTGCAGCCAATCCGCCGTTTCGGTTTCGACGGCGCCATTCTCTTTTCGGACATTCTGGTTGTGCCGCACGCGCTGGGCCAGCAGCTGTGGTTCGAGACGGGTGAGGGGCCGCGGCTCGCCCCGCCGCTCGTCGATAGCGCTCTGGCGTCGCTCGAGGCGGCGCCCGAGCGGCTTGACGCGGTCTATGCAACGGTAGCGCGCGTGGCAGCCGCCTTGCCGCCCCAGACGACCTTTCTGGGATTTGCCGGCAGTCCCTGGACAGTCGCCACCTATATGGTCGCCGGCCAAGGATCGAAGGACCAGGCGGCCGCCCGGCGCATGGCGCTTTCCGATCCGGCGGCGTTCGGCGCGATCATCGATGCGATCGTCGACCTCAGCGTGACCTATTTGTCGGGGCAGATCGAACAGGGGGTCGAGGCGGTCCAGTTGTTCGACAGCTGGGCAGGAACCCTGTCGCCCGCCGAGTTCGAACGCTGGGTGATCGCGCCCAATGCCGAAATCGTCCGGCAACTGAAGGCGCTCCATCCCGACACGCCGATCATCGGTTTCCCGAAGGGCGCGGGCGGCAAGCTGGCGGCTTATGCGCGCGGCGTCGGCGCCGATGCGATCGGTCTTGACGAAACGGTCGATCCCGCTTGGGCCAATGATATTCTTCCCGGTCATCTGCCGGTGCAGGGCAATCTTGATCCGCTTGCGCTGGTCGCCGGCGGCCCGGCTCTTGACGCTGCGATCGATCGCATCCTTGCAGCTTTCCCCGAACGGCCCCATATCTTCAATCTCGGCCATGGTATCGTGCCCGACACGCCCATAGCCCATGTCGAACATCTGATCAGGCGCGTGCGAGGCGAGTAGCGGGATGGCAGACTGGACTGGATTTCTGGGGGTCACGATGTTGTGGGTGAAAGCGGCGCATGTGATTTTCGTCATCTTCCTGATGGCGGGGCTGTTCATGATGCCACGCTTTTTCGTCTATCATCACCAATGTGCGGTGGGATCGGACGAGGACAGGAAATGGATCGAGCGCGAAGATCGCCTGCGCAAGATCATCCTCAATCCCTCGCTCGTCATCGTCTGGATCCTGGGTCTGATGCTCGCTTTCAATGGCGGCTACTGGTCGCAGGGCTGGTTTCACGCCAAGCTCCTGCTTGTCCTGCTGCTATCGGGCTATCACGGCTGGACAATCGGCTATTTCAAGAAGCTGAAGCGCGGCGAACGACCGCTGTCCGAAAAGCGCCTGCGGATGCTCAACGAGGTGCCGGGCGTGGCCGCGGCGATCATCGTCATTCTGGCGGTCGTCCGGCCCTTTTGACCGGTCGTCTCGGCGACAGCCGATTGACTTGACGAAATCGGCGGCTTAGGGGCCGATCAACCCGGCTTTCCGTCGGCGGCGCGATCTTGGCGCCGAAGCTATCGTGAACGGTCGTCCCCCGGCCGGATAGGCACCGCCTGGTGCGCCGTATCGAACGAATTTTCCTATATTTCTGTTACCTGGAATCCATCCATGCATCTTAAAGAACTCAAGACAAAATCGCCCGCGCAGCTCGTCGAAATGGCTGAAGAGCTGGGCGTCGAGGGCGCCTCGACGCTGCGCAAGCAGGATCTGATGTTCTCGATCCTCAAGGAACTCGCCGAAGAGGGCGAGGAAATCATCGGATCGGGAACGATCGAGGTTCTGCCCGACAGCTTCGGTTTTCTGCGCAGTCCCGAAGCCAATTATCTTGCCGGTCCCGACGACATCTATGTGTCGCCCAATCAGGTCCGCAAATATGGTCTGCGCACCGGCGACACCGTCGAGGGCGAGATTCGCGCGCCGAAGGACGGCGAACGCTATTTCGCGCTGACCAAGCTGATCAGCGTCAATTTCGACAATCCCGAGGTCGTGCGCCACCGCGTCAATTTCGACAATCTGACACCGCTCTATCCGAACCAGAAGCTCAAGCTCGATACGATCGATCCGACCGTCAAGGACAAGTCGGCGCGCGTGATCGATCTCGTCAGTCCGCAGGGCAAGGGCCAGCGCGCGCTGATCGTCGCGCCGCCGCGCACGGGTAAGACGGTGCTGCTGCAAAATATCGCCAAGGCGATCACCGACAATCACCCCGAGGTCTATCTGATCGTCCTGCTGATCGACGAGCGGCCCGAGGAAGTCACCGACATGCAGCGCAGCGTCAATGGCGAGGTCGTCTCCTCGACCTTCGACGAGCCCGCGACGCGCCACGTCCAGGTCGCCGAAATGGTGATCGAAAAGGCGAAGCGGTTGGTCGAGCACAAAAAGGATGTCGTCATCCTGCTCGACTCGATCACCCGCCTCGGCCGCGCGTACAACACCGTAGTGCCGAGCTCGGGCAAGGTGCTGACCGGCGGCGTCGATGCGAATGCACTTCAGCGTCCCAAGCGCTTCTTCGGTGCCGCGCGCAATATCGAGGAAGGCGGATCGCTGTCGATCATCGCGACCGCGCTGATCGATACCGGCAGCCGCATGGACGAAGTGATCTTCGAAGAATTCAAGGGCACGGGTAACAGCGAAATCGTCCTCGACCGCAAGGTCGCCGACAAGCGCATTTTCCCGTCGCTCGACGTCGGCAAGTCGGGCACCCGCAAGGAAGAACTGCTCGTCGAGAAGGACAAGCTCAGCAAGATGTGGGTGCTGCGCCGCATCCTCATGCAAATGGGCACGGTCGATGCGATGGAATTCCTGCTCGACAAGATCAAGGATTCCAAGACCAACGAAGATTTCTTCGACAGCATGAACCAGTAAGCCGCGATGGCCGTGATCGAGCATGCCTTGCTGCCGGTCCGGCCTGGAATGGAAGTGGAATTCGAAGCGGCCGTTGCGGAAGCGCGGCCGCTGATCGAAGCATCGCCCGGCTTCCTTTCGCTGACAATTCGCCGGCCATTGGGAACCGGGCAGCCCTATCTGTTGTTGGCAGAATGGCGCACCGTTGCGGATCATCGCGATGGTTTTCGTCGATCCGACCGCTATGAACGGTGGCGGGCGCTGTTGCATCGCTTTTACGACCCCGTGCCGGGGGTCAGCTATTTCGGAGACGCCGTGTGATTTTGGAAATGTTGACGCAGGCGGCGGCCGCTGCCGGGCCCGGTGGGTTCGGCGAAATCTGGTCGCACATCGTCGCCGATTTTTCGAACATCACCGAACCCGCCGCGCTCGCTGCCTTCGTGCAGGTGCTGATGATTGACATCGTGCTGGCCGGCGACAATGCGATCGTCGTCGGCGCGCTCGCCGCTGGGCTGCCCGCCGATCAGCGCAAGAAGGTGATCCTGATCGGCGTTCTGGCGGCGCTCGTCCTGCGCATCGCCTTCGCACTTGTCGTCACGCAATTGATGCAGATTGTAGGTCTGATCTTCGTCGGCGGTCTGCTGCTGATCTGGGTCGCCTGGAAGATGTGGCGCGAACTGCGCGAAGGCGCGCATTCGGCCGGATCGCCTGAGATCGAGGGCGACGAACATTCGGGGCTGAAGCCTGCGAAAAGCTTTGCCGCCGCCGCCTGGGCGGTTGCGATCGCCGATGTCAGCATGAGCCTCGACAATGTGCTTGCGGTTGCCGGCGCGGCGCGCGAGCATCCGGGCATCCTGATCGTCGGGCTGATCTTCGCGGTCGCACTGATGGGTGTGGCGGCGAATATCATCGCCAAATATATCGAGCGCTATCGCTGGATCGCCTATGTCGGCCTTGCCGTCATCCTCTATGTCGCGGTCAAGATGATCCACGAAGGCTGGATCGACCCCGCGGTCGGACTGGGAACGCTGTTCGGCTGAGCAAAGGCCGGTCTCGTAAGAGGCCAGCTTTTCTTTTGGCGATGGAATCCCCATTTGGCGGATATGGCAAAGCTCCATCTCACCCGGGTTGCTGTGGGTTGTCCAGACTATCCGTCGCTGGAGGCGCGGATTGCCGCACGTGCGGAGCATGGCGAAGTGCGGTTCACGACGCGGTTCAAGCCGAAACGTGCCGACGACCTGATCGGCGGCAGATTGCATTTCATCATTCGCCATATGATCGTCGGGCGCGTCGAAATCCTGGCCTTTGACGATCGGGATGACGGGCGGGTCGATATCGTCTGTGCGGCCAGGCTCGAACCCGTTCATCCGCAGCCCAAGCGTGCGCACCAGGGCTGGCGTTATCTGAGCGAGGCCGACGCGCCCAAGACTGCGGATGGCGCGAGCGGAATCGGCGATCTGCCGCCCGAACTCTATCGCGAATTGGCGGCGATCAGCCTGATCTAGCGCTCGCCGGGTGTGCCCTCGATGGCGGCGCGAAAGCTGTCGGCACGCGCCATCGCCCAATAGCGTGCGCTGGCGACCGATCCCGGATCGTCGAGCAGAATGGAGCGCGGGTAGAAGCTGTAGATGCGGTCGATCGAATCCGAGCGCGCTGAATTCAGCCGCTCGTGCAGATGGTGCGGCCTTATCTGCCATGGATCGTCGAGGCCCATCGCGCAGCTGATATCCCATAGCGCCGAAACGGTGGACGCCTGGAATCGGCGGACACGCTCGGCCTTGTCCTCGACGACCAGACCGCGCTGGCGCCCGGCATCCTGCGTCGCCACACCCGTCGGACATTCGTCGGTGTGGCATTTGAGCGACTGGACGCAGCCGAGACTGAACATGAAAGCGCGCGCCGCGTTCGACCAGTCGGCGCCGAGGGCACAGTTGACCGCGAGCCCGGCGCCCGAATGCACCTTGCCCGATGCAGCGAGACGGATTTCTTCCTTGAGTCCGCAGCCGACAAGCGCGTTGCGGACGAAGATCAAGCCTTCGCGAAGCGGCATGCCGACGCGGTTCGAAAATTCGACCGGAGCGGCGCCGGTACCGCCTTCGGCGCCGTCGACGACGATATAGTCGAGGCGGATTCCCGTCTCGAGCATGGCCTTCATGACGGCATAGATTTCGTGCGGCTGGCCCACGCAAAGCTTGATCCCGACCGGCTTTCCGCCGGACAGATCGCGCAGTTTCGCCGCCCATTCGACCATTTCGATCGGAGTCGAAAAGGCGGAATGCGAGGCCGGCGATACGCAATCCTTGCCTTTGGGAACGCCGCGCGTCGCAGCGATCTCGGCGCTCACTTTCGGGCCGGGGAGGACGCCGCCATGGCCGGGCTTCGCGCCCTGGCTGAGCTTGATTTCGATCATCTTGACCTGATCATGTTGCGCGGCATCGCGAAAGCGATCCGGGTCGAAACGACCCCCATCGTCGCGACAACCGAAATAGCCGCTGCCCAATTCCCAAACGATGTCGCCGCCGTGGACACGGTGATAAGGGCTGAAGCCGCCTTCGCCGGTATCGTGGTAGAAATCGCCCGCCTTGGCGCCAAGATTGAGCGCCTCGATCGCCTTGGCGCCGAGCGACCCGAAGCTCATGGCCGAAATATTGAGGAGGGCCGCATCATAAGGCCGTGCACATTGTGCGGTTCCGACGCGGACTCGCCGCGTCCGGTCATGCGCTTCGGCGGGCGCAATACTGTGGCTCATCCATTCATATTCGTCCGAATAGACGTCGAGTTCGGTTCCGAAGGGGTGGCTGTCGAGTTGCCCCTTGGCGCGGGCATAGACCAGATCTCGTTCGTTGCGCGCGAAGGGGCGGCCGTCGAGCGGGCTTTCGACGACATAAGCGTAAAGAAAGGGCCGCAACGCCTCGAACAACCAGCGGATGCGCGCGATCAGCGGATAGTTGCGACGCAGCGAATGGTGCGACTGCATGACGTCGTAGAGCGCCACGAGCAGCAACGGCGTCCAGATCAGCAAGCTCCAGCGCGCGGGCGCCCACCATAGCGCCAGCGCAATCGCAGCGATCAGGACGGGAAAGACGATCCAGCGGCGCATGACAGGGAAACGCGGTCAGCCCGCCTGCGCTGCAAGCATCGCCGCCATCTTCTCCCAAACCTTGTTGATCGCCTTGAGCGGGCGAACCATCACCTTGAAATCCTGTATCTTTCCATCATCGTTCCAGCGAATGATGTCGACGCCGTTGATGTGGATTCCTTCGAGCTCGGTCGCAAATTCGAGGCAAGCCTGGTTGCCGTCGGCGATTTCGCGCAGATAGCGGAAATTGTCGCCGCCGAGCACATGGCTCGCCGCGTGCAGATAGGCGAACACCTTGTCGCGGCCCTCTTGCGGCGAATGAACGACGGGCGAATGAAACACCGCATCGTCGGCCAGCATCGCGCGCAATGTTTCCGGCTCGCCGCCCGCCGCCATATAGGCGTGCCAGGCGGCAAGTCCGGGATGGACGTCGGATCCGGCGCTCATGCAAGAGCCTCGGCGAAGAAGTCGCGCGTGCGGCTATCGGCAAGCTGCGCGCCATCGTCGTTGCGGCGATTGCCCATCGTTGCCGCGAAGCCATGGTCGAGGCCGGGATAATCGTGGAGCGTGACTTTGGGATTGGGATCGAGCGCTTCGTGGATCTTTGCCTGCGCGGCATGATCGACGAAATGGTCCTCGGTCGGAATGTGGAGCATCAGCGGCTTGGCAATCGCATGCGCCTCGCTCAGCATCGTGTCGATCATGACGCCATAATAGCCGACCGAAGCGTCGATATCGGTTCGCGTCGCCGCCATATAGGCCAGCCGTCCGCCAAGGCAGAAGCCGACGCAGCCGACCTTGGTTGCGCCCTGGCTGCGCAGCCAGCGGATCGCGGCCTCGATATCCTTGACACCCAGATCGGCATCATATTGCCCGAAATAGCCAAGCGCTTCCTGAAATTCGGATTCGATATCGGGGCTGAGTTCGACACCGGGCGCGAACCGCCAGAAAATGTCGGGGGCGATCGCCAGATAACCGAGCGCCGCCCAGTCGTCGGCCTTTTTGCGGATGCCTTCGTTCACGCCGAAAATCTCCGGGATCACGATGATCGCGCGCGTCGTGTCGGCATCGGGCCGCGCGACATAGGCGGGAATCCGGCCTTCGCCGTCGAGTGCGGCGATTTCGCTGTTGGTTGGCGACATGAGGGGGCTCTCCTGACTCTTGCTTATTGGCTGTGAAAGCGCGAAGCTAGCCGCCGACAGGGCGACGCTCAAGCGCGGAAAGGGCGGAAAACAATGAAGTTCAATATCGAGGTCGATTGCACGCCCGAAGAGGCGCGGCGCTTGTTCGGACTTCCCGACCTCGAGCCGCTGCACGACATCTACCTCAGCCGCGTCAAGGAACTGATGGCGAAGGGGATCACGCCCGACATGGTCCAGTCGATGGTCAAGAGCTGGGTCCCGATGGGCGAGAGCGGATTGAACCTGGTGCAATCGCTGCTCGGTCAGTTCGGTGGCGGGCTGATGGGGGCAGCGACGAAGCCCGCGGCCAAGGATGACGATGACAAGCCGGCGCGGGGAAGCAAGCGCTGATCAACACGCTGGCAAGCGAAACAATTTTTGCCCTGTCGAGCGGGATGCCGCCGGCGGCGATCGCGGTCGTGCGGGTCAGCGGCGCACACGCCGCCGATGCCGTGCGGGCGTTAGCGGGGCGCCTGCCGTCGCCGCGTCATGCATCGCTTGCCGATCTGGCGGATGCAACGGGCGCGCCGCTCGATCGGGCGCTTATCCTCTGGTTTCCGGGACCGAATACGGCGACGGGCGAAGATCTGGCCGAGTTTCATCTGCATGGCGGCCGCGCAGTCGTCGCTGCGGTCGAAGCGGCGCTGACAGCGCTTCCGGGGTTGCGCCGCGCCGAGGCGGGCGAATTCACCCGGCGCGCTTTTCTGAATGGCCGGATCGATCTGGCCGAGACCGAGGGGCTTGCCGACCTGCTCGCAGCCGAAACCGAAAGCCAGCGGGTGCAGGCGCTCGGGCTAGCAAGCGGCCATGTGTCGCGCGCGGTGGCCGCGTGGCAGGAACGCTTGCTGGCGTTGATGGCGGCGGCAGAGGCAGAGCTGAACTTTGCCGACGAGGATGACGTCGACGTTTACGAAGGCGCTGCCGCACGGTTGGTTGCGGGGATGGCGGCACTGGTGGCGGAGTTGGGCGACTGGCTGGCGCGACCGGCGGCCGAAGTGATCGCAGAAGGACTGTCGGTGGTGATCGCCGGGCCGCCGAACGCCGGAAAATCCACGCTTATCAACGCATTGGCGCAGCGCGAATTGGCGATCGTATCGCCCGTCGCGGGGACGACGCGCGACGTCATCGAAACCCCGCTGGCGATGGACGGCATTGCGATGCGCTTTTCGGACACTGCGGGATTGCGCGGCGAAGGCGCCGATGTCGTCGAAGCGATCGGTATCGACCGCGCGCGCGCCGCGGTGGAGGCGGCGGACATTGTCCTTTGGCTCGGCCCGCCGCGTGACGCCCCGGACCATCCCCGCTGCATCCTGATTGCGGCGCAGGCCGACCGCTGGCGCGGCGACGCCGCCGCCGAAGCCGATGCGGCACGCAGCGATCTGATCCTGTCGGCGGCGACCGGTGAAGGGATGGAAGCGCTGCACGGCATGATCGTCGACATGGCGCGAACGCTGTTGCCCCGCGAAGGCGAAGCGGCGCTGCGCCAGCGTCAGCGCGCCGCACTTGCCGAAGCGCAGCAATGGCTTGCGATCGACCCGAGGTCGCGCGAGGCCGGCGACCTGATCCTTATTGCCGAACGCCTGCGTCTGGCCGCGGGCGCGCTCGACCGGATCACCGGGCGCGCCGGCGTCGAGGATATGCTCGATGCGTTGTTCGGGCGGTTTTGCATCGGCAAATGATGTTCCACGTGGAACATGTTCATGCCGCCCCATGCGCGCGGGCGCCGTAGACCGACCCCGCCGAATCGGCTAAGGGCGCGGCAATCATGGACAGCAGCAAGATTTTCGACGTGATCGTCGTCGGCGGAGGGCACGCCGGGACCGAGGCCGCGGGTGCCGCGGCGCGGCTCGGCGCGCACGTTGCGCTCGTCAGTTTCGACCCGACGCTTATCGGCACGATGTCGTGCAACCCGGCGATCGGTGGCCTCGGCAAGGGCCATCTGATGCGCGAAGTCGATGCACTCGACGGCTGGATGGCGCGCGCCGCCGATGCCGCCGCGATTCACTATCGGATGCTCAACGCGTCGAAGGGCGCTGCGGTGCAGGGGCCGCGCATCCAAGCCGACCGGAAACTCTATCGTGATGCGATCCAGGCGTTGCTTGCAGCGGAGGAGAGGATTCGCGTCGTGGCGGGCGAAGCCGCTGCGCTGGTGCTGGGTGACAATGGCGCGCGCGTCGAAGGTATCGAACTGGGCGACGGGACGCGTCTCGTTGCCCCAGCGGTAGTGCTCGCGACGGGCACCTTCCTCGGCGGGCGCCTGTTTCGGGGTGAGGAGCGCATGGCGGGCGGGCGGCTCGGCGAATCCGGCGCACACCGGCTCGCCGAGCAATTGCGTTCTGCGGCTTTGCCGATGGCGCGGCTCAAGACCGGAACCCCGCCGCGGCTCGACGGGCGCTCGATCGATTGGGCGCGGCTCGAGGAACAACCGTCGGACAGCGCCGAAGGCGCGCGCTGGACCTGTTCCACGTGGAACAGCGAGCGGACAGTGCCGCAGATTTTCTGCGCAATCACGCGCACCAACACCGAATCGCATCGCATCATCGCCGACAATCTCGACCGCTCGCCGCTTTTCACCGGCGCGATCGGGGCGGCAGGGCCGCGTTACTGCCCGTCGATCGAGGACAAGATCCACCGCTTCGCCGACCGCGACGGGCATCAGGTATTTCTGGAACCCGAGGGGCTCGATTCGCCGCTCGTCTATCCGAACGGCATTTCGACCTCGCTACCCGCCGATGTCCAGCTCGCGATGCTGCGCTCGATGGAGGGTCTGGAACGCGTCGAGATGACCGTGCCCGGCTATGCGGTCGAATATGACCATATCGATCCGCGGGCGCTCGATCGCAGTCTGCAGGTGCGCGCGATCGCCGGCCTGTGGTGCGCGGGTCAGATCAACGGCACCACCGGATATGAGGAAGCGGCGGCCCAGGGACTGGTCGCGGGGGCGAATGCCGCACTGGCGGCGCAGGGCCGCGAGCCGCTGATCCTCGATCGGTCTGAATCCTATATCGGGGTGATGGTCGACGATCTGGTGTTGCAGGGTGTCACCGAGCCCTATCGCATGCTCACCGCGCGCGCAGAATATCGCCTCCGGCTGCGCGCCGACAATGCCGCGACGCGGTTGACGCCGAAGGGGATCGCGCTGGGGCTGGTGCGACCGGCGACGGCGGCGCAGTTCGAAGCGCGCATGGCAGAGCGCGCCAAAGCGACCGAGCTGTTGTCAGCGCCGGTAGCGAGCGCCGATTATGCCGCCATCGGCCTGGCATTGCCGGGCGACGGGGCGTCGCGGGCGCGAATCGACCTGTTGCGCTATTCGGGTATCGCGATCCGCGACCTTGCGGTGCTCGCGCCAGAGCTTGCCGACTTCGATCCGACATTGCTCGCCGAACTTGCAGAGGATGCGCACTACGCGCCGTATATCGCGCGGCAGGACGCCGAACTGCGCGCACTCGCGGCGAATGAGGCTATCTTGCTCGACCCCGCGCTCGACTATGCCGCGATCGGCGGCCTTTCGCGCGAAATGGTCGAGCGCCTAACCAAGGCTAGACCCGAAACACTCGGGCAGGCGGGGCGCATTGACGGCGTGACCCCAGCTGCGCTGACCGCGATCATGGTGCATAGTCGACGACGGGCGGCGTGAGTTGGGTTTGGCCGACATTTCTATCGAATAGCTGCTATTGCCGCAAAGCGGGTCAAGCAGAAGAGACTCCGTTACCACCTCCAACACTCACGCTGGTGGTTCTCGGCCCTTCCTCCGTTTGGCTAACGTTGAAGCCGGTCCGCCGTGTGACCGACCTCGCACCCCGACGCCGGATTCAAATGCCGATCGAGAGGCGTTAGGGTGGGTGAGGTCGAGGGCCATTGATCGACGGGACAATATACGCATGACGGTCGAATTGCTGACAAGCGAAGCGGAGGCACGGAGTTGGATCGGGGCGACATTTGCGCCGAACGAACGGCAATGGGCGCAGCTCGAGCGCTTTGCCGCGATGCTGGTCGAGGAGAATGCCCGGCAGAATCTGATCGCTGCATCGACAGTCTCGACCTTGTGGGTGCGGCATATCGCCGACAGCGCGCAGTTGTTGGCGCTCGACGGTGCGATCGAGGGGCTCTGGATCGATCTGGGAAGCGGGCCGGGACTGCCCGGGCTGGTCGTCGCAATCCTGTCGCCGCGCCCGATGCTGCTTGTCGAATCACGGCGTCGGCGCTGTGATTTTTTGCGTGCGGTCGCGAGCGAGCTCGATCTCGCGCACGTCGAGGTTGCCGAAGCGCCGCTCGAACGCATCGAAACGCGCCCCGCCGCGACGATCAGCGCGCGGGCCTTTGCGCCGCTCGACAAGCTGATCACCTTATCCACGCGTTTTTCCACCGAATCGACGCGGTGGCTGCTGCCAAAGGGGCGAAATGCGGTTAAGGAACTGGCATCTCTGCCGCAGCCATGGCAGAGAATGTTTCACGTGGAACAGAGCCGGACCGACGCCGACAGCCAGATATTGGTGGGCACGGGGATGATCGGTGGAAAGCAGCGAGGAAAGCGATGATCCGTATCGCCGTGGCGAACCAGAAAGGCGGGGTCGGCAAGACGACGACCGCGATCAATCTGGCGACAGCGCTTGCGGCGACGGGCTGGCGCACGCTGATCATCGACCTCGATCCGCAGGGCAACGCCTCAACGGGGCTCGGAATCGCGCAGTCGCAGCGCGAATTTTCGAGTTATGAATTGCTGCGCGGCGATGCGCAGCTGGCCGATTGTGCCGTCCCGACCGCAGTGCCGCGGCTTGATATCGTCCCTGCGACGGTCGATCTGTCGGGTGCCGAGATCGAACTGATCGAATTTGCCGATCGGCTCCATCGCCTTGAGCAGGCGTTGACGAGTGCCGAGGCGGGGCAGTGGGATATCTGCCTGATCGACTGTCCGCCGTCGCTCGGCATGCTGACGCTGAACGCGCTGATCGCCGCCGAATCGCTGATCGTGCCGTTGCAGTGTGAATTCTTTGCGCTAGAAGGGTTGAGCCAACTGCTCACTACGGTCGAGCGCGTACGCGGTCGCTTCAACCAGAAATTGTCAATTCTCGGCGTCGCGCTGACGATGTTCGATCGCCGCAACCGGCTGACCGACCAGGTTTCGGACGATGTGCGCGAAGTGCTGGGGCCGGTGGTCTTTCAGACCGTCATTCCGCGCAACGTGCGGCTGTCCGAAGCGCCGAGCCACGGGCTTCCGGCGCTGATCTACGATCATCGCTGCGCTGGCTCAGCCGCCTATATTGCGCTCGCGCGCGAATTGATCGACCGCCTGCCCAATGTTCGCAAGGCTGCATAAATGGCTGATAATAAAGATGAAACCGGACAATCTGCACCGCGCAAACGCCCGTCGGGACTCGGCCGCGGGCTGAACGCGCTGTTCGGCGACGTAGCGGCAGAAGCCCCGGTACTCGCGAGTCCCGGGGCCGCCCGCCCGGCGACGTCAGCACCTGCTGGCGATTCGGTGCAGCATATCGCGGTGGGCGCGATTCGCCCGCTTCCCGGCCAGCCGCGCCGCCACTTCGATGAAAATGCGATTGCCGAGCTTGCCGATTCGATCGGGACGCGCGGCCTGTTGCAGCCGATCATCGTCCGGCGCGCGCCGGGGGGCGAGGGGTACCAGTTGGTCGCCGGCGAACGCCGCTGGCGCGCAGCGCAGCGCGCGGGGCTGCACCAGATTCCGGCGCTGGTGCGCGAACTCGACGACGCTGCCACCTATGAGATTGCGCTGGTCGAGAATATCCAGCGCCAGGATCTGAACGCCATCGAAGAGGCGAGCGCCTATCGCAAGCTGATCGAGGATTTCGGTCACAGCCAGGAAGCGCTGGCAAAGCTGGTCGGCAAGTCGCGCAGCCATGTTTCGAATCTGATGCGTCTGCTCGACCTTCCGGTCGAAGTGCAGGATCTGGTCGGTGACGGATCGCTGTCGATGGGTCATGCGCGCGCGCTGATCGGGGCCGACGGCGCCGAGGCGATCGCGCGCAGGGTCGTCCAGGAAGGCTTGTCGGTGCGTACGGTCGAGGCGCTGGTGCGCGAGGCGAAGGGGGGCGGCCGCAGGGCGCCCGCCGAAAGCCCGAGCGCGGCTGGCGGCGGGCGCGATCCCGACATCGTCGCGGTCGAGCGGCATCTGTCCGAGCTGCTCGGAATTGGCGTTGCGATTCACTATGCGGGCGGAGGCAAGGGCGCGTTGACCCTGAAATTCGCGTCGCTCGACCAGCTCGACATGATCTGCCAGCGGCTGTCGGGCGAATCGATCTGATCGGCGCCTGCCGACCTATCGCGATTCGCTGCTGATATCTTTCTATCCGACGCGCTTAATCTGTCCCGCAGCGGGCCGTTAAGGGGGGGGGCGGCAATCCCCACGATTGACCGAAAACTGGCGTAACGCCTTGTTTTTGCTCGCTTGTACCCTGCAACGCGGGCCAATTCTATATGCGCTGTTAACCATGCTTGTTGGGCAAAAGCTGAACCGGTCGCCCGCTAAAGGGGTCGGCGAATGGGGTGGGATTTCCATTCGATTATCGACTGTTCAAGGGACCAACTTATGCGCACCATTGGAATGAAGCGCGCCCTCATCGGCGCCGCGATTGCTGCTCTCGCCATGAACGCCCCGGCGGCGCATGCGGCGACGGCCACGGGTACGGCGAAGGCGAAGATCCTTCGCCAGATCACGCTCTCCAACACCAGCGACCTGCAGTTCGCGACCGTCATCAGCGGCGCGACCGCCTCGACGGTTGCGGTGTCGACCGCGGGCGGCGTGACCTGCGGCACCGGGCTGACCTGCACCGGCACCACGACGGCGGCCAATTTCGACATCACCGGCACCAATGGTGCGGTTGTCGTGGTCGGCGGCGACGCGAATGTCACGCTCAACGGATCGCTCGGCGGCACGATGAACTCGACGCTCAGCTATTCGGCGACGAACGTCACGCTCGGTGCGACCGGCGGCAGCTTTCAGGTCGGCGGCACGCTCAGCGTTGGCGCCAACCAGACGGCTGGCGATTACAGCGGCACGTTCAACGTCACTGCCAACTACCAGTAAACCCTGATTATCAGGTGGGGGGATCGGCGCGCCTGTGGGCGTGCCGGCCATCGAAAGGGGTCGCCGGATACCAGCTCCGGCGGCCCCTTTTCGTATGCGCGGCGCAGGACGAAGTGCGCGGGCCCCGGCATGGTTAGCGAAATATCAACCATGATGGCGCAACAGGGATGCGACCAACCTGGGGGCGGCGACCGCGGCCCCCGCACGATTGTGGGGATCGTATCTATGTTTCGCTTTTTCAGGGGCTTTTGCCTGCTCGCGGCGGCTGTGTGCAGCAGCACCGCGCCGTCCGCGCACGCCGCGGGCGATCTGCTCGTGGCACCGACGCGCGTGATTCTCGACGGATCGCGCGGCACCGAGGTGGTGCTCAACAACATCGGGGCCGAACCCGCAACCTACCGCGTCAGCCTGGAGGTCAAGCGGATGACCGCCGAGGGCGGGCTCGACGAGATCGACGAAGCGAACGCGAACGCTGCCGAACGCGCCGCGCTCGACATGATCGCCTTCAGCCCGCGCCGCGTGACGCTGCCGCCGAACCAGCCGCAGGTGATCCGCATCGGCGTGCGTATCCCCGAAGGACTCGCGCCGGGTGAATATCGCGCGCATATGCTGTTCCGCGCGGTTCCCGATGCGGCACCGGCCGTGGTCGATCCTGCCAAGCCGAAGGGCGAAGGTGTGTCGATCGCGCTTACCCCCATCTATGGCATCACTATCCCGATCATCGTGCGTGTCGGCGACCTCGCGGCGACCGCAAAGATCGGGGAGGCTTGGGTTGGGGATACGCGCGACGGACCTGCCTTCAATTTCCACCTGACGCGCACCGGCAACCGGTCGGTCTATGGCGATATCGCGGTGACGCGGCCGGGTGTGGCCGAGCCGCTGCTGCTGGCGCGCGGCATCGCCGTCTATCCCGAGGTCGGCGATCGCACCGTTTCGCTGCGCGTGCCGGCCGAGGTCGCGGCGAAGCTGAGGGGGCCTGTGCAGATCCGCTATTCGGAGGATCGCGAAGTCGGCGGCGCGACGATCGATCAGGCCGACCGGGTGGTGAAATAGCCGGACGGCGCGCGGGACCGGACGGAGGCGGCGATGCTCGGCGCCCTCCTGAAACGCCTGCTGCCGGCGCTCGCTGCCGGGATGGCGCTGGTGGGCACGCTGCCCACCGGCGCCCATGCCGCTGAAAAAACAGATATTTCTCAAATTCCTAGCGACGGCTGGAAACCGAACGAAGACGACCGCTGGCTGTTCGATCTGCGCTCGGGCCAATATCGGCTCGGCGACGGGGTGCGGGGTTATCAGACGCCGCAGGGGCTGTGCGTCGATCTTGCCGATGTCGTGCTCGCACTCGATCTCGCGGTGCGCGTCGACCGTAAGTTGCGCCGCGCAACCGGCTGGGTGCTCGACGAGCGCCGCACCTTCCTGATCGACCGCGACGCGGGCGAAGTCCGCGCGGGCAGCGAGCGCATCCGGATCGGGGCGAATACGATCCGCGACACGGCGGCGGGGTGGTGCGTCGACCTTGCCAGCCTGTCGAAATGGATCGGCGTGCCGATCAGCGCCGACCTGTCGAATGCGGTTCTGCGCATCGATTCGAAGGAAAAATTGCCGTTTCAGCTCGCCGCCGAACGCCGCGCGCGCGCCGCAACGATCCGTCCGCAGACGCGCTTCGACCTCGCCAGCCTGCCGCAAACGACGCGCCCCTACCGAACGTGGAGCACGCCGTCGGTCGACGTTGTCGCTTCGGCAGGCGTGGTGTCCGACAAGCAGGGCGGCTCTTCGACGCAGGCGCGCTACGAAATCTTCGCGGCCGGCGAATTGCTCAAGCAGAGCTTCGATGCGCGCCTGTCGTCCGACGACAAGGGCGTCCCCGACAGTCTTCGCCTGCGGCTCTATCGCACCGATCCCACCGGCCAGCTTCTCGGCCCGCTCCACGCGACGCATTATGCGGTCGGCGATGTCAGCCTGTTGTCGACGGGAATCGTCGCCCAGTCGGTACCGGGCCGCGGCGCGGTCCTGACCAATCGCCCGGTCGAACGCCCCGATGCGTTCGACAAGACCGATTTCCGGGGCGATTTGCCCGCCGGATGGGACGCCGAACTCTATCGCAACGGCCAGTTGCTGGCCTTTACCAGCCCCAATGGCGATGGCCGCTACGAATTTCTGGGCGTCCCACTGCAATATGGATCGAACCGGTTCGAAATCGTCCTTTATGGCCCGCAGGGACAAGTGCGGCGCGAAATCCGGCAGTTGCAGGTCGGGCTCGATTCGATTCCGCCGCAAAAGACCTGGTATTGGGCCGGGATTGCCCAGGACGATACCGACCTGATCGAGTTCGGCGGGCCGCGCGGCGGCGCCTTCCGGCGCGGCTGGCGCGGTTCGCTGGGGATCGAGCGCGGCCTCGATACCCGCACCTCGATCGCCGCCTATTTCCACAGCCTGTTGATCGAAAATGTCCGTCGCAACTATGGCGAAGCGGCACTGCGCCGGTCGATCGGCCCGACCTTGCTGGAGGTCGGCGCCGCCTATGCCGACGACGGCGGTCGCGCGCTGCGGGCCAGCTGGCTCACCGGCTTTGGCGAAACCTATATCCGCGCTGACGCCATGCGCGGTTGGGGCGGTTTTGTTTCGGACCGTTTCATCAATAATATCAACGGCCTCTATTCGGTGTCGATCGACCAGTCGGTAAAATTGGGCCAGACGGTGCTGCCGTTGCATGTCGATCTGGCGAAGATCGACCGGACCTCGGGCGTTTCGAGCATCGAGGCCTCGGCGCGCGCCTCGGCGAGTTTCCGCACGATAACGCTGACCGGACAGATCGACTGGTCGCGATCGGATGTGCCCTATGGCCCCGACCCGCCCGATAATCTGACCGCCACACTGCTCGCCAATGCGCGCATCGGGCGCGTCCGCCTGCGCGGTGAGGCGCGCTTTGCGCTGGCGGGATCGAACGCCGATTCGCGCCTGACCGCGATTGCCGAATGGTCGGGCAAGCGCGACGCCGAATGGCGCGCCGAGCTGGGATATGACAAGGGGCTCGACCGCGCGCGCGCCGGGATTGGCTACACGCGCCGTTTCGACAAGTTTCAGCTTTCGGGCTTCGGTGAGGTGGCGAGCGACGGATCGGTCGCGGCGTCATTGTCGCTCGCCTTCAGCTTCGGGCCGCGCAGCCGGGCCGATGGCGGCAGCGGGGGCTGGCGCGTGTCGAGCGAAAAACTGGCGAGCCGCGGTCAGGTGCTCGCCGAAGTGTGGATGGACGATAATGGCGATGGCATCCGCCAACCCGGCGAAGCGGCGGTCGCCGACGTCCCGCTGACCGCGGGCAATACCTTTGTCGATCGCGCGACCGCGAAGGATGGCCGTGCCACGATCGACGGACTCGAACCCTTTCGTCCGGTGATGATCGGCATCGACGCCGGGAGCCTGCCCGATCCCTATGTCCAGCCCGCGCTGCCCGGTGTGGTCGTCACGCCGCGGCCCGGCGTCGCGACGCGGGTCGCGCTGCCGCTGACCGCCGCCGGCGAAATCGAAGGCGTCGCAATGCGCGACGGCGGCAATGCGATCGGGGGATTGCAGCTCGAGCTGGTCGATGCCGAAGGACGGGTGCGCGCGACCACGCTGACCGAGTTTGACGGATATTTCCTTTTCGAAAGCGTAGCTTACGGGCGTTACACGGTGCGGATGGCGAAAGCATCGGCGGCCGCTTTGCGGCTCGATCCCGCTTTCGTGCTGTCCGCCGTCCCCGGCAAGCAGATGCCGCGCGTTCGGCTCGGAACGCTGGCGCTAAGGCCGCTGGCGCGCGCGCTGGCGGGCGGGGACGCCGCCGACGGGGGACAGGGCGGCGCACGGGCACCGCCCAATGATGCGCGGGATGGCGGCGGCTAGAGTCCTGATCCCGCTTTGGGGTGGCAGGGCATCCTCAGCCGAGGCGATGTTCGCCCTTCACCCAGCGCACCGTACCCGACGATGCGCGCATCACGACCGTTTCGGTGGTCAAAATGCCGCCGCGCCGGTGCTTGACGCCGCGCAGCAGCGAGCCGTCGGTGACGCCGGTTGCGGCGAAGATCACATCGCCCTTCGCCAGATCTTCGAGGTCATAGACGCGGTCGAGATCTTCGATCCCCCATTTCTTCGCGCGCAGCCGCTCGTCGTCGTTGCGGAAAAGCAGGCGACCCTTGAACTGGCCGCCGACGCAGCGCAGCGCCGCTGCGGCGAGGACGCCTTCGGGGGCGCCGCCCGATCCCATATAGATGTCGACATTGGTTTCGGGATTGGTCGTCGCGATCACGCCCGCGACGTCGCCGTCGGGGATCAGCGCAACGCCGCAGCCGATCGCGCGCAGTTCGGCGATGATCGCCTCGTGGCGCGGACGGTCGAGGACGCAGACGATGATGTCGGCCGGCGCGCAGCCCTTTTCGCGGGCCACCGCTTCGACATTTTCGCGCACGCTATTGTCGAAATTGACGATGCCGGGCGAATAGCCGGGGCCGACCGCAAGCTTGTCCATATAGACGTCGGGGGCGTTGAGCAGGCAGCCTTCTTCGGCGATCGCGAGCACCGCGAGCGCGTTGGGGCCGGCCTTGGCGGTGATCGTCGTGCCTTCCAGCGGATCGACCGCAATGTCGATCTTCGGACCCTTGCCGGGCGCATTGCCGACCTTTTCGCCGATATAGAGCATCGGCGCTTCGTCGCGCTCGCCTTCGCCGATGACGATCGTGCCGTCCATATAGAGCGTGTTGAACGCGTTGCGCATCGCCTCCACGGCGGCGGCATCGGCCGCCTTTTCATCGCCGCGACCGATCAGCTTGGCTGCGGCGATCGCCGCGGCTTCGGTGACGCGCACCATTTCGAGCACCAGGACCCGGTCGAGGTTGCTACCGCCACTTTTTGCCATCGGTACACATCTCCGTCTTTACTTGCTCCGCCCCATCGGCATGCTGCGCGCCATATGGTCGTGCGCCCCGCTTGTCGAGATCGCTTCGCCCGATTCGGGGGCGTGATTACGCTGTCGTGCGTCATCGGCATGACAGCGCCGCCGCTCGCGGCGCAGGAGGCGTCGCCGCCGCCCGCGCAGGACGCCGAGGGGGCGATCGCGCGCAGCCGGGTGCTGCCCGACCCCGTGCGCCGCTGCGGCCCGATCAAGGCTGGCGAGATTCTGGTGTGCGGCTCCGATACCGACCGCAATCGCCTGTCGCCCGAACTGCGCGCCATCGCCGGTGTGGGTCAGGATGCATCGCCGCAAATCCCGCGCGCCGAGGCGAAGGCGATGAGCCTCGACAAGCTGCCCTATAACTGGATGCCGATCGGCGGGCGGTACAAGCCCGGCCCCGAATATAATCCGCTTTACGAGATGGCGAAGCGCGCGACCGATCCCGAAACGGGAACCCCCGCGCTGCCCGAGGAGCCCTAGGCAAACACCTCGACCGTGGTGCGATCTTCGGAGGCGCGGTAGAGACCCGCCGGAACGAGCAGCAGCATCAGGAAATAGGCGGCCCAGAACAACAGCCATCCGACGCTCATTGCCGTTTCCGCGAAGCTGCCGGGCGCGCTGTTGAACAGAATGAAGAGATGCGGTGCGAGCAGCGCCAGCGTCAGCAGGCCGGACAGGACATAGATGGCAAGATAGAGCCAGAGGAGGCGCGGCCATGCCGTTCGCGTACGGCGCCAGGATTCGGCAAAGGCCGATACCGGCTCGAGCCGCCCGCTCGCCGCCATCACCGGTCCGACGAGGCAGAAGCGCGCGTAAATCCACGAGCCGAGCAGCGCCGACACGATATAGCGGACGATCACAAGGGCGATTCCATAGCTCTGAACAGACTGAAATGCCGCGAGCAGCAGGATCGGCAACGACAGGATGATCCCGACGCCGAAATAGAGGATCATATTGACCGCCAGATAGGCCGCCCCCGCGACGAGCCCGTACATGATCTCCGAAATATAACCCTCGCGGATGTCGGCGAGCAGCGCATTCCACGCCGCGAGCAGCGCGCCGCTGACGATCAGGCTGACGATACCCAGAAGATAGAGCGGTCCGGTGATCGAGCCGCTGACGCGATAGGTCCAGGGATCGGCGGCGATGGCGACAAGGGTGCGCAGATCGAAGATCGGCTCGCTCGACAGCAACAGAAAGGGCAGCACGACGCCGAGGCCGACATAGGCCAGCAGCGCTTGCCAATGCCGGCGGGCCAGTGTGCGTGCTTCGGCCAGGCCGTCCCGGATCGCTATATCCATGTCCATCCCCCCGTTCCCCTATGCGAGGGGTAACAGGGGGTTTCGCGAATGCAAGCGGGGTCAGAGCGCCAGAATCGGCATGTGCATCGGCGTACCGATGACATGATCCGAAGCCGCGAGCGCGGCGAGCGCTGCGGCGACGGCGCGGCCCGGGCCTTCGTGCGTCACGAGCGCGATCAGGACGCAGTCTTCGGCATCGTCGCCGCGCTGGATGAAGCTTTCGATCGAAACGCCGGCGTCGCGCATCGCGGTCGCGATCTCGGCAAGCACGCCGATCCGGTCCTCGACGATCAGGCGGACATAATGTTTTCCGACGCGCGCGCCCGCATCGGCGGCGGGGGCGGCATCGAGCGCATCGACCGGCATCGCGAAGGCGGGACCATATTCGTCGCGCGCGATGTCGATGATGTCGGCGACGATCGCCGAGGCCGTCGGCCCCGCGCCCGCGCCCGCGCCTTCGAAAAACAGGCGGCCGACGAAATTGCCCTCGGCGACGACGGCGTTGAGCGCGCCGGGGACATAGGCCAGCGGATGGTCGGCGGGGACGAGGCACGGCTGGACATGCTGATAGAGGCCGCTTTCGTCGCGTTCAGCCATGCCGATCAGGCGGACGCGGTGGCCGAGCGCGGCGGCCTCGCGAATGTCGGCGGCAATCAGGCCGCGGATACCCTCGGCGGTCACCGTGTCGAAATCGAGCCGGGTGCCGAAACAGAGCGCGGCGAGGATCGACAGCTTGTGCGCGGCGTCGATTCCATCGACGTCGAAGGTCGGATCGGCTTCGGCATAGCCTTCGGCTTGTGCCGCGGCGAGCGCATCGGCGAAGCTCGCGCCCTCGCGCTCCATCAGCGTCAGGATATAATTGCAGGTGCCGTTGAGGATGCCATAGACGCGCGCGATCTCGTTCGCCGAGGCGCCTTCGCGGATCGCCTTGATGACCGGGATGCCGCCCGCGACCGCGGCTTCATATTTCAGCGGCCTGTCCTGCGCCTCGGCGATCCGCGCCAGATCGAGCCCGTGATGCGCGATCATCGCCTTGTTCGCGGTGACGAGCGCCTTGCCGGCGCCCAGCGCTTGGCGGGCGAGCGTCAAAGCCGGGCCGTCGGCGCCGCCGACCATTTCGACGACGACATCGACATCCTCGGCCTCGACCAGCGCCGCCATATCGTCTTCCCAGCGATAGGGCGACAGATCGACGCCGCGATCCTTCTGGCGGTCGCGCGCGGAGATGGCGACGATCTCGACCGCGCGGCCGGCGCGGCGGGCGATCAGGTCGCGATTGGCCTCGAGCAACCGGACGACGCCGCCGCCGACGACGCCGATACCGGCGAGCGCGACACGCAACGGCGGGCGCGGGGCAGCGGGGACGGGCTGAGGCGACATGCAGGCACTCCTTGGCAGGGCGGGCCGAAGCCCGCGGTCGCCTGCGCCCCTATCGGCTTTTCGCCCGGAAACAAGGCCCCGCGTTGCCGCAGGCCCGGCAATTCGGCTGGATCAGAGGCCCGGCGGCGGCGTGCGGGTGCGCGTGCATTGGCCGAGCGCGCCGAGGACGACGGCATAGTCGGCGGCCGCCTTCTTGCGGTCTTCGGGGGCGGTGCCACCGAGCTTGCTGAGCGGCAGGCTGCGCGGCAGGCCGCAGGCGAGGCGATACCAGCCGAGCGTGTTCTGGCGCGGAATCGGCGCGCTTTCGTCGACGATCTCGCCAAACGCGGCCGACCAGCGGCGCGATCCGTCGGCGGCGGTCAGGACGGTGATCGACACCGGCTCGCCGGTTTTGGTTTCGAGGAACAGCTGCGTCTCGCCCTCGCCGGGCAACGTGCCGGGGACGTGGAAGCCGTTGGCGATTCCGGTAATCGCGGGCGGCGCGCCGGGCTTGACCAGCTCGGTCAGGATCGCGCGCAGCCGCGATTCGGTCGCAGCGT
>NZ_BCZQ01000015.1:0-72500 GCF_001598815.1 Sphingopyxis terrae subsp. terrae NBRC 15098 | reverse complement strand
TGATCGCCTGGGCGGCGACCTTCCTCGTCATCCGGATTCTCAGCCCGGCCGACTACGGCCTTTATGCGATGACGCAGGTGATGCTGATGCTGTTCACTATGCTGAACGGCTATGGTCTTGCGAGCGCCGTGATCCAGCAGCGCGATGTCACGCCGCAACAGCTCCGCCAGACCCTGGGGCTCCTGCTCCTGATCAACGGCGGCCTTGCCCTGTTGCAGATCGCCGCGGCACCGCTCGCGGCGGCTTATTACAGGGAGCCGCAAATCGCGACGCTGCTGCGCGTCCAGGCGATCATCTATCTGACCACGCCGTTCACCGCGCTCGCCTATGCCCGGCTCGGCCGCGCGCTCGAGTTCCGGCGCCAGGCGCAGGTCAACATTCTCTGCTCGCTGATCGGCGCGGCGGTAGCCCTTGGCGGCGCGCTCGCGGGATGGGGTGTCTGGGCGCTCGTCTGGGCGCCGATTGCGATGTTCACAACGCGCGCGCTCGGCTTCACGATCGTCTCGCGGTCGTGGATGCTGCCGTCGTTCGATTTCCGCGGCGCCGGCACGATCGCGCGCTATGGCGGGCTCGTCGCCATCGGCCAGTTCTTCGGGTTCATCCAGTCGCAGGCGGACATATTGGTTGCGGGGCGCCTGTTCGACGCGCATCTGGTCGGCGTTTACACGACCGCGCTGTTCCTGACGCAGATCTTCAATAACAAGATCATTCCGCCGCTCAACGAAGTCGCCTTCACCGCCTATTCGCGGCTGCGCGACGAGGCCGAAGGGCTCGCGCGCCCCTTCGCCCGCGCGGTCCGCGCAATCATGGCGGCGGCGATGCCCTTCTTTCTGGGGCTCGCGGTCGTCGCCGAACCACTCGTCCTCGTCCTGCTCGGCGACAAATGGGCCGGCGCCATTCCGTTGATTCGCCTGCTCGCGATCGCCATGCCTTTCTGGACGCTCTTCACCCTGCTGCAACCGGCGACCGATGCGATGGGCCGACCCGAGATCGCGCTGCGCAACGCCGCGATCGGCGCGCTCATCATGCCGGTCGCCTTTCTCGTCGGGGGACAGTGGGGAATCGCCGGGATCGCGGCAGCCTGGATCGCCGCCTATCCGGCCCTGTTCGCTTTCGCCGCGTGGCGATCGCTTCCGGTGATCGGGATGCGCGCGGGCGCCCTGCTCGGCGCCATTCTGCCGTCGGTTCTCGTGGCCATGGCGATGGCAGTCACCGTGATGGTCGCTGGCCACCTGCTCGCCCCGGTTTCGATGGCGCCCCGCTTGGCGCTGCTCGTGGGAATCGGCGCGCTGACCTATGCGGGCGGGCTTATGCTCTTCGCGCGCGAGACGATTGGCGACTTGATCGCGATGGCGCGCGGCAATCCCGCGGCCTGATCCGGCGCCGCCGCGTCAGCGCGGCAGCATCGCGACGGCGCGTCGCGTCGCATCGGCATAGGCGCCGCCGGTAAAGCGGTGCGTCCCGATGAAATGGATGAAGCGCGCATCGGGCGGCACGCCTTCGTTCCAGAAATTGATGTAGCGGTCATAGGGCAGCAACAGCGGGTCGGGCTGATTCGCGATGACGAAGTTCGACGTCACCTGCTCGCTACCCCATTGTGCCCAGCGTTCGGCGCCGAGCAGCGCCGTCGCCTCGCGCGAAAAGGCTTCGGCGATTCGCCGTCCCTCGCCGCTCGGCGCGAAGCCTGCGAACCCCGAACAGCCGCGCACATAGGCGGGCGCCGCCAACTCGGGCAGATCGAGCCGGTCCATCCCCGATTCGATTGCCCCCTGCACATGCGCCGCGGGATTGGTGAAGCGCTGCGATTCGATCGCCTGCGCAGCGATCGTCGCCAGCGGCAGGATCTGCGACGCGGCCTCGCCCTTCAACGTAAAGCTGCGCCCGGCATCGATCGCCGCCGCGACTTCGGGAAGCGGGCCCACCGTCACCGTGTCCGAATCGACCTGGATGACATAGGCGTCGGCGCGCAGGTCGAGGATGGTCAGCAGCCGCTCCCACGTCCCGCCGCGCGGACAATCGCCGGTATCGACCGCCGCGATCGCCCGGATCTCGGGATCGCCGAGATGATGGGCGAGCAGTTTGCGGTCAGCATCGGTCAGCGTGCCGTCATCCAGAATCACGACACGGCCGCGCGGCACCTGGTGCCACAGCGACTTGATCGACACGAGATAGGGCAGCAGCACGCGCGTACCGATCATCGAGAAATAGATGACGCCGTCGTCGGCAGGCACGATCGGGCGTGCCTCGAGCACGCCGGCGGCCAGCCGCCGATGCGCCCATTGCTTGCGATGCCACTGGATCCGGTCGACGACGCGCTTCATAGGCTCCGCGTTACCGCCAACCGATTAATTTTCAATAGGAGGTGAAGCAGCGGGTCAGCCGGCGATATAGTCGCGCATCGCCGCTGCCTCGGCCTCGATCTTGTCGATTCGATATTTGACGAGGTCGCCGATCGACACGAATCCGACCAGACCGCTGCCATCGACCACCGGCAAATGGCGAATCCGCTTCTGCGTCATCTGCGACAGCGCGCCGATCACCGCCATGTCCGGACCGCAGGTCACCGGCGATCGCGTCATTACCTCATCGAGTCGGCGGTCGAGCGCCTCGGGACCGTAGGAGGCGACGAGGCGCACGAAATCGCGTTCGGAAAATATGCCGACCAGCGAATCGCCGTCGAGAACCGGCACCGCACCGATCCGATGCTGGGCGAGCAGGTCGACAACCGCGCGCACCAAATCGTCGGTCCGCGCCGCGATCACCGTGCCGCTCCGCCCCTGAAGAATCGCTCCGATCGTCATCCGCTGGCGCTCCTTTCCCGATTGTCCTGTCGTTGCGCGCGCAGTCTATCATGATTCGCGGTGGGCGCGAAACGAACGGAACGCCGCCATTACCGCTTGGCCTTGCCCGCGGCTTGGTTCATGGAGGCGCGCATGGTCAAACCTTCGCCACTCGACAATCGCGATACCTCGAACGTCGCCTGGGCGCGCTATCGCCGGCTGATGCGCGGGATGAGCATCGTCTCGCTGCTCGCCGTGGTCGGCGCGCTGAGCTGGCTGCGCTTCACCATGGGCGAGGCGCTGACGATCCACATGATGATCGCGACCGCGGCGGGCGTCGGCCTGTCGGTCATGCTCGGCGCGGCGCTGATGGGACTTGTATTCCTGTCGAGCGGCAGCGGCCACGACGAATCGATCGACGACCCCTTCAAGGACGACCCGGACCTCAATCCATGACCGACAATCCCCGCGACCCCATATTGCGTGTCGTGCCGCAGCCGGCCGACATCAACAGCAACGGCCATATCTTCGGCGGCTGGGTGCTGGCGCAGATGGATATTGCGGGCGGCATTGTCGCCGCGCGAATCGCGCAGGGGCCGACCGCGACGGTGGCGATCGAGGCGATGGAATTCATCGCGCCGATCCTGCTGCGCGACATCATCTCGGTCTATGCCCATCTCGAACGGCGCGGCCGCACCTCGATGGGTATCCGGATCGAGGTGATCGCGACCCGCGGCCGCGGCGAAGAGCAGGTGAAGGTCACCGAAGGACTGTTCACCTTCGTCGCGCTCGACGAGAATCACCGGCCACGTCCGCTGCCGCCGGCCTGATCGGCCTCAACCGCCCTTGCGGTTTTCGCGAAAGCTTTGTTCGATGCGGTCGTTCGCGGGAACGCGGACGCGCCAGACCCAGCTGTTGCCGCGCCGCTCCCATCCTTCGGGTGCGGGGTCGATGGCAAAGGGAATGAGCAATTCCACCTCGGCGTCGGTCGGGCGCGCATTGGTCAGCGTCACCTGCCACAGCCGGTGGTCGGCATCCGAATCGGGAAGCACGACGGTGCGATACTGGACCGCGGGACTCGCCCCCAGATCATAATCGACGCGCTCGCCCTCGGCCTTGTCGCCGATTTTCGCCTCGCCAACGAGCAACGGCTCGCCAGCGAACGTTTCGAAGACCATCGCCGCCCCGGCGGGAAGCGCGAGGCCAAGCCCGTCCGCCTTGCGATTCTGCACCCGCAGCCGGGTCGTCAGCGGCTGCGGTCGCCCATTGCCATAATTATAGAGTGACCCCGCATAGAGCTGTTCGGCCGCAACCCCGCCCCGCGCGAGCAGCGCCACCTGCTTCTGTCCCTTTGCCGCGACATCGACGCGAAAGGGGATGCGATAGAATTTGAGGTCGCCAAGATCCTCGGGAGGTGGCGGCGGAGGCGGCGGCGGAGGAGGAGGTGCAGCTGGAGCGGGCGGCGCCATGGCCCGGGCGCGACGATCGATCCGGGAGCCCGTCACAACCACTTCCTCTACCAAACCGGCATCAAAGCCGTCATATGCCTCGATCGGCGGCAGCTCCCAATAGGGGTGCGTGCTCGTGATATCCATCGGCCAGCATTTGAGCACCAGCGGCCCCGGCGTGCTGCGCGGCAGCGGCGGGCTGTACATCTTGCTGAGCCGCCCGGCGATGACGTTGAGCTGGGCATTCGAAAAGCTCGTCACGCCGCCATTGGCGACCGTCACCCACCCCGTAAGGTCGAGCGTCTTGCCGTCGGCACCGCGATTCGCGACATAATTGGCCGCCCAGTCGAACCCTTCGGCCAGATAGAGGAGCTGGATGGTGACGGTGCGCGGCGCCGTGCTTTCGACAAGCACCGACAGCGTCGGGCGCGGCGATAGATCCTTGGGGACGCGCGGATAGAGCATGCGTTCGGGCAGCCCCGAACAGCCCAGTGCCTCGATCCCGTTCGCGGTTTCCACGATGACCCCGCCATTCGGCCCGGCCTGGATCACCGCCTCCTGCTCCACCGCCTTGCCGGTCTTCAAATTGGTGCGGCGAAGCGTCACGCTGCGCTTCAGATAAGCATCGACCAGCCCGGCGGGGGAAAGCAGGCGAGCATCGCGGTTCTTTTCGATCACCCCGTCGGGAAGCCCGCTGACCACCGCGGTTTCGGGGAGCAGTCCTTCGGCCACGCCTTCGAACCGCACCACCGACACCCCGGCGGGCAGCGTCACGCGTCGGCTTTCGGTGATGAAGGCAAAGCCGCGCGGCCAGCGCGGATCGATCGGCCCGCTGCCGCGATTCGGCGCACGATAGACGGTGACCGCGACATCCTGCGCCGCCGCCGAAACGACGATCGGCCGCTCGGTCTGCGCAAGCGCCGGCGGCGGCGCCAACAGCGCCGCGGCCCAGATCAACAGCGGCCAGCCGCGCGCCACGCCGCAGCTCAATAGCGGGTGTCGAAAGTGACGGTGACGTCGGCCTTGCCGTTGGCGGGGACCGGCACCTGCCATTCGACGCGGTCGGCGGAGACGCGTTCGCTCTTCAGGCTTTCGTCGACGATCCGCACATCGCCCCACAGCCCGTCCTGCGCCAGCTGGACCGTGATCGGACCCGGCCGGGCGTTGCTGAGCGTATATTTCATCTTCGTCACCCAGCGCGAATCGCCCTTGCGCGTGCGCGAGACGATGGTGGGCAGCACCTTCACATCGAACGCGTCGCCGGTGCGCAGCGACATCGCCGAACCCATCGGGGTATGATCGATGCGATTTTCGCCGATGAATTGCGGGTCGCCGCGCGCGTCGCGCATATAGACGCGGATCGTTCCCGCGGGCAGCTGGTCGCCGAGCCCGCCCTGACGCGAGGTCGAAAAGCGCAGCACGCTTGCCGCGCTGACCGGATCGTTGCTGCTGCCGAGCCAGCGATTGGTGAATTCATAGGTCGATTTCGCCGGCGCCCCCTTCACGTCGAGGAAGCTGACCTGTTTCTGCTGCGCATTGGCGATCGTGGTGCGTGCGGGCAGCGGATAGAGATAATAGTCGCCCAGCCGCTCGCGGTCGTTCGATTCGGTGCCCGCGCTGTCCATCGTCCCGGCAAGCCGGGTGAAGCCGCCACCGCCGCCATTGGGATTGCCCGCCACCAAAAGGGTGCGCGCATTGGTGAAGGTCGTACCGGTCGTGTTGGTCAGCGTCACCCAGCCCTGAAGGTCCATCGCGCCCTTCGCCGCGTCGAACAGCGCGACATAATCGGCAGTCCAACCCAGATTGGGCGTCAGATAGGAAAGCCGAGCCGGCACCGCGCCCGCTTCGGCAGCGTCGACCGTCACCGACAGCGTCGGCCGCGCGCGCAAATTGGGCGGCAGGCGGTCGAACACGGTGCGCACCGGCAGGCCGTCGTCGCGCAGCACCTCGATCCGGTCGCCGATCTGCAGCACGATGCCGCCGTTCGCAGCGAGCACCTTGGCCCGCTCGCTCTTTTCGGCGCCGGTCGCGGGATTGGTGCGGACCAGCGTCACCGACTGGCCGACCGCCTTGTCCATCAGCTTGTCGGGGGTGAGCAGGTCGAAATCGAAATTCTGCTCGACGATCGAGAGCCCGGCGCCCGAGAGCGTCACCGTCTCGGGCCGGATGCGCGCCGATACGTCGGGAAATTCGATCCGGTTGCGGCCGCGCGCGACCGAGAGCTGGCGCGCATCCTGCACCAGCGACTGGCCATTATTATAGATGGTAACCGCGACATCGCCCTGCGCGGTGGCAGGGTCGCTGTCCTGCGCCAAGGCCGGATATGCAAGGCCGGCGAGCATCACCGGACCCAAAGCCAAGACCAACCGGCGCATCGATATTCTCCCCCAGCCATCGCGAACGATGGCGGGAGGCTAGGTCATGTCGCCGGTAAAAACCAGTGCGAAATCGCGGGCTTATTCGGCCGCTTCGACCCCGGTGTCGCGCGCGGCGAGCGTGCGGCGGGTGCGGCGCGCCTTCGGCGCAGGCGCATCGGCGTCGGCGGTTTCGGCCTCGGCGGCGCGTTCGCTGCGCCCGATTGCGGGGGGCAGCGCGGCGCTGTCGATGCTGCTGCTGTCTTCGGCAGCGGCTTCGGGCCGGGCGCGGCGCGGGCCGCGGCGGCGCGGCGCCGGTGCAGCCTCTTCGCTCGCTTCGGCTTCGGTCGTGCTCTCGCCATCGCCACCGGCGTCGTCATCGCCGCGTGCCGCATCGCGATTGTTGCGACGGTTGCCCCGGTCATTGCCGCGATCATTGGTGCGGTCATTGTTGCGGTCGCGATCGCGGCGGTTGCCGCGATTGTCGTCGCTCTGGCGGTCGCGGCTCTCGCTCTGATCGCCGTCGCCGTCATTGCCGTCGCTATCGAGATCGGTGTCATCGTGCGCGTCGAAATCCTCGACGCCGCGGATTTCACGCTGGCGATCGTTGCGATCCGACGGGCCGCCGTTCCGTTCTTCCTGGCGGGCGCGGAAATCGCTGTGCACGCGGAAATAATGGTCGGCAAACTGAAGATAATATTCGGTCTGGACACGGTCGCCCGAAAGCTGGGCGTCGCGCGCGAGATTTTTGTATTTCTCGATCATCTGCGCCGCGTTGCCGCGCGCCCGGCTGTCGATACGATTGGCCTGGTCGACACCGCCGCGGCCGCCACCCGACTGCGAACGGTTGTTGTTATTGTTGCGGCCGCGACGGCGACCGCTCTGCCGGTTGTTCATGTTCAACTGAGACATCCTGATAAGCTGATAAGCTACGCCAACCCCTTTTGGCCGACCGCGCCATTTGCGCGCCGCGCCCGCGCTTGCCGCGCGGTTTTTGCCCTTACCGCCTGCGCCGGGCCAAGGCCCCGCACCAGCATCGCAAGTGGGAAGCAGACCGGCCGGACCAATGAAGGTTCCCGCTCGGGTCTGTAGGCCGCCCCTACAGGGCTTTGCGGCGGAAACCAAGCAAATTCTTGCGCTGCATCATTCGGGCCGGGTCAGCACCAGAGCCCGATCGCGGCCGCCGAGGTCGCGGCGACAGGCGACGGCGAAACCCGCCGCCTCGGCCAGTTCCGACACCGATATGCGTTGCGTGTGCCCGATTTCAAGGATCGTGGCCCCGCCCGGAGCGAGCAGCCGCGGCAGATCGGGAATGATCCGGCGATAGTCGTCGAGCCCGTCGGCACCCGCAAACAGCGCCTCGGCGGGTTCATGATCGGCAACGTCGGACATCAGCGCCTCGTCGTCGGCGATATAGGGCGGATTGCACAATATGAGGTCGAACGCGCCGTCGAGCCCCGCCGCCCAGTCGCCGGAGCGGAAGCTTGCCCGCGCCGCGACGCCCAGCGCTTCCGCATTGTCGCGGGCATAGGCAAGCGCCTGTTCGGACGCATCGACGCCCAGCCCGGTCGCGCCCCGAAAGACGTCGAGCGCCGCGAGCAGCAGCGTTCCCGGACCGGTGCCGAGATCGAGAATGGCGCGCGGCCAGCCCGCCCCACGCTCGCGCGCAATGTCGATGGCGACCTCGATCAGCGTTTCGCTGTCGGGCCGCGGAATCAGCACGCCGGGCCCCACTTCGACGCGGATCGTCCAGAAATCGCGATAGCCGACAATATAGGCGATCGGCTCGTTACCCATGCGCCGCGCGACCAGCTGCACGAAACTCTCGGGCACCTCATAGCGCGAAGAATCGAGCAACAGGGCCTGGCGGTCGATCCCGAGCGCGTGCGCCATCAGCAATTCGGCATCGAGCCGGGGCGTGTCGCTCGTCGCCGACAGGAGATTGGTCGCGGTGCGGAGATTATTGTCCACCTCGCCGCGCCGGTCAGCCATCGGCAAGCCCCGCCAGCCGCTGCGCCTGATCCTCGGCGATCAGCGCGTCGATCAGTTCGTCCATCTGCCCTTCCAATATCTCGGGCAGACGGTGGAGCGTCAGGTTGATGCGGTGATCGGTGACGCGGCCTTGCGGGAAATTATAGGTGCGGATGCGCTCCGACCGGTCGCCCGACCCGACCATCGACTTGCGCGCCGACGCCTCGGCGCTGTGGATCTTCTCGCGCTCGAGATCATAGAGCCGCGCACGCAGCACCTGCATCGCCTTGGCGCGATTCTTGTGCTGGCTGCGCTGGTCCTGCTGGATCACGACAAGCCCGGTCGGAATATGTGTGATGCGGATCGCCGAATCGGTCGTGTTGACGTGCTGTCCGCCCGCGCCCGACGCGCGGTAGATATCGATCTTGAGGTCGTTGTCGTTGATCGCGACGTCGACCTCTTCGGCCTCGGGCAGCACCGCGACGGTCGCAGCGCTCGTGTGGATGCGTCCGCCGCTTTCGGTGACGGGGACGCGCTGGACGCGGTGGACGCCGCTTTCGAACTTGAGCTTCGCGAAGACGCCCTGCCCGCTGACCGACGCGACGACTTCCTTGTAGCCGCCGACCTCGGCCTCGTTGGCCGAGATGATTTCGACCTTCCAGCCCTGGCTGTCGGCATAGCGGCTGTACATGCGCAAAAGGTCGCCCGCGAACAGCGCTGCTTCGTCGCCGCCGGTGCCGGCGCGGATTTCGAGCATCGCGGCGCGTTCGTCGGCAACATCCTTGGGTAGCAGCTTGATGGCAAGATCATGCTCGGCGGCGGGCAGCGCTTCCTCGACCGCCGCGATCTCCTCGGCGGCCATCGCCTTCATCTCGGGATCGGCGAGCATTTCGGTGAGCAACACCAGCTCACCGCGCAGCCGCGTCACTTCGGCCGCTGCCTTGGCGACCGGTTCAAGCTCGGCAAATTCCTTCGACGCCGCGACAAAATCAGCGGGCGCCATATCGCCCGTCGCCATGCGCGCCTGCAGCGCCGCATGCCGTTCGATGATCGCGTCGATCTGCTTGGCGGAAACGGTGGTCATCAGAGCGCGCGGACGAGCGCCTCGATCGCGCGCACCCGTTCTCCGTCGCCGCGCACGTTGACGTACGGCGAACCGTCGCGCGCGCCGATGGACACCAGCGCTTGCGCCGGAATTTTTGCCGCCTTGTCGAAACGCTTGCGCGGCGACCCGGTCGCCACAATTTCGGTTGCAAAGCCTCCGATACGAAGCGCTGCAAGAGCCCGCATTGCAAGCGCAAGCTGGCCATCTTCCTCGACCGCAATCACCGCGTCGAGCCGCGTGTCGATCACATCGTCGCCAAGCAACATCGCCAACCGCTCGATCCCCGCCGCCCAGCCGACGGCTGCGGTCGGGGGGCCGCCGAGTGCTTCGATCAGCCCGTCATAGCGGCCGCCGCCGAGCACCGTGCCCTGCGCGCCCAGCCGGTCGGTGACGAATTCGAAGGCAGTGTGGCGGTAATAGTCGAGCCCGCGCACCAGCCGCGCGTTGCGTTCCCACTCGACGCCCGCGGCGTCGAGCCCGGCGGTTACGGCGCCGAAGAAATCCTGTGCCTCGCTCGTCAGAAAGGCGTCGATATCGGGCGCGCTGTCGGCGATCGGGCGGTCGCGCGGATCCTTGCTGTCCAAGATCCGCAGCGGATTCTTGTCGAGCCGCGCCAGGCTGTCTTCGGACAGATCGGCGCGATGGCCCATGAAATGCTCGACCAGCGCCGCGCGCCAGGCATCGCGGCTCGCCGCATCGCCGAGCGTGTTGAGCGTCAGCGTCACGCCTTCGGCGACGCCAAGCTCCTTCAGAAGCTGGTCGGCGAACACCAGCAGTTCGGCATCGGCGAGCGGGCTGTCGCTGCCGATCACTTCGGCGTCGAGCTGGTGAAACTGGCGGTAGCGACCCTTCTGCGGGCGCTCGTACCGGAACAGCGGCCCGTGCGTCGCAACCTTCAGCGGCGCGAACTGCTGCCAGCCATTGGTGATATAAGCGCGCGCGATGCCGGCGGTGAATTCGGGGCGCAGCGTGATCGATTCGCCGCCGCGATCCTCGAACGAATACATTTCCTTCGACACGACGTCGGTCGTTTCGCCGAGCGAGCGGGCGAACACCGCGGTCGGCTCGATCACCGGCACCTCGACGCGCTTGAAACCATAGAGGCGGCGTACCCGGTCGAACGCATCGACGACATGCGCAAAGCGGTCGGCGAAATCGCCGAGCATGTCCTGGGTGCCGCGCACCGGTTGGGGGACGCTGATCTTTGCGTTTTTGTCCTTGCTCATGCGCCGCGCGTCTAATCTTTTTTCGTCGAAAGGCAAAGCGCGCTTGCGCAAGCCCGCGCTGGACGGCGGCGGCATTTGGCGGCAGAGTCGCTGCCCATGAAAAAAGCACCGTCCGTCGCCGCCGCGCTGATTGCGGCCCCCGCCCTGTTCGCATCCGCCACCGCTGCCCAGGATGCCAACAGCCGCCCGCAGCCAGTGGTGCAGCCGCACGTAATCCCGCTGCCCGCGGACAAGCCCTATCCCGGCACGATGCTGCTCAAGGTCGATGCGACCGACTTCGCGCGCGGCATCTATCGCGTGCGCCAGACGATTCCGGTGCCGCGTGCGGGCAAATTCACCCTGCTCTATCCGCAATGGCTTCCCGGCAAGCATGCGCCGCGCGGCGCGATTGCCGAAATCGCCGGGTTCAAGGCAAGCGCCGGCGGCAAGCCGCTCGGCTGGACACGGCAGCCGACCGACGTCTACGCCTTCGACATCGACGTGCCCGCCGGCACCAAGAGCATCGATATCGCCTTCGATTTCCTGTCGCCAACGCGCAGCAGCGAAGGCCGGGTCGTGGTGACTCCGACGATGATGAACCTGCAATGGGAACAGGTCAGCATGTACCCCGCGGGCTATTTCACCCGCCAGATTCCGGTCCAGCTCGACCTGACGCTTCCCGAGGGCTGGACCGGCTCCGCCGCGCTCGACGGGCTCAAGATTTCGGGCAACCGTTACAGCTATGCGCCGACGAGCTATGAAACGCTGATCGACAGCCCGATGTTTGCGGGGCGCTATTTCCGCAAATGGGATCTGGGTCAGAATGTCACGCTGAACGTCGTCGCCGACGAGGCCAAATATCTCGACGCGACGCCCGACCAGATCGCGCGCCACGCGGCGCTGGTGTCGGAAACGCTGGCGCTGTTCGGGACGAAGCATTTCGACCGCTACGAATTTCTGCTCGCCCTGACCGACGAGCTGGGCGGCATTGGCCTCGAGCATCATCGCAGCAGCGAGAACAGCCGCGGCACCGACTATTTCACCAAATGGGACGATGGCGATTCGGATCGCGGGCTGCTGCCGCACGAATTCGTGCATAGCTGGAACGGCAAATATCGCCGCCCCGACAAATTATGGACCCCCGACTATCGCACCCCGATGCAGGGCAATCTGCTGTGGGTCTATGAAGGGCAGACGAGCTTCTGGGATCTGGTCCTCGCCGGCCGGTCGGGGATGCAGTCGAAGGACACGATCCTTGGCGAATGGGCGAGCAACGCCGCCTTCTACAGCGTCCAGCCGGGTCGCGCATGGCGATCGGTCGAGGATACGACGCTCGATCCGGTGATCGCGGCGCGCAAGCCGCGCCCCTTCCCCAGCGCGACGCGCACCGAGGATTATTACAACGAAGGCTCGCTTGTCTGGCTCGAGGCCGACATGCTGATCCGCGGCGCGACCAACAATGCCAAGAGCCTCGACGATTTCGCGCGCGGCTTCTTCGGCGGCCGCGACGGCGACTGGGGCGAGGTTACCTATAATTTTGCCGATGTCGTCGCGGCGCTCAACGCCGTCTATCCCTATGACTGGGACAAGTTCCTGCGCACGCGGCTTCAAGAACCCGGCCAGCCGGCGCCCATCGGCGGTATCGAGAAGGCGGGCTACCGCCTCGTCTGGCGCGATGCCCCCAATGCCTATGACCGGGCGCGGATGGCGCGGGCGAAGAATTTCGACCTCACCCATTCGCTGGGCATTACCGTGGACAAGGACGGCGTCGCCGGCAGTATCCTGTGGGACGGCCCCGCCTTTCGCGCCGACATCATCAACGGCACCAAAATCCTGGCGGTCGACGGCATGGCCTATAACCGCGAGCGGCTGGAGGCGGCGATCCGTGCCGCCGCCGACGGCAAGACGCCGGTTCGGCTGCTCGTCGAACGCGGCGGCCGCTACCGGACGGTCGAGATCGACTATCATGGCGGGCTGCGCTGGCCGCACCTCGAAAAGGTCGGCACGGGCCCCGACTGGTTCGACCAGCTGCTCGCGCCCAAACGCGCGCTCTGATCGCGCCGGCCTATCTTTGGTCGTAATGGCCTCGACTTTCGGCGCCCACGGGCGCTAAAGGCGCGCGCAAATCACGAAACAAGGAAACTCTCCCATGCGCATCGACTTGATCCCCGCCGGCGACAGTCCGCCCGACAGCCTGAACGTGCTGATCGAAGTGCCGATCGGCGGCGAGCCGGTGAAATATGAATTCGACAAGGCGTCGGGCGCGCTGTTCGTCGATCGCTTCCTTCACACGCCGATGCGCTATCCCGCCAATTACGGCTTCATTCCGCATACGCTGGGCGAAGACGGCGATCCGCTCGATGCCTTGGTGGTTGCGCGGTCGCCGGTCGTTGCCGGTGCGGTCGTCAAATGCCGCCCGATCGGCGTCCTCAAGATGGAAGACGATGGCGGCGGCGATGAAAAGCTTCTGTGCGTGCCGGTCAATTCGACCTTTCCTTATTATGCGAACGTCGCAAGCTACTCCGACATGCCGCCGATCGTGCTGCAGCAGATCGAGCATTTCTTTGCGCACTACAAGGATCTCGAACCCGGAAAATGGGTGAAGCTCGGCGGTTGGGGCGACGTCGATGAAGCCAAGGCGATCATTCTCCAAGGGATCGAACGCGCCAAGGCCAAGGGATTCTGACGCGGGCGGCGGTATCGCTCAGTCCGGCTTTCGAGACGCCCGCTTCGGCTTTGCCGTAGCGGGCGTTTTTTCGGGTAGCGAGCGGACATGGACGTCGCGCTGCGGAAAGGGAATTTCGATTCCCGCCGCCTTGAACTTGTCCCAGATGCGCAAAAAGACGTCGCCCTGGATATTGCCGAGCCCGCCTTCGGGGTCTGAAATCCACAGCCGCAGTTCATGGTTGACCGCGCTGTCGCCGAAGCCGGTGATCCAGCACACCGGGGCGGGTTTTTTTAGAACGCGCGGCGCTTCGTCGGCGGCCTCGAGCATCAACCGCTGCGCCAGCCGCAGATCGCTGTCATAGCTGACGCCGACCGCCATCTTGATTCGCACTTCGCGGCTCGAATAACTCCAGTTCTCGACCCGCTCGGTCATCAGCAGCTCGTTCGGAATCAGATGTTCCTTGCCGTCGCGCGTGATGACCGACACCGCGCGCACCCCGATCTTGTTCACCCGTCCCACCGCATCGGCGACGACGATGACGTCGCCCGGCTTGATCGACCGGTCCATCAGCAGGATGATCCCGGCGATCAGATTGCCGAACGTCTTTTGCAGGCCGAAACCGACCGCCAGCCCGAGCGCGCCCGAAAAGACCGCAAAGGCGGTCAGGTCGATGCCGAGCAGGTCGATGCCGACGAAGAAGGCGGCGATGACGATCACGACGCTCGCGATCTTTTCGACCAGCAATTGCTGCGTGGGATCAAGGTCAGGACCGCCGCGCACGACGCGCCGCACGACCCGGTTGGCGATACGCACCAGCAGGAACAGCACCAGCGCCGTCAGCGCGATATTGATGAGCGACAGCAGCGAAACATGCATGCGCCCGGCGCTGAAGCCGATCGCATCGAGCCGGTCCTGCAGGGTCGCCAGTCCGCCGACGACATGCGACAACAGCGCCACGAAAAGCCCCGCCGCCAGCATCAGCGCCGGCACGCGGCCCAGCCCGACACCCAGCACCAGATTGCGCGCCGTCGACGCGGCCGAGAAAGCGAGCACTAGCCCCAGCAGCAGAGCGGGATAGGGCGTCCAGGCCCAGACGCTCCAGCCAATTCCGGCGATCAGAAGTGCGATCAGCCAGCCGAGAATCGCGGGCGCTCGTTCGGTCAGCGGCCCGCGCGAATGGAGTTCGCGGCCATGAAGCCAGTCGGCCAGCCGCGGCCCGAGCCGGACCTTCAGCGTCCAGCCAACGATCAACGCGGCCCCGGCGATCATCGCAGCGACGCCGAGCTCGGCCAACTGGGCCTCCGCCATGCGCGGTAAGCCCAGCCGGACGAGCAGCGCGTCCATCATGATGCGCCGCCGAGCGCCGCGAATCCCCGTTCGAGATCGGCGATCAGGTCGGCCGGATCCTCGAGCCCGATCGACAGACGCAGCAGCGCATCGGGGTCGGTCCAGTCGGTCGCGGTGCGAATCGCCTGCGGATCGCTTGGCACCACCAGGCTTTCGAAGCCGCCCCAGCTGAAACCGATGCCGAACAGGGTGAGCGCGTCGATAAAGCGCGCGCGTGCAGCATCGTCGGCGCCTTTCAGCGTAAAGCCGAACAGGCCGCTCGCCCCCGAAAAATCGCGCGTCCAAAGCGCATGGCCCGGATCGTCCGCCAGCGCCGGGTAGAGAATGCGCCCGACCTCGGGCCGCGCCGCAAGCCATCGCGCCACCGCAAGCGCATTGGCGCCGTGTCGCTCCAGCCGCACATCCAGCGTGCGCAGCCCGCGCAGCATCAGCGCGCAATCGTCGGGCGATACCGAATGGCCGAGCTGATAGGTCGCCTGCCGCAGCCGCGGCCAGAGGCTGCGCGTCGCGGTGAGCGAGCCCATCATCGCGTCTGAATGACCGCCAACATATTTGGTCAGGCTCATCATCGTCACGTCGATGCCATGCGCGATCGCCGGAAAGAGCAGCGGGGTCGCCCAGGTGTTGTCGAGCATCGTCACGATGCCGTGTTCACGGGCAATGCGCGCGATCGCGGGTACATCCTGCACCTCGAAGGTCAGGCTGCCCGGCGATTCGAGGAAGATCAGCCGCGTTTCGGGTTCGATCAGATCGGCGATGCGCGCGCCGACGCACGGATCATAATAGCTGGTCCGCACACCGAACCGCGCGAGCATGCCGTCGCAAAAGCTCCGCGTCGGTTCATAGGCGCTGTCGACCATCAGCAGATGATCGCCCGGCGCCAGCAGCGCTAGCAGCCCCGCCGATATCGCCGCAACGCCCGAAGGATAGAGCAGCGTGCCCTCCGCACCCGGTTCGAGTTCGGTCAGCGCGTCGGCCAGCGCCCACACCGTCGGCGTGCCGCGGCGGCCATAATAGAGCTTGTCGTGCGTCGCATGGCCGCGCGCCTTCAGATCGGCGATGCTGTCGTATAGGATCGTCGAGGCACGCCAGACCGGCGGATTGACGATGCCCCCGCCAAGCCGGGGGTCGCCCGTCCATTCGGGCCGCCGCCCGCCCTGGACGAGCTTCGTCGCGGGGCGGCGTCGATCATCCTTATCCGCCGGGCCGGCCACCGCCCGGTCAGGCCGCGCCGGTCGCTTTCGGGGTCGCCGCGTCGGCGCCCCATTCGCTCCAGCTGCCGTCATAGACGGCGACATCATCCTTGCCGAGCAGGTGCGCGCCAAAGGCGAGGACGGTCGCGGTCATGCCGCTGCCGCAAGTTGCGACGAGCGGCTTGTCGAGATCGATCCCGGCGGCATCAAAAGCCGCCTTCAGCGCATCGCCCTGCTTCCACGTGCCATCGTCGTTGAACAGCTGGCCGTGCGGCAGGCTGCGCGAACCGGGGATATGTCCCGGTGCCATGCCCGGACGCGGATCGCGTTCCTCGCCCGTGAAGCGCGCCGCCGGGCGCGCGTCGACGACCTGTTCGGTGCCGCCATCGACATTGGCGAGCATCTGATCCTTGGTGCGGACGGCCTTCGCGTCGCGCCATACGGTAAAGTGACGGTGGCGCAGCGTCTGCTTGCCCATTTCGAGCGGGCGTCCTTCGGCCTTCCACTTGGCGAGGCCGCCGTCGAGCAGCGCGACATCATGCGCGCCGAACAGTTTGAGCAGCCACCAGGCACGCGCCGCGCTCTTGAGGGGGCTGTCGTCATAGATCACGATCCGGCTGCCGTCGCCGAGGCCGAGCGACTGCATGCGGCTTGCGAATTTTTCGGGCGGCGGTGCCATATTTTCGACCACGCTCGTCGTGTCGGCCAGTTCGGTCAGGTCCATGAACACCGCGCCGGGGATATGGCCGGCTTCATATTCGGCGCGCGCGTCGCGGTCGGTTCCCGCCATGAATTTCGTCGCATCGACAACCCGCAGGTCCGATGCCCCCAGTTCGCGTTCCAGCCATTCGGTAGAAACCAAGGCGTCCATGTCATGCTCCTGTTACGACCGGGCGGTGGACCTTCTATCCATTCCCTCCGCCGGCCATCCTGCTGTGGCTCTTAATCTTTCCGGGGAACATCAGCCTATGCCCCCACCTGCGCTTTTTCAAGCGCAGTGGCGCTCTGCCCCAGTCAATGCTGCGCCGCAACACAAAAGCGGAGGCAACGCAGAGCGTGGCGCCCGCGCGATGCGGGGAATCACTGCATCCGGCGCACGGCGGTCGTGCGTGCACCGGGGCGGTCAATGACCAGCATCGGGCGATCGAAGGGCAGCGGCGCCAGCTTGTCGCTACCGCTGCTCCCCTGTTCGCGGCCGAGCACGAAACTGCCGGCATTCTGGCCAAAAGCCTCGCCCGGGCCATCCCAATGATAGGTGACGTCTAGCGCGATGACCGGGATGAGCATCGGGCGGCCGCCGATCACCAGCGGCTCGACGATCGCGCGCGGCAACATGACCTCGGTCGTCAGCGCCTCGCCCGCGCCTGCCGCCAATGTCATGTCGTCGCGCAGCACGCTGCCCCCCGCCCCGTCGAAAAAGCGCGCGAGCACCGCTTCGGGCATCGCCGACGCCTGATGGAGCGCAATACGGACGAGCAGACCGGTGGCGTCGAGCAGCCCCTCGTTGAGCAGGTTGAGCGTGAAGGACACGACCAGATGCTCGGACGTCAGGCGAATGTCGCGCACCTCGAACGCCATCGACACCTGCGCACGTCGTTCGGCCGCCGGGCGCGTGACGAGCGGGGAGGGAACGGGCGGCGAGGCAACCGGAAGCGGCGTCGGACGGAATTGCGGCTGGGGCGCACGATCCGGTTGCGGCGCGGGTTGCGGCGCCGGAGGAGCAGGCCGCGGTGCTGGCTGCGGCGCGGCGGCGCGCGGCGCAGGAACGGCGGCACGCGGTGCGGGGGGCGGCGAGGGCTGATCATAATCTGCCGGGGCGTCAGCGGCGGGCGCCGGACGGCGGCGCCAATACCATAGCCCTGCCCCGGCAGCGGCGAGCCCGGCGAGCAGCCACGCCCAGATCGGCACCGCGCCCTTGTCGATCGGCGCCGCCGGACCGGCCGCCTCGTCCGACGGCTGCACCGGCGCGTCGAGCGTGCCCGCCGCGCTCGTCGGATCGCTGGTGAAGCCCGGCAGCGTGGCGGCATCGTCGGACGGCGGGGTCGCAGCGGGCGCGTCCTGCGACGCGGTCGGTGCCGGGGTCGGCGCGGGCGTCGGCGTCGCGGAAGGCGGGCGCGTCGATGCCGCGGCGGGCGTATCGCGGCGCGTCGGGGTCGGTGCCGGGGTCGGCGCGGGCGTTGTCGCGGTCGGACGCTGGGTCGTCGGCGCGGTCGCAGGGCGCGTGGGAACCACCACGGTCGGCGCAGGCGTCGGTGCCGGAGTCCCGCGGCGCTCGCCCGGCGCAAGCGGCGGAATACCATTGTCCGCCGGACCCTGCATCCCCGTGGTGCGGCCATCGTTGGTCGACGGCAGGCGGAAGGTCGACGGACTGGTGGCCGATGGCGCCGGGGTCGGGGCGGGCGTTTCGTCCTGTTGCGCCAGCGCCGGCGTTCCCGCCGCGCCCGCAATCAACACCGCCGTCAGCGCGGCGGTCGATAGCCGCGCCATCTTCGCTGTCCGCCCGAAACTCCGCTTCGTCATGATGTTATGCGATCCCGAAAACTCTGTATGGCCTGCGCCTTGCGTACCGCACGGGCGCTTCGCGCCGCCATCCCGTCCCGATCGACGGTGACATCGGCTGCGCGCCGCACTAGACGAAAGCCATGAGTGATTCCAGCCATACGCCGCTTCAGCCCAAACATCTCGGCCAATCGAGTGAACTGCCTGCCTCGCCCGAGGCGGCATCGCTCGACTATGTACCCAATCCGCGCCCCGGCGAGCTGTATCTCGTGCGCTTTGCCGCGCCCGAATTCACCTCGCTCTGCCCCGTCACCGGGCAGCCCGACTTTGCGCATCTGGTGATCGACTATGCGCCGGGCGAAACGATCGTCGAATCGAAAAGCCTCAAGCTGTTCCTCGGCTCCTTCCGCAATCATGCGGGCTTTCACGAAGACTGCACCGTCGGTATCGGCCGCCGCCTGTTCGACGAGATGCAGCCGCAATGGCTGCGCATCGGCGGCTATTGGTATCCGCGCGGCGGCATTCCTATCGACGTGTTCTGGCAATCGGGGCCGCCGCCCCAGGGGCTGTGGCTGCCCGATCAGGGGGTCGCCCCCTATCGCGGCCGCGGCTGAGTGCCTGCTTCGCCGACGTCGAAGATGGCCCTTCCCGAGACCGGACCAGAAAAGAATCGGATTTCATCTTTCCGTCACCAATTGTTGACACTAGTGTCAACGATATGAGCAGCGCTGCGCTTCCCCACGACCATGACATCACCGTCGGCCCCGACGTCATCGACTTCATGGGCCACGTCAACAACGCCCATTATCTGAGCTGGGTGCAGGATGCCGTCCTGTCGCACTGGCGCAAGATCGCGCCGCCCGAGGCGGTTGCCCAGCATCTGTGGGTCGCGCTGAAGCATGAAATCACTTATCGCCGCCCCGCCTTTCTGGACGATGAGGTCATCGCGACGGTGATCCTGGAAAAGGTCCAGGGCGCGCGCGCCTTCTATGAAACGATCATCAAGCGTGGCGAAGAGGTGCTTGCCGAAGTCAAATCGAGCTGGTGCTGCATCGACGCCGAAACGCTGCGCCCGGCGCGCCTTGCCAGCGACGTGATCGCACGCTTCTTTCCGGGCGAGAGGGTTTAGGGCAGCGTCTTTGCGACAGCTTCGTGTTCCCCGGCGAAAGCCGGGGTCCAGAGCGTCGAACGCCGACGTTGGAACTCTAAAGCCCTGGACCCCGGCTTTCGCCGGGGAACATAATACCGTCGCGGGACTCTCATTCCTTCGGTGAACTTCGCAGACTGCGGTCGCTTGCAGCTCCCTACGCCGCTTCGAACCGGATCGGCAGGCGCTTCAAGCCGCCGACGAACACCGACTCGACGCGCGCCGGCTCGCCCGCGAGCTCCAGCTTTTTCAGGCGCGGTAGCAATTCTTCCATCATGATCCGCATTTCCATACGCGCCAGATGCTGGCCGAGGCACACATGCGCGCCGAAGCCGAAGGCGATCTGCTGGTTCTTCGCGCGGTCGGGGTCGAAGGCAAAGGCGTCGCCGAACACCGCTTCGTCGCGATTGGCCGAGACATAGTTGAGCATCAGCCAGTCGCCTTCGCGGATCTGCTGCCCGCCGATCTCGACATCGGCCCGTGCGGTGCGCATGAAATGCTGCACCGGCGTCGTCCAGCGGATCGCCTCTTCGATCAGCCCCGCCTTGTCGCTGTCGGCGGCGCGAAAGCGTTCGAAAAGCGCCGGATTCTTTGCCAGCTCCATGATCGCGCCGGCGGTCGACGCACTCGTCGTGTCGTGCCCTGCCGTCGCGATGATCATATAATAGCCCGCAAGTTCGCGGTCGGGAATCTGGCCGCCATCGATCGTCGCATTGGCGATCACCGTCGCAATATCCTGACGCGGGTTGGCGCGGCGGTCGGCGGTCAGTTCGCGGAAGTAATTTTCGAAATCGGCGATGACATAGTGGAGCATCGCGATCGCCTGTTCGGCGCTGGTGATCGCCTCGCGGCTGCGGTTGAGGTCGGGGTCGGTCGATCCGAACAATTGCTGGGTCAGCATCAGCATCCGCGGCTCGTCTTCCGGCGGCACGCCCAATATGTCCATCACGACATGCAGCGGATAATGCGCCGCGACGTCGCGCGCGAAATCGCATTCGCCGCCGGTCGCGAGCAATTTGTCGACCGTCTCGCGCGCGATCTGGCGGATGCGGTCTTCGACCTGCTTCAGATTCTTGGGCATGAACCAGCTCTGCGTCAGCAGCCGGTATTTCATATGGTCGGGCGCATCCATCTGGACGAGCGAGCGAATCAGATGCCCGTCGTTGCCCGGCGTCGCGGCACGCGCCAGCGCCTCGCCATCGCGATTGGTCAGCACGGTCGGGCGCACCGCATTGGCAAAGCGCTGCGGGTCGCGGCCGATCGCCATAACGTCGGCGTGCCGCGTCACCAGCCAGAAAGGATCATAGTCCGGGTTCTCGGCCACCGCGAGCGGCGCATTGGCGCGCGCCCAGGCAAGCTGTTGGTGCAAGCCATCCCATGCCCCGTAAGCGACGGGATCGACGACGGCGGCGGCTACCTCTCCAGGCAATATAGGTTTTGTCATGCAACCAAATTGCCCGAAGCCTTGGCCCCTGTCGAGATGCAATAAAACGCGCCGCAAACGTGGGCGCGGGTCAGCCAGCTGCCCGGCGGCGCACCTCGGGAAGCGCCGCCTGCCATTCGGCGAGCGCGCGGTGGATCATCGCCTTGAGCGCCGCGGCCTGACGGCGCCACGCGGCGTCGCAATCCGCGTCCCATGCGGCGCCCGCCGCCACAGCAAGCGCATCGACCGCCATATCGACGAAGGCGTCATATTCGGCCGCCGTCAGCGTCCCATAGTTGCGATGCGTTACCACCAGTTCGGCAATCTGCGGCCAGACCCAGCCCTCACCCTGCGCCAGCCCGAACATCGCCTGCAATGTCTCGTCGGTCATGCGCCGCGACGCCGCATCGAGGTTCAGGAAAGCGGCGCGTCGTTGCGGGAAGGCATTGAGGAACCGGTCGAACAGCGCATGGCGAATGTCGATGCCCGCGTCGGCAACGGCGAGCAGCGCCGCCTCCATCCGCGCGGCATCCCTGGCGGTCATTTGAACAGGCTGCCCAATATGCCGCGCATCAGCTGGCCGCCGAACTTGCCCGCAACCTGCCGGCCGAGACTCGTCGCAGCGGAGCGCGCCGCCGACTCCATCATCTTTTCGGCCATGCTCGGCTTCGCCGCCTCGCGCGCCGCCGCGCGTTCCTGTTGCAGGCGGACGCGCTCGTCGGCGGCCTTGCGCTTGGCCTCTTCCTTCGCTGCGATTGCCGCCGCCTTGTCGGCTTCCTCCTGCGCCCTGGCTTCGGCGGCGGCGGCCTGCGCCTGCTCGGCCTTGGCGGCGAGCAGCTCTTCGGCGCTTTCGCGATTGACCAGCGTGTCATATTTGCCCGCGACCGGCGAGATCGACTGGATGATCGCGCGCTCCTTGGGATCGAGCGGACCGGCGCGCGAGCAGGGCGGCTTGATCAGCGTGCGCTCGACCGGAGAGGGCGCGCCGTCGGCCATCAGCAGCGAGACCAGCGCCTCGCCGACCTTGAGCTCGGTGATCTCGCGTGCGACATCGACCTTGGGATTGGGCCGGAAGGTGTCGGCCGCCGCCTTCACCGCCTTCTGGTCGCGCGGGGTGAAGGCGCGCAGCGCGTGCTGGACGCGGTTGCCGAGCTGCCCCGCAACTTCTTCGGGCACATCGATCGGGTTCTGCGTCACGAAATAGACGCCGACGCCTTTCGAGCGGATCAGGCGCACGACCTGTTCGATCTTGTCGACGAGCGCGGGCGGCGCATCGTCGAACAGCAGATGCGCTTCGTCAAAGAAGAAGACGAGCTTCGGCTTGTCGGGATCGCCGATCTCGGGAAGCGTCTCGAACATCTCGGACAGCAGCCAGAGCAGGAAGGTCGCATAAAGCTTCGGACTGGCCATCAGCTTGTCGGCGGCAAGAATGTTCACATAGCCGCGGCCCTTGTCGTCGCACTGGATCATATCCATGATGTCCAGCGCGGGTTCGCCGAAGAAATGGTCGCCGCCCTGGCTTTGCAGCGATAAAAGCTGGCGCTGGATCGTCCCCACCGTTGCCTTGGTCACATTGCCATATTTGGTCGACAGATCGCCGGCATTTTCGGCGCACCAGGCGAGCATCGCCTGCAAATCGCCCATATCGAGCAGCAGCAGATTCTGTTCGTCGGCGACGCGAAAGGCGATCGACAAGACCCCTTCCTGCACCTCGTTGAGATCCATCAGCCGCGCGAGCAGCAGCGGCCCCATTTCGGAAATGGTGGTGCGGATGGGGTGGCCCTGTTCGCCGAACAGGTCCCAGAAGATCGCCGGATTGTCGTGATAGGCCCAGTCGCTGTCGCCGATTTCGGCCGCGCGTTTGGCAAAGACCTCGTGCAGTTTCGATGTCGGACTGCCCGCCATCGCGAGGCCCGACAGGTCGCCCTTCACGTCGGCAACGAAGACCGGCACGCCGACCGCCGAGAAACCTTCGGCCAGTCCCTGCAGCGTCACCGTCTTGCCGGTCCCGGTCGCGCCCGCGATCAGCCCGTGGCGGTTCGCGCGCTTCAGCACCAGCGACTGGCGCGGCCCGTCGGGCGCACCGCCTCCGCCGAGTCCGATGTAGATTTCGGTCGCTTCGTTGCCGTCGCTCACTGCTGCATTCCTCCGCTCTGGGCACCCGGCCAAGAGCCTAGAACGGCGCAGGAAATCAGGCAATCGGCAAAGCGGCGGCGGCCCGTACCCGGCCGACATGCAAAGGGACCGGAAAGATGGCTTTCCGGTCCCTTGCTTGCGGTTCCGCGTGCCTTACCAGCCCGACGGCTTGCCCTTATTCTGTTCGTCGAGCCATTTCTTGAGCGGGGCGAAATATTCCATCATCGCCTTGCCCGACATGTCGCGGCTGCCGGTGAAGACCTCGAGCGCGTCAGGCCAGGGCTTGGAGGCGCCCATTTCGAGCATCGCGTTCAGCTTCTGCCCCACTTCTTTGTTGCCATAGAAGGAGCAACGGTGGAGCGGGCCCTTCCATCCCGCCTGCTTGCACGCCGCCTGATAGAATTGGAACTGCAGCACGCGCGCCAGGAAATAGCGGGTGTAGGGCGTGTTGCCGGGGATATGATATTTGGCGCCCGGGTCAAACGCGGTGTCGGGGCGCGCGACCGGCGGCGTGATGCCCTGATATTGCAGGCGAAGCTGGGTCCAGGCCTTGTTGTAATCGGCGGGCTTGATCGACCCGTCGAACACGCCCCAGCGCCAGCGGTCGACGAGCAGGCCGAAGGGCAGGAAGGCGACCTTGTCCATCGCCTGACGCAGCAGCAAGCCGATATCCTTGTCGGCGCTCGGCACCTTCGCCTTGTCGAGCAGGCCGATGTCGACCAGATATTGCGGGGTGATCGACAGCGCGATGAAATCGCCGATCGCTTCGTGGAAGCCATCGTTGGCGCCGTTCAGATAGAGGAACGGCTGCTTGTTATAGGCGCGCTGATAATAGTTGTGGCCAAGCTCGTGGTGGATGGTGACGAAATCGTCGCTGTTCACCTTGATGCACATCTTGATGCGGATGTCGTCCTTGTTGTCGACGTCCCAGGCCGAGGCATGGCACACGACTTCGCGGTCGGCGGGCTTCAGGAACTGGCTGCGCTTCCAGAAGGTGTCGGGCAGCTTCGCGAAGCCGAGCGAGGAATAGAAATTCTCGCCCGCCTTGACCATGTCGAGCGGCGCCTTGCCCTTTTCCTTGAGCAGATCGCCAATGTCGTAACCAAGGTCGCCCGATCCCGGCGGCGCGACGAGCGGGTAGATATTGCCCCATTCCTGCGCCCACATATTGCCGAGCAGGTCGGCGCGGATCGGGCCGGTTTTCGGCTGCACCGCATCGCCATATTTCTCGTTGAGTTTCCAGCGGACATAGGTGTGAAGCGCCATGTAGAGCGGCTTCACTTCCTGCCACAATCTCTCGGTCGTCTTGGCGAAATCCTCGGGCGACATGTCATAGCCCGACCGCCACATCGCGCCGGTATCGGCAAAGCCGAGTTCCTTCGCGCCTTCGTTGGCGATCGCGACCATGCGCGCATAATCATCCTTCATCGGCGCGCCGACATTATCGTGCCAGCTCGTCCACATTTCGGCGAATTCGGCGGGCGTGTGCTGGAGATTGCCCATCTCCGCCTCGATATCCGAGCCCGAGATTTCCTTGCCGTCGAGCGTGCCGCGGCCCTTGCCATATTGCGATTGCAGGTCGGTCGCGATCGTGTTGAGCTCGGTCGCGGCGCCGGGCTTGGTCGGCGCGGGAAGGACAAGGCCGGTGCGCAGGATGTCGAGCTTGCGCTTCGTATCGGCGCTGAGCCCCGGCACATCCATATATTTCGCGGCTTCGAGTGCATATTTGACCGACTTTTCGGTCCCCACGGCATTGATCCGCGCCGCCATCGCGTCGGTGTCGTCGGTGATGTAGGTGGCGTTGACCCAGTTCACTTGGCTCGCCTCGACCGTATAGTCGAACAGATCCTTCTCGACGGCGGCGATGAAGGCATCGGCGTCGGCCGCGGTCGGCGTGGCGGCGGGGGCCGCGGTCGCGGCGGCATTGTCCTGCGCATATGCCGGTGCGGCGAGCGCGAGCGACAGGGCAAGCGACATAGTCGAAATCATGGCTTTCATGGGGTGCAATCCTCTGGACTTTGGGGGTGCGCTCTGCGGCGCCGTAAAACCAGCTTGGCGCGTCGGCGCCGGGGGGTCAAGCGGTCAGAAAGGCCGCGATCGCCTCACCCAGCTCGGGCTCGGTGACGCTCGACATGTGCGTGCCGGGGATCGTCGCGAGTTGGGCATCGGCCAGCGCCGCGACCAGCTCGGGCGCCGAACCATTATCGTGATCCTGTTCGCCGCACACCACCAGCGTCGGCATGGTGATCGCCGCCAGCGCTTCGGGCGGCGTGTCGGTGAAGCTGTCGAGCAGAAGCCCCGCCGCGACACGGTCGATCTTCATCGTTTTCATGAACTGGATCGACAGCCATGTGTCGTCGCCGCGCTTCGCGCTGTCATATTCGGCGATCACGCGCTTGAAGAAACGCCCGCGCCGCTGCCACCCCGCGAGCCCCGCGAGCCCCATGCCGCCGAGGATCAGGCGCGCCGGGCGCATCCCCGCAACGACCGCGCGCACGCTTGTTCGCGCACCGAGCGAGAAGCCGCCAAGGTCGAAATCGGCAAGATCGAGATGCGCGACCAGATCCTGCAGGTCATCCACCAATATGTCGGAAGGATAATGCTCCGCCCCATGCGGCGCCGCGCTCGATCCGTGGACGCGCAGGTCGGGCATGATGACATGATATCCCGCGCGCGCGATTCGCGCTGCGGTGCCGAATTTGATCCAGTTGACTTCGGCACTGGAAAACAGCCCATGCAGCAACAGGATCGGCCGACCTTCTCCCATTTCCCGCCAGGCCAGGCGCACCCCGTCGCGCGCGTCGAAAAATTGCGGTTCGATGCTCATGCCCGTCCTTATGCGGGGAAGACGCGCAAGGGCAAGCGGCCGCGACCTTCATGCGGTGTTCGCATGGACTTGCCGACACCGGCCGCGCCGCGCGCATGGCGGTTTTGAGGTGGGAAGCGGACTTCGCCGCTAACCGCTCGTGCTCCCCGGCAAAAGCCGGGGCCCAGAGCGTCAAAAGCCGCCGTTGGTGCTGTAAAGCCCTGGACCCCGGCCTTCGCCGGGGTACACAACATCGACGCAGGACTTTCATACCTTCGTCATCCCGGACTTGATCCGGGATCCATTCGCGCGACGTTGGAAGAATGGATCCCGGATCAAGTCCGGGATGACGAAGACGATCGAACGACCGCAATCGGTCGTTTCCAGACTGAAGCCGGCCGCCCGCAACCGCGCGCTCCGTCTATCGCGGCCGCAGCCCCTTTTGTTCCATGCGCCACTTCGCCATTTCGATGCGGTCCTGTCCGAAGAAGGGCTCGCCTTCGAACACCAATGTCGGCACGCCCCAATGGCCAGCGATTTCGAGCGCGACCTGGTTGGCGGCGATTTCCTGGTCGAGCGTTTCGGCGTCGCTTTGCGCCTCGGCATCGAGTTCGGCAAGGTCGAGCCCCGCGCGCTTTGCCGCGCCCGCCAGATGGTCGCCGAGGTGCCAGTCCTGCGCGCCGCCCCAGATGAGCTGCGCCACCTCGTCGCAAAAGGCCAGGCTCTTGCCGCGCCGCGACGCCGCCTGCCCCAGCCGGGTGAGGCGGTAGATATAGGGCTGTTCGGCGGCGATCTCGCGCGTCATCACATTCTGGACGATCGGGTCGGGACGCGGCGGCCCGAAGGGGATGCCGTGGAACTGCGCGACGCGGATCATGTCGCGCATCGTGTAGCTGAGCCAATTGGGGTGGTTGCGCTCGAAAAAGTCGGGCTGGCGCACGGCCAGCGGATAGACCGGGCGCAGGTTGATCGTCACATCGTGGCTCGCCATCAGCGCGCGGTAGCGGCCGATCGCCAGATAGCTGTAGGGCGAGCGGAAGGACCAGAAAAGATCAGCAGACAGACTCATGCGCGGCATCCTGCAAAAAATGCGGCGCCGCGCAAGCGAAACGGCAATTTTTTGCTCCAAATCAGATGCTTCGCACATGCAGCATAATCGTCATTGAATATTATAGCAGTTGCTATTATATCGCATGCCATGAGTGAGACGATCGGTTTCCTGCTCAACGACACCGCGCGGCTGTTTCGCCGCGCCTTCAACGCGCGCACGAAACACAGCGGAATCACCGCGCTCCAGTGGCGGCTGATCAGCTATCTGAAGCGGCACGAGGGGATCCGGCAGGGGCCGCTCGCCGAACTGATCGAGGTCGAACCGATCACCCTGTCGCGCATGGTCGACCGGCTGGTCGAGGCGGAGCTGGTCGAACGCCGCGCCGATCCGACCGACCGCCGCGCCTGGCGACTGTATCTGACGCCGCGCACCGGCGCGATCGTCGGCGGCATGCGCGACATCGCCGATGCGCTGACCGAAGAGGCGACCGAGGGGCTCAGCGCAGCCGAACGCGCGCAGCTCATCGAGCTGGTCGAGCGCGTCCGCGCCAATCTTTCGCGCCGCGAATGCGGCAAGGAACCGACAAAAGAGACAATGTGATGGATCAGCTCTCCCCCTCCCGTCCTGCCGCCGCGCCCACCGCTCCCGCCGCTCCCACGGGCGAAGAGGTTTCGGTGCCGAAGGCGAAACCCAAGGCCGATCCCGTGCCGCCCGCGCCCGAGGCCGAAACCGACGAGGCCCGCAAGCCGGGCTGGCGCACCCGCCTGTTGATGTTCGGCGTGCCGCTGGCGCTGCTCGTCGGCGGCGGCTGGTACTGGCTGACGAGCGGCGGCGCGGTGTCGACCGACAATGCCTATGTCCAGATGGACAAGGTATCGATCGCCGCCGAGGTTGGCGGCCGGATCACCGAGGTTGCGGTGCGCGACGGCCAGATGGTCGACAAGGGTCAGCTGCTTTTTCGCATCGACGGCGAACCCTATGCACTGACGGTGGCGCAGGCGAATGCCGCGATCGACGCGGCCAAGGTCAATGTCGGCAATCTGTCGGCCAGCCTCGCCGCGACCGGCGTCGACATCAAGGCGGCACAGGAAGCGGTGGGCTTTGCCGAATCCAATTTCGCGCGGCAGGCGGCGCTGATGGAAAAGGGCTTCACCACCAAGGCGGCCTATGACGCCTCGAAACATGCGGTCGAACAGGCGCGCGCCGGCCTTGCGCAGGCCCGCGCCGACGCCGCCGAGGCGCGCGCCAAGCTCGCCACCGGCGGCAGCGGGGTGAATCCCGAGGTCGAATCGGCAAAGGTCCAGCGCGCGCAGGCACAGGTCAACCTCGGCCGTACCGAAGTGCGCGCGCCGAGCGCCGGGCGCATCGCCCAGTCGGACCGGCTGCAACTCGGCCAGATGATGGTGGCGGGGCTCCCCGCGGTGACGCTCGTCGATACGCTGCACCCCTATGTCGAGGCCAATTTCAAGGAAACCGACCTTGCCGACATGCGCGTCGGCCAGCGCGCCGAGATCCGCTTCGACGCCTATCCGGGGCTCAAGGTGCGCGGCCATGTCGAAAGCATCGGTGCGGGGACGGGTAGCGAATTTTCGGTACTCCCCGCCCAGAATGCGACCGGCAACTGGGTGAAGGTGACGCAGCGCGTGCCGGTGCGCATCGCGCTCGACGAAAAGCCGTCGCGCGACATGATCGCCGGCCTGTCCGCCGACGTCAAAGTGATCACCGCGAAATAGGGGCGGGCCGATGGCGAGCCGCGCCCTTCCCCGCCGGTCGCCCAGTGCGGCGCAACCGGTCGATGCGTCGATCCCGCTTTATCAGCAGGTGCGCTATCGCGGCCTGCTGACGGTGGCGGTGATGGGCGCGTCGGTGATGCAGATTCTCGACACGACCATCGCCAATGTCGCGATCCCGCATATGCAAAGCGCGCTCGGCGCGACGAGCGAGACGGTCAACTGGGTTCTCACCAGCTATATCATCGCCTCGGCAGTGGCGATGCCGATCACCGGCTGGCTCGCCGACCGGATCGGACGGCGGCAATTATTCCTTGCGGCGATCGTCGGCTTCGTCCTGACCTCGATGGCGTGCGGCGCCGCGCAGAATCTCGAGGAGATGGTTGCGTTCCGCTTCCTGCAGGGGATCGCCGCCGCCTTCATCAGCCCGCTGTCGCAATCGGTAATGCTCGACATCAACCCGCCCGAACGGCACGCGCGGGCGATGTCGATCTGGGGCATGGGGATCATGATCGGCCCGATTCTGGGGCCCATCCTGGGCGGCTGGCTCACCGAATCGGCGAATTGGCGCTGGGTGTTCTACGTCAACCTGCCCGTCGGGCTGATCACGCTGGTGCTGATGTGGGCGCTGCTGCCGCGGACGCACACCCGCGAGCGCAAGTTCGACCTGTTCGGCTTCTCGATGCTCGCGCTCGGCCTCGCTGCGCTGCAGCTGATGCTCGACCGCGGTGCGCAGCAGGACTGGTTCGAGAGTGCCGAAATCTGGATCGAACTCGGCGTTTCGGTTGCCTGCCTGTGGATGTTCCTCATCCACCTGCTCACCGCGCCGGTGACCCTGTTCAACCGCAAGATGCTCGCCGATCGCAACCTCGTCATGGGCATGGGCTTCATGATCGTGATCGGGGTCGTCATGTTTTCGTCGATGGCGCTGCTGCCGCCGATGCTGCAACGCCTGTTCGGCTGGCCGGTGATCGATACCGGGCTGGTGCTCGCGGTGCGCGGGATCGGCATCCTGATGAGCATGTGGGTTGCCGGGCGCCTGCTCGGCAAGATCGACGCGCGCTGGATGGTCGGATCGGGACTGCTGATCGCCGCCTATTCGCTCTATCAGATGAGCCAATGGTCGCTGATGATGGGCACCGGGCCCGTGGTCGTCAGCGGGCTGGTGCAGGGGCTGGGGATGGGGCTGATCTTCATCCCGCTCAACACGATGGCCTTTGCCACGATCCCGATGCGGTTCCGCACCGACGGGTCGAGCCTGCTCAACCTGTTCCGCAGCATGGGCGCGTCGGTCGGCATTTCGGTCGTCACGACGCTGCTCGGATCGAATACGCAGACCAGCCACCAGGATCTGGTCGCCCATGTCACCAACAGCTCGGTCAGCCTCGTCGATCCCTCGACCGCCGACCGCTTCGGCATCATCGGCGACGTCGCGATGCAGATGGTCAATGGCGAAATCAACCGGCAGGCGGCGATGGTCGCCTATATCGACGATTTCTGGCTGATGATGTGGGTCACGCTCGCGGCAGTGCCGCTCGTCGTCCTGCTGCGTCCGCCCAGGCCCGGCGCGGCCCAGGCTTCGGCCGCCGACATGGGGCACTGACAGGGTCGCGCCAGCGCCGCGTCAGCAGGCCCAGCGCAAGGCACGCCGAAGCTCGGCGGCGCCGTCCCGCTCATATGGCAAGCCGTGCGCCATCACGACACGCTCGCAATCCCAGCCCAATATCGCAGCGACCGCCCGGCGAACACGCGCGCGGCGCGGCCAGAAGGTCAGCCGCAGGTCGATCGGCGCCTTGCCGTCGGGATGCGCTGCGCCCGATAGGCGGACGAGCCCGCGATAAAGGCAGCTGCGTATCCGCTGCGGCTCAAAATTCTCGATCAGGTCGGTCAGCACGACGGTGCGCGAGGGCCGGTGGAAAAACACCGCTTCATTGACCAGCGTGCCCGGAACGAAAACCGTCTCCAGCTCTTCGGGCAGCACCGCCGCCTCGCTGTCGAGCGTCGCGTCGATGCGGAAAGGCCGCTTCGCGCGCGTGGCGAGATCGGGCACCGCGAGCGTTCGCGCGCCGGGATAGATCGCCTGCCAGTCGGCCACATACCAATAATGAAGGCTGTTCGGCGCGATCAGCCAGGCGACCGGGCCGAGGCGGTCGATGGCGGAAAGCAGGTCCTTGTCGGGAGCGATCGGCGAATGAACCCACAGCGTGCCGTCGGCAAGCCGCGCGATCGTCATCCGGGTTGGAAAGGGGATCGAAGTCGGCCCGTAATCCATGCGGATTTCGGGACCATCGACGATCCACAATTGGTCACCAAAGGCTTTGGGCGTGTTGAGCGGCGTATAGGGAAGGAAAGCCGACATGGCGGCAGACTAGCCCCGGCAACGCCGTCGATCAAATCTCGCCGGCGATCCGCGTGACTGTCAACGGAAGAAGCAATTGGCGCCAGCGAACAGCGCCTCGATCTTCGCATCCTGGCCCGGCTCCGCGAACATGCCGCCGATCGCTGCATCGCCGGTGCCCAGGCTGAACTCCTCGCCCAGCGTGCTGTCCTTGTGATCGACGACGGTGGTCGATGCGGATGCCTTGGCGCGCGTCGTGCCGATACCGATGCCGCTGACCGTCGAATAGAAATCGGCGCCCGCCTCGTCGCCCAGAAACCAGCCGACGAACTTGTCGTCCTGAAAATTGAGCGTCATCGCATCGAAGCGCGAAAATTGCATCGGCCCCGCGCCGCACTCGTCATTGTCGCTGCGGTCGTCGACCACCCCCGCGACACGCGCCAACGCCTCTTCGGCCTGTTTGCGCGGGGTGCCAAACGCGAGCAGGCTGGCCTTGCCGCTGGTCTTGTCGATGAAGCGCAGCCCCGCCCCGTCGAGCGCGACCGACAGCGACGCCGCGGCCGGACCGTCGAGCTTGGCCTCGGGCACGTCGGGCACGACCGGCGGGCGGTCGTCGGCGGCCGGTTTTTCGGCGGCGGGCTTGCACGCCGCAAGCAGCGCGAGGAGGACAAGGGCGGGCAGCTTGCGCATGGCAGGACTCCGAAGGGGACGCGTCGCTATACGCCAGAGCGCGGGGCGATTACCAGCGCAGCGACATGCAGCTGAGCCCGGCGTCGATCCGCGCGATCTGATCGGTGGGCAGCGCGCGGAACGGGACGCCGCGCGCCGCCAGCAGCGCCTGCGTCGCAAGCCAGCGCGCGCCGACCAGCACCGTGTCGCGGACGCGCAGGATATTCGCCGCGTCTTCTTCGCCCATCGGCGTCAGCACCACCTCCAGCCCCGCAAATTCGGGGCAGTCGCGCATGGCGGGGACGGCGAGCACGGTGCGGTCGTCGACGAGGCCGCAGCCGGTCTTGAAATGCAGCACGCCGGGCGGGGTCTGCGCGATCTGCGCGCGGTGGCCGAGCTCGCCGAGCAGCGCAGTCAGCGTTTCGGCGCCCGCCCGGTCGGTACGGTCGGACAGGCCGATGATCACGCGATCGGCAAGGCGCAGCACATCGCCGCCGTCGACATGTCCCGGCCCGGCCAGTTCAAGGACGCGGTCGTGAAGTTCGGCGAGCGCGGCGCGGATATGCGCGGCCTCGCCCGCGCGGCTCGGCGCACCGGGACGGAGCAGGATCGCGCCTTCGGCAAAGGTCAGCGCGACGTCTTCGACGAACAGGGCATCGGGAAAGGCATCGAGCGGCGGCAGGACATCGACCGTCAGCCCCAGCTCGCGCAGCGCGGCGACATAGGCGGCATGCTCGGCCATGATCCCCGCCAGCTCGGGATCGGGGCCGCCGCCCGCGCGGATGCCGTTGACGGCCGACGGCGCCGGGGTCCGGCAAAGCGCGTGGGTGAAAGCGAAGGGCGCGGTCATGTCACGGGCATAGTCCGGATGCCCCGATCTCGCCAAGGCAATCCTCCCTGCCGCGCAGCGGTGGGGAGGGGGACCGTCCGCGATGCGGATGGTGGAGGGGCCGCGAGCGCACCGGCGTCAAAGCCCCTCCGTCAGCCCTTCGGGCTGCCACCTCCCCATCGCTGCGCGACAGGGAGGATAACAGGATCAGCCCTTCTTGAGGTGCCGGCGGCCGAGCAGTTCGGCGATCTGCACCGCATTCAGCGCCGCGCCCTTGCGCAGGTTGTCGCTGACGCACCAGAGGTTCAGGCCATTGTCGACGGTGCTGTCGTCGCGCACCCGGCTGACGAAGGTCGCATAGTCGCCGACGCATTCGACGGGGGTGATATATCCGCCGTCCTCACGCTTATCGACCAGCATGACGCCCGGCGCCTCGCGCAGGATGCGCTGCGCTTCCTCGGCGGGCAGTTCCTTCTCCATCTCGATATTGATGGCTTCGGAATGGCCGACGAAGACGGGAACGCGGACGCAGGTCGCGGTGACCTTGATCTTCGGATCGAGGATCTTCTTCGTCTCGGCGACCATCTTCCATTCTTCCTTCGTCGATCCGTCGTCGAGGAATTTATCGATGTGCGGAATGACGTTGAAGGCGATCTGCTTGGTGAACTTCTTGATGTCCTTTTCGTCGCCAACGAAGATCTGGCGCGTCTGGTTCCACAGCTCGTCCATCCCCGCCTTGCCGGCGCCCGACACCGACTGATAGGTCGAAACGACGACGCGCTTGATCTTCGCCGCATCGTGCAGCGGCTTCAGCGCGACGACCATCTGCGCGGTCGAACAGTTCGGGTTCGCGATGATGTTGCGCTTGGTATAGCCGTCGATCGCGTCGGGGTTCACCTCGGGCACGATCAGCGGCACGTCGGGGTCCATGCGATAGAGCGACGAGTTGTCGATCACGACGCAGCCGGCGGCCGCAGCCTTGGGCGCGTGAATCGCGGTCGCGTCGCTGCCGATGGCGAAAATCGCCATGTCCCAGCCCGACCAGTCGAAATTCTCGATATTCTGACATTTCACGGTCTTGCCGGTATCGCCGATCTCGACTTCGTCGCCCTGGCTGCGCGACGACGCGACCGCCGCCAGTTCGGCGATCGGAAATTCGCGTTCGGCGAGGATGGCGAGGACTTCGCGTCCGACATTGCCCGTCGCACCAGCGACGACGATCCGGTAACCCATGAAATATGTCCTTTGTCTTGGCGTGAAATGAAAAACGACCGGTTCTGCGCTTTGGCGGAACCGGTCGTTCTGGAAAGCTGTTTCGGCTTTGTGGGGAGAAACCTCTCCTCAGCCTTCGCCGGCTTCCGACCGGTAATCGCGGCGCTCCGCAATACGAGCCGATTTACCGGTGCGGCCCCGCAGATAGTAGAGCTTCGCACGGCGCACGGCGCCCTTGCGGACGACGGTAATCGAATCGATGTTCGGCGAATAAAGCGGGAAGACGCGCTCGACGCCTTCGCCGAACGACATTTTGCGCACGGTGAAGTTCGAGCCCATGCCCTTGTTCGAGCGCGCGATGCACACGCCTTCGAAATTCTGGACGCGGGTGCGTTCGCCTTCGACCACCTTCACGCCGACGCGCAGCGTGTCGCCGGGGCGGAACGTCGGAATCTCTTTGCCGGCCTTGGCAATTTCTTCGGCTTCGATCGTCTGGATGAGGTTCATGCCTCTAGTCCTTCTTCTTTTGCCGCGCGCCAGAGGCAGGTCGGGCCCGAGCGTCCTCATGACGCTCCCAAAGGTCCGGCCTGCGTAACCGTGTATGATCTTGCGCCTGTTGTTTCCGCCAGGCGGCGATCTTCGCATGATCCCCCGATCGCAGCACTTCGGGGATCGTGCGCCCTTCCCATGTGACGGGCCGGGTATAGTGCGGATATTCGAGCAAACCGTTCTCGAACGATTCGTCGTCGCCGCTTGAAGCCGCGCCCATTACGCCGGGAAGCAGCCGAATGCAAGCGTCGAGCAGCATCAGCGCCCCCATCTCGCCGCCCGAAAGCACGATGTCGCCCATCGAAAGCTGCTCGATCGGCCGTGCGTCGAAGATGCGTTCGTCGAAACCCTCGAATCGGCCGCACAGGATGATCGCCCCCGGACCCGCGGCAAGGTCGCGCACGCGCTTCTGCGTGACCGGCGCACCGCGCGGGGTCATGGCGAGCAGCGGCAACCCCGGATGCGCCGCCGTCGCATGATCGATCGCAGCGCCGAGGACATCGGCCTTCAGCACCATGCCGGCGCCGCCGCCCGCGGGCGTATCGTCGACGGTGCGGTGCCGGTCGGTGGCAAAATCGCGGATCTGGACGGGCGCGCACGCCCATGTCCCGCTTTCGAGCGCACGTCCCGCCATGCTGTGCCCCAGCGGACCGGGGAACATGTCGGGATAGAGCGTGAGCGGGACGGCGGTGAAGGTCATGACGGCGGCTGCCATAGCGCCTCGGGCAGCAGGTGGCGATCCTTCTTCAATTCGGCGTGCAGCCATTCGCGGAAGCGCTCGATCTTGCGCACCCCGACGCGATTTTCCCGGTGGACGAGCCACAGGCCGGCATCGGCGGCATAGAGCGTATCGAAGGGCTGGACCATCCGGCCGCTGGCAAGGTCGGCCTGCCAGAACAGCGGGGTCATCATGGCGACCCCGAAGCCCGCCTGCACCGCGCTCGCTTCCTGCAATTGGCTGTCGAGCTCGATGCCAAGGCGCGATGGCGCCAGCGGAGTCGCGACCCCCGCGGCGACAAACCAGTCGGCCCACCAGCTGTCGTTCGGGGCGAGCCGCTGGACGCGCAGCAGATCGGCGGGTTCGCGGATCGCATGCTCGGCGATGAACGATGGTGCGGCGAGCGGTGCCAGCGTCTGGCGCATCAGAAAGTCGCTGCGCAGGCCGGGCCACGGCCCCATTCCAAGGCGGATCGCAACATCGACGTTCGACGCGTCGAAGTCGACCAGATCGTTGCTCATCGACATGCGCACGGCAAGGTCGGGGTACGCGAGCTGGAAGCGGCCGATACGCGCGCTCAGCCACGCGCCGCCGAAGCTCGTCACGGCGCTGATCGTCAGCACGTCGGTCTCGTCGCTGCCAAGTGCAGCGAAGGCATCGTGCATCGCGGCAAAGGCGGCGCGGATCGCGGGAAACACGCGTTGCCCGGTCTCCGATAGCCGCACGCGCCCCTTCTCGCGCACGAACAGCGCGCGGCCGAGCCGGTCTTCCAATTGGCGGACCTGATAGCTGACCGCCGCCTGCGTCATCCCCAGCTCCTCGGCGGCGCGCGAGAAGTTTTCCAGCCTTGCAGCCGATTCAAAGGCGCGGACGGCAGCGAGGGGCGGCAGCTTCGGCATCGCCGGAGTATAAGGCAAACTTATAACTCGGTGCAAAGCTTTAATTGGCGAAGGCGCCAGCGAAGGCGCATCTGCACCCTATCGCAACCGATGGAGACAGACGATGATGGATGAAATCTGGATGCGGAGCTGGAACGCCGATCATGCGCGCTTCAGCGCCGACCTCGACCGCGGCTTCGCGCAGCTCGGTGCTGCCTTGAAGCCGCTTTTCGCCCGGCGCCCGCGCGGCGCGGCCAAAGCGGCTCCGGTTCGCCCCGCGAGCTAATCGCGTGCCGACCGGAGGCGCAGGGCCTGAACCGTCAGCGGATGCGTCGGCGCCAACAGAATCTGACCGTCGAGCCTGCCGTGTTCGCAATTGAGCCGGAACACCGCCCCCAGCGCGCCGCGCGCGACCGGCGGCTCGGCGGTCGGACATGCGCCCAGCTGATCTTTCAGCGCCGCCAGATCCTTCGCCCATAGCGCCGCCGAGCGGTCCATCAGGAAGTTCATCGCCAACCGGTCCTGCATCGGCGTCAGGTCGCCCGCGTCATAGACCGCGCGCGCCACCGCGATCATCGCGACCATGTCGGACGTCACCGGCACTGACCGGTCTTTGAGCAATCCCGCCCTCTCCATCGCCACCGCCGTGTCCCAGGCGGGCGCCGACGGCCCGGCATAGGTGCGGTTCGACAGCGCAAAGACGCCGGCGCCGAAGTCGGGCATCAGCATCACATGGCTGCCATAGCCCGGATAGCCACCGCCGTGCGACAGGGTGAGCCCGAGGTCGCAGTCCTGCGCGACGCGCCAGCCCATACCATAGGCCGCGGCCTGCTTGCACGCCGTCTCCCCCCTCGCGCCGGCGCGCGTCGCCAGCGAGACGAAGTTCAGGCCCTGCGCGATCTCGCGCACCGTCGCGCGCCGGATCGGCCCCGCGTCGGGATCATCGCGTGGCGGCCACGCCGACAGCAGAAAGGCGACCCATTTGGCATAATCCCTCGCGCTGACCTGCAGCCCGCCCATGCTGTTGAAAGCACCGTCGGCCATTTCGGGTTCGGGCACCCACGCCTCGCCTTCCCAGCGATAGCCGCGGGCATAATGTGCGCGCGGCGCGCGCGTCACGTCATAGCCGCTCGCATCCATCCCAAGCGGGCGGAGGATCGTGATGCGGACATAGTCGGCATAGGGCATTCCCGATGCATTGGCGACGATGCGGCCGAGCAGGGCATAGCCGAAGTTCGAATATTCGAACCGGCTCTGCGGCACCTGTGTGAACGGGACGCCGGCGGCCAGCATCTTCGTGAAATCATCCTGCGACAATATCTGCTGGCGGTCGCCCCACGGATCGTCGGTGACGAACCCCGCGACATGGTGGAGCAAATCGCGCACGCGGATGCGCGGACTGTCCGCGGTGGGATAGGTCCAGTGCTTCATTTCGGGGACATAATCTTCGGCCAGATCGTCGAGCCGCAGCTTGCCCTGGTCGCGCAGGTTGAGCACTGCCAGCGCGGTGAAGGCCTTGGTCATCGAGGCGATCCGGAACAGCGTATCGCCGTCGACCGGCGTTCCGGTCGTCACATCCTGGACCCCGCGCCCCTTCAGATAGACGAGCTTGCCGTCCTGCACGATGCCATAGACGAGGCCCGGGATATGCTGATCGGCCTGATAGCGGGCAAAGAGCGCGTCGATCTGAGGCGCGACCTCATCGACGCTCTGCCCCGCGCTTTCCTGCGCGATCGCAGGCGACGCACAGCCGAGCATCGCCGCGACACCAACGGCCGATTTCCAACGCATGACGATCCTTTCGCAAACGGACGAGCGCCGCAGGCTAACAGCCGGCCGGTACAGCGGCAATCCGCCGCGGCCGGCCGTTAGGACTGGCTATGGCTGCAACGCCCGTGCGCGTCGCCGACGCGTCGTCACCCCATGACGAACGCGTTAAGCTTGTTGCCGTCGGGGTCGCGAAAATAGCCCGCGTAAAAGCCTTCGCCGCGCGGACCGGGGGCGCCTTCGTCGCTGCCGCCATGCGCCAGCGCAATATCATAGAGGCGCTGGACCTGATCGGTGTCGCTGGCCTCCAGCGCCACCATCACGCCATTGCCGACCGTTGCGGCGTTGCCGTCGAATGGCTTGGTCAGGCCGATGCCCGCGCCGCCGCCTTCCTTGCCCCAGGCGATGAAATTGTCGAATTCCATCATTCGCGGCACGCCCAGTTCGGCGGCGATCGCGTCGTAAAAAACCGCCGCTTTGGCAAGGTCATTGGTGCCGAGCGTCACATATCCGATCATTGGTCGTCTCCCGATTCGTTGAAGAAAGAACATATCAGGAACAATACGTGCGGCAAGCAAAGAAAAGGGCGCCCGGACCATATCCGGGCGCCCCTTTGAAACGCTGAAGATGCCGCGCGATTACGGCTTGATGCGGATCGCGATAAAGGCAGACGGACCGCCACGGCGGAGGATTTCCATCAGCACCGCGTCGCGGCCAGCCTTCTTCGCTTCCGCCACCGCCTTGGCCAGGCCCTCGCTCGTCGTGACCGGGGTGCGGTTGACGCTGAGGATCACGTCGCCGCGGCGCAGGCCCTTGCGGCCGGCATCGCTGTTGCTCGACGCGGCGCCGATGACGAGGCCCTTGGTCGAGGCATCGACGCCGACGGCGCGCGCGATGTCGGGGGTCAGCGTCTGCACCGCCAGGCCCAGATTGTCCTGGACCGCCTTGTCGGAAACGCTGCCGCTGTTGTCATCCGGCGTCGCCTGATCGTCTTCGGGGTCGAAATCATTGCCCGCGAGCTGGTCTTCGGGCGGACGCGTTCCGACGACGGCGTTGAGCGTCATCGTCTTGCCGTCACGCACGACCTCGATCGGGATACGCGTCCCCGGCTTGGTGTTCGCGACGATGTAGGACAGCGTCTGCTGCGGCGTCACATCCTTGCCGTTGACCTTGGTCACGACGTCGCCGCGCTTGATCCCCGCCTTCGCCGCGGCACCGTCATCCTCGACGCGCTGGACGAATTCGCCGCGATCCTTGGGCAGGCCGAGTGCCGCCGCCATATCCTCGCCGACAGGCGCAATGCCGATGCCCAGATAGCCGCGCTCGACGCGCTCGCCGGCGCGCAGCGCGTTGATCACCGGGATCGCCGCATCGGCCGGGATGGCGAAATTTACGCCGATGTTCGCGCCGACGGGCGAGATCAGCATATTGTTGATGCCGACGACATTGCCGTGCAGGTCGAACAGCGGACCGCCCGAGTTGCCGCGATTGATCGCCGTGTCGGTCTGGATGTAGCGGTCATAAGCGCCGCCACTGCCGATATTGCGCTGCACCGCCGAGATAATGCCCGCGGTGACGGTCGAGCCGAGGCCGAGCGGGTTACCGATCGCGACCACCCAGTCGCCGACGCGCGCCTTGCCGCTGTCGCCGAATTTCACGAACGGCATGCCGGTCGCGTCGATCTTGAGCAGCGCGAGGTCGGAGGCGACGTCGCGGCCGACGATCTTGGCCTGAAATTCCTTGCCGTTGGTCAGCGTCACCGTGACCTGGTTCACCTGCTCGCCGCGCGGGCCGCCGGTGACGACATGGTTGTTGGTGACGATATAGCCGTCGTCGGAGATCAGAAAGCCCGAACCGCCGCCCTGCTGTTCCTGCGTGACCGGTTCGCGCGTTCCCGCGAACGGATCGAGCCGGACGCCCAGCGTAACTTCCTGCTTGGTCGAGATGTTGACCACTGCGGGCTGCAGCTGCTCGACCAGGTCGGCGAAGCTTTCGGGCGCGCCGGCGCGCGGAACCGCCTTCGCGATTTCGCTGCGCTCGTTCTGCGCGACCTGCGCGATAACGGGCGACTGGGTGACGAGCGCGAGCGCTGTGCCACCCACCAGCAAAGCCGAAGTGATGCCATAAACATAACGCACGATCGCAAATCCTTCTCTCTTGCGAAAAAACCCAAGGACCCCGGCAGGCTTCATTTGGGGCCGTGCGGCTGAACGGCAATTGAACATGAACGGCGACTGCACGTCCGGTTCATCCGCCGTCCGGCCCCTATCCGCCGCTGAAGCGCTTCAGATATTCATTGTCGGGCGACATGATGATCGACGTTCCGCCCTTGTTATTCTCACCCAGGAATGTCTGACGATAGCTCTGCATGGCGCGATAGAAATCGTAGAATTCGGGATCCTTGCCAAAGCTGGCGGCATAGATGCGCGCGGCTTCGCCATCGGCGTTACCGCGAATGATCTGTGCTTCCTTCTGCCCTTCGGCGCGGATCGCGATCGCTTCCTGCTGGCGCGCGGTGCGCATGCGGTCATAGGCCGCCTGCAGCGTCGCGCCTTCGGGGAGGTCGGCGCGCTTGATCCGCACGTCGATGATCTCGGCGCCATATTTGTGCGCCTCGCGATTGAGCGCGACCTGGATATTGTCCATCACCGCACCGCGTTCGGGCGAGAGCAGGGTCGCGAAGGTCCGCTTGCCCAGTTCGTTGCGCAGCGACGAGCCGAGGATCGTCGCAAGCTGCTGCTGCAATTTATCCTCGGTCCGGATCGCGGTGTACATGCGCACCGGGTTGGTGATGCGGAAGCGTGCGAAGGCATCGACCTGCAGCCGTTGCTGGTCGGTCGACAGCACCTGCTGGCGCTCCATGTTGATGCCCAGGATGCGCTTATCGATATATTGGATCCCATCGGTGAACGGCACGCGCAGGACAAGGCCCGCACCCGACCGGCCGAATTCCTCGTTCGGCTTGTAGCGGTTCACCGTGCGCTCGATTTCGCCGAAGCGCAGGATCAGCGCCTGCTTGTCTTCGGGAACGATCGCCAGCGTTTGCGACAGGATGACGAGTATGGCGACGAGGCCGACGAGCAGCCGCATCGGGTGGCGGGTGATCGATTCGAACATCACTGGCCTCCCTTCGCCGCATCGGACGCGGCGTCGGACGCGGCGTCGGACGCCGCGCGCGCGCGCCGCTGGACTTCGCTCAGCGGCAGATAGGGGGTGACGCCGCGCGCCTCGACAATCGCCTTGTCGACGTTCGACAAAACATTCTCCATCGTTTCATAATATAGCCGCTTGCGGGTCACGCCCGGTGCCAGCTTATATTGTTCGTAAATCTTGTCGAACGCCGAGGTGTCACCGCGTGCGCGTTCGAGCACCTGTTGTTCATAGGCGCGTGCCAGGTTGATCGACGATTCGCGTTCCTGCCGTGCCGCCGTCACTTCCTTGAACGCCTCGTCGACCTGCTTCGGCGGATCGGCCTGGCGGATCGCGATGCCCTGGATTGTCACGCCGGCGCGATATTGATCGAGCAGGGCCTGCATGCGCTGCTGAACCTGCGTCTCGATCTCGACGCGACCGGGACCGATCGCCTGCACCAGGTCGAAATTGGCGACCGTCGCGCGCATCGCGCTTTCGGCGACCTCGCGGATTGTGCCGTCGGGATCGGCGAGCTGGAAGATATAGAGTTCGGGGTCGCGGATCGACCAGCGCACTTCATAAGCCAGATCGACGATGCTCTGGTCGCGGGTAAGGACGAAATTCTCGTCGCTCGCATTGGGCGAGCCGACCTGCATCGTGCGGATCGCGCGCACGTCTTCCATCCGGATGCGCTCGATCGGCGCCGGCCAGGTGAATTTCACGCCGGGGCCGACGGTGCGCGAATAGCTGCCGAGCCGGGTGACGACGCCTTCCTTTTCGGGCGGCACGATGTGGAAGGAGGAAAAGAGGAACCACACCGCGACGAGGGCGCCAACGCCCCATTTCCACGGCCGGGCCGATTCGGGCATCTGCAAATTGCCGCCGCCGCCACCCGAACCGCCGCCGCCGAAGCCGCCGCGTCCCTTGCGCAGAAGTTCGTCGAGTGCGGAGGGGCCGCGCGGCTTGCGCCCGCGCAGTCCGTCGGCGGGATCGGGCGTCACCCACGGATTGCGCGGACCCGACCGGTCATCGCCATCGCCGTTATCCTTCGGGCCATTGCCCCACGGACTGTTCGCCATCAGCGCAATCTGATGGAAAAATTGCCGCACTCCCTGCGGGGCGCGGCCTCCCATGCTGCCATCACTTTTGTTGCTCATGAATGCTTTTATAGGGGCGGCGCGCGCGATTAACAGGGGGGCCAGGCGAAAATGGGTGGCAATCGCCCCGCTTATCCCTATCTGCCGCGGACATGACCGATATCGCCATCCTTGCCAGTCTCGCCACCGATCTGACCGGCGGCCGCACGTCGGGGCTTCGCTATCTCGACGATCAGGGCACGCTCGCGATCGTGCTCGACGTCACCGGGCTCGCCGAAGACGACCGCAAGCCGCTCGAGGAAAAGCTCCGCGCGGGCCTGCTCGCCCGTTCCGGCGTCACCAGCGTCCGCGTCGCCATGACCGCCGAACGCAAGGCGATGACGATCATCGCGGTGGGCAGCGGCAAGGGCGGGGTCGGCAAATCGACGCTTGCCGCCAATCTTGCCGTCGCGCTGCGCCGCGCCGGTGTGAAGGTCGGACTGGTCGATGCTGACATCTACGGTCCGTCGCAGCCGCGCCTGATGGATAGCGAGGGCGTGAAGCCCGAAGCGCGCGGATCCAAGCTCTCGCCGGTGCAGAGCGCCTATGGCGTTCCGATGCTGTCGACCGGCCAGATCGCCGCCCCGGGTCAGGCCATCGCCTGGCGCGGCCCGATGGCCGGCCGCGCGCTCGAACAGCTGATCGACGCAAGCTGGGGCGATATCGACACGCTCGTCGTCGACCTGCCCCCCGGCACCGGCGACGTCCAGCTCACGATGATCCAGAAGCACAAGCCCACCGGCGCGGTCGTCGTCTCGACGCCGCAGGATCTGGCGCTGATGGACGCGGCGCGCGCCGTGTCGCTGTTCGAGCAGGCCGAGGTGCCGATCATCGGCGTCGTCGAGAATATGGCCGGCTATGCCTGCCCGCATTGCGGTGAGGTCAGCGACCCGTTCGGAAGCGGCGGCGCCGAGGCGGCGGCGAAGGAGATGGAGCTCGATTTTCTCGGCCGCGTACCACTGTCGATGGGCATCCGCCTCGCGAGCGACGGCGGCGTCCCGCCCGCCGCTGGAACCGATCCGCTGGGCGAGCCGTTCCACGCGATAGCCGCGAAGGTCGCGGCGTGGCTCGCGGCACGAAAGGGCATATGATGGCGATCAACGACGAGGCTGAAATTCGTGCCCTGCTCGAACGGCCGCGGCGCATCGCCATCGTCGGCGCCTCGCCCAACCCCGCACGCCCCTCGAACGGCGTTCTCGCCTTCCTGGCCGCGCAGGGGCATGACGTGATTGCGGTCAATCCCGGCCATGCCGGCAAGACGATCCACGGCGCGCCCGTCGTCGCGACGCTCGCCGACGTCGAGCCGGCGGCCGAGATCGTCGATATCTTCCGCAACAGCGCCGACGCGGGCGCCGCTGTCGACGATGCGATCGTTCACGGCGCGAAAGCGGTGTGGATGCAACTCGGCGTCATCGACGAAGCCGCGGCACGGCGCGCCGACAAGGCCGGCCTGGTCGTCGTCATGGACCGCTGCCCCAAGATCGAGATTCCCCGGCTGGGCTTGCTGCGCTAGCCCCGACGAAAGGCTTTGCGTCGCCGACTCGCCGCGATTATCAGCAGCGGGGATGACCGGCATTCGGGACAAAGTGGGGACCAAGAAATCGCGCCTGCCGCATGTCAGCCGCCGGTCGCTGCTCGTCGGCGCCACCGCGGCGGGCGGCCTTGCGCTGGCCTGGTCATTCTGGCCGCGTCACTATGCGCCCAATCTGACCGCTGCGCCCGACGAACATATCTTCAACGCCTTTCTGAAGATCGGCGACGACGGGCATATCGCCGTCATCGTGCCGCAATGCGAAATGGGGCAGGGCGTCACCACGCTACTGCCGCAGATCATTGCCGACGAGCTAGGCGCCGACTGGCGCACCATCGCGGTCGAAACCGCGCCGATCAGCCCGCTCTATACCAACACACTGCTCGTCGACGAGGATAGCGCCACCTTCATGCCGCGCGCGCTGGTGCCCGATGTCGTCGCCGACGTGCGTAGCTGGGTCCGACGCGAATGGGCGGTGCGCCATGCGGTGATGCTGACTGCCAACAGCTCGTCGGTCCGCATGTTCGAGGGGCCGTGCCGCGACGCCGCGGCGCAGGCCCGCACGCTGCTGATGATGGCCGCGGCGAAGCGGTGGGACGCCGATTGGCAGGATTGCGACACGCAGGACGGCTTCGTCACCTGGAAGAACCGCAAGCTGCGCTTCGGCGACGTCGCGGCGGTGGCCGCAACGCTCGATCCGCCCGCCGAACCCGTCTATCGCGCCAACAACAATGACCCGCTCTACGGCAAGGAACTGACGCGGCTCGACCTGCCGGCAAAGGTAGACGGCTCGGCCAATTTCGCCGGTGACATCCGCCTTCCCGACATGGTCTTCGCCGCGATACGCCAGGGACCGTTCGGCGCCACCCGGCTCAAGAGCATCGACCGCAAGGCGGGGATGGCGTCGCCCGGCCTGCTCGACATCGTGCTGCACGACCGCTGGATCGCGACCGTCGCGCGCAACTGGTGGGCCGCGAATCGCGCGCTCGACCGCTTCGCACCGCAGTTCGAAACCACCGGTCCGCCGATTTCGAGCGCCGGCATCGACAAGGCGCTGAAGGCCGCACTGAAAGCCGATGGCTATCGCATCGTCAAAAAGGGCGACGTCGCCGAGGCGATGGAAGGGCGCCCGAAGATTTCGGCGCATTACGCCGTCGCGCCCGCGCTTCATGCGCCGATCGAGACGCGCACCGCAACCGCCGCCCCCGATGGCGACCGGCTGCGCCTGTGGGTTGCGACGCAGGCGCCCGCACAGTGCCGCGCAGCGGTCGCGCGGGCAGTCGGATTGCCGCCGGGCAAGGTGACGCTGTTCCCGATGATGGCGGGCGGATCGTTCGACGCCTGCCTCGATCACAGCGTCGCGGTGCAGGCGGCGATCATCGCGACGCAGATTAAGCGCCCGGTGCAGCTCGCCTGGTCGCGCGCCGAGGAAATCATGCGCGACATTCCGCGCGCGCCCGCGCGCGCCAAAATCTATGCGACGCTCGACGCCGCGGGCGGGATCGACGCGCTTGTCGCGCGGATCGCGGTGCCGTCGACCAACCATGAATTCCGCGCCCGGCTGTTCGACGGGACCCCGGCCGACGTCGCGCAGCGCGAGGCGGCAGGAACGCCCGACGCCGCAGCGGTCGAGGGCGCGGGCGGACCCTATAATTTCCGTCATTTCGCGGTCGATCATTGCCCCGCCGATATCGGCCTGCCAACCGCGCGCTGGCGCGGCAACGCCGACAGCTACACCGCCTTCTTCACCGAATGTTTCATCGACGAAATGGCGGCGCGCGCCGGTTCGGACGCGCTGTCGTACCGGATGGCGATGCTTGGACAGGCGCCGCTGCTCGCCCGCTGCCTGCTCACCGCGACCAGCCTTGCGGGGTGGGAGGGGGGCCTGTCGGGCACGGCACAGGGCCTTGCCTGCCATTCGATGCGCGGTAGCCACATCGCGCTCGTCGCCACCGCGCGGCCCAGCGACCGGGGGCTGCAGGTCGAACAGCTCGTCGCCGTTGTCGACGCCGGGCGGCTCGTCAATCCGGCGATCGCACGCCAGCAGATCGAGGGCGGCCTGGTCTTCGGCCTCGCCGCCGCGGTCGGCGCAACGACCGATTATGAAGGCGGCGTCGCGACCGCGCGCAAGCTCGGCCAGCTCGGCCTGCCCCGCCTGTCGCAAGTGCCGCAGATCGTCGTCGAGTTCATCGACAGCGACCGCGATCCCGGCGGCGTCGGCGAAATCGGCGTGCCCGTCGTCGCGCCGGCGATCGCCAATGCGATGTTCGCCGCAACGGGTCGCCGTATCCGCCGCATTCCGCTATCGCCCGACCCGCTATGATCGATCGTCCCGCAACCCATCCCGCGGTGCCCGCGCCGCGTATCGGCGTGCTGCTTGTCAACCTCGGCACCCCCGACGCGCCCAAGCCGGGTCCGGTGCGCCGCTATCTGCGCGAGTTCCTGTCCGACCGGCGCGTCGTCGAAATTCCGTCGCTGCTGTGGCAACCGATCCTGCGCGGCATCATCCTCAACACGCGACCGAAGAAATCGGCCCACGCCTATGCGCAGGTATGGACCGACGAAGGCTCGCCGCTCGCCGCGATCACCCGGCGCCAGGCCGGAGCGTTGCAGGCGGCGCTCGGCGACGATGTCCGCGTGTCCTGGGCGATGCGCTATGGCGCTCCGGCAATCGGCGGCGCGATCGACGAACTTGTCGGCGAAGGGTGCCGCCGTATCCTGATTGCCCCGCTCTATCCGCAATATTGCGCCGCGACGACGGCAACGGTGGTCGATGCGGTCGGCGCGCATCTTGCGCGCCTGCGCTGGCAACCCACGCTGCGTTTCCTGCCCCCCTATCACGACGATCCCGCTTATATCGCGGCGCTTGCCGCGTCGGTCGAGGCGGGGGTCGCCGCGCTCGATTTCGCGCCCGATACGCTCGTCGCCAGTTTTCACGGCATGCCCGAACGGACGCTGCATCTGGGCGACCCTTATCATTGCCAGTGCGTGAAGAGCGCGCGGTTGCTGTCCGAAGCGATCGGGCGGCCGGTCGAGATTGCCTTCCAGTCGCGTTTCGGACGCGCCAAGTGGCTCGAACCCGCGACCGACGCGCTGCTCGAACGGCTCGGCCGCGAGGGGCGCCGCGTGGCGATTTTCGCGCCGGGTTTTTCGGCCGATTGCCTCGAAACGCTCGAAGAGCTCGCGATCCGCGGCAAGGAACAGTTCGAGGCGGCGGGTGGGCGCGACTTCGCCTATCTTGGCTGCCTCAACGACACCCCGCCGGGGATGGCGATGCTCGAGGCGCTGGTGCGGCGCGAACTCACCGGATGGCATTGAAATAGCGGGCGCTTACCTCCTGTTTAACTCTGCGCCTTAAGCTCTGTTTCCAGCGGCTTCCGGCATGTTGCGCCGGCACCCGCGCGGAGACATGCGATGAGCGAACTCGACCGGGCAGCCATGACGCTCGCCGGCCTGACCCTGGCCTTTCTGCTCGCCGTCGCCATCGTCTGGTGGATACGCCGCCCCCGCCCGCAGGTTACGCTGCCCAAGAGCCCCAAAATGCCGCGCGAAATCCGCATGCCGCGGCTGCCGCGCCGCGCCGAACCCGAAATCGAGCCGGTCGAAATCGCGCCCGCGCGCCTCGCGCGGCTGCGCGCCCAGCCGGTCTATGATCCGTTGCCCGACGACGAACCGCCGACCGAGGTGGCTCCGATAGCCGCCGAAACCGAATCGCCGCCAGACGCCCTGCCGCCCGAACCGATCGAGGCGATGCTTGCGGCACAGGTTCAGGCGGTCGAGGCGCAGGCCCATGCCGCACCGGAGCCGTCGCCCATCGCGGACAGTCCCGCGCCCGGTCATGCCGTGCCTGCCGGGCAGGCGCGGTTGGTTGCGCAAATCCCGCCGCGCGACGCGATCCTGACGCGCAACTGGATTGGCGGACGTCCGCGTCTGCCGGACGCAATGCCCTGGCCGCGGATCGAGGGCACCGATGCCGACTTCATCGCACAGATCGCCTGCTCCGACCTGCCTGCCGGACTCTGGGACGGGCTGGGGCCGCGCACCGGGGCGCTCGCCTTTTTCGCCCATCCCGAAACGGGCGCGGCGACGGCGCTCCATCTGCCCGAGGCAGGACCGCCACGCGCGGCGCCCAAGCCCGTCGGCCGCGCCTATTTCCGTCCCGCCGGGCTCGATGACGATGCGCTGCATCGCCTCGCGGTGCGGGCCTTTCCCGAATGGGCGGTCGACGTCCGCGGTCCCGATGCGCCTGCCACACCGGCCGGGATGGACGCCGCCGACGCCTTTTTCGCGGCCACGGGCTATGATCTTGCCGACCCTGCCTTTCATCCGTTCGACTGGCCGACGATGACCGCGCTGGCGGCGCTGCTCGCCCCCCGGCTTCCCGCACTCGAAACCGGTACGCCGCCGCCGCCCGACGCAAGCGACGAACTGACCGAGGCGCTGGCCGATGCCGCCGCAACCAACCGCGACGCGGCCGAGCGCGCGCGCGAGATATTGGCGATCATCGACGAAAGCGCCGGGCAGGCCGGCTTTTCGGCGTCCGACGCGACCGCGGTGATGACCGCGCTGCACGCGATCCACTGGTCGCGGGTGGTGGTCGAAAGCGACGCCGAAAGCGGCGAAGACCGCACCGAAACGGTCATTTTGCCGCTGACGCGCCACCATCCGGATGCCGATCTGTGGGTCAGCGACTATCGCGCGCTGCTTTTCGATCATGCGCGCCATCGTTGGTGCGCCGACCCCGATTCGCTTTCGGCCCCGGCCCGCGCGCTGTTCGAGCCCGTCTGGGCCGCACTCGCCGCCGCCGAAGCGCCTCTCGTGGGCGGGCAGCCGCGCCACTATGCGCCCGGCTTCGACGAGGAGCGCGACGCGATGCTCGTCGAATTGCCCGCGAGCGTCCTGACCGGCATGGCGCCCGCGCAGGGCGCCAGCCTGATCCTCGCGATCCGCAAGGCCGATCTCGCCGTCGGAAATTTCGCCGCCCTGAAGGCGCTGACCGGAAACTGAAAAACTTCCGCCGCAAAGCCGTGCGATTGACGTTCCGGTCAACTTGCGGCGGCTTCGCGCGCGCCCTAATCAAAAACGAAGCAAGATTGTGTGGGAGAGCGATTTCATGACACGCGTAGCAATCGTCACCGGCGGCAGCCGCGGCATCGGCGAGGCCATTTCGCTGGCGCTAAAGGATATGGGCGTCCGCGTCGCCGCCAATTATGCAGGCAATGACGAAAAGGCGCGCGCCTTCACCGACCGCACCGGCATCCCCGCCTATCGCTGGGACGTCGGCGACCATCAGGCCTGCCTCGACGGCTGCGCACAGGTTGCCGCCGACCTCGGCCCGATCGACATCGTTGTCAACAACGCCGGCATCACCCGCGACGGCACGCTGGCGCGCATGACCTTTGACGACTGGAACGACGTCATGCGCATCAATCTGGGCGGCTGTTTCAACATGGCCAAGGCGACCTTCGGCGGCATGGTCGAGCGCGGCTGGGGCCGCATCGTCAACATCGGGTCGATCAACGGCCAGGCGGGTCAATATGGCCAAGTCAACTATGCCGCCGCCAAATCGGGCATCCACGGCTTTACCAAGGCGCTGGCGCAGGAAGGCGCCAAGAAGGGCGTGACCGTCAACGCGATCGCGCCAGGCTATATCGACACCGACATGGTCGCCGCCGTCCCCGCCCCCGTGCTTGAAAAGATCGTCGCGAAAATCCCGGTGGGTCGCCTCGGCCACGCCGAAGAAATCGCCCGCGGCGTCGCCTTTCTGTGTAGCGAGGATGCGGGCTTCGTCACCGGATCAACGATGTCGATCAACGGCGGCCAGCATATGTATTGACGGACCGAGGGCGCCAGTGAAGGCGTTCGCAAAGCGAACGACGAGCTGGCAACCGGTGGTGAAGCCACAGCCCGGCTCGGCCAGCGGGGCGGCGATCCGAAAGATCGCCGAGCCCGTCTGACGTCACGGCGACGGCTTTGCCGTCGCCGCCAGGCGCGGCGCCGGTTCGACAATCCCTCGACTTCGCGCGATACGAACGGCAGACAGGATGCATGGCTGCTTCCTTGTCTCTCCATCCCCCCGTCAAACGCTCGGTGACGATTGCCGGGCACCCCACGTCGATCAGCCTCGAGCCCGTCTTCTGGGACGCGCTCGAAGCCGCGGCGGCGCAGCGCGGCCTGCCGGTCAATGCGCTCGTCGCGCGGATCGACGTCGAACGGATGGAAGCTGCCGATCCGCCCAACCTGACCTCGGCCATCCGCCAATGGTTGTGGCACGCGCGCAGTGCCGATCAGACGGCGGCGTAAACCGCCCGCCCGAAGGCCGCCCCCTTGTCGGCGGCGTGATGCAGGAACAGCGACGGCTCGATCAGTTCGAGTTCCATGATGTGCAGCACGCCCGCCGCGTCGCCGACCATGTCGACGCGCGCATAGACGGGCGGCGCGGGGGCGGCGGCAAGCGCGGCGGCGGCGAGCAGGCGCGCCGGCTCGCTCGCGTCCCATCGCGTCTCGCGCCCGCCGAACTGTTCCTGGACGCGGAAATCGCCCGATGCGGGGCGCTTGACGATGGCATGGCTGAAGGCGCCGCCGAAAAAGAAGAGCGAATATTCCCCGTCGGCGAGGATGCCGGGCATCAGCGGCTGGACAAGGCGGCGCTGTCCTAGCGCATCGGTGGGGATCGGCGCGCCGGGCGCGACACGGTGCGTACCGTCGGCACCGCCCGAAACGGCGGGCTTCACCACCACCTCTTCCACGCCGAGCGCCGCGCGCGCCTGCGCCAGCGATGCGTCGTCCAGCGCCGCGACCTCAACCGTCGGCACCACCGCAACGCCCTTCGCGCCTAGCTCGGCAAGATAGGCCTTGTCGCTGTTCCAGCGCAGCACCGGCACCGGATTGACGACGGGCAGTCCCGCGAGCCGGTCGAGCAGCGCATACCAGACGGCAACGTCGCGCTGATAGCCCCAGGCGAACAGCGGCAGGATCAGGTCGAACCCCGTCAGGTCGCCGGGGTCGGTCCAGACGCGCTGCTCGACCGCAAGCCCGGCCGCCGCCAGCGCCGCCGCCTTGCGCGCGAAGGCGGGCCGCCAATTTTCCTCATAATCGGGTGCCGGGACGAGGATCGCGACGCGCGGTTGGAACGGCATAGAGCCTCCTGAAGCCCTCCCCCGAAGGGGAGGGTCAGACCTGTTACCGGCCGAGCAGCCCGCGCGCCTGCCCCGCAATGTGCGACAGCATCGCGCCATTGGGATTGGGGATGGTGCGCGCGCGGTCGACCGTCGTGCGGAATTGCGCGACGCGCGGTGCGTTCGCTTCCAGCCATTTGCTGACCCCGGCATCGAGATCGCCCTTGGGCAACCCCGCGAGGAAGCTCAGCCGCATCTGCTGGAAATCGCGCGCCAGGCTGTTGACGAGCAGGCGTTCCCATGGATCGGCGGGGCTCATGTGCGCCGCCAGCGTCTGCGCCCAGTCGAGCCCGAGCGCGTCGCCCAGATGGGTGAAGGCCCGCGTCACCCCGACCTCGTCGTCGCCGCGACGTTCGGCAAGGTCGACGATTCCGATCGCGCCGTCGGTCTTGAACAGGCGGACGACCGCCGCGGTCAGCGCCTCGGGCGCGCCGGCATCGAGCAGCTGCTGCGCCAGCGCGTCCCACTGACGCCGCACTGACGCGCTGAGCAGCGTGTCGACGGTCGCGGTCAGGCGGTCGACGCCGGGTTCGAGCCGCGCAACGAGCGCGCCCGGCTGCGCCAGGCCGGGGCTGACGCGGAGCAGGTCGGCCATCTGCGATGCCATCGCCGAGGCGGCTTGGCTGAACAGCGACAAGCGGATGGATTCGTTGATCCCCGCGCTGTCGAGCGAAGCCCACAGCCCCTTCATATCCAGCAAGCGTTCGACGGCGACGAATGCCGCCGCGACCTCACCCAGCGAGCAGCCCTCTTCTTCGACCAGTTCGAGCGGGTGGACGATGCCCATGCGGTTGACGATGCGGTTCGCAAGCTTGGTCGCAATGATCTCGCGGCGCAGCTGGTGATCGGCGATCGCGCCGGCGAAATCGCGCTGCATCTCGGCCGGGAAGGCCGCGGCAAGATCGCTCGCCAGAGCGGGATCGTCGGGCAGCGCGCTCGCTTCGATCGCGTCCTGCAGCGCCAGTTTCGCAGTCGACAGCAGCACGGCGAGTTCGGGCCGCGTCAGCCCGCTCCCTTCGGCCGAGCGGCGTAGCAGCTCGTCGTTCGCCGCCAGCCCTTCGACCTTGCGGTCGAGCCGGCCCGATGCCTCGAACGTCTCCATGATCCGCACCAGCGACGGCACCGCGGCAGCGCCGCCCTTTTCGGCGATCGACAGCGCGAGTGCCTGCAGCCGGTTGTCCTCGAGCACCAGCGCCGCGACATCGTCGGTCATGCGGACGAGCAGCGCGTCGCGATCGTCCTGGCTCAGCCGGCCTTCGGCCATCTCGCGGTTGAGCGCGATCTTGATGTTGACCTCATTATCCGAACAGTCGACACCGGCGCTGTTGTCGATGAAGTCGGTGTTGATACGCCCGCCCTTCGCCGCAAAGGCGATACGTGCGGCCTGCGTGACGCCCAGATTGGCGCCCTCACCCACCGCGCGGACGCGCAGATCCTCGGCATCGACGCGCAGCGCGTCGTTGGCGGGATCGCCGACCTCGGCATTATTCTGGCCCGCGGCCTTCACATAGGTACCGATACCGCCGAACCACAGCAGATCGGCGGGCGCGCGCAGAATCGCGGAGATCAGCCCGGCGGGGTCGATTTCGGCGACCGACAGGCCCAGCAGCGCCTGCACCTCGGGGGTCAGCGGGATGCTCTTCTGGCTGCGCGCGAAAACGCCGCCGCCCTTCGAGATCAGATTCTTGTCATAATCATCCCAGCTCGACCGCGGCAGTTGGAACATGCGGTCGCGTTCTTTCCAGCTCTTGGCCGGATCGGGGTCGGGATCGAGGAAGATGTGGCGATGATCGAAGGCCGCGCACAGCTTGATCGCCTTCGACAGCAGCATGCCGTTGCCGAACACGTCGCCCGACATGTCGCCGCAACCGACGACACGGATCGTGTCGGTCTGCACGTCGATGCCCATTTCGGCGAAGTGACGCTGGACCGAAACCCACGCGCCCTTGGCGGTGATGCCCATCGCCTTATGGTCATAGCCTTTCGACCCGCCGCTCGCGAACGCATCGCCGAGCCAGAAGTCGCGCTCCATCGCAAGACCGTTGGCGACGTCGGAGAAGGTCGCGGTGCCCTTGTCGGCGGCGACCACGAAATAGGGGTCTTCGCCATCGCGGATCACGACGCCCTTGGGGTGCACCACCTTGCCGCCGACGATATTGTCGGTGATCGACAACAGCGACCTGATGAAGATGCGATAGCATTCGGTGCCTTCGGCGAACCAGGCGTCGCGATCCTCGGCCGGGCTCGGCAACTGCTTGGGATAGAAGCCGCCCTTCGCGCCGGTCGGGACGATGACGGCGTTCTTGACGCGCTGCGCCTTCATCAGCCCCAGAATTTCGGTACGGAAGTCGTCGCGCCGGTCGGACCAGCGCAGGCCGCCGCGCGCGACCGGGCCGGCGCGCAGATGGATGCCCTCGACGCGCGGGCTGTACACCCACACCTCGCGCCACGGCAGCGGCTTGGGCAGGCCCGGAACCAGACTCGAATCGATCTTGAACGCCAGCGCCTCGGCGGCGGCGGGCGCAAAGGCGTTGGTACGCAGCGTCGCGCCGATCACCGCATGGAACAGACGCAGGATGCGGTCGTCGTCGATCGACTGGATCGCGGCAAAGCCGGTCTGGATTTCGGCTGCGAGCGCTTCGGCGCGCGCGGCATCCTTTGCCTTGGGGTCATGGAGCGCACGGAAGCGATCGACCAGCGCCGCGGTCAGCGCCGGGGCGCCGCGCAGCGCCGCCACCACCGTATCCATGCCATAGCTCGATCCGCCCTGGCGCATGTAGCGGAACCAGGCGCGCAGCCACACGATCGCCTGCGGATCGGTCTGCGTCACCAGCACGAGCTGATTGAAGGCGTCGTTTTCGGCCTTGCCATCGAGCACCGCGGCAATCGCGCCCTCGATCGTCTCGACATGCGGCATCAGCGCGGTTTCGTCGACATTGGCGGGCAGGCGCAGCGAAAAATCGTGGATGAAGGTTGCCTCGGCATCGCCCTCACCGCCGCCGTGGACGTGCAACTCGGTCGGGATTTCCTCGAGCACCTCGAACCCGAAATGTTCGAGCGCCGGAACCACGTCCGACAGCGCGAGCGGTCCGGCCGCACTATAGACTTTCAACCGCAGCCGGTCGTCGCCGTCGAGGCTCTTTTTCGCCAGCCGCACATTGCGCGGGCGGTCGGCATCAAGGTCGCGCAGACGCAATATATCGCGCGCCGCCTCTTCGGGATTATAGAGATTGCGGTAATTGGCCGGAAACAGCGGTGCGAAGCGCGCCGCAAGTGCCGCCGCGCGGCCCGGATCGCCGCGGCGCGCCAGCGCGCCCTCTACCTCGGGCTGCCAGCCACGCACCATCTGTTCGAGCTGCGCGTTCAGCGCTTCGGTATCGGGCACGATGCCGCCGCCGCGCAGGTCGAGCGTGTAGCGCAGCAAGGCAGCGCCGCCGTCTTCGAGCGCCATCGTCCAGCCGATGACACCCGCCTTGGCCTCGCGCACCAACAGCGATTCGATCGCCAGCCGGCGTCCCGTCGACACCTCGTCGCGCGGCAGCCAGACGAAGGTGAAGAGATGGCGGCCGAGCGGGCTGCGTATCATCACCAGCTTCGGGCGCGGGCGATCGGTAATCGACATCGAGGTGAGCACCAGCTCCTCGAGCGATTCGGCGTCGAACGCGATCAGCAGGTCGTGCGGCAGCGCGGTCAAAGCGTGCGCGAGCGCCTTGCCGGCGTGGCCGCCGGGGTCGAAACCGAATTTGGCCATCAGCGCCTCGAGTTGCGCGCGCAGCACGGGCACCTTGGCGGGCGGCGTCGACAGCGCGGCGCTGGTCCAGAGGCCCGCGTGGATCGACAGGCGCTCGACCGTCTTGCCCTTCATCTCGGGAACGACGACCAGATCGAGCAGTACGCGGCGATGCACCGACGACAGGCGGTTCGACTTGATGAGCAGCGGCGCCGTGCGGCCCTTTTCGAACCAGGCGAAGGCCGCTTCGAGTGCGGTTTCGGACAGGATTTCGCTCGTCCCCGCGGCACAGATGCCCAGCGGGTCGTGGCGCTTGCCGTCGCGCGTGCGCCATTCGTGGCCGAGCTGCGTCATCGCGCCGCTTTCGAACCAGCGCAGCAGCTCGGCGCCATCGCCGTCGGCGCGCATCGTCGAATCGGCGAGCATCGCGGCGCGCATCGCCTTCCAGTCGGCGACCGCGGCGCGCACATCGGCGAGCGAGGCTTCGAGCGCATCGAGCAGACGGCGCCGGGCGCGCGCGTCGCCGCGTTCGAGCTCCATATAGATGACCGACTCGCGCGCGCCGTCCTTGCCGGCGTCGACCGCGGTCAGATGATTTTTCGCGTCGCGCTCGACCGACACCACCGGGTGGAGGATGCGGTGCACGGCAAGGCCCTGCGCGCCCGCGATTTGCGAGGTCGAATCGACGAGGAAGGGCATGTCGTCGTTGACGACGACCAGGCGCATCCGGCGGTCGGTGCCGTCGGCCGCCACCGGTTCGAGCAGGAACGACGGTTGGCCCGGCGCGCGGTCGAGCGACGCGCGGGCGGCGAATTCGCCCGCTTCGGCCAGCGCCTTGGCATCGAGGTCGTCGCTCTCGCCGGGCAGCGCGCTGCCCTGCAAGGCGGCCTGATAGGCCTTGGCGAATTTCGCAGGAACTTGCGCCGCCGGCGACGTGCCGGCTGCGGTGTCTTCAGTCGATTTTTCAGGCATAGGGTTGCAGCATCCCGGACCAAGTTGAAGCGAGCATCCGCCGGGGGGACGGCGGCGCCTTGCGCTACGGCTCCCTATGCGCCCGCGCCGCGAAAGGCTCAAGACCCCCCGCGCATGCCGCGCAAAATTATTTCAACTTTTGGATTGTCTGTTACGCTATGCGTGTCAATCGGCCGGGGTGATCGCGATTGCCTTCTTCGCCAGCTTCGCAATGAGCGCCGGATCGTCGGCCGCCTTGGCGACGATGCCGATATGTCCGCCGGGCATCGCGCGCGCAATCAGCACCACGAATTCGGCATCGCCCGCATCATGTTCCAGGATCAGCGCCGGGTGCGCGGTGCGCAGCGCCGCCAGTTGCTCGTCGACCTTCGCCGCTGCATCGCCCGCGGGCTTGCGGCGCGCGCGCGCATCCTTGACCAGACCCTTAAGCCCGCCCGGATAGCGATCGAGATAGGCGGGAAGCGCCCCGCGCTCCAGCCCCGCGTCCTTCGCATGGCCGAGCACACAGGCATATTCGGCGAGGCGCGTCTTGTCATAGGAGGCGCCGAAGACCAGTTTGACGACCGGCGTCATCGGCGCGCGTTCCTGCGCCTGCAGCCCTGCATCCTCGAGCAATTCGGCAAAGGCGTCGGGCTGCGCTTCGGCGGCGAGGGCGAAATCCCATGCCTTGCCGACCGCCTGATAGAGCGCGCTGCGGCTGCGGCTGTCGGCCGCCATCGCGCGTTCGGCGGTTTCGCGCGCCAGCGCCAGCCAGTCGGCCAGCTCGGCATCGTCGCCCGGTCCGGCCGCGCCGTCGTCGACAGTCTCGTCGGCGGCCTCGTCGCCCTCGGCAACCGGCGCCGCAGTATCGTCGAAGCGTTCGGTCAGCAGCATGGCATCGCCAAAGGCAACCGCTTCGGGCTCGGCGTCGCCGAGCGCGGCGAAACCCGGCGCCGCTTCATCGTCGATATGCTCCGAATCGGGGCCGTCGGCCCACACCGGCACGGGTGCGGTCAGCGGCGCCGCGCTGCGCAGCGCCTGCTCGACCGACAGTTGCAGCTCTTCGGCCTGCTCTGCGGCAACCGCTTCCTTCCAGTTGATGACGCCCATGATGAAATCGATGGTGTCGTCGTCGGACGAGAAGGGCAGCAGGATGCCGCGGTACATGATCGTGGCGCCGCGATCGTTGACGAACTCGGCCTCGAAGCCGATCGGCGCGCGATTGGCGATGATCTGGAGATAATGGTCGGTCAGCCGCGACAGCAGCGACCGCCCCGGAATCTGGCTGATATAATGGACATCCTCGTCGATCTGCGATTCTTCGCGCAACCGTTCGCCGAGATAGGAGATGCCAGGATTTTCGATACCCGCGGTAAAGTCGAGCAGCACCGCATTGGGGCCGAAGTCGGCGCCGTCGAGGTCGAGATCCTCGACCGACGGATAGGCGCGGTCGGCAAGCAGCGACGCCCAATGATTATAGGCGCGCACCTGCATCCGCCGTTCGTCGACACCGACAGCCGGCGGCGCATCGATCGCGCCATCGTCCTGATCGTGGCTGCCCGAAAGCAGTCCGCGCATGCTGTCCATCATTCGTCCCCAGTCGCAAACATCGGGGATGTCATGCACCGACAGTGGTAAAAGCGGCGTAAACGATGCGCTCCGCAGCCGCCGCGCGCCGCGCCGTCAGGCGAGCGTGGTGGTGATCGGCAAACCGGCCTTCAGCGTCAGCGTGACCGGCGTACGCTCGGCGATGTCGGCCATGCGCGCGCGCTGTTCGTCGTCGAGCCCGACGATCGCCAGCGAGCGGTCGATCCGCTTCTCCTCGCGCCCCGACAGACGCAAACCGACCTCGACCGATTCGAGCGGCCAGCCCTTGCGATCGGCGTACATGCGCAGCGTGATCGCGGTGCACGCGCCCAGGCTCGCGAGCAGCAGATCGTAGGGCGCCGGGCCAACCCCGCCGCCGCCGAGCGCGGGCGGCTCGTCGGCGATCAGCGCATGGCCGCCGACATCGATCTCGGTGCGATAGCGGTCCTTGCCGATTCGCGCGCTGCCCTGCGCCATGCCATCCTCCTGCATCCTGCGTCGTGCGCAGCCTATCAGATGCACCGCCCGTTGCCAGCCACCGTGCGCGGCTGGCATAGACGGCCCCGCAGGGAGGCGAGGATGCAGACAAAAATGGGGGCGGGACTGCTGCTCGACGCGCGCGGGCGGCTCGCCGAAACGGGCTGGGCGACCGCCGAGGTGCGCCGCTACGACCGCGCGCGGATCGCGGCGGGCAAGCTGCGGATCAAGGAATGGGACTATTATTGCATCCTGACCGACGCCTTCGGCATCGCGCTGACCGTCGCGGACAATGGCTATCTGGGCTTCCTCGGCGTGTCGTGGATGGATCTGGCGGCTGGAACCGCGATCAACGATGGCGCGGTGATCCCTTGGCCGATGGGCCGCATGCGGTTGCCCGAAAGCGCCGATGCGGGCGATATCGAACAGCGCCGCGGCGGCATGCTGCTGCGCTTCCTGCACGAACCGGGCGGCCGGCGCCTGACGGTCGAGGCCCCGAAATTCGGCGGCGGACAGGGGCTCGCAGGTGAATTATGGCTCGCGCAGCCGCCGATGCACCGCATGGTGATCGCCACACCTTTCTCGGGAGCGCCAAGGGCCTTCTATTATAATCAGAAGATCAATTGCCTCGCCGCCGAGGGCGAGATTCGGGTGGGGAACACCCTCCATCGCTTCAGCCCCGACCGCGCCTTTGGCGTGCTAGACTGGGGGCGCGGCGTCTGGACCTACGACAATGTCTGGTATTGGGGGTCGGCCTCGGGAATGGCGGACGGACGCCGCATCGGGTTCAACATCGGTTACGGCTTTGGCGACACGGCGGCAGCATCCGAGAATATGGTGTTCGTCGACGGCACCGCGCACAAGCTCGACCGCATCGCCTTTCACATGCCGGCGGGCGGCCCCGACGCGGGACCGTGGCGCTTCACAAGCAACGATGGACGCTTCGAAATGACGATGGACCCGATCGTCAATCGCCACCACAGCACCAACCTGGGGCTGTTCAGGACGGTGCAGGATCAGGTCTTCGGCCGCTTTTCGGGGCGCATCATCCTCGACGACGGCAGCGCGCTCGACATTGCCGGGCTCACGGGCTTTGCCGAAGAGGTGCGCAACCGCTGGTAGCCGGCCCTGTGCGCCCGCGCACAGCAATGCACACCCTTGCACCCTATCCCAGAATGCGAGAGTATCGCGGTCTATCGGGGTAGACATCCGGGGTCGCGGTTCAGCCATTGGGTGGAGACCGACTATGACAGGGAATGACCAGCAGCCGCGCTTGATCGTCGATCGCGTCAAGAATATCTTGCTCCAGCCCGCGCGCGAGTGGGAGGTGATCGACGGCGAAGCCGAAACGATCGGCGGCCTCTATCGCCGCTATATCATCCCGCTGGCGGCGATTCCCGCGGTGGCGGGGCTGATCGGCATGCTCGCCTTCGGCTTTTCGGTGATGGGCTTCACCTATCGCCCCTCGGTGAGTTCGGCGGTCGCCTCGGCCGTCGTGCAATATGCGACGACCTTGATCGGCGTCTTCATCCTCGCGCTCATCATCGACGCGCTCGCCCCCAGCTTCGGCGCGACGCAGAACCGCGTTCAGGCGTTCAAGGTCGCGGCCTATTCGGGCACCGCGAGCTGGGTCGCGGGCATTTTCGCGATCCTGCCCGCGCTTTCCTGGCTGTCGCTGCTCGGCCTCTACGGCCTCTATCTCCTTTACCTCGGACTGCCCCGCCTGATGCGCGCGCCGCAGGACAAGGCGATGACGTACACGATCCTGATCGTGGTCGCGGCGATCGTCGTCGCACTCGTTATCGGCGCGATTACTGCCCCGATCACCGCGACCTTCATGCGGGGATTCTAGGCAAGAAGGCGGACCGGCGACGGAGGGGGGCGGCACGATCGCCGTCTCCCGCCGTCAGTCCGCCAGTTGATCGAGCGCCCATCGTGCGGCATCGGCGACCATCGGCGATTCGTCGCTCGCCAGCGCCATCAGGCGCGGCCGCAAGCCGCGATCGCCGCTGTTGCCCGCCGCGATCGCGGCGTTGCGCACCATGCGGCCCCGCCCGATCCGCTTGATCGGCGAGCCTGAAAAGACCTGCCGGAACCCCGCATCGTCGAGTGCGAGCAGATCGGCGAGCGCGGGCGCCGCCAGTTCGCCGCGCGGCAGAAACGCCCGGTGCCGCGCCGCGGTGTCGGCGAACTTGTTCCACGGGCACACGGCCAGACAATCGTCGCAGCCATAAACCCGGTTGCCGATCGCGCGCCGGAATTCGGTCGGGATCGGCCCGTCATGCTCGATCGTCAGATAGGAGATGCAGCGGCGGGCATCGACGCGATAGGGCGCCGGAAAGGCCGCGGTCGGGCAGGCCTGCTGGCAGGCCGTGCAACTGCCGCACCGATCGCGCCCCGGAACCGACGGCGCCAGATCGAGCGTCGTGTAGATCGCGCCCAGAAACAGCCAGCTGCCATGCTCGCGGCTGACCATATTGCTGTGCTTGCCCTGCCAGCCGAGCCCGGCAACGGCGGCGAGCGGCTTTTCCATTACCGGCGCGGTGTCGACGAAGACCTTCACTTCCGCCCCCGGCGCCTCCGCGACGAGCCAGCGCGCGACATGCTTCAGCGCCTTTTTGACGATGTCATGATAATCGGCCCCTTGCGCATAGACCGAGATGCGGCCGCGGTCGGGCGCCCCCGCGAGCGCCAGCGGATCGGTGCCGGGGGCGTAGCTCATGCCGAGCGCGATCACCGACCGCACCTCGGGCCACAGCCCTTGCGGCGATCCGCGTTGTTCGGCGCGGCTTTCCATCCAGATCATGTCGCCATGGCATCCCTCGGCGAGCCATTGCCTCAACCGCGCCGCGGTTTGCGGTGCCGCGTCGGCGCGCGCGATGCCGAACGCCGCGAAGCCATGCGCGCGCGCGGTGGCCGCGAGCCGCTCTTCGATCGGGGGCAAGGCATTGGAAAGCATTGCGCCCCTATACGACAGGCGGCGGGCCGTGCCATAGAGCGATGATACAGTGATGATATGCGGGCCGATTCAGCGAGCGGGGACCAGCGTTTGACCGATTATTGCGTGGAGGCGCGCGGCCTCACCAAATATTTCGACGAATTCAAGGCGGTCGATCATGTCGACCTCGAGGTACCGGTCGGGAGCATCTATGGCGTTCTCGGTCCCAATGGCGCGGGCAAGACCACCAGCCTGCGCATGACGCTGGGCATCATCGATCCCGACGAGGGGACGAGCCGCCTGTTCGGCAGCCACAAGCCGCAATCGGTGCGCCACCGCATCGGCTATCTGCCCGAAGAACGCGGCCTCTATCCCGGTATGAAGGCGCGCGAGGCGATCGCTTTCATGGGCGCGCTGCGCGGACTCGACTGGGGCGAAGGCCGCCGCCGCGCCGCGACCTTCATGGCCGAACTCGGGCTCGAACGCGTCATCGACGAAAAGATCCGCAAGATGTCGAAGGGCATGGCCCAGATGGTCCAGCTCATCGGCTCGATCGTCCATGCTCCCGACCTGATCGTGCTCGACGAACCCTTTTCGGGACTCGACCCGGTCAATCAGGAGCGGCTTGAAACGCTCGTGCGGCGCGAACGCGATCGCGGCGCGACGATCCTTTTCTCCACCCATGTCATGGCGCATGCGGAGCGACTGTGCGACCGGCTCGCGATCATCGCGCGGTCGCAGCGCCGCTTCGAGGGCACGGTCGACGAGGCGCGCGCGCTGCTGCCGATGCAGGTGCGCTACGCGCCGCGCACCGGCGCCGACGATGGCGTGATCGCGGCGCTGCTGCCCGCCGATGCGCAGCGGCGCGGCGACGCCTGGCATTTCGCGATCGACGACGCGGGGGTCGAACCGCTGCTCGCGCGGATCACCGCCAGCGGGCACGGCGTCGCCGGCCTGTCGATCGCGCGCCCCGGCTTGCACGATGCCTTCGTCCATATCGTGCGTCAGGTCGACGCGGGCTTCGCCGCCGACGCCGCCGAAGAAGCCGCTGCGGAGGCAAGCGCATGACCCCCTTTCTGAAAAATATGGCGGTCGTCGCGCGCCGCGACTTTCTCGCGATCGTGGCGACGCCGACCTTTCTCCTCTTCCTGCTCGCACCGCTGTTCATGCTCGGCATGAGCCTGGTCGGCGGCCTCGGCGCATCGCAGCTCGCCGACAGCGCGCGCGGCGCAGGGCGCATCGTCGTCGTCGCCGACGCGGGCGATGTCGCGGCGCTGCGCAGCGCCGACACGCGCTTGCGCGACGCGCTGGGCGGCCGCGGTCCCGCGACGCTCGACGTGCGGATTGCCTCGCCGAAGGGCGACGATCCGCTGGTCATCGCGCAGGAAAAGGGCGCCGACACCTATGCGGTGATGGTCGGCCCGCTCGCCGCGCCGCGCATCGTCGAACGCGAGGAGGGCAGCCGCGCGGGTCGCTATCTTGTGCTGCTCGCGGAAGAGGTGCTGCGCGACCGCGCTGCCGGCGCGGTGCCGCCGGTCGCCCCGCATTTCGAATCGATCCGCAGCGGCGGGACGAGCATAGCGGTGCAACAGTCGATGGGCTTCGGCGCGGTCTTTGCGATCTTCCTGATGACGCTGCTGCTCGCGGGGCAGACCGTCAGTTCGCTGGCAGAGGAAAAGGGCAACAAGGTCATCGAAATCCTCGCCGCCGCGGTACCGCTCGAAAGCGTCTTTCTCGGCAAGCTGCTCGGCATGCTCGGCGTCGCGGTGCTGTTTATCGCCTTCTGGCTCGCGATGGCGGCAGGCGGCGGACTGATCGCGGCAACCCAGATCGACCCGGCCACGCTCTCTGCGGCAGGCGCGGGCAAGCCGGTTGCGGCGATGCTCGCGGTGCCCGCTACCGGCTGGGGCTTCTTCGTCGGCATCTGCTTCGTCTATTTCATCATGGCTTTCCTCCTGCTCGGCGCGGTGTTCCTCGGTGTCGGCGCGCAGGCGGGAACGGTGCGCGAAATCCAGATGCTCAGCCTGCCGATCACCATCTTTCAGGTCGGCATGTTCAGCCTCTCTTCGGCCGCCGCGAGCGCGCCGGGCGGCCCGCTCGCGCGCTTCGCCGAGATCTTTCCCTTTTCGTCACCCTTCGCGATGGCGGCGCGCGCCGCGACCGACGATGCGAAGGCCGTCCATCTGCTTGCGCTCGGCTGGCAGCTGCTCTGGGTCGCGCTCGTCATCTTCCTGTCGGTCCGGATGTTCCGCGCCGGGGTGCTGAGCGGCAAGGCGGGCTGGAAATTCTGGAAACGGCGGCAGCGCGCGTGACGCCCCGAGGGTCCCGCTCGTTTCTAGGGTAATCGCCCCAAAGTCTCATTGACAAAACTGTAAATAGTGGCATTCTGCAACCCAATCGGCCGCGCCCGACGGCCTTGAGAGGAGCTGCCCCTAATGGCCACCCAGATTCGCGTCGAACCCGAAACCGTCAATCCGCTCGACGTCAGCCGCGCCGATATGTGGCGCGAGGATCGCTGGCAGCGGCCGATGGCGCAACTGCGCGCCGAATCGCCGATCTATTACTGCGACGATTCGAAATTCGGTCCCTATTGGTCGGTAACGACCTACAAGCCGATCCAGCATATCGAGGCGCTGCCCAAGATCTTCTCCTCCTCGTGGGAATATGGCGGCATCACCGTCGCGGGCGACGGTATCGAGCATCTGCAGGAGGGCGAAATCCCGATGCCGATGTTCATCGCGATGGACCCGCCGCAGCACACCGCGCAGCGCCGCACCGTCGCCCCGGCTTTCGGTCCCTCCGAAATCGAACGGATGCGCGCCGACACGCTGCGCCGGACGAGCGAAGTGCTCGATTCGCTGCCCATCGGCGAAACGTTCGACTGGGTCGAAAAATTGTCGATCGAACTGACGACGCAGATGCTCGCCATCCTGTTCGACTTTCCCTTTGAAGAACGCCACAAACTGACCGCCTGGTCCGACGCGCTCGGCGACATCGAAAGTTTCAATACCCTCGAAGAACGCCAGGCCCGCCTCGCGATCGCGTTCGAAATGGGCGCCGCGTTCAAGGAATTGTGGGACCGCAAGGCGCAGAATCCCGGCACGCACGACCTGATTTCGATCATGCTCCAGTCGGATGCGATGAGCCACATGAGCCATGAGGAATTCATGGGCAACCTCATCCTCCTGATCGTCGGCGGCAATGACACGACGCGCAATTCGATGTCGGCCTATGCCTATGGCCTCCATCTTTTCCCCGAGGAGCGCGCCAAGCTGGAGGCGAATCACGATCCCGAACTCGCGGTCAACGCGATGCACGAGATCATCCGCTGGCAGACCCCGCTGGCGCACATGCGCCGCACCGCGACCGAAGACACCGAATTGTTCGGGCACCAGATCAAGAAGCGCGACAAGATCGCGCTGTGGTACGCGTCGGCGAACCGTGACGAGAGCATCTTCCCCGACGGCGACCGGATCATCGTCGACCGCGAAAATGCGCGGCGCCACCTCGCCTTCGGTTACGGCATCCACCGCTGCGTCGGCGCGCGCGTCGCCGAGCTTCAGCTTACCGCGCTGATCTCCGAAATGCAGCGGCGGCGGCTGCGCGTGAATGTGGTCGGCGAACCCGACCGGGTGAACGCCTGCTTCGTCCACGGCTATCGCCACCTGCCCGTGGTGCTCGAGAAATATTGACGCGGCACTGAAACCGGGAGCAGGCCGGGATCGTATCTAGAAGGCAGAGGAGCCTGCCCCATGATCGAACGCCGTTATCTGCTTTCCGGTCTCGCCTTGGGCGGGGCGATGATCGCCGCGCCGATGCTGTTCGCCAAGCCCGGCAAGCGCCCGTTGGCGCAGCCGGGCTGGCGCCTGACCGATGCCGAATGGAAAAAGCGCCTCACCGCGACGCAATATGCGGTGCTGCGGGAGGCCGCGACCGAGCGCCCCTACACCAGCCCGCTCAACGAGGAGCATCGCGCCGGCACCTTTGCCTGCGCGGGCTGCGCGCTGCCGCTGTATTCGAGCAAGACCAAATATGACAGCGGCACCGGCTGGCCGAGCTTCTGGGCGCCGCAGCCCGGCGCGATCGCGACGTCGGTCGACCATGAGCTCGGCTATCCGCGGACCGAGGTACATTGCCGGCGCTGCGGCGGCCACCTGGGCCATGTCTTCGACGATGGGCCAAAGCCGACCGGCAAGCGCTATTGCATGAACGGCGCCGCGCTCCGCTTCGTCCCCGCCTGACTCCGCGCCGATTGGCGCACGCTCCAAACGAAAAGGCCCGGCGGATCGCTCCGCCGGGCCTTTGCCGTTCCGGTGCGCCGCCGCTTAGTCGCGGCTGCCCATCAGGTTGAGCAGGAAGGTGAACATGTTCACGAAGTCGAGGTAGAGCGTCAGCGCGCCCATCACCACCGACTTGCCGACGAAGTCGGTACCGCGGACATAGAAGTACATGCTCTTGATCTTCTGCGTGTCGTAGGCGGTGAGGCCGGCGAACAGCAGCACACCGATTACGCTGATCGCGAGGTTGAGCGCGGTCGACTGCACGAAGAGGTTGATCAGCATCGCGACGAGGATGCCGACGACGCCCATGATCAGGAAGGTGCCGAAACCCGACAAATCCTTCTTGGTCGTATAGCCATAGAGGCTGAGACCGAGGAAGGCCGCTGCGGTCGCGAAGAAGGTCGTCGCGATCGAGGTCTGGGTGAAGGCGAGGAAGATCGTCGACATCGACAGACCCATGATCGCCGCATAGCCCCAGAACAGCGCCTGCGCCGCGCCGGTCGACAGCTTGTTGATCCCGAAGCTGAGCACCATCACGAAGGCAAGCGGCGCGAGCATGACAACCCACATCAGCGGGCTGCCGATCAGCGACAGGGTGAAACCCGTCGAATAGGCGAGCATCGCGACGATGCCGGTAAGCAGCACGCCCGAGCCCATATAGTTATAGACCGACAGCATGTACGACCGCAGGCCGGCATCGACGGCCTGATCCATCGCGCTCGCGCTGCCAGGAAAGCCGGACGCCGCCATATTGGGGTCGTTCCAATTAGCCATTTTCAAATCTCCATCACCGGCCAGCCCATACCGGCCGTACTGCCAATATCAGTATTTTCGCCCTCCGTTTCAAGCGAAACCGGTCCGGGCGCCTTCGGCGCTGTCGCGCGCGGTGCAAAAGCCGTATGACGGGCGCACCATGTCCACGCACCGCCTGTTCGTCGCCCTGCGCCCGCCGCAGCCGATTCGCGCCCGGCTGATCGCGGCGATGCATGGCATTTCTGGCGCACGCTGGCAGGATGACGACCAGCTTCACCTGACCCTGCGCTTCATCGGTGAAGTCGACCGCCATCGCGCAGAGGACATCGCCGCGGCGCTCGGCGCCCTGCACGCCCCCACCATTGCCGCGCGCATCGCGGGGGTCAGCCTGTTCGAGCGGCACGGGCGGCCGCACATGGTGTGGGCAGGGGTCGAGCCCGCCGAACCGGTTGCGGCGCTGCACCGCAAGGTCGACCAATTGCTGATGCGCGTCGGGATCGACACGGAGACGCGCGCCTTTCTGCCGCATGTCACGCTGGCGCGGCTCAATCGCGGATCGGGGCCCGTCGCGCCCTTTCTGGCCCTGAACGGCGATCTGGCGACGCCCGATTTCCTCTTCGCCCACGCCACCCTCTATGAAAGCGAGCTTGGCCATGGCGGATCGCGCTATCACCCGATCGCGCGCTATCCGCTCGACGCCCCGGTCGCGGCAACCAGCGCGGCGGCGACCGCGCTGACATCGGCCCAGGTTTCGGCAAAGCCGTCGTCGGCGCCATAATAGGGATCGGTCACGCTCTCGCCCGCCCGTCCGGGTACGAGATCGAGCATCAGCATCAGCCGCGCCGTCGCGTCCGCCGGGGCGAGCGCACGCGCGGTCCGCAGATTGTCGGCGTCGGCGGCCAGGATCAGATCGAAGCGGTGAAAGTCGCCGCGCACGAGTTGGCGCGCGCGCAGATCGTCGATATCGACGTCATGCCGCCGCGCCTCCGCCTGCGCGCGGGCGTCGGGCGGGTGGCCGACATGCCAGTCGCCAGTCCCCGCAGAATCGAGCCGCACCGCGATTCCGGCGTCGGCAAAGGCGGCGCGCGCCGCGCCCTCCGCCAGCGGCGAGCGGCAGATATTGCCGAGGCAGAGAAAAAGGATGGCGGGCGCATCGCCCCGGTCGTCGGTCATGTCATGTCCTTCTTCACAAAGTTGAACGGGTTTTCAACTTGCGCTGCCCGGCGGCTCTGCTAGCCATGGCGGCCAACGATAATGACTGAGGGAGCGCGGTGCCAGATGGCTGAGACGAGCAACGATCCGGGGACAGGCGTCGAAAGTGCGGAGACCGAACCGCGCGCGACGGGATACAGCTGGTATGTCCTCGGCGTCCTCGTCGTCGTTTATATCCTCAACTTCATCGACCGCCAGATCGTCAGCATCCTCGCGGTCGACATCAAGGCCGACCTCGGCCTGACCGACGCCGACATGGGCTTCCTTGGCGGTGCCGCCTTCGCGGTCTTCTATGCGCTGTTCGGCATCCCACTCGGACGCCTCGCCGACAATTGGAACCGCGTGAAGCTGCTGTCGATCGGCCTCGCACTCTGGTCGACGATGACCGCCCTGTCGGGGTTCGCACGCAATCAGGTAACGCTGACCTTTGCCCGCATGGGCGTCGGCGTCGGCGAAGCGACCGCCAGCCCGACCGCCTATTCGCTGATCTCCGACTATTTCCCCAAGCGGCAGAAGGCGACCGCGCTCGCCATCTATTCGTCGGGGCTCTACCTTGGCGGCGGCGTGTCGCTGTTCATCGGCGCCTCGATCGTCGAGGCGTGGAACCGCACCTGGCCGAACGGAGGGCCGATGGGGCTGGTCGGCTGGCACGGCGCCTTTCTGGCCGTCGGCATTCCCGGCCTGCTCGTCGCGCTGTGGGTCGCAACGCTGCGCGAACCCGCGCGCGGCGCGATGGACGGAGTCGCGAGCCACAGTTTGCCCCATCCCTTCCGCGAATTCTTTCGCGACCTGTCGACGATCGTCCCGCCCTTCACCCTTTTCGGCGCTGCACAGCGCGGCACGACCGCGCTGGCGGTAAACATCGGCTTCGCCGCCGCGATCGCCGCCTTTGCGTGGTGGATGATTCGCCTGACGGGCAATTTCCCGCAATGGTCGGCGGTCGGGCTTGGCTATTACGCCGTCTTTTCATGGGCCTCGACGCTGCGCGCGCGCGATCCGGCGACCTTCCGTCTGATCTGGGGCACGCCTGCCTTCATCTGCACGACGTTGGGTTACGGGCTGGTGAGCCTTGCCGCCTACGCCCTCGCTTTCTGGTCGCCGCCCTATGCCGAGCTTGTGCTGAAGCTGCCCAAGCAGGAACTGGCATTCATCCTCGGCGCCAATGGTGCGCTTGCAGGGTTCGTCGGGGTCATTCTGGGCGGCCGCATCGCCGACGCGCTGCGCGCGCGCAATCCGGCGGGCCGCATCCTGACGATCATCTTCGGCGTCGTCGCGCCGATCATCCCGATCTGGATCGGCTACACGACCGAAAGCAGCTTCATTTTCTATGCGATGAACTTCCTTGCCGGCATGTTCGGTGCTGCAGCGCTTGGCGCCGCCGCCGCAACGACGCAGGATCTGGTGTTGCCGCGCATGCGCGGGACGGCGACCGCCGCCTTCTTCCTTGGCACGACGCTCGTCGGCCTGTCGTTCGGTCCCTATATGGTCGGGCAGATTTCGGACCTCGCCGGTACGATGGTCGACGGCAAGCCGGTGGGTGACCTGCGGACCGGCATATTGTCGCTGATCGGCGTCGCGCCGATCGCGCTGGCCCTGCTGATCTATGCCTATCGCACGGTGCCGCAGGCCGAAGCGACGATTGGCGAGCGCGCGGCGAGCGCGGCGGCCTGACCGCGCCCGCGCGCGATCAGTTCGCGGCGCCGAGCTGGATCACGCCGCAGGCAACGCGGCCGCCGCTGTTGCCGCTCGGATCGGTCTTGTAATCGTCGGGACCGGCGTGGATCACGAACGCCGCGCCATCGGCGTCGAGCAGTCCGCCCTCACCCGTCAGCCGCGAACCGACGACCTGCAGCGTCGCGCGGCCGATCGTTCCCGATTCGACGACGAGGTTGGGCAGGTCGCCATGGTGCGCCCCCATCGGATTGTCACGCCCGTGCTGGGCATGGGTCGGGTTCCAGTGCGGGCCGGCGCTGCTGAAATCGGGCGGGGTGCATTGGCCGACGGCGTGCAGATGCATGCCATAGGTGCCGGGGGCAAAGCCGCGCGCGACCAGTTCGATGCGCAGGCCCGTTCCGTCCTTGTAGATATCGACGCGCCCACGGTCGGCGCCCGACGCGTCGTAAAGCTGGGCATGGGCATCGGACGGCGGCATCGTCGTCGTCGGCCCCTTCGATCCGCTGGCGCAGCCGCCAAGGGCGAGCAGCGAGGCGGCGCACAGCGCGGCGGTCATCGTCGGGCGAAAAGTGGCGGCAGGCTTCATCGATCGGCTCCCCATCATCTGGCGCGCGGTACGGCGCTTGCGGGAATCCTACGCCGCGGCGCGGCGTTCGTTCCCAGGCCGGCAGGATGCCCCGCCAAAGCCGCCGCGCCAAGCGCTTTCACGCCCGGCAAAGCAAAAGGGCCGCGGATCGCTCCGCGGCCCTTCGCTGGCGCATCGCTGATCTAGCGATCAGAAAACGCGCGCATATTGTTCGTTGCCGACGAAGCCGAGCTTGCCGACGCCGCTACGCTTCACGACCGCCATGACGCGATCGACCACGATATAGCGGGCGTAGGGGTCCGGCTGAATCTGCAGTTCGGGTTCGACCGGCAGCGCCTTCGTCTGCTCGAGATAATCCGAAAGCTGCGCCAGATCGACCGGAACGCCGTTCCACGTGACCGTCCCCGCAGGGTCGATCATGATCTTGTTCTTTTCCGGGTCGACATTGTTTTTCGAATCGGTCGGAACCGGCAGGTCGATCTTCACCGCGTGGGTCTGGACCGGAATGGTGATGATGAACATGATGAGGAGAACGAGCATGACGTCGATCAGCGGCGTCGTGTTCATTTCCATCATCGGTTCATTATCGTCCCGATCCCCAACAGCCATAGCCATGAGACTATTCCTTCATTCCTTGGCGGACCGCCTTAGAGGCGGCCCAGCGTGGCCGAACCAGGGGCAGGTTCCGAAATGAACCCGATCTTCTGGAAACCGGCATATTGCATCGTGTAGATCACACCGCCGATGCACTGGTACGGCGTGTTGATGTCGCCGCGGATATGCACTTCGGGGAAGTTCTCTTCGGTGATATTCTGGGGCCCGCCGATATCCTTGAGAAGCTTTTCAAGCTTGTCTTGGCCGCGCTTGAGCAATTCGCGCGAATCGACCGGAGCCTGGCCCCAATATACTTCGCAGCTACCGGGGGTTGCGCCCGCTCGAACCGAGATGTTCACATTCTCGGGCTTCGTCGTCGTCGGCTCAAAAGCGACGTCGGGCAGCTTGAGCTCCACCGTCTCCAACACCACGGGAACCGTGATGAGGAAGATGATGAGAAGCACAAGCATGATATCCACGAGCGGCGTCGTGTTGATGTCGGACATCGGGGCATCTTCGCCCTTTGCGCCTGCACTCATCGCCATAGGATTAGCATCCTGTCACAAAATTACTGTCATGGACCTGCGAAAAGCCTGCCGAAGCGCGCCTTTTCGCTGTCCAGCGGCCCCGCCGATCGCCTGAGCGGCCGACGGGGCGCGAGAGTCTTAGGCCTTCTTCGGCGCGGCGGCGGGAGCAGCCTTGGCGGGCGCAGCGGCAACCGCCGGCTTCACCTGGCCGCCCGACATGATCGAGCCGAGGACGTCGTTCGAGAAGGTCGACAGACGGCGGGCAATCGCCTTGTTGCGGCTCTGGAGCCAGTTGAAGGCGAGAACCGCGGGAACCGCGACGATCAGACCGATGGCGGTCATGATGAGTGCTTCGCCAACCGGGCCGGCGACGGTGTCGATCGAGGCCTGGCCCGATGCACCGATCTTCACGAGGGCGCGAAGAATACCGATAACCGTACCGAACAGGCCGACGAACGGCGCGGTCGAACCGACGGTCGCGAGGAAGGCGAGGCCGCCGTTGAGCTTCGAGTTGATGTGGTTCTGCGAACGCTCGAGCGTGCCGTGCATCCAGTCATGCGCTTCGACCGGGTCGGTCAGCTTGTTATGCTCTTCGTTGGCGCGCAGACCGTCTTCGACGACCTGACGATAGGCGCTGTTCTTTTCGAGCTTGTTCATGCCTTCGGCGAGGGTCGGCGCACGCCAGAAGTTCGCGTCGACCGCCTTGCCCTGGTTGATCACCTTATTCTGTTCGAACAGCTTGGTGAACAGGATGTACAGCGTGCCGATGAACATGATCAGCAGGACGAGGAAGGTGATCTGCGACACGATACCGCCTTCGCACAGCGCCGGGACGAGACCATAGGGGTTCTCGCCCTCTTTCTTGACGCACATCGACGCGGGCATGAGGCTCATCCCGACATCGTGGGCACCAGCCGCAGCAGCGGCGTTCGCAATCAGATTGAACATTTCGATATTCCCTCTCAAAAAATCTAAACCGGGGGTCGGCATTGCTGCCGGAAAATTCAGGAAAAGCGACGCTTAGCGATCGATCTTCCAGGTAAAGCGGCTCGACCAGCTACCCGTCGTGGGGTTGCCGTTCCGATCGACGGCCGGTGCGAATTTCGCACGGCGCATCAGCAGCTTGCACGCTGCATCGTCGAGGTCGGAATGCCCGCTGGACGATGTGACCGAACAGCCGGTGGGCCTGCCGTCGGTGCCGATGGTCAGACGGAAACCCGTCGTCCCTTCGCGTTCCTGACGCTGCGCGCTCGGCGGATAGTCGTCGTTCGTCACCCAGCGGCCCGGAGACCCCTTCGGCGACGCGCCCTTCGACATGTCGGGGGTCGGCGGCGGAGCCGGCGGCGCGGGCGGCGTATAGACCTGCGGCGGCGGCGCCGGCGGCGGCGTCGGAACCGACTGAATCTGGTTCGCGGTGCTCGGCGGCGGGATCGGCGACGGAGGCGTCACGACCGGCGGCGGCGGCGGCAGCTTGTTATCCGGCGGCGGCGGCGGCGGCGGCTCCTCCGGCGGCGGCGGCTCTTCGACGTCCACCACGTCCAATTTTTCGGCAATTTTCTTGACGATGCTGATATTCAGGCCGTTCACCAGGCCGTAGCCCAGCACTGCCGTCAGCAAGCCCACCAAGACAATTGCCACTACCCTGTTTTTAGGGTCGACATTATCACCATAAGCCATTCAGGGACGACGCTCCTTGCTAGATCATCCTGACACCAAATCCGCACCATCGGGTTCGGTTGCCAATTGCCCGGATATTTTCCGATGCGCTCCGCAGACCCGATGGCTTAGCAGCCGGCTTGTTCTGTTTATGCCGGACGCTTCACCGCTCGTCCTATCGCGGTGGCGAGAAGTTCGCAAACCCTTTATCAGCGGTTAATGTGCACTTGTCCATGATGGGCAATTGGCCGCCTTTCGAGGCAGGATAGAACAGAAGGTGGATCGAATATGCGCGCCCTCGCCCTGGCTACCGTGGCCGGCATTGCTTTGTTTACTAATTGTTTTTCAGATGCTTACGCCGAGTCTCCGACCCCCGCCGCGGTCGCCGAAAGCCCCTGGAGCTATGCCGATCTCGCCGATCTGGCGACAGTTGCCCCGATGGTGATCGAGGCGCGCGTTTACAGCACGGCGCTGCTGAAACCCGAACGCGCACCGGGGCTCGCGGCGGGCTTCGCGCGATTCTATGTCGAGGCCGATGTGGTCAGCCTGATTCGCGGATCGGGCCCGCTGGCGGCGCGGATCAGCTATCTCGTCGACCTTCCGCTCGACGCAAAGGGCAAGCCGCCGAAGCTCAAAAAGAAGCAGCCCGTGCTGCTTTTCGCCCGCCCGGTCGCGGGCGCGGCGGCGGGGAGCAGCAGCACCGGCAGCGTCCAGCTGATCGCGCCCGACGCCCAA
>NZ_BCZQ01000014.1 GCF_001598815.1 Sphingopyxis terrae subsp. terrae NBRC 15098 | reverse complement strand
TATATTGCATCCCATGCCTTGAGCGCCGGTGCGACTGAGAGATACCTCCATACTCCCGCTCTACGACGGAGCCGGATAATGCCGAATATATCAGAAGTTTTGAAAGGCAGGCGGGCCGCGGCCGCGCCTCGCGTGATAACGCTGCCTTCGCGGCACGAAGCGGACAGGCGATCTGCAGTCGAGAGTTGGGAAAATGAAGGCGGCCACTTCCCCGAGTTCGCGCCCATCCGAAACCCGAGCGCCGCAGTTCCCGAACCGGCGGTCACCGAATCCGAAATGCAGAGAGCGGAGATAGAGAGCCTGACCCGTAAACTCGCCGACGACTTCGCCAACGGGCGCGTCGGCAAACGGTACAGCACCTATCAACATCGCACACGGGTCATTCGCCAACTGACGGCGATATGGGTCGCAGGGCGCCACTGATCACCCCCGGCAGGCTGCTTGGTGTCCAAGGTCAGCGGCGCATCCACTCCAGTCCGTCATTGCTGTCCGAACTTCGCGTAGCGGCCCAGGCAGCGAGGGCGCATTTCGCGCGCGTCTCATCAAATTTTCCAGTCACCCCAAGTCCGTTGATAAAATCCCGATTAAAATAATACATATTACCGATACAATTTATCATGATAGGAAGAAATGTATCGAATCTTGAAAATATTATTTCATAAAACGGAAATATAGAGGAACAATGTCAACTGCGGAGTGTTCATCAATAGCGAGCGGCATCTTGCCAGCTCCAGGAGCCTCCCAAATGTACAGGTTTATTCTCGCGGCGAATATCGCCGCCATCGCCCTTGTTCCGTCCATCGCCGGCGCACGAACGCAGTCGCAGGCGACCTGCGAAGAACAGCGCTCTACGCGTGTCGTCGCCACCATCGGAGGTGCCGCAGCCGGCGGCGTGCTCGGCAATGTCGCCGCCGGTCGTGGCGACAAGACGGTCGGAACCGTGATCGGCGCCGCCGCAGGAGCCGTTCTCGCCAACCAGATCGCCAAACCGACGCGCGATTGCCGCGATGCCTTTGGCTATTACGACAATGAAAATCGCTGGCACGCCACCGGCGTGAACTCCTCCGATGCCCGCGGCTATTATAATCGTGACGGGATATGGGTCGATGGTCCCCCCAACGGTCGATATGGCAGCGATGGCCGCTGGGTCACTTACGCGGCGTCCAGTCGCGGAGAAGGCGACTATCGACCGGGCGGCGAATGGGTGCCCGCATCGGCAAACGGTTATTACGATCGCGACGACCTCTGGGTTCCGGGTTCGGCAAGTGGTCGGTATGACGATCGCGGGCGTTGGATCGGAAACACCGCTTCAAACCCGCCAACTCGCCGCGACGACGCCTATGGCTATTACGACACCGCCGGCGCGTGGCACGCAACATCGACCGCGCGCGGCCGAGCTACCGGCTACTATGACCGCGATAATAAGTGGGTCACCGGAACGCCGAACGGCTATTATGACGAACGGCGCAACTGGATTCCCCAGCGCGAGGACGGAACTGCAAGCGGCAGCTATGACGGCCAGAACCGCTGGATACCTGCCTCCTCGGCGGGCTATTATGATGACAATGATCGCTGGATATCCGGTGCGGCGAGCGGGCATTACGATCCGCGCGGCCGCTGGGTGGCGGGCGTGACCGTCGGCCATTATGATACGAACGGCCAGTGGATTGCCGGTGCTGCGAACGGACGCCGCGATGCAAACGGCAATTGGGTCGCCGATCCGCATCCGGGCTATTATGATCGCAACGGCCGATGGAACGCCGGCACGACGACCGGCTATTACGACGCCCGTGGGCGCTGGATCCCTACCGGGCGCGAGGGCATGGGCAGCGATTATGGGACGAACCGTCCCGCTATTCTCTCGCAGCTCGCCAACCTCGACCAATATGTCCGCACCGCCCGGTCGGAGCGCACGATCGACAACCGGACGGCCATGAGTGCCACCCGCGAGCTGCGATCCATTCGCACCAGCGAGCGGGCCATGCGGCATGACCGGATGGATCGGTTGTCGACACGCAACGAAGCCGCGCTTCAATCAAGGATTGATCGCCTGAATCTTCGCCTGCGGCTCAGCCCGCAGTAAAACGAACGCCCATTAAAGGGGATCTGCCGCCTCCGCTCAATGCGGGGGCGGCAGTTTTTCATCCCGATCATAGCGGAAGTTGGCAGAACCATCTTGTCAACCGGCCGCGCCCGCTTCAGCCCGCACCGACCGGCGCGTCGTGCACGATCGAAACCCTAGTTCCGGGATTGGCGCCCACCGTTTCGACGGTCGCGTGAAGCTGTCTCGCCAGGGCTTCGACAATACTGGTCCCGAGGCCGGGCTTGGCCGCAGCCAGCTTGCGCGGTGTGCCTACGCCGTCGTCACGGACCGTCAGCTTCCATGCCTCGCCCAGCGCATGATAATCCACCAGGATCGTTCCACCGCGTTCGCCCGGGAACGCATGCTTGAGCGCATTGATGACGAGTTCGGTCACGATCAACCCGAGGCTGACCGAGATGTCGGCATTCACCATGCTGTCGTCCGCGCTCACCTTGAGCGAGACAAGATTCGGGTCGCGGATCATCGAGGCGCCGAGGCTCTGGCAAAGCTGCGTGAAGTAGGCACGCAATTGGACCTCGCCCAGCCGCGACGCCGCCAGTTGTTGCTGGACTGTGGCAATCGACATCACGCGATTATGCGCATCGCGAAGATGGCTTCTCGTCTCTTCCGACTGCACCCGCCTCGCGCTCTGCATGAGCACGCTGGCGATGATCTGAAGGCTATTGGCGACGCGATGCTGAAGCTCCTGAAGCAGGATCGCCTTCTCGCGCAACAGGTCATCCTTCAACTTTTCGCTGATCCGCGCTTCGGTCACGTCCGAAATGGTCAGCAGCAAGCGCGGCTGGGCGAGATCGCCATAGTCGAGCATTTTCGCACGGAGCACGAGCCGGCGGGGCGCGCCCGGGCCATCGAGGTCCATTTCATAACATTCTATCTCTGCGTCGCCGTGAAAGGTGACGCCAAGCAATGTCCGAAGTTGCGGCACGTCCCACTCGCCGTCTCCCAGTTCCATCGGCGTCCGCCCAACGGCTTGCCGCCGGTCGAGCGCGAAGGCGCGGCAGAAGGACGTGCTGGCCGCAATGATCGTGAAATTCTGGTCGAGCAGAAGGGCGGGTGCGTCGGAGGCGGTAATGACGGCAAGCGCCAGATTGAGCGCGACGTCGGGGTGGGTGGTGCGGATCATCATGGCCCCTTTCGGGGAGACCGGAGAGCTGACGGGCTTGAAAGCCGGGTCCGGGGAGAAACGGCGCGCTCGCGAATACGACAAGGGCGCCCTGAACATGGAGGGTATATCATGAATGCAGGGGCGGTGCGCGAAGATTCCGTTCCATCGGCGGTTACGCGCGATTGATTGAGCAAGGGGTTGGGTATCGCCTCGTGTCGCCATCGCTCAGTAAATCCAAGCGACCGCTTTTAAGTGGCGAGTGACTCGAGCCGAAAGGCTGAAATCAGGCGCGAAGCCGACATGAGGTTGCACTCAAATTGAGCCCAATTCTTCTCGCGTTCGCCGCGCGAGAAAGGAATCATGCGCCAGATGAGGAGCAGGAGGGTAGAATGCGAAAAACAAGTATCGTGATGGCGGCATTATGCCTAACTGCCTGTTCCTCTCGCGAGGCTCGCAGCGTCGAATATTTTGAAGCGCATCCCGATGAGGCCGAGGCGGTGATCGCGGCTTGCACCGACGGATCCGTGACGGGAACTGAATGCGCGAACGCGTCCTTGGCGGTCAAGCTCGCCGAAGATCGGGAGCGCTTCAAGCGCTTCCGCGGCAAATAGCCCTAGCCGGCATCCCTTGCTGTTGCTTCCAGATCGGCGATGCGTTCGCGGCAAATCTGTTCGACGATTGATGCGAGCGCAGCCACGCGATCGCCGAGCCATGACAGCTCTTCCTCGCTGATCCGGTAATGCTTCGAATATCGTGCCTTGATGTAAGCCTCTTTCAATTTCTCGAAGCGGGCGCGGTCCGCCTTAGATTCGCGAGGCCAGACGTCGGCAAGCCTTGCATCGATCCGCTCGGCTTGCGTCCGGAGAAAAGCGAGATTGTGAACATGGGGACTGTAGAACGAACAAACGAGAAGGGCGCAGTTGTATAGACGCTCGGTCGTTTGATGGAAGTCGAATGCCGCGTCCTTGAAATAGCCCTTCCCAACGTAAAACTGGGCTCCTTCGAGCCTTTTGATCGCGGATGGAAACCACTCCTCAAAATATTCACGCGCCATCTCAAGCGCCGCATGCGGCGTCTTCGGCTGCGGCTCGGGCAGTTCGTCATCGACAGCCTGGTAAATCGCGATCCCGTCTCGCGCGACGTCCATGAAGAAATAGCGCCCCTGCGACAGCCCGGCATTCACCTCACCCGTGCTATGCACGATGAAGTTTACCGGCGTCCGCAACGTCTTTGTGACCGACAATTCCCGTATGAGGCGGTCGTCGAGCTTCGACCAATATTCGACGCGGTCGGTCAGCCGATCGTCATTGACGATGATCAGCAGATCGTAATCCGACTGATAGCCCTTCGCGGTGTGCGGCTCGTCGACCCACCCTCCCCGCGCATAGCTCCCGTACAGGATTATCTTCGAAATCCGCCCCTTGCGCTTCCAGTCCTGCGTGGCGAGCGCCAGCGCATCCTCGAATTCCTCGAAGATGATCCGGACGATCCGCTCGAGCTCGCGGTGCTTGTGGGGAGGAAGATGGTCGACGCTGCTTCGCATTGCCCGTCACCCTAACAAGGTGGCGACACCCTTGCACGCCGAGATTGATCCGGTCGCAAGGATGCCGCCGTTTTGCGGCCGGGCCCGTCGCGCTCTCGAACGCGGTAAGCGAGCAGCCATCGACCTTGCCGTCGGCAAGAAGCAAATAGAGCTGGCGAAGGCTGTCGCGCGCATAATGCGATTCCAGATTGTCCTCGGGCCGGAACATATTCTGCCCGCCGGTCTGCCGCTGGCCGCGCGTGATCGCCCCCATCGAGTCGAGACGCCGCGCGATCGTCGAGATGAAGCGCTTCTGCGCCTTCACGTCGGTCGAGACCGGGCGGAACATCGGCGGATGCTTCTGGTTCGTCCGATTGGTGCGCCCGAAGCCCTGAATCGCGGCGTCGGCCTTCCAGCCCGCCTCGAGCAGATAGTGGATGCGGCGGCGCTGGTTCTTCGCGCCGAGGTCGGCATGATAGGAGCGCCCCGTCCCGCCGGCTTCCGAGAAGATCAGGATCTGTTTGGCATCGTCCATGAAGGCATGGGTCTCGCCGATGTTGGCGCTGCCCGGACGGTTCTGGACTGCGAACCGTACCGACCCGTCGCCGTTCGCCTTGGGGACGATCCGCCGCGAGCGTCCGGTGACCTCGGCAACCGCCTCGGCCCCAAACTGCTGGACGATCTGGTCGAGCGCCCCCGGCACCGGCGGCAGCGATGCGAGCTTTTCGATCATTGCATCGCGGCGTCGGACCGCCTCGCGGTTGACGATCGGATTGCCGTCCCGGTCATAGGCGGGACGCGACGAGAGATTGCCCTCGCCATCCGTGCAGGGTTCGAACAGCTGCACGGGAAAGCTGTGCTGGAGATAGTCGAGCACATATTCGCGCGGCGTTATGTCGAGCGACACATCGTCGAACTCCTTCGCCGGGATCTCGGCGAGCCGCCGTTCCTGCAGCGCCTCGCCGGTCGAGACGATCTGGACAACGGCGGCATGACCCTCCTCGAGGTCGCGCTTGATGCTCGCGACGACGCTCGGCGTCTGCATCGCGGTGATGAGGTGGTTGAAGAAGCGCTGCTTGGTGCTCTCGAACGCCGATCGCGCCGCCGACTTCGCCTGCGCGTTGAGCGTGCCATGCTCGCTGCTCGTCACGCCAGCGGCCTCCATGGCAGCATCGAGATTGTTGTGGATCACCTGGAAGGCGCCGGCATAGCTGTCGTAGATGCGCCGCTGCTCGTCGGTCAGCGCATGTTCGAGCAGCTCATATTCCACTCCATCGAAGGACAGCGATCGCGCGGCATAGAGACCGAGCGCCTTCAGGTCCAGCGCAAGCACCTCCATCGCCGCGACCCCGCCCTCCTCGATCGCTGCGACGAATTCCAAGCGGGTCGCAAAGGGGAAGTCGGTCCCGCCCCAGAGCCCGAGCCTTTGCGCATAGGCGAGGTTCTGCACCGTCGTCGCACCCGTGGCCGACACATAGACAATGCGCGCATCGGGGAGAGCATGCTGCAGCCGCAGCCCCGCGCGCCCCTGCTGCGAGGGCTTCTGGTCGCCGCGCTCGCCCTTGCCGCCCGCGGCGTTCGCCATCGCGTGCGCTTCGTCGAAAATGATGACGCCGTCGAAATCCCGCCCGAGCCATTCGACGATCTGCTCGATCCGGCTCGCCTTGCCCTCGCGCCCCTGCGACCGAAGCGTCGCATATGTGGTGAAGAGAATGCCTTCGCCGAGCTTGACCGAGGTGCCCTGCTTGAAGCGCGACAGCGGCGTGACGAGCAGTTTCTCCTGGCCGAGCGCCGACCAGTCGCGCTGCGCATCCTCGAGCAGCTTGTCCGACTTCGAAATCCAGAGCGCGCGGCGCCTGCCCTTCAGCCAATTGTCGAGAATGATCCCGGCCACCTGTCGACCCTTGCCCGCACCGGTGCCGTCTCCCAGGAACCAGCCGCGCCGGAAGTGGACCGCCGACCCGGCATCGTCGCTGGCCGCACCGACGCTGTCCCAGTCGTCGTCGACGTTCCATGCACCCGATAGATGCCCCTGATGCGCCTCGCCCGCATAGATGACGGATTCGAGCTGCGCGTCCGACAATATGCCTTCGGCGATCAGCCGCGAGGGCAGATGCGGGCGATATGAAGGTTTGGGCGGCGCAACCGACGCCATCGCCGCCGACTGAACGAGTGCCGTCGGATGCGGACGGGCGAGCGAGATCCGGAGCGACTGGAGCGCATAGGGCTCATAGATGCTGTCGGCGAGCTGGCCCTTTGGCGGCGTCCAGTCGATCAGCTCATAATCGAGTTCATCGACCGTGCCGCCAATGTCAGGGACCGCCGGGTCGCCACGTTCGGCACCGCGCTCACGCTGACCACCAAGCGAGGCCGCGATCTGCGGCACGACAATGGGCTGTGCGCCCGCCGGCGGCCCCGAGCGCGGCGGAAGCTCCTCTTCGACCCACTGCAGCAGCGTCCGGGCATCGGGCGCCTCGCCGCGGCTGGCAATGAAGGACGTCGGTTTTTCCGCTGCGACCTTGTCGATGACGAGCAGGCGCGTCGCGGTGGTCGTTCCATGCTTCGCATAGACTTTGCCCGAGACGGCGGCAGAGAAGAGCAATGTCCCCTGCTCCTGCAAGCGCTCGAAGCCGGAACGGAAAGCCGAGGCCTCGGGCGAGCAGTTCGCACCGACGATCGCCACGAGCCGGCCGCCGTCGCGGAGCCGCGCAAGCGCGGAAGCGACATGGCGTAGCGCAACATCGCGCATTGGCCTGTCCACATTTGCTGCGGCCGAGAAGGGCGGGTTCATCAGAACGACATCGGGCACCGCGCCCTCGCCGAGGCGATCGTCGATCGAGGCCGCATCGTGACGCGTCACCGCAGCTGAAGGGAAGACAAGATCGAGGATGTCGGCCCGTGCGTCCGCATACTCGTTGAGCAAGAGCCTGGCACCGGCAAGCTCGGCATGGATCGCGAGCATCCCAGTGCCCGCCGAAGGCTCGAGCACGACGTCGCCCACCGAAACCGACGCCGCGCGCCCGGCGACGAAGGCGAGCGGCAGCGGCGTCGAAAATTGCTGGAACGATTGTCCCTCCTCCGAGCGCCGCGTCTGGGTCGGGATGCGGCTCCCGAGCCGCTGCCACATAGCGAGGCGGCTCTGGTCCGACCGGCTGCGGACCGCCAAGGCGCCGCCATAGCGGCGCAGCAGCATCACCTGCGCGACCTCGCACGCGTCATAGGCGGTCTTCCAGTCCCACGCCCCCTCCGCATCGCCCGCGCCGAAGGCGCCTACCATTGCCTCGCGAAGCTGGCCGGTGTCGAAAGGCGCTCCGGCTTCGAGCAGCGGCTGCATGAGCTCGGCAGCGGCGATGATCCGTTCAGCGGCGCTCGCGGGAACCGCTGCACCGGAGGACGCGGCGGCGCCCGGCGCCGCCTCGGGAAGAATGTTTCGCATCGGTAAATCCTCGAGAGAGAGGGAAAGGGACGAACCGCCCGCCGCTCTCTCTCGGACCCGGGCCGTTCTCCCTTCCCGGCCCCTCTCTTGCTCTCAGCCGAAGCGCCTCCCTTCCGCGCTGAAGCTATATTCATTGGCAGCGATCGCCTCGTCGACGGCCTCGTCCGAATTCAGACCGTCGAACTCCTCCTCGAGCCGCCGATAGAGCCAGCGCGCGAGATCGCGGAGCGCCTCGGTCACTTCGTCCTCGGCGGCCGGTGTCATCTCCTGATAGACCGGGCTATCGCGCTCGACCGAGATATCCATGCAATATTCGTGATAGTATCGGCCGCGATGCGTCGCGCATGCGCGCAACTGGAAGAAATTGCACCATTGGATGTCGGCGAGGGCATCGGCGATCCGATGAAGCTCCTCATCCGTGGGGGCATAGGCGCGGATGGCGGCGGACGAGCCCTTCGCGTAGCTATAGTCGCCCTCGAAGCAGGCGCCGTCGCCCTGGCTCCAGAAACCCGAGAACCAGATGCAAGGCTTTCGCCGCGTTCCGCCACCGTAGAGGCGGACAGGCCGCGTATGCAGTCCGACCCCGAGGATGGTGCAGATGCGCTCGAAATCGTCGTAGACGAATTCCCACCATTCATAGTCGAACCCGCCCTGGCGGTACCATTCCCGCGCTTTCTCGCGGGCTTCTTCCGATAACTCGTCGATCTGATAGACCGTCGTTTCGATAATCTCGGGCATGGGGACCTCCATTTCGCGAGTGCCGAAAAGCCGAAAGCCCGGCGCAAGGGCCGGGCTTTCGGGATGGTAAGAGGGAAGCGGCCCGATCAGCCGGGACCGGAATCTCCGGACAGGCGGGCGACAGCCTCCTCGAGCCAGCCGGCGGTCGATACCGATTGGATGTCGTCCGCCGTGATCAACGTCGCCGCGCCACCAAAACCGTCGGGGCGCATCTTCGAGCAAGTCCACGCCGCTTCGACCTCGACATAGTCGAGCGACGAGCGCTTCACGATATCCTGGAAGATGCTCTCGAAGCTGATGACCGACAGATCGAGTTCGAGTTCGTCCGCGTCGGCATCGACTCGTGCGAGTACGTCGCGAGCCAGATCTGCGAGACTGCTCTCGATAGCTTCATCCTCGGCGAGCAGGGCGCGCGCCTCGGCGATGTCGAGGAATACGAGATCGCCCGGTCCATGGCTGGCGCAAAAATAGACATCGTCGCCAACCGCTTCTTCCTCGAAAATTTCGCCGAGAATCTTTCGTTCGAGCGCGGTCATTGCCGCGCGCGGAATATCCGGGCGAATGACGGTCTGGGAAAAATAGTCAGCCATGACCCACCTCCTTTCCGGCCGCATCGCCTTCGTCCTCGATCACGAGCGGCGGAACGGTGAAGTCGGCGGCGTCGAAATAGGCGAGCACGGCCTCAATGCTCCCGCGCCGTTCAACTTCACCGCGATCGATCAGGACCCGATCGGATTCGTCGGCAATGAAGGAGTCGGGCGCGCCCTCGCCCCGGTAGATGATCCGCTCGGCGCCCCATTCCGCGAAGAAGCCGCCGGCCCAGAAGTGGTAGGCAAGACCATGGTCGGCGCAGAAATTCTCGAGAGTCTCGACCTTTCCCCACGCAACCCCATTGGCAAAAAGCTCGAGCGGCTCGCCCTCGGTGCGATGCGAGAGCTCGAAGGCGGGGCCGTCCCATTCGGTCGACAGACCTTCAGCAACGATGACAGAGGCCAAGGCTTCATAGTCGGCGGCCGAAATCCGGCCGCCGAGGGTAAAGGTGACAGAAACGCGGTCAGCCATGACGACCTCCCCACGCGATGGGCCGGCGAACAGGCGCAGCCTGACGATGAAAACTGTTCATTTCACTTCTCCGAAAAAGCGAAAGCCCGGCGCAATGGCCGGGCTTTCGAGGTTGAGAGTTCAAGTCGCCGCGTAAAGCGGCGCGGAATCATTCGGCGGCGATCACGGCCGCGTCATCACCTCCTTCCCTGTCGTCTGCCAGAAAGGCGGGCAGTGCCGCCGCGCCGTCGTCATTGGCGCCCTCGGCCGCACCTTCACCCTCGATGTCGGGCGTCCGCATGCAGGCGGGAATCCAGTCACTCTCCGCGAGGAGCCGCTCCGCTTCGCGGGCCATGTCCCCCTTTTTGAGATGGTCGATCATGGCGGCAATATTCTCGCCCCGTGCCTCGGTGACGTCGGCGATGATCAGCGGCTTCGTCACGCTGCGGAAATAGCCGCCCTCTGTCGGCCGCCAGCCGGCCGCATAGACATCGAGACCGACCGCGCGCGCAAGGACGTCACTGTGCGCGAGACGCCGCGCGACGCCGTGCGCCGATACCCGGCCATTGTCATATTTGGGGACGATCTCGGCCTGCGCATTGACCGCGACCGACACGCAGTGTGCAAGCAGCAGCGCCCGATCCTCGTCACCCATGCCGAGCAGATGATCCCACACCTCCCCGTCCGATTTCGGCAGCCGTTCCTTCCATTCGGCTCCGCGCGCATCGATCGCTTCGGCGGGCGCGCAATCGCGGAGGTTCGAGGGGGCGTTGCTGAAATAGACCCGGCTCGCCGCGACCTGCAGGCAGCTTTCCTTGCTGAAGCTGTAGAAGCAGCCGAGCACGAGCGCATGCAGCAGCGCGAGATAGGCGGTCGCAGGATCCTGCGCGAAAGCATCTTGCAGCGCGAGCGTCCGCCAGCCAGCCGCCGCCATCGGCCTCGAAAAGGTCGCGCACGATTCCGCCGCCGGCTTCGACATAAGCGTCGGGCGTCACGAAGCGCGCCCGCTTGTCAGCGGCGCGGACGACATTCTCGGTCAGCTTCTGGCGGATGAGATGCGGCGCGAGACTGCGGCTTTCGGTCAACAGCTCGAAGACCTGAACTTGCCGCTCGAAATCATCCGAGATCGTGAAGGCCATCAGCTGTTCGAGCGAGATTTCGTCGTCCGCATAGGCGTCGTGCAGCTTTGGCGAGACTCCGGCGAGCTTCAGGCGCTGACGGACGACTGCCGGAGTGACGAAGTGGTGCGCGGCGATCGCTTTGACATCGTCGCCCTTGTCCACCATCGCCTGCATGGCGCGAAACTGGTCGAGGGGATGCAACGCCTCGCGCATGGCGTTTTCCGCATAGCTGTCGTCCTCGGCGAGGATGTCATCGTTAGCTGCGCGGACAACGCAGGGGATCGGCGCGTCCCTCGCGAGTAGCTTCCGCTTCACGCGCAGGCCGAGCGCGCGGTAGCGCCGCCCACCGGCCGGTATCTCATACCGGCCAGTTTCCTCGCCCGTCTCGTCGAGAATGGGCCTCACATTGAGGCCATGGAGCAAACCGCGCCGCGCAATATCATCGGCGAGGGCTTCGATGGAAACGCCAGCCTTGATGCGCCGGACGTTGGATTGGGAAAGCTCGAGCCGGTCGAGCGGGATGTCGCGCGACGGGTTGAGGGTGAGCTTGGGTGCCGATTTGGCCATGCCATTTCTCCATGGCGGGCCGCCGGAAGCCTCTCTCCCGGCTTGCTACCCGCCACGAGAATCGTTCGCCCTCTCCCTCTTCGGGCCGCCGAAGGCGGCCGCTTGTGAAAGACCACCGCCGCACCGCACCGTGAGCCGGCGCTCGTGGACGTGTTTTATGTCATTAGGAGCATAGGATTTGTTTATGCTCTTTTATGCATATTTTTTCCTTATGCTAAAAATAGCATATTGACCCTTTATGCGATTTAGAGCATATAACATTCCAAGGAGACTATCATGACTCAAGTCGCACGCTCACCAAAGCAATTGGGGAATCTGATTCAGAGAGCACGCCGGCAAAAAGGGCTCACCCAGACCGAATTGGCCGGTCTGTCCGGACTCCGTCAGGAACTGATATCGAAGATCGAGGGCGGCCATGACGGCACGAAGCTCTCTTCGATATACATATTGTTTGCCGCGCTCGGTCTGGACCTGCTGGTCGATAGCCGATCGCATGGCGCAGCAGTCGAAATCGAAGACATTTTCTGATGCCTCGTCACCGCGCCCATGTCCCTCTCGATGTCCTCGTCAACAACCGTCCTGTCGGGCAGCTCATCAAGGAAAGGAGTGGAGCAACGAGCTTCCGATACGTCCAAAGCTGGCTAGACTGGCAGCATGCGTTCGCGATCTCATTATCGCTGCCGCTACGCGAACCCGCCTATAGCGGCGCCCCCGTCACCGCAGTTTTCGAAAATCTCCTTCCCGACAATCCGAATGTTCGCAAAACGGTCGCTGAGCGGACCGGAGCCGAAGGCGCCGATTATTACAGCCTGCTCGAACGCATTGGCCGCGATTGTGTGGGCGCGATGCAGTTCCTGCCGGAGGGGACGGCGGTCGAAGCACTTCCGGAAATCGAAGGCGAGGTTGTCGATGAAGGCGAGATAGAGGCGATGCTCGCCAATCTGGCGCGAACGCCGCTCGGTATCGATCTTGACCATGAATTCCGCATCTCCGTCGCCGGCGCTCAGGAAAAGACCGCTCTTCTCTTCAGCGAAGGGCGCTGGATGCGTCCCCTCGGCACGACACCGACGACCCATATTTTGAAGCCCCAGCTCGGGGAAATACCGACGGCCTTTGGAATCATCGACATGCAGAACAGCGTGGACAATGAGCATTATTGCCTGCATCTGCTCGCTGCCTTCGGCCTGCCGGTCGCGCCCAGCCATATCGAAACCTTCGGAAAACGCCGGGTACTCGTGGTAGAGCGCTTCGATCGCCAGCGACGCGGAAACCGTATTCTGCGCTTGCCGCAAGAAGATTGCTGCCAGGCGCTCACGGTTCCTCCGGCCCAGAAGTATCAGAATAATGGTGGACCGAGCGCGACTGACATCCTCAAATTGCTCCGAGGGGCAGATGAGCCGCTCCGCGATCAGGCCGCCTTCTTCAAGAGCCAAGTGCTTTTCTGGCTGATCGGCGCGACCGATGGCCATGGAAAGAATTTCAGCGTCTTCCTCCGTCCGGGGGGACGCTACGGCTTGACCCCTTTCTATGACGTCCTCTCTGCGCAAGGCGCTTTCGATCTCAAACAAATCCCGAACAACAAGTATAAACTCGCCATGTCGGCAGGCGCGAGCCGCAAATACCGGATCCTCGAAATCGTCGGTCGCCATTTCATCGAGACCGCCCAAGAGGCGGGACTCGGCGCGACGACGATAAGGGCGGTCCTCACGGAAATATTAGAGGTAGCACCCAAAGCCGCGGCGACCGCACTGTCCGAAATGCCCGCTGACTTTCATCCAGCGATCCACGACAGCATCGCAAAAGCGATCGACGCGCGGCTACCACGGCTGGAAACCGCGCTCGCGTCGATCCGATAGAGACCGGGCGCCGAAAAAGGGGACTGTCAGCCGGCGCTCGTCTGAGCGGCCGGCATATAAATGCGTACAATTGACCCGAGCAGCATGTCGCCCGGGCATCCGTTTATATAGGGGACTTGAGGAACGGCATAACGACGCACCCCGCGGATCACTTTGGATTTCAGGGAAATACGTCCAACGACATGTCGGTCTCCCTCCAGGGGAACGATCGACGGCGAAGACCCCGCCTGCTCCGGAACTTGAGATGAGCTCGCCCGTCATCGTTGGCACGCACGGAGAAGCGAGCCGTGCCTCTCTTGCGGCAGGCCCCGCCCAACCTCTTTCTTTCGGCGATCGACCTCACCCACAAAGTCGCTTCGCCGATCCCTGCTAACTGGGGTCCGGTTGGCAGGGTGGCGCGAGCAGGCTCTCTGCGACGCCTGCGCTATGCGCTAGGCCAACGAGATGCCGCTCCCATGCAGCGAACCCCTCGGCGCGCAATTCGAGTTCCTGGTTCCTGTTATAGATACCTTCAATGCCCTTGCGCTTGTGATTGAGCATCAGTTCGGCGTTTTCATTGTCGATACCGACCCGCCGTGCGTGCGATCGGAAGGTGCGCCTTAGATCATGAAAGTGCCACCGTGAGATGATGCGGCCGGCGAAGGCTTCCATCCGCGCATGAATCCGATCGCGCACCTTGAACCATCCCGCGCGCTGCGGACCGTCGATGCACGGCGATGGAAACAGCCATTCATGGTTGGTTTGGGCAAGCCGACGCCCCCATGGCCCGAGCGCCACGACATTCTCCTCATTGTTCTTCGATCGCTCGGGGGGCAGCGTCCAGATACCGGCAACAACCTCCGCCGCAGGAGCCTCAAACAGTTCGCTGCGCCGCGCGGCGGTAAGCAAGAAGAGAATAAAGCCGCGCCGGTAGGTCAGCTCTTCATTCGCGAGAGCGCGAAAAAGCCACTCGATTTCGTCGTCTGAAAGGAAGCGCGTGTTCGCTTTCGGTCCGGTATCGAACCAGTTCGAGTTGAGCGTGGTTGCGGGATGTTCCTTCAGCATAATGCCCGCCATCCGGCCTTCGCGGCCGGCGCACCATTTCAAGAAGCAGCTGAGCTCGCCCGCCATCTTGTTGGCGCGATGCTTCGATGCGTTCGCCTTGTCATAGACCGCGTCCCAGCAGTCGTCTTCCGTAAGCTCGGCCAGAACTCTGCTCCCGAGCCGCGGCGCAATGTCGCGCGTATAGATCGCATCCTTGTCGGCAATTGTTCGCGGCTTCAGCGTCTTGCGGTCGCCGCGGCGCATCGCTTCCATATAAATCGCATGCGCTGCCGCGACCGACATCGCCAGCGCCCGCTCCATCCGTTGGATCTTGCGCGGATCCTCGCCGCGCGCCACTGCCTTGCTGAGCGGCGCTGCCCATTCGCGGGCTTCGTCGATCGAATGGTCGGGAAAACTCCCCAGAATCAGTTCGACGATTGTCCTGGTACCCGCGATGACACGCTTGAAGCGCCACCGCTTTCGATCGGGCGCGGATACGACAATCGACAGTCCCGGCACTTCACGGTCGGGCAGCGCGCCGCCTTTGAGCCGATCGATGTGGGCGGGGGTGAGAATCACACTCTTGGTCATGGTTACCTCGGACTGATCGAGGCCATGAAACACTCGCTAAAATTCTCGCAAAAGTTGTGTCTAGACTGGTCCAAAACTGACGTGTTCTGTCCAGATAGATCACAATAATCCTCGCTAAATTTCGCATGCCTTGGGCCTCGATGAGCGGCAGTAAACTGCCAAAAATGCGAGGTTTTGAAGGGGTTTGCGACTGGTAGCGGAGGAGGGACTCGAACCCCCGACACGCGGATTATGATTCCGCTGCTCTAACCTGCTGAGCTACTCCGCCCCGAAAGGCCGCCCGTGGGCGAGCGGCGCCTATAGGATGCGCCATGCGTCCGGTCAATATCATGTGCGCGGCCCGCGAAAATTCCTCGCAAAGGCGGCCTCCCACGGGCCTCCGCGGTAGTGATGGGCCGCGATTCCGGTGATTTCGACCGGCCGCGGACGAAAGTCGCGTGCGAGCTCGGCGAGCAAGGCGCGCGCCTCGGGCGGCGCAACCTTGTTCTGCACCGTGACATGCAGGCGCGGCGCCGCCTGATCTTGCGGCGTCAACAGTCCCGCAAAACGATCGGCAATGCGCGCCCGGATCGCGATCAGGTCCGGGCTGTCGATCCGAAACGCAACCCCGCGCCCGAGCGAATAGACAGCCGACACGGCCGCGCGCGGCGGCGGCGTATCGGCGGCGATGGCGCGGAACAGAGCCGCAAGCTCCTCAAGCAGCGACGGCGGCAGATGATGGAACAGCGTGATATGCGCCGAGAGGTAATTGCGCTCGGGCGGGAAATGCGCGCGGCGCAGCGCATCGAAGTAGCGCTGATCGGCCGCGCCCATCGTTCCAGTGATGACGATGGGCGCGGCGCCAGCGACGCGAGCGGGAGGGGGGGTGTCCGCGCCGCCGCTTGCGAGATGGGATGGACGGAGAGCTCGGGAGGGGAGTTCGCTGTCGTCCATGGGACGCCCTTTCTCGCTGCCGCAGCCTCTGCGCCCAAGCGCGTCCGGCATCCAATCGATTAATTGGTTCAGAATGATCGCCCGAAACGATCAGGAAAAATCGCGTGCGCTTACAGGCTGTTCCAGAAAGCGTGAAGCGCCGCCGCAACCGCGTGCGGCCGCTGGGCGATCGCCCAATGTCCCGCATCCCCGATGATCGTCAGCGGCATCGCCCGATTCGCCGCGAACCGCTGCGCCACCGAAAGCTCGACATAGGGGTCGCCCGCCCCCCAGACGAGCATCCCCGCGCTCGGCAAGCGGTCGAGGTCGAGCGCCCAGTCGTGCGCGAAGCTGAGCCCGTGCGCCGACCGATAGAGTTTCAGGATTGCGCGCCTTTTGTCCTTGAGCGCCCATTGCGCTGCTTCTTCCTGCGCAATGTCGGCCGGAACGCCCTGGTCGATCAGTCCGCGGGCAAGCGCGCCGGGACGGCTGATCGCCATGAAGGCTTCGCCCAGCAGCGGCGTGTTCCAGATGCGCGCGACCCGGTGACCGCGATAGTCGGGATCGATCACCGCATTGGAAACCGCCCAGCTCCGGATCAGGTCGGGGCGCAGCATCGCGACGCGCTGCGCAATCAGCGCGCCCCAGTCGTGACCGACGATATCGACGGGACCATGCTGCGCCGCCAGCGCCGCGGCCTCGCCGGTCGCCCAATCGGCATAGGCCTCCTTCGTTGCAGCGAAACCGGCGGGAAGCGGCCCGGTGAAGCCGGGAAGCGCAGGAACGGCAATCGGCGTATCACCCAGCGCCAGAGCATCCAGCAGCGGACTCCAGATCGCCGGACTGTCGGGAACGCCGTGCAGGAAAAGCTTTGCGGTCATTCCCCCGGTCATCGCTACATCTCCCCCCTGTCGCGGCGCAGTTCATACCATTTCTGCACATTGGCATTATGCTCGGACAAGGTGCGCGCAAAGACGTGGCCACCGTCGCCTTTCGCAACGAAATAGAGATACTCATTGGGCTCGGGGTCAAGCACTGCGGCGATCGACGCCTTGCCGGGATTGGCGATCGGCCCCTTGGGAAGCCCGGCCATGGCGTAGGTATTATAACCGTTCACCGCCTGGATTTCGGAGCGCAGGATGCGACGGCCGAGCGGCTTGCCCTTGGTGATCGGATAGATGATCGTCGGATCGGCCTGCAGCCGCATCCCGATGGCGAGCCGATTGGTATAGACGCCGGCGACCGTGCGGCGCTCCGCCGCAACGCCGGTTTCCTTTTCGACGATCGACGCCAGCGTGATCGCCTCGTTGCGGTCCTTTGCCGCAGTGCGCGGGCTCCGCTTGGCCCAGAGCGCGTCGAAGGTCCTGGTCATCGCTGCCTGCATCCGCGCGACCACGGCTGCACGGCTCTCGCCGGTGGTAAAGGCATAGGTGTCGGGCAGCACGCTGCCCTCGGCGGGTACGGCGACCGTCCCCGTCAGGCGCGGCTCGGCCATCAGCCGCTCCCACACCATGATCGACGGCATGCCTTCGGGGACGGTCACGAAACGCTGGACGGTTCGGCCCTCCTGCATCATCCGCAGGATGTCGCCGGCGCCCATGCCCTTCTTCACCTCATATTCGCCGGGCTTGATCGGAGCGTCGGAGCCGAAGAGGCGCGCGCGGTTGCGAAAACCGGTGGCCGAGGTTGCGCCCGCCTTTTCCAATATTTCGCCCGCTTTGGCGATGCTGGCACCGGGCGGAATAACGACCACGGTATCGCGCGGCGCGCCGCCGGAGCAGGCCGCAAGCAGTAGCGCGAGAAAGATGGTCAGAAGGGTACGCACCAAAATCCCACCTCGTTCATGCGTCAGCCGGCCTGCTCGGAGAGCAGGCCGGCGCGACAGAGAGATTTAATCGAGTGCCTTGACGATCACGCTCGCATTGGTCCCGCCGAAACCGAAGCTATTGTTGAGCGCGGCCTTCACCGCGCGCTTCTTCGCCTTGTGCGGCACCAGGTCGACGCCCTCTGTCCCCTCGTCGGGATTGTCGAGGTTCAGCGTGGGCGGCACGATCTGGTCGCGGATCGCGAGGATGCAGAAGATCGTCTCGACCGCGCCGGCACCGCCGAGCAGATGGCCGATCGCCGATTTTGTCGAGCTCATCGACACATCGCCGATCGCGTCGCCGAACAGGCGCTTCACCGCGCCGAGTTCGATCGTGTCGGCCATCGTCGACGTGCCATGGGCATTGATATAATCGATGTCGGCGGGCGTCATTCCCGCCTTCTTCAGCGCCATTTCCATCGACCGATAGGCGCCGAAGCCCTCGGGGTGCGGCGCGGTGACATGATAGGCGTCGCCCGAAAGGCCATAGCCAACGACTTCGGCGTAGATCTTGGCACCGCGCGCCTTGGCATGCTCATATTCCTCGAGCACGACGACGCCGGCGCCTTCGCCCATGACGAAGCCGTCGCGATCCTTGTCATAGGGGCGGCTCGCCTGTTCGGGGCGGTCGTTGTAGCTCATGTTGAGCGCGCGCGCCTGTGCAAAGCCTGCAATGCCGATCGGACAGATGGTCGATTCCGATCCGCCGGCGAGCATGATGTCGGCATCGCCATCCTTGATCATCCGCGCCGCGTCGCCGATCGAATGGGCGCCGGTCGAGCAGGCGGTGACGACCGCATGGTTCGGCCCCATCAGGCCGTATTTGATGCTGACCTGACCCGAAATCAGGTTGATGAGGCGGCCGTGGACGAAGTGCGGGCTGACGCGGCCCGGCCCCTTTTCGGCGAGCAGCAGGCTTTCGCTCTCGATCCCCGGCAGGCCGCCGATGCCCGACCCGATCGAGCAGCCGGCGCGCAGCTTTGTCTCGTCGTCCATCTCGGTCAGCCCGGCGTCTTCGAGCGCCTGTCCGGCGGCGTCGATGCCATAGATGATGAAGGGATCGACCTGCCGTTGCACCTTGTGGTCGACGCGCTTGTTGGCGTCGAAGCCATATTCATGGTCGGCCGGCTTGACCTCGCACGCAATCGTGCATTTCTGGTCGGAGGCGTCGAAGCGGGTGATCGTTCCCGCACCCGACTTCCCGGCAAGCAGATTGGCCCAACTGGTTTCGACGTCTCCGCCCAGCGGCGTCACCAATCCCAAACCCGTCACCACAACCCGGCGCATAGACTTTCCTTTCGTCGGTTCCGGCCCTTGCGGAACCCGGCATCATTCTTGTCGGGGCATGCCCATAAAAAAAGCTTCCCGGCCACTGCGCGCGAGCGCTCGGGACCGGGAAGCCGGAAACGCGTGGGCAGCGTCGCCGCCGCGTCCGGCTGTGCCGGACCGGACCGCTTTAGCCCTTGTTCGCTTCGATGTAGTCGATCGCGTCCTTGACGGTGGCGATCTTTTCCGCCGCGTCATCGGGAATTTCGACACCGAATTCTTCTTCGAACGCCATCACCAGTTCGACGATGTCCAGGCTGTCGGCGCCCAGATCGTCGATGAAGCTCGCTTCTTCGGTGACCTTGTCGGCTTCGACGCCCAGATGTTCGACGACGATCTTTTTAACCTTTTCGGCCGAATCGCTCATGCACAGTTCCTTTTTTCTGACTGTCTCGTGAATGTTGGGATTTGCCCTAGTGTCCGTCGGCGGGGCTGGCAAGAGGGCTGGCGCGTTGTGGGCGCCGAAGCTCGCATCAACCCGCCCTTTCCTGCCGCGCGGCGGGTCCAGACGCCTCCCCCTTTCGTCCCCTGGGCAACCACCGCATAAATAGGAAACGGCACCGCGGCCTTCAAGCGCCAGGCGCACCGTTCATCGCGCGACCGGCTGCGGTGCCACCACCCCCGATTCCCGCAGCGCCTTTGACGCGCGGCCGATGACCGCGGGATTTATCATGAACTGGCGCAGCACCTTTTCGGGTGGCGCATCCTGCGGCTGGCGCGTGTAATCGAGCAAATGCCGCCACAGGCCGCGCGCTTCGTCGACCTTGCCCTGCCGCGCAAAAACGATGGCCCGCACCATCGTATATTGCGGCTCCATGGTGCTGGGCGATGGCATATGATCGAGGACAGCCAGCGCGTCGTCCTGCCGCCCCTGCTGCGAATAGACGAAGGCGAGCGTGACCGCCGGGACGCCTGGCGCCGACGCGTCGAGCGCCAACGACCGTTCGAGCAGCGCGATACCTTCTATAGGCTGGTCGCAGGCAATCTTGAACATCCCTTGGAAGCCGGCCGTGTCGGCATCATAGGGGTTGAGCCGTACCGCGGCATCGCCAATGCCAACGCCGCCGCGGCAATTGCCGGCATAATATTGTGCGCGCGCCATCGCGAATGTCGCCGCCGCAGTTTCGGCGCCGCTGTCATAAGCGCGCTGGGCGAGCGAGACGGCTTCGGCATAGGCCTTGTCGCCCGCCGGTGTGCCGCGCAGCGGCTGCCAATCCCCGAAACGCACGAGCGAGAGCGCGGCAAGCGCCGCCGCGTCGCGTGGATTGCGAAAGATCGTCGCGCGCAGGCAGGCATCGACCTTCTTCGCGGTGTCCTTGTCGCGCAGTTGTCGCAACCGGTTGAACTGCGCCAGGCACGGATAGCCGGGCGCAAAATTCTCCGGCTGCCGCGCCAGCTGATCGCGAACGATCACGCCATAATCGCCGGCAATCTGCGCGATCGCCGGATCGATCGCTTCGAATCCGGGCATCTGATCGCGCGCCAGGTGAAATTGCTGCGACCAGATGGTGCGCTGATCGGAAACGCGGTTGAGGACCAGGGTGATATCGGCCGGCCCCGCGAGCGTGCGGACGATCGAAACGTCGAGGCGATAGTCGGCGTGCTGCGTTGTATCGGGTTTGCCCGCCGAGACTGCGCTGCGCAGGTCGACGAGGTCGAAACGGCGCAAGCCGTCGCGCAGTCGCGCATCGAGCGCGCGGGCCAGCGCGCGCGAAACCGGCGTGCTTCCCGATTGCGGAATCGCAACCTCGAGCAGCGGCGGCGGCACGGCCGAAGGCGCGAACATCCGCTGCCAATTGCCGGCAAGCCACCAGCCGCCCGCAAGCATGGCAACCGCGACGATGACCAGCACCGTCCACCAGCGCGCCCGCGACGATGGCGCTCCAACGCCGGGATGACGCGTTGACGTCACACCGGCCCCGCCCGCCTCCGCAGCCACCGCCTCTTCGCCGACGCCGGGGGTTACAGCGGCGCTACGTGCCGGCGGTGCGGTGCGGTGCTGCACCACGATCTCGTAGCTGCCCTGTGGGACGCGCAGGCGATGGACCCACGGCGTTTCGGCATAATAGCGGTCGAGAAGATTGCGCAGGCGGCCCACCATCACGCGTGGATAGCTGTCGACCGCGGGATCGAAATCGGCGTTACGCCCCAGCGCCTCGGTCGCGATCGCATAGGCCTTGGGAGCGCTGCGGCCGCCGCGAAGCCGGTGTTCGACGAGATATTGGAGCAGGCGCGACAAGACCGGCGAGCGCAGGAACAACTGGGACTCGCGGAGCCTCTCGAACTCCTCGGCGATGATCTGGTCGGTTTCGCCGGCCTCGAGTGTCTTGTTCGCTTTCGCGCGGTCCATGCAACCCTCTTATACCCTCTGGCGGGGTGTGTCCGCTAGATACGCAAATCGACGAATGCGGCCAGCCATATTTGTTTCAATGTAACGGTAACAGCCCGGATTGGCCATATTTCACCGGGTTTAACCCCTCTCGGAAGGGTGAAAGAACAGGACGAAAAGATTAAGGAAATCCTAATTTTGGGCGACATGCCGCAACGTGACCCCATGTTACTGTCATCTTCCCCGACGCCATGAGATCGTTCGATTGTCGTGATGCGCGCTTGCGCGGTCACGGCCCGGTTCGGGCTTTGCCTGCCGGGCAATTGAGGTTTCGGGATCGAAGCGCGCGAGCTGGTCCCTGGCGCACTCCGGTATATCCCGAGGCCTCATGAACAAGTGACTTCGCCGGGCGGGATTGTAGCCCCACCTGCACCTCGCCCGGCAAGTCCGCACTTACCCTATTCCGACAGCATGGTCGCTCTCAAGCGTCACGCCAATCCGATCCAGATGGAGCCGTCGGCCGGGGTCTGCGCTCGTCGCGTCAGACGTCGCCGGCCTTGCAGGCGCCGGTACGCTTGGCCGACATCTGCATCTTCATCGACATGCCCGCAGGCCCTTCGCCCTGCCCCGTGCTCGCCATTTCCATCTGGTAGCTGTCGCCGCTGTAGGTGCCCTTCATCGTCATCGTCCGCGGACCGGCTTCGCTGGTGCAGCTCATCTTCGCGTCAATCACGCCATGCGCCATCTCGAAATGATCATAGGTGCATTTGCCGCCCGAGTTTTCCGCCATTCGCGCCTTCGGGTCGCGCGCGTCTTCCGGGGTCAGGCAGTTTTCGAAACTATGCCCCTGTGCCAGCCGCGCCTTCATCTGCTCCTGCATCTGCGGCGGCAGTTTTTCCATGCCCGGCATCGTCATGTCGGTGATCTTCACCGTGCCCGCCCATTGGCCGGGCTTCATGAACTCGCCCGAAGCGACGGCATCGGCGACCTTGTTCTGCACCGATTCGACCGATTCATTCTTGGCCGATACGCCCTTGCCGCTGTCGCATGCAGACAGCGCGAGCAGCGCGCCCGTCACCAACAGAATATTGCGCTTGAACATCATCCGGACTCCCGCCGTTGCCGATGTGCGGCATCCTCACCATATTGGCAGCGATGGCAATTCAGATTCGCACCTCGCTCGACGAAATCGACACGGCGCAGGACTATGTACCGCACCGTCCCGCCCGCCCCGACAAGGTGGAGGGCGGCAAGCGGTTCGAACTGGTCAGCGACTATTCCCCGGCGGGCGATCAGCCGACCGCGATCCGCGAGCTGGTCGATACCGCCAGGGAGGGCGAGCGCGACCAGGTGCTGCTGGGCGTCACGGGATCGGGCAAGACCTTCACCATGGCGAAGGTGATCGAGGAGTTGCAGCGCCCGGCGCTGATCCTCGCGCCCAACAAGATTCTCGCGGCGCAGCTCTACGGCGAGTTCAAGAGCTTCTTTCCGAACAATGCGGTCGAATATTTCGTCAGCTATTACGACTATTACCAGCCCGAGGCCTATGTGCCGCGGTCCGACACCTATATCGAGAAGGAAAGCAGCGTAAACGAGGCGATCGACCGCATGCGCCATTCGGCGACGCGCGCCCTTCTCGAACGCGACGACGTCATCATCGTCGCCTCGGTATCGTGCCTTTACGGCATCGGATCGGTCGAGACCTATTCGGCGATGATCTTCGATTTGAAGAAGGGTCAGGTCGTCGACAGCGGAGAGATCATCCGCAAGCTCGTCGCCCTGCAATACAAGCGCAACGACCAGGCCTTCGCGCGCGGCAATTTCCGCGTCCGCGGCGACAGCCTCGAAATTTTCCCGTCGCACTATGAGGATATGGCGTGGCGTGTCAGCTTCTTCGGTGACGAGATCGAGGAGATCACCGAATTCGACCCGCTGACCGGCAAGAAGATCGCCAGCCTCAACTATGTGCGCGTCTATGCCAACAGCCACTATGTCACGCCCGGCCCGACGCTGAAGCAGGCGACCGAAGCGATCCGCCACGAACTCGCCGAGCGCCTGAAGGAACTCGAAACCGAAGGCCGGCTGCTCGAAGCGCAGCGGCTCGAACAGCGGACCAATTTCGACCTCGAAATGATCGCCGCCACCGGAAGCTGCGCGGGAATCGAGAATTACAGCCGCTTCCTGACCGGCCGCCTGCCGGGCGAGCCGCCGCCGACCTTGTTCGAATATCTCCCCGACAATGCCTTGCTGTTCGTCGATGAAAGCCATCAGACGATCCCGCAGATCGGCGCGATGTCGAAGGGCGACCATCGCCGCAAGATCACCCTCGCCGAATATGGCTTTCGCCTGCCCTCCTGCATCGACAACCGGCCGTTGCGTTTCGCCGAATGGGACATGATGCGCCCCCAGACGGTCAGCGTGTCGGCAACCCCGGGGCCGTGGGAAATGGACCGCACCCAGGGCGTTTTCGCCGAGCAGGTCATCCGCCCGACCGGGCTGATCGACCCGCCGGTCGAGATCAAGCCGGTCGAGGAGCAGGTCGACGATCTGATCGCCGAGGCGAAGAAGACCGCCGCGGCGGGTTATCGCACCCTCGTCACCACGCTCACCAAGCGCATGGCCGAGGATCTGACCGAGTTCCTGCACGAAGCGGGGCTCAAGGTCCGTTACATGCACAGCGACGTCGAAACGCTCGAGCGCATCGAGATCATTCGCGACCTCAGGCTCGGCGTGTTCGACGTGCTCGTCGGTATCAACCTGCTGCGCGAGGGCCTCGACATTCCCGAATGCGGGCTCGTCGCGATCCTCGACGCCGACAAGGAAGGCTTTCTGCGCAGCGAAACCAGCCTCGTCCAGACGATCGGCCGTGCCGCGCGCAACGTCGATGGCCGCGTCATCCTCTACGCCGACCGCATCACCGGCAGCATGGAACGCGCGCTGCGCGAAACCGACCGCCGCCGCGCCAAGCAACAAGCGTATAACGAAGAACATGGCATCACGCCGACGACGATCAAGCGCAACATCGGCGACATCATCGCGCATGTCGCGTCGAAGGATCAGGTCACCATCGACCTCGGCGACGATAAGCCCGACCATATGGTCGGCCACAATCTGCGCGCCTATATCGCCGACCTCGAAAAGCGGATGCGCGACGCCGCCGCCGACCTGGAATTCGAGGAAGCCGGCCGCCTGCGCGACGAAATCCGCCGCCTCGAAGCCGACGAACTCGGCCTGCCCGCAGACGAACAGGTCGCCCCGCGCGTCGGCCGCTCGAACGAAGGCAAGCCGGGTACGCGCAAGGGCCGCTTCGGGAAGCAGAGCAAGACGAAGTGGGGGCGGTAACGCCCCCTTCGACCAAAGCCCGATTGTAACCGACAAGTAGCCTTGTCTCCCCTTTACGCGCGGCCTAGCGTCCGCGCCACAAACGGGGAGAATATCTATGAAAACGGGTCTGTCGCTGATCGCGCTGGCGCTTGCCGCTGCGGTTCCTGCCACGCTTGCCGCGCAGGACGCGCCGGCCGAAAAAGCCAAGCCGGAAAAAGCCGAGGACGTCGTGCCGCAGGTGCGCACGACGCGCCTTTCGGGGACGTTTGGCGGGCAGAAGATCGGCTATGCCGCGACGATCGGCGAGACGATCCTGAAGAACAAGGATGGCGTGCCCGAAGCGGCGATCGTCACCACCTCCTATATCAAGGAGCCGCGCGATCCGGGCCGCCCGGTGACTTTTCTGTTCAACGGCGGGCCCGGGTCGGGCACCGTCTGGTTGATGATGGGTGCGTTCGGGCCGAAGCGCGTCGCGATCCCCAGTGATGCCAAGGATGACGGCGCCCCGCCTTACCCCATCGTCGACAACCCCGATTCGCTGCTCGACGTGACCGACATCGTCTTCATCGACCCGCCCGGCACCGGCTTCTCGCACCTGATCGGCAAGGCCGACCCCAAGGATTATTATGGCGTGACGCAGGACGCGAAAGCCGTCGCCGAAGTCATCCGCCGCTGGCTCAACGACAATGGCCGCTGGAACAGCCCCAAATTCCTGGGCGGGGAAAGCTATGGCACCACGCGCTCGGCGGCGGTCGCGAACCAGTTGATGAATGTCACCTTCAACGATGTCGGCCTCAACGGCATCATCCTCATCTCGACGGTGCTCGATTTCGCGGCCGGGTCCGATACACCGGGCAACGAGCTCAGCTATATCACCAACCTCCCTTCGATGGCGACGACCGCCCTCTATCACGGCAAGGCAAGCGCGCCGTCGGTCGAACAATTCGCCGAAGAGGCGCGCCAGTGGGCGATCGGGCCCTATGCCGCGGCGCTGCTCAAGGGGCAGAAGCTGCAGGGCGAGGAACGCGCCGCGATCCGCCGCGAGCTTGCCCGCTTCACCGGCCTGTCCGAAACCTATCTCGAACAGGCGGATCTGCGCGTCACGCCCGGCCGCTTCTACAAGGAATTGCTGCGCGACCGCGGCCTGACCGTCGGCCGGCTCGACAGCCGCTACACGGGCAAGGACTATGACAATGCCGGCGAAGAGCCCGACAATGATCCCAGCTTCTATGGCATCGACGCGGGCTACACCGCCGCGATCAACAGCTGGGCGCGCGATACGCTGGGGTTCAAGACCGACCGCGAATATCAATCGATCAGCGGCATCGGCGGCCAGTGGGACTGGCGCATCGGAGGCCGCGACACCAACGCCTATCTCAACGTCGCGCCCTATATCGGGCAGGCGCTGCGCGAAAACAGCGGACTGCGCGTCTTTGTCGGTCAGGGCTATTATGATTTCGCGACGCCCTTTTTCGCCGCCGAATATTCGCTGTCGCGCACCGGCATCCCGCAGGATCGGATCGAGTATAAATATTATGACGCCGGCCACATGATGTATATCCGCGACGAGGATCGCCACAAATTGTCCGAGGACGTTCGGGCATTCATTCGCGCGCGGTAGGTGAAAAACCGTCGCCCCCGCGAAGGCGGGGGCCGCCGTCGGCTTACGCAGCGCCCAAGGAAAAGGCCGATAGCGGCCCCCGCCTTCGCGGGGGCGACGGTTCTCAGCTTATCCGCACTACCTAACGCAGCACCCCGGCCGCGGCCTGTTTGCGTGCGTAGACGAACAGCGCGATCAGGATGACCCAGATGACCGCGGTGAAGACCATCGGGAAGGTTCCGAACATCCGCATCAGGTCGCCATAATGCATACCGAACTGGTAGATACAGCTGACGGCCAGCCCGACGAGCGATACCAGGAACGCTGTGACCGCATGGCGGCTGCGGACGAGCAGCAGAAGCGATCCGAGCACCGATCCCCAAACGCCGAGCGCCCATCCCGCGTTCGCCCAGACCGGAAAGCCCGTAAACCACGCCTGCTGCTCGGGCGTGAAAGCGGCCAGATAATCGGGATTCTGGATCTTGGTCATCACATAGTCCATCGCGCCGAAGGCGTTCCAGACGAGCGATACGGCCCCGACGACCCACAGGTGCCACGGCGTTTTGACGGCTACATTCATGTTGATCTCCCCCTCCAGAAAGATGGGGGCAGACTATCATCCATTCGCGCGCTGGACAATTGGTGATGTAGGCGCGCAACACACCGTAAACGCTTGGCAAATCCGCCGCGCTCTCCGATAGGCAGCGCATGTGTGTCGTCGCCCTTGCTCGCCGCGTCCATCCCGACTGGCCGCTGATCCTGATCGGCAACCGTGACGAGTTTCACGCGCGGCCTGCGGCGGCGCTCGCCGAATGGGACGATGACAGCGGCATCGTAGCCGGGCGCGACCTGCAAGCCGGCGGGACATGGCTTGGCGTGCATCGACCGAGCGGACGCGTCGTCGTGGTGACCAATGTCCGCGGCGCGATGCCCGATCCGGCGAAGGAATCGCGCGGCGCGCTCGTCGTCGACATGCTGCGCGGCGACGGGCGTTTCGGCGATCCGTCCGAAGCCGATCTCGACCGGTTCAATGCCTTCAATCTGTTCGCCGCCGATGGAAATGCCCGCCTGCTCACCAACCGGCCCCAGCCGCTGATCGCGGCGCTGGCGGACGGCGTTCATGCCCTTGCCAACGAACCCGCCGACCGCCCCTGCCCGCGCGCCGAACGGCTGCGCGCTGCGCTGGCCGCCACGGTCGAGGCCGGCGCCGACCCCGAAGGGCTGCTCGATACGCTGACCGCCGAAGGAGACCCGGCACTGTTCCTGCGCGGCGAGGTCTATGGCACGCGCGCCTCGACGCTGGTCATGATCGGCGCGAGCGGCCATGTCCGCATGGTCGAACGCCGATACGAAGCGGGCGGCCGCTCCGCCGGAACGACCGCCCTCGATTTTCGTATCGGCTGAGCCGCAAATCCTATTTGGGTGCGAGCACCATCAGCATCTGCCGCCCTTCGGTGCGCGGATGCGCCTCGACCTTGGCGATCTCTGCCGTCATCTCCGCCACGCGCTGCAGCACGTTGAGGCCGAGCTGCGTATGGCTCATTTCGCGGCCGCGGAAGCGCATGGTCATCTTGACCTTGTCACCTTCCTCGAGGAAGTCGAAGACCTTCTTCATCTTCACTTCGAAATCATGATCGTCGATGTTCGGACGCATCTTGATCTCTTTGATTTCCTGGGTCTTCTGCGTCTTGCGGGCCGCATTGGCTTTTTTCTGGGCTTCGTATTTATACTTGCCCACATCCAGGAACTTGCACACCGGCGGATCGGCGTTGGGGGATACTTCGACCAGATCGAGGCCGACTTCGGCCGCCTGTTCGATCGCTTCAGCAGTCAGCATTACGCCCAGATTTTCGCCTTCCTCGTCGATCACACGGACCTTGGGCGAGGCGATGAATTCATTGTATCGCGGGCCGTTCTTCGGCGGCATTGGCGCCAGCGGGCGGCGGGTCATGGGCGGGCGTATAGCTGTATCTCCTGTGTCGTTTCAGTTCATATGCGCAGCGGGCGCGCAAACGCGCGCGCGGTGCACATATAATGAACATTGGCGCGGCGTAAAGGTTGCCGTGCGCAATTTACCGGCGGTTTTCGTCCGACTGTGGCGGCTATGCCACGCCCGCCGCCCCTAGGATCCGGACCCTACCATTTGGCGGGCGCGGGGTCGATCACGCGGAAGCCGCCCGCCCCCACCTCGCTGACCTCCAGCGCGCGGATCGCGATGCCGCGGTCGTTGAAGCGGAAGATGCCGTCGATGCCGCCGAACCCGTCCGCCGCCATCAGGCGCCCGGCAGGAAAGTTGGTCCCCGGCTTCCAGTCACGCGCAATGCGCACCGTCAGCAGCACCGAATCATAGCCGAGGCTGGCCAGGCGATAGGGCGCCTTGCCGAACCGGGTGCGATATTTGGTGGCGAGCTGGCCGTAGAGGCCGTCCGAAACGCTGGCGAACCATGCACCGCGCATCGCCGGATTGCCGCCCAGCGTCGCATCGGTGTTCCACAATTCGGTGCCGAGGATCTGGCGCTGTCCCGCGCCCTTGATGATCGGAACCGCGCGCACCGCATTGCCGCCGACATCGGCGATCAGCACCGCGTCCATCGCACCCGCACTCGCCAGACGGCGCGCCGCGCCCGTCAGCGCTGCGGCGCTGCGGTCATAGGTTTCGGTCGCGACGAGCGTTCCGCCCGCATTGGCGACCGCCGCCTTGAACGCCGCCATCGACCGCTCGCCATAAAGATTCTTGGGGATCAGCGCGCCGAAGCGCTGCTGCCCCTTGGCGCGGGCAAAGCTCACGACCCGCTCGACCGACTGGCCGGGAACGAAGCCCATGATGAAGACGCCGTTGCCCGCGACGCTGCTGTCGTTCGAAAAGCTGATGACGGGCACCTTCGCCGCCCGCGCGATCGGCGCCACCGCGGTGACATCCTCGCTGAGCAGCGGGCCGAGGATCAGCTTGTTGCCGTCGGCCACCGCCTGCTTCGCAGCCGCGGCGGCGCCCAGCGCGGTGTCATACGTCGTGATGCGGACCTTGTCGGCCTTGGTATCGAGCAGCGCCATCGTCGTCGCATTGGCGATCGCCATGCCGACATCGGCGTTGGTTCCCGTCTGCGGAACGAGCAGCGCGACGCGGTGGCGGTCGGTATCGGTCGGCAGGCCGGGGCCGACATTGTCGGTGGGCTTGTCGGGCGGCGGTGGGGTGGCCGGACCGTTGGTCTTTGGCACCACCTGGCATGCGGCGAGCAGCCCGCCAAGCGCCAGCGTCGCGATACCGCGCAGCAATTGCCGCCGCGGCGACGCATTCCCTTGGCGCTCGCGCGTCGTTTCTGCCATCTCTGCCGCCATGCCGGATTCGACCATCTCTATATCTCCCTTGCCCGGTCTCTATATCGTCGCGACGCCCATCGGCAACCTTGGCGACATCACCCCGCGCGCCGCGGCGGTGCTTGCGCGCGCCGACGTGATCGCGGCGGAGGATACGCGCGTCACGGCAAAGCTGCTCGCACATCTGGGCTTGCGTGTTCCGATGACCCCCTATCACGATCATAGCGACGAACGCGCCCGTGCGGCGCTGGTTGCCCGGATGGCGGACGAAGTCGTCGTGCTGGTGTCCGACGCCGGAACCCCGCTGATTTCGGACCCCGGCTACAAGCTGGTGCGCGATGCGCGCGCGGCGGGACGGGCGATCACCACCCTGCCCGGCCCCTGCGCCGCGATCGCCGCCATCACCCTCTCGGGCCTGCCAAGCGATCGCTTTCTTTTTGCGGGCTTCCTGCCGAACAAGGCCAAGGCACGCGCCGACGCCATCGCCGAATTCGCCGCTCTGCGCGCCACACTCGTCTTCTATGAAAGCGGGCCGCGCCTCGTCGCGACCCTGGCCGCGCTCGCCGCCGGCCTCGGCAATCGCGAGGCTGCGGTCGCGCGCGAAATCAGCAAATTATACGAAGAATGCGTCACCGGCCCCCTCGAAGCGCTCGCCGCCCGCTACGCCGACGCGCCGCCCAAGGGCGAGATCGTCGTGATGGTCGGCCCACCCCAGGAGCAGGCGGTCGAAGCCGCGGACGACGACGCGATCGAAGCGGCGCTGCGCGAGGCGCTGGACGAGCAGCCGGTGGCCAAAGCCGCCAAGGCCGTCGCCAAACGCTTCGGGCTCGACCGTCACGCCGTTTATGCGCGCGCACTCGCGCTTAAGGATCGCGCTTGAACCGCGCCGCCGCCGAAGCGCGCGGACGCCGGGCCGAACGGCGCGCCGCCTGGTGGCTGCGCCTGCATGGCTGGCGTATCCTGGGCGAACGGCTGCGCGTTCCCGCGGGCGAAGTCGATCTGGTGGCGCGGCGCGGCCGCACACTCGCTTTCGTCGAAGTGAAATGGCGCGATCGCGCCGTCGATCTCGATATGGCGATCGACGAATTTCGCCTGCGCCGCGTCGCTGCAGCCGCAGAAATGCTCAGCGTGCGCTTTGCGCGACCTGATGATGATATTCGCATCGACGTGATGCTCCTTGCGCCGGGGCGCTTGCCTCGCCATCTGGTCCACGTCTGGCAGCCCTGAAGGAAGACGGAATGACCCTGTGCGCGGCGGTTCAAATGGACCCGATGGATGGCATCAACATCGGCGGCGACAGCAGTTTCGCGTTAATGCTGAAAGCGCTCGAACGCGGCTACACCCTCTATCACTACGATGTGCGCGGGCTGACCTGGGAGGCCGGACGGCTGACGACACGGGCGCACCCCGTTCTCGACGTCAAGCGCGAGTCCGGCGCGCATTACCGCTTCGGCGATCCCGTAACGATCGACCTCGGCCGCGATGTCGATGTCGTGCTGATGCGGCAGGATCCGCCCTTCGACCTCGGCTATCTTACCGGTACCTGGCTGCTCGAACGCATTCGGGGCGAGACGCTGGTGGTCAATGATCCCGTTTCGGTGCGCAACGCGCCCGAAAAGGTTTTCGTGCTCGATTTTCCGCAATTCATGCCGCCGACGATGGTCACGCGCGATCTCGACGCGGTGAAGGATTTTCAGGCGCGCTACGGCGCCGTCGTCGTCAAGCCGCTGCACGGCAACGGCGGCAAGGCGGTGTTCCGCATCGACGCCGACGGCAGCAATCTGGGCGCACTGGTCGAACTGTTCGGTCAGGTCTGGCCCGAACCCTTCATGGTCCAGCAATTCCTGCCCAGCGTGTCCAAAGGCGACAAGCGGATCGTGCTGGTCGACGGCGACGTGGCGGGCGCGATCAACCGCAAACCCGGCGAAGGCGAATTCCGGTCGAACCTTGCCGTCGGCGGCTATGCCGAAGCGGCCGAATTGACGCCGCGCGAGCAGGAAATCTGCGCCGCGCTCGGCCCACAGCTCAAGGAACGCGGCCTGATCTTCGTCGGTATCGACGTGATCGGCGGCGAATGGCTCACCGAAATCAACGTCACCTCGCCGACCGGCATCGTTGCGATCGACCGCTTCAACAACAGCGATACGGCCGGCATGATCTGGGATGCGATAGAACGCCGGATCGCTTGAGCTCCCACCGCGTTTGCCTTCCATGACCGAATTCATCCTCGATCTGATTCAGGCGTGGGGATATTGGGGCATTGCCGTCCTGATGTTCCTCGAAAACGTCTTCCCGCCCGTCCCGTCCGAAGTCATCATGGGGCTGGGCGGCATCGCGGTCGCGCAAGGACGCTTCGACTTCTGGACGCTCGTCGCGGTCGCGGTCGCCGGCACCACGGCGGGCAATTGGGTGTGGTATGCGATCGGGCGCTGGATCGGCTACAAGCGGCTGAAGCCCTTTATCGACCGCCACGGCCGCTGGCTGACGCTCGACTGGCACGAGGTCGAGCGGCTGCACGCGGGCTTCGTCCGATATGGTCCGGGCATCGTCTTCGTCGCGCGATTCATGCCCGTCGCGCGGACGATGGTGTCGCTGCCTGCGGGCATGGTCCATATGAATCAGGCGAAATTCCTGCTGTGGACCGCCGCCGGATCGACGATCTGGATCGCCGCGCTCGCTGGCGCAGGCAACTGGTTCGGCAAACAGTTCGCCGATATCGAACAGTTCGTCGGCCCGCTCGCGCTCGTCGCGATCGGCTCGCTGGTCCTTCTCTATTTCTGGCGCGTCTTCACCTGGAAACCCAAGCACCGCCGCGACTAGCCGGCGCGCGGGTGGGCGCTGCGATAGACGTCGAGCAGATGCGCGGCATCGACGGCGGTGTAGATCTGCGTCGACGCCAGACTCGCATGGCCCAAGAGTTCCTGCAGGCTGCGCAAATCGGCCCCGCCCGCGAGCAGATGCGTTGCGAAGCTGTGGCGCAGCGCGTGCGGCGTCGTGCGCTCGGGCAGGCCGAGCGCGCGGCGCGCCTGCCGGACGCTGGCCCGCACGACGCCCGGTTGCAGCGGCCCGCCGCGCGCGCCGACGAACAGCGGCGCATCCTTGCCCATCGGCCAGGGGCAGGCCGCGGCATAGCGTGCGACCGCCGCCGCGACCGCGGGCAGGATCGGCACGATCCGCGTCTTGCCGCGCTTGCCGGTCACGCGCAGCGTTTCGCCGAGCGGCAGCGCCGCGCCGGTCAGCGATAGCGCCTCGCCGATGCGCAGACCCGCACCATAGAGCAGCAGCAGCAAGGCAAAATCGCGCGCGCCGACCCAGGCTTCGCGGGCATTGTCCTCGACATCCTGTGCAAGCTGCATCGCCTCGGCGGGCGCGACCGGGCGCGGCAGCCCCTTTTTGACGCGCGGTCCGCGCATCTGCGGCACGCTGGCGTTCGATCCGCCGACAAAGCGCAGGAAGCTGCGCAGCGCCGACAATTCGCGCGCCGCCGAGGCATTGCCCAGCCCGTCCGCGCGGCGATCGGCAAGATAGGAGCGCAGATCGTTCGGGGTCAGACCTTTGAGCATGCGCGCATCGACCGCGCCGCCGCGATAATGCGCCAGAAAGCCGCAAAAGCGCTCGGCGGTCGCGATATAGGCGCGCCGCGTATGGTCCGACCGGCGCTTTTCATGCGCCAGATGGGCGTCCCAGTCGCGGATCAGGACGTCAAACAAAACCCACTCCGTTCGGGCTGAGCTTGTCGAAGCCCCGTCCTTTCTTTCAGCCTCCAAAAGGGAAGAACGGCCCTTCGACAAGCTCAGGGCGAAAGGGCTTTGCAGTGGTCTAGCCTGTTCGCACCACCTCGGAAAGGATGCTGTCGAGCAGCAATATGCCGTCGTCGGTCACGCCCAGCCGGTCGCCGGTCTGCTGCATCAGCCCCTGCCCGGCCAGCCGCGCCACCGCATCGGCATCGACGAACGCGTCGCGCGCCAAGCCGCTCCGCACCTCGATCCGCGCCAGATCGATGCCCTCGGTCAGCCGCAGGCCCATCAGCATCGCCTCGGTCGCGCGTTCGTGCGGCGGCAGGTCGGTCTCGACCTTCAGGCCGTGGCCGTTGCGTTCGACCGCCGTGATGAAATTCTCAGGCTTCTTGTGGCGCTCGGTCGCCTGCGCCAGCCGCCGCCCATGCGCGCCGGGCCCGACCCCCGCGTAATCGCCGTAGCGCCAATAGGTCAGATTATGGCGGCTTTCCTCGCCCGGCCTTGCATGGTTCGACACTTCGTAGCGCGGCAGCCCCGCCGCGCGCGTCATCGCCTGCGTCGCGTCGAACAGGTCCGCAGCCGCATCGCCGTCGGGCAGGACAAGCTCGCCCTTGGCGGCGAGCGTCGCGAAGCGTGTGCCGGGTTCGATGGTCAGTTGATAGAGCGAAAGATGCCCGGTGCCGAACCCCAGTGCATCGGCAAGTTCGCGCTCCCAGTCGGCAAGCCCTTGGCCCGGCCGCGCGTAGATAAGGTCGAAGCTGGCACGGCGGAAATGCGCCTGCGCCGCCGCAATCGCCCGCCGTGCCTCGTCCCCGCTGTGCGCGCGCCCCAGAAATTCAAGCACTTGCGGATCGAAGCTCTGCACGCCGATCGACACCCGATTGACCCCCGCGGCCGCCAGATCGGCGAAGGCGGCAACCTCGACCGAGTTGGGATTGGCCTCCAGCGTGATCTCGCAGTCGTCGGTCAGGCCCCACAGTGCCGCCGCCTCGGCGATCACCGCCGCCACCGTCGCGGGCGGCATCAGGCTGGGCGTGCCGCCCCCGAAGAAGATCGACGACACTCGGCGCCCCGGCAGCAGCGTCGCCTCGTGCCGCAGATCCGAAAGCAATGCTGCGCGCCAGACCGCCTGATCGACGCTCTCGCGGACATGGCTGTTGAAGTCGCAATAGGGGCATTTGCTGACGCAAAAGGGCCAATGGACATAGAGGGCGAGCGGTTCTGTCATGGGAGGCGACATATACTCAATAGAATGCAAAATCTCGTCGCCCCCGCGCAGGCGGGGGCCGCTATCGGTTTTCGCAGCGATGATCGAAACAAACCTCCAGCGGCCCCGCCTGCGCGGGGGCGACGAAGGATCTAGAACACCCCCGCCACCAGCTTCGCAAAGGCATCGGCCCGGTGGCTGATCGCATGTTTTTCGGCCGGATCGATCTCGGCATAAGTCAGGGACTTGCCGGTCGGTACGAAGACCGGATCATAACCGAACCCCAGCGTACCGCGCGGCGGCCAGGTCAGGCTGCCAGTCGCCCGGCCCTCGAAGATTTCGGCGTGGCCGTCAGGCCAGGCGAGCGCCAGCGTGCAAACGAAACAGGCGCTGCGGTCGACGCCCGGCCCCTGCTCGGCGAGCAAGCCTTCGACCTTTCCCATCGCCATATACCAGTCGCGCCCCTTTTCGCCCTCGAACCACTGCCGTTCGGCCCAGTCGGCCGTATAGACGCCGGGCCGCCCGCCCAGCGCCGCGACCTCCAGCCCGCTGTCGTCGGCAAGCGCGGGAAGACCCGCAGCCGACGCACTCGCATGTGCCTTGAGCAGCGCATTTTCGCAGAATGTCGTCCCGGTTTCGTCGGGTTCAGGAAGCCCCAGGTCGCCCGCCGACACCGGTTCGATGCCATAAGGCAACAGCAGTGCCCGAATCTCGCGCACCTTGCCCGCATTATGGCTCGCGATGACGAGTTTGCCTGGGGTGAGTTTGCGGTACGGCATCGGCTGATCCATTTTCCGTCGGTTAAATTGGTTCACGCGAAGACGCGAAGGCGCGAAGAAGAAGCTCCGGGCTGACAGGCCCCTTTAATATCGACGATGCGTCATGACGCGACGGGGATAAAGGAGGCCGCTTCGCGGCAAACGCTACATCTTCGCGCCTTCGCGTCTTCGCGTGAACTCAAATCAGACTCTATCGTCCCACCGCCTTGTCCTGCGCCGCGAAAATCTCGCCGCAGCCGATGCGCGCGAGGCGGAGGAGGCGCAGCAAGCCTTCCTCGTCATAGGTCGCGCCTTCGGCGCTCGCCTGCACTTCGACAATCTGGCCCTTGCCGGTCAGCACGAAATTGCCGTCGGCTTCGGCGTTCGAATCCTCGTCATAGTCGAGGTCGAGGACGGCGGTGCCCTGATACATGCCGCAGGAAATCGCCGCGACCTTGTCCTCGATCGGGTCTTCCGCAATCGCCTTGGCCGCGATCAGCTTGTCGACCGCAAGCCGCAGCGCGACCCACGCGCCCGAAATCGACGCGGTGCGCGTGCCGCCGTCGGCCTGGATCACGTCGCAATCGATCACGATCTGGCGCTCGCCGAGCTTCTTCATATCGACGACGGCGCGCAAGCTGCGCCCGATAAGCCGCTGAATTTCCTGCGTCCGTCCCGACTGCTTGCCCTTCGCCGCCTCGCGGCTGCCGCGCGTGTGCGTCGCGCGGGGCAGCATGCCATATTCGGCGGTCACCCAGCCCTGCCCCTTGCCGCGCAGGAAGGGCGGCACCTTCTCCTCGACGCTGGCGGTGACGAGCACCTTGGTGTTGCCGAAGCTTACCAGCACGCTGCCTTCGGCGTGGATGGTGAATTCGGTTTCGATGGCGATGGGGCGCATCTGGTCGGGCGCGCGGCCGGAGGGTCGCATGATATTCCTTTCATCGTTGAAGGCGCGGCTCTTAGGCGCGCGCCGTCATCCACTCAACCGCATCTTGAAGAAATCGAGGATTTCGTCCCGCGCCTGCACCGTCGGCTGGCCTGCCTCGTCGATCAGGTGGATGGTGACGACGCTGTGCGGGTTTTTCATCGGACTGTCGGGGTTCGCCGCCTCGTCGGGCAGGACGCGGCCGACGAAGCGGTCGCCCAGCGCGTCCGCATACGCCGCAAAGCGCGCCGCCTTGCAAAATTTGTCGCCCGCGAAGCGATAGGCGAGCACGGTCAGATCCTCGGCCTCCATCCGCGCCTTCACCGCCGCCAGCTCATCGGGCGCGATATGCATTCCCGCAGGATCGTTGAGCGGCAGCGAGGGCTGCGCGAGCACCGGCGCGAGCACCGCGGGCTCAAGCATCATCGACAGCGCAAAATTGCCGGTAAAGCACATGCCGATCGCGCCGACGCCGTTGCCGCCGCATTCTTCATGCGCCAGCGCCGCGAGCGCGCGCAGCCACTGCGTCGCCGGCGAGCTTTCGTTCGCCTGAAAAGCGCGGAACTGGCGGCTGATGCACCCGCCGATCATCGTGAACAATGCGCCCGGCATGCGCGGCACCGCGCCGTCCTTCCCGAAGATATGCGGCATATAGACGGTGAAGCCCGCATCGCGGACCCAGCGCGCGAACCGCGCGACATGCGGGCTGATCCCCGGCATCTCGGTCATCACGATCACCGCCGGGCCGCCGCCCGTCACATAGACGAGCCGGTCGGTGCCGAGCAGCCGGATCGTCCGCCGGTCGAAATCGTCGAGCGGATCGTCGCGATCGAGCGGACGTGTCGTCATGCTTTTCTCTCCCCGCGGCCCAGACCGCTCGAACCTTGACGAAGGCTAGGCATAAGATGCATCCGATGCACCTGTTTTCATCGCGCAGCTCGACCCGATTTCGGCAAAGCAGGGCGACAAAGCGGCATCGCGCCATTCGACTAGCGCCGCGAAGGGTGATAATCAGTCGCTTTGGTGGGAGATGCCTATGCTGCGCTGGTTGCGCGAACGCTATCTGCTCGTACTCGGGTCGATCTATATTTATAACGAACATCGCGGCTATACCGCGATCGACCGGGTTATCGAAGCGGTTCGCGCGCGGACGCCCGACGATCTAGCCTTGATCGCCGCGATCGAAAGCCACCGCGGCGACGAGCGCAAACATTATATGATGTTTCGTCGCTGGTTCGAACGGCGCGGCTCGATGCCGCTCGATGTCGATCGCACCTTCGGGCATATCGACCGCTTCGTCGAAATCGTCTTTCGCACGCCGATCGACAAGCTCGATACGCAGGCGGTCATCGATCGCGACGAGCTGTTCGAACGGCTCTGCCGCGTCATCGCGCTGACCGAACGGCGCGGCTACAAGCAGGTCGAAACCCTGCTGAAGAACCGCTTCGTGCTCGACGATCCGATCCTGACCCGGATTTTCCGGATCATCCACAAGGACGAACCGAGCCACTGGGCTCCTTATGAAGCCTGGCTGGTCGCCCACGGTCGCCGCCGCCCGCGCTGGTGGGAACGCGCTATCGATGCCTTCATCCATTCCGAATTGCTGTTCATCAAGCTGCCGTGGCTCTTCCTCAACCCGTGGGTCGGGCGCCGCACCGCCTGGCCCGATGCGCGCGATGATGAAGCCTATGGCGATCGCCCGCTCGCGGCCCACGCCGCTGCATGACCGACTATAGTGCAGGGGCGGAATTGCCCGCCAACGGACAGGCCCCGGCGGGCGAAGCCGGGCTGGCGTCGCGCCTGTTCAATCGCCGCGTCGGCGGCATGCTGCTCAAGAACACGGCGGTCAGCAGCGCCGTCTTTCTGGTCGGTCTCGCCGTGCTCTGGGGCCTGGTGCAATGGGGCAGGATGCAGGCGGTGCCCGCGGCGGCGATCGGCTTTCTGACCTCGAACAGCCTGCATTATGCGCTCGGCCGTTCGTGGATATTTCGCGGCACCGATCGCGCCATCGGGTCAGGCTATCTGATCTTTCTGGTCAACGCGGGGGTGGGCATGGCGATCACCATCCTGCTCTTTGTCGCCTTGCTGAAATGGACCGCCATCCACTATCTCGTCGCCCGCGTGATCGTGTCCGTCTTTGCCGGGCTCGCGATGTTCGTGCTCAACGCGGTGCTCAATTTTCGACAGGTGTAAGGTGCGGATCGCGTTATTTACGGGAAATTACAACTATGTGCGCGAAGGCGCGAACCAGGCGCTCAACCGCCTTGTCGCGCATCTCGAGCAGCATGCGGGCGCCGCGGTGCGGGTCTATTCTCCCGTCACCGACACGCCGGCGTTCGAACCGGCGGGCGACCTGGTTCCGGTGCCGTCGGTCGCGCTGCCGGTGCGCAGCGAATTTCGGCTCGCGCTCGGCCTGCCCCGTGCCACCCGCCGCGACCTGATGCGGTTCGCGCCCGACATCATCCATGTCGCGACCCCCGATATTCTCGGCACCCGCGCGCAGACCTTCGCCCTCGATCGCGGCACGCCGCTTGTCGTCAGCCTGCACACGCGGTTCGAAACCTATCTCGGCTATTACGGCCTCGACTGGCTGCGGCCCGTGGTCGACCGCCACATCCATCGTTTCTATCGCCGCGCCGATCATGTTCTCGCCCCGACTCCGGGTCTTATCGACGAGATGCGCTCGCTACGCGGCGACGACCGGGTCAGCCTGTGGAGTCGCGGCGTCGATCGCGACCTTTTCGCGCCGTCGCAGCGCAGCCTGGAATGGCGCCGCACGCGCGGAATCGCCGACGACCGGATCGTCATCCTCTTCTTCGGTCGCCTGGTGCTGGAAAAGGGCGTCGAGGAATATGTCGCGATATTGCGCGAATTGCTGTCCAGCCACCCAGTCACGCCGCTTGTGGTCGGCGCAGGACCGGCGACCGAGGCTTTTGCAGCGCTGCCGTCCGCCGTGCTTACCGGCCATCTCGACGGACAGGAACTCGCCCACGCGGTTGCCAGCGCCGACATCATGCTCAACCCGAGCACGACCGAAGCCTTTGGCAATGTCGTGCTCGAGGCGATGGCATCGGGCCTGCCCGTGGTCAGCGCCGATGCGCCGAGCGCGAGCGCGCTGATCGTGGAGGGCGAAACGGGTCATCTATGCACGCCCGGCGACCGCCGCGCCTATTCGGACGTGCTCGTTCGGCTCATTGAGGACGGCGACGCGCGGCGCGCAATGGGCGCCGCCGCACGCGCAAGAAGCGCCGCCTTTTCCTGGCACGCCGCATCCGAAAGCGTCGCGCGCCTCTATCGCGCGATCCTCGCGCCGCCTCGGCAGGCCCAGCCGGACGGAGCCGCGGGCAGCGCGATGCTTGCCCCCGCCCCTTCGCATCCCTAAATCCATACCATGACGACCCCGCCGATCACCGAATTGACGACGCGCGCGCGCGACGTGTTCCGGCTCGTCGTCGATGCCTATCTGGAAAATGGTCAACCGGTCGGATCGCGCACGCTGTCGAAGCTGGCGACGCTCAACCTGTCGCCCGCTTCGATCCGCAACGTCATGCAGGATCTCGAAGAGCTCGGCCTGCTCGCAAGCCCGCACACCAGCGCCGGACGCCTGCCGACCGAACAGGGGCTGCGCCTGTTCGTCGACGGGATGATGCAGGTCGCCGAACCCTCGGCCGAGGATCGCGCGCAGATCGAGGCAAGCCTTGCCGAAGGCGGCCCGATCGAAAGCGCACTGGCGCAGGCGACGGCCACGCTGTCGGGGCTTTCGGCCTGCGCCGGCCTTGTCCTCGTTCCCAAGCATGAACGCGTGCTCAAGCAGGTCGCCTTCGTTCCGATGGCCGACCGTCAGGCGCTCGTCGTCCTCGTCGCGGGCGATGGATCGGTCGAAAACCGCGTCATCGACCTGCCCGCCGGATTGGGTCCGTCGGCGCTGGTCGAGGCGGGCAATTATATCTCTGCGATGCTCGGCGGCCTGACGCTGGCCGAGGCAATGGCACGGGTGCGGCGCGAGATAGAGGACGAACGGATCGCGATCGACCGCGCCGCCGCCGATCTGGTTTCGCGCGGGCTGGCCATCTGGTCGGTCGACGGCGCCGACCGGCCGGTGCTGATCGTGCGCGGGCAGGCGAATCTGCTCGACGACAGCGCGGTCGGCGATCTCGACCGGGTGCGCCAGCTGCTCGACGAGCTCGAAACAAAGCAGGACATCGCCGGCCTGCTCGACAGCGCGCGCGAAGGCAGCGCGACGCGCATTTTCATCGGGTCGGAGAACAAGCTCTTTTCGCTGTCGGGTTCGTCGGTTATCGCCGCGCCCTATCGCGGATCGGATGGACGGGTGGTCGGCGTCGTCGGGGTTATCGGCCCGACCCGCTTGAACTATGCGCGCATCGTTCCCATGGTGGATTTTACAGCACAATCGCTCTCAAGACTGATACGATAGGGTTATGACGAACATCGAAAACGAAACGCCGGTCGAAGACGGCCAGGCCCCGGAAACCGAAGCCGCTGCGGCTGCCGAAGCCCCCGCTCAGGACGAAGCGGGCAAGCTCGCCGAACAACTTGCCGCGGTGCAGCAGGATCTGCTCTACGCGCGCGCCGAAACGCAGAATGTGCGCCGCCGCGCCGAAAAGGAAATTGCCGACGCGCACGCTTATGCCGCGACCAAATTCGCGCGCGATATCCTGTCGGTCGCCGACAATCTCGGCCGCGCGCTCGCTTCGCTCAGCGAAGATCAGCGCGCCGACGAGGCGATCAAGCCGTTGCTCACCGGGCTCGAGGCGACCGAGCGCGAACTGATGAGCGTGTTCGAACGCCACGGCATCACGCGCATCGCCGCGATCGGCCTGCCGCTCGACCCGAACCAGCATCAGGCGATGCTCGAAATCCCCAGCGACAAGGACGCCGGCACGATCGTACAGGAAATGCAGGCTGGCTATATGATGAAGGACCGCCTGCTGCGCCCCGCGATGGTGGGAGTCGCCAAGAAGGCGGATTGATTTTCCGCCCTACACCCATTGCGTGTGTCCCCGCGAAGGCGGGGACCCATCATCCGATGGCGGAAATCCGAAACGGCCGGTGATGAGCCCCCGCCTTCGCGGGGGAACAGGTCACAAAATTTCGGCTCAGGCTGCTTTCCGCAGCTTCGCGAGCTTCTTCAGCACCATCTCGCGCTTCAGCCGCGACAGATGGTCGATGAACAATATGCCTTCCAGATGGTCATGCTCGTGCTGGATGCACGTCGCCATCAGGCCGGTCATGCGCTCCTGGTGGTGCTTGCCGTCCACGTCCTGCCAATCGACCGTGACTTCGGCGGGGCGCGTTACATCGGCATATTGCTCGGGGACCGACAGGCAGCCTTCCTGATAGACGCTATGTTCCTCGCTCTCGTCCGAAAAGACGGGATTGATGAAGACGCGCGGCTCGCGGATTACCTTCTTGCCTTCCTCGTCCTCGGGATCGGGCTCCTGCAGATCGATGACGAGAATGCGCTTCGGCACCCCGACCTGGATCGCGGCAAGCCCGATGCCGGGGGCGTCGTACATCGTCTCGAACATGTCGGCGACCAGCTGCTTCAGCTCGGCGTCGAACGTCTCGACGGGCTTCGAAATGACGCGCAACCGCGGATCGGGGGTCTCTATGATGGGTAGGATGGCCATGCGTGCGAGGTATGGACTGACGGCGCTTCCGTCAAGAGACCGGACGCCGCGCCCGCAGCGCCTGCGCCAGCGTCCCCTCGTCGAGATAATCGAGCTCGCCCCCCACCGGCAGACCATGCGCAAGCTGCGTCAGCCGCACCGGATAGCCCTCCAGCCGCTCGGCGAGATAATGCGCCGTCGTTTGCCCCTCCAGCGTCGCGTTCATCGCCAGCACCACCTCGTCGATGCCGCCCGCCGCGACGCGCGCCACCAGCGCGTCGATGCTCAGATCCTGCGGCCGCACGCCTTCCAGCGCCGACAGGCGGCCGCCCAGCACATGATATTTGCCGGGAAACAGCCGCGACTTGTCGAGCGCCCAAAGGTCCGACACTTCCTCGACCACGCACAGGCTGCGTGGGTCGCGGCGCGGATCGGCGCAGATCGCGCAGGGGTCGCTGGTATCGACATTGCCGCAGATGCCGCACGTCACCAGCCGCTCGGACACCGTCTGGAGCGCCGCGAGCAAGGGCGCGAAACTGCTCTCGCGTTTTTTCATCAGATGCAGCACCGCGCGCCGCGCCGACCGCGGGCCAAGGCCGGGGAGCCGGGCGAGTTGCTGAACGAGGGCTTCGATTTCGGTAGACGCCATGCGGCGGTGGTAATGGGTGTGCAAGATATGCACAACATTCCCCGTGTTCCTGCGAAGGCAGGAACCCATCTCCGGACGGTGCAAGTTGGAACCGGCGGAGATAGGCCCCTGCCTTCGCAGGGGCACTGGAGCTTGATGGGCTTGAATGTCGCGCCTGCCTCCTCCAAAGGCGCTGCCCATGCGCATTGCCTTCATGGGAACGCCGCCCTTTGCGGTGCCGACGCTCGCCGCGCTCCACGCGGCGGGGCATGAGATCGTGGCGGTTTACACCCAGCCGCCGCGCCCGGCGCAGCGCGGCAAGAAGCTCCAGCAGAGCGCGGTCCACCTCTGGGCGGAGGCGCACGGCCTGCCCGTCCGCACGCCGAAGAGCCTGCGGACCGAAGAGGCGCAGGCCGAGTTCGCCGCGCTCGACCTCGATGTCGCGGTGGTCGCCGCCTATGGCCTCATTCTGCCGCAGGCGATCCTCGAGAGCCCACGCGAAGGCTGCCTCAACGTCCATGGCTCGATCCTGCCGCGCTGGCGCGGCGCGGCGCCCGTGCAGCGCGCGATTCTGGCGGGCGATACCGAAACGGGCGTCACCATCATGCAGATGGATGCCGGGCTCGACACCGGCGGTATGCGGCTGATCGGCCGCACGCCGGTCGCGGGCAAGACCGCGGGCGAATTGACCGACGAACTCGCCGCAATGGGCGCGGCGCTGATGGTCGAGGTGCTGGCCGACCTGTCCGCCTGTCCGCCCGTGCCGCAGCCGGATGACGGCGCCACCTATGCCGCCAAGATCGACAAGAGCGAGGCCCGGCTCGATTTTCTGGTCAGCGCGCCCCAGACCGAACGCCAGATTCGCGCGTTCAACCCGGTGCCCGGCGCCTTTTTCGAGCTGGAGGGCGAGCGATACAAGATCCTCGCGGCCGATGTCGTGCATCCCGCCGACACCGTCGCCGGCGCCGCGCCCGGCGTCACGCTCGACGATGCGCTGACCATCGCCTGCAACCCCGGCGCGATCCGCGCCACCCGGGTGCAGCGCGCGGGCAAGCCGGCGATGGACGCCGCCGAACTGCTGCGCGGTCGGCCCATAACTGCGGGGACGCGGCTGGCATGACCCGCTTCGCCCTCACCATCGAATATGACGGCCGCCCCTTCATGGGCTGGCAGCGCCAGTCGCATGGCCCCAGCGTCCAGCAAGCGATCGAGGAAGCCGTCACGCGCATCACCGCCGAAACGGCGCCCGTTCACGGCGCCGGGCGCACCGACGCCGGGGTGCATGCGATCGCGATGCGCGCGCATGTCGACATCGAAAAGGCGATCCAGCCCTTTCGCCTGATGGAAGCGCTGAACGCCCAGCTTCGCCCCGCGCCGGTGGCGATCCTTGCGTGCGAGACGGTCGCCGACGACTGGCACGCGCGCTTTTCGTGCGTCGGCCGCGCCTATGAATATCGCATCGTCAACCGCCGCGCGCCGCTGACCTGGGACAAGGGGCTCGCCTGGCAATTTGCGAAGCCGCTGGATGCCGAAGCGATGCACGGCGCGGCACAGGCGCTGGTGGGACGGCACGATTTCACCACCTTCCGCTCGGTGCATTGCCAGGCCGAAAGCGCGGTGAAGACGCTCGACCGCCTGTCGGTCAGCCGCCATGGCGACGAAATCGTCATCGAAGCCGCGGCGCGCAGCTTTCTGCATCATCAGGTTCGATCGATGGTCGGCTGCCTCACCCTCGTCGGCGAAGGCAAATGGTCGACGCGCGATTTGAAGGCCGCGCTCGATGCCGCCGACCGGCAGGCGCTCGGCCTCAACGCACCGCCCGACGGCCTCTATTTCATCGAAGCAAAATATCCCTGACCCACGAAAAAGGGCGGCCCTTGCGGACCGCCCTCTTCACGTCTCGGCAGAACGGCTCAGAGCGCCTTTTCGGCGTAATAGAGCGGCGCATGTTCGTTGAGGATCTGAAGGATCTTCGCCTGCGCGGTCTTTTCGTCGCTTTCTTCCATCGCGGCGAGTTCGCGCGCGAGGCGGCTCGACGCCGCTTCGAAGATCTGACGCTCCGAATAGCTCTGTTCGGGCTGATCGTCGGCGCGGAACAGGTCGCGGGTCACTTCGGCGATCGACACGAGGTCGCCCGAGTTGATCTTCGCTTCATATTCCTGGGCGCGGCGCGACCACATGGTGCGCTTTACCTTCGGCTTCGTGGTCAGGACCTGAAGCGCTTCCTTCAGCGTCTTGTCCGACGACAGCTTGCGCATCCCCACGCCCTCGGCCTTGTTGGTCGGGACGCGCAGGGTCATTTTTTCCTTTTCGAAGCGCAGGACATAAAGTTCGAGCTGCATGCCGGCGATTTCCGACTTTTGCAGTTCAATGACGCGCCCCACGCCATGTTTGGGATAAACGACATAGTCACCGACTTCAAAGACGAGCGTGTTTGCGGACATGCAGGTTCCTTTCATTTGCCCCGTCGGGACCGGAAAAGCGCGAAAAGGCCGGGTACGTCCGCCCTCGTCGGAGGGGGATCGAAGCAAGGCGGTCGGCGCTAGCCAGTCAAAGTGACAAGGGATATGGCTCCATCAGGACGCCGCAGGGTGCCTTTCCGGCGATGGAAAGAGGCAAGCTGTCGACGCGTTGATATTTATTATATCAGATTCGCAACAAAATTGCCACCCCCGCACGGAAATCCGCGGGTCGGCGGCTTGACGCCCCCCGAAACGCGTTTCACCTTGAGACGGAAACACAGATGGGGATGCCAAGATGAAAGATCAAATCTGGTGGGTTACAGGGGCTTCGTCGGGTATCGGCGCGGCGCTGGCGCGCGGCCTTGCGGCGCGCGGCGCGCGGCTGATTCTGTCGGGCCGCAACGTGGCTGCGCTCGAAGCGGTGGCAACGGATTGCGGCGCGGGCACGATGATCCTGCCCTTCGAGGCGACCGACTATGACGCGATTCCCGGGCTTGTCGAACGCGCCTGGGCCTGGGGCGGCCGCATCGACGGTCTCGTCAACAATGCCGGAATTTCGCAGCGCAGTCTGGCGGTCGAAACCGATTTTGCGGTCTATCAAAAGATCATCGCGGTCGACCTGCTTGCGCCGATTGCCCTCACCCAGGCGCTGCTTCCGCGCATGATCGCGGCCGGCGGCGGTCAGATCATCGCCATATCGAGCGTCGCGGGAGTCGCCGGCGTGCCGCTGCGCAGCGCCTATTCGGCGGCCAAGCACGGCATCATCGGCTATCATGACAGCGTCCGCGCCGAAAATGAGCATCTGGGGTTGAAGGTGCTGGTGGTCGAACCCGGATCGGTGCGCACCAACGTCAGCCGCAACGCGCTCAACGCCGACGGCAGCGTCCGCGGCGCGAGCGATGCGGCGATCGACAACGGCCTGTCGCCCGACGATGCTGCGGCACAGATGCTCGCTGCAGTCGATGCCGGAACGCGCGAACTGGTGGTCGCCGAAGGCGCCGAAGCCGCCATCGCCGCCCTGCGCCGCAGCGACCCGAACGCGCTGTTCGACCGGATGAGCGCCATGGTGCAGGCGGGCTATGCCAAGCAGATGGAGGCGCAGCGCTAAATCAGATACTTCGTCATTGCGAGCGAAGCGAAGCAATTACGAGGCAAAAGAAAAAGGCCCCGCCGGATCGCGCCGGCGGGGCCATTCTTTCACCCTGACGGCCGCGATGCTTACATCGCGTGTCCCGCCAGCGCCGCGAGCAGCAGCAGCGCGACGATGTTGGTGATCTTGATCATCGGGTTCACGGCCGGACCCGCGGTATCCTTGTAGGGATCGCCGACCGTATCGCCCGTCACGGCCGCCTTATGGGCTTCGCTGCCCTTGCCGCCGTGGTTGCCGTCCTCGATATATTTCTTGGCATTGTCCCACGCGCCGCCGCCCGAGGTCATCGAGAGGGCGACGAACAGGCCGCCGACGATCACGCCGAGCAGCAGGGCGCCGAGCGCGGCAAAGCCGTTCTCCTGACCCGCAACCGCCGAGATCACGAAATAGACGACGATCGGCGCCAGCACCGGCAGCAGCGAGGGGATGATCATCTCCTTGATCGCCGCCTTGGTGACGAGGTCGACCGTGCGCGCATAATTCGGCTTCGACGTGCCCGCCATGATGCCGGGATCGCCCGCGAACTGATCGCGCACATCCTTCACCACGTCACCCGCCGCGCGGCCGACGGCGGTCATGCCCATCGCACCGAAGAGGTACGGGAGCAGCGCACCGAGCAGCAGCCCGACGATGACATAGGGGTTTTCGAGGCTGAAATTGACCGTCAGGCTCGGGAAGAATTCCCGAAGGTCGGTCGTATAGGCCGCGAACAGCACCAGCGCGGCGAGGCCCGCCGAACCGATGGCGTAACCCTTGGTCACCGCCTTGGTGGTGTTGCCGACGGCGTCGAGCAGGTCAGTCTTTTCGCGCACGCTGTCGTCCAGCCCCGCCATTTCGGCGATGCCGCCCGCATTGTCCGTCACCGGGCCATAAGCGTCGAGCGCGACGACCATGCCGGCGAGCGCCAGCATCGCAGTCGCAGCATAGGCAATGCCGATCAGCCCCGCGAGTTGATAGGCGATGATGATGCCCGCAACGATGACCAGCGTCGGCAGCGCGGTGGCTTCGAGGCTGATCGCGAGGCCCTGGATCACGTTCGTGCCATGGCCCGTTTCCGAGGCCTTGGCGATCGACCGCACCGGACGGAAGCCCGTGCCGGTATAATATTCGGTGATCCAGATGATCAGGCCGGTGATGACCAGACCGAGCAGCGAGCAATAGAAAAGATCGCGCCCGGTAAAGTCGGTGCCGGTGACCGCCGTTTCCATCCCGCCCAGCGCGTGGCTGGTCGCGAACCAGATCGCCGGGACCGCGAGGATCGCCGAAACCAGGAAGCCTTTGTACATCGCGCCCATGACATTGTTCGACCCGCCGAGGCGGACGAAATAGGTGCCGATGATCGAGGTGATGATGCACACCCCGCCGATCAGCAGCGGCAGCGACATCAGGCCGGGCAGCAGATCGCCAGCCCCTTTCAGCAGCAGCGCGGTCAACACCATGGTGGCGCCGACGGTGACGACGTAGGTTTCGAAAAGGTCGGCCGCCATGCCCGCGCAGTCGCCGACATTGTCACCGACGTTATCGGCGATGACCGCGGGGTTGCGCGGATCATCCTCGGGGATGCCCGCTTCGACCTTGCCGACCAGGTCGGCGCCGACGTCGGCGGCCTTGGTAAAGATGCCGCCGCCAAGACGCGCGAAGATCGAAATCAGCGAGGCGCCGAAGGCCAGCGCGACGAGCCCGTCGACGACCGTGCGGTCGTCGCCGCCCACCGTCTTGCCCATCTGGACCGTCAGCACCCAATAAAATACCGCAATCGCAAGCAGCGCGAGCCCGGCGACGAGAAGGCCGGTGATGGCACCAGCGCGAAAGGCGAGCGTCAGCCCGGCCTGCAGCCCCTTTTGCGCAGCGGCCGCGGTGCGGACGTTCGCGCGTACCGAAATATTCATGCCGATGAATCCGGCGACACCGGACAGGACGGCGCCGATGACGAAACCCGTCCCCGAGACGGGTCCGAGTGCCCCCGCGACGATCACCGCCACGACGACGCCGACGATGGCGATGGTGCTGTATTGCCGTTTCAGATAAGCCTGCGCGCCTTCCTGGATGGCGGCGGCGATTTCCTGCATCTTGTCATTCCCCGCCGAGGCGCCGAGCACCTGCCGCGAGGTAATGAACCCATAGAGCACGGCCAATAGGCCGCACGCTATCGCGATCAAAACCGGATTCATGCGTGTCTGTTCCTTCCCCAATGAAGGGGGCGGACACAGGATAGCTGTCGAACGTCCGACTTATTGATGCCGGTTCGCTCTCTCCCCTGATGCGACCGCCCCAAATTCTGGACGCCGCGTTATGGGAAGAAACCTCGCCCTTTGGCAAGCCCGGTTTTTTCGCCCTTTTCCGCGCCTAGTGCGCGAAACCGAGACGCTCCGGCAGCGCGACGCGCTGCGCCCGGTGCGTCAGCAGCAATCCGGCGCCGACGGCGGCATGGCCGATCGCCGTGACGGCGACGCCTTCGGCGGCCGCATGCGCCCGGATTGCATCGGCTTGCCCCGGGTCTGCCGCGAAGAGCAATTGATAATCGTCGCCTGCCGTTGCCGCAGCGAGCCGCGTGTCGAGAACGTCGGGACGCACCGCAAGCAGCGCCGCCGACAGCGGCACCGCCTCCAGAATCAGCGCGATCTGGCAATCGCTTGCCGCCGCCATTCGCTCGGTGTCGATCAGCAGGCCGTCGGAAACATCCATCATCGCATGGACATGCGGCGCGAGCGCAGCGCCCAGCGCCAGTTGCGGCAAGGGCCGTGCATAGGCGGCCATGCAGGTTGCGCCCGGTTCGATCTCGCCGAGCCGCATCGCCAGGCCGACGCCCGCGTTGCCGATCGTCCCCGTCACCCAGATCTGATCGCCCGGCCTTACTCCGCTGCGCGCCGGCGCTCCCGTCGCGGGCGCTCGGCCGATCGCGGTCAGGCCGAAACTGCGCGGCGCCCCGGCGGGTGGGCGCACCGTGTCGCCGCCGAGCAACGGCACGTCGAACCGGCGCAGCACATCGTCCATCCCCGCGACAAAGGCGGCGTCCCACGCCGCATCGCCCGACAGGCTATAGCCGAGCAGCACACCGAGCGGCGCCGCGCCCTTCGCCGCGAGATCCGACAGATTCACCGCAACCAGTTTCCATGCAATGTCCTGCGGCGTGTCATCGGGCAGGAAATGGACGCCCTCGACGATCATGTCGTGCGTCAACACAAGATCGCCGAGCAGCGCCGTATCATCGGCCAGCCCGCGCGCCGCAGGATCGGTCGCGATCGTGCGCAGACGCGCGATGAAATCGGCTTCGCTCAACGCAATTCCTCTTCCGTTCGCCCTGAGCTTGTCGAAGGGCCGTTCTTCCTCGACCTATACCAGAAAAATGCGGTCCTTCGACAAGCTCAGGACAAGCGGCTCTCTGGAAGCGTCAATCGGAAGAACGCACATCCTTGCCGATCGCATCGAGCAGGCCGTTGGCAAAGCCCGCCTCGCGGCCGTCGAAAAAGGCTTTGGCGACATCGACATATTCGCTCACCACCGCGCCCACCGGCACATCGCCGCGCGCGATCAGTTCATAGGCGCCGGCACGCAATATCGCCTTCATCGTGCGGTCGAGCCGGTCCATCGTCCACCCGCTTGCCAACCGCGCCGTGATCGCCGCGTCGACCTCTTCCGCCCGCGCCAGCGCGCCCTTCACGATATCGTCGAAGAAGGGAACGTCGGCTTCGGCATATTCGGCGTCCTCGATGATCGCGCCGATGCGGTGCTGGTGGAATTCGTGGATCAGCTGCGCCACCGGGGTGCCTTCCATCTCGTGCTGATAGAGCGCCTGGACGGCGGCAAGGCGGGCGGCGGAGCGGGATTGGGCGCGTTTGTTCATGGCTTTTCGTTTCAGTTGAGGCGCTGGCTGACCGACAGCGCATGCGCGGGAAGTCCCTCGGCACCGGCAAGCGCGACCGCTGCGGGTCCGATGGCCGCGAGGCTCGCTTCGTCGAGCGCCAGGAAGCTGGTGCGTTTCATGAAGTCCGTGACCGAAAGCCCGCTCGAAAAACGGGCGCGGCGGCCGGTCGGGAGGACGTGGTTGGGCCCGGCGACATAGTCGCCGATCGCCTCGGGCGTCTGACGGCCAAGGAAGACCGAACCCGCATGGCGCACGCGCGCGAACAGCGCGTCGGCCTCGGCGGGATCGACCGCGAGTTCCAGATGTTCGGGCGCCAGCCGGTCGCAGAGCGCGATCGCGTCGGTCAGGTTCGGCACGACGATGATCGCGCCATTGTCGGCCCAGCTCGCCTGCATCGTCGCCGCGGTGCTCAGCGTCGGGATGATCGCGGCGACCGCGTCGGCGACCGCATCGGCAAAGGCGCTATCGTCGGTGAACAGGATCGACTGGCTCGTCGGGTCATGTTCGGCCTGGCTCAAAAGGTCGGCGGCGATGACGTGCGGCGCGTTGCGGTTGTCGGCGACGACGACGATCTCGCTCGGCCCCGCGACCATGTCGATCCCTACGACGCCGTAAAGCTGGCGCTTCGCCTCGGCCACCCAGGCGTTGCCGGGGCCGGTGACGACATCGACCGGCGCGATCCGGCCGGTGCCATGGGCGAGCGCCGCGATCGCCTGCGCGCCGCCGACCCGCCAGATTTCGTCTACTCCGCCGATATGCGCCGCCGCCATCACGACGGGATTGGTTTCGCCACCCGGCGTCGGCGTGACCATCACGATCCGCTCGACCCCCGCGACCTTGGCGGGCAGGATGTTCATCAGCACCGACGACGGATAGGCCGCGCGGCCGCCGGGGACATAGACGCCCGCGGCATCGACCGCACGCCAGCGCGCGCCGAGCCGGGCGCCGGCGGCATCGCGATAATCGCGGTCCTCGGGCAATTGCGCGGCGTGATAGGCCCGGATGCGCGTCGCCGCGAGATCGAGCGCGCTCCGCAATTCGGGTGCCAGCGCGGCATAGGCCGCGGCACAATCCTCGGCGGTGATGCGCCATCCGCTGCTGTCGAGGTCGAAGCGATCGAAGCGCGCGGTATAATCGGTCAGCGCCGCGTCGCCTTCGGCCTTTACGCGCGCGATGATCGCCGCGACATCGGCCGACACGTCCGACGCACTCTCGCGCCGGTCGTCGACCAGCGCATCGAACGCGGCGGCAAAGCCGGGGTCGGAGGCGTCAAGCCGCCGCATCGCCGACGGCCTCGCGGAATTTCTCGACCAGCGCCGGCACCTCGGCCGAGCGCAGCTTGAACGCCGCGCGATTGACGATGAGCCGCGCCGAAACCTCGCTGATGATCGTCTGTTCGGCGAGCGCGTTTTCGACCAGCGTCCGCCCCGTCGACACAAGGTCGACAATGTGCGACGCCAGCCCCAGCTTCGGCGCAATCTCCATCGCACCGTTCAGCTTGATGCACTCGGCCTGGATCCCCTGCCCTTCGAACCAGCGGCGCGTCGTCGCGGGATATTTGGTAGCGACGCGGATATGGCTCTCGCCCAGCCCCGGCGGCGCGCTGCCCTCCGGCCCGGCGAGCGACAGGCGGCAATGACCGATGCCGAGGTCGACCGGCGCATAGAGCTCCGAATAGTCGAACTCGTCGACGACGTCCGACCCCACGATGCCGAGCTGCGCCGCACCGTGCGCCACGAAGGTCGCGACATCGAAGGCGCGCACGCGGATCAGCGAGATATGCGGCTGGTTCGTCCCGAACACGAGCGCGCGGCTCTTCTTGTCGAAGAAGTCGGCGGCCGGCTCAATGCCCACGCGAGCGAGCAGCGGCAGCGCCTCGTCGAGGATGCGTCCCTTGGGGATGGCAAAGATGATCGGTTCGGGCATAAGCGAGGGCGCACATAAGCGCCAGCGGGAGAAAGGGCAATGAGCGAGCGGTACAAGTTCGTCGACATGAACGAAACCGGACCCGGCGCCGTCCGCACCGCTTTTGCCAATCAGGTCGCCTATTGCCGCGCGGCCGAAGCGCCGATCACGGCGCGCATCGTCGCCGCCGTCGCGACGCTCCTCGACCGGCCCGAAACCGGCTTCGCACGCCGCATCGCGGACTGGCCCGGCGCACCGCTTGCCGACGCGCTGCCGCTGCGCGCCGCCGGCGGCCTCCACGCGCTGCACCTCTCGGGCGTCGCCGACGATCTCGCGCCGATCTATGCCGACGCCGAGGACATCAACGATGCCGCCATCGTGGCGAGCGTGGTGCGACGGCACGAGGCGGCGCTGCTGCCATGGCTCGACGGCCCGCCGCAGACCAACGAGGCGGGCCGGTCGGCCAATTTCATCGCCGCAATGCTGTGGCTCGCCGATCAGGGCCTTCCTGCGCGTTTCGAATGCCTGGAAATCGGGTCGAGCGCGGGGATCAACCTGATGCTCGACCGCTATCTTTACGACCTCGGCGGCGTTCAGGTCGGCCCCCAGCCCGGCGTCATGGCCTTCACCCCCGACTGGCAGGGCCGCCATCCGCCGCAGCATGCGATCGAAATCGCATCGACAAAGGGATGCGATGTCGCCCCGGTCGATCTGACCGATCCGGCGCAGGCGCTGCGCCTCAAAGCCTTCGTCTGGCCCGAACATGCCATTCGCTTCGCGCGAATCGAGGCGGCAATCGCTGCCGCCGAAGCGCGGCCGCCCGACCTTGTCCGCATGACCGCGGCCGATTTCGTCGAACAGGAATTGGCGAAACCGCAGGCCGCGGGGACGACGCGCCTGCTGATGCACTCGATCGTCTGGCAATATGTCCCCGCCGACGAACAGGCGCGCATCACCGCCGCGATGGAAGCGGCGCGCGCGCGCGCGACCGCCGACCGGCCGCTCGCCTGGGTCGCGCTCGAGGCGAATCGCACCGTTCACGGCCACGAACTTGTCGTGCGCCACTGGCCGGGCGGCGCGGCGCCGGTGATGCTGGCGCGCGCGCACCCGCATGGCGCGTGGATCGAGTGGTTGGTGTAACCCCGCACTTTCCGTAAACGTAAAGTGATTGCGCGCGCCGCCACGACGCGATAGGCATATGCTATGTTTTTCGGCTTCCTCGACGAGCTTCGCGCCGCGGGCATTCCCGCCAGCCTGAAAGAGCATCTGATGCTGCTGGAGGCGCTCGACCGCGAGGTGATCGATCGCAGTCCCGAACAATTTTATTATCTCAGCCGCGCCATCTATGTGAAGGACGAAGGGCTGCTCGACCGCTTCGATCAGGTCTTCAACAAGGTCTTCAAGGGGCTGCTCACCGATTACGGCCAGAACCCCGTCGACATCCCCGAGGAATGGCTGAAGGCCGTTGCCGAGAAATATCTGACGCCCGAGGAGATGGAGGCGATCAAGTCGCTCGGCGACTGGGACGAGATCATGGAGACGCTGAAGAAGCGGCTCGAAGAACAGCAGAAACGCCACCAGGGCGGCAACAAGTGGATCGGCACCGGCGGCACATCGCCCTTCGGCAATTCGGGCTATAATCCCGAAGGCGTGCGGATCGGCGGCGAAAGCAAGCACAAGCGCGCGCTGAAGGTTTGGGAAAAGCGCGAGTTCGCCAATCTCGACAACACCAAGGAACTCGGCACCCGCAACATCAAGATCGCGCTGCGCCGCCTGCGCAAATTCGCGCGCGAGGGGGCCGCCGACGAACTCGATATTCCCGGCACGATCGAAGGGACCGCGCGGCAGGGCTGGCTCGACATCCGCATGCGTCCCGAACGGCGCAATGCGGTCAAGCTGCTGCTTTTCCTCGACGTCGGCGGATCGATGGACCCGTTCATCAAGCTGTGCGAGGAATTGTTCAGCGCCGCGACGAGCGAATTCAAGAATCTCGAATTCTTCTATTTCCACAATTGCCCCTATGAAGGCGTGTGGAAGGACAACAAGCGCCGCTGGTCCGAACGCACGCCGATGTGGGATATCCTCCACAAATATGGCCATGATTATAAGCTGGTCTTCGTCGGCGATGCCTCGATGAGCGCCTATGAAATCACCCATCCGGGCGGCAGCGTCGAACATTTCAACGAAGAATCGGGCGCGGTGTGGATGCAGCGCATGACGCACGTCTATCCCGCCGCCGTGTGGCTGAACCCCGTTCCTTCGGCGCAATGGGGCTACACCCAGTCGGTGAAGCTGATCAAACAGTTGATGAACGACCGCATGTACCCGCTGACACTGGCGGGGCTCGACGACGCGATGCGCGAGTTGACGCGCAAGCATTGAGCCACGGTTTTCATTAATCGTCATTGCGAGGGCCGAAGGTCCGTGGCAATCCAGAGCCTGCGTGAACCGCCCTGGATTGCTTCGCTCTGCTCGCAATGACGAGAAACTAGGCCACGAATGATCGACCTCCCCCTCGTCACCATCCTTCTGCTCACCGGCTTCATCAACCTGATCGGTGCGCTGGCCTATGCCGCGCGCATTGCCGGCGTGCGGACGCGGCGGATCGCGATGTCGTTCGCGCTGTTCAACATCCTCGTGCTCTTTTCGCGCACCTCGAACAGCTTTCTGGGGCCGTTCCTCGCGAAGCGGATCGAAACGCGCATCCACGACGACAGCGGCGCCTCGCTGTTCATCGATATGCAATTGGTGCTGGCGGCGGCGAGCGTCGCGACGCTGATCGGCATCCTGCTCGTCCCCACCGGCCAGCGCATGTTCGCCGCGGCGATCGGCTGGTACCAGAACAACCGCTCGACGACGCGGCTCGCGATGAAGGCGGTCAGCCCGGGCGGCCTGCGCACGATGCGCCAGTCGCTCCGCCTGCCCAGCCTTGGCCACCTCAAGGTCTGGCGCATGCCCAAGGGGATCGGCTGGGGCGTCCTGATCGCCAACTGCCTTGCGCAATCGCTGCTCGCGGTCGGCGTCGTCGCGTCGCTTTACGCGGGCTATCTCGCCCCCGAATTTCGCGTCACCGCATCGCAGCTTTCGGCGCTCATCAACGGCTTCGCGACGATCCTGCTCTTCGCCTTCATCGACCCGCAGCTGTCGGTGATGACCGACGACGCGGTCGAGGGCAAAGTCGACGAGGGCGATTTCCGCCGCGCGATCACCTTCATCTCGCTGAGCCGGCTCGCCGGCACGATCCTAGCGCAGGCGCTGTTGCTACCCGCTGCGACGCTCATCGCCTACGTCTCCGTGCATGTCTGACGCACCGATGCGGCACAGCCGCTTTCACGCCGTCCGCACGCGGCTCGAGGCGATGGCGGTCGAGCCCGGGCCGCGCGGCTGGTTTCTCGAATTTCTGGTGTTCGGCTTCAAACAGGGTTGGGCGTGCCTGTTCGGCGCGCTGATGCTCGCGCTTTTGCTCGGCACCCATCTATTCTGGCCCGACAGCGCGCCGATCCACCGCTATGACGCGATCACCATCGGCGCGGTGCTGATCCAGCTCGGCATGCTCGCGTTCCGGCTGGAAACGCCGAAGGAAGCGATCGTCATCCTGATCTTCCACATCGTCGGCACCGTCATGGAGCTGTTCAAGACCGCCGCGGGGTCATGGCAATATCCGGAAGGCAGCCTCCTCCACATCGGTGCGGTGCCGCTGTTTTCAGGCTTCATGTACGCCGCGGTCGGCAGCTATATCGCGCGTGTGTGGCGTATCTTCGACTTCCGCTACACCTTCTATCCGCCGATGTGGACGAGTTACGCGCTGGCTGCGGCGATCTATGTCAATTTCTTCGCGCACCACTGGCTGCCCGACATTCGCTGGCTTCTGTTCGGCGTCACCGCGCTTCTCTTCCGGCGTTGTCAGGTGTGGTTCCGCCCGCTCCACATCCACCGCCGCATGCCGCTGCTGCTCGGCTGGGGGCTCGTCGCGCTGTTCATCTGGTTCGCGGAGAATATCGGCACCTTCGCGCGCGCCTGGACCTATCCCAGCCAAGCCGATGGCTGGCACATGGTGGGGTTCGAGAAGCTAGGCAGCTGGTATCTGCTGATGATCATATCGTTCGTGCTGGTGAGCCTGGTCCAGCGGCCGAAGGCGCCCGATCACTCATAACGCGGCCGCCTGACTCTCCCCTCCCTGCAAGGGAGGGGCTGGGGGTGGGTACCGCCGAGGCACTCGGCGGCTTCTTCCAAAATCAGCCGTGCGACGCCTTCCGGATTCGCGAGCACATCATTGTTCCACACACGCAAAACGCGCCAGCCTTCAGATTCGAGAAATGCCGTTCGGCGGTCGTCATAGCTTTGCCGTTCAAGATGCTGGCTGCCGTCGAACTCGATTCCGAACCTCGCTTCGCGGCATGCCAGATCGATAATATAATTTCCGATGACGAGTTGCCGCGTGAAGGCAGGTCGATAACTCGAAAGAAGCCGCCAAATGATCCGCTCCGCAGGTGTCGCCTCATTCCGTAACTGGCGGGCTCGATCAGTCATCTCTGGCGGAATGCGGCGCATGATCGACAGATAGAGCGGCGAGCTACGCTCGCCAACCCACCCCCTACCCCCTCCCTGACAGGGAGGGGATTTAACCGAACGGCTGATCGATCGAGGGCGGCGGCTCGCTGAACCATTTCGGGCCGCTCTCGGTCATGTAGAAACAATCTTCCAGCCGGATACCGAACTCGCCGGGGATATAGATGCCGGGTTCGTTCGAAAAGCACATGCCTGCCGCCAGCTTCGTGGTTTCGCCGCGCACCAGATTGACCGGCTCATGCCCGTCGAGGCCGATCCCGTGGCCCGTGCGATGCGACGTGCCCGGCAGGCGATAGCCCGGTCCCCAGCCGAGCTTCTGGTAATAGGTGCGCACCGCATCGTCGACCGTTCCCGCCGCCGCACCGATCCGCGCCGCGGCGAAGGCGACGTCCTGCCCCTTGCGCATTTCGTCCCACACCTGCCGCTGGCGCGGGCTCGCCTTGCCGTAGACGAAGCTGCGCGAGATGTCGGATTGATAGCCGTGCACGGTCGCACCGCAGTCCATCAGCACCACCTCGCCCGCCTTCACCGCCTGCGGCTTGCCCGATCCGTGCGGATAGGCGCTCGCTTCGCCGAGCAGGATCAGCTCGAATTCGCTGTTGCCGCCCAGCGCACGCGTCGCGGCGCGCATGATCGCGCCGATGTCGGCCGGGGTCATTCCCGCCTCGATCCGCGGCGCGGTGTGGCGATAGGCGGCGATGGTGATGTCGCTCGCGACCTGCATCAGCGCGAGTTCGGCCGCCGACTTGATCATCCGGCAACCGCGCACGACCGGCGCACCATTGACGACGCGCGCCTCCGGCATTGCCTTTTGCAGCCCGTCGACCGCGAAATAGCGCACCGTCTCCTCGACGCCGATCCTGCCCTTGGCAAGCCCGCGCTTCGCCAGCCAGTCGGAAACGAAGCGGAGCGGATTTTCATCCTCGTTCCAGGTCAGCACATCGGCCGGAACGCCCAGGCTTTCGCGCACCGACGGTTCCTCGAAGAAGGGCGTGACGATCGCCACTTCGCCCTCGCGCGTCAGCACCGCGGCCGTCAGCCGCTCGCTCCGCCACCATTCGACCCCGGTGAAATAGATGAGGCTCGACCCCGGCTCGATCAGCAGCGCGCCGATATCGTTCGCGCGCAGCAGCGCCGCCGCCTTCGCAATCCGCGCCTTGCGCTCGTCGGCGCCGATCGGGACGGCCTTGGCAGCGAGGTTGGGCAGGCCCGCCGTGTCGGCGGCAAGAACCGATGCTGGCAGGCTCGCCGCCAATCCGGTCAGCGCCGCCGTACCCAGAAATTGCCGCCGCTGCATCGCCATCCCCTTATCCTTAGTAAATCAGCAAATCCGCAGTCTCGTCACGCCACGCCGCCTCGGCGGGCAGCGCCAGCGCGTCGAGGTCGCCCGGCGCTGCCGCCGCATCATCGACCCACAGGCGCAAGTCCGGCCCGCCGTTGATCACGTCGATCGCGAGCACATCGTCGGTATATTCATATTTGAAATCCTTGCCGCGCCAGATCGGATAATCGGGATAGAGCGCGCGGATCGCCTTGAAGCCCAGCGCCTGCACGCGCCACGGGCGGAAGGCCGCATGGTCGTACCAGGGGCCGTCGGCGTGGATATGGATGCCGCTGTTAAGCTGTCCCTTATGCTTGTGAAAGGTCGGCTCGAACCAGATGTCGCGCAGTTTGCAGCCCGTCAGCCATTCGGGGGCGAGCCGGTGCATCTCGGCGATCACCGCCCGCGCATCGATGTCGGGCGCGCCGAAGAGTTCGAGCGGGCGCGTCGTCCCCCGCCCCTCGCTGAGCGTCGCGCCCTCGACCATCACCGTCCCGGCATAGGCGCGCGCCATATTGACGTTCGGCGCATTGGGACTGGGGTTGATCCACGCGCGGTCGGTGGGCCAGCCGAAGCCCGGACCATCGGGCCGCCACCCCTCCATCGCGATGACGCGATAATCGACGTCGAGGCCGAAGTGGCGAAGGAACCAGCGCCCCATTTCGCCCAGCGTCAACCCGTGGCGCATCGCCATCGGCCCCGCACCGACGAAGCTTTCCCACCCGGCGCGCAGCAGCGTGCCTTCGACCGGGCGCCCCGCGGGATTGGGCCGATCGAGCACCCACACCGCCTTGCCGTGCGCCGCCGCGGCCTCGAGGATGTAGAGCAAGGTGGTGACATAGGTGTAGATGCGGCAACCCAGATCCTGAAGATCGACGAGCATCACGTCGAACGTGTGCATCGATTGTCCTGTCGGACGCCGCACTTCGCCGTAGAGGCTGAACACCGGCATGCCATAGGTCGGGTCGGTGAAGTCGGGCGACTCCATCATATTGTCCTGCAGGTCACCGCGCACGCCATGCTGCGGCCCGAACACCGCGGTCACATTCACCCCCGCCGCGACCAGCGCGTCGATGCTGTGCGTCAGGTCGGCCGTCACCGACGCGGGATGCGCGAGCAGCGCGACGCGGCGCCCCTCGAGCGGTTTGCGAAGCGCCGGATCGGCGAGCAGGCGGTCAATGCCAAATGTCACGGTCATGCTGCGCCGGGTGCCCCAAGCGTCAGTTGAAAGCAATCGGGATGATGGAAGTCGGGCTTGCCGGGCGGGTGCCGCAGCGCCCAATAGCTTTTGGTGCCGTCCAGCTCCTCGATCACCGCGGACAGCGCGAGCCTGCTGCCGCGGTCGGGATAGATGCCCGGTTCGATACGCAGGATATAGAGCGCGGCGCCGCGCTCGCACGTCATGTCCCACGGCGCCAGATCGTCGCTTTTCAAGAGCGAGCGATAGTCGTCGAATTGATAACAGGCCCAACGGCCATCGGGCGCATAGTTGAACTCGGTATAGTCGGGCTGTCCCTCTTCGGTCAGAAACGCCTCGAAGCAGCTGCTCTGCCACAGTCCGTCGGTCGCCGTGTCGGCGATGACGAGCTGGCCTTCGCAGGGCGGCAGCACCAAGGCGCCGATATCGCCCTCGACCCCGAAGCGCAGCGAAAAACCGTCTTCGAACGACAGCGCCACCTCCGCCCACACCGCCCGCACCGCCTTCGCGGGCGTCCCGGGGTGACAGATCAAGTGACGCCGTTCACCGGACTGCACCGCCATTCAGTCCTCTCCCGTTCGTCCTGAGCTTGTCGAAGGACCGTTCTTTCCTCTCGCCAACCGCGAAATTTGCAGCCAGTCGCCACGAATGAGTGCCATTTTCTTCGCTCTGCTCCACCCTTTTATGCGACGCTCGGCCTCCAACGCCTCCATCCGTGTCGAGAAGTCCTGGCTCCACACGAGCGCAACCGGCAATTTGTCGGAAGTAAATCCAGCTACCGCGCCCGATGCATGCTGCGCCATCCTCCGTTCCAGATCATCCGTGTGGCCGGTATAGAAAGCGCCGCCTCGACAGTGCAACATATAGGTCCAAAAGCGCATTGCCCGATGTAGAAGGAAGGGCGGCCCTTCGACAAGCTCAGGGCGAACGGGTTTGGGTTGTTTTCATCGGATAGGACGCATGCTATGCGCCCGCCCGCCATGACGAACTATAAATCCGACCTGCTGCGCCTGCTCGACGAGCGAGGCTATATCCATCAGATGACCGACGCGGAAGGGCTCGATGCGCTTGCCGCCAAACAGGTCGTCCCGGGATATATCGGCTTCGACGCGACCGCGCCCAGCCTGCATGTCGGCAGCCTCGTCCAGATCATGATGCTGCGCCGCCTGCAACAGACGGGGCACAAGCCGATCGTGCTGATGGGTGGCGGGACGACGCGGATCGGCGATCCCACGGGCCGCGACGAGAGCCGCAAGATGCTATCGGACGAAACGATCGCTGCGAACATCGCGTCGATCCGTACGATCTTCGAACCCTTTCTGATCTTCGGCGACGGGCCGACCGACGCGGTGATGGTCGACAATCAGGACTGGCTGGGCAAGCTCGGCTATATCGAACTGCTTCAGGAAGTCGGCACCCACTTCACGATCAACCGCATGCTGACCTTCGATTCGGTCAAGCTGCGGCTCGAACGCGAACAGCCGATGACCTTCCTCGAATTCAACTACATGATCCTTCAGGGTTACGACTTCCGCCATCTGTCGAAGGCGATGGACGTGCGGCTCCAGATGGGCGGATCGGACCAGTGGGGCAATATCGTCAACGGCATGGAGCTCGGTCGCCGCATGGACGGCGCCGAACTCTTCGGGCTGACGACTCCGCTGCTGACGACCGCTGCGGGGGCCAAAATGGGCAAAACTGCCGCCGGCGCCGTCTGGTTAAATGCCGATCAACTGTCCCATTTTGACTATTGGCAATATTGGCGCAACTGCGACGACCGTGACGTCGGCCGCTTCCTGAAGCTGTTCACCGACCTTCCGCTTGCCGAGATCGCGCGGCTCGAAGCGCTCGAAGGCGCCGAGATCAACGAAGCGAAAAAGATCCTCGCCAATGAAGCGACCGCGCTGTGCCGCGGCGCCGATGCCGCGAAGGCGGCGGCGGAAACCGCGACGCAAACCTTTGAAAAAGGCCACATCGGCGGTGACCTGCCACGCGTCGCGGCGCCGGCCGAGGGTATCGGCATCCTGAACGCGCTGCGCGAAATGGGCTTTGCGGCGTCGAACAAGGAGGCGCGCCGCAAGCTCGACGAGGGGGCGGTAAAGGTCGATGGCACGGTGATCCGCGACCCCCACTATCTGGTCGTGCCCGGCGAAAACGATGTGCCGGTCAGCCTGGGGGCAAAGAAGCACGGGCTCGTCACGCGCTGAATCCGCAAAAAAGCGTTTACGGATTCTTCAGCAATCGCGATGATCTTCTCCGGCAAACCACAAAGGTCCGGGACGTATGCGTAAGATTGACACGAGCAAAGCCCACTATGTCGGGCTCGACCAGCGAATTGCTCCGCGCAGCGACGTTTATTGTCGCCTGCCCTTCGTGCTGCCCGACGGGCGGCAGGAAATGTGCACCTGCGTCAACATCAGCGCCGACGGCTTGCTGATGCGCTACGAGCGCGGGCTGGAGCCAGGCGATCTGGTCGTGTTCCGCATGCCCATCATCGGCCGCACGGCGGCAAAGGTCGTCTGGTCCCTCGGCGGCAAGACCGGTGTGCAGTTCGAAAAATCGATCACCGCCGAAGATTATCTGCCGATGATCCGCGCCATGGGCGCCCGCGGCGACGTAAACTAATCAAGCATTCAAGGCTCGCGCTGATGCCCCCTCCCGCTTGCGGGAGGGGCAGCGAGGCTTGCGAACTTGTTCGCTAGCCGCAGCGGGGTGGGATACCGCGCCGTGGCGACCCACCCCCGGCCCCTCCCGCAAGCGGGAGGGGAAAAATCACCCACTCCGCAGCAGCGGCACCGCCGCATCGCGCTCGAACAGATACAGGCAAAGCCGCACCGCTTCGCCGCGCGCGCCTTCCATCCCGCCGTCGCGTTCGACGAACAGCCGCGCATCGTCATGCGCCACCGGCAACAGGCGGACGAGCTGCTCGGGCGTCGCCAGCCGATAGTCGGCGTCGCCCGACTGCTTGAGCCCCAGCAATTCGCCGCCGCCGCGCAGTTCCAGATCCTTTTCGGCGATCACGAAGCCATCGTTCGTGTCGCGCATCAACGCGAGCCGCTCGCGCGCCGTTTCGGACAGAGTCTGCGATCGCAGCAGCAGGCACACCGACTTCGCCGTGCCGCGTCCGACGCGGCCGCGGAGCTGGTGGAGCTGGGCCAGCCCGAAGCGGTCGGCATGCTCGACGATCATCAGGCTGGCGGCGGGGACATTGACCCCGACCTCGATCACCGTCGTCGCGACGAGGACGCCGATCTCGCCCGCTTCGAACCGCGCCATGACGTCATCCTTGTCCGGCCCTTTCATGCGGCCATGGACCAGCCCGACGCGCGCCTCGCCGAAACGGGCGCGGAGCAGCGCGGCGCGATCTTCGGCCGCGGCCAGTTCGCTCGCCTCGCTCTCGGCCACCAGCGGGCACACCCAATAGGCCTGCGCGCCGCTCGCCAGATGCCGGGCCAGGCCGTCGATCACTTCGTCGAGCCGGTCGACCGACACGACGCGCGTATCGACGGGCGTCCGCCCGGGCGGCATTTCGTCGAGCCGCGACACGTCCATCTCGCCATGGTTGGCGAGCAGCAGCGTGCGAGGGATCGGCGTGGCGGTCATCACCAGCAGATGCGGCGGGCGCGCCGCCTTGTTCGTCAGCATCAGCCGCTGGGCCACGCCGAAACGATGCTGTTCGTCGACCACGACGAGCGAGAGGTCGCGGTAGCTTACCGCGTCTTGAAAGATCGCATGCGTTCCGACCAATATGTCGATGCTGCCGTCGGCAAGCCCCATCAGCGTCGATTCGCGCGCCCGTCCCTTGTCGCGGCCGGTCAGGATGGCGAGATTGACGGGGAGCCCGGCGAGCATCGATTGCAAGGTCGCATAATGCTGGCGGGCCAGAATCTCGGTCGGCGCGAGCAGCGCCGCCTGCGTTCCCGCTTCCACCGCCGCCAGCATCGCGCGCAGCGCGACAAGCGTCTTGCCCGATCCGACATCGCCCTGCAGCATGCGCAGCATCGGCGTGTCCTGCGCCATGTCGCCGGCAATCTCGCGCCCGACGCGCTCCTGCGCGCCGGTCAGGCCAAACGGCAGCCGCAGCGCATCGACCAGCCGCCCGTCTCCGCGCACCGCCCTCCCCCGCCGATTGCGCAATCCCTGCCGGATCAGCATCAGCGCGACCTGACTGGCGAATATCTCGTCGTAGGCGAGCCGGTCGCGTGCCGCTTCGTCGCGCGGGCTGGCGTGGGCGCGCTCCATCGCATCGCGCCACGCCGGCCAGTTGCGGCTCGCCAGCAGCGGCGCGTCGATCCATTCGGCAAGATCGGGTCGCCGCTCGAGCGCCACCGCCGCCAGCTGCGACAGCCGCGCATTGGTCAGCCCTTCGGTCAGCGGATAGACCGGCTCATGTTCCGCAATCCCGGCCTCGTCTCCCGGTTCGGCGACATGGTCGGGGTGCACGATCTGGCGCATATCGCCATAAAGATCGAGCCGCCCCGACACCCGGCGCGTCTCCCCCAGGGGGAACAGCTTGCGCGCCAGACCCGACGTGCGCCCGAAATAGACCAGCCGCACATGGTCGCCCGCCGCGTCGAACGCCTCGACCCCGAAGGGCGCGCGCGGCGATCGGCCGGGGCGGTAATCCTGCGCGGTAAGGTCGACGATGATCGTCTGCCCCGCCTGCGCCTGATCGAGCCGGTCGACGGGCACGCGCGAGATGAGCCCGGTCGGGAGATGGAACAGCACATCGACGACGCGCTCCAGCCCCAGGCGCGCCAGCGGCTTGGCAAGCTGCGGACCGACACCCTTGAGGTCGGTCAGCGCAGCAAAGAGCGGGTTGAGGATTTCGGGTCGCATGGCTAGGGCGTGTCTAGCCTCGAACCCTTCGTTTTGCCCAGCCCTTCATCTCCGTTCGCATCGAGCGAAGTCGAGATGCCCGTCGGTGCAGCGCAAGGCCGAAGGGTGTCTCGACTTCGCTCGACACGAACGGAACGGGACGATGTTCATACCCGCTCAAAAAGGCCCGCCATGCAAGACCGCCTCAAACGCCTGAAATTCCGCGCCTGGCACCGCGGCACGCGTGAGGCCGATTATATGATCGGCGGTTTCTTCGATCGCTATGCGGCGGCGTGGGGCGAAGAGGAAATCGCGTGGTTCGAAGCCGTGGTCGAAGAGGATGACGTCGACATCATGGCGTGGGCGCTCGGCACCGGGCACCCGCCCGCGCATCTCGACCGGCCTGCGATGATCGCTGCAATGCGTCGGCTGGACTATATTCCGCTGCCATGACCCGTCCCTCCGCCGACATTTTCGCCGCCATCGCGTCGGCGTCGGCACCGCTGACGCTCGCACGCACCGCGGACGGCTTCCTGCCGCTGCTGCTCGCCGATCTGGCGCGCGCCAGCGACAAGCGGCTCATCTATGTCGCGACCGACGATACCGCGATGCAGGCGGTCGCCGATGCCGCGCCTTTCTTTGCGCCCGACCTTGTCATCCATCGCTTTCCCGCCTGGGACTGCCTGCCCTATGACCGCGCCGGGCCGTCGATGCGCGTCAGCGCCGACCGGCTCGCCACGCTGTCGGCGCTGCAGGCGCCGCCGAAGCGCGGCGAACTGATCCTGACCACCGTCGCCGCGATCACCCAGCGCACCCTCACGCCCTTTCGCATCCGCCAGCTCGCGACCACGCTCGCACCGGGGCAGCGGATCGATCGCGACGCGCTTGCCGAACTGCTCGTCGCCAACGGGTTCAACCGCGTCGATACCGTCGCCGATCAGGGCGAATTCGCGGTGCGCGGCAGCCTCGTCGACCTTTTCCCCGCCGGCGAGGACGCGGGGCTGCGCGTCGACTTCTTCGGCGACGAGATCGAGAGCATTCGCCGCTTCGATCCCGCCGACCAGCGCAGTCTTGGCCCCGCCAAGTCGCTGCAATTGCTTCCAGCGGCCGAAACGCTGCTCGATCAGGACACGATCAAGCGCTTCCGGTCGAGCTACCGCGAGATGTTCGGCGCGCAGGCAACCGGCGATCCGCTCTATCAGGCGGTCAGCGAGGGCCGGCGGCAGGCGGGGATGGACCATTGGCTGCCGCTGTTCGAGGAACGGCTGGCGACGCTGTTCGACCATATCGACCCCGCAACCCCGGTGCTGCGCGGCCACCGCACCGACGCGACGGCGGAGACGCGCTTCGATGCCATCATCGACTATCATGCGAACCGCGTCGCCGCCGAGCGCGAGCAGGCGGGCAGCTATCGCCCGCTCGCCCCCGACACGCTCTATCTGACCTCGAGCGAGTGGGCGGCTGCCGAGCGCGACCGGCCGGTGCATGTCGTCTCCCCCTTCGATGTCCCGCCCGCGCCGAGCGTCATCGATCTCGAAAGCTTTGCCGCCCGCGATTTCACGCCCGAGCGCGCGGCCGACCTCAACGTCTATGACAAGGTCGCCGACCATCTGTCGGACGAACGCCGCAAGGGCCGCCGGACGATTATCGCCAGCTATTCGGCGGGCGCGCGCGACCGCTTGTCGGGGCTGCTCAGGGACCATGGCGTCAGCGCGCTTGCCTCCGCCGACAGCTGGCAGGAAGCACTCGGCACCGCTTCGGCCGATGCCGGCGGCGCGACCGCAATGGTCGTCCTTCCGCTCGACCACGGCTTCGCGAGCGACGCGATCAGCCTGCTCACCGAACAGGATATTCTCGGCGAAAGGCTGGTACGTCGTCAAAAGCGCCGCAAAAGCGCCGACGCCTTCCTCGCCGAACTCGCGACGCTCAGCGTCGGCGATCTCGTCGTCCACCTCGATCATGGCATCGGCCGCTACGAAGGGCTGACGTCGATCCCGGTCGGGAAAAGCCCGCACGATTGCGTCGCGCTCACTTATGCGGGCGGCGACAAGCTCTACGTCCCCGTTGAAAATCTGGACGTCCTCTCGCGCTACGGCGGCGAGAGCGACGGGGTTGCGCTCGACAAGCTCGGCGGCGAGGCATGGCAGCGCCGCAAGGCGCGGATGAAAGAGCGCATCCGCGAAATCGCTGGCAAACTGCTCGCGACCGCGGCGCAGCGCGCGCTCCGCCCCGGCGAAGTGCTGGCGCAGGACGCCGCTTATCCCGCTTTCGCCGACCGTTTCCCCTACCAGGAAACCGACGATCAAGACCGCGCGATCGGCGACGTGCTGGAGGATATGGCATCGGGCCGCCCGATGGACCGGCTCGTCTGCGGCGACGTCGGTTTCGGCAAGACCGAGGTTGCGCTCCGCGCCGCCTTCGTCGCGGCGATGGCGGGGGTGCAGGTCGCGGTGGTCGTGCCGACGACCTTGCTCGCGCGCCAGCATTACACGAACTTCGTCGAGCGTTTCAAAGGCTTCCCGGTCAACATCGGCCGCCTGTCGCGTCTCGTGCCCGCGGGCGAAGCGCAGAAAACGCGCGACGGCCTCGCCAGCGGGCAAATCGATATCGTAGTAGGCACCCACGCGGTGATCGCTAAATCGGTGGAATTCCGAAATCTCGGCCTCGTCATCGTCGACGAAGAACAGCGTTTCGGCGTCGTCCACAAGGAACGGCTGAAGCAGCTCAAGGCCGACGTCCATGTGCTGACGCTGACGGCGACGCCGATCCCGCGTACCTTGCAGATGGCGATGTCGGGGCTGCGCGAACTCAGCGTCATCCAGACGCCCCCGGTCGACCGTCTGGCGGTGCGCACCTATGTGGCGCCGTGGGATCCGGTGGTGATCCGCGAAGCGCTGCTGCGCGAGCATGACCGCGGCGGCCAAAGCTTCTTCGTCACCCCGCGCATCAAGGATCTGCCCGACATCGAGGAGTTCCTGCGCACCCGCGTCCCCGAAATCAAATATGTCGTCGCACACGGCCAGATGGCACCCGGCGAAGTCGAAGAGCGCATGAGCGCCTTCTACGATCGCAAATATGACGTGCTCGTATCGACCACGATCGTCGAAAGCGGCCTCGACATTCCGAGCGCCAACACCTTGATCGTGCACCGCGCCGACCGTTTCGGCCTTGCCCAGCTTTACCAGCTCCGCGGCCGCGTCGGCCGGTCAAAGACGCGCGCCTACGCGTACCTCACGACGCCCGAGGGCGGCGCGATCACCGACACCGCCGAAAAGCGGCTCAAGCTGCTCGGCGATCTCGACACCTTGGGGGCCGGCTTCCAGCTTGCGAGTCACGACCTCGACATTCGCGGCGCCGGCAATCTCGTTGGCGACGAACAGTCGGGACATATTCGCGAGGTCGGCTTCGAACTCTATCAATCGATGCTCGAAGAGGCGATCCTCGTCGCCAAGGCCGAAGGTGCCGGCGTCGCGCCGCCGCGCGAGGCCTTGTCGCCCGTTATCACGGTCGATGCGCCGATCCTTATCCCTGAAGATTATGTGCCCGATCTGCCGCTACGCATGGCGCTCTATCGTCGCCTCAACGAGGCCGAGGACCGTACCGGGCTCGACGGTTTCGCGGCCGAGATGATCGACCGCTTCGGCCCGCTGCCGCCCGAAACCGCGAACCTCATCCAGCTCATGGAGATCAAGGCGAACGCGAGGGCGGCTGGCATCGCCAAGCTCGACGTCGGCACCAAGGGCGCCCTCGTCAGCTTCCACGGCGACCAGTTCGCCAATGTCCCCGGCCTGATCGCCTATGTCGAGCGGCTGAAGGGCCGCGCGCGCATCCGCCCCGACAACAAGCTGTCGGTGAGCGGCGACTGGGTCAGCGCAGGCGCGCGGCTCAACGGCGCACTGCAACTGTCGAAAGGTTTGGGGAAACTCGCACGGCAGGCGGGCTAGAACGGCCGCTATTGCGGACTTATTCCATCAGCCCCGGCAGTTCGCTTCCCGGCACCGGCCCCGATTTCAGGAAGCCCTGCCACGTCGCAACGCCCAGTTCGCGCAGCCGCTCGAGCTGGCGCTCATTCTCGACCCCTTCGGCGACGACGAGCAATCCAAGCGCCCGCGCGAGGTCGACGATCGCGCGTACCACGATGCGGTCGCGGTCGCTGCCGTCGATCGTGCGCGTAAAGCCGTTGTCGATCTTCAGATAGTCGATCGGCAGCCGGGCGAGCAGCGACAGGCTGGAATAGCCCGTTCCGAAATCGTCGATCGCGATCGCGCAGCCGAGCGCCCGGATTTGAGCAAGCTGTGCCGCTGCGCTGGCCGGATCGCTGAGCATCGCCTGTTCGGTGAGTTCGAGCGTCAGCCGGTCGGGATCGACACCAGTGGCCTTCACCATCGCCGCGAAACGGTCGGCGAAATCGGGATCGCCGAGGTCGGCGGCGGTGATGTTGAGCGACACGCGAAGCTTGCTGAGCGCGCGCGGCCAGCCGGCGATCTCGGTCAGCGCGACGCGATGCGCATGTTCGGTAAGCTCGCGTTCCATGCGCGCCGCGCGCGCCGCGGTAACCAGCGGTCCGGCGCCGAGCAGGCCGAGTTCGGGATGTTGCCAGCGCAGCAGCGCCTCGACCCCGATCATCGCTTCCGTCGCCACCTCATATTGTGGCTGATAGAAAATCGCGACCTCGTCATTGGCGAGCGCCGATTTGACCATCACGCCGTCGCGCGCCGACGCGGGGCGTGCAAGCTGGTCGGCCGCGGCGCGAAGCTGCTCCTCGACGGGTTCGTCGCGCGTGATCAGCGCCGTGACGATGCGAATCGCAAGCCGGCCATTCGGATCGCCGACCATCGGTTCGGCCAGCGCGACATGCAAAGCCCGCTCCTGCGCGCGCAGCGCTCCGAGCGATAAGGGCACCGCAGGCACGATCAGGAAGCGCGGCCCCTCGAGCCGGCCGACGAACGAGCCATGACCGAATTCGTCAGCGGCAAAGGTTTCGAGCCGGCGCGCGACTTCGTCGAGCAGCGCGTTTCCGGTCTCGGTACCGGCGCTATGGTTGATTCGGGCGAGCTGGTCGACCTGGACCAGAATGACGCCCGCATCGGCGCCGTGCCGACCGTGGAGATTTTCAAGGTGCCGAACGCTTTGTGCGTTCGTGTCAACTGTGCGATTCATTGGCGCCCCCTAGCAGGCTTTGCTTGCCAATCTCTTCCCTTTTGCACCATCATTCAGGCGATGGCCGCAAATTCCGCCCCGCCTGTCGCTCCACTCACCGACGGTCACGGTCGGCGCATCACCTATTTGCGCCTGTCCGTTACCGATCGCTGCGACCTCAGATGTCGGTATTGTATGGCCGAGGAGATGCAGTTTCTGCCTCGATCCGCGGTCCTCAGTATAGAAGAAATGGGCGCACTTGCCGAACGCTTTGTTGCGCGCGGCGTCCGCCGTATCCGCCTCACCGGCGGCGAACCGCTTGTACGGCGCGGAATCGATCTGCTCGCGGCGCAACTGGGCGCGCTCATCGGCCGCGGGCTCGACGAACTGACGCTGACCACCAACGGCATGCGGCTGGCCGACCATGCTTCGATGCTTGTCGAAGCAGGGATTCGCCGCGTCAACGTCAGCCTCGACACGCTCGACCCCGACGCCTTTCGCCACATTACGCGCGTCGGCGAACTCGCTACGGCGCTGCGCGGCATCGCCGCAGCCCGGGCCGCCGGGTTGGCGGTGAAGATCAACATGGTCGCCTTGGCGGGGCTCAACGAAGATCAGCTTTTTCCGATGCTCGACTGGTGCGCGGCGAACGGCTGCGATCTGACGCTCATCGAGACCATGCCGCTGGGCGAGGTCGCCGATGACCGCAGCGATCATTATATTCCGCTCCACCATTTCATCGCGCCGCTACGCGCCGATCGCGCGATCTTTCCGGTCGATCGCTACACCGGCGGCCCGGCGCGCTATTTCGGGATCGAGGACAGCCCGGTCACACTCGGCCTCATCACCCCGCTCAGCGATAATTTCTGCACCAGTTGCAACCGCATCCGCCTGACGGTCGAGGGGCGCATCTATATGTGCCTCGGCCAGGACGACCATGTCGACCTGCGCGCCGCGCTGCGTGAAGGGGGCGATGTCGATGGCTTGATTGATGCCGCATTGGCTGGCAAACCCCGCGCGCATGACTTTCAGATCGAACGAAAGTCCACACCGGCGGTCGCGCGTCATATGAGTGCAACGGGCGGTTAGATCACGCCCCAGGGGGACCAGATGCAACGCAAGATCGCGCTCGTCGCGTCGAATGCGCCCGCGGCGATGGAGGCGGAGGCCGGGCTTCGCCCGCTCTACGATTTCGTCGAGCTTGGCGAAGCCGACATGCTCATCGTGCTCGGCGGCGACGGCTTCCTGCTGCACATGCTGCACCAGCTCCTCGATCAGCGGCGCAGTCTGCCCGTGTTTGGGATGAACCGCGGCACCATCGGCTTCCTGATGAACGAATTTCGCGTCGAAGGGCTGCTCGACCGTATCGCGAGCGCTCGCCCCTTCCTGATCCACCCACTGCAGGGCGATATCACCACGATCAGCGGCGAACGGCACATCCTGCCGGCGATCAACGAAATTTCGCTGCTGCGCGAAACGCGGCAGGCCGCGAAGCTTGAGGTGCTGATCAACGAAAAGCAGATGCTCGAGGAACTTGCCTGCGACGGCGTGCTCGTCGCGACCCCCGCGGGTTCGACCGCCTATAATCTGTCGGCGAACGGCCCTATCCTGCCGCTCGAATCCGAAATGCTCGCCCTGACCCCGATCAGCCCGTTCCGCCCGCGACGCTGGCGCGGCGCGCTGGTTCCCGAATCGACGCGCATCCGTTTCAACGTCCGCGAAGCGGCCAAGCGGCCCGTCAGTGCGGTCGCCGACCAACGCGAAATCCGCGACGTGAAGACCGTGCTCGTCACCACCGACCGAAGCCGGCCGCTCACGCTGTTCTTCGATCCCGATCAGGGACTCGACGAACGTATCGCGATGGAACAATTCATCGTTTGACCGCTTGCGTGGCCGCCGGGCGCGGCTAGCATCGCCCTTTCACATGAATGGGGGAATTTCATGCGTCTGACCATGCTTGCTCTTTTGCCATTGCTCGCGCCGCAGCCGGCCTTCGCCGAATCGTGGCGGCTTGCCGCCTATTCCAACAGCGCGCCGCAGCTTGTCTATCTCGTCGATATCGATTCGGTGCAGCGGTCGGGCACCACCGTCACCTTTCGCCAGCAGACGCTCTACGAAAGCACGACCGATACGCGCGATTTCGATCGCACGATGACCACGCGGCAGGCCGACTGTGGTTCGAACACGTCGTTCATGCGCGACAGCAGCTTTTACGTCGCCGGCAAATATCTGGATACCGAAGCGGGGCCGTCGGACACGACCACCGCGCAGTCGGGATCGGTGCTGCGGCAGTTGGTCGATACGGTCTGCGGCCGCTCGGACTATTTCTCGCCCATCCTCCCGGCGCCCGAAAGCTGGGTGCGCGAAAAATTTCGGACGGGCTTCTGAACGATCCGTAAAAATTGCCGTACAACCCCCTTGCAAAATGATCCGCATGGCGGCAAAGGGGCCGCCTTGCCCGCCTCGGCGGGCTGCTCCTCGGTAGCTCAGCGGTAGAGCAATCGACTGTTAATCGATCGGTCGTAGGTTCGAATCCTACCCGGGGAGCCACTTCTCTCCAGACATGCGAAACCCTTCGCCAAAGCACCCTAGCTTTGCGTGGTTTGCGGCTTGTCGGGCCTCAGCGCAAAGCAGCTTTCCTCACAGCTCGGCTCATGACCACCGCGGTTCGGGCATCGAAGACTTTCCGGTGCCTCGTGGCGTCCGAAACTCTCAACGATTGCGGAATGACCGCTTCACGCAGAGAATGGAGAAAAGCGGACATTCGATGTACCCAGGCGGCAGGTGGAGATCCAATCTTCAGAAATGACGTCGCGAGGAGAAAACTGCCCGCTTTCTCGAATCATTCCTCTTTCTTAGAAGCGCACTCTGAAACCGGCGGTGCCCTTCAGGCTGTAGCCCGCGCCGAAGTCGGCGATTGCTGTATTGCCCGACACCTCGGTGTAGAGGGTGAAGCGGTCTGCGCCCCAGCTATAGCTGCCTCCAAGCCCCAGCTCGCCCGTCAGGCGATGGTCGCGGTTGTAGATCGGCGTTCCCGACACGTCGACGACCGCGCTGTCCAGCCATTCGTAGCTGAGGTTCATCACCGTGTAGAGATGTGTCCGGCGCGTATCGCCGGCGCGGCCTTTCCAACTGGTCTGATGGTCGATCGCCAGACCCCAGCGGGTCAACAGGCTTTCCCCTTTTGCCACCGAAACGGCCGCATCCGAAGGGTCGAGGAAGCGATCGAAATCGACCTTTGCATAGCTCATCTGGATCTGCGGTGTGATTGACAGATTGCCGCCGATCGGCGTCCGCTTGCCGATCTCGAGGCCAAATGCATGGCCATCGCCCTTGTTGCCGCGCGCCAGCGACCCGAGAATATTCGAATCAAGATCGCTGTCGAACCAGCTGACCTTGACCTGCCCATCGACATAGAGGCCACGCGGTCCGTACCACGTCATCGTCGCGCCGACGCCATAACCCTGGGTAGCGATGGTACCGTTGCCAAAGATCGACGTCACGGCGCTGTCCGTTTCGCCATAGTGCGCGGTCACCCCTCCGACGAGCACCGCGCCGTCGCTGCGCTCTGCCAGCACGGCATCGAGCCCGAGTTGCGCCTGCCACTGGTTGAGTTTGCGGTCGGCTCCGCTCGTAGATGCCGCGGCTTCCGGGCGCTGGCGTTCGGATTCGAACCGGCCCCATAGACCCGCGCCGGCGATAGGCGAAGCAGCCCACGAACGGTTGCCAACGCGCTGTTGCAGGGTTGGCAACCGGTTCAGCGACTGCAGAGCGCCGACATAGGCTTCATAGACGGGTACCCCCGGCTGATAGAGCGGGCCTTGTGGATTCTCGCCGGGGTCGAGCAGCGCGGAGCGGAGGTACCAGTCGCCGTCCTGCGGCGTCGATATCCCATTCTTGTAGAGGCGGTAGCCATAAGCGCCCAGCACCACCGCCTGCTCGCCCTCGAACAGATAGTCGCCCTCAAGCATGAAGTTGCCGTTCGATGCGCCCGCGACATCGACGATCTTGATCCCCTCGACCGTCTGGTCCCCGACGCCGCCGCGATTGATGACCACGACCCGGGTGTTGCCCGAGGTCGCGCCATTCACGACCAGCCGGTCGGCCGCCGATGCATCACCGCCGAGTACGGCCTCGATCTCGAGCACGCCGCCGTTGCCGGAATAGTCGCCAGCCACGGTGAGCGAACCGATGCCGCTGCCCGGTGCGACGACCCCCGCATTGATCAGACTGCCGACGCGGCCAGCGCCCTCAAGACGGCCCGCCGCGCCGACGGTGACCGCACCGCCGAGGCTTCCCTGCACGGCCAGCGTGCCGCCGGTGATCATTGTATCGCCACCGAAGCTGCCGCTGTCGCCGGTGACGAGCAGGGTGCCCGCACCATCCTTGGTCAGCGCGCCCGTGCCGGAGAATAGCCCGTCGTAGGTGAAAAGCGTATCGGCCGCGGTCGCGATCGTGCCGCCGCCCGCAACCACGATGCCGCGCTCGCTGACAATGTCGGCGCTCGTTTCAAGCCTGCCGCCGTCAAGCATAAGGTCGCCGCTCGCTGCGCCGAGGTTGGCGTCATTCGAGACGCGGATCGTACCACCGATAATCTGGGTGCCGCCAGTATAGCTGTTCGTGCCGCCGAGGACGAGCGTCCCCGCGTCGGTCTTGACCAGTTGCGCCGTGCCGGTGAGCGCCGACGCGATCGTCGCGGCGGAGCTCGCGCCCGCCGTGCTGCCGTCGCCGACCCGGATCACCGCCTGCGCCCCATCGAGCGCGACCGCGTCGCCGGTGATGACATAGCCGTTCGTCGCAAACTGCATTCCGGTGACCGACACGGCGCCCGGAGCGCTGTCGACCGTGACCGTGCCCGCCGTGCCACCGAAAATTGCGAAGGCGCCATCGGCATAAGGCGCGCTGAGATTGCCCGTCGCATCGGTCCAGTTGCTGTTGCCCGCGCTGCTCTGCCACACGCCGTCGCCGCCGTTGATCACGCCGTCGGCCTTTGGTCCGGCGCCACCGTCCCAGAAGTTCAGCGTCAAACCGCCAGAATTGACCAGATTGACCTGACCCGTGACCGAGGTCTGGATGGCCGTATTTGCGCCCGCCGGCATGGTGCCGAAGGTCACGCCATTGTCCGTTAGCATGCCGCCATAGTTGAACATGCGATAGATGCCGACGTCGAACGCGCCACCCGCCGGAACGCTGACATTGAGCACACCGTCGAGGACCAGATCGCCGCCGACGTTGACCAGATCGTTGAGAGCGCCGCCGGCGACGCCCGCCTGCCCGAATTCGAAATCGAGCTGGGTTCCGGCCGCAAGCGACAAATCGCCGCCGACGGTCAGCGTGCCCGTTCCGCCCGCGCCCGGCGCCAGCGTGGCCCCGCTTGCGAAGTCGACATTGCCGCCGATCGTCCCCGTGCCACCCAGCGTCGCGCCCGCGGCGACGCTTGTCCCGCCCGTCGCCACCGAATAGTCGCCGTTGACGAACAACGTGCCCGCTTCGACCGTCGTCTCGCCGGCGAAGGAACCAGCGCCGCCGAGCACCAGTGTACCCGCGCCCGCCTTGACCAGGCCACCAGCACCGCCGACCGGGCCGGTCAGCGTCAGCGTGGTTCCGGTATCGCTGCGGAACACGCCATCGCCAATCAGCGTCAGCGTGCGGCCCGAAACAATATCGGTCGTGGTATGGAGCGTGCCGCCGCCGATCGACAACCCGCCACTCGCGTCGCCCAGATTGGCATCGCTGCCGATCCGGATCGTCCCGCCATTGATAAGCGTCCCGCCGCTATAGCTATTGGAGCCTGTCAGCACGAGCGTGCCCACGTCGGTCTTGAGCAACTGCGCGGTTCCGGCGATCCGTGCGTCGATGGTCGTGGTATAACTCGCGCCCGCGGCGCTGCTGTCGCCGACCTGGATGATCGCCTGCGCGCCGGTCAGCGTCAGCATGTCACCGGTCACGACATAACCGTCGCTCGCGAACTGCATGCCCGAGGCGAGGACATTGTTGCCGCCACTGTTGTCGATCGTGACGGTGCCGGGTGCGGCCGCGAAGACCGCGAAGCTGTCCTGCGCGTAATCGGCGTTGATCGAACCGTCCGCGTCGGTCCAGTTGTTGAGGCCACCCCCGACGCGCCACACACCGTCACCGCCGTTGAGCACACCATCATTTTTGGGTCCGGCCGCGCCATCCCAGAAGCTGAGCGCGAGGCCCTGTGCGTTGACCAGATTCACCTGGCCCGCGATCGCGGTCTGGACCGAAACCCCGGTGGCGCCGCCGGGGATTGTTCCCAGCGTCAACCCATTGTCGATGAGTGCGCCGCCATAATCGAACACGCGGTAGATGCCGGGACCAAAGGTGCCGCCCGCCGATGCCGTAACATTGATTGTTCCGTCCAGAACCAGATCGCCGCCGACCGCGACAAGATCGTTCAGAGCGCCCCCCGCGACATTCGCCTGACCGAATTCATAAGCGAGGATCGAACCGCTCGCGAGCGACAGGTCACCAATGATCGCCAGCGTGCCTGCGCTCGTGCCGGGCGCGAGCGTCGCGCCGTCGCGCATGTCGACATTGCCGCCGATGACCCCGGTACCGCCGAGCGTGGCGCCCGCGAACACCGTCGTCAGGCCCGTCGCCGCCGACTGATCGCCGTCGATGATCAGCGTTCCCGCGTTGACCAGCGTCGCGCCCGAATAGTCACTCGCCCCGGTCAGGGTCAGCGTGCCGAGGCCGTTCTTGGTCAGGCTGCCCGTCCCGACGAAGCGCGGCGAGATGCCGATGTCATGGCCGTCGGTATCGATAAGGCCGCCATTTGCGCCAAGCACGATGTCGTGCGTGTCGAAACCGACGAAGAAGGCATCATTGTCGGCCGTCGCGCGCAGCACGCCGCCGTCGAGCGAGAAACTGATCGCGCCCAGACCGCCGCCAATCTGGCTGGTTTCGAGGATGCCTGCGTCGCCGGTCGTTCCCTGCACCGTCACATTTGCGCTTGATGCCGCTGTAATACCAAGCGAGAAGCCACCTTCGGCGCGCACGCGTCCGCCGTCGTCGATCATCAGCGCCCCCGCGCCCTCGTTACCGACGGTTATCGAAAAGTCGGTCACCAGCCAGTTCGAGCCTGCGCCGGTCACCGTGACGCTGCCATCGGCGTTCGCGCCGATATAGCCCTGGTTGCTGGTGACGCTCGCGCCGTCCTCGATGCGCATCGTCCCTGTGCCGAAACTGCCAATGTTCAACTGCTGGGAGTTGACCCAGGTCGACCCGGCGCCGGAAATGACGACATTACCGTTTCCGTTCCCCCCGACGATAGCGTCGTTGCTCGAAACTGTCGCACCGTCTTCGATTCGCAGGGTGCCCGAGCCGGAGAGACCGACGTTGATCCGCCCGCCGTTTTCCCACGACGAACCGGCGCCGGTTACCAGCGCCTCGCCGACACCATTGGCGTCGAGGCCAATGGTACCCGAAGCGCTCGACACCAGGCCACCATCGGCGATGGTCAGCGTTCCGATGCCGTTGTACGCGACGACCAGCTCGGCGCCGACTGCCCAGGTCGACCGATTGCCGGCGCCGTCGCCCCCGGTGACCGTCGCCGCTGCCTGCTCGCCGTTGTCTACCCCGATCAAGCCGTTGAAGCTCTCCAGCGTGCCGCCCGCCGAAAGCCGCAATCCTCCGGCCCGGACATAGGCATCGTCGGCAACGCTGCTCGCGCCCGTAAGCACCAGCGTGCCAAGATCGGTTTTCACGAGGTCGCCCGAGGCGCGCAAAGCGGAAGCGATCGTCGTGCTATACCCCGCCCCGGCGGCCGTCCCGTCGCCGACGCGGATCACCGATTCGGGGCCGACCAGCGCGATGCCGTCGCCGTCGACGACATAACCGTCGCTCGCGAACTGCATGCCCGCGACATTGATCGCGCCAAGGCCATCATCGACCATGACCATGCCGCCCACACCCTGGAAAACGGCAAAGGCACTGTCGAGGAACGGCGCGTTCACCGAGCCGTCGGCGAGCGTCCAATTATCGTTCCCCGAAACATTCTGCCAGACGCCATCACCGCCGGTTACGACCCCGTCGTTACGGATGCCGTCCGCGCCGTCCCAGAAACGAAGCGCGAGTCCGTCGGTGTTGACCAGATTGACCTGATTCGCGACCGATGTCTGTACAAAATAGGCAGGATCGACGGACAGGCCGTTGTCGATCAGCGTCCCGGCATAATCGATGACGCGATAGATCCCCGGATCGAAGCTGCCTCCGGCCGAAACCGCGACATTGAGCATTCCGTCCAGTGTCAGATCGCCGCCCACCTCGATCAGGTCGTTGAACGGACCGCCGACGACATTCGCCTGGCCGAAGTCGACGTTGAGCGTCGCGGCCGGCGTAAGTGTCAGATTGCCGGCGATGGTGAGCCTGCCCGGCGCTCCACCGATGTCGCCCGGATCGAGATTGCCGTCCAGAATATCGACATTGCCGCCGATCGTCCCGATACCGCCCATCGTGCCGCCGGTCGCCACGCTGACGAGGCTGGTCGCATCGCCGAGGGTGCCGTCGATCAGCAAAGTACCGCCTGCTACCGTAGTCGTGCCTGCGAAGGCCGAACTGTCGCCCGTGAGACGCGTCGTACCCGCGATCTGGTTGAGCGAACCCGCGCCTGACATCGCGGCGGCGAACATGTAGTCCGCATCGATATGGTTGAAGTTGACGCGCGAGGTCGCGCTGCCGAAGGCGAGCGTCGGGGCGTCGAACACGCCAGCCGCGGCAGCGGCCGCGCCCTCGGCACCGCCGATGTTGAGGATACCCGTCGCCGCGACACCGTCGGCAAGCACGAACGTACCGCCGACATCGACCCCGCCGCCGTCGGCCAGCGTCAGCGCGCCGGTTCCGCTGCCGCTGCCGATGACGAGGTCGCCCGTCGTGAAAAAGCTGGAGCTGGCGCCCGATACGGTCAGGCTTGCGGCCTGCGGCGCGGCTCCGAATGTTGCCGAGGTAAAGCGCGCTGCGCCGCCCTGATCGACCACGAAATCGCCCGCGGTCATCAACAGCGCGTTCGTGCTCGTCCAGTTGGACCCTGCGCCGGTGATCGCAACCGCAAGGGCGTTGGTGCTGCTCGTCGCGGTGCCGATCTGGCTCGCGCCGCCGGTCAGCAATGTCCCGCCCGCACCGACGGTCAGGCTGAAGGGCGCGTTGAAGCTGGTGCTTCCCAATATCCCGCCAGCCACATCGGCCAGCGAGTTCGCGCCGGTGACGTTGATCTGAGTCGAAATGGTCGTCAGGGCGCGCAGGTTTATGTCGCCGGTCCGGAGCTCGAGCGTGCCGCCGTTGGTGACATTCACGATCGCCGAGCCGCTGAAAGCGATATTGCCGCCGATGAAGTCCGTACTGAATAGCGTATCCGCACCATCGATGCTGAGCGTCGAGCGGCCCAGGGTCGTGGCGCCGCCCGAGGTGACCTTCGCCCCCCCGACGATACGCAGCTCTCCGCCGGCGCCGTTGACAAGCGTCCCGCCGCCATAATTGCTGTTGCCGGTCCATGTCGTCACGCCGGTGCCAGCGACCGCAACGATGCCGGTGCCGGTGATCGAGCCTCCATAGGTGTAGGCATTCGAGCGATTGAAGACGAGACGGCCATTGTTGACCACGTCGCCGGCGATCGAGCCGGTCGTGCCGGTAAGGCCGCCGATCTGCAGCGTCCCGGCTTCGATCGTCGTTCCGCCGGTGTAGGTGTTTTCGCCAAAGAGCGCGAGCGAGCCGGCGCCGAGCTTGGTCAGCCCGCCACTACCCGTGAGCGCATCGCCAATGCCGTTGGAAGTCGCGGCATTGGCGATGTCGATTGCGCCGCCGTTCGCGCCCAATATATAGCTGTGCGAACTGACCGAGCTGGGTCCGGTCATCCGCAAGGTGCCGCCGTCGAGCGTGATCGCGCCAGCGGCATCGCCAAGGAAGCTATCGTCGGCGACCGAAAGCACGCCGCCTTCGATCCGCGTACCACCGGAGTAGCTGTTCGCGCCGGTCAGTACGAGCGTACCGGCGTCGGTCTTGACCAGTTGCGCCGTTCCGGTGAGGTCGGCGCCGACGGTCGCGGTGAAGCCCGCGCCCGCCGCGGTGCCGTCGCCGACGCGCACGATCGATTCGGGCCCGATCAGCGTCAGTGGCGCCCCATCAACTATATAGCCGTCCGCCGCGAACTGCATGCCCGTGGCGGTGACTGCACCGCCGCTATTGTCCACCGTCACCGTGCCCGGCGCCCCGGCGAACACCGCAAAGGTGCCGTCGGCATAGGCCGCGTTGATACTGCCGTCGGCGCCGGTCCAATTGTTGTCGGCGCCGCCAAGGCGCCAGCTGCCGTCACCGCCGTCGACGGCGTCATTGAACTTGGGACCGGCGTCACCGTCCCAGAAACTTAGAGACAGGCCGTCGCTGTTGACGAGATTGACCTGGCCGGCGACCGACGTCTGGACGGTAACGTCGCTCCCTGCAGGTAGCGACCCCAACTCGAGTTCGTTGTCGGTGAGCGTTCCGGCATAGTTGAACACACGATAGATGCCGCCGCCGAAATAGCCGCCGCTCGACCCGGTGACGTTGATCGTGCCGTCGAGCGTCAGGTCGCCGCCGACATTGACGAGATCGTTGAGCAGGCCGCCCGCGACGCCCGCTTCGCCGAATTCGAAGTTCAGGACCGAACCGCCCGCGAGCGTCAGGTTGCCGTCGATATTGAGCGTGCCGGGACTGTTGCCCGGCGCGAGGATGCCGCCATCGAGGATGTTGACCGATCCGCCGATCGTCCCGTTCCCGCCCAGCCTCGCGCCCGACGCAACGGTGACGAGGCCGGTCGCCGCCGACTGGTCGCCATTGATGCGCAGCGTCCCGGCATTGACATTGGTTGTACCGGCATAGCTGTTGTTTCCGCTGAGCACCAATACCCCTGCGCCCGACTTGGTCAGGCCGCCCACCCCTGAAACAAGGCCATCCAGCGTCAAGGTGGTTCCCGCGTCGGTCGAGATCGCGCCCGCCCCTGTCAGGCTGACATTGCGTGCGCTTCCAAAGGAGGCGGTCGTGCGCAGCGTGCCGCCCGAGAAGGTCAGACCGCCCGCGGCGGCGCCCAGATTGGCGTCGGCTGAAACCTGCAGGATGCCGCCAAGGATCGACGTACCGCCGGCATAGCTGTTGGCGCCGGTCAGCACCGTCGTGCCGCTACCGACCTGCTCTACCGAGCCGCCGCCGGAGACGATGCCGCCAAAGGTCACGAGGTCCGACCGATCAAACACGAACACACCATCGTTGGCGACATCGCCGACGATGCTGCCGCTCGTGCCGCCATCGCCCAGTTGAAGCGTACCCGCTTCGATCGTCGTGCCGCCGGTATAGCTGTTGGTACCAGTGAGGACGATCGTGCCCGTCCCCGATTGCCGCAACGATCCGGTGCCGACGATCTGTCCACCATAGGCGAGCAGGTCGCTGCGATCGAAGCCGAGCGCGCCGAAATTGTTGACGAGCGCGCTTGCGATCGAACCCGTCGTGCCGCCCCCGCCGACGAACAGCGTCCCGGCATTGATGTTGGTCGATCCGGTGTAGCTGTGATTGCCAGTCAGCACCCACGTGCCGTTGTCATTCTTTGCGAGCGTCGTGATGCCCGACCCGGCATTGCCGATCGATCCCGCCAGCGTGTTGTTGTCGGTGTTTATGCCGCCCAGCGCGATCGTGCGCGCTTGATTATTGCCCGTTAGCGTGACCGGTCCCGTATCGGTGAAGACGATCGCGCCCGTGCCCGACGATTCGATGAAGGTGACGCCCGCCGACAGGGTGAACAGGCGGTTCGTGGTATCGCCACTGCCCGTATAGCGCAACGTCGAGCCATTACCGATGACCAGGTTCGACGCTGCGGCCGAGGACGCGCCGATACTGCTCGCCACGCCGCCGTCGGCCAGTTTGTCGACGCCGAGGACGCCGCCGCCGATCGTCGTGACGCCGGTATAGGTGCTGCCCGCGTTCGTCAGCACCCAAGTGCCCGCGTCGGTCTTGGTCAGGCGGGTGATGCCCGATCCATTGTTCGTGATTTGTGCGGCGAGAATATTCTCGCCCGTGTTGGTGCCGCCAAGCGTCAGCATCTGCGCGGTGTTCGCATTGGAAAAGGTGATCGGCCCGGCGTGGGTAAAGGCAATGGAGCCGGTGCCCGACGCGTTCAGCCGGCTCGTCGTCGAGGCGCCGAGCGTGAACTGGCGGTCGGTCGCTCCGCCCGTTCCGACATATTGCAGCGTGCCGCCGTTCAGGACCAGGTTGCTCGCCGCGCTCGACGACACGCCGATCGAACTATTCGCGCCGCCGTCTTCGAGGCAGGCAACCGCCAGCGTGCCGGCGTTGATGATCGTTGCGCCGTCATAGCTGCTCGCGCAGCCAGAAAGCTCCTGATAGCTTCCGCCATTCTTGACCAGCCCGCCGCTTCCCGAGATCGCCCCGCCATAAACGGCGGAGGCGCTGCCGCCTGCATTGATCGTCAGCGTCGCTCCGCCGAGCGCAATATTGCCGCCCTGCGTGCCGCCGCCGATCAGGTAAAGGACATTATTGTCATATCCGTCGAGGTCGAGCAGGACGCCGGCCGTATTGTCGAGCGAGACCGGGCCCGCGCCCAATGCGGTGCTCGATCCGACGCGAACCGTGCCATTGACGACGCGCAGCGTACCCGTCGAGCTGTTCGTTCCCGATAGCAGCAGCGTCCCTGCGCCGTCCTTGGCGAGTTGGCGGGTGCCTGTAACAGTTCCCGAAAATTCGAGCGTTGTTCCCGCATCGACCACGTTGATCGCGCCATTGCCGGTCAGTGTGAAACCGCGATCGGTCGAAGTGCTGGCGCCGGTATAAGCCAGCGTGCCGCCTGCAAAAACAAGGTTTGACGCCGCCGCCGCCGAAGCGCCGATCGCGCTTGCCTGCCCGCCGTCGGCGATGCAGTCGACCGCGAGCCCGCTCATGATCGTAGTCACGCCGGTATAGTCGTTGTTGCAGCCGCTGATCGTCTGAGTATAGCTGCCGCCGCCGCGTGTGAAGCCGCCGGTGCCGGTGATGCGCCCGGTAAAAATTCCCGGACCGCCTGCAGTGATCAGCGTGTTTCCGCCCAGATCGACGGTACCGCCGCCGATGATCGCGGCGATGTTGATGTCATAGCCGCCAAGGTCGAGCGTCGCGCCTGCATCGACGGTCATATAGCGCCCGCCCGGGCCGAACGCCTGCGTCGATCCCGCGCGCAATGTCCCGGCGGTCACGATCGTGTCGCCGGTGTAGGTGTTGGCGCCGCTGAGGATCAGCGTGCCGACGCCGTCCTTGACCAGATTATTGCCCGAACCCGCCACGACGCCGCCGATCGTCAGTTCGGTGCCCGCCTGTGCGACGTCGATCCGGCCGTTGCCGGCGGCAAGCGTGAAACCGCGATCGGTCGCGACCGTGCCGCCGGTGTAGCGAAGCTGTCCACCGTTCATAAGAACGATGTTCGCCGACGCATTGCTTGCCGCGCCGATCCCGCGTGCCGTACCGCCATCGGTCAGCGTGCCGATGGCCAGCGTCCCGCCCGCGATCGTCGTCACGCCGACATAATCGTTCCCGGCGTTGGTCAGCGTCAGCGTACCCGCGCCGGTCTTGGTGAATCCTGCATCGTCCGGACTTGTGACAACGCCCGCAAAGGTCAGGTCGGCGCCGGTCGCAGTGACATCGATCGTTCGCGTAGTACCGCCGTTGACCAGCGTGAAGCCCCGGTCGCTGGTCGCCGTGCCGCCGGTATATTGCAGCGTCCCGCCCTCGATCACGAGGTTCGACGACGATGCCGACGATGCACCGATATTCGACGCGGCGCCGCCATTCGCGATGCTGGAAATCTGGAGCACCCCGTCAGTCAATGTCGTCGCGCCGGTGTAGCTGTTGGTGCCCGACAGCACGACGCGGCCGGTGCCGCCCTTCGCAAATGCGGTCACCCCGGTGCCGTCGACGATCGCCGAGCCGATGGTAAAAGTGCCGCCCCCATTGTGCTGAATGCCCAGCGCGCCGCCAGCGATTCCGCTGGTGAGCTGTCCGCCGCTGATCGTCTGGTTGGCCGTTCCAACGCTTGGCGCGACGATGATCGTGCCATCGACGCCCAGCGTATTCGCGGCGCCAATGGTGACCGTCGATGCCGCGGCGGCGGCATAGCGCAGGCCCGCCAGATAAACATCGCCACCAATGGTACCAAAGAAGGGCGAATTCGCCGCACCCGCTGCATCGCTGACAATATCGCCGGTCGTCCACGTCCCGGCATCGTCCTTGTCGCTATAGTCGGTCGCGTCGAACGCCACGACATTGCCGCCAACGATTTTGGCATAATCCGACCCGTTGATCGTCGCCCAGCCACCGAGGACGCCGTCGAGATTGCTCGTGGTGATCGCGCCCGCACCGGGCAGCACGAAATTGACGAGGCCGCCGGTGCGGCCGAGCGCGCCCAGGTTCAGGTTCATCGATCCGCCCGCGCCATCGACCGCGCGCAGCGTATTGCTGCCCGCGCTGACCGTCGTGCCGCCGAATGCCTGGCTGTTCGCTTCGCCCGACGCACCGAGCACGTCGAGGTTGCCGCCCGACAGGACGAACTGCGACGCCGACGAAATGATATCGGACCCCGGCCCGCCAGCGCCAGTGAAGTCGAGCGCGAGCTTGCCGCCAGAGATCGTCGTCGCGCCGGTATAGCTGTTCACGCCGGTCAACGTCAGCGTTCCCGCGCCCGCCTTCGTCAACCCGCCGCTGCCCGCAATCACCCCGCCGAAACTCTGCGCAGCCGCTGCCTTAACCGTCAGCGTCGCAGCGCCGAGCGCGACCGTTCCTCCGCTTCCCGCAAGCGATGGCGCGACGAGATCGAAGCCGCCAAGGTCGAGCGTGCCGCCGTCGATGATGAAGCCCGTCGCGTTGCCGAAGGCACCGGCAACGCCGGCGCGGAGCGTGCCGGCGTTCACGGTGACCGTTCCCCGCTGAACATTCGCGCCGCCGAGCACCCACGTGCCGGCGCCGTTGGCAACGATATTGCCATTGCCCGAAATCACGCCCGAAAAATTGTTTGTTCCGGCATAGCTGCCGCTCAGTGTCAGCGTGTCGGGATTGGGGTTTGCGGCGTTGAACGCAAGCGCACCCGACAGGTCGAGTGCGCCTGTGCCGTCGTTCTGGATCGCGTTCGCCGCGCCGTTGACCAGCCACTCGCGGTTGCTGGCGTCGCCCGCTCCGTCATAGCGTAGCGTGCCGTTGCTCAGCGCGATCGTCGTGCCCGCACCAAGCGAACTTTCGCTGCCGATGTCGGCGAGTTTGCCCAGACGAATTTCGCCCGCGAGCGTCGCCTGGCCAGAAAAGCTGTTCGCGTCGCCGAGCTCGACGGTGTGTCCGGCCGACGCGGCGAAACCATAGGCGCCGCCGCTGAGCACGCCGAGCAGGCGAATGTCCGCAGTTTCGGCGTTGAACGATCCGCCTGTCGAAATATCGACGTCACCGGTGATCTCGAGCGTGCCCGTCCCCTGGTTGCGGATCTGGGCGGCATTGCCGTTGATATCCCAATTGCGGTTCGAACTGTCGCCGTCGCCAAGATAGATAATGCTGTCGCTGTACTGGCTCTGCTGATTGAAGACGATCGTGCCGTCCGCCACCGTCACCGGCGCACCGAGCGAGCTTGCTTCGCCCAGATTTCCGATCGAGGTGAAACGCGTCGAGCACACGCCGTTGCAGCCTTGGAATATGGTACGCCCGGTATAGTCGCTGAGGTCGTTGCTCATCGTAACGCCGCTCGCGGCAAGCTGCACCGATCCGTCACCGCGAATCCGCGCCGCGCCCGCAGCCGCGCCTTCGAGGATCAGATTACCGCCAGTGCCGATCGTGACGGTGCGCGCGGTGCTAGCACCGCCGATCGACAGCCGGACGTTCGAGGCGGCGGCTGTAAAAATATTGTTGCCTGCCGCGCCCAGCGCGCTGTCGGCGGCGGCATAAAGGCTGCCCGCATTGATATTGATGTCGCCGGCAAAGCTGTTGACGCCGTTCAGGACCAATGCGCCATTTCCTGCCTTGATAAGGCCGTTCGATCCCGCGAGGGCCGAATTGATCGTGCTGGTTCCGCTTGCGGTGGTGATGGTCGCATTGGCCCCGCCCAGCGCGATCGTGCTGCCGTTCAGCGCATAACCCGCCGAACTGAAGGTGATGTTGCCGATGGTAACCGGTTGACCGACCGTCACCGTCCCCGCGGTGCCGCCGAAAATCGCATTGTCGAGATCGCCGTTGTTCCACGGCTCGACGAAAGGGCCGCTCACGCCATCGCCATTGGGGCTCCAGTTGAGGTTGACGAGATCCCACGTTCCCGTTCCGCCCGAACCGACAGCGGTGCCATTGGCGTCCCAGTAGCGATCCTCGGCGTGCGCGGCGAGCGGCACGGCGGCGAGGACTGCCGCGAGCGATGCGCCACAAAGAAGCCGCCGCGACCGGGCTCGCGCATTGCTGACGTTTCCACGGTTCATGCTGTTATCGGTCATGAGCTTTCCTTGAACGCAAATGGCTCGCCGGGCAGGCGGGCTGGGGAGGTTGGCGGCAGTCGTTTAACTTTGGGGAGAAGGCGCAACGGGTGCGCAAGTGCGTGAGTGAGCCCGAAGGCGGCGGACAGAATCCCGCGGTCGCAGATCATTTGCCCCCCTATTTGTTCAGGTCGCGGGGCACTCCATATGGCGAGCTTCCGCACTCCTTGAACCTTGCAGGTTTGCTGACGATTGCACGCAACTGCGGATCAATCCCCTGCGGAACCCCGGTGTGGCCGATCTCACGGAAATCCCGGACCGCTGCCGAAACCCTGATATAAATTAAATTATTATCAGAAGGTTACCGAACTGCAGTGAATTGGGAGTGTGTTACCGTATCGATATGAGAGATTGAGGCCGGGTAACATCGTGCTACGCGATGACCTCCATCGCCGCGGCGTCGTGCGCCCCTTGCGCAAAGCCGCGCATGAAATGCACGACTTATTGCTTCGCCATGTCGAGCGCGACATCGACGATCATGTCTTCCTGTCCGCCGACCATCTTGCGGCGGCCGAGTTCGACGAGGATCGCGCGCGTATCGAGGCCGTGCTCGGCCGCCGCTTTTTCGGCATGTCGGAGGAAGCTGGAGTAAACCCCCGCATAGCCGAGCGTCAGTGTCTCGCGATCGACGCGCACCGGGCGGTCCTGCAGCGGGCGCACCAGTTCCTCGGCCGCATCCATCAGTGCGAACAGGTCGCAGCCATGGTTCCAGCCGTAGACGTCGGCAGCGGCGACGAACACTTCAAGCGGGGCGTTGCCCGCACCGGCGCCCATGCCGGCAAGGCTGGCATCGACACGGATGGCACCATTCTGCACCGCGACGATGCTGTTCGCGACCCCGAGGCTGAGATTGTGGTGCGCATGGACGCCGCGCTGCGTTTCCGGCTTGAGGACGCGGTCATAGGCGGCGAGGCGCGCCGCATAGCCATCCATCGTCAGCGCGCCGCCGCTGTCGGTGACATAGACGCAGTGCGCGCCATAGTCCTCCATCAGCTTCGCCTGGCTCGCGAGCGCGTCGGGCTCGGACATGTGGCTCATCATCAGGAAACCGGCGACGTCCATGCCCAGCCCGCGCGCCGCCTCGATATGCTGTTTCGCGACATCGGCCTCGGTGCAGTGAGTCGCGATCCGCACCGAGCGCACCCCCATTTCGTAAGCATGCTTGAGGTCGTGAACCGTCCCGATGCCCGGCAGCAGCAGCGTCGTCAGCACGCTATGCTCGAGCACCTCGGCAACCGCGCCGATCCAGTCCCAGTCGGTGTGGGCGCCGAAGCCGTAGTTGAAGCTCGATCCCTGCAGCCCGTCGCCGTGCGACACCTCGATCGCATCGACCTTTGCGGCATCGAGCGCCTTGGCGATCGCGCGGACATGATCGAGGCCATATTGGTGGCGGATCGCGTGCATTCCGTCGCGGAGGGTGACGTCCTGGATATAGAGTTTGGTCGTGGTCGGGTCGAAGCTCATGCGGCCACTCCTTCGTTCATGCGGAGCGCGATCTTCTCGGCGGTCTTGAGTGCCGCCGAGGTCATGATGTCGAGATTGCCCGCATAGGCCGGCAGATAATGCGCCGCGCCCTCAACCTCGAGGAAGACGCTGACCTTCAGACCCGTAAAGCTGCCGCCCATTTCGGGGATGCGCAGCGGAGCGTTGCCGCCGATGCTTTCGAACTGGACCGCCTGTTTGAGGCGATAGCCGGGGACATAGGTCTGTACTTCGGCGACCATGTCCTCGACCGACTGGCGGATCGCCGCACGGTCGGCGTCGTCGCACAGGCAATAGACGGTGTCGCGCATGATCAGCGGCGGTTCGGCGGGGTTGAGGACGATGATCGCCTTTCCGCGCGTCGCACCGCCAACCTTTACGATCGCTTCGCTCGTCGTTTCGGTGAACTCGTCGATATTGGCGCGCGTGCCGGGGCCGGCGCTTTTCGACGAGATCGAGGCGACAATCTCGCCATAATGTACCTTGGCGACGCGGTTCACGGCCGCGACGATCGGGATCGTCGCCTGCCCGCCGCAGGTCACCATGTTGACGTTATCGGCATCGAGGTGCGCGTCGCCGTTGACCGGCGGGATCGTGCAGGGACCGATCGCCGCCGGGGTCAGGTCGACGACGCGCTTGCCGTGCGCGATCAGCACGTCGCTGTGCCGCTGGTGCGCCCCCGCCGAGGTCGCGTCGAAGACGATGCCGATGTCGGCGAAGCCGGGCATGGCGATCAGCCCATCGAGACCGTCGGCGGTGATCGGAACGCCGAGCCGCGCGGCGCGCTTCAGCCCGTCGCTCTCGGGATCGATGCCGACGAAGGCACCCATTTCGAGCGTGTCGGACAGGCGCATGATCTTGATCATCAGGTCGGTGCCGATATTGCCCGACCCGATGATCGCGACCTTGGTCTTGCCATTGGCGGTCTTCGTCATTTTGCTATGCCTTGTATTTAAAGCTGCAGGTACCGATGCCGGCGATGCGTGCCTCGACATGGTCGCCGGGGGTCAGCGTGACCATCGGCCCGAGCGCACCCGCGAGCAGGATATCGCCCGCCTTCAGCGGCTCGCCGCGACCCGCGAGAATCCGCGCCAGCCACGCGGCGGCATTGAGCGGGTTGCCAAGCGCGGCGGCACCGACGCCGGTCGAAGCGACCGCGCCATTGACGGTCATCTCCATCGCGGCGCCTTCGAGGTCGAGCCCGGCGAGCGATAACCCGTCATCCGCCAGCACGAAGAAGGCCGAGGAGCCATTGTCGGCAACGGTATCGGCGAACGTGATCTTCCAGTCGGCGATGCGACTGTCGACGATCTCGATCGCGGCGTGGACGCTCGCGACCGCCGCCGCGACCTGTTCGGTGGTCGTATCGGGATCGGACAGGTCGGCGCCAACAATGAAGGCGATCTCGGCCTCGGCCTTCGGCTGGATCGTCCGTGCCGGGTCGAGGCGTCCGCGATCGGCGACGCGCATGTCGTCGAACAGGACGCCGAAGTCGGGCTGGTCGACGCCGAGTTGCGCCTGCACCGCCTTCGCGGTCAGCCCCGCCTTGCGCCCGACAATCCGCCGGCCCTGCGCTTCCCAGAAGCGCGTGTTGATCGTCTGCACCGCATAAGCGCCCGAGGCATCGGTCGGATCCAGCGCATCGCGCAGCGGCGGGACAACACCGCCCGCATAGGCATCGCGCAGGCGGCGGGCGACGGCTTCGAATGTGATCGACATCATCCTCTCCTCGGTCGCTGGGTAACAGCTATTCGGGTTGCCGGCACGCCATCGCCAATGCTATTTCTCGATAATCGAGAAATTGAAGGTTTGTAGGATGCCTGCCACCCCGCCCCATTGCCATGCCGCCCCCCCCGCCGCGGCCCGTCCAGCCTATGCATCGGGCACGCTGGCGAAGGGGTTGCAGCTGCTTGATGCCGTGCTGGCGGACGGAGGCCGATCGGGGCTCTCCGCTATCGCGCGGCAATTGGAGATGCCGGTCGCAACCGCCCACCGGCTCGCGCGCACGCTCGAGAGCGCCGGCTATATCGACCGGGCGGCCAAGGGCATATATGTGTCCGGACAACGTCTTGCCGCATTCGGCCGCCCGGATCGGCGCGACCGGCTGGCCGCCGTGTTGCGGCATCCCTTGGCCCGTCTCGCGCGCCGCTTTGGCGCCTATGCCCACGCGGGCGTTCTCGAAGACAATATGGTCACCTATATCGTCCGGGAACGCGGCGGGGCTGAAGACCTGTTCACGGTCGAGCATATGCAGCTCGAAGCCTATTGCTCGGCGATCGGCAAGGTTCTGCTCGCTGCACTGCCCGATGCCGAACTCGACGCCTATCTCGATCAGGGGCCCTTCATCGCGCTGACGCCCAACACGATCACCGATCCGGATCGATTACGGGCCACATTGCTCGGCGTGCGCGGCGAGGGCGCAGCCTACGACCGGCATGAGGTACGAAGCGACCTCTATTGCATGGCAGTCCCCGTGCATGCCGCAAACGGGGCGGTGCGCGGCGCCATATCCTTGTCATTCCTGGGTGACACGCCCACCCCGGGGACCGAGCGATCGGCCTTGCGCAGTCTCAAAAGCCTCGCCGGTCGCGCCCGCGCCGACTGAACCGCCAGCCGTGCCAATGCCACGGATCCGATTGACCGGAAATCCGGACGGAGCAGCATCGATTGCGCGGGCGATGCGAGCCGGTTGCGAATGATATTCGGGCCGCAAACGCGTTACGCATCGCCACGAAAATCGGCGCGCGCCCGCGGGGCCGCGACATTCGGGAGGGAAGAATGGCGCCAGGAAAAGGAATAGTCTCGGGCAAGAAAGCAATCGTCACGGGCGCAGCGAGCGGAATCGGCAGGGCGATATCCGAGGCGCTCGCTGCCGAGGGCGCGACGGTACTGGGGGTCGATCTGCCCTCCGCCGAATGGTCGACCAGCGAAACGCTGGAAGGGCCGATCGCGCGGCTGGCGATCGACATTACCGACCCCGCCGCACCGGGAACGATCGTCGACACGGCGTCCGCCCTGCTCGGCGGGATCGACATATTGGTCAACAACGCCGGGATCATAACGGCCGGCGACGCAGAGACGACGTCCGACGATCAATGGAACCGCGTCATGGCGGTCAATGTGCATGCGGTATTCCGCCTGACCCGCGAAGCCATTCCCTTGCTTCGCAAGAGCGCGGGCGCGAGCATCATCAACACCGGATCGATCGTGTCGGAACTCGCAGGCCCCGGCATCATCGCCTATATCACATCGAAACATGCGGTTGCAGGCATGACCAAGGCGATGGCGGTGAACCTTGGCAAATACGGCATTCGTGCCAATTTCCTCCAGCCGGGCAGCATCGTGACGCCATTGGCTCAGTCGGTGTCGAACGACCCCGAATTCATTGCCTATTGGGAACGGAAAATCACTTTGGGCCGGCTCGGCCAGCCCGGCGACATCGCGCCTGTCGCCGTGTTCCTGGCATCCGACGCAGCGCGCTATATCTCCGGCGAAGGGGTACGCATCGATGGCGGGGCGACGGTCAACGCATAAACGAAGCGCTGCGTCCCGACATCGAGGTGCCGATTTTTCCTCCATTTTTCAATGGAAAAGCACGACAACAGAAGAATGTCGGACCCGGCCGGATGCGGGCACCGGATCGATAAGCAGAGCCAAAACGAGCGGAATGCGAGGTTTCTTTTCGAACGCTCGGTTTTATCAGGCGGTCAAATTTCAAACAAACAGAAGAATGGCGTCGAACGCCATGACCATGGGGAGAGCGGTAATGAAGGGCCTGAATTCGAAACTTCTGCAATCGGCTGCCGTGGGGGCCCTGGCGATCACCGCCATGCCGGCGCAAGCGCAGATCGAAGAAATTGTCGTCACGGCAGAGAAGCGCGAACAGTCGGTGCAGGACGTTCCGATCTCGATCCAGGTCGTGCCGGGCGAGGATCTGCAGGAACGCCAGATTTCCAGCGCCGAGGATTTTGCGGGCTCGCTGCCGAACGTCCTGATTTCCAAGGATTCGGTGTCGAAGCCCCCGGCCGCGCGCATCTCCAGCCAATTGCGCTCGGCATCCGACAGGGTGCCGTCGGGGTGGCTCTGCCGGTTGGTAAGCGGCGCAAGCATCAGCCGATTCTTCATCGGCTTGCCGCGGGCGAGAGGCAGTGGCTCGAACAGCCTATCGGACGACATATCGCTCACTCCCGATCAGAACGCGCGCCGGACCTATCGTAGCGTGAAGCCGCGATAGCCATCCGCCGCTGCGTCGGAACAGATTTCGCGATAGCGGCCAAGTCCGCCGATGTAGACCGGAAATGTCCGCGGCTTGCCCGGCACATTGGCGCCGGTATACCAGGTGTTCGCGGTCGGATAGAGCGACAGCGAGCCCAGCGTCGTCACCTTCTCCATCCAGCGATCCTCGGCGTCCGCATTCGCCTCGATCGAGCGCAGGCCGGTACTGCGCATATGCTCAATACAGTCGCAGACCCAATCGACATTCTGCTCGTTCAGCAAGATGAAATTGGCGAGCGCCGACGGGCCGTTCGGGCCCGCGATGACGAACAGGTTCGGGAAACCCTCGATCATCAGGCCGAGGTGCGAGCGGCCGCCATCGGCCCATTTGTCCTTGAGCTTGCGCCCGTCGCGGCCCTCGATATCGATCGACAGCATCGCGCCGGTCAGCGCGTCATAACCGATCGCGGCGATGATGATATCGACCTCGACCTCGCCCTCGGCGGTGCGGATCCCCTTTTCGGTGATCTCGACGATCGGATGCTCGAGGCAATCCTTCAGCGTCACATTGTCCCGGTTATAGGCTTCATAATAGCCGGTATCGAGGCACGGACGGCGCGCAAAGATCGGATAGCCGCGCGGGGTCAGCCGGCGCGCGGTGTCGGGATCCTTCACCACCTCGGCAATCTTGCCGCGCACGAACTCCGCGACGACCTCGTTCGCATCGCGATTGGTGAGGAGGTCGGAGAAAAGGCCGAGGAAGGACAGGCCGCTGTGCGCCCAGGCGTCTTCCATCAGCTTCTCGCACTCTGCGGGCGTCACGCTGAACACTGGGCGGTGGGTGATCGGTCGCACGCCGCCGGTCAGCGAATGGCGCGCCGCCGCACGCAGCGAGGGATAATGGGCCTTGATGTGCGCGACATATTCTTCGTCGAGCTTGCGGTTGCGCATCGGGAGCGTGAAGCTCGGCGTCCGCTGATAGACGTAAAGATGTTCGGCCTGCTCGGCGACGACGGGCACGATCTGAATGCCCGACGACCCGGTGCCGATCACCGCGACGCGCTTGCCCTTGAGATCGACGTCATGGTGCGGCCATTTGCCCGAGAGATAGAGCTCGCCCTTGAACTTGTCGGCACCCGGGATATAGAGCTGCTTCGGCACCGACAGTGGTCCGGTCGCCATCAGGCAATAGCGCGCCTCATAGACCTCGCCGCGATCGGTCTCGATCCGCCACAGCGCCGCCTCTTCGTCATAATGGACCGTGGTCGCGCGCGTTTCGAAGCTGATGTCGCGTTTCAGGTCGAGCTTGTCGGCGACGAAGCGCGCATAGGACAGGATTTCGGGTTGCGCCGCAAATTGCTCGCTCCACGTCCACTCCTGCTGGATCTCGTCGGAGAAGGAATAGCTGTAATCGATGCTCATCACATCGCAGCGCGCGCCGGGATAGCGGTTCCAGTACCAGGTGCCGCCGACATCGTCGCCCGCCTCGATCAGATGGGCGTCGAGCCCCATGCCGCGTGTGCGGTGCAAGGCATACATGCCGCCGAAGCCGGCGCCGATAATCAGCGCGTCGAGGCGGCGGGGAGACGTGTCGCGGGTGGGATTGGCCTGTTGCATCGGAAGTCCTTGGGAGAAGCGGTAAGTCGGTCGTCGGGCGGTGAAGTCTCCGGCCCGCACGTCCGCCCCGGACGCAGCAGGCCGGAAACGATCAGCCAGTGGACATCCGGGCTGAGATTTCGGCGCGCGCGAGATCCATCCCGCTGCGATAGTCGCTCTTGCCGCTCGCATGGCGCGGCAGGACCGCAACGCGGATGATCGTGCGCGGCTGCTTGTAGGCGGCAAGGTCGCGCGAGAGCGCCGCGCGAAGCGCCTGATCGTCGGGACTGTCGCCTGCCTCGATCAGCGCGGTGACGGCGCTGCCCCACTTGGGATCGGGCAGGCCGAACACCATCGCATCGGCGACGCCGTCGATGCGCTTCAGCGCCTCCTCGACCTCTTCGACGAAGACCTTTTCGCCGCCGGTGTTGATGCACATGCTGCCACGGCCAAGCAGGCGGAAGCGCCCGTCGGGCAGGCGCTCGGCCATGTCGCCCGGAACCGCATAGGCCTGCCCCTCGATGGTGCGATAGACGCTTGCGGTCTTTTCAGGATCGCCGTGATAGCCCGCGCCGAACGGCGGTCGGCGTGCGAGCCAACCCGAACCGACTTCGTCGTCGGCGAGCACGCGGCCCGTCTCCTGATCGATGATCACCGTCTGCCGACCCGGTTCGAACAGCCCGGTTGGCGTGGCGCGATCCTTGTTGGTAATCGCATAGCCGAAGCCCGAGGCTTCGGACGCGCCCAGAATGTCGAGCAGCGTGAGTTGGGGCAGCGCCTCAAGCAGCGCCGCTTTGACCTGTTCGGACCACATCAGCCCCGCCGACGAGATCAGCCGCAGCACGCTCAGATCCCAGCGCCCCGGATTGGCGAGCAGCGTATCCGCCATCGGGCGCGCAAAGGCGTCGCCGACGATCAGGATGCGGGTGACGCCCTGCCGCTCGGCCTCGCTCCACAATTCCTCTGCGCTGAAGCGGTCCGACGGCAGCAGCACCGCGGTACCGCCGACGAGCAATTCGGCGAGCGAACTGTTGAGCCCGGCGCCGTGCATCAGCGGACAGGCCGGCATGACGCGGCCGACTGCGCCTTTCAGCACCTGCGCGATATGGTCGTCCATACTCGCCGGCGTCGATACCGCGACGGGGGATTCGAGCTGCGAGCGCCGCGCGTCAGCCGAACGCCACATCACGCCTTTCGGACGTCCGGTGGTGCCGCCGGTATAGAGGAGGTACCCATCGTCGGGCGACCGCACGATCCCCAGCGGCGACGCATCACCCTCCGACACGATCCCATCATAAGCACCGTCACCGCCGATCTGCACGGCATAGGTCAGATGGTCGATCGCACTGCCGATCAGCGGCGCGACGACCGGACCGAACTCGTCCTGATAGAAAAGCCCTGCCGCCTGACAGTCGCGCAGCACATATTCGATCTCGGACGTCGTGTAGCGGTAGTTCAGATTGACGTGCGTCAGTCGCGCCTTGAACGCGGCGGCAGCAATTTCGATGAATTCGGGGATGTTGCGCGCGAGGATCGCGATGCGCGCGCCGACGGGTAGCCCCGCCGCCAGCATCGCGCGCGCCAACCGGTTCGAGCGTGCGTCGAAATCGGCCCAGTAAGTGACCTGGTCGCCGCGAATGATTGCGGGCCGATCGCCCGGCACATGCGCCGCGGTCGCGTCCAGCAGGTCGCCGAAATTCCAGTCCATGACGCCCGCTCCGGTCAGCAGCCGCGGAACACGGGAGCGCGCTTTTCGACAAAGGCCGCCACCGCTTCCTGCGCATCATGAGACGTCGACAGCTTTGCGGTGTTACCCTGTTCGTAGATATAGCCGTCGCGCAGCGTCATATTTTCGATCGTGCGCATGCTGTCCTTGGCATAGCGCGTCGCGAGCGGGCTCTTCGACGCGATCACCGCCGCCATCTCCAGGCAATAGGGCAGAAGTTCGTCGGCTGGCAGGCAGGCCTCGATGATGCCGCGGCGGTACATTTCGGACGCGGGCGCGCGATAGCCGGTGAGCATCATCCGCCGCGTCAGCGAGTGCGGGACGATGCGCGACGTATGCTTGCCGCCGCCCATCAGGCCGACGTCGATTTCGGGCAGGCCGAAGACGGCGTTTTCGGACGCCACGATGATGTCGCAGCTCGCGGCAAGGCCGAAGCCGGCGCCAAGTGCGGGGCCATTGACGGCGGCGATGACGGGCTTGGCGCAATCGGCGATCGAATAGGCAACTTCACGGACGACGCGGTTGCGGTTCCAGCGCGTTCCGGGGATCGAGAGGTCAGGCCGATTTTTCAGATCGGCGCCGGCGCTGAAGCATTTGCCTGCTCCGGTGAGCACGGCGACGCGGACATCGTCGCGGTCGTTGAAGCTGTCGAAGACGTCGGTGAGTTCCTGGAGCATGTCCAGCGCGGCGGCGTTGACCGGCGCGTTATCAAGCGTAACGAGCGCGACATGGTTTTCGATTTCGGTGCGAATGCTACCCATTGATTTGTCTCCCATTTGCCGGGAGTCTTTGCATCGCGGCGGCGGGATAGCGGTGCGAAAGCCGCGAGACATGCCGAAAATCTCATTCTGGATTGATCGCCCCTGCACGGAATCGCGCTTGTGATTATCGGCGCCCAACCCGCCGCGCACATTGCCCTTGCCGCCGCAAAGAAAGAACGGGGGCCGACCGCTCTTCAAGGGGCGGCGATATGATTTAAAGCCAGCGCACCCCCTTCGAGGCGAACCGCCACCGAAAGGAAGAACGGAAGCGCGATTCACCAGGGAGTGGACAATGAACACACACAGCAAGCGTCTTTTGACGGGGGTCGGCTTCGCCGCCATGATGATCGCTGCGCCCGCATTCGCGCAGGATGAAACCGCGCGGGACGACAGCGCGCAGGAAGAAGCGCAGTCCGGCAGCAGCGGCCTTGGCGACATTGTCGTGACCGCGACCAAGCGCGGATCGGCCCAGAACGTCCAGGACGTGCCGATCGCGATCACCGCTTTCGGTTCGAACGAACTCGACAGCATCCACGCGCGCTCTATCTCGAGCGTCAGCTATGCGGTTCCGAACGCTTCGCTCGAAAGCGTTGGCACGACGCCCGGCTATGCGAACTTCTCGATCCGCGGCCTCGGGATCAACAGCTCGATCCCCTCGATCGACCCCACCGTCGGCGTGTTCGTCGACGGCGTCTATCTGGGCGTCAGCGCGGGCGTTCTGTTCGACACCTTCGACCTTGAAGGCGTCGAAATCCTCCGCGGCCCGCAGGGGCTGCTGTTTGGTCGCAACGTCACCGGCGGCGCTGTGCTGTTGCGCACCACCACCCCGTCGAACCGCTTCCGCCTTGACGCGAAGGCGGGACTATCGACCGGCCTTGAAAAGCGGGCGAGCATCTCGGTGTCGGGTCCGATCGCCGGCGATGTGCTGAGCGGCAAGGTGGCGGTCTATTACAACGACGACGATGGCTGGTTCAAAAACGACTTCGACGGCAAGAAGATCGGCGGCAGCAAAACCCTGATCATGCGCTCGGCGTTGCGCCTGCAGCCCAACGACAGCTTCGATCTCGTCCTGCGCTACGAACATGGCCGGATTCGCGGCGACGGCCCGGCGGTGACCAATCATGGACTTTATCCGCGCGACAGCTTCCGCGTGAACCAGAATTATGCCGGTTTCGTGAAAACCGACTGGGATCAGGGCATCGCCGAGCTGAACATCGACACAGCCTTTGGGGACGGCAAGATCACCAACATCGCCGCCGTGCGCGCGCTGTCCAACGACTCGGGCGCCGATATCGACGGCTCGCCGGCGACGAACCTGCACTCGCGCAACAACATCCACCAGTGGCAGTTCAGCAACGAGCTGCGCTACGCGGGCACCTTCGGGGCCTTCGATGTCACGACCGGCCTCTTCTACTTCAATCAGGACATCAACTATGCCGAACAGCGCCTGCTGTCGGGCGGCGCGCTGACCGTTTCCGGGGGCGGACGCCAGAAGCAGCGCACCGGCGGCATCTTCGCCACCGTCGACTGGCGCGTCACTGAACAGCTGACTTTCAGCGTCGGCGCACGCTATTCGGCCGAGGAAAAGGACGTCCAGGTTCGCTCGATCGGCGTCGGGGGCTGCAACCTCGACGTTCTGCGGTGCAGCTATGACTTCACCGACAAGGACAATTGGGACGGCTTTACGCCGCGCATCGGCGTCCAGTTCAAGCCGACCGAGGACACGTTGCTCTATGCCTCGTTCGCCAAGGGCTTCCGCAGCGGCGGCTACAACTTCCGCAATCTCAATCCCAATGTCGCGCCGGGTCCGTTCGACCAGGAAAAGCAGGACGCCTATGAAATCGGCCTCAAGCAGGACATTGGCGGTTTCGCACGCGCCAACCTCGCCGGCTTCTACAGTCGCATCAACGGCACCCAGCGCGAATTCCAGGCGCCGTTCGCACCTTTCGGCAATTTCCAGATCATCACCAACGCGGCCGACGTGTCGATCAAGGGGATCGAAGGCGAACTGCTCGTCAAGCCCGTCGCCGGCCTGACGATTGCCGGCCAGTTCGGCTACACCAAGGGCAAATATGAAAATATTCTGTTCGATCTCAACGCCGACGGCGTCATCAACGATGCCGATTATGCGCTGAAGCTGCCGCGCCTGTCGCCGTGGAGCTATGGCGGATCGATCACCTACGCCACCAGCCTTGGCGGCGATTTCGACGCGGAGGCCCGCGTCGGCGCGAACCACCGCGATGCCGCCTTCTATAATGACCAGAACACAGGCCTGCTGCGCGCGGCCACGATGGTCGATGCCAGCCTCGCGATCACGCACGGCCGGGTGAAGGTGTCAGTCTATGGCAATAATCTGCTCAACGAGGCGACCTTCGGTACCGAGGCGCCGCTGCCATTCTTCGCCGGATCAACCTTCTCGCCCCTCAACAAGGGCCGCGTCTACGGCGTTGAAGTCGGATATAAATTCTAACCTCTCTCTCCCACTGGAGCCCGCCGAAAGCGGGCTCCATTTTTATGGGCTCTCTCAAAATGACAAAATCACTCGCAGGGCGCGTCGCGCTCGTCACCGGCGCGTCGCGCGGCCTCGGCCGCGACATCGCGCTCAAGCTCATCGCCAACGGTGCGTCGGTCGCATTGCTCGACCGCAAGGCGCATTGGGCCGAAGACCTTGTCCAGCAGATCGCGGCCAACGGCGGCAAGGCGATCGTGCTCGGCTGCGACGTGTCCGACGGCCCCGCGCTGCATGAAGCGTTCGATATTGCCGCGGCCGAACTCGGCGGCATCGACATCGTCGTCAACAATGCGATGTGGACCAAATACTCGCCGATCGAGGGCATCGACGCCGAAAGCCTCGACAAAATGCTCGGCGTCGGCATCGCAGGCATCATCTGGGGCACGCAGGCCGCGGCGAAACATATGCGCGCGCGCGGCAGCGGGTCGATCATCAACATCGCTTCGGTGTCCGCGCACCTGGGCCTCCCCAACGCGATGGCCTATTGCGGGGTCAAGGCAGCGGTCGAGGGCATGACGCGCTCATCGGCGATCGAACTCGCGCCATCGGCCATTCGCGTCAACGCCGTCGCACCATCGACGGTCGCGACCGAGGGCGTCCGCGCCATGCTCGACGATGCGACTTTCGAAGCACGCGTCGCGAGCACTCCGCTCGGCCGGCTCGGAGAAACGTCGGATATCGCCGAGGCGGTCCTGTTCTTCGCCGACAGCGTCCGTTCGGGCTTCGTCACCGGTCAGTCACTGCTGGTCGACGGCGGCATTTCGATAGCGCTTCGCTGATCCTTTAAAGATAGATGCCTTCCGCGATTCCGGGGGCGCCAAGTCCCCGGATCGCGGTAATCCGTCCGGCGTCGGGATGATCGGCGATCAACCGGTGCCCCGAATTGGCGATGCTCGTCAGATATAGCGTATCGAGATTTGGCCCGCCGAATGCCGGGCAGGACGGGTAAGGCAGCGGCACCGGAATCGATCGTAGCAGCGTGCCGTCGGGCGCGTAGCAGCCGACCGCCTGCGCCAACACCAAAGCCACCCATATCCGCCCCTCGGCATCGACGGTCGCGCCGTCGGCGCCCGATCCCCCATAGGCTTGGCAATCGGCGAGGTCGCGGCGCTTGCCAATCTTGCCGGTGGCTTGGTCATAGTCGTAACGACGCAGCTTCCCGTCGAGGCTGTCGGCGAAATAGAGGGCATCGCCGGCAGGCGAGAAACAGATCGCGTTGCCAATACCGATCCCGCTTTCAATCTGCTCGATCGCGCCGTCAGCATCGAGCCGAAACAGCGCCCCGGCCCCCACCGCATCGCCGGTTCGCATCGACGCCGCGAGAAAGCGTCCGGCGCGATCGGCCTTCCCATCGTTTAGCCGCGTTTCAGGTGCCATGCCGGGCCGCACAATCAGGGTGATGGAGCCTGTCGAGGCATCGAACCGATAAAATCCGTCGGCGAGCGCGATGATGAGGCCACCCGTCGCCAGGCCGATGCTGCCGATCGGCCGGCCCAGATCCCAGCTCACCTGATCCTGACCCTCGGCACCGCTCGCGTACAGGCGGCCCGCACTCGAATCCACCCACCAGAGCCGCGCGCTGCGATGATCCCACAGCGGGCTTTCGCCAAGGCCCGCAACGCCGGCATCCAGCAGATCGACTTCGATGGGCATGAAACACTCTCCTCTTTCGACCGAGGATAGGCGTCCGCGCGTCCGCACGCGCGGCCCACCGCGCAGGGCCGCCCCATTATTCCAAATGAAATGCTTATTCGGCGGCGATTTCCAGATCGTCCTCGTCACCCGGCACGTGCTGATCCTGCGGGAAGCGGCCGCGAAATTCCGCAATCGTGTCGCGCATGATTTCGACAAATTCGGCGCGGCGCGGCGACAGGCGCGCGGTCGTGCCGCCAATCCCGATGACAAGCGGAATGCCGTGGATACTCTCGCCGAGCGGCATCGCGATGGAGGCGATCCCGGGTACCGGATGCTCGGGCCAATAGACATAGCCGGTGTGACGTATCCAGCGGATCCGGCTCATCACATCCTCCAGCGTGATCCGCCGGTCGGGGTTAAGTTCGTAATAGTTGGAATAGCGGTAGATCTTGTCGATCTCGCGGTCGCGCATCCGGCTCATCAACGCCATGCCTGATGTCGCGTCGAGCATCAGCCGCATCTCGCCCGGATTGGGCGGGCGCTTATGCGGATGATCGGGCACCCGCATCATCACATATTGGATGAACAGGTCGTTTTGCGTGACGAGAACGATCGTCTCGTCGGTCTTGCGATAAAGCTCGTCGATGAGCCAGCTGTAGCCGCTGCCGAAGGCGACATGGCCATAGAGCCAGCTGCCGAGCGAGGCGACCTGAAGCGTGGGCAAATAGGTGCGTGTGTTGCGATTGTAATTGAGGTAGCCCTCGATCACCATGCTCTTGAGCAGGTTCGTCGTACTCGACTGCGGATAGCCGAGCGCCGAGTAGATTTCGTTGAGGCGCAGCGGCGCGCGGCGGTCGCGGAACAGTTCGAGCACCTCGAAGGTGCGTGAGGCCGATTTGACGGGCTTTCTCTTCATCTCTCCATCCCAACACCAGCGGGCAAACACGCCTGAGCCGTCGGTTCGATCGCCGTCCTCAGACGGTCTCTGATGAAGATATGATAACTTCAAAGGCCGCCAAGCGGCCAAAACCGCGGGTTTCGCGAATTATATCACATATGTGATTTCCGGGCGAGCCTCAGATCGATGTCCGAACAGCAGCGAAATGCCGTGCAATCCGCTCACCCCAGAGCCGCCGAAGCCGCGGCGGGCCGTCGTGCCCCATCGTCTCGTCGACTTCGATCAGAGCGCCCGGAATCGTTTCCGCCGTCTCGATCGCGCGTTCCAGCGGGATCACCTTGTCTTGGCGACCATGAAGGATCAGCGTCGGCACGCGCACCGCGCCGAGCGACGGGCGAAGATCGGGCACGGCAAGGCTTGCCGCGAAATGCCGTGCCGTGCCGCCGCGGTGGATTCCATGACGCCAGGCCGTACGAGCCTCCTCCGCGACACGTCCGGCGTCGAAATCCCCCGCCACCCCATTCACCTGCGCCACGCCAAGTTGGCGCACGACATAGGCGTCCTCATCGGGAATATCTTCGGCCATCAACCGGTCGAGCGCAGCATCGGGCACCGCATCGGCCATCGACCGGCTCATCGCCATGACGAGCGCCAGACCGAGAACGCAGCCCGGATTCCGGATAGCAATCTGCTGCGCCACCAGTCCGCCGATCGACCGACCGACGAAATGCGCCGCCGCGATGCCCTCGGCGTCCAGCACCGCCAGCACGTCTGCCGCCATATCCGCGATTCCATAGGGCGGCGGGGTATTGCCCCGCCCCAGCGCAGCCGCCTTGATCGCATGCAGGTCGGGATGCGTATCGATCAGCGCCGTCGAACGCCCCGTATCGCGGCTGTCGATGCGGATCGGCACGAAACCCTCCGCGACGATCGGCGCGCAAAAGCCATAATCGAAATCGGTCGAGGGCCGCCCCGCACCCGCAAGCAGGATGACGGGCGGCCCGTCGCCCGCGGCCATACGCTCGTAGTGGATGCAGACCGAACCGTTCTTCGCAAACGCCATGAAGCGCCTCCTCGATCCAACCCTGTGCCTTTCCGGCAAACCATGCGCGAGGGCGGCCCGGGACGGGCGTGACAAATCAGCATGGGGATAATGGCGCATCGCGCCACCTCCCGCCCCGCCTGTTCGCGCCCAGTCCCTAATGTGCGGCGATGAACGACGGGCCCGACGCCCGCCATGGAGAGGCCTATGACCATCGAAACCGCGACCCAATCGAGCGCCGAACCAGCGACGGCGCGCATGCCCTATGGCGCGCTCTTCCTGCTGATGATCGTCTACGCCTTCAACATGCTCGACCGGCAGATCGTGACGATCCTCGTCGAGCCGATGAAGGCCGACCTGCACCTTGCCGACTGGCAGATCGGGATGATCAGCGGCCTCGCCTTCGCGCTCTTCTATACGCTGCTCGGCATCCCGCTCGCGCGGGTCGCCGACCGCGGCAACCGCGTCGGGATGATCGCGATTGCGCTGTTCGTGTGGAGCGGCTTCACCGCCCTGTGCGGGCTCGCGCGCAACTTCACCGAACTGCTGCTGGCCCGCATTGGCGTCGGTGTCGGCGAGGCCGGCTGCACCCCCGCTGCGCACAGCCTGATCACCGATTATGTCACGCGCGAACAACGCGGCCGCGCGCTCGCGCTCTACTCGCTCGGGGTGCCGGTGGGTTCGCTCGCAGGCCTCGTCCTCGGCGGCATATTGCTTGCAACGCTGGGCTGGCGCGCCGCTTTCCTGATCGCCGGCATTCCCGGCATCCTGCTCGCCTCGATCGTCTGGTTCGCGCTCGACGAACCGCGCACGCGGGCCATTGCGACACAGGCCACAGTTCCACATATGCCGCTGGGGCAGGTACTGGCGACGCTGCGCCGCCTGCCGAGTTTTTGGTTGATATCCTTCGGAACCGCGATGGGGGCGTTCGGCTATTATGGGCAAGCCTCCTTCTTCGGCTCGCTCTACATGCGCACCCATGTCGAGGGGATCGGCGCAATGGCATCGAGTTGGGGCGTGCCGCCAACGGTCTTCCTCGGCCTCAGCCTCGGCCTGATCGTCGGGCTCGTCGGCATGGTCGGCACCTTCGTCGGCGGCCAACTCGCGGACCGCGCGGCGCGGCGCGGGATCAAGGGCTATACGCTGGTCCCATCGACCTCGCTCGTGATCGCGGCACCGCTGTTCGCGGGCGCTGCGCTCGCGCCGACGGTCACGCTGTCCTTCGCCTTCCTCGCCTGCGCGATCTTCGTCCACGCACTCAACTACGGTTCGGTCTTCGCCTCGGTGCAGACGCTCGTCCCGGCACGGGTGCGCGCGATGGCGGCGGCGGTGCAACTGTTCGTGACCAATGCGATCGGCCTCGCCTTGGGGCCGCTGTTCGTCGGCATCGCGAGCGACCTGCTCGCGCCATCGCTCGGCAGCGAGCAGGGCTTGCGCGCCGCGATGGCGCTCGTCGCGCTGCCGCTCGCGGCCGGATCGTTGCTGTTCTGGCTGGCGGGGCGGCGGATCGAGGCAGACGAGGCGAAACAGGGCGCCTGAGGCGCCCTGCAAAACGCATCCTATCGGGTCAATTCGGCGAACCGCGCCTTGTGATGATCGCGATCACCATGCGCGAGATCGAGCATCATCTGTCGGCGGAGGTGATGACTGACGATCAGTTCCTCACTGGTGCCGACCCCGCCGTGGAGTTGCACCGCCTGCTGTGCCACCGCAATGCCGCATTGCGCGACGCGGACCTTCGCCGCGGCGATCAGCGACGACGCATCGCCACCGCTGGCGAGCTGCGAGGCGGCGACCATCATCAACGCGCGGGCTTCCTCGCAGGCGACGCTCATGTCGACGACCTTGTGCTGAACGACCTGGAAGCTACCGATCGGGGCGCCGAACTGCTGGCGCGTGCGGACATAGTCGAGCGTCGCGGCGACTGCCGCTTCCATCGAGCCCACGGCTTCGGCCATATGCGCGACAATCGCGCGATCAAGCGCGGCCTCGATGCGGTCCGCGACTTCGCCGATCACACCGACCGGAATGGCGTCCACATCGACGAGGTCGAGGCTGCAATGGCGATGGCTGTCGACCGCGCGGAAACGCTGGATCGCCAGTCCCTCGGCGCCGCTCGGAACAAGGAACAGGCTGATGCCCGCTCGTTCGCCCGGAGCACCCCCAGTGCGCGCGGAGACGAGATACCAGTCGGCATCGGCGCCATCCTCGACATGGGTCTTGGTGCCCGTCAGTTTGAACCTGTCATCAATGGCGGAAGCGCGCGCCGAAATCGCAGCGACGTCAAAATCGTCATCCTCGATGAGCGCCGCCGCAATGCGCACTTGCCCCGCGCCGACCTGTTCGAGCAGCGCAGCGCAATGATCGCCTCCGCCCGTCATCAATGCGGGCGCCAGCACGCAATGGCTGACATAGGCTTCGGTCATCAGATGACGCCCGACACCTTCCATGATTGCCATGATTTCGACCGGTCCGCCGCCAAGGCCACCCTCTTCTTCGGCGATCGGCAGCATCAGCCAGCCGAGTTCAGCCATCTGCGCCCAGCGGCGCGCCGTCCCTTCGCGCCCTTCGGCGAGACGCTTCAGCCGGTCGGCGGCGCTCCATTCATCCTCGCCGAAGCGCTCCACGCTGTCACGCAGCATCTGCTGCTCATCGTTAAAGGCGAACTGCATGGGTCTTCTCCCTCAAAGGCCGAGCGCGCGGCGCGCGATAATGTTGCGCTGGATCTCGCTCGACCCGCCATAGATGGTGGTGACGCGTGCATAGAGCGCGCCCTTGAGCGCGAAGGGCATGTCATCCGGCAATTCGCTTTCGTCGCCCAGCGCGGCGAAATGCTGCGCCTTCGGCCCGAGCGCCTCGACCCACAAGGCCGTTGCCTGCTGCGTCAGTTCGGACCAGCGGAGCTTGACCATCGACCCGCGCGGGCCGGAATCGGCGCCCGCCGCGGCATCGGCCATCAGCCGCAGCACCATTGCCTGCACCGCCACCGCCTCGATCTCGACCTGCGCCAGCTTCGCCCTGAATTCGGGCTTGTCGATCAGGAGGCCGTAAGCGGTCCGCCGCCGTGTCGCCGCCTCGCGCACCGCGCGCAGCGTCTGGGGCAGGAACATCGCGGTCGCCGCGGCGACCATCCGCTCGCGGTCGAGCAGCACCTTGCCGTAGTTCCAGCCCATCCCTTCCTCGCCGACGATGTTGGTCGCGGGAACCCGAACATCGTCGAGAAACACCTCGTTCGTGTGATGCTTTTCGTCGAGCGTATGAATCGGACTGATCCGGATGCCCGGCGTGTCCATATCGACGAGGATCAGCGAAATACCCTGCTGGCGTCGCCCCTCGTTCGAGGTCCGCGCGAGGATGAACATGCGGTCGGCGACATGGGCGTAGCTCGTCCACATCTTGTGGCCGTTGATGACATAATCGTCTCCGTCGCGGTCGGCCCGGGTGCGTAACGCTGCAAGATCGGACCCCGCGCCGGGCTCCGAATAGCCCTGGCACCACCAATCCTCGCCGCTGATGATGCGCGGCAGATAATAATCCTTCTGCGCCTGACTGCCATAGGTGAAGATGATCGGACCGATCAGTTCGAGCCCCTGATGGAATTGCGCGGGCGCGTCGGCGGCCGAGGCTTCGGACCAGAAGATGTGAAGCTGCTGCGGCGTCCAGCCAGTGCCACCATATTCCTTGGGCCATGTCGGCGCCCCCCATCCGCGATCGGCGAGCCGTCGCTGATAGGCGACGAGATTTTCGGGCGACAGGCGCAGGCCGGCCCGGACGGTCTTTTTCCAGTCCTCGGGAATGGAGTTCGCGAAAAAGTCGCGGACGTCCTGCTGAAACTCCCGGTCTTCGGGCGCCAGGTCCAAATTCATGATCGCATCTCCCATAAATTGGGGCTGGCTTAGCCGCGGCACCGGCCTGGTGGCTCGCGGACGGATGGCGAACGCCTCAATTTCGCAAATGTGATTGTCGTCGCGCGCGCTGGGCGACGCTTCGCCCCCGCGCGCGGCTGGGCAATCGTCGCAACCAATCAAGTCCTTAAAGGAGAGGTTTCATGTACGGCCTGATGCAGGCACAGCCCCTGACGACCGCAATGCTGATACGGCACGCGGCGACCAATCATCCGCGCCGCGAGATCGTGTCGCGCCGCGCCGACGGCTCGCTCGAACGATCGGATTGGCAGACGGTGGAGCGCCACGCACGGCACATTGCGGCGGGACTCGCTGACCTGGGCCTGAAGCCCGGCGACCGCGTCGCCACGCTGGCATGGAACCGCCTTCCCCATCTCGAGCTATATTATGGCGTCAGCGGCGCGGGGATGGTGCTGCACACCGTCAACCCGCGCCTGTTTCCCGAACAGATCCGCTACATTATCGATCATGGCGGGGCACGGGTGCTGTGCATCGATCCCGATCTTCTGGCGACCATCGAGCCATTGCTCGCTGACCTGCCAAAGGTCGAGCGCGTCATCATCCTCGCCGATCAGGCGGACATGCCCGAAACCGCGATCGCCGACCCGATTTCGTATCAGAGCCTGACCGACGGCCCGCGGGCAATCGCCCGCTGGCCCGACCTCGACGAAAACAGCGCGAGCGCACTCTGTTACACCAGCGGTACGACAGGCAATCCGAAGGGCGTTCTCTACAGTCACCGCTCGTCCGTGCTGCACGCGATGAGCGCCCTCGCTAACGACAGCATGTCGCTCGGCGCTGCGGACTCGATCCTTGTCGTCACGCCGCTCTTCCACGTCAACGCGTGGGGCATCCCCTATTCGGCGGCGATGGCGGGATCGAAGCTGGTGCTGCCGGGGGCTGCGCTCGACCCGGAATCGCTTTATGAACTGATGCGCGATGAGGCGATCACCTTCTCGCTCGGCGTGCCGACGATCTGGTTCGCTTTCCTCGACCATCTCGAACGCGAGCGCCCGACCGAGGATCGCGAGGCGCTGAAGCTCGATCGTATCTTCACGGGCGGCGCCGCGACCCCGCGCTCGCTGATCGAGCGCTTCCGCAACCTTCTGGGCGTCGAAACGATGCAGGCGTGGGGAATGACCGAAACCAGCCCCGTCGCCACCGTCTGCCGCCCGCTCGCGCATCACGCCGACTTCGACGAGAAGGCGCAGATCGACCTCCGCGCGATGCAGGGCCGCTCGGTTTTCGGCATCGAACTGCGCATCGAGGATCAAGACGGCAAGGAACTGCCGCGCGACGGCGAAGCTGCCGGACTGCTCAAGGTGCGCGGGCCGTGGGTTCTAAGCGCCTATCACGGTCAGTCGGCAGGCAGCGCGCTCGACCCGGATGGCTGGTTCGATACCGGCGACGTCGCGAAAATCGACCCCGATGGCTTCCTCCAGATCACCGACCGGGCGAAAGACGTCATCAAGTCAGGCGGCGAGTGGATTTCGTCGATCGATCTTGAAAATGCCGCCGTCGCGCACCCGAAGGTCGCCGAGGCAGCCGTGATCGGCGTCGCGCATCCCAAATGGCAGGAGCGCCCCCTCCTCCTCCTCCAACTCCACGCCGACGAGACCTGCACAAAGGCTGAAATCATGGATCATCTCGCCGACAAGGTCGCGCGCTGGTGGCTGCCCGACGATGTGATCGTTGTCGAGGAACTGCCGCACACCGCGACCGGCAAGCTGCTCAAGACCGAATTGCGCAAGCGCCACGGCGATCATTTCGCCGCGGCCGCGGACACGGTCACCTGATCGCGAAGACGTGATACATCGGGCCGTCGTTGGTGCGCATGCCGTTGGCGACGGCGATGATGCGGTTGAGCCAGTCATAATCAGGGTGACCGGTGGCGAAGCGCGGTGTGGTGCGGAGATAGAGATCCTCGTACGGCCCCGGCTCGCGCCGCTTGAACCGCTCGGCAGCCTCGGGCGACGTCGGCACGGTCAGGCCGGTGTAGTGCATCGCGATCCGCGCCCCGTCGTCGGTTTCGAGCGCGGTACGGACATCGATGATCATCGACCCGTCGCTGCGCCAGGTCACCCAGTCGGCACCATCGGGCATCACCCGCCCCTTGAGCCGCGGCCCTTCGAACGTCCCGCCATGCACCGGGTAAATGCCCAGCCGGCTTTCGCCGCCGATCGGCTGTGCCCGGTCATAGGCGACGTCGAGCCGCATAACGAATAGTGGCTCCCAAGCCAGCGTCTCGATTCCCATCAGCCTTCTCACTGCCGCCCGGCCCCGAAGACTCTATAAACCGGATCATCGGGCCAGGGGCGCCCGACCGATTTGCGATGCGCGAAGCGCTCGGCTTCGCTCTCATCGGGCGCAGGGCGTTGCTCGACCCAATCGAAAACGACGAGCCGGTCGGCGACCCGCCATTCGTCGCCGCGCTTTTCGAACCGGTCGACATAGCGCCCGTGCATCACGAGTTCGACCAGCCCGCCTTCGCCGCCGGGTTGACGCTGCAAGGCGGTGAAATAGCTCTCGACCGCCGCCTCGTCGCCGCGCAGTTCGATCAGGATATTGTGAAGCTGGTGGATGCCGCGCTCGATCTGCGGCAGCGTCTGCATCGCCCAATCGATGAAGCCGTCGGTCGTTCCCTTATAGGCTCCATGATCGTCGGTTCCGCCCGGCCAGCACGCAGAGCGCAACATCGCCTCGTCCGCGCGGTCGATGCCGCGGCAATATCGAAACAGGCAATCGCGGATATTTTCGCGGTCCCACAAAAGACTGACGTCCCGATCCATGTTGCACGCTCCCTCAATCCGTTCGGAGATTGCCGCAACTTTGGGCTTCGTCGAAATCGCGCCGTAGCCAGATCATCATTATTCCATGGGTGATGCAACGCAGCCGGATCACGACAGAGAAACCAAGAGCTTTGGGATCGCCCAGGACCACGAAGGTTTCAGCAAGCGCCAGCACGTTCGCCAACTCGGCTTTTCGCAGCCTGTCTAATCGCTCCGTCGCAACGTGATGCTATTTGAAACTCACCGATCATTCCATCCCGACTCGGAAAGGATATCCTTTTGCTTGTCGCCACTTGGCTGTTAGCGGACTGGCCGCTTCGAGGCGCGAGACTGAGATGGCCGAGGACCTGTCGCTACCTGTCGATTGAGGTTTAAACGCAAGCCGAGCCGGGCGAAGCATCAACTGTCAACACGCAGCGAATGGCTCGTGCGTGCCGCGCGACGAAGATAACGAGGAGCTATTGGCGCGGTACGCCGATAGCTTCCAAGTCTTTCGCGCGAACCATCCCCATATTTCGGACAAATTCCAGAGCCCTCTGGCGAAATTACACTTGACTTTGTACGCCAAGCCTATCGAATCTGCCGCCGATACTCCTGCGGCGTCATGCCAGCGTCGGCCTTGAAGGCTCGATTGAACGGGCCGATCGATCCGAATCCGCAATCCAGTGCAATCGTCAGGATCGGCAAGTGGGCGAGCGCCGGATCGACCAAGCGGCGCTTTGCCTCTTCGATGCGGTAGCCGTTCACCATCTGATTGAAATTGGGGTAGCCAAGCGCGCCGGTAATGCACTGGGTCACCTTATATTCGGGTTCACCGGTGAGCCGTGCGAGATCGGCAACGCGCAGATCGGCCTCCGCGTAGAGCCCCTTGTCGCGCATGAGCATGATCAGCTGCGCTTCGAGCCGGGGGTCCGACGCAACGGGTTTCCGCGAAGCGCGCGCCTTCGGATCGACGAGCGGATACCGTTTCCGATGGCCGAGGGCCAACCCATAGCCGAATACCGCCGCGATCGCGCAAACGACCTTGACCGGAATGCTTAGTTGGGATGCGGTCGACCCGTCGGGCGCCCCGTCGACAGCCAGGACCGCCACCGCCAATATGGCTGCGTAGATGCCTGAATACAGGATGCGGAAGCGCCGTTCGGATTTGTCGCTTTGTTCGCGCAGATCAAGCAACGGCGCGGCCACCGCCATAAGCAGCATGGCGGAACTGCCTAATCTGGCAAGATTATCCAGGACCCTGAGGGGCATGCCGTCTGCCGGCACTAGCGATGTCACAGCGGATGCGATCATCACCATCAGCACCGCGGCGATCGGCCACCAGTCGCCTCGGGACGGAGATTCACGCCGGAAAAGCGATCGGGTTGCCAGCCACGACCATCCGCATGTCGCATTGCCAAGGATCGCAACAGCATCGACGGCCATACCCAGCCGCGATGCCAGCACGGACTTGAGGCAGAATGCGAGCGACGCACAACAAAAAGCCGCGCCGTAGAGAAGCGAAATGTCGATCCTCATCGGGTCCGGTCGCTGCGAACGAATGCCAGGCTGCAAAATCGACGCCATCAACGCAGAACCCTTAAAGACTCCGAACAGAAACCACGACGCTCACCGGGTCGGTTGGCCTCGCATGCCCCCCATCGGCAATCGCACCCTGCAACAAATAAACCGCGGGGGGCGATCGGCAAGCATATTCCGCGACCCGCTAGCCTGTGCGGCGGATCCGATGCCGAAATTCCATCGGCAATGTGAGGCAATCGACGCAAAAAACATCGCCGAATTCCAAACCGGCAAGACGAGCAGCGCCAAAATGACCGATCCGGCGGGTGGCCCGAGCGGAAACTGGGACGAAGGAGGGATGGCCGACCGGCCCGCCTCTTTGCAACGACCCGACGATCCGTGGCCGCACATATTTTGGACATAACAAGGTCATGCGATGAAAAGCCTCACCGACGCCCCGGTCCCTACCCGCCTCAAGCTGTCGACGCTCTGGACAGCAACAATGTTCTGCTATGTCTATGGCGACTATTTCGGCCTCTACGCCGAAAACAAGCTGGCATCGATGGCGCAGGGAAACATCGGGCCGCTTGGACCCGCAACCCCTGAAACGCTGGTTGCCGTTTCGCTGATGATGGCGATTCCCGCGCTGCTGATCGCGGCGACGCTCTATCTCCCGGCGGCGATTTGCCGCTGGAGCAATATCGCCTTCGGCCTTTTGTATACCGCTATCATGGCGATGACGCTGCCGGGTGCCGCGCCATTCTACATCACTCTGGCGGTCATCGAAATGGCGCTCACCGCCGCGATCGTCATCGCCGCCTGGACGTGGGCCACCGCCGAGGGAGGATCGGAATGAGCGCGGACTCTTCGCACGCCCGCCTCGCCGGATTCCTGTATCTGGGAACGATAGGCTTTGGCGTCTACGCAGAAGTCGTCGCCCGCGGCGCCTTGATCGTGCGCGGCGATCCTGCCGCAACGGCACAAGCCATCTTTGCATCGGGATCGACGTTCCGGATCGGGATGATCGCCGATCTCGCGATGCTGGGTTGCTATATCGGCGTCACCATCCTTCTGCATGGCATCTTCCGCAAAAGAGCGCCCTTGGCCTCGGCAACAGCCGCTTCTTTCAGCCTGATCGGCATCGCGATGCTCGCATGCGATACGCTGCTGTCGGCAATGATATTGCGGCTGCCGGATTTGGGGCAGCCGTCGTCATCGCTCGCCGATTGGGTCTATCTGCTGCTGCGCGTGCATGGCGACGGCTACAAGGTCAGCCTGGTCTTCTTCGGGGCCTATTGCCTGCTGCTGGGTTGGCTCATCTGGTGCGGACGCGCGATGCCAAGAGTTGTCGGCCTGCTCGTCGCTGCGGCGGGTGCATGCAACCTCGTCAACAGCCTCGCCTGGCTCGGAGCGCCGCTCTGGGCGGCGCAGCTTCCGCAATATTTCACCCTCCCGACCCTGCTCGGCGAACTGGCGCTGGCACTGTGGTTGCTGGCGTTCGGCATTCGCGAGCGCGAGGCGTAGCATGCGAGTACAGAGCCACGCCGTTATGCCCGAGCAAGGCCGATGAGCGCGCTCGACAAGCGAGGCGAATTCGTGCGCGACCGAAATACGCCTTTCGAAAGCCCGCACGCGGCGTCGCTCCGCGACGCGCTCCGCGCCAAGGAGAATTCCAAACTGCTCATTGTGGTCGCCGACGACGGGCAGGCGATCGCGCAGATTCGGGCGCTGGCGTCAGCCTGCGTCGAAATCGACGACCATGCCGATGCCGACGCCTATTCCGCAAACTGGTCAGGCGAACCGGACATGAAAGGACTGCGGGACGGTCTAACGCAAAGGCAATTCGAAATTGCCCTGGGCGTCATGCGCGGCCTGTCGAACAAAGGCATCGGCCGCGAACTCGGCATTTCGCATTTTACCGTCCGCAACCATTTGTCGCGGATGTTGCTGCTCCTCGGCCTTTCGTCCCGTCAGGAGCTTGGCGACTATCTGCGCGCGCGATTATTTCGGCCGACGTAGCGGCTCCATGGGCTGGATCACGTAGCGCGCCCAGACATAGCGCCACGGCATGAAGATATAGGCGAGCACGATCCCGATACAGTCCTGGAAAAGCGCTTCGATATCTTGCGTCCATTTGCCCGCCAGCCAAGCCCGAAAGGCGATCAGCAGAAGCCAGATCGTCTTCCACGCAACCTCATAGATCATCAAAGGCAGCATCTGGATCGGATATCGCACGCCGAGCAGGCTAAGGAGCGCGAGCGCCCCCAACATCGATCGGGCCAGACCCTGCTGAACCGGAATGTCCGCGGATTCGAAGATGAGCCGGTACCAGACGAAGCTGCCCATGAAGCCCGCCATCAACAGGAATACGAGGCGAATGACATTGATCCGCCACGTGGCGATCAGCGGGAAAGATGGCTGTTGTCCGTTTTGCATATTGGATTGGCCCCTCCTGTCTTCGACCAGCGAAGTGCTGGGAAGAACGGCATTGTTGACGTCGCTGCCCGAACGGACAGACCCCAGATATGAAGCAGCGTCCTCCGAAGGCGTCTCGCCGGTTTGGAAAACGGCGATGCTTTTCCGGTTCCACCGCTACCGGGACGCTAATCCGCCGAAGTATCGGCTACGAAAGCCCTGATTTCGGCATATATGCGTTCGACATCTTCAAGCTCGGGGAAGTGACCAAGATCCTCATATTCAGCGATGCGGCTAGCTGGATGGTCGCATAGCCAGAGGCTCGATTGCCGATCGGTTGCGCGGTGCGAGCCGTCGCTGTTGCCCCAAATGGCGAGCGCGGGCTGGCTCACCCGTTTCATTGCGGGCTCCTTGTCAGGCAAATAGTTCTGAAAGGCCGTCGCCATCGCCCAGGCCCCGCCGTGATGCAGCGCATCTGTCGCGCATCCACAGAGACCGGTCAGAGCCTCCTGCTGGCCCACGGCGAGCTTCAGCCAAAGCGGCGCGCGCGCAAGCGCCAGTTTCCGCATCGCGATCTGGCCGAGAAATGGCTTTGCCAAGATATTCTTCGGATCGCGCGCCATCTTCCAGCGTATCGCTTCGGGCCAACTCGGGGTCTGTATCTGGATGAGGTGCGAGACGCGGGACGGGTATCGGCCCGCAATATCGAGCGCGCCCAAGCCGGAAACGCACGAAAAGGCAAGTATCGCCGGTTCCTCTGCGATCAGCCGGATGAACTCCGCGATCGTATCATTCGCCTGAAAGAAACGGAAATCCTGCCAGAACCCGGGGACCGAAAAGCCCATTGCGGGCAGTTCGAACACGATCGCCCGGAAGTCCGCGCTGTATATTTCCAAAAGCCGATCATAGGCCTCGAGCGTCACCGGCGGATCGGCGGCAAATATGATGGGGCGCCCATACCCTGCCGCGCGGTACCGGAAGGTGACACCGCCCGCCTCGACAAAGGCAATGTCTTCCCGCGTTCGGGAAGGCCAACCTTCACGGAAGGCCTGGGCCCGCTTGCCGGAACCAATCGTGTCGAGCCTTGCGGCCATCCATTTCAACATATGTCGCCTCGTCCGTGCGCTGCCGTGCCGACCCGCTGGTCGATACGCGCTACGCCCCGACGCGCGGATTAGAGGCGACTGCTCTGCGAGACGAATCCGATGATGTACTAGTTTGCATGGGCTGCGCCGCCCGACGTTTCGCAGATCGACGGAAGCCGCCTATTTCCCTGCCCGGTAAAATTTTGCCTTGGCCGGTAAGCGATTGGCAGAGCAGAAGGTCCACGCGTCCCCGAAGCCGACAAGCTCGAACGATTGCGGTCCGGTGATCCTGTAATCCTGCGTGGCGGGCATCGGACGTCCATCGATGTCGGGGCAACTCTCGGTTTGCCGAAAGGCGTTTGTGCTAGTCATCTTCAGGCTGGTGAACTTGCAGCTGCTCCCACGCTGGACGATCCGGTCCTCGGCCAGATAGATAGCGATGTCGGCGAAGGGCTTTTCGCAGGTCGACATGCGCGCATCGACATAATAGCCGACCGGCAGCGGCAGAATGCGCGACTGGCCCGGACCCGCCGGTCCCTCCGCATTGGCCGCAGCGCCGCGCGGACATTGTTTCTCGAGCGATCGGATCGCCGCCGTCGATCCGGCAAGCGAAAGCGCCGTCAATTCGGTCCATTCATCGCCGCCGTCATAGCTTGCATATAGGGAAAGGTCGCTGTCGGCGCCCATCAGCAGGCCACGCGCCACGGGATCGAGCGCGCCGCTGAAATCGGGCTTTCCGGCTTCGGGGTTCAGGCTTTGCGTCGCCTCGCTGCCTTCGCCGGCGCTTCGAAAGCCGATCAGCAGGGGCTTGCCCGGCGGGGGCAGGCGCAGCCCCTTGGCCGGCGCGATCGTCATCGCCATGCCGCCGCCCGGTTGGCAACGAAGCCCCACCGCGGTGAATTCGGGATGTCCCGTTACCGCGGCGACGGTGCCGGCACCGCTTCCCGCGACTTGCCAGCGCGCGCTGTGAAGGGCGGGCGGCGGCCCGGCGTCTTCGCCGGTTGACGCCGACAGGTCGGCATCGGTGCCGCGGCGCCGTTCGACCACCGCCCATTTGCGTCCATCCCACCGGAGGACTTCCAGGCACATATCCGCCCCGACGCTTCCGCACACCGTCCCGTGAACCGAAAGGCCCAGCCCGGTGCGCCCCTTTCCGTCGAGCTTCACCGCCTGCCAGTCCCGGACATTGTCGTTGAAGATTTCGCGATAGCCGTTGCGATCGGACCCGAAGATGGCAATCATGCACCCGGCAGTGCCGCAATAGGCCGAATAGCCCGCGTTGGAGCATCGCGCACTGCTGTAATCGACCACCCAGTCGGGCTTGCCGTCGCCCGTCACCTCGGTCTCGACCGCGAAATGCGCGCGATCGGGAATGAATTTGCCGCCATCGGCCCGGCATTCCTGTTTCAGGCTGTCATAGAGGGCCTGCACCTCGCGCGGCCAGACCTTTGGCGGCGCCGCCGGTTGCGACTGGACCAGCGCGAGCAGCGGCAGCAGCATCGATGATGCCGTCATCAACGGGCGGATCATGGGCGCCCCTCCGCCGTCATAACGCACCGATGGCCTGACTGTGCCCGCATGATCGCTCCCTCTCTACCGATCCGGCCCGTCCGCCGGGTTTAATCGGAGAGCTAGCGAGCGCGATGCCGCAAAGTCTTCACGCCGTTCTAAAGATTATCTCAAGCCCGGACCGCCTGCGCTTCCGCCTTACCCGCGCAATTGGGCGCGCAGCCGCTGCAACCGCTGTTTGAGTTCGGCATCCTCCGAAGCTTTTGCTGCAGCCTCCGCCGTATCGAGCAGCGTGCCGGCCTTGGCGCGGTCGCCCAGCCCCAGCATCGTCTCGGCCCGTGCCGCGGCCAGTGTCGCGGCGAAATCGGCCCGCCCGGTCAATTCGGCAACCTTGGTCGCATCGACAAGCGAAAAGCTGCGCTGCGCTTCGGCGAACCGGTGGTTCGCAAGCTCGCACTCGCCCAGATAGAATTGAATCGTATGGGTCAGGCCGTAATCGGCGCCGAACGCCTGGCGGGCCTTTGCCGCCGCATCCGCCAGGATGGGTAAGGCATCGCGGCGTCGGTTCGTCTGGCAGAGCGCCGACGCATAATCATTCTGGCCGACAAGCGCCTGATGCGACAGCGATCCGGCCTGCGTGGCCGCCCCCTCCCAAACGCGCTTCGCTTCCACCGCGGCCTCGTCATAGCGTCCGAGGGCGGCAAGGCTTTCGAACCGCGTCGAATGCATCGCCAGCGTGAAGCGATGATCGGGACCGAAGCGCCGTTCGAGCGCGGCGAGCAGCGGACCGCTTTCGCGCAGCGCGCGTTCATGTTCGCCGAGCATCGACAGCGCCGTCACCCAGTGTTGCCGCGTCACCAGCGTATCCGGATTATCCGCCCCCCGTATCCGGGTCGAGTCGGCGACGATGGCACGCGCCACGGGTTCCGCCTCTTTCACCTTGCCCTCGCGCAGCATCACCAGCGCCAGCGAAGACCGCGCTTTCAGCAATTGCGTCGGCGAAACGCGCGACCCCGGCGCCGAACCGATCGCCACCGCGCGGCGGATCGCGCGCTCGGCCCGCTCGATGTCGGCGGTGTAGGCATAAGCCCCCTCCGACTGCGCCAGCGCGAAGCCGATACGCCCGCTTTTCGCCCGGTCGCCGAGCGCCTTTTGCTCTTTGGCGATGGCGGCGCCCGCCGCCTCCAACCGCCCCGGCTGGCCCGAGGTTGCGTCCATATGGATGCTGCCGAGCCGGCCCAGGACGGCATCCTCGCTGTCGGCTTCCCCGGCCTTGCCGAACAGCGTGGCGGCGCGCGCATATTCGGCGCGGGCGGTGTCGAAATCGCTGCGCTGATAAAAGGCGCGGGCGACCGCGAGATGGAGCCGCGCGGCGGTGCCCGGCGAGCGGGCATAACGCGCGTCGATATTCGCGCTCGCGCGCTTCATTGCCTCGATGACCGTTTCGTCGGTGCTCGACTTCGCCGGATCGGGGCTGGACAGCACATCTTCGGCGATGAAGGCATAGCTGGTCTCGGCCTGATCGCGTGCTTCCAGTGCCGCACCGCGCTGATGCCAGGCATAGGCAGCGAGCGCGCTCGACGCGATAAAGCCGCCCGCGAGGCTCGCGATGGCGGCGCGGATCCACGGACGGCGCGCGGCCTGTTTTTCCTCGGCCCGTCGCGCTTCTTCGGCGGCGGCCGCCCGCCGCGCCGCCGCCGATGCGTCGGCTCGCCGACGGTCGATCGTCTCGAGCCGGTCGGCGAGATCGGCGGCGCTGGCCAAGCGGAGCGCCGGATCGCCCTCGGCCGCGGCCAAAATGTCCGAGCGCAGGACGGGATCGGCGATCCGGCCTTCCCAACCGGGCGCCAGTGAAGCCGAAAAATCGCCGGCCACGAGCTGATAGAGGATCATCCCCAGCGCATAGATATCGCTTTTCGCCGTCGGCATCGCATCGCCGGTCAGCTCGGGCGCACGATAGGCAAGCGTTCCCGAACGCGGCTCGTCGCGCGCGAGATCGGGGTCGAGCGATCCCGGATCGGTAATCTGAAAACTGGCGAGCACACTATCGTCGAGAAGGCGCCCGCTGCCGAAATCGGCCAGCCGGATCGTTTCGCCGCCGTCCTCGGTCGCGATCAGGATATTCGCGGGCTTCAGGTCCTTATGGAGGACGCCCAGATCGTGCATCCGCGCAACCGCGCGCGCGATCATCGCCGCGACCGCGATACGCGTCTCGACCGCAATCTCCGCCAGCCCGCCCCGCTCGGACGCCCACGCCGTCAGGTCGCGGCCGCCATAGCTATATTCGAGGAAGAAGGGCGACGCCTCGAAATTCCATTCGAGCAGCGCGGGAAGCGGAGCCGATTTGCCGAGTCCGGCAAAGAGCAGGCGGGTCAGCGCCGCTTCGCGTTTCAGGCTGCGCAGCCGGTCGGGCGCGTCGGCGAATTTGAATACGCGCGTCTCGCCGGTCTTGTCATGGCGCGCCAGCCAGACGTCTTCGGCGCCGCTGTCGCCGAGCGCTTCGACCAGCCGCCATTGCCGGCGGCCGGGCACCGCGTCGCCGGCCGCAAAAGCAAAGCGCGGCGCCAGCGGAGACTCGACGCTTTCGATCGCAACCGGCGCGGCGAGCTTGTATCCGACCCGCGGCACCGTCTCGACAATCTGCTCGTGCGTTTCGCCGAGCGCCTTGCGCAATTTCGATATGGCCGTGGTCAGCGACCCCTCGACCACGGTGACGCCCGGCCACACCGCATCGAAGATTTCATCCTTCGTCACGACCTCGCCCGCGCGCAGAAGCAGCTCGTGCAGCACTTCGAGCGGCTTGCCCTCAAGCGTTACGGCATGACCATCGACGCGCAGCGTCCAGCTGGCTTCGTCGAACTCCGCCCCCGCGAACTTCCAGAGCCTGCGCCTCCGTCGGGAAGAGCTTGATTGCGTCATGGCGACCCCCTGTCCGGCCGACTTTAGAAATTCTTTAGAGCGGCTTCAAGACTTTGAGGATGCACCGGAATAGCCGTTCCATTACGCGAGGCATCCTTCGCAGGTGCTTCCGCTTTTCAAGCGTCCGGTGCGCGGTCCCACGGGATTGTCCGCCGGCCTTTTTCGGGGGCGGTATATGAAGGGAAAGATACTCGGGTTCGATGAGGCGACCGGCAAGGGCGCGATATCGGCGGACGATGGCACGCGCCACAAATTCGATCGCGCCGATTGGCGCGGCGGCGACAAGGCGCCGGCGCCCGGGCTCGTTGTCGACTTCGAAAGCGAAAACGGCGGCGCGCGCGAAATCTATCCCGTCGGCGGCTCAGCCATAGCCGCCCTCGGTACGATCGGGGCCGACCTGGGCGCACTGACCGAGTCCGAACAAGGCGCGCGGATCGCCGCGTTGATGACCCGCTCGCTTGCGGTTCCGCTGGCGCTTCTCGTCCTCCTTGCCTGCTTCCTCTCCGCGCTCACCTCACCGGTCCAGAGCGCGACGCTGATCGGCCTTGGCAATGCGATGGACGATCTGGGCCGCGTTGCGGCGGCGCAGGAAATGCTCGGCGGCGGCAAATCGGGCTTCGATACCGTCCAGACGCTGCTCATCCTGCGCTTCGCCGCACCGCTCACCGCGCTGTGGCTGATCTGGGCCGCATGGTCCGGCAAGTCCGAACGGCTGCCCATGCTGGTCACCGGCGCCGCATCGATCGTCGCGGCCCTGATGGTCGTCATGCTCCGTTCGGCGATTCTGTCGATGGTCCCCGATTTCGTCCGCGACCGGATGGCCGACGGGATCAGCCTTGGCATCGGCACATGGCTGCTGCTGCTCGCCGGCGCGGCGCTGATTGCCGCCGGACTCGGAAAATTGCGCAACCCGCTCGCAAAGGACTGACACGATGCCCCATGCCACGAAATTTCTGGTTGCCGCCGCCGCTTTGTCGCTCGCTGGCTGCGGGGGCGGCGATCCCAAGCCGTCTGAAACGCGCGACCTGGCCGCGGGCGAAGGTCCGTCGGGTGCGATGACCTATTATGGCAAGAAGATCGAGGTCGATTGCGGCGGCACCATGATACCGCCGCGCCCCGAAGGAAGCGCGGTCGATGACCTGCGCGGCCTCCGGCTCGGGGTCCCGCTCGATACCGCAGTCCGCTTCGTCCAATGCCCGGACGGCAAGGAAGCGGACAGCATCCTCCTCGAAGGGGACGGTCCGCAACTGTCGCGCGATCAGGCCGGCCTCAAGATCCGCAGCTTCGTGCGCGTCGCCACGGGCCGGCACAAGGCGCGGTGGAACTCGACCGACGTGCTGAACTATGACCCACGCAACCGGCTGGAACAGGTCGATGCCGAATGGAGCCTCTATGCCGACGGTATGCCGGGGCAGGAGAAGCTTTATGCATTGTGGCTGACCCAGCCCTTCCAAAAGGGCGGCGAGCCGACGATCGCTTCGCAGCAGGCGGCGCTTGAACAGAAATATGGCAAACCATCGCTCACCGGCGATCGCGGCGAGATGTTCTGGCTGCGCGGCCCCGATGGCAAGCCGCTACCCGAATTCGACCGCGAAAAGCTGCGCGAATGCAGTGCCGGCATATCGATCTACGGGACGCAGATGAACTGGCGCCCCGACTGCGGGCTGACCATCGTCGCGATGATCGAGCCGGCCTATGGCAATCCGCAACTGGCGCAGGGTGTTCGTGTCGCGATGATCGATGCCGCCGCCTATTATGATTATGAGGTCAACCGCTTCCCGCAAGAGCGCGATGCCTATCGCGCGTCGCAAGCCGCCGATGCCGGCGCCAACCAGGGAGGCAAATTCTGATGCGCCGGATATTTCTGACATCGGCCGCGGCGCTTTGCATCACGCTCACCACAAGCGGGTGCGGCGACAAGCAGGCCGCGGGCGGCACGGACGCAGGCACCGCGACTTCGGCTTCCAGCCAGCCGGTGACCACTGCTGCCCAGCCCGCCCAACCTGCCGCCGCACCGCCGGCAAAATGCGACAGCTACACCGACGACCTTACCGATCGTGACTGGGCGATCATCTATTATGCGATGACCGGCCTTGCCCCGCCGCGCGAAAAATGGGCGGACGAGGCATTGTCCGGCCTCGACCGGGGCCTCGGTGCCGAGGAAGCATGGAAGCGCGCGAACGCGCAGGTCGATACGCAGTGGAATGCGATCAAGGACGTCCGCTGCGTCACCCTGCGCACCCGCGCCGATCCGAAAGACTATGACCCCGGCCTCGGCGGCATCCCGCTAGGTGCCTTCGCGCCCGACGCCTTCTATCCCTTCCGCGACGGCGCGATGCAGATCGCGCTCAAGTTCCGCAACGCGGACAAGGCGCGCGTATGGAAAATGTCCGCCGACAAGGCTGCGGCGCTCAAGGCCGACAGCTGGCTCGGCAATCTCGGCCTCGTCATCCGGGCCCGCCTCGTCGCTTCGCGACCCAGCGGCAACGGCGGCACGATCGAGGCCGAGGTTGTCGGGTTCGATCTGGAGCCTTCCGAATATAGCCGGATCGCCCGCGAAACCGTGACGGTGCAGCCATGAGCCGCGGCCTTTGCATCGCCTTCGGCGCGCTGCTGCTTATGGTTGCGGAACCGGCATCGGCGCAGCAATCGGGCGTTGCGGCGACGCTCGAAAGCGGCGGCCAGACGAGCGGCTGTGTCGAATGGAGTCACCAGACGATCGCCAAGCCGGGGCACAAGAGCCCCGACCAGAAACTCGTCTACTTCCGGTTCGTCAACAAATGCGGACGCGAAGTCAGCGTCGTGCTGGTCAGCCAGACCGATGGTTATGCGGGGCGCGTCAGCGATCACGGCAGTATCACGCTGGCGCCGGGGCAGTCCTATGGCGACGCAAAGACGATCCGTAACTATCTGTTTTTCAATCCGCCGAGCGATCATTTCCTCAACTTCTGGGTGTTCCAGTCGGACGGCCGCTACAACGCCGCTCTCATGCCGAACATGAGCCGCTGCATCCCCGGCTTCCAGCCCGTGCGCAACAGCAAGCGCCAATATCCCGCCTGCCCTCCCCATTTCCGCTATTCGCAGGGATGATCCTTATGCGCCAAATTGCCGTCCTGACCCTCGCCGGCCTTTGCGCCATGCTGACCGCGACCGCGCCGGCGGCCGCGGAAACTGCATCGCCCGCCGCGACGCAGCGCGCCGACATCGAAACGCTGCAGCGTCTCTATAATGAACGCTTTGTCGCGACACCCTTTGCGGGATTATATCAGATCGATCGCCCCATCCCCTATTCGCCGCGCGAAACCGCGCCGATACTGGTGACGCGCGATGGCGAATACAGCTTCAACAACGGCAAGCTCGGCGCGCAGCACGGCGACACGGGGGCGCCGCTTTCGGGGTCCGAATGGGGCGCACTGGTGCTGCGCTGGCGCGACCAGATCCGCTATTCGGATCTGATCCAGCAGGGCGGAAACGGCCCGCTCCGCATGCTGCTTCTGTCCGCCTATGACTGCCCCTTTTCGAAGAAGCTGGAGGCCGCCCTTGCCGCCGCCGGGACGCGCTATGCCATCATACCCAGCACGATCGGAACCGCGAACAAACCCTTCCTGCCCGACATCTGGTGCAGTCCCGATCGCGCCGCGACCTGGCGGCGCGCCATCGGCACCGGCGCCCTCCCGCCGCGGGCCTCGCGAAGCTGTCGCTACGACCGTCGCTATTTCGAGACGTTGAGCGGCATGTTCGGGGGATCCAAGCCGACGGCGCTGTTCGCCGACGGCACGATCGTCGCGTCGCCCAACCCCGCCTTCGTGAAGCAAAAGCTGGCAACGCTGTCCCGCCAGGGCATCGCCTTTTAGGGTCGGGGCCCAGCGCAGACGAGGCGGCAGGAGGGTGCGCGCTTCGGACCGCCCCCTCCCGCCCGTGCCAAGCTAGAATTCGCCGGCGATGCCGACACGGGCCGCCGTATTGCGGCTGCCTGCATAGGACACGCCTGCCGTGAAGGCGAAGGGGTTGTCGGTACCGAACCGGTGCGCGATTGACGCGCCCACCGCCTGTTCGCCGCGGAAGGTGGCGAGGTTGAAGGTGTAGCTTGTCTTGCCCGGTTCCGACGGCATCGGCGCGGGGACAAGCGCAACCGCGGCGGCGGTTCCGCGCTGTGCGTCGCGGCGGTCGCGATCGGTGATCGCATAAAGATCGCTGATCTGCGCACTGTGCGTCGCGGCCAGCGACTGGAGCGCGGGAAGCGCGGTTCCGGCCATGCTTTCCAGCGACATCAGCCGATTGTCCTGCACATTGTTCACCGTCTGAATCGCCGCAATCTGGCTGTCCTGCACCATATTCTGCGACACGGCGGCATCGGCGGTGGTCTGCGCCGCCGCAGCGGCGGTCGCGACCGTCTGGACCTGACCGACGTTCGCCGCATCGGTCGCCGCGGTGCCCGCCGCGACGTTCACGATACGCCGCTGAAAGCCCGCCGAGCCGACCGACACGGTGTTGGCTTCATCGGCGACCGAACTGGAGCCGATCGCAACCGAGTCCGCCCCCGAGGCTTTCGCGTTCACGCCCAGTGCCGTCGCCCCGAGGGCGGTGGTCTGACTGTTCACGCCCAAGGCGACCGAATAGCCGCCATTGGCGAAAGCCCCGGACCCCGTCGCCGTGTCACCCTCCTTGATTGCGCGCGCGCCATAGCCCGTGGCAGTCGAGAAATCGCCCCCGGCAGCCGCGCCCTGGCCGAAAGCGGCGCTTGCAAGGCCGCTGGCAAGGCTGTCGCGACCGACTGCGGTCGCATTTTGCCCGCCTGCCGCGGCGTTGGCGCCGATCGCCACCGATGCCGGCGACGCGATCGTGTCACGACCAATGGCGATGCTGCCATCGGCCAGCGCATTCGCATTGTTGCCGATGGCGATGGCCGACAAGCCAAAGGCGTTGGAGGCGTTGCCCAAGGCGACAGCGCCGTCGCCGATCGCCTGATTGTCGGCGCCGATCGCTACAGCGCCGGTCCCGGTCGCGACATTCGGATCGCCGATCGCGACGGCGCCGTTGCCGGTGGCAGTCTGTCCCTGTCCCAGCGCGACGGCGCCATTGCCGCTTGCGGTGCTGCCGTCGCTTTGCAGGCTGCTATCGCCGCTGGTGCCGCTGCGCACCGCCGAGTTGGCGATCGCGGTCAGCGCCGCGGCACCCATGGCGGTGTTCAATTGCCCCACATTGACGGCGTCGGACACCAGCGTCCCCGCCGCGACATTGGTGATCTGGCGCTGGAGGCCGGCGTTGCCGACCGATACGGTCGCGCCGCGGTCCGCGACCGATCCCCAGCCCAGCGCAACCGACTGGTCCGCGGTCGCGCTGCTGCCCGTGCCGACGGCGGTCGAGCGCGTTTCTTCGGCAGCGGCGATGAAGCCGACCGCCATGGCTTCGTTGGCCGTCGCCTTGGCCCCGCTTCCATAAGCGGTGGCGCCCGGCGCCGAAGCTTCGGCGCCAAGCCCGCACTCCAGCGTATTTTCGGGGTCGTCGGGCGTGCCGAGAATGCCATCGGCGCCAGCGTTCTGAACGCACGGGACGGTCGCCTGTGCATAAGCGTTCGGCGCGGCGCCGACGCCAGCAAGGATCGCAAGGGGCGCGGTCGCGCCAATGAGGGTGATCATGCGTTTCATATCGATCTTTCCTTATGGATCGGCGCAATGCCGATCGGTTTCCGGGCGACCCCTCGCGACGACCTTTGGTGGCGCCTTGTTTGCGGTCACCTCGTCGACGCCGCCGAACGCGGCGCCGCGGGTGCAGCATTTGGAAAGACGGGAATGGTCGCCCGATCCGGACAGGCTTCGCCTCCGAAAAAGCGGAAATTATCTCGCCGACCGCAAATAAATCAGGCATCTAGGGTGCGTGCCACATGGCGCGTCATGCGGGGAGATGGGCGATCAACGAGGAACCGGGTCGTGCGGGCAGCATCGACGGCGACGCCGACGCGCTCATCGCCACGCTGTATGACGAACTCAAGATCATCGCGCGCCGCGAACATTATCGCGCGGGCGGCGGACAGACACTGCAAACGACGGCGCTGGTTTCGGAAGCCTATCTGAAACTGAGCAAACGCAACGACTGGGAAAGCGAACGCCACTTCCTCGGCTGCGCGGCGACCGCCATCCGCCACATCTTGATCGACGCCGCGCGCGCCCGCATGACGGCGAAGCGTGGCGCGGGCGACTATGCCTTTACCGAAAGCCTCGATTCGCTCGCCGCGGCGGCGCCCGAGGACGAGGATGTCGTGCGGCTGGGTGAGGCGTTGCAACGGCTAGCGCGCCTCGACCCCAATCTCGCGCAACTGATCGACTGCCGCTTCTTCGCCGGGATGACCGAGGAGGAGACGGCAAAAGTCCTGGGCGTCAGCGACCGGACGGTGCGCCGCTGGTGGCTCCAGGCGCGGGCCTGGGTGCACAAGGAAATGGACGCGGGCTAGCTGGTCAAGCGCCGGCGCAACGCGGCGAAGGATTTGAGGTAGGATTCGCCCGGCGCACCGAGCGTCCGGAATATCTGTTCCGATGCGTCGGCCTCGCGCCGCGCCTCGGCGATCCGCCCCTGTTTCAGACGGATGATCGCCCGCGTCCGCGCCGCAATGCCCTGCGGCAGGCCGACCGGCCCCATGGCGGCGATCCGCGGCGCGGCTTCGCCAATCAGCGCTTCGGCCCGTTCGGTGTCGCCCGCCTCGGCCAGAGCTTCGGCAAGCCCCAGCGTGATGACGAGCGTCGGCACCGCATCGGGGCCAAGATTGTCGACCGCCATCGGCCGCGCTTCGCCAAGAACGTCGCGAGCCGCGGCGAATTTCCCCAGCGCCAGTTCGGCGCGCCCCAGTTGCAACAGATCGACCGCCAACGCCGCCGATTTGCCGAACACCGCGCGGCGCCGGTCGGCGACGCCGCGGAACAGGCGCTCGGCCTCGGCCAGCCGGTCGAGCTTCATCAGCCGCACGCCCTTCAATTGCTCGATCGCCAGCCCCTGTGCACTGCCCTGTTGCCCCGTCCGCGCCAGCGCCGCGTCGGCGGCGGCAAAGACCGCGGGCATCGCATCGAGCCGGTTCGCCTCGACCATATAGACGAGCAGGTTGTTGTAGCGCGTCAGCAGTTCGCGATGATCCTCGGCATAAACGCGGTCGGCGTCGGGCAGGCTCGATTGCAACAGCCGGATCGCGGTGTCGTAATCGCCCTTGCGCCGGGCGAGCTGCGCCCGGCCGCTCATGCTTTCAAGGCGTTCCTTGCGGAAACGCGCCGGGTCTGCGGCAAAGACGGCATCGGCCGAATCGAGTAGCGGCGCCATGTCGTCAGTCCGCCCCATTGCGGCAGCGGTCGAGGCGAGGCGAAGCTTGATTTCCGCAGTCGCCACCGGATCGCCCGCGCCGATCCCGCGCGCAAGCGCCTGACTGAGCAGCGCGTCGGCGCCCGCCGCGTCCTCCAGATTGACGTACAGATCGGCGAGCGTCGTAATCAGCGTTGCCGATTTGGCGCTCCTGTCGACCGATGCGACAAGCTGCGCCGCCGTCTGATCGAGCATCTGTTTGACCGTTGCCTCTTCGCCCACCGCGCTGCTGGCGGTGTCGCGGAACATGACGGTCAGCATGCGGTTGATCGATTCCGATCGCCGCGCTTCCGCCAAGGCGACGTCGCGCTCAATCGCCGTCTGGCGGGCCTGCCACGCCGCCGCACCGCCGCCTGCCACAATGGCAAGGAGCGCGGCGGCTGCCGCCGCCGTCGCGACGCGGTGCCGGCGCAGGTAGCGCCCGACCGTATAGCCCGCCGAACCCGAGCGCGCCGCGACGGGGCGCAGCGCCATATGGCTCCGGACATCGTCGACCAGATCGCCGACGCCGCGATAGCGATCCTGCGGCGCGCGGCGCATCGCCTTGAGCACGATCGCGTCGAGATCGCCCGCCACCTCGCGCCGCCCGAAGGGATAGCCGGGCGGCACGAGCGCGCTGGGCAGGGGCGGGTCTTCGTTCAGGATACGCCGGATCACCGACGGCAGCGCCGACCCCGGCTCGCGCCACGGGCTGCGACCGGTAAGCAACTCGAACAACAATACGCCCAGCGCATAGACGTCGGTGGCAACGGTCGGGGCGGCATTTCCGAGCTGTTCGGGCGCCGCATAATCGGGGGTCATCAGCGCGATCGTGGTTTGCGCCTCGCTCTCGCCTTCGATCTCCACAAAGCGCGCGATGCCGAAATCGAGCAGCCGCACGCGGCCGTCGCCGTCGACCAATATGTTCGACGGCTTGAGGTCACGGTGGACGATCAGGTGGCCGTGCGCATAGGCCACCGCCTCGCAGACGTCGCAGAACAGCCGCAATCGCGTCGCCAGATCGGCGTCATGGGTCCGGCACCACGCGTCGATCGGCTCGCCGGTCACATATTCCATCGCCATATAGGGCCGCCCGTCGGGGGCGACACCGCCGTCGATCAGCCGCGCAATCCCCGGATGCTCAAGCCCGGCGAGCAGGCGGCGTTCGCGGTCGAACAACTCGCTGTGCGCAACCGATTCGGGGCGCAGCAGTTTGATCGCCACCTGCTGGTCGAACATCCTGTCGCTGCGATGCGCGGCATAGACCTCGCCCATCCCGCCGCGCCCGATCAGGCGGTCGATGGTGAAGCCGCCGATGACGGCGCCTTCGGAAAGCGAGCTGTACGCGCGGCGCGGTGCGGTTTCGAACGACGACGGCGCCGCGCCGTCCAATATCCCCGAATGGCGCGACGCGGCGAGCAACGCCCGCAACTGCCCGCCAATGAAGTCGTCCTCCGCCGCCAGCCGGTGCTCCTGCGCCGCGGGGTCGAGATCGATCAATTCGGCGAACAGCGCCTGAATATGGCTCCATTCGGACCGGCTCGGCTGCCGCACCATATCGCCCCTCCCCCGACGCATCATCACGCTTCGGTACGAAGCAGCACCGCCGCGCGGTGGTCGTCAAGCACCAAGTTTGCGTGCGAGCGCCACGGCCTGTTCCCTGGACGCTTCGCTGGCCGGTACCGTGATGATCGCGAATTTATCCTCGCCGATGAAGACATTGAGCGATTTGGTCATCCCAGCCCAAAAGGCCGCCTTGCCGAGCCCGTCGATCGTCTCGACATGACCGCCGAAACCCTTGAGCGTCTGCTCCAGGCCATTTCGGGTTAGGTTGATCGATCCTTCGCTATTGTCGCCGATCGGCAACCAGCGCAGCATCAGGGTGGCCGAACCGCCATCGGCAAGCTGATAGCTGCATTCGGAGGTGACCGCGGTCGCGCCGTCGCTTTGGCTGACATTGCCGAGCCGCGTTTCGGTGACCGCCTGTCCAAGGATCGCCGACATCGCCGCCTTGTCGACCACGGCGCAGGCGTCGGCGGCATTCCAGTCGCGCGGCGGGGCCGTCCCGCTCTTCGCCGCAGCCGACGAAGCCGTACCCGCGCCATTGCCCTTGTCCGCCGCTTCGTCGCCACATCCTGCAAGCGTCAGCGACGCCGCGACGACAGCCAGCATGATCGATCTGCTCATCCCCAAAATCCTTTCGTTCGCAAATGATGTCAGCGGCACGCGCCGGGGCGGTTCGCCCGCCGGTCCGCGCTCATATAGGTCGCATAGCCAAGGCGGTCGGCCTCGGTGAGGCCGCGCGCGAAGCCGATCAGCTTGCCGCCGTCAGGCGTCAGCCCGAAATAACCGCGCAACCGCCGCGGCGCGCCGTCGGGGCCCGTCTCCACCATGTCGAGCGTCAACACCCGGCCGTCGATGTGGCCGGTAACGCGTCCCGCCTGATATTCGTAACAGCCGGTTACCGTATCGCCGCTCTGCGTAAGGTTGAGCGTGCCCCAGCCGCTCCATCCTTCATAGCGTCCGGTGACATCGGGCAGCGTCGCGGTGGCGGTGAGCCGGCGGCCATAGCCGTGAAAGCCGGTGAGGCCGGTATAATCGTCGCCATAATTGCTCGCGATCGTCAGCCGCACCCAGCGACCGACCGGGCGATGCTCAGGGTCGAAGCCGAAGCTCTGACCATCCTTCTTCATCTTCAGATCGGCCGCCAGGATAGGCACGAAACCACTGCGCGCCGACGTGTCGGACAGTTCGACGCGGATCGCGCGCGGTGACTTTTCGTCGCGATTGAGGAAGGCGGTGTCAAAGGCGACGCGCGACAATTCGGTTCGCTCCGCCAGTTCGAGCACGAACACGGCGGGCCGCCCCGCTTCGCCCGTCCAGTCGGTCGTCGCCGATCCGTCGATCAGGTTGAACGGGCTGCTGTCCATCGCCGTAAATTCGGCGTCGTCCGGAACCTGCACCAACCGCGCCCCTTGCGAAAAGGCGAACAGGTCGGTCGCGGGACCGGTTTGCGCCGCCGCCGGTGCGGCGAGCGCGAGCGCGACAATCATCGTTCCGAGATATTTCATTTCTTCTGCTTCCTTTTCTTTGCGGTTTCGACGACCGCGCGCAGCAGCGGCGAAACGCCGCCGGCGACGGGCGCCTCGATGCCCACGGCGCCGGTCAGCGGGTCGACCCGGTCGCCGATCCGGCGCAGGCCTTCCTCCGCATCGACCGCTTCCGCGTCGCGTTTCTCACCCAGCAAATCACGCCCCGCCGCAGCCGCGCCCAGATCGCCGAAGCGCCGCCGCGCCGCCGCCCGGCCAACCGGGTCGCTACCCGCCGACCAGCCTTCTTCTTCGGGCCGATCGGGGGCGCCGGCCTTGGGCGCGCCATCCGAATTGCCTTCGGGGGGCGCGTCCCGGTTGCTCCGATCCGACCCGCCATTGTCGTTGGCATTGCTGTCGTTGCGCGCCGAACGATCTTCGCCATCGGCTCCCGACTTGTCCTTCTGGCTGTTCGGGGCTTCGCGTCCTGAGTTGTTTGCGGGCGTCTCATTCTGGTTTCGATCGCCCGACCTGTCCGATCCCGATCCCGCCGAGTTTCCGCGCGCAGGCAGGTTTCTTGCCGATCCGCCGGCGCTGTCGCGGCCGCCGCCTGCATTTCCGTTTTCGGCGGGACCGCCGTTCGAGCGCCGGTTGCCGTTGCCATTGGCGTTTTCGGACCGACCGCCGCTTGCGCCGCCGAAGGAGTTGAGTGCGCCTTCGATCCCGGTGCTGCCCGAATTGGTGCCGCCCTGCGCCGAGTTGCCGCCGCTGCCGCCGTTGCTGTTGCCGCCCAGCCCGGCCACCGAATTCAGCAGACCAGCGCTGGCCCCCAAATTGCCGTCGCCGGCAGAATTGAGGCCGGAACCGCCGGCAGGGCCGCCATTGCCATTATCGGGCATGACGACCGCACGGTCATAGCCACGCTCGACGTCGGCGGCCGACGCCGCGCCGGTGCCGCCAAGACGGGATTGGGAGGCGCCCGCGGCCCCGCTGCGCTGTCCGCCGACGCCCCGCAAAGCCCGACCCGACCCGTTGCCCAAGGCTGCGGCATCCCGATTGCCATCGCGTGCGTCCAAATCTGCGGAAAGCTCCGGCGTCTGCCCGCTCCCCGCGCGCGCAGCACGATCGGAGCCTTGCAATATCGTAGTCGGCGGTGCCGCGACGGTGGGGACGCCGCTTGCCCGGCGCGGCGCCACCACCGGCCCGTTCGGAGAGCTCGCCTGCGCCGATTCATCTTCGGGTGGCTCGCTCGCTGCGGCGAATTGTGCGCGGCATTCGGGCGCCGAACCAAGCGCGGCAACCAATGCCAATGCGGTCCAATAACCCGGCCTTACCCAGTTCTGCATCGTCTTCCTCCCATCCCGTCCTCTTGTCGGACCGGCGGCAAAGGGCATGCGCAGCGATCCGACAATCCGTTAGACGAGACGGCGATGCAAAAGCGGACACAGGCTGGCGAGATCGATGCCCGGCCCGCGCGCCCTTCCGCTGCCACGGGACGTTTCATCATCGGAAGCCCACGGGTTAGGCCCTTGCCGACGCGGCGATAAGGCGTAGGATTTGTCCGGTGGGTCAGGCTTGTCGACCTGCGGGGAGGATAGAATGACGACAGACAGCGGCATGGCCGCAATTCGCCGTGGCGCGCGAGCATGGGCGGGCTCGTGACGGCCGCGATCGGACCGCTTCTGCGCCTGTTCGACCCGGCCACGCTGTCGGGCGCGCTGATCCTCGGCGTGATTTTCCTCTTTGCAGGGCTGATCGGCTCGGGGCTCGTGCGCCGCCTGCTCCGGGATGCGCTGGTTCACGACAAGTCCGAGCGTATCGACGAGATCACGCTGCAATTCCTCAGTCGGCTCGCAATCCTCGCGATATGGCTGATCCTCGCGACGCTTTTTGCGCATATCATCCCCGCCCTCAATCGCCTGAGTTCGGCGCTGCTGGCGGGCGTCGGGCTGATGTCGGTAATCATCGGCTTCGCTGCGCAGCAGACGCTGGGCAATCTTGTCGCCGGGGTCAGCCTGGTCCTCTACAAACCGTTCCGGCGCGGCGACCGGTTGCAAGTCGCGGCACCGACGAAGGATGAGTGCGACATCGGGACGGTCGAAGATATCTCGCTCGGCTTCACTCTGCTGAAGACCGACGACGGCCGCGAAATCATCATCGCCAACAGCACCATGGCGCAGCAGACGATGATCAAGCTGCCGCCGCGCCCCGCAGCCGATGCGACGACGCGCAGCCGGCGGCTTTAGCGCACGACGTCGGACACCTCGAAAAGCGTCGCGTCCGTCACCGCGCGGGGAAAAGGCGCAAAATCGCCTCGCACGCCATGTTTCAGCGCCGATAGGATGAGGCCCGACCGCGCCGCGCCTTTTGCCCCGCCGCCTTGCCAGATCGCATCGAGAACGCCCGCGGCAAACGCATCGCCCGTGCCGACGCGGTCCCGGATGGGTTCGATCCGGATTTCAGGGGTCGCTGCGAAACAGTCGCGGGCGTCCACCCGGGCCGCGATGCGGTGATCGGTCGCGCCGACGATACGCCGCGCCGTCGAAGCGACATAGCGAAGCGACGGATATTCTTCGAGAAGCGCCAGTGCGGCAGCCCGGCGGCGACTTTCTCCGTCGCCCGAAAACTCGCGGCCCAGAAGCAGGGATGCGTCGCGATGGTTGCCGAACAGGATGCTCGCCCTGCCCACAATCCGGCGGAGGATCGCGCCCGGATCGTCGCTCCATTTCTCCCACAGGCGGCCGCGCCAATTGCCGTCGAAAGAGACGCCGATGCCCGCCGCACTCGCCGCCTCCACCGCCGCCAGGGCGGCCTCCGCCGATTGCGGGCCCAGCGCGGGGGTCACGCCGGAAAGGTGCAGCCAGTCGGCGCCGGCGAGCAGTTCGGCCCAATTCCAGTCGCTTGCCGCCATCGCCGCGAAGGCAGAATCGGCCCGGTCATACAGCACCTCTGCCGGCCGTACGGGTCCGCCGGGGATATGATAATAAAGGCCCATCCGTCCCTCGCGCCGTTCGACGCGGGTCGTGTCGACCCCGTGCGCGCGAACCGCGTGGATTGCCGCGTCGCCGATGGGGCCCCGGGGCAAGGCGCTGATCATGCGGACTGCCAAGCCGTGCGATGCAAGCGCCACGGCGACATTGGCCTCGGCCCCGCCGACAAAAGCGTCGAAGCGCGGCGATTGCAAGGGCATTTCACCATCCGGCACCGACACGCGCATCACGATTTCGCCGAAGCAGGCGACGGTAAAGGGTTTTGCTGTCATTATTCCAGTCCGGTTTCGGCTATCGCGGTGCAGCCAATGGCGATCGCCGAGCCGAAGGTCGCATGTGCGGTTTCGCCGACGCGGATCGGGTGTACGCCCGTTATCGCGCCCGCCGACAGCCATTGCCCCGGCTCGAGGGCGATACGCCCCTTCAGATGCTGCTCGATCAGGAAGCGCACCGATCCCAGCGGCCCGTCGAGGACATCGCGCGCGCGCCCGCGGCCGACCACCGTTCCTGCGACCATCGTTTCGACGTCGAGCTGGTCGAATATGCCCCGGTCGAGCAATGGCCCCAGCAACAGTCCATTGTTGATGCCGAGGTCAGCGACGATCGACCAAGGCGCATGATCATGCACGTCGGGCGCGGGCGAACTGGCCACTTCGAACCCTGCGCGAATCTCGCCGATATAGTCGAGCACGCGATCGGCGGGCGGTATATGGTCGGGCACCGCGTCGAGCCGCAACATCACCTCGGCTTCGATCGCCCCCGCACCGCCGCGAAAGACCCGGGCCTCCCCCGGCGATACCGTGAGCGTAGTGCAGCGCAGAACCGGCCCAGCGAGACGCTCGGCGCCCAGCGTGGCTACCATAGGCGCAGGGATACGGCCGACTTTCCAGCCCAGCGCCGGCATGTCCAAGGACATCAGAATCCGGTTCTGCATGGCATAGGCTTCGTCGAGTGACGCGGGGAGCGGCTGCGGAAAAGCCGGCAGCGCCGTCCCGCGCCGGCGGGCATTTGCAAGGGAAGCCGTCCCATCGTCGGCGCGAAGTTCAACGGTCATCCGGGCGGGCGTCCCATCGTCAGGCGAGCTTCGCGCTCAGCAGATAACGCTCGCGGCTTTCGGCTGCCCGGCGGCGCAGTTCGTCGAGCGCGCGCTCTTCGGTTTCGTCGAGCATCGATTCGAGCAGGCGATTGAAGTGCCGGCGCATCGCGAGCCGTGCGCCCGCAGCGTCACGGCGGCGCAAGGCCTCGACCACATCGGCATGTTCGGCCTGCCGCGCGCTGCCATCCTTGCGGCAGACGAGCGAGTGACTCTGTTTGACCTCGGGCAGTTCCAGACGCATCCGCCACAGTCGTTCAATGACGTGGATAATTGCCTTGTTGTTCGACGCCGCGGCAATCGTCATGTGAAATTCGCGGTCGATCGCGCTTACTTCCTCTTCGCTCTTGCCATCGTCGGCCATTGCCGCGAGCAGTTCGTCGAGCTTCGCCAGCGTTTCGGCCGAGATCGTCGGGGCGGCCAGCGCCGCCGCCTCCGCTTCGAACAGCGAGCGCGCTTCGGTCAGTTCGAACGCGCTGACCTTGGGCAGGATCGAATTGTCGTCGGGAAGCGGCGTCGCGACATAGGCACCCGCGCCCGTCCGGATGTGAATCCACCCGGTTGCCTGCAGCGCAATCTCGGCTTCGCGGATCGTCACGCGGCTGACCTCGAACTGTTCGGACAATTCGCGTTCGCCGGGGAGGCGGGTTCCCGGCGGATAGGTTCCGTCGTGAATGAGGCGGCGGATCGTATCGGCAATCTCTTCGAAAAGGCGGCGTTCGGCCATCGTCAATATACTCCCCGCTCCAATGTCAGGAAGTCTATACAATCAGGTAGGACAAGTTTGAAGCCCATCACCGTCCGCCGTTTCAGTTTTTCTCGGCGCACGCGCGCGGGTCGGGAATGCGGCGGCCGCAGAGGAAGGCCAAAGCACGCGCCGTCATCATCCGCTGGCTGTCCGCATCGAATTTCCCGTGCCCCCCGCCGGGTACGATGAAGAGGTCGGCCGGAACCGCGAGTTCATCGAGCCGCCGCTTGAGGTCGATCGACTGGGCCACCGGAACCACAGGGTCGGCATCGCCATGGCCGATAAAGACCGGCGGAACATCGCTGCGAAGCCAGGCAATCGGCGACATGCGGCGCGCCATCCTATCGGCCCCATCCCCCTCCCCGATCCAGTTTGCAACCGTAGCGTGGCGCGCGCCCGAAGCGTCCTTCGTCGCTGTCAGATCGGTCGGACCATAAAGATCAACGACCGCCGCAGCGCGGCCCGCGCCGCGACATTCGGCAGGATCGATGGCATTTTCGTCAGGCAGCAGCCCGACCATCAAAGCCAGATGCGCACCCGCCGACGTGCCCGAGACGACGATCCGGGCGCGGTCGAAGCCATAGCGCTCGGCGTTGGCGTCGACCCAGTGGAGCGCGCAGCGCGCGTCCTCGACCGCCGCCGGTGCCCGCGCCGCGCCGGCGAGGCGATATTCGACCGTAACCACCGAAAAGCCGGCGGCGACATAGGGGCGGAAGCCGGTCCAGCTTTCGGGGCGCGCGCCGCGGGCCCAGCCGCCACCGTGGAAATGGATGAGGACCGGGCCCGGCTTCTTGCGGACGGCTGGATGAACATAGAGGTCGAGACGCAGCGGCCTGCCACCCACCGTGCGGTAAACAGCGTCCTTGACGACGCGACCGGGCGCGATTTCATCCGTGGCCGACGCTCCCGGTGCCAGGAGCGCCGCCATCGCGGCGATGCCGGAGAGGACAAGCCGGCGGGACAAGCTAGATCCGCGCCCGGATGCCGATGAAATATTTCGACCCGTAATAATGATATTGGCGGCTGCTGCCATAGACCGGCATGTAGGTCGCCTTCGGTTCGTTGAAGATATTGATCGCCTCGAAGCGCAGCGAAACCCCCCGCATCAGCGCCAGCGAGGCGCGGAAATCGACGGTTTCGCTGGGCCCGACGTAGCGCAGCTGGCTGTTGCCGCCGACGAAGTCCTGATAATATTTCGACCGGTAATTATAGATTGCCTGCAGCGATACGGGGCCGATTTCATAATAGGCCTGCGCCGAAAGGACGTGCTTCGAATAGCCTGACAGACCGGCCGGCGCGATCAACCCCGGCGACACCGTTTCGGTTTCGGGATCATAGACGTCGCCGAGGCGAACATCCTGATTTTCGAAATTGGCGTCGGCATAATTATAGCTGACCTTTGCCCCCAGACCGTCGAGCGGCTTGGGCAGGAAGCTGAAGCGCGTCGCAGCGGTCAGTTCGATGCCGTAGATGCGCGACTTGTCGGGGCTGTTGCGCGTCTGGATCACCGGAACGGTCACGTCCTGCCCGTCGACGGTGAAGCTTTCGTCATAGACCACCGGCTGAAAGCCGCCGGTGAACTTCTTGTAATAGACGGTCGCCGACAACAGGCTATCCTTGTTCGGATACCATTCGATCGCCGCATCGGCATTCCAGGACATCAGCGGCTTGAGGCGCGGGCTACCGTTTGCGCGCGCATTTTCGATCGCATCCTGGACCGAGGTAAAGCTACCGCCATCCTCGAGCGTGAAGGTCCGCCCGGCACCAAGCGCGCTGGGTGCCGGGCGCGACATCGCGCGGTAGCCGGCGAGACGCAGCAGCATGTTTGGCGCGACCTCGAAAATCGCGTTGACGCTGGGCAGGATGCGCGTCGTCCCGCTCTTGATCGTGACCGTGTCGAACTCGCCGCTGTCGTCGAGGCGAATGGTGCCGTCGCCATTGTCGACGATAACCAGGTCGCTGCGCAGCCCGTTCGAGGTCACATCGGTTTTGACCACGCGAACGCCGAAATTGCCCCGAACCGGAAGATTGCCGAGGTCGCCTTCATATTCGGCCATCACATAGCCCGCGAGCGTGCGTTCGGTGACGTCGCGGTTCGCGACCGAACGGATATCGTCGGGAAGCCCGGGATCTTCGGTGCCGAGATATTCGCGGAACAGGCAGTCGACGTCGAAGGTCGCCCAGCTATGAATGTCATTGCCGTCGGCGGCGGTGAGATAATCGCGCTGCGGAAAGGCCTGACGGCAGAGATTGTTGATCCGCTGATCCTCGGTCCGGGCCGGATTCTGGTTGAAGTCGCCGTTGCGGACATCATAGTCGCGGTAGGTCAGCCGCGCCCAGCGCGCACCCGCCGAAATGCTCCGCAAAAAGCCGTCCATTTCATAAATCGCGTCGACGCGCCCGGCGACAATCTCGTTGCGGCGCTTGGCCTCGTCGCGGCGGAAGCGGGCATCGTCCCAGAAGAGGTCGTGGTTGTCGAGATCGAAGCGCGGATCGATCGTGATCGTCGGGACGAAGCTGCCCGGCGCAAGGTCATACGTGTAGGGAATGCGCATATTGTTGAAGACGGTACGCACGCCGTTGACGTCGGTCGGATCGGTGCGGAGGCGGAAGTTGCGCTCGATTTCCTTGCGGATCGTCCGCGAATAGCTGCCGTCGGCAGTCAACGTCAGCCGGTCGTTCGGCTTCCACTCGACCGACAGGCCGCCACCCAGATATTCTTCCGACCGCGAAAGTTCGGACCCATTGGATTCGAGAGAACTCTGGCCCTCCAGGTGGCGAACGATACCGTTGGCGTCATATTCGACGTTGACGAGACTGCGCCGCGCTTCGGACAGCGTCAGATCGCGCCGGCTCTCGACATATGTGCGGTCCGAATATTGGACGTCGAGATTGACGTTGATCCGGTCCGACGGGCGCCACTGGATAGCACCGAAAGCGGCATCGCGCTGGTCGGTCTCGCTGATCTGGCGGAAAATATAGCTGTTCGGGACCAGATAATAGGGAATGTCGCTGCCATAATCCTCGCGAGCGAGTTCGGTGCAATTATTGTTCGTCACCACGATGTCGGCGCGGCATGCGCTCCACGTCGTGCTCGCTGCATAGGTTTCTTCGGGGTTGTTCGTGTCGTTGCGCTGAAAGCCGATCGAGATGCCGATCGTGTCGTTCGCGAACTGATCGACATAGCTCAGCGTGCCGCGCCAGCCGGTGCCACCCGATCCGACGATCCGGTTGCCATAGGGATTATATTGCCCCTTGATTTCCCCCTGGATGCGACGCTTGCCGAAATCGAGCGGACGCAGCGTACCGATCTCGATCGTGCCCGCAACGCCGCCTTCGACCAGATTGGCCTGCTGGGTCTTGTAGATCTTGATATTGTTGACGAGTTCCGACGGAAACTGATTGAAGTTCACCGAACGGTCACCGCTGCCATTGGTCGCATCGCGGCCGTTGAAGGTTGCGTTGGACAGGAAAGGGCCAAGGCCGCGAAGCGCGATTTCGGAGGCATCGCCCTTTTCGCGGTGCGTCGTCGCACCGGTGATCGTCTGGATCGCCTGCCCCACCGACAGCGCCGGCAAGTCGCCGATATCGTCCGCCGACAGCGCGTCGACGATCGCCGTCTCGCGGCGCTTTACGCTGATCGAATTCTGGATCGTCTCGCGGATGCCGGTGACGACGATCGCATCATCATCGGTCGCCGCGCCTTCAGCAGAACCGGTCGCATCCTGCGCCGCCGCCGGGGCGGCAAGCAGCAGCAGCGGCCCGACCCCCGCCAGCAAAGCCGCGCGAAGCGCACGATTATCGACCTGCTGCTGAACCTTCACGCCGTCTCTCCCTCGAATATCATGATTCTGTTCTGACCAATATGGTCGAACATTGCATATATTTTGTCAACCATTGTGTAAGCTAAATTGGTATGACCAATTTTATACCCCGCAATCGAACCGCTGTCAGGGGACGAGCTGGCTCGCCAGCCCCGGCACCGCGACAGCGAGGGCCTGCGTCACAAGGCGCGCCGTGACTTCAGCGCCAACGTCGCCCAGATGCGTATAATCGAACTTGCGTGTCACCTGCCCCCGCGCGCCCTTGCCGGTAATCGGCGGCGGTGGTGGTGGCGCGGGACGCGCCGCGAGCGTGGTTCCCGCTCTGGCTGCGGCAAGCTCCTCGTCGCTCGGCGCCTCTTGCGCAAGTTGCGTCGCCGTCTCGGCGCCCATCTTCTGCACCTGCGCCGCGCTCAACGCGTTGAGGTCGACCAGCGGCACGTCCATCGCCTTGGCGACGTTGCGGACCTGATCCGACCAGCTTGCAAGCGTGTTGCGAAGCTCGCCATCGCGAAACTCGCGGCGCGTCAGCGGCGTCACGAGCACCGGGACCGCCCCCGCCGCGCGCACCTCCTCGACGAAGCGCCGCAAATTTGCAGGAAATTCCGACGTCTCGTCGGTCCAGCGTTCGGCCTTGCTCGACTGATCATTGTGCGCAAACTGGATGAGCACATAGGTCGCGCGATAGCCCGGCACCTTCGCTTCGCCGAGCGCGATGTCCCAGCTCCCCTCCTGGCGGTAGCTGCGCGTGCTGCGACCGCCGCGCCCGGCGTTGACGCACGCCACCGACGATTTGACATGGCCGGCACAGAAGGCGCCGCCCCAGCCGCTGTGCGGCGCCATCGTCGAATCGCCGACGAGGATGATCTTGTAGGGCGAAAGCGGCTCGGCATCGGTCCGCTCGCGCTCCTTGGCCTGCGCGCCGCCGGCAAGCGCGGCGGCGAACAGCGGAATGGCTAACCAGCGCATATCCTGTCCCTTCTGCTATGGATTACATCGTCACGAAAAATAGAGCCCGCCGTTGACGTCGAGGCAGACGCCGGCAAGAAAGCTCGCCGCAGGCGATGCAAGATAGGCGATGGTATCGGCGACCTCGTCGGGATGACCTTCCCGGCGCAGCGGCGTGTTTCCGGCGGTCGCTGCACGGCCCTCCGGCTTCGAGAAAATATCGTGAAAGCTCGTTCCGATCAGTCCGGGGCAAACCGCATTGACGCGGATTCCCTGCGGTCCCAATTCCTTTGCCATCGACCGCGTATAGGTCATCAAAGCGCCCTTCGCGGTGGCGTAAACCGAGGCGCCGGGGCCGCCGCCGTCGCGTCCGGCCTGGCTGGAGACATTCACGACCGCCGATCCCTCGCCGAGGAAAGGCAGGGCAGCCTGGAGGACGAGGAAAGCCGATTTGAGGTTGAGCGTGATGACATGGTCGAAGAAGGCTTCGTCCATCTCGCCCAGCGTCTTGCGCGCGACCATTCCGCCAGCAAGGTTGACAAGAATGTCGAGCCGACCGCTGAACGCGACCCCGACCTCGTCGAGCATCGCGCGCACTGCGCCGCTGTCGGTCACGTCGGCCTGGACCAGAAAGGCGTCGCCCCCCGCATCGCGGATCGTCTGCAGCGTTGCTTCGGCGGCTTCGCGGCCGCTGTTGTAATTGATCGCGACGCGCGCTCCGGCGCGCGCGAGCGCGATCGATACCGACCGGCCGATATCGCGGCCGCCGCCGGTGACGAGCGCAGTTTTTCCTTGGAGATTCATCGAATTCTTTTCCTTATTCTTGGGTGTTGCGGGGCGCTGTCGCGACGGGTTCGACGCGGCCGCCGATCAGTCGAAATGCGAGGAAGGAGAGCGGAACGATCGCCGCCGACAGCGCGAAGATCGGCGCATAGCCATTCTTTGTGAGGACCGGCACGAGCCAGGTGGTGATCAGCGTCCCGGCGACCGCGGCGGTGCCGCTTATCCCGGCAAGGCTACCGACCGCCCCGCCGCCGAAATAATCGCTCGGCAGCGTCTGGATATTGCCGATCGCCATCTGGAAACCGAACAATATCCCCGCGATCAGCAGGACGGCGCTGAGCGGATCGTCGGCACCGATCGTCGCAAGCAGCGTGGGGAGCATGATCGCGCAGCCAATGCCGATCGTCAGCGTGCGCGCCTTGTGGACGCTTCCGCCGGCGGCGATGATCCGCCCCGCCAGCCAACCGCCGAACAGGCTGCCCAGCATGGCGCCGACGAAGGGCACCCAGGCGAACAGCCCGATCTGCTTCACGTCGAAGCCGAAGGTCTCCGCAAGGTAGATCGGCAGCCACGATACGAACAACCACCACACCGGATCGAGGAAGAAGCGTGACAGGATGACGCCCCAGCTCTGCCGATGGCGGAGAAGTTCGCCGAGCGGCACGCGGCGATCATCGCCCGGTCCGGCCTCGGCACGGCCGGTCAGAATATGCTGACGCTCCGCTTCGCTGAGCCAGGGATGGTTTTCAGGATCGCCCTTGTAGAACCATAGCCACGGAACCAGCCAGATGAAGCCCAAGATACCGACGATCAGGAAGGTGCCGTGCCAGCCGAATTGGACGAAAAGCAATGCGACGAGAGGGGCCGAGACGATCCCGCCCAGCGACGCCCCGGCGTTGAATATGCCCTGGGCGAGCGCGCGTTCGCGCGAAGGGAACCAGAGCGCATTGGCCTTGGCCGCGCCCGGCCAGTTCCCCGCTTCGCTGACCCCCAAAGTCGCGCGCAGCACGCCGAGCAGCGGCATCGATCGGACAAGCGCGTGCGCCGCGATCGACAGCGACCAGAAGAGGATCGAGATGGTGAAGCCCATCCGTGTCCCGATCGCGTCGAACACCCGCCCGAACAGCGACTGACCGAAGGCATAGGCGACCATGAAGATCGTCACGAGCAGCGCATAATCTTCCTTGGTGGCGCCGATGTCTTTCGACACTTCGGGCCACATCACCGCGAGCGCGTTGCGGTCGATATAGTTGATGACGGTGGCGAGGCCGATGAGGCCGATCACGCACCAGCGCAGGCCGCCCTTCATTTTGCGCCTCCCTTGGCAAGATCGAAGCGGCCGACGGGGCCGGTCCATGAATGCGCGGCACCGTCGATCGTGACGCTGTGCGGCGCGTCCGCGGCGACATTGTCGGCCACCGCGATCGCCAGACGGCGGCCGCCGGCCAGCGTGATGACCACGAGGTCGGCGTCGCCGAGGCGGCGGTGGTCGAGCCCCACAACCCGCGCGCGGCTGCCGACGACTGTCTCGGCCGATGCGTCATAGGACCCATGCGGTTCGAGCAGGCTGACGAAGGTCGCGCTGTCGGCGCCGTCGATACGCTGGATCAGCACGGGCTGCCGGCGCAGGTTGAACTCGGGGTCGTTTGCGCCGCTTTCCGCGAGGATGAAGCGGGCGCCCGCGGGCGGCGCCATATGGTAGCTGTAGAAGCGGTTGCCCTGCATGAAGGTGAGCCGCGCCGCCGTGCTTGCCGCCTTGTCCGCCGCGCTGCCCACGCCATCGACCCACAGATGCTGGTAGCCGTTTGCGGTGCCCAGCACCGGCCGCTCGGCCAGCTTGCGATCGAAAACGATATCGCTGTCGATAATCTGTCCGGAAAAGTGCAGCGGCAGGTCATAGCGATGCCTGCCGCCGCCAGTTCCACGGAGGATATCGAGAATAAGGGGATTGCCGAGCCCGTCGATGTCGAGCAGCAACAGCGCGCGGCGGATCGCGACGCCCTTGTAAGCACCGTAGATCGCCGCGATCGAATAGCGCGTCGGACCGTCGAGGCTGCTCGCGAGTTGCTGGGTGGGAACTTTCTCTCCGGCCTTCCAGTCGCCCGCAAAATGGCTTTGTTCGTCGACGACGAGCGTATTGTGCGCCACCGTCGCACTCGCCCAGCTGTCGTTTTCGGGCAGATAACGTCCGCCGCGCTTGGCCTCGACATTCAGGAAGCGCGCCGCGCCATAATCGGTGACGACCGCGCCGGTCTCGTCATAATAGAGCCAGTTCAGGCGGTCGAAATGTCCGTGCCCCATGCCCTGCACGGTATTTTTGACAACGAGCAGCGGACCGGTCGCCGTCGGGCGATCGCGCAGCAGGACAAGTGCCCCGCCCTTGCCATCAGGCCCGTCCGACAGCAGCCGCGAGGCAAAGGGCCACGGCCTGGCCTTGCCTGCCGCAACGTCCGCCGCCAGCGCTTCTCCCGCGGGTGTCAGCACCGTATGTCCCTGCCGCTCGGCGATCGACAGAAAGACGGGATCGCGCGTCGCGGCATAGGCTATTGCAACCGCCTGATAGAGCTCATCGGTGCGCAAGCTCTTGTCGGGCATCGCATCGTTGATCGGAAGGAAATAGCCGTCGTGGGTGACGTCGATGGCGGTTCGCACGGCTTTCAGGACGATGCCGCCGCGATAGTCGAAGATCTTGCGCTGCGGTTCGTTGGCGTCGATCGCGGCAGCGAAGACCACGAAGGGCATCAAGGCATAGCGCTGATAATAGGGGCCTTCGGCGTAATAGCCGTCCGGCGAGAAGAGCAGGTCGAGCTGGCGCAGGAAGCCCGTCTTGCCGCTCTTGTCGAGCCCCAGCAAAGCCTTGTCGACCAGATCACGGTCGCCCAGCAAATAGCCCGCGAGCCCGACGCCGGCGCAGGCCCAGGTCGCATGATTATGGATCCGGCCGATCACCTCCGGTGACCCGTCTGACAGGAATTTCGCCATCGGACGGATCGCGCCATCGTCGATGCGCGCGCGCTCGGCGGGGGTCAGCGCATCGCGGATCTGCGCATAGCCCTGCACCGCATTGACGAGGAAGACGCTGTCGTTGAGGCTCTGCCAGAACAGCCGGCCGGCCGCCTGGTTCGCAGCCGCCGGGTGCGGCCCGAGCGTCGGATAAAGCTTGGCATAGGCGAGCAGCAGGTCGCGGACATGGTCGCGGTAGCGGACGTCGCCCGTAAGCCGGTAGAGCTGACCGCCCTCGAAGATGATCCGGTAATTGCGCTTATGCTGTTCGTGGGTGAAGCCGCCGCCCGGATCCTTCGGCACGGGCACATTGATCCCCGCCCGGATCGAGGCCTCGACATCGCGTTTCGCCGCTTCGACTTCGGCCGCGAACAACGGCGCATAGGATCGGGTGTGCTCTGCGGAAGGCGGCGGCGCGGCGACGGCAGCCGTGGCTGGGACGGCAGCGGCGAGCAGAAGCGCAAGGGATCGCATCATGGCCGCGCCTCCATGGCATTGTTCGACAGATCTGCGCGCAGCGGGCCTTTATAGACCAGTTCTTCGACCCGCGGCGCCGGGGTGGCGGCAAAGCTGTTGCCGCTGATCCGTGTGTCGGGCGCGCCCACCGAATGAATGATCGCAATCGCGCCCGATTTCGCGAACGCATTGGCCGTAATACGGACATGCTGCGCACCCGAAATGCGCAGCGCCACGCCGTCAGTGCCGCTGTCGACCACATTCGACCCGGTCATCGCAAACCACGGACCGAAGGTGCTCTCGTCCGTCCCCTTGCGCAGCAGATCGGCAATCATGCCGACGCCGGCAAAGCTGCTGTCCGCGATCGTCAGCCGCTCCATCGGATACCAGCCTTTCGGCTCCTGTTCGCCGGTCCCGTCGATAACGACACCCATGTCGGCGAAGCTGCTGTTCGCAATGATGATGTCGTCGGCGAAGGTTCCCGGCGCCATCGCGACCCCGGTGAGGCGTCCCTTGGCCGGTCCCCGCACTGACACGCCGTCGAGGGCGATCGCATAATTGGGGGCAGCGCCAGCTTCGATCGCGATCAACGGCCCGGCGCCTCCGGCGGCGTGCGCGTCGATCGCCAGATTTTCTACCCGCAAACCACCGCCGCCGACGATCCGCGCAAGCTGCGAGACGATGTGGAGCACGGGCTTTGCGTCTTTGGCGCCGGCGATGGTCAGCCGGTGGCGCACCGTCAGCGGCGCTGGAATATCATAGGTGCCAGTCGCAAGTGTCAGCGTGTCGCCGGGCTGCGCGCCTGCGACCGCCGCGGCGAGCGACGCGCCCGCGGCAACTCGGCGCGTGACGCCAGCGCCGAACGCCGCTTCGGGCGCTGTGCTTCGATACCAGCTGGCACCCACTTCGTCGCGCGTCACCGGACGAAGATCGCGCGGTGCGCCAATGGCGGCGAGCGCCGGGTCGGTCGGATACAGCAGGCCGTTCGCGCCGCGTTCGAGCGTGACCTCGCGCTGCTCGACCCCTGCGCCAAGCAGCGGCGTCGCCACGCGCGCCTCGACATTGTCGGCGAACGCAATGCCGCCGATTGCGCCTTCCGCCCGGAAGGAATCCTGTCCCTTAGCCCCGACGATCAGGTTGCGATCGAAGCGGCTGTCGACGGGCGGGGCCGAGCGTTCGGCATCGGCCCCGGCGGCGAAGGTGATGCGCGCGGCGTCGATGATGCTATTGCCCTCGATCCGCGCATTGGCGACCTGATGATAGCGATTGATCACCGAATTGGGGACGCCGTTCATCACACTGATCGCGCTCTTGAACGAGGTGCCGGCAAGCCCCTCCAGATAATTGTCGCGCACGATCTGATCGCGATTGATCACGCGCACGCCGCCGGTGTCAGGAACCCCCTGGCCGAAGAAGATATTGCGTTCGACGATATTGCCGTTGCCGTGCCGCAGCACGAAAGCGCCCTGCGAGGCGAGCACCAGATTCTCGCGGATGATATTGCCGCCCGATTTGACCGAAACGATCTCGACTTCGCCGCTGCAGCGATCGAAGATGTTGCGCTCGACGAGCGTGTGACTGTCCGACAGCGATTCCTCGCTCGTCCCGATGCGGATCGTCTCGCCTCCATTCGATCCGAGCGGCGGGCGCGGTCCGAAATAATTATGATCGATGCGGTGCCGGTTATCGAGCGGATCGCCCGCCTTGCGGATCACCGCGAGGGTAACGCCGCTGTTTGTCTTGCCCTCGAAATGCGAATGATCGACGCGGTTCCCGGTCCCGTAGAGCGCGACCCAAATATCTTCTGCGCGGCGGTCGGCCTTGCTGAAGCCGTCGATCACCACCTCGGTGACACGCGAATCGCGCGCCAGGTCGGACGAATTGCGCCGGAAGGAGATGACCTCGGCGGTCGGGCTGGCGCCATCCTTGAAGACGAGGCCCGACACGATCAGGTGGCGCCCCGCCAGTCGCAGGTTCGACTGACCGGTGAGAACGACCTTGCCCTTGGTTTGCGCCGCGAGGGTGATCGGCTTCGTCGCGGTGCCGGTGCCGACGAACAGCGCCTGGAAATCGCGCCATTCGCCGTCGGCAAGCAGGATGGCGTCGCCGGGTTTCGCCGCCTTGACCGCCGCGCGGAACTGCGCGGGATCGGACACGAGCAGGTCGCGCGCGTTCGCCGGCGCCGCGGCGGACGCGAGAAGCGCGAGGATCAGAACCGAACCGATTTTCAATGCCTCATCCTTTTATCTTGCCCTGCGCCGTCACCCCGAGCGCCCTAGAAACGCACCGACGCGCCAAAGGTGATCCGGCGATCGGGCAGCCCCTCGAAGCACAGCAGTGCCCCGTCATTGACGCAATATTGCGAGATTTTCGACTTGGAGAGGTTGACCCCTTCGACCCCGACACTGAGGAAGCTGTTGATGTCGTACGAAATGCTCGCATTGAGCTGTCCCCGCGCCGCGGTCACGACCGGAAAGCCGAAGGTGCTCGCAAGCGTTGCGCCGCCGACCGTGTCCAGCGTCCGGAACGCGCTCCGCCATGTGTAGCGCGCACGGGCCGACAGCCCGTATTTTTCGTAATAGAGCGTCAGATTATAGGCGTGCTTGGAAAAGTCGAGCAGCCCCTGCTTCGCGGTTACCGGCACGAAATCGGCATCATCGTAGATGCCGTTGATCGCATTGAAGATATCCGTGCCGCGCGTCGCCGAGCTGTTGACCGCCTGGCCGCCGCCGAATTTCTGATAGGTGTAGTTGGCGACGATCCCGAAGCCCGATGCGAAGCCCAAGGTATCCTCGAACTGCGACAGATCATATTGCAGCGCGACTTCGACGCCGGTCTGCGTCGTACTGCCGCTGTCGTTGATCGTCGTCAGGATCGGGACGCACATGCCCGATCCGCCGATCGGCGATAGCTGGTTGCGAAACGCGATCGGGTTATAAATGCCGCCGCCCTCGCACGGCGCGGTGATGTCGCGATAGCCATTGGCATCGAGCGGCGCATCTTCGAGCTGGGTGACGAACAGATCGGTGCGCTTCTTGTGGAACACCCCGACGCTGAGCACCGACGAAGGCGCGAAGTACCAGTCGATCGAGGCGTCATAGGAGGTGACGGTTTCGGGGCGCAGATTCGGATTGCCGATCGAGACCGCAGCGTTTTCGCTCGTCACGAACGATACCGAGGTCGACAACAGGTCGAAATCGGGGCGGTTGATGTCGCGGCCCCAGCTGGCGCGCAGCAGGATATTGTCCGCAACATCGGCGACGAGGTTGAGCCGCGGCAACAGCTTGCTGTAGCCGCCTCGGGTGACGACCTGCGTCACATTGGCGCCGGTGATCGAATTGCCGATCGAATCGAGGCTGGTGTCGAGCCAGCGAAGACCGAAATTGCCGCGTACCGGGCCGATCTCGAAATTGGCCTGACCATAGACCGCGTTGGTCGTCTCGTTGATCGAGAAATAGCCCGCCGAATTGGCCGATGCGTCGTTGAGTGCGCGCTGGCCGGGCGCCGCCAGCAAGGCGGCGCGCAGGATGTCGAGCGTGCCCTCGCGATCGCTGAACGCGCGGTTGGGGTCTACGAGCAGAAAGTCCTTGAAGAATAGCGTCCGGCCGTCGGCGTCGCCGAAATTGTTCGGACCGCGAACCAGCAGATCGGCAAACAAGGTGCCGCGCGGACTGTCGTTGAGGCTGCTGAGCGTGAGCGTCGAGCCGACGTCGTTGAAGGTGCTGGACGACCGGTTGAAGCGATAGCCGACGTCGAATGAGGTGAAGAAGGGCGTCAGGTCCGCGACATCGAGCGACAGATCGATGCGCGCCGCGTCTTCCTTGTTGCGCGTGCTGTCATTGCCGATCGACACCTGCTGCAACACGACATTGGCGGGGTCGAGCAATTGTTCGACCGTCGGCGCAAAGGGCGAGTCAAAATTGATCCCGAAGGCAAGCGATCCGCCCGACAGGTCGTAGATGAAGGGAACCGCATTGTCGTTCCCGGTAAAGACCGGAGCATTAGGGTTGAGGAAATTCAGCGTCGTGCTGAGATCGGGATTTCGTGTATTCGAAATCGAACGCGACGCCTCGACGCGTCCGGTCAGCCGCCCGGCGTCGAACTCGGTGCCGAGCCGGTAGATTTCGCTCTTGGTCAAGCGGGCCCCGACGTCGCTCGAGAAGCGCAGATTGGGGTCGTCGCGATCGACCGCGATATTGGGCTCGATCGTGCCCGTTTCGGCGACCCGGATACTGCCGAGCTTCACGCCGTCGAGCGAGCCGAAATCCACGGTCTGGAAGGATGTCGGAACGCTGTAGTCGAGCAGGGCATTGACCCCCGACCCCTGAACGCGCGAGCTGTCCTGCCGCCGCTGCTGGTCGTTATAGATGGTATCGAAATAGAATTTCACATGATCGCTCGGCGCCCATTCGAGCGTCCCCGCGAAATTCTTCGTCTCATATTCGAAATTTTCGAGCTCCTGGTTGAGGAACTGGATGCCGACGAAGTCGAAGTCCTGGGCGGCCGGGCGGCGCGTCGGCTGATTTTCGGTTACACCGCTGCGGACCACGGTCGCGTTGACATTTTCGACAAGCCCGCCGTCGCGATCGACGCGCGGACGGAAGGATGTCGCCTCCTGCTGGGTGTAGCTGCCGCTTACCACCAGCCCGATCTCGCCGATACCCGTCGACCATTTGTCGCCGAACGTCGCCGAGATACGCGGCCGGACGCTCTTCGACAGCTCGCTATGCTCGCCCTGAACGCGCGCCGCGAGCAGCATTTCCTTCAGGTCGAGCGGGCGAATGGTGCGCAGGTTGATGGTGCCGCCCACCGACCCCTCGATCGTCTTTGCCTCGGGCGCCTTGGTCACTTCGACCGACGCGATGATCGACGCGCTGACATCTTCGAAGCTGATGCCGCCGCGCCCCGAACCGGAGCCGACCGTCGAAACACCGTTTATCTCGACGCGATTATCGTTGGTGCCGCGGATCTGCACGCCTGTACCGACCCCGGCTTCGCGCGTAATCTGTACCCCGGTGATGTTCTCGAGCACCTCGGCGAGATTCTGGTCAGGCAATTTCCCGATGTCTTCAGCCTGGATGACTTCGATCAGATTGTCGGCGTTGCGTTTTTCCGTGAGCGCACTCTGCAGCGAACTACGGATGCCGGTCACGACGATCGCATTGTCGTCCGCAGCATCGTCCGACTGCACCTGCTCCTGAGCCAGGGCGCTGGCGGGCGCGAGCAGCGCGCAGAGCGCGACCCCGGAAACCCATGCCGTCACCAGCCGCGACGCCCGCGCCTTGCGGCGCAGCCCAACATAATCCCGCATCATGCCTCTCCCCAATTGGCTTGGTATTTCGGCTAGGCATAATCTTCATACCTGTATTGTCAACAAGGCAGCGAAAATTTCCATCTTTTGTCATACCACTTTGTTGACGAATTATGATGCCATCCATCCCGCCGCCGCGTCATGCTGCGCCCGATTTGCATCGCCCTTCCCAGCGCGGCGATATGGCGCGGGCCCTCTCTCGATTTTGGCAGACCGGCCATCGCCGACACGGCGAGCGTTCGGTGGCCCAGATCGGCTCGTCGAAAACAGCCCCGGGCTTTTACTTCGCCAATGATGACCGCTCGCGCGGATTAACGCATGTTCTCGATCAGAAAGTCGATAAACACGCGCACTCGCGCCGGCAGGTTGGCGCCGCCGACGAACACCGCATTGATCTGTTCAACGTCGCCGGGATTATAGTCCTCCAGCAGCGGCACGAGCGCGCCGCTGGCGATTTCGTTGGCGACGCTGAACGCGCCGACACGCGCTATGCCGACGCCCTGCGCGGCGAACTGGCCCAGCGTTTCGCCATTGTTCGCCTCGATGCTTCCCTTCATCGCCAGACAGAACTCCTTGCCGTCGCGCATGAAGGGCCAGATCGGCTCGCTCCGGCGGAAATTGAAGTTCAGGCAATTGTGATGGTGCAAATCCTCCGGGACGCGCGGTGTCCCAGCGCGCATAAGATAGTCCGGCGAGGCGACGATGACGCGGCGGGTTTCGCCCAGTTTGCGCGCTGTCAGGCCGCTGTCGGCAAGCGGACCGAAGCGGATCGCGACATCGGCCTGCCCCGCCGCCACATCGACCAGCGCATCGGTCAGCGCGATGTCGATCAGAATATGCGGATAGGCCTGCGCAAAACGACCGAGCAACGGCACCACGCATAACCGCCCGTGAGACAGCGCCGCGCTGATCCGGAGACGCCCGCGCGGCATGCCCCGGTCGGCGATCTGCTGCTCGCTATCGTCGAGATCGGCAAGGATGCGCCGTGCAGCCTGGAGATAGGCGAGGCCCTCCGCCGTCGGAGTGAGCGCCCGCGTCGAGCGAAGCAACAGCCGGACTCCCAGTCGCGCCTCAATCCTGTCGACCGCCCGGCTTACCGCTGAAGGCGTCAATCCAACCGTGCGGCCGGCGGCGGAAAAGCTGCCCCGATCAATGGCCGCGACGAATATTTCCATGGCGCGCGCGCGATCGCCACCCTCCATTACTTTTGCATTCATCGCAAAGATCCTTGGCTCGAGCATCCACTACATCGGTCGCTCGTCGCGGTCCATCTATGCGTACGAATCGCAATCGAAAGGATCAACCATGGATTATCGGCAACTTGGGCATTCGGGTTTGCGCGTCCCTGCCCTGAGTTTCGGCGCGGGGACGTTCGGGGGCAAGGGACCGTTGTTCAGCGCTTGGGGACAGAGCGACGCGGCCGAGGCACGGCGGCTGGTCGATATCTGTCTCGATGCGGGCGTGACCCTGTTCGATACCGCCGACGTCTATTCGAATGGCGCGTCGGAGGAGGTGCTGGGTGCAGCGATCAAGGGCCGGCGCGACACGGTGCTGATCTCGACCAAGACCGGCCTGCCCATGGGCGATGGCCCGCAGGACTGGGGCGCTTCGCGTGCACGGCTGATCCGGGCGGTGGAGGACGCATTGCGCCGCCTGGGCACAGATCATATCGACCTCTTGCAACTCCATGCCTTCGACGCGCACACGCCGGTGGAAGAGGTGATGGGCACGCTCGATATGCTGATCGCGGCGGGCAAGCTACGCTATGCAGGCGTATCCAACTATCCCGGCTGGCAGGTGATGAAGGCGCAGGCATCGGCAGACCGCCATGGCTGGCCGCGCCTGGTCGCGCATCAGGTTTATTATTCGCTTATCGGGCGTGCCTATGAGTGGGATCTGATGCCGCTTGCGGCCGATCAAGGCATCGGGGCGCTGGTATGGAGCCCGCTCGGCTGGGGGCGACTGACAGGCAAGATCGGACGAGGGCGGCCGGTCCCGCCGGGCAGTCGCCTGCACGAGACCGAGCAATTCGCGCCGCCTGTCGCAGAAGATCATCTCTACCGCGTCATCGACGCGCTGGAGGCGGTCGCCGCAGAAACCGGCCGGTCGGTGCCGCAGATCGCAATCAATTGGCTGCTGGGGCGACCGACCGTTTCCTCCGTCATCATCGGCGCGCGTAACGAGGCGCAGTTGCGCAACAATCTGGGCGCCGTCGGCTGGGCCCTGACCCCCGAACAGGTTGCCGCGCTCGACGCGGCCAGCGCAGTGATGCCGCCTTATCCGCACACCCCCTATCGCCAGCAGGACGGCTTCGCCCTGCTCAATCCCGCTATAGTTTGAGCTGGAGTACCTAGCATGAAAGCGAATCCCGGCCTGATTGCCCTGTCGATCGGCGCGTTCGGCATCGGCGTTACCGAATTCGCGCCGATGGGACTGCTACCGGTCATCGCCGGCGATCTTGGCGTGTCGATTCCGACCGCTGGCCTCCTCATCAGCGCCTACGCGCTCGGCGTGATGCTCGGCGCGCCGTTGATGACTTTGACCACCGGTCGCGTACCCCGCCGAACGCTGCTCATCGCGCTCGCCGGCGTCTTCACACTTGGCAACCTGCTCGCTGCGATCTCGACCGGATACGGGATGCTGCTGGCCGCCCGGCTCATCACGTCGCTCAACCATGGCGCGTTTTTCGGCGTAGGGTCGATCGTGGCCGCCAGTCTGGTCCCGCCGGAGCGCAAGGCGGGTGCGGTCGCCGCGATGTTCATGGGGCTGACCATTGCCAACGTGGTCGGCGTGCCGCTCGCGACCTGGGCGGGCGAGCATCTGGGGTGGCGTATGTCCTTCTGGGGTATCTCCGGACTGGGCGTTGCGACGATGGCCGCGCTGCGGCTGACACTTCCGGCGATGCCCGCCCCCAAGGGCGGCAATGCCATCGCCGAAATGCGCGTGCTCAAACGCGGTTCGGTGCTTGGCGCTCTGGCGCTCACCGTGATCGGATCGAGCGCAATGTTCACCGTGTTTACCTATATCGCTCCGATCCTGCGCGCAGAAACGCATGCCTCGCTTGGCTTTGTAACGGCGATGCTCGTTACCTATGGTGTGGGGTTGACGGTGGGCAACTGGCTGCGACCGTTCGGTCGACCGCACCTTGATGGTGACGCTCGCCGGATTGGCGCTGGTGCTGGCTGCGTTCGCCGCCCTGATGCCGTTCGCCGCGCCCACCGCGATCCTGATTTTTCTGTGGGGCGTCGCCAGCTTCGCGCTGGTCCCGGCGCTTCAGGTCCGCGTGATGACCGCTGCGAGCGACGCACCCAACCTGGCTTCGGCCGTCAATATCGGCGCGTTCAACTTGGGGAACGCGATTGGCGCCGCGATCGGTGGCGGGGTGATCGCCGCAGGATTTGGCTATCGCGCCGTCGCGGTAGCGGGGGCGATCGCCGCGATCGTGGGCTTGGCGGCCGTCATGGCAGCGGTCTGGACATCCCGATCGTTGCAACACCAGGAACGGAAGCTCTGCGATGCTTGAAGGGCTCGGTCGAGAGATTCGCGCGCAACTAACCCTGACATAACCGACCTTCACGACGCCCTCACGACTCTCGGCCAAGGCGCCGGAGGATGAACAACTGGCGAACGCACGAAAATTGAATCATTGATAATGCAACTGAGTCGCATTAGTAGACACGACACTTGTTGCATTATCAGGGGATGAATGAAGTGAAATCTGCGCGTATCGCCATGCTCGCCTGCACCGCCTTGGCCAGCGGCACCGCCTTTGCCGCCGAGGCTGCGTCGGCCGAAATCGACGACCAGAACCAGATCGTCGTCACCGGCTACGCGGGGACCAAGACCGAAACCGCGCTGGTCGAACTGCCCCAGCCGGTGAAGGTCATCACCGCCGATCAATATGAGGCGCAGGGCGCGATCAATATCAGCGATACGGTGAAATATGCCGCAGGCGTGCTCGCCAATCCCTATGGCCGCGATACGCGCGTCGACGGCTTCAACGTCCGCGGAATCGACGCGCTGCAATTCCGCGACGGGATGCGCGACATATTTTCCTATTACGCCAGCATCACGTCGGACCCCTATAATTTCGAGCGCGTCGAAATCGTCCGCGGTCCCGCCTCGGTGCTGTTCGGCCAGGGGTCGATCGGCGGCCTCGTCAACCTCGTTTCCAAAGCACCGGGTTTCGAAACGCAGGGCGAGATCAATCTCGTCTATGGCAGCTACGGCCGCAAGGAAGCGCTCGCCGACGTCAACCTCGCGTTGTCCGACAGCTTCGCGCTCCGCGCCGTCGGCCGCGCGCGCGATGCGGGAACCTATGTCGACCATGTTCCCGACGACCGGGTAATGTTCGCGCCATCGCTCCGCTGGCAGCCGACCCCGGCCACCGACATCACCCTCACCGGCCTCTATCAGGAGGACGACACCGGCTCGACGTCGCAGTTCCTCCCCATCATCGGTACCTTCCGCCCCAACCCGGGCGCGCCGGGGCCGCTCGACCGCTACACCTTCGTCGGCAAGCCCGGCTGGGACCGCTATGCCGGCCGCTCACTGCAGGGCATGGCCAGCGTCACCCACGATTTTTCGGACGCAGTGCGGCTCAGCGTCAAGGCGCGCTATATCGACAGCGATCTTGAATATTTCACCCATTATGCCGACAGCTATTCGAACCCGACCGATCCCTTTTCGGTTTATGGCACCGACCGCCGCACGATCGGCCTCTACGCCGATGCGAGCGACGCGCGAATGAAGGTCTTTTCGACCGACAATAATCTCCAGCTCAACTTCAACACGGGCGCCAACATCGAACACAAGCTGCTCGTCGGCGTCGATTACAGCTGGAACAAGGTCGGCAAGCGCGGCGTGTTCGGGTTCGAAACGATCGACCTCTACGACATCGATTATGACGCACTGCTGACCTACGACCCGACCGGCCCCTTCGCCTATGACTCGCAGAAGCAACTCGGCGTCTATGTCCAGGACCAGATCCGCTTCTTCGATCGTGTGTCGGTTGTCCTCGGCGCACGGCGTGATCGCGTGACGTCATCGGCGGGGAACAAGGACAATGCGACGACCTTCCGCGCCGGGGTTATCGGCGACATCGGTGCGGGCTTCTCTCCCTTCCTGAGCTATACCGAAAGTTTCCTGCCGATCGCCGGGCGCAACGAAAATGCCGACGGCAGCGTCGGCGATCCGTTCCGGCCGCAGACCGGCGAGCAATGGGAGGCGGGGATCAAATGGAACCCGCGTCCCGGCACGCTTGTCACGATCACCGGCTTTCGCAGCAAGGAACGCAACCGCGTGCTCTATCTGGCGGGCGGCGGCACCGCCCAGTCAGGCGAACTCACGACCAAGGGCATCGAATTCGAGGCCAGCCACAGCCTGCCCGGCAATTTCGACCTTCTCGTCAACTATGGCTATAACAAGCTGAAGTCGGAGGTGAACACCGACCTCGACTATCTGCCGCGCCACATCGCCTCGATCTGGTCGACCAAGACCTTCGGGCTACCCGACGAGGCGCAACTCCGGCTCGGCGCCGGGGTCGTCTACACCGGCAAGCGCCGCTCGACGGGGCCGGCCTGGTCGCTCGTCACGCCCAGCAACACGACCGTCGATGCGCTTGCCGAGGTTAGCTGGAACAACTGGCGCTTCGCGGTGAACGCGACGAATTTGCTCAACAACAAATTCTTCGCCTCCTGTCTCGCGCGCGGCGACTGTTTCGTTGGCGCGCCGCGCAACGTGATGGCGACCGTCGGCTACCGCTTCCGGTGAGCGAGACAGCGTCCCTTGTGTGGATCGGCGCGGCGGGAATGGTCGCCGCGGTGCTGCAACTGCGCCGCGCATGGGGCCTGCCGCGCCGCTCGGCGATGCAGAACGGCATCGGTTGGACGCTGATGCTGGCGGGCGCCGCGCTCGCGCTTGCGGGCGACGGCGCGTGGGGCCTCGCGGTGGCGTCGCTGTTCGGCATGGCGAGCGCTGCGATGCTCCTCGCCCACGCTGGCTGGACCGCTCCCGCCAGCAAGGCGCGCGCGTCGGACCGCAAAGCGCATATGCTCCCCCAACCGGGCGAGCCGCTTGCACTGGGCCGCCGCCTGCTCACCTTCCTCCTCACCGTTCCGCTCGCCTGCGCCGCAGCGCTGCTCGCCTCGCTCGGCGCGCGTGCGGCCGCGGGCATGGCCGGATGGAGCGACGCCGACGGCAACGCGATGGCACTGCTGCTGCTGCCACTGCTCTGGGGCATCCTCGCTTTCTGGCTGCTCATGCTACCGCGCCGCCGCACCCAATGGGTCTGTCTCGCGGTACCCGCAGTCGCCGGGCTCGGCCTGGTCTTCATCGGAGGCGCCGTATGACGCTCACCATTTCCAAGGACGCCGTCCAGCGCGCGCTGTCGGGACACGCCGCGATCGGGCTGCTCGCCTCGGCCCTGCTCTACATCATTTGCCTTACCGGCACCGTCATCGTTTTCTATCAGGAATGGCAGCGCATCGAACAGCCGGGCGCCCCCGAAATGGCCGCCATCGTGCCCGATGCGGTGCAGCGCGGCGTCGCCGCAGTGCTCAGGGCCGAAAAAGGCAGGCCCGCCACTACCCACCTCTATGTCCATATGCCGGTCGACGGCCTCCCGCGCACGACGATCACGACCGACCATCAGGCCTTCCATATCGACGCCGACGGCACCATCGCCATGCCCGAGGAGAACGCCTGGTCAGAATTTCTGCTGGGCGCGCATTATGCGCTCAACATCCCAGGGTTTGTCGGCATGACGATCGTCGGCATCTTCGGCGTGATGATCCTCGCGCTGTCGCTGTCGGGCATCGTCGCGCACCCGCGCATCTTTCGCGATGCCTTTCGCCTCCGCGCGCGTGATAATCACGGCGTCGGGCTTGCGGATTGGCACAACCGGCTCAGCGTCTGGACGCTACCTTTTTCGCTCGCGATCGCGCTCACCGGATCGATGATCGGCCTCGGCGTTGTCGGTGCCTATGGCCTCGCCGCCGCTTTCTACAAGAATGACGTCGAAGCCGCCTACGCGCCGATCTTCGGCGAAGAGGCTACGCCAGACGCAACCCCCGCGCCGCTCGCTAATGTCGCCGCGCCGCTTGTATGGATGGCAAAGAACCACCCCGATCTGCGCCCGACCTATGTGATCCTTCACGACCCCGGCACGCGCGGCCAGCACGTCCAACTCATCGCCGAGCACCCGCGGCGCCTGATCTATGGCGAAACCTATCAGTTCGGCCCGGACGGCACCTATCATGGCAAGGTCGGCCTGTCCGACGGACATCTGGGGCAGCAACTCGCGGCGTCGACCTATAATCTTCATTTCGGCAATTACGGCGGCCTGCCGGTCAAGCTCGCTTATGTCGTCTTCGGCCTTGCGCTGACCGTCGTCGTCGCCACAGGAACCTCGATCTGGCTCAGCAAACGCCAACGGCGCGGGCTCCGCGAACCGCGGCTACGCGCGGGCTGGGATGGCGTGATCTGGGGCGTGCCAATCGCCCTGGCGCTGACCTTCCTTACGCGCCTCCTGATCGGCAACGAGGCCCCGCTGATCGCGGTCTTCTGGGTGCTCACCATCGGCATCCCGATGCTCGCGGTGGCCATTCGTCCCGAACCGCGCCCGAAACGGCTGCTACAGCGCTTGCTCGTCGCTTCAGCCACGGCCGGCCTCGCCATCGTGGTAGGCAGAATTGTGCTCTAGAACATACGGATTCCGGCAGCGGAAGATTAGTTTTATCAAACAATATCAATGTTTGGATAGGTATGGTGCGCCCGACAGGATTCGAACCTGTGGCCCCCAGATTAGGAATCTGATGCTCTATCCTGCTGAGCTACGGGCGCGTCGGCGCTCGTTTAGCGGGGCAAGGCGCGCAGCGTCAATCGGCGCGGTCAGTTGATTGCGTCGGGCGGCGCGATCGGGACGAGGAGTGGCATGGCGGCGATCCCGTCGTCGTGCAGCGCCTGCGCCTCTTCGGGCGAGGTCTGCCCGTGGATCAGGTCTTCGGGCGCGCGGCCTTCGTGCATCGCACGCGCAGCATCGGCAAAATCGCGTCCGACCCAGCGCGACTGCGGCAACATCTCGGCCTGCTTCGCGGCAATCGCCGCCAGGACGGTGCGGACCATTTCGGCGGACGGCGGCGCATCGGGTGCCGGTGCGGGTGTCGGCGCTGCGACCGCCTGCTGGTTCGACTTGGCGCCGATGCGCGGCGCCATCACCGCCTTCTTCACCCGGCTGTTGCCGCACACCGGACAGGCGATCAGGCCGCGCGCCTGCTGGTCGGCGAAGCTGTCGCTGCTCGCGAACCAGGCCTCGAACCGGTGATCCCCGGCGTCGCAGCAGAGATCGAAGACAATCAAGGGTCAGCCCGCGCCGAGCAGCGGGTCGAGCCCGCCCCGTGCATCGAGCGCCGCCAGATCGTCGCTGCCGCCGATATGCTGGCCATCGATGAACACCTGCGGCACCGTGCGGCGACCGCCAGCCCGTGCGACCATCGCGTCGAAACCGGCGCGGTCCATCGTCACGTCGATCTCCTCGAACGCGGCGCCCTTGTTCTCGAGCAGCGCCTTCGCCCGCGTGCAATAGGGGCAGAGGAATTTGGTATAGACTTCGATCCTGGCCATGGGACTGATTTCATCCTTTCACCGCTGCATATCGGAATCGAGCGCCGCAAAGTCAAATGGCGCGGCATTGTCCGGCACGTCGTGGACGACGCGCGCCCAGCAGAGCGCCGACACGCGCGCGGCACCGCTGCGGCGCAGCACCCGCGCCGCAGCGCGCAGCGTCGCCCCGCTCGCATGCACATCATCGATGAGGACGAGATGCCGGCCCGCGGCGCGCGTCTTGGCATCGGGCGCCAGCGCAAAGGCCCCCGCGACGATCTTCTCACGCTCGCGGCGCCCCTTGCCGCGCAGTGCCGCGGTCGCCTTGCGCCGGACAAGCAGATGCGGATCATGCGCCGCGCCGGTCAGCCGCGCCAGCTCGTCAGCGATCAGCGCCGCCTGATTGAAGCCGCGCGACCAGAGCCGCCAGCGGTGCAACGGAACGGGCACGAGCAGCAGTTCGGCTTCGCCCGCCAGCGCCTCGAAAGGCCGCGCCATCAGGCGCGCCATCAGCCGGGCATGGCCAAGGCGCCGCCCATATTTGAGCCGTAGCGCCACCGTCCGTGCGACGGGCCCATAGGCCAAAGCTGCGGGCGCGCCGTCGAACGGGGGCGGATCGGCCAGGCACGCGCCGCATTCGCTCGCGACGCCGGGGAGCGCCGTCGGCAGCGGAACCGAACAGCGGGCGCATGCCGGGCCATCCAGAAAATGCAGCGAATTCCAGCAATCGAGGCAGAATTGCCCGACCTCGCCCACTACCAAGCCGCACCCCGGACAACGCGGCGGCAGCGCATAATCGAGCAGCGCCGTGCCCAGTCGTCGAATGCCGCGCGACAGGACGGGCGCCGCCGCCGCCGGCGCATCATCCTCGCTGTCTTCGGCCATCGTCGCCATCGGCCTCTTGTGAAACATCGCGCCCGGCGGCACAAGCGCGCCCATGTCGCAGCCGCCGCCGCTCTTTTCCGCCGCCCGCCACCGCGCCCAACGCGACCGGCTGGCGCGCCTGCCCGCCGACGCCAATTTCCTGGCGCCGATCCTGGCCGAAACGCTGCTCGACCGGCTGGAAATGGTCACGCGCGACTTCGATCGCATCTTGCTGATCGGCGCCCACGATGCCGCGCTTGCCGACGCGTTGCGCGCACGCGGACGGGCGCTCGACCTCTTCGAGGCCGGACCGCGGCTCGCCGCGGCGACGGGAGCGATCGTCGGTGAAGTCGATGCAATCGACCTGCCGCTCGGCCAATATGATCTGATCGTCTGGCCCGGCGGTCTCGACGCCGTGAACGACGTTCCCGGTGCGCTTGTACGGCTGCGCGCGCTGCTGGCGCCCGACGGCCTGCTGCTCGGCGCCTTTGTCGGCGACGGCAGCCTGCCGCGCCTGCGCCGTGCGACGATGGCAGAGGGGGTGCGCACCATCGCGCGGATGCACCCGCAGATCGACCTCGCCGCGATGGGCAATCTGCTCCAGCGCACCGGCTTTGCGTTGCCCGTCGTCGATGTCGAGGCGCTGACCGTGCGCTATGCGGCGCTGCCGGGGCTCGTGCGCGATCTGCGCGCGGCGGGCCTCACGAGCCGCCTCACGCCGACGCCGCTGCCGCTGACACGCGCCGAAGCCGCGCGCATCGCGGTCGCCTTTGCCGAAGGCGCCGACCCCGACGGGCGCATTGCCGAGCAATTCCGTATCATCCATTTCAGCGGCTGGGCGCCGCACCCCGACCAGCCCCGCCCCGCCCGCCGCGGCAGCGGCACGGCGTCGCTGATCGACGCGCTGTCTCCCCGCCCCTAGGTCGGCTGCGCAGTCCGGCGACCGGCGCCCGCATAGGCATCGCGCAGGCGACGGGCGACGGCTTCGTGGGTTGCCGTCATCGCGCTTTGCCCGGATGGACGGCGCCGCAGTGGCCGCAGGTGCGCAGCGCCTCGCTCGCGTAAAAGGCTTCGAACAAGGGCGGCAGGTCGCGGACGATGCTCTGGAGCTGGACCTCGACGCGGTGGACGATGTGGCCGCAATCGTCGCAATACCACTGGAAGGCATCGATCAGCCCGTCGGGGCGCTTGCGTTCGATGACAAGGCCGACGCTGCCCGCGACGGGGCGCTGCGGCGAGTGCGGGACGTTCGGCGGCAACAGGAAAATGTCGCCTTCGCGGATCGGCATGTCCTTCGGGCCGTCATCGGTCCACAGGCGCAGGTTCATGTCGCCCTCGATCTGGTAGAAAAACTCCTCGAGCGGATCGACATGATAGTCAGTGCGCTGGTTCGGACCGCCGACGACGGTGACGATGAAGTCGGCATCTTCCCAGATCTGCGCATTGCCGACCGGGGGTTGCAGCACGTCGCGATGATCTTCGATCCATTCGCGGAAGTTGAAGGGCAGTCCATAGGTCAGCATGGCGTCATCCTTTGGGCGCGCGCGGGATGAAGGCAGTCGCCTTGATCTCGATCAGCAGATGCGGGTGGGGAAGCTGGTGGACCGCGACGGTCGTCCGCGCGGGACCGGCTTCGTCGAAATATTCGGCATAGACAGCGTTATAGCCGCCGAAATCGTTCATGCTGACGAGGAAACTCGTTACGTCGACGACGTCGGCGAGCGAGCCGCCCGCGTCGATGAGGATCGCGCCGATATTCTCGATCACCGCGCGCGTCTGTTCAGCGATGTCGAGGCTGACGGTACCATATTCGTCGGCCGAAGCGCCCGCGAAACTGTTGTCGGCGCGGCGCGAGCTGGTGCCCGAGACGAAAACGAAATCGCCGGCGCGGCGATAATGCGGAAAGCGGCCGCGCGGACGCGCCTTGCCGGGGATCACCCTGCCCTCATGCTCGCTCATGCTGCCCCTCCTGCGATCGTGAAGCCGACGCGGCCGAGGTGGCCCGCGTCGAGCGACACGCTGCGCGCATCGCCGATTGCCGCCGCCGCGGTCGCGCCGCCGAGCATCACCGTCCAGCCCGGCTGGAGTACCAGTCCCGCCGCCCCCGCAAGCCGCGCCGCGGCGAGGAGCGAGCGGATCGGGTCGCCGAGGATCGCGGCGCTCGTCCCGGTCTCGGCCACCTCGCCGTCGACACGCATTACCATCGCGACATCGGCGATATCAGTGTCGGCGGCAAGCCACGGCCCGGTGACGAAGGCAGATGAGGAGGCATTGTCGGCGACGACATCGCCGAGCGCGAAGCGGAAATTCTCGTAGCGGCTGTCGATGATCTCGAGCGCCGCGGCGACCGCATCGATGGCCGCGAGCGCCTCCTCGCGCGTCACTTCGCCCGCCAGCGGCGCTTTCAGCCGCACCGCGACCTCGGGCTCGACGCGCGGGTGGATGAAGCGCGTGCGGTCGATCGCGGCACCGTTGGTGACGACCATGTCGGACGTCAGCCGGCCCCAGATCTGGTCCTTGAGCCCCATCTGCGCCATCTTGGCTTCGCTGGTGAAGCCCATCTTCACGCCGACGAGCGTCGCGCCGCGCGCGAGGCGCCGGTCGATCGCGGCGCGCTGGATTTCATAAGCGTCTGCGAGCGACAGGTCTCCGGCTTCCCCTGTGATCTGCGGGATCGCCCTGGCCTCGCTGGCGGCGGTGTCGAGCCTTGCGGCGATAGCGGCAATGTCGGCCATGATGTCCTCTTACAGTTTCACGCAGATATTGGTCGGTTCGGAATAGAAATTCAGCGAATGCTCGCCGCCCTCGCGCCCGATGCCCGACAGCTTCATGCCGCCGAACGGGGTGCGCAGGTCGCGCAGAAACCATTCGTTGACCCAGACGATGCCCACCTCCATCTGCGTCGCGACGCGGTGCGCGCGGCCGACGTCGCGCGTCCAGATCGCAGCGGCAAGGCCATAGTCGGTGTCGTTGGCAAGCTCGACCGCTTCCGCCTCGCTGTCGAAGGGCGCGATGTGGCAGACGGGGCCGAAAATCTCCTCGCGCACGCAGCGGGCATCGGGCCGGAGCCCGGTGAGGATCGTTGGCTCGACAAAGGCGCCGCCCGCGAGCGCGCCTTCGAGTTCGGGAACGCCCCCGCCCGACACCACTGTCGCGCCTTCCTCGCGCGCGAGCGCGTAATAGGAAAGCACCTTCTCGCGGTGCCCGTGCGAGATCAGCGGCCCCATGTCGGCGCCCGACCAGGGATCGCCGACGGTGAGCGCCTTTGCCCTTTCGGCGAGCGCGGCGACGAAGCGGTCGAAGATCGGCCGCTCGACATAGACGCGCTCGGTGCAGAGGCACACCTGTCCGCAGTTCGAGAAGACCGAGCGCACCGTCCCCGCGACCGCCTCGTCGAAATCGCAGTCGACGAAGACGAGCGCGGCATTCTTGCCGCCGAGTTCGAACGAGACGGGTTTCACCCCCGCCGCCGCGACGCGCATGATCGCGCCGCCGGTCGCGGACTCGCCGGTGAAGGTGATCGCGTCGATATCGGGATTGGCGGTCAGCCATTCGCCCGTCGATTCCGCGCCAAAGCCGTGGACGAGGTTGAACACCCCCGGCGGCACCCCCGCCGCATCCATCACTTCGGCGAGCAGGGTCGCGGTCGAGGGCGTCTCCTCGCTCGGCTTGACGACGACGACATTGCCGCAGGCGAGCGCGGGCGCGACCTTCCACGTCATCAGCAGCAGCGGCAGGTTCCACGGCGAGACGATCGCGACGACACCCAAGGGCCGCGCGATCGCATAGTTGATCGCGCTGCGTCCGCCCGGCAGATCGGTGCGAAAACTCGGCATCGCGCGCGCCTCGGCGAGTGCGGCGAAGGCGCGGAAATTGGCGGCGCCGCGCGGAATGTCGATCGTCCGCGCCTGATGCAGCGACTTGCCGGTGTCGGCGATCTCGGCGGCGGCGAATTCGTCGAAGCGTGCTTCGATCCCCTCGGCGATACGGACGAGCAGCTTGCAGCGTTCGGCCTGCGACATCTTGCCCCACGGTCCCTTGAGCGCGGCGCGCCCGGCTGCGACGGCGCGGTCGATGAGGTCGCGGCTCGCCTGCGACACGCGCCCGGCGACGCTGCCGTCGACCGGGTTCACATTGTCGAACCAGACATCGCCCTCCACGAAGGTGCCGTCTACATAGTTGAGCACCGGGCGGTCGGCGAAAGGATAGCCGGTCACGCCGCACCCCCGACCGCAACATAGCCCGCCGCATTGCTGTGCGCGGCACCGGCCTTGCCGACATGGCCTGCCATCTGGAGCAGCGACAGTATCGTGTCGTTGAACTGTGTGGGTGCTTCGAGAAAGGCCGAATGGCCCGCGTCGTTGATCTCGACGAGGAAGGAACCCGCAACCTCGGCCTGCGCGACGCGCACCGCCTCGATCGGGAAAAGCCGATCCTCGACCCCGCAAAGGAAGAGAATCGGGAACCCCTTACCGCCGAGATCGACCGCGGGGCACGCGTCGAAGCGGCCCGCCAGATTGTGGCGATCGGCGATGTTGAAGCTTGCGATCTGGCAATAGAGCGCCGCCAGCTCGCGCGGTGCATTGGCGCCAAGCACGCGCTCGATCTGCGCGAGGTCGGCGGTGTTCGCGCGCGCGGCGTCCATGATCGTCTTGATCTCGGCGCTTTCGGCAATCCCGTGCAGGCTGTCGCAGATGGCGAGCGCCGCGACGCGTTCGGGCGCGCCGTGCGCGAAGCCGATGCAGGTGCCCGCACCCATCGACTGACCGACGAGCGCGACCCTGGATTCGCCGAGATGGTCGAGCAGCGCCGTCAGGTCTTCGACGAAGGCGTCGCGCCCGCGCCCGTCGAGGTCGCGCGACAGGCCGAAGCCGCGATGGTCGAAGGTGATGACGCGGTTCGAGCGCGAGAGCGCATCGATCTGGCGATACCAGATCGCATGGTTGCCGCCGACGCCGTGCGCAAGCACGACCGCGGGGCCCTCCCCAAGCGCCTGCCAGTATATTTCGGCACCCGCCGTCGCCAGCATACCGCTGTCCATCACGATACTCCCATCAATTTGCTGAGCCGCACGACATAATCGCCGAACGCCGGATCCTCGCGCGTCATGCTCGGATCGCGCGGGCGCGGCAGGTCGATGCGGACATCCTCGATAATCGTCCCCGGCCGCTCCGACATCACCAGCACGCGGTCGGAGAGCAGTACGGCTTCCGAAATGCTGTGAGTGACGAGCAGCACCGTCTTGCGGTCGCGCTGCCAGATGCGCAGCAGCTCCATATTGAGCCGGTCGCGCGTCAACGCGTCGAGCGCCCCGAAGGGCTCGTCCATCAGCAGCACCTGCGGTCCGCGGGCGAGCGCCTGACCGATCGCGACGCGGTGGCGCATACCGCCCGAAAGCTGGTGCGGATGGCTGTCCTCGAAACCTGTCAGCCCCAGCGTCTCCACCAGTTTGGCCAGCGCCGCCGCGTCGGGACGTTTCGCCGCCGGGTCGAGATCAACCCCGAGCAGCAGATTGTCGCGGACATTGAGCCAGGGCAGCAGGTTCGAGGTCTGGAAGACGAAGCCCATGTCGGGCGACGGGGCCTGCACCACCGCGCCGTTGAACAATATGCCGCCGTCGTCGAAGGGCTCGAGTCCGGCGATCAGGCGGAGCAGCGTGCTCTTGCCGCAGCCCGAAGGCCCGAGCACCGAGACGAATTCGGCCGCGCCGATTTCGGCGCTGACGTTGGTCAGCACCTTGCGGCCATCGAATGCCTTGCCGGCACCGGCCATGGAGATCACCGCGCTCATGCCGCGCGCCACCAGATGAAGCGTTCCCAATAGGCGACGCCGTAGAAAAGAAGGAGCGACAGCAAGGTCACCGCGATCAACGCTGCAAAGGTCAGCGTCGTATGGCCCGAACCGGAGGCCGTGAGGATAAGATTGCCGAGCCCGTCGTTAGAGCCGACGAATTCGCCGACGACCGCGCCGATCACCCCGAGCGGCATCGCGACCTTGCAACCGTCGAGGAAGCTCGGCAGCGCGGCGGGCACACGCAGCCGCCAGAAGCTTTGCATCGGCGAGGCACGGAGTGCGCGGAAATGCTCTTCGAGATGCGCGGGCGTGCTCGCCAGTCCACCGAGCGTCGCGATGATGATCGGGAAGAAGGCGAAGAGGAACGCCATGATCAGCTTCGACGCGAGGCCGTAGCCGAACCAGACGACGATCAGCGGCGCGAGTCCGATCTTGGGGACGCTCTGCAACGCGACGAACAGCGGATAGACCGTGCTTTTCGCGGTGCGCGAGAAATAGATTAGCGCCGCGATTGGGACGCCGAGCGCGACCGCGATGATGAAGCCCCAGAACACCTCGGTCAGCGTGACGAGGCTCTGCGACAGGATCGGCCCGCGCGACTGCCAAAGCTCGCCGAGGATCGCGCTCGGCGGCGGCAGCAGGTAGGACTGTACCCCCGACCAGCGGACGCCATATTCCCATGCGAGGCCGAGCGCCGCAAAGAAGGCGATGCTGATCGCGGCGTCGCGATTGAACCACCTGCTCACGCGTCGCCGTCCTTGCCCAGCAAGGCGACGATGCGCGCCGGTGGCGGTACGAGGAAGCGATCAAGGTGCCAGCGGTCGAAGGTTTCGAGGTCCTTGCCGTCCCAAACCGAAGGTTCATAGGGGCTGCCGGCGGTGATCTGCGTCATGTCGGTGTAGAATTCGACATTGTTGCCGTCGGGGTCGCGGAAGACGAGGAAGGTGTTCGCCCCCGGGCCATGCTTGCCGATGCCGCGGTCGATCGGGATGGCGCGCGCGACGAGCATCTCGGCGACCTTCTCCATCTCCTCGATCGTTTCGAGGCGGTAGGAGAAATGCTCGACCGCGGGATAATGGCCTTCGGGAATATCGGTATGACCCGGCGGCAGCTGGAGCAGCGCGAGGTCGTGATGATCCTCGCCCGCGCGCAGGAAGACCATATGATGGTCGATCCAGTCGGACACGGTCAACCCGACGACCTCGGTATAGAAAGCGAGGCTCCGGTCGATGTCGCGCACCTTGAGCACGAGGTGGCCGAGCCGCGTCGGGCGCGGGCGGTAGGAAGCGGGATCGGTCATGGCTGATTCCCCATCGGAACGAAGGCGTTGGTGAAGAGCTGCGGCGTCTGGTCAAAGCCCCGAAGCTGGCCGCTCGCCTGTAGATAGGTGACTGTGCGCGCGACCTTTTCGGGCGTCAGGCGATGCGAACCGCCCTCGGCCGCCATCAGATCGGCGGTCTCGCGAATCTGGCGTTCGGTCACCGCCTCGTCGAGCAAAGGATAGGCCTTGCGGATGATAGCGAGCGCACCCTTCGGATCGCGCGCCGCGTCGGCATAGCCGCGATAAGCGGCCTTCAGGAAAGCGCGCACGAGGTCGGGCTGCTTTTCGATCAGCGCGTCCTGCGTCGCGAAACCGCTGCCGTAAACGTCGAGCCCGAAGTCGGCATAGGCGATGCGCCCGATCGTCACCGCCTTCGCCTTCGCCGCCTTGTCGAACAGTGCCATCGAATTGCCGAGCCAGCATTCGGCGGCATCGATCCGCCCTTCGACGAGCGAGGAGACGACGATCGCCGGGTCGAGCTGGATCTGCTCGACGCGCGCCGGGTTGACGCCGTTGTCCTTGAGCCACGCCGGGAGCAGCGCCTGGATCATCGAGCTTTGCCCGGCGCCGAAGCGCAGTCCGGCAAGGTCGGCGGGGGCAGAGATGCGATGTCGCTCCTTGACGAAGCAGGCGCCGGCGGGAAGCCGCATGTTGATGCCGCCGATCATCCGGACCTTGCCGCCCTTGGCGCGGCTGAGCGCGACCGACAGCGGGTCGATATAGGCGAATTCGAACATGCCCTGGTCGAGTTCGTTCGCGGTTCGCATGCCGCCGAAGCCGCGCACCGCTTCGACGTTGAGTCCGGCATCGGCGAAATAGCCTTTGTCGATCGCGACGAAAATGCCCGCCATGCTACCCTGCGGCAGCCACGCCATGTTGAAGCGCACGGTTCGCGCTCCCTCCGCCTGCTTCGCGGCCTGCGGCGCGTTGCCGCCGAAGGCGCTCCACAGCGTCAGCACGGCGATCGCCGCAACGACCAGCAGCGGCGCGATCAGCGCGTGGCGCGAAAAGGCGGCCCGAGGCGTCATGCGCGCGGCAGGTGTGGCGCGGAAACGGGGTTGCGAAGCTCGCCGATCCCTTCGACCCAGGCATCCATGACGTCGCCGTCCTTCAGGAAGACGCCGCGCCCCATGCCGACCCCGGCGGGGGTGCCCGAGGCGATCAGGTCGCCCGACCGGAGTTCGAGGATCGTCGAGAGATAGGCGATCTGTTCGTAGATGTTGAAGATCATCTCGGACGTGTTGCCGTCCTGCATCGCCTCGCCATTGACCTTGAGCCCCAAGCGGATGGCGTGCGGATCGCCGAGGCAGTCGCGCGGGACGAATACGGGGCCGAGCGGCGTGAAGCTGTCGAAGCTCTTGCCGCGGAACCAGTCGTGCGAGAAGGGAAAGTCGCTGCGCCGGGTGCGGTCGCGCGCCGAGACGTCGTTGACGATCGTATAGCCAGCGATCAGGTCATGCGCGTCGGCCGCCGCGACATTCTTGCCCGCGCGGCCGAGGACGACGCCGAGTTCTACCTCCCAGTCGGGGCGCGACACCTGCGACGGGACGACGACCGTTTCGTTCGGGCCGACGACGCTCTCGACGGTCTTGAGGAAGATATACGGCTCGCTCTCGGCCTTGGCGGCGAGCTTGGTCTGCATTTCCTCGGCATGTTCGATGAAGTTCGACGCGGCGGCGAAGATGCGCCGCGGCTCGAACGGCGCCGCAAGCGTGGGCGCGTCGATTCCGCCCGCCGCGCCTTCCAGCACATGGGCGAGCGCGAACAGCCCTTCGCGGCGGGCATCCCAGTCGCGTATGATCGTGGTGACATCGTCCGCCACCGCGGTAAAGCCGTGCGTTGCCGCCGCATCGTGCAAATCATGAAAAGCGTCGCCGACCCGGATCATCGGGCGCGCACCGTCCGGTGTGAGGCGGGTGGCAAGGGCAAAGCGGGTCATGCGTAGATCATCCTTCTGAAAATTGCGTGCGAAGCCGGGCGCGGCGCAGCCGAGAGCAAGGCCGGCGCCGATCGCGGCCAGTGCCGCACGGCGGTCGAATGTCGCCACCCCCCGCTCACCCGAAGGCCCGGATCAGCATCCGCACCGCGACGACGGTGAGAAAGAGGCCGAACAGGATGCTGAGCTGGCGTTTGGAGAGCGCATGCGCGATGCGGGCGCCCCACGGCGCGGTGACGAAGGTTGCGGGGCCGATGACGGCAAGGCCGATCAGATTGACATAGCCAAGGCTGCCCGGCGGCAGGCCTTCGACGTGCCAGCCGGTAACGACGAAGGCGACCGCGGCGGGCGCGCTGATCAGCAGCCCGAATAGCGCCGCGGTGCCCACCGCGCGATGGATGGGCACGTTGAACAAGGTCATCACGGGCACGCTGAGCGTCCCGCCGCCGATCCCCATCATGCTCGAAATGCCGCCGATCGCGAAGGGGATCGCCTGCCCGGCCACGCCCTCCGGCATCGTCTCGGCGATATGCTTGCCCTCCAGCGGCAGCAGCATCTTCACCGCGACGAGCAAAGCGACGATGCCGAACACCGCCGACAGCACGTCGCCGCTGACGCGGCTCGCGAGCAGCACGCCCGCGATCGCTCCGAGGAAGATCGCGACGCCCCAGCGCCTGAGCTGGTCATGATCGACCGCGCCTTTCGCTTCGTGCGCGCGCGATGAGGAGATAGCGGTGGGGATGATCGTCGCAAGCGAGGTCGCAACGGCGACGTGCATGCGCACGGAGGAATCGATGCCCAGTGCCGCGAGCACGAGGTCGAGCACCGGGACGATCACGATCCCGCCGCCGACGCCCAGCATCCCCGCGATCACGCCGCCGACCGCGCCGGTCAACAGCATCATCGCCGCGAGCATCACCATATCCGGATTCAAAAGCGCCTGCATGGCCTCCCCCGACAGTTCGATCCTGCTTGTGCGGGGCAGACGATATGCAGTCAAAGATAGAATATGCGCCTATCTATAATCAAAAATAGATAGCGGTGGCCCAAGCGCCTTTATAGCCGTTCGCAGATAGCGAAACGGACAATCGATATTATCGCATATAGCAATGCCCCCTTAGCGCGGGGCCATGAAACGCATTGGCATTGCCGGGTTCGGCACCATCGGCCGCGTCGTCGCGCGCCATATCGAGAATAGCGATCTGCCGCTGGCGCTTGCCGCCGTCTCGGCGGGTGATCGCACCCGCGCCGAAGCCGCCATGGCGCAGCTTGCACGGCCGGTTCCGATCGTCGACACCGCCGAACTCGTCGCCTTGTCCGATGTCATCGTAGACAGCGCGCCGACCGCAGCGTTTCGCGACATCGCCGAAGCGACATTATGCGCCGGCAAGACGCTGGTTACGGTCAGCGGCGCCGCGTTGATGCAATGGCCCGGGGCGGCCGGGTTCGCGCGTGACCATGGCGGCCGCATCATCCTGGCCACCGGCGCGCTGCTCGGTCTCGATGCGGTGCGCGCGGCGGCGGTCGGCTCGATCCATTCGGTGACGATGGTGACGCGCAAACCCGTCAAATCGCTCGTCAAGGCCGAACACGTCGTGCGCAACGGCATCGACCTTACGGAAATCGACGAACCGCTGAAGATATTCGAAGGCAGCGCGCGCGAAGGTGCCATCGCCTTTCCGGCCAATGTCAATGTTGCCGCTGCATTGGGCCTGGCCGGAACAGGCCCCGACCAGACGCGGCTCGAAATCTGGGCCGACCCGGCCCTTACGCGCAACACGCACCGCATCATCGTCGATTCGGACAGCGCGCGCTTCGAACTCGCGATCGAGAATATCCCCACCGACGAAAATCCCGGCACCGGCCGCATCACCGCACAAAGCATCGTCGCGGCGCTGCACGATCTCGTCAGCCCCATTCGTATCGGAACATAGAAAGGTTTCCCCGATGACCACCCGCCTCCGCCATGTGGCAATCGCGTCCGCCGACCCCGACAATTCGGTCGGCTTCTTCACCGAAGTCCTCGGCTGGACCGTCGCGGGCAAGATCGATAGCCGCAACGCGCACGGCTATTATGTCACCGACGGCCACATCAACATCGCGCTGCTGTGTTTCAAGAACCGCCCCGCCGCGGGAATGGAATTTCCCGAAGGCTATACCGGGCTGCACCACATCGGTTTCCAGTGCGACGATATCGCCGAAGTGGTCGAACGCTTCGAAAATTCGGGCTACGCGCCGCGCCACGACGTCAATCTGGCGCAAGGCCTCGGCAAAAACCCAGCCAAGGACAATGCCGAGTACAAGATGACGGGGCCGGAAAATGTGATGGTGGACGTGTCCGAACGCGGCTGGGCCGGCACCGAAAGCTTCAAAAGCGCCAGCTAGGGAACTCGGCGGCGGGCTAGTGGCGGCGCAATGTGCGTCGTCCCGGCTCCGCCTAGCGCGCCTTCGCCTTGCCGTCGATCAGCACCGCCTGTTGCCACCGGCTTGGCGCCTTGTCGGTGCGGTGGATGCAGCCCGCCCAGCAGCAGGGGCGCTTCTTGCCTTCCTGCAACTCCTCGACGGTGCGGCCGATGCGCCGGGCGCGCGTCGCCGCCTGTTTCGCATCCTCCACCCAGCAGATGAATTCATTGCGCCCGAGCGGCGTCAGCCCTTGCCACAGCGCGAAGACCGCCGGATCGGCGCATATCGCGGTCTGCATATCGTCGCCCGCCTGATGCACGGTGCCCTGAAGAAAATCATCGCTCACGCCAGCGTCCCTTCCGTGTCCCGCCGCGCGCCCTAGCGCGCCCTGCCGCACGCCACCGTGCCGGTGCCGACGTTGCGCACGGTGCAGACGGGGCGCCCCAGCACCACGGTCTTGCCGCTGCCGCGCGTGGTGATCGCGGCCGATTTGACCGCGTTGAAGATATGGTCGCCCGTCCCTTCGCTGTCCGAAATCAGTCCGTCGACCGCCAGCTTGCCGGCATCGACGACTCCCGAACCCGACAGCGTCATCTGCGCCTGCTTCGCCTTGCCGGCGAGCGTCAGCGTGCCGTTGCCGATCATCGCGACCGCCAACCGGTCGGTATCGACCGCGTCGACGCTCAGCTTGCCCGGACCGCGCAGGCCGAGTGCGACGCGCTGGCCCTTCATCCCGTCGATGTGAAGCGACCCCGCGCCGACCAGCGTTGCCGATTGCAGCGTCGCGGCGTTGATGCGGAGCAGCACCGCGCCCGGCGAACTGCCGCGGCGGTCGTCACCCGCGAACTGGCGCATCCCGATCACCAGCCGTCCGTCGCGATTTTCGACGGTCAGCCGGTCGAGCGCATCCTGCGATCCCGTTGCCACCGCGCTCACCGGCGCGCGTGTCACCACCTCGACATCGACATCGGCGCCGACTTCGATCGCCGCGAAACTGGTGAGGCCGAAGCGCTTTTCGGCGGCATGCGCCGACGCAGCGGACAAGAGGGCGGTCGCCGCGATTGCAGCCCATCGCATGATGCTGGTCATGCCGCCGCCTTAACCGGTTCGCGGCGGCGGCACCAGCGCGCGATCATTTGCAGGTTGCGGTTCCCGATCCCATCTCGCGCGAGGTGCAGGTCGCACCGCCGGTCAGCGTCACATCGCCCGACCCCAGGATATTGATCGCCGCGGTACCGCTCGCCTGTCCTTCGACATTGCCCGATCCCGCGACCGACACGTCGAGCGTCTGCGCCGCAAGCCCCTTGGCATCGACATCGCCCGATCCGGTCACGCTGATCGCGCCCGAATTGATCGTACCGCCGCCGATATCGACGTCGCCCGATCCCGAAATCGCGATTTTCGCGCTCTGCCCGGTCATCTTCGCGACCTTGAGGTCGCCCGATCCGGTCACCGTCGCCTCCAGCGCGTCGCCATCGACACTGTCGGCGTCGATCGAACCCGATCCGGTCAGACGCAGCATCGACAGTTTCGGCATGGTGATACTGATTTCGACGCCCTCATGGTCGCGCCCGCCGAAGCTGAAACCGTCGCGCTTGCGGCCGATCGACAGCGTCGAACCGTCGGTGACGATCTCGAGCTGGTCGAGCTCGCCTTGCGGCCCCTTGGCCGTGATGGCGAAGGCGTCGCCCTGGCGAATCGTGACGTCGTCGGGGCCGGTGACCTTGACGCCGGTGAAGCCGTTCAGCGCGAAGCCGCGGGTGGTAACCGGTCCCGCATCGCGGGCACCCGACTTGCTGTCCTTGTCGCTGTCGATCGTGAAAGATCCGCCACAGGCCGCGGTCGCCATCACAAGCGCCAGCGGCAAAACGCCAATCAACCGGTTTCGCATCATCAATCTCCTCTGTATTAGTCGCCTAACACAGAGGAGGCATACTGTCCAGTCCGTCCTACCAGCGCGGCAGCGGCGGCAGGATCAGGCGCCCGGCAATCGCCGACAGGATGACGACAAGCCCGTGCCACAGCGCGATATGGACCATATTGTCCGACGAACAATGAAGCGCGAGCACCGCCGCACCCGCCGCACCTGCCGCGACCCCGACAACCCAGCCGGCGCGTTCGAGCGAGGTCGGGGCACCGCCCTTCAACCACGCGAACAGCGCGGCTCCGACCCCGAGCCCGGCAACCAATCCGTCGAGCGTGCAGCGCATCCCGCCGTGCGGGTCCATCCCGTGCATCGCCGCATGGGTATCGCCCAGCCCGACGACGAGCGCAGTCAGCGGCAGCGCGAGCGCCGCGAGCCCGGCCCAGCGCCACCCGCTATAGTCGCGCCCGACTCCGGGCAGCCCCATGCGCAAGGCGCTCCAGGTTGCGGCCAGTCCCAGCGCGACGATCAGCCAGAAGGCGAACATCGGCATCGGCGCCATAGAGGCACCATGAGCCAGATCGTGCCGCATCCCCAGCAGCCACAGCAGGGTGCCGCCGCCGATCAGCCACGCCGCCGCGGTCCAGGCCCCGCCGCGCAGCAGCCGGCGCGGCCGGATCGGCTTCAGATCATCGGCCAGGCCGTCGATCAGATCGTCGATCGATACGTCCGTCATGTCATTCGCTTTCAATATATTGGCTGAGCTTTTTCAAGCCGCGATGAATATTCACCTTCACCAGCGATTCGCTCTGCCCGCAAATCCGCGATGCCTCGGCGATCGACGCGCCCTCGATCTTGACCAGCGTGATCGCCTGCGCCTGTTTCGGCGGCAACAGCGCGAGCAGATGATCGAGGCTGAGCCGTGCATGGACCGCTTCGTCCTCGGCGCCCACGGCGGCGTCATTGTCGCCGAGCTCGGCCTCGTCACGCTGGCGGCGCAGCATGTCGATCCAGCGATAGCGCGCGATGGCGGCGAGCCACGGCAGAAAGGCGCGATCGCTGTCCCAGGTCGCCAGCTTGCGATGCATCGACACCAAAGTTTCCTGAATCAGATCGTCGACCTGATGCGGCGCGATCCGCCGCGCGAAATAGCGCGCGAGCCATGTCCGGCAATCGCCGAGCAGCGCGCGATAGGCCGCACGATCCCCCCGCTGCGAAGCGGCCATCAGGCGCGCGAGCGAAGGTTCGTCGAGGCTCATTTCCCGCGCATCCTAACAAGCAAGGCGTCGAGGGAAAACAGGCCGCCGCCGCGCACGATCAGGATCGCGGCCATCGCGGTCCACAGCGAATGGACCGGCCACCACGCGTCTGGAAAGACGAATATCTGGATGACGAGCGTCATCACCAGCAGCGCGCCCGCCGAAAAGCGGGTGGCAAGGCCGATGATCAACAGCGCAGGGAAGATATGCTCGGCCCAGGTCGTCAGCGGCACCGCGATCGAGGCGTCGAGCGGCAGGCCGGAAAATTCGTTGCGGAACAGATCATAAGTGTTGGGATCGATGGTAAGGAAGCTCCCTTCGACCACCTTCGTCTGCCCCGATCGCCAGAAGACGCCGCCCAGCGCGACGCGCAGCAGCAGCAGGGCGACGCTTTCGACGAACCGGCCCGAAACGATCGCCACGCCGCGATCGTAAAATGCGACAATCTGCTTCATGCTATCCTTCTTCCTGCGCTGTTTCGAGCGCCCCGGTGGCGATCAGCGACGCGATCGCCGCGCCGCCGCCCGGATGCTTTTCGGCAAGAAGCGCGATCAGGTTACGCAGCGGGCCGAAATCATCGGCCAGCGCCAGCGCCGCGGCTTCGGCAGGGGCAAGCGCGTGAACGCGCACCTCCGCATCGGGCCGGGCGAGGAGCACGAGCCGTGCCGCCGCGAGCGCGGGGTCGAGCGCCGCCGCTGCATCGCTCGACAGGCGGACGATCCGCGCGGCGGGATGCCGCCGGACCGCCAGCGACAGCAGCGCCGCCTCGCTCTGCCCCGCCAGTTCGGCCAAGGTCAGCGCGGGCGCGTCCGCGGCGTGATAACATTCGAGCCACGCCCATTCGATCCGGGCGAGGTCCTGCGCGGGCGGCGGTGCTTTTCCGCGCAGCCAGTCGGCAAAGCCGGCGCCGATATCGGCCAACGCCCGACGCCGCGCGCCGTTTGTTTCGACATAATGCCGCGACAGCCGGTTGAATGTTTCGACGCCCAGCAGATCGCGGCATAGCGGAAACGTCTCCTCCAGCGCGACGAGCCGCGCGTGCGAGATCGTATTGGCATGGACGCGCAGCCCGCGCAGGATCTGCGCCGGATCGCCCGCGAACAGCCAGTCGGGCAAATGGTCGGGCCCGCCGTTGATCGCCGCGGTGATGGCGGCCTGATCGCGCTCAAGCATCGGCGGTGACGGATGAACAGGCCGCGATGAGCGTGTCGGCGCGCACGGCTTCGGCGTGTAGCACCGCATAATCCGGAACGTCGCTGTCCCATTCGACGAGCACCGGCGTCGGCCCTGCCCGGTGCAGAAAGCGGTCGAGCAAAGTCCAGCAGGCCGCGCCGACCGGCGATCCATGATCGTCGATGGCGATCGTGCCGCCGTCGCCATCGGGCTTTACCGCATGGCCCGCCACATGAATTTCGCCGACCAGCCGCGGGTCGAAGGCGTCAAGCCAGGCTTCGGGGTCGCGATCCAGATTATGGGCGGAAACGAGAATGTTATTGATGTCGAGCAACAGGCCGCAGCCGGTCCGGCGACACAATTCGTGCAGGAAATCGACCTCGCACCAATTGCTTGCCGCAAAGGCAAGATAGCGCGACGGATTTTCGATGAGGATCGTGCGGCCGAGCCGGTCCTGCACGCGCCCCACTTCGCCCGCAAAATGCACGAGCGCGGCGCTGGTATAGGGCATCGACAACAGGTCGGGAAATTTGTCACCGGGGCCGTTGCTCCAGCTCAGATGGTCCGACACCATGGCAGGCACATAGCGCGCGCACAGCGCCGCCAGCGCATCGAGCTCGCCGCGATCGACGCCGCCCGACGACCCCAGCGACAGGCCGACCGAATGAAAGCTGAGCGGCATATGCTCGGCGACCGCGGTCAGCCAGCGATGCGGGGGCCCGCCCGGGCCGAAATAATTCTGGGGGTGGATTTCGGCCCAGGCGGGTGCCGTGCCCGCCTCCACCGCGGCAAGAAGCGCGGCATAATGCTGAGATTTCAGTCCTATGCCGGCGCGTCGGGGCAGCCGGGGGGTAGTGGAGGCGGACACGGCGGGGGCTCAGCTCTTCTTTTGCGGCACCGGCTTGGCATTGCCCTCATGCGCGGTCAGCGTGCCGCCCATCTTGACACAGGTGCCCGCCGGAACCGACTTCCAGGCATTGCCCTGATAATTGACCGTCGAGGTGCCCGCGCAGCTCGTGCCCGGACCGGCGGCGCAATCATTCTTGCCCTTCAGCGCGACGCCGAAGCATTTTTCGGTCTTTCCGGCTGCAGCAGCGGTTCCCGGCGCCATCGCGCCGGCGGCCATGGCCAGAACGGCCGAGGCGGCCAGCGACAGTTTCACGGCATTGCTCATTCTTCACTCCATTCACAACAAAGGGGGATGCGGGGGGATGGCATCGAAGGGAAATTCGCCGCGCCGCCCGGCAAGGTTACAGCGCGCCATCTTGTCGCCACCTTCGCGCGGCAAAGGAGCCTTTCCCCTCCCCGATATCGAGAGAGAAACGTGAGCGTAGCGTTCCGCCGCGAAAGCGATGACGAACATATGGAACCGGTCTTCGAATGGCCGATCCCGCCGGGCGCCAATCTGGTGACCCCGCGCGGACATCGTCTGCTCGGCGAAGAACTCGCGCAGATCGAAGCCGCCATCGCGGCGGCGGAAACCGACGATGCGCGCAAGAAATTGCAACGCCGCCAGCGCTATGTCGCCACGCGCCACGCGACCGCGGAGGTGCAGGTCGCGCCCGCGGACGGGATCGTCGGGGTCGGCAGCGCGGTACGCTATCGGCTCGCGGGTACCGAGCGCGCCGTGACGATCGTCGGGCATGACGAAGCCGATCCGGCGGCAGGGCGGATCGCCTTCACCGCGCCGCTCGGCCGCGCCCTGATGGGCGCCGAGGTCGGCGAGAACGTCGAATTCCAGAGCCGCGAGGATGCCATCACCGTCCTTGCCGCCGCGCCCGATGCGGAGGAAATGGCATGAAGGACAAGTTCGAACGCCACAAGCAGCCGTGGACCGCCGCCGAAATCGACAAGCTCCACACGCTGGCAAAAAAGGGCATGGCGCTCAAGGCCATCGCCAAGGCCCTGACGCGCAGCGAAGAGTCGGTTAAGATCCGCGCCAAGGCCGACGGCCTGTCGATCGCAAAGCTGCGCTGACGTCCCTCGCATGACCGCCCCCGATTATGATGCCATCGTGCTGGGTGCCGGCGCGGCCGGGCTGATGTGCGCCGCGGTCGCGGGGCAAAGGGGTCGCCGCGTCCTGCTGCTCGACCATGCCGAGCAGGTGGGCAAGAAAATCCTGATCTCGGGCGGCGGCCGCTGCAATTTCACCAATATCCACACCGCGCCCGACCGCTATATTTCGGCGAATCCGCATTTCGCCAAATCGGCGCTCGCGCGCTACACGCCCGCCGATTTTATCGCGCTGGTCGATGCCTATGGCATTGCACATCACGAAAAGACGCTCGGCCAGCTGTTCTGCGATGGGTCGGCGAAACAGATCGTGGCGATGCTGCTCGAGGAATGTGCAAAGGGCGGAGTTGAAGTCCGCTGCGGCCAGCCGGTGCGCGCGGTCACGCATGCGGATGGCATCTTCTCCGTCGCCTTCGGCGACCGGCCTGTCCGCGCGTCCAACCTCGTCATCGCTACCGGCGGCCCATCGATCCCGAAGATGGGTGCGACCGGCTTTGCTTACGATCTGGCGCGCCAGTTCGGCCTGAAAATCGTCGAGCCGCGCCCCGCGCTCGTCCCGCTGACGCTCGGCGGTGACGATGTGTTGTTCCGCGACCTGTCGGGGGTCGCAACCCCGGTCGAAGCACACGCCGGCAAGGCGGCGTTCCGCGAAGCGGCGCTGTTCACCCACAAGGGGCTGTCGGGTCCGGCGATCCTCCAGATCAGTAGCTATTGGCGTCCCGGCGATCCGGTAACGATCGATTTCCTGCCCGCCGCCGCACCCGGCTGGCTGATCGACGCAAAGCGCGCGCGTCCACGCGCCACGCTCGCCGCAACGCTGCCCTTGCCCGATCGGCTGGCGCAGACACTCGCCGAGCGGCTGGCGCTGCCCGGCGAGCTCGGCGCGCAGACCGACCGCAGGCTCGCCGATGCCGAGGCGCGGCTGGCGCGCTGGACCTTCCGTCCGAACGGCACCGAAGGCTTCGCCAAGGCCGAAGTGACGGTGGGCGGCATTTCGACCGCAAATCTCTCATCGCAAACAATGATGGCCAAAAGCGTGCCGGGACTGTATGCGGTCGGCGAAGCCGTGGACGTCACCGGGTGGCTGGGCGGCTATAATTTTCAATGGGCCTGGGCCAGCGGATACGCGGCGGGTCAGGCTCTTTAGGAAAAAACCCAGATATTTCTTCGTCATGCCGAACGGGTTTCGGCATCCATGACCAGTGTTTCGATCGCGGGCGACAGACCCCGGGACGCAGACTGGGCAGCGAGGACCAAACAGCGGCGCCTTTGCTGCACAGGATAAGAAGAATAAAATGCCTTTTGAAAATCTCTCGCCCGTCCTTGCGGACGCCCTTGCCGCGCGCGGCTATGAAGGACTCACCCCCGTCCAGACCCACGTCGTCGAAGCCGAAGCTGTAGGCCGCGACCTGCTCGTCTCGGCACAGACCGGATCGGGCAAGACCGTTGCCTTTGGTCTCGCCATGGCCGGCGAATTGCTCGAGGATGGGCGCCTGCCCTTCGCGGCGGCGCCACTGGCGCTGATCATCGCACCGACGCGCGAACTCGCGTTGCAGGTCAGCCGCGAACTGAGCTGGCTCTACGCGAAGGCCGGCGCGCGCATCGCGACCTGCGTCGGCGGCATGGATGCAAGCCGCGAGCGCCGGATGCTCAGCCAGGGCGTGCACATCGTCGTCGGTACCCCCGGCCGCCTGCGCGACCATCTCGAACGCGGCGCTCTCGACCTGGAATCGCTGCGCGTCGCCGTGCTCGACGAGGCCGACGAAATGCTCGACATGGGCTTTCGCGAAGACCTTGAGGAAATCCTCGACGCGACCCCCGAAACGCGCCGCACTTTGCTCTTTTCGGCGACGATCCCCAAGCCGATCGCCCAGCTTGCCAAACATTATCAACGCGACGCGCTGCGCATCTCGACCGTCGGCGAAGATCGCGGCCATGGCGACATCGCCTATCAGGTCGTCACCGTCGCCCCCGCCGATATCGAGGGCGCGGTCGTCAATTTGCTGCGGTTGCACGAGGCCGACACGGCAATGCTGTTCTGCGCCACCCGCGACAATGTCCGCCGCCTCCATGCCAGTCTCCTCGAGCGCGGCTTCGCGGCGGTGGCGCTGTCGGGCGAGCACAGCCAATCCGAACGCAACCACGCGCTGCAGGCGCTACGCGACCGCCGCGCACGCGTCTGCGTCGCGACCGACGTCGCCGCGCGCGGTATCGACCTGCCGAGCCTCAGCCTCGTCATTCACGTTGAAATCCCGCGCGATGCCGAAACGCTTCAGCACCGCTCGGGCCGCACCGGTCGCGCGGGGAAAAAGGGCACCGCCGTGCTCATCGTCCCCTATCCGCGCCGCCGCCGCGTCGACGGTATGCTGCGCGGTGCGAAGATCGACGCGCAGTGGATGAACGCGCCGACGGCGACCGACGTGCGCGCGCGCGACAAGGAACGGCTGATCGAGGCGCTGCTCGCGCCGGTCGAACATGAGGCTGATGACATCGAACTCGGCCAGCGCCTGCTCGCGGAGCGCAGCGCAGAAGACATCGCCGCCGCGCTCGTCCGCTCGCACCGCGCGACGATGCCGCCGCCCGAGGATCTGATCGATAACGGCCCGCGCCCGCGCGGCGAGCGCCCCGAACGCGGTGAGCGTCTCGAGCGCGCCGATCGTGGGGCGGACCGCGAACAGTTCGACGACAGCGTCTGGTTCCGGCTCAACATCGGCCGCCGCCAGAACGCCGATCCGCGCTGGATCCTGCCGCTGCTCTGTCGCCGCGGCCATGTGACCAAGCACGAAATCGGCGCGATCCGCATCGGCCCCAACGAAACGCTGTTCAATATCCCGCTCGCGATCGCCGATCGCTTCGCCGAAGCCGTGTCGCGCACCGCGAACAAGGATGGCGAAGACGATAGCGGCGTCGCCATCACCCCGGCGCCCGAAGGCAGCACCTATCCGCCGCGCCGCGACACGCGCCCCCATAAGGGCGGGCGCCGCGACACTGGCCCGCGCCACGACGGCCCTCGCGGCGACGGTCCGCGCAAACCGCGCGGCCCCGGCGCCCCCGGCGGCGGCGCCGACCGTTACAAGCCCAAACCGTACGGCCAGCGCAACCCGCGCAAGACCGGGAAATATTAAGGCGTAGAGCCCTTGCGCCCTCTCCGCCGCCGCCCCAAATCGGGCGAACGGCAGGAGAGGACGCATGGAAGCGGTTGAAGCCTTTATCGAGAAGCAGGGCGGTCCCGACGTCATCCAGTGGCGCCGCGTCACGCTCGGCGCGCCCGGCCCGGGCGAGGTGCTGGTCCGCCAGACCGCGGTCGGGCTCAATTATATCGACGCCTATCATCGCGACGGCACCTACCCGGTCGACCTTCCTGGCGGTCTGGGGCTCGAGGCGGCGGGCGAGATCGTGGCGATCGGTGCCGACGTCCACGGGCTGAAGCCCGGCGACCGCGTCGCGACTTTCGGCCCCCGCCGCACGGCCTATGCGACCGCGCGGCTCGTCCCCGCAGCCGCGCTGTTCAAACTGCCTGCGGCGATCGACGGCGAGACCGCCGCCGCCGCGCTGCTCAAGGCCTGCACGGTCGAAGCGCTCGTCGAACGCTGCGCCAAGGTCGAGGCGGGCTGGCCGGTGCTCGTCCACGCCGCCGCCGGCGGGGTCGGTCTGATCCTCGTCCAATGGCTGAAAGCCGTCGGCGCCACCGTGATCGGCACCGTCAGCACCGCAGCCAAGGAACAGGCCGCGCGCGACGCCGGCGCCGACCATGTCATCCGCTACCGGGACGAAGATGTCGCCGCGCACGTCCGCGAAATCACCGACGGCCAAGGCGTTCCCGTCACTTTCGACGGCATCGGCATGGCGACCTGGGCGACCTCGCTCAAGGCCACCGCGCGCCGCGGGCTGATCGTCAGCTACGGCAATGCCGGCGGGCCGGTGACCGGCGTCAATCTCGGCATTCTTGCGCAGCACGGATCGCAGTTCGTCACGCGCCCGACCTTGTTCGACTATTATCTCGATCCCGGCGAACGCGCCGCCGGCGCCGCGCGCGTGTTCGAGATGCTCGAAAGCGGCGCGGTCGCGATCACCATCGGTCAGCGCTACCCGCTCCGCGACGCGGCTCGCGCACACGAAGATCTGGAAGCGGGCCGGACCACGGGGTCGACGCTGTTGATGCCCTGATCTTTACCGCTTGCGGGCGGGAGGGGAGCGACTAAGCCTTCAACCGTTCGGCGTGCCAGCCGATATGCTCGGCCATGAAGGTCGAGATGAAATAATAGCTGTGGTCATAGCCCGGCTGCATGCGGATTTCGGCTTTCTGCCCCGCCTTCTCGCACGCCTCGACCAGCAGATGCGTCTTGAGCTGATCTTCGAGGAAGCTGTCCGCCTCTCCCTGATCGACGAGCAGGTCGGCAACGCGCGCGCCGCCTTCGATCAGCGCGCAGGCGTCATAGTGACTCCACGGCTCGCGGTCGGCACCGAGATAGTTCGACAGCGCCTTTTCGCCCCACGGGCATTGCAGCGGCGCGACGATCGGCGAAAAGGCCGAGACCGAGCGGAAGCGGTCGGGCGTGCGCAGCGCCACCGTCAGCGCGCCATGGCCACCCATCGAATGACCGCTGATCCCCTGCCGCGTCATGTCGGCCATCGGGAAATTGCGCAGCACCACCGACGGGAGCTCATCCCCGATATAGGAGCGCATGCGGTAATTCTTTTCCCATGGCGCCTCGGTCGCATCCACATAGAAGCCGGCGCCGAGTCCGAAATCCCATGCGCCCTCCGGATCGTCGGGCACGCCCTCACCGCGCGGGCTCGTGTCGGGAGCGATGAATATGATGCCGTGCTGCGCGCAGGCGGCGCGATATTCGCCCTTTTCCATCACATTGGCATGGGTGCAGGTCAGCCCCGACAGATACCACAGCACCGGCAGCTTCGCGCCCGGCGCATGATCGGGAACGAACACCGCAAAGGTCATGTCGGTGCCGGTGGTGTCGCTGGCATGGCGATAGACGCCCTGCGTGCCGCCATGGCTGCGGTTGGTCGATAGCGTTTCGAGGGTCATGGATTGTCCTGCACGGGTATGGAAGCGATCAACGGCTCATGCCCCCAATGACGCAAGAGGTCGAGGATCGTTGCGCCCGCAAGGCCGATGGTTCCGGTGTTGCGCAGCGGATGGAGGTTGACGCGCTCCGCAGCCGCAAGCCCGGCATCGAGCACCACCGTGATGCTTCCCGGTGCGGCGTTGATCGCGGCAAGCGGCGTCACCGATCCCGGGGCGATGCCGAGCAGCCGCTGCATGTCGTCGGCCTTGCCGAAGCTCACGCGCTTGCATCCGATCGCGGCGGGCAGCGCTTTCAGGTCGACGCGCGCTTCGCCCGGCACGGTGACGAGCCAGAAGGCCCCGCCCGCGTCCTTCAGGAACAGATTTTTGGTGTGCGCGCCGGGAATCGCGGCATTCACCGTGTCGCTTTCGGCGACGGTGAACACCGCGACATGCTCGTGCGCGGCGAAGGGGATGGCGAGCGCATCCAGATCCGCCAGCAATCCCGCCTCACCGCGCATAAGCCCTCAGAAAGTCAGACGACGCGGTGCAGCGCACACAGCTTGTTGCCCGACGGATCGCGGAGATAAGCGAGGTACAGGCTGCCGAAGCCGCCTTCGCGCACGCCCGGCGGATCTTCGATCGAAGTGCCGCCCGCGGCGACGCCGGCGTCATGCCACGCCTTCGCTTGCTCGGGCCCTTCCATTGCGAAACCGATGGTGCAGCCATTGCCCGCAGTCGCTGGCTGGCCGTCGATCGGGGCCGTCACGAGGAACAGCCCGCCATTGTGCATATAGATGAGGCGTCCCTTGTCGTCGACGATGCCCGGCTTGCCGCCGATCGCCTGAAAGGTCGCGTCATAGAATTTCTTCGATGCGTCGAGGTCGTTCGATCCGACCATATTGTGACTGTACATCGCCCTTGGCTCCTCCTGATTTGGTTGCGAATCGGGACTTATCCTGTTCGCGTGACTAACGGAAGACCACCGTCTTGCGTCCGTCGATCAACACCCGCTGTTCGGCGACCCAGCGCACCGCGCGCGCGAGCACCTGCGCCTCGACATCGCGGCCGATACGGATCAGGTCTTCGATCCCGTCGCGGTGGTCGACGCGCTCGACCGCCTGCTCGATGATCGGGCCTTCGTCGAGGTCGCTCGTCACGAAATGCGCCGTCGCGCCGATCAGCTTCACCCCGCGTTCGTGCGCGCGATGATAGGGCTTGGCGCCCTTGAAGCCGGGCAGGAAGCTATGATGGATGTTGATGCAGCGCCCCGCGAGCTTCGCCGACAGATCGGCCGAAAGCACCTGCATATAGCGCGCGAGCACCAGATAATCGGCGCCGCCGCGTGCCATGACGTCCAGCATCGCGGCTTCCTGTTCGGCGCGGTTCGCGTCGCTGACGGGCAGATAGTGGAAGGGCACGCCGTGCCATTCGGTCAGGCGGCGCAAATGGTCGTGGTTGGACACCACGCCGACGATGTCGATCGCCAGATTGCCCGTCGACCAGCGGTGGAGCAGGTCGTTGAGGCAATGGCTACCCTGCGACACGGCGATCACGAAGCGCGGCTTGGCCCCGGCATCGCTGATTCGCGCTTCCATAGCGAACCGCGCGACGATCGGCGCGAACGCCGCGCGCACCGCGTCCAGCGTCTGCGGAAAGCGCGGCCCCGCGCCGCGAAATTCGACGCGCATGAAAAAGCGCCCCGAATCGAGGTCGGCATATTGCTGGCTGTCGAGGATGAAGCCGTCGGTTTCGGCAAGCAGCCCCGTCACCGCCGCGACGATGCCCACCGCATCGACGCAGCTGAAGGTCAGGACGAAAGCGGCCGGACGTTCGGTCGTCATGTCAGCCCGAAATCTTGTGGAATGCGCACAGCTTGTTGCCCGCCGGATCGCGCAGATAGGCCAGATACAGCACCCGGCCTTCGGTCGCGTTGCGAATGCCCGGCGGATCCTCGGCGCTCGTCCCGCCATTGGCAAGGCCCGCGGCGTGCCACGCATCGACCGCCTCGGGCGAGGCCGCGAGCAGGCCGAGCGTATGGCCGTTTCCGCACGCCGCCGCTTCGCCATTCACCGGCTTGGTGATGACGAGCCGTCCGCCGTCATGCGCATAGATCAACCGGCCACGCTCATCGACGCGGCCGACGGGGATGCCGAGCGCACCAAGCGCCGCATCGTAAAAGCGCTTGGTCGTCGCGATGTCGTTGGCGCCGAGCGTCACATGGCTGAACATGCCGCCTCGCCCCTTAGTAAACGACGACGCTGCGGATGCTCTCGCCCGCATGCATCAAATCGAAGCCCTTGTTGATGTCCTCAAGCCCCATGACGTGGGTGATCATCGGGTCGATCTCGATCTTGCCGGTCATATACATATCGACGATCTTCGGCACGTCGGTGCGGCCCTTGGCGCCGCCGAAGGCGGTGCCGCGCCAGTTGCGCCCGGTGACGAGCTGGAACGGACGCGTCGCGATTTCCTTGCCCGCCTCGGCCACGCCGATGATGATCGAGGTGCCCCAGCCGCGGTGGCACGCTTCGAGCGCGGTCCGCATCACTTCGGTATTGCCGGTCGCGTCAAAGGTGTAATCGGCGCCGCCGTCGGTCAGCTGGACGATCGCGGTCACGGTGTCCTCGCGGCTCATGCCCTTGGTGTTGAGGAAGTCGGTCATGCCGAACTTGCGGCCCCATTCCTCGCGGTCGGGGTTGATATCGACGCCGATGATCTTGTTCGCGCCCGCGAGGCGCGCGCCCTGGATCACGTTCAATCCGATGCCGCCCAAACCGAAGACGACGACATTGTCGCCGACCTGCACCTTCGCGGTGTTGATCACCGCGCCGACCCCCGTGGTCACGCCGCAGCCGATGTAGCAGCTCGACTGGAACGGCGCGTCCTCGCGGATTTTCGCGACCGCGATCTCGGGCAGCACGGTGAAATTCGAGAAGGTCGAGCAGCCCATATAATGGAAGATCGGCTGGCCCTTGTAGGAAAAGCGCGTCGTGCCGTCGGGCATCAGCCCCTTGCCCTGCGTGGCGCGGATCGCGGTGCAGAGGTTGGTCTTGCCGCTGAGGCAGCTTTTGCACTGGCGGCATTCGGGGGTGTAGAGCGGGATCACATGGTCGCCGGGCTTCACGCTGGTGACGCCCGCGCCGACCTCGCGCACCACGCCCGCGCCCTCATGCCCCAGCACGCTCGGGAAGATGCCCTCGCTGTCGAAGCCGTCGAGCGTATAGGCGTCGGTGTGGCAGATCCCCGTCGCCATGATCTCGACCAGCACCTCGCCCGCCTTCGGGCCTTCGAGGTCGAGTTCGACGATTTCGAGCGGCTTCTTCGCTTCGAACGCAACGGCGGCGCGGGTCTTCATGGGCGGTCTCCTTTTCGGCGCTCCCAATCAGGCAAATGGGGTCGCAATGCAAGATACTCCCGATCCTCCCTGCGGCGAGGCCGTGGGGAGGGGGACCGCCCGAAGGGTGGTGGAGGGGCCGCGACGTCGCGCCATT
>NZ_BCZQ01000013.1 GCF_001598815.1 Sphingopyxis terrae subsp. terrae NBRC 15098 | reverse complement strand
GCGACGTCGCGCCATTGCCCCTCCGTCAGCGCTTCGCGCTGCCACCTCCCCACCGCGTCGCGGCAGGGAGGATCAGGCCATCAACACTCCACCACGCTGACCGCCAGCCCGCCCTTCGACGTTTCCTTGTATTTGTCGCGCATGTCGCGGCCCGTTTGCAGCATCGTCGCGATCACCGTGTCGAGGCTGACGACGTGCGTGCCGTCGCCGATCATCGCGATGCGGCTCGCGTCGATCGCCTTGATCGCGCCCATCGCGTTGCGCTCGATGCACGGGATCTGGACCAGCCCGCCGATCGGGTCGCAGGTGAGACCCAGATTATGCTCCATGCCGATCTCGGCGGCATTCTCGACCTGCGCGTTGGTGCCGCCGAGCGCTGCGGTGAGCCCCGCCGCCGCCATCGAACAGGCGACGCCGACCTCGCCTTGGCAGCCGACCTCGGCGCCCGAGATGCTGGCGTTGCGTTTGTAAAGCGCGCCGACCGCGCCCGCGGCGAGCAGGAAGGTGCGCACCCCCGCCGCGTCGCCGCGATAGCTGCGCCGGTAATAGCGGATCACCGCCGGGATGATCCCCGCCGCGCCATTGGTGGGCGCGGTGACGACCTTGCCGCCCGCGGCATTTTCCTCGTTCACCGCCATCGCCCACAGGTTGATCCAGTCCATCATCGCCATCGGATCGGACAGGTTCGCCTCATGCCGTTCGCGGATGTCGGCGGCGATCTGCGGCGCGCGGCGCTTGACCTTGAGGCCGCCGGGCAGCGTGCCCGTGCTGCAGCAGCCCGCATCGATCGACGCGTCCATCGCCGCGGCGATCTGGTCGAGCCCGGCCTCGACCTGTTCGACGCTGCGGTGCACCAGCTCGTTGTCGAGCATCATTTCGGCAAAACTCTTGCCCGACGCCGCGCCCATGCTGAGGAGGTCGGCGCCCGAGGTGAAGGCGAAAGGCAGCGTCACCTCATCCTCGGCGCCGCGGCTGTTGCGTCCCGCCTCCTCCTCGTCGACGACGAAACCGCCGCCGATCGAGAAATACATGCGCTTGGCCAGTATCTCGCCATCGCCGTCGCGCGCGGTGAAGCTCAGGGCGTTGCTGTGAAAAGGCTGGCGCTGCTTCATCTGGAAATGCAGGTCGCGCGCCGGTTGAAAGCGGACGCGCTGGCGGCCGAGCAGATAAAGAAAGCCCTCATTCTCGGCGCGGTCCCAATGCGCCTTGATCGCAGCGAGGCTGGTTTCGGCCGGGATTTCGCCCGCCAGCCCGGCGACCACTGCGGTATCGGCCGCGTGCCCCTTCCCCGTCAGCGCAAGCGAGCCATAGAGATCGGCCTCGACATGCGCCGCCTTGCCGAGCAGGCCGCGTTCGTCGAGCCAGACGGTGAAGCGCCGCGCCGCAACCATCGGTCCGACGGTATGCGAGCTCGATGGCCCGACACCGATTTTGAAAAGTTCGAAGAGGCTGATCGTCATGCCGCGCCTATAGGCGAGGAAATAGTCTTATGACAGAAGCCAATGCCCTGACGTCGAAAGCCGTGTGCCCCCGCGAAGGCGGGGGTCCATCATCCGTGGGCGAAAAATAGCACCGACCGGAGATGGGTCCCCGCCTTCGCGGGGACGCACGGCCTTTTCTTTGACGGGAAATTACGCCGGATAGGTCCAGGCGCCGTCGCGCGCCAGATTCTCGGCGGCGAAATCCCAGTTGAGCAGTTCGTCGACCACCGCATCGACGTAGGCCGGGCGCAGGTTCTTGCGGTCGATGTAATAGGCATGTTCCCACACGTCGATGACGAGCAGCGGCTTGATGCCGGCGGTCACTTCGGTGCCGGCGTCATGCGTGTCGGTGACCGACAGCTTGCCGTCCTTGGCGACCAGCCACGCCCAGCCCGAGGCGAAATGGTTGACCGCCGTGTCCTTCAGCTTCTTCTTGAGATCGTCCAGCGACCCGAAGTCGCGGTCGATCGCCGCGGCGAGATCGCCCGACGGTGCGGTCTTGGTCGGCGACAGGCAGTTCCAGTAGAAAGCGTGGTTCCACGACTGGGCGCTGTTGTTGAACAGCCCCTTGTTGCCCGATCCTTCGGCATGGTGGATGATTTCTTCCAGGCTCTTGTCGGCGAGGTCGGTGCCTTCGATCGCGGCATTGGTCTTGTCGACATAGGCCTTGTGATGCTTGCCATGATGCGTCGCGAGCGTGTCGGCCGAAATATGCGGCGCCAGCGCGTCCTCGGCATAGGGCAGCGGCGGAAAAGCGATTGTCATGGCAGTCTCCTTTTTTTGGTGTTCGGGGGTGTAACTCGGTATGTTTGACGCGAGTTGCAACCCCGTGACGACGAATTCTGGCGTTATTTTTACGTCACCATGCCGCGCAGCGTCGCGATCCGGTCGGCTTCCTCCGCCAGCTTGTCGCGCCGGATGCGCGCGATGCGCGGGAAACGCATCGCCAGCCCCGATTTGTGGCGCTTCGATGCGTGGATCGAATCGAAGGCGACCTCGAGCACCAGCGTCTTTTGGACCTCGCGCACCGGGCCGAAGCGATCGACCGTGTTGTCGCGCACGAACTTGTCGAGCCACTTCAGCTCCGCGTCGGTGAAGCCCGAATAGGCCTTGCCCACCGGCAGCAATTCGCCCGCCTCGGTCCAGCAGCCGAAGGTATAATCCGAATAGAAGCTGGCGCGGCGCCCGTTGCCGCGCTGCGCATACATCATCACGCAATCGGCGGTCAGCGGGTCGCGTTTCCATTTGTACCACAGCCCCGCCCTTCGCCCGGCAACATACGGGGCATCACGCCGCTTGAGCATCACCCCTTCGATCGCGGCGTCGCGCGCGCCGGCGCGCAGATCGGCGAGTGCATTGAAATCTTCGGCCGCGATGAGCGGCGACAGGTCGAAATGGCTGGCGGCCAGCCGCGGCACGAAGGCCTCCAACTGCCGCCGCCGCTCGGTCCACGGCAGGGCGCGCAAATCATCGCCATCGACGCCAAGCAGGTCGTAGACGCGCACGAAGGCTGGATAATCGGCGAGCATCTTTTTCGACACGGTCTTGCGCCCCAGCCGCTGTTGCAGCGCGTTGAAGCTCGCCGCCCCTCCCTGTGTTTCTGGCCCGCCCTGAACCTCGCCGCGCACGAGCAATTCGCCGTCGATCACCGCCTCCTGATCGAAGGCCGCGACCAGTTCGGGGAAGGCGCCGCTGATTTCCTCGCCGCCACGGCTATAGATACGCGTCTCGCCGGCGGCACGCACGATCTGGACCCGGATGCCGTCCCATTTCCATTCGGCGGCGAAGTCAGCGAGATCGACATCCTCTTCCTCGAGCGGATGCGCGAGCATGAAGGGCCGAAAGAAGGCGACGTCGGCAAGGTCGGGACGCGGCGCCCATCCCTCACCCCAGGCGAACAGCGGCGCATAGGGCGGCGGGATCGCGTGCCACAGCTCCTCGACATCGTCGACCGGCACGCCGAACGCCTGTGCAAAAGCCTGTTTCGCCAGCCGCGCCGACACCCCGACGCGCATCCCGCCCAAAGCCAGTTTGAGCAGCGCATAACGCCCGTCGGCGTCGAGCCGGTCGAGCAATGCGGCGACGATCGCGGGCGCATCGCTGCGACTGGCGGCGGCCAGCGCGCCGACGGCTTCGGATACCGAGAGTGAAGGTTGCGCAGTGTCCGAATCCCGCACCCCCGAGCGAAGCCGAGGGGCCATGCCGAGCGAAGTCGAGGCCGCAACGCCCGATATTCTCGCTGCGCTCGAAAGAGCCCCTCGGCTTCGCTCGGGGATACGGATTGTTTCTGTCCGGTTGTCTGAATCAGGCCACAACAGCGCCGCCGTCTCCGCCGTATCGCCGACGAAATGCCGCGACAGCCGGAACAGCTCTTCATCCACGCGCGTCGCGAGCAGCGTCCGCACTGTCCCCGCCTTCACCGCCGGAAAGTCGAGCGCCTCGGTCAACGCCGCAAGCGCCCAGCCGCGATCGGGATCGGGCGTATGCTTCAGATAATCGACGATCAGCGCCAGCTTGCTGTTGCGCGAGCGCGTGTAAATCAGCCGGTCGATCAGGGCGGCGAAGCGCTTCACGCCTCCTCCTCCAGGTCGCGGCCGACGAGGTGCAGCGCGCGCGCCTTGCGCTGGGTGAGTTCGCACCAGCGCAAGAGGCCGTCCTCGCTGCCGTGGGTGATCCAGCTTTCCGTGGGGTTCACCTCGGCTATCGTCGCGGTCAGTTCGTCCCAGTCGGCATGGTCGGAGATGACGAGCGGCAGTTCGACCATCCGTTGCCGCGCGCGTTGGCGCACGCGCATCCAGCCCGACGCCATTGCGGTGACAGGATCGGGGAGCCGCCGCGACCAGCGGTCGTTGAGCGCGGACGGCGGGGCAATGACGATCTGCCCCGCCATCGCCGCCTTGTCGGTTTCGGATACCAGCCGCAATTCGCCCAGATCGACGCCGTGCGCAGCATAGAGCGCGCACATCCGTTCGAGCGCGCCGTGAATATAGATCGGCGCATCCCAGCCCGCGCCGCGAAGTTCGGCGATCACCCGCTGCGCCTTGCCGAGCGCATAGGCGCCGACGAGTATCGCGCGGTCGGGCTCGGCACGCACCGCGCCGATCAGCTTGGCGATCTCATCCCCAGTCGGCGGGTGCCGGAACACCGGCAGGCCAAAGGTCGCCTCCGTCACGAAAATATCGCACGGCACCACCTCGAACGGTGCGCAGGTCGGGTCGGCCCGGCGCTTGTAATCGCCGGTGACGACGATCCGCTCGCCGCGATACTCCATCAATATCTGCGCGCTGCCGAGCACATGGCCGGCGGGATGGAAGCTGAACCGCACCCCGCCGCGCTCGAACCCGTCGCCATAGGCAAAGGCCTGATTATGGCTCGCCTCGGCATCGACGCCATAGCGCAGGGCCATGATCGCGAGCGTCTCCGGCGTCGCGAAGACCGATCCATGCCCGCTGCGCGCATGGTCGGCGTGGCCGTGCGTCACCGCAGCGAGCGCAACCGGACGCGACGGATCGATCCACAAGTCGGCGGGCTTCACATAGATGCCGCTCGGGTGCGGCTGGATCCAGCTAGCGCCGGGCATCAGGCGGCCAGCTTTCGCGCGCGGATCAGGTCGGCGACGAACATGTCGCGCTCCTTGGCCGCGCGGTCGCGGTCGGGCAGGCGGAGCAGGAACGACGGATGGACCGTCGCGATCAGCTTCGTGCCGCCCTCCAATTCATGCACCGACCCGCGCATCGACGCGATCGTCGCGCTTCGCCCCGTCACCCCGCGCAGGGCGCTGCCGCCCAGCGTCACGATCACGTCGGGCCGGACCAGCGCGCGCTCCTTGTCGAGCCACCAGCGGCACAAGTCGATCTCGGCAGCCGTCGGATTCTGGTGCAACCTTCGCTTGCCGCGCGGTTCGAATTTGAAATGCTTGACCGCGTTGGTCAGAAACAGCCGCCGTCGGTCCATGCCCGCTTCGTCGAGCGCTTCGTTCAGCACTTGCCCTGCCGGGCCGACGAAGGGCCGTCCCTGCAAATCCTCCTGATCGCCGGGCTGTTCGCCGACCAGCATGATCCGCGCCGTCTCCGGCCCCTCGCCCGCGACCGCCTGCGTCGCGTCGCAATAGAGCGGACAGCGCGTGCAGCGATCGAGCGCGCGCGCGATCGCGTCAAGCGTATCAAGGGCTTCGGTCGAGGCGTCGTCGTCGGTCACGCGTTTGCGCCATTTCTCCGTTCGCGCATTCGCAGCCGAAACGGCCACCGCGCGCATCCGTTCCACGCGCGCCTCGGCGCCTGCCAGCAACGGCGCAATATCCTGTGCCTCGGGCAGGTTATGCCAATATTTTTTCGGCATTTCGGCGCGCATCGCGGCGATCTTGACGCGCGCGGGGTTGAAGATCGCGCCATAATAGGTGCGCCATTGATCCTCGACCACATCGCTCTCCGGCACTTCGTCCCGCGTCCCGCCGGGGCCGTAACGCAGCCGCTCGCCTTCCCAGATCGCGCGCGCATCGGGGGTGACGATCGCCCAGTCCATGCCGGTGAAGCGGCGCTGGAAAAAGGGGGCGGTCAGCCGCAGGATGCGGTGCGCGGGCTCGAACCACGCCGCGAAGCGCTCGCGCTCGCCATCCTCGCCCAGCCGCCGGAACCGCACGAAGGCGTGCATCTTGTGAACGTCGCGGCGGATCGCCTTGTCGGCCTTCATCAGCCAGTCGACATCGGCGTCGGTGCGCCGTTCAAGCAGCCGACGGTCTTGCAACGCGCGCCAAAGGACGCGGTAAAGACGAGCGGGCACCGCGGCATCGCGGTAACAGATCACCCGCTCGGCGATCGCAACCAGCTCGCGCGGCAGGCTGAGCGCGCCGGACGGCGGCAGCACCGCTGCGGCCTCGCCGAACAGCGATGCGCCCTCGCCGCCGCCGCGCCAGCTGATGTCCTCGGGCGCAATCCCGTCCGCCAGCAGGCTGCGCGCGGCGCGGCGCCATTCGCCGAAATCGCCGGGCGTTTCGAGGACGACCTCCCTCACAGCGCCAGCGTCAGTTGTTCCGCGGGCGGCGCGAAGCGGGCGCGCAGGTCGGCACTGTCGGTGAGCTTGCCCGGCCGCCAGTCGGGCGTGACGATGAAGGGCAGCAGCTTTTTAACCGACGCCGTCAGCTTGGCGAGGTCGCCGAGCCGCACCTTGCCCAGCCGCCGCGCCGCCACGATGCGGTCGACCGCGCGCGTGCCAAGACCGGGCACGCGGAGCAGCAGTTCGCGCGGCGCCCGGTTGATGTCGACGGGAAAGCTCTCGCGCTGCTGAAGCGCCCACGCAAGCTTGGGATCGATCGCCAGGTCGAGCATACCGCCGCGCCCGCCCGCCATGATCTCGGCGCGCTCGAAGCCATAGAAGCGCAGCAGCCAGTCGGCCTGATACAGGCGGTGCTCACGCATCAGCGGCGGCCGCACGGGGGGCAGGTCGCTGCTCGCGTCGGGAATGGGACTATAGGCCGAATAATAGACGCGGCGCAGCCGATAGCCCGAATAGAGGTTGGTCGCCGCGTGCAGGATGTCGTCGTCGCGCGCGCCGTCGGCGCCGACGATCATCTGCGTCGATTGCCCGGCAGGCGCAAAGCGCGGCGGCGGTGCCTTGCCGATCAGCCGTCCCTTCGCGGCGTCGAGGACGTCGGCCTCGCGCGTGCGCACCGATGCCATCGTCTTGCGAATAACGCCGGGCTTCTTTTCGGGCGCAAAGCTCGCCAGTCCCGCCTCGGTCGGCAGTTCGACATTGGTCGACAGCCGGTCGGCATAGATGCCGGCAAGCGCGATCAGCGCGGGATCGGCGCCCGCGATCGTCTTCAAATGGATATAGCCCTGAAAGCGATGCTCCTCGCGCAGCAGCCGCGCGACCTCGACCAGCTGCTCCATTGTATAGTCTTCGGACCGGATGATCCCCGACGACAGGAACAGCCCCTCGATATAGTTGCGCTTGTAGAAATCGAGTGTCAGCCGCACGACCTCCTGCGGATCGAAACGCGCGCGCGCGACATTGCTCGACGCCCGGTTGATGCAGAAGCGGCAGTCATAAACGCAGAAATTGGTCAGCAGTATCTTGAGCAGCGAAATGCAACGGCCGTCCGGCGCATAGCTGTGGCATATGCCCATGCCTTCGGTCGAACCGATGCCCTTGGTCGCGGTGGAATCGCGCCGCACCGTTCCCGAGGAGGCGCAGGAGGCATCATATTTCGCCGCATCGGCGAGGATCGCGAGCTTTTGCAGAATCGATTTTCCCGACATGCCACCCGTTTAACACGAGAACATTTTAGGAACAAATCGCCTCGTCGCGTTTCAGGCTTCGCGCCATTTGGCGGGCAGCGATATCTCGACGCGCAGGCCCTCGGGGTTCCAGTGCCGCGTAATCGTGCCCCCCAGATTGTTCCGGACGCTGCGCTCCATCAGCAGCGTGCCAAAGCTGGTGCGATCGGGCGGACCGATCGGCGCATCGCCGCCGCTTTCGGTCCAGTCGAGCCGGAACAGGCGCGGCTCGCTGCCTTCGGGATCCTGGCTCCAGCTGACATCGACCTGCCCGCGCGCGCCGGTCAACGCGCCATGCTTGACCGCATTGGTTGCCAGTTCGTTGAACAGCAGCGCCATCGCCACCAGCGCATTTTCGGGCAGCAGCAGGTCGGGGCCCGACCAGCGCACGCGCGGAAAGGCGGCTTCGACCTCGCGCATCAGCGCGTGTATCGATCCGGTCATGAAATTTGCGCCGAGCAGGACGTTCTGCGCACGGTTAAGCGCGTCGAGCCGGCTGCTGATCCGCTCGACATAATCGTCGACATCGCGCGCCGAATTTTTGGTGAGCGAAATGATCGCGCCGACCGTTGCAAACAGGTTGCGCATCCGGTGGTGCAGCTCGCGCATCAACAGCGTCGCATTTTCCTGGCGGCTCTTCTGTTCGGTGATGTCGGCGCTGATCCCGGTCAGAATGGCATCGTCGCGGCGCACATCCCAGTCCCCGCGCGCCGCGATCCAGCGCACACCGCGTTCGGGATGGTCGATGCGGTACTCCATCGAATAGGGCGCGCCGCTGTCGACAGAGGCATAGAGCACGCGGCGCACCGCGTCGCGATCCTCGGGATGGACGCGCGCGAAAAACCCCTCGCCGGTCCTCAATGCGGTTTCGAAATCGGCGCCCCATAGCTCGGCGGTGGCGCCGCGCCATTTGAGCTCGTCGGTGCGCGCGTCGAACTGCCAGGTCGCAATGCACGAAAAGTCGAGCGCGCGTTCCAGCATGTGCCGCGCCTCGTCGCGCTCCATCACGGTGCGCCGCAGGTCGGCCTCGGCCATGATGATCGCCGCCAGATCCTCGAGCCGTTCGCGCTCGCGGTCCGCAAAATCGGCGCGCGGCCGCCGGTCGATGATGCACAAAGTCCCCAGCACCGCGCCATTATAGGCGCGTAGCGGCACGCCGGCGTAAAAGCGGATCAGCGGTTCGTCGGTGACCAGCGGATTGCCGCGAAAACGGCTGTCCTCCAGCGTATCGGCGACGATCATCGCCTGCTCGCTGGTCACGACATATTGGCAAAAGCTGATCTCGCGCGGCGTTTCGGGCACATCGAGGCCGTAGGAGGATTTGAACCATTGCCGGCAATCGTCGACCAGCGAAACAAGTGCGATCGGCGCCTCGAACAAATCCGCTGCAAGTTTGGTGACACGGTCGAACGCCGGTTCGGGGGCGGTATCCAATATCCGGTATTCGCGAAGCGTCTCGAGCCGGCGGCGTTCGCGCTCGCGCATGTCCCTCGAACCCCCTTCGTCGCCCCCGTCGGCCAAAGCCCGCCCTCCGTCTTTTCCCGCCGCGCTCTTCTCCGAAGCGCCCTCGCTCGATGCCGTCGCATCGATTGCCGTGGTGGGGCGCTGTGCCATGAATCTGGTCCCTGCAAAAGCTTGTGAATGAGCGCGCAAGAAAAAGACCATCTTTCTGCTACTTACGCGGCGATCCGGTAGCGTCCCGGCAGACTCTACGCATCAGGCGCGTGGTGGTTGCAGAAAATGGGGGGGCTTTTTTGCGTCAATCCGGGAACCCGCCCCCGCGGGGCGCGTATGATCGGTTCAAAGAGGGAGGTTCCTGCATGAGCTTGGGCGAAGAAATCCGTGGCCATCTGCCGTTCCTGCGCCGCTATGCGCGCGCGCTCACGGGCAGTCAGCAACATGGCGACAATTTCGTCCACACCACGCTGGAAGTCATTGTCGCGGCGCCCCAGGAATTTCGCACCTGTCCCGATACGCGTATCGACCTCTACCGCAGTTTCCACCGCATCTGGGAAAGCGCCTATATCGACGACGGCGAAGGCAGCGACGCCGAACTCGACCCGGTGCTGCGCGCCGCGAACGACCGCCTCCGCCGGATCACGCCGCTCGGCCGCCAGATCCTCCTGCTGACCGCGCTCGAAGGTTTTTCGGCCGACGAGGCCGCGGCGATCACTGGCACCGACATCCCCACCGTCGAAACACTGCTCGCCGAAGCGGTCGGCGATCTCGACCGCGAATCGCGCACCTCGGTCCTGATTATCGAAGACGAGCCGCTGATCGCGATGGAGCTTGAACAGATCGTCCGCGAACTCGGCCACGAGGTTGCCGGGATCGCGACGACGCACGACGATGCGGTCGCGGCGTTCGAACGCACCGAGGCCGGCCTCGTCCTCGCCGACATCCAGCTTGCCGACGGATCGTCGGGGATCGACGCGGTACAGGATATTTTGGCGATCGCCCCCGTCCCGGCGATCTTCATCACGGCCTTTCCCGAACGGCTGCTCACCGGCAACCGCGTCGAGCCGACCTTCCTGATCTCCAAGCCCTTCCGCCAGAACATGGTCCGCGCCGCGATCAGCCAGAGCCTTCTCTTCACCCCCCAACTCGCGGCATAGGGCTTCGCTGGCCACCGGGGCGCTCACCCCGATACGGAGCGAGTGACCGGAAACGACCGATTGTGGACATACATGCTCCATGGCAAGTTTGCCTGATGCGCCCCATCATTCTGCTACCAACAGTTTTCCTGCTCTGCAGCTGTATAGACCAACCCAGCAGTGATGAGGTCGCGCCAGTTACCTCACCTGACGGAACGACCCGCGCCATACTGTTCGAGACGAACGGCGGCGCAACGACTGCGTTCGGATACGAGATTAAACTGAAGCCATCGCGCGCAGAAACAGACGACACCGTCGCTGCAGGTGCGCTATATGGAGCCACGCGAAACGAGTGCAGCTGGGGGGTGAATCTGAGGTGGTCGTCCCCTACTGTGCTTGTTGTTGAGTTTATGGAAGCAGACCAAACGAAACTCCCGACCCAAGTCCAGATTGGTAATAAAACAGTGCTAGTCACGCAGCGCTCTGGAATTTCAGATGAGACGGCTCCGTGCGGAGGGATGCTCGCTAACTTACGCTAGTGGGTAACGTCCGCTTCCAACCCCGCACCCGCCACGCAGGCGCCGTCAATCCGGCGATGGCCCCCCGCCTGTCAGTTGGTCGACGCTGCCCATGATCGTCGCGAAGGCTTCGCTCGGCGGCAGCGGGTCGTCGCTGCGCAGCGGCATCTCGCCGCCGTCAAGGATCGCCTGCAAGGCGGCCCGGGCGCGCGAGACGCGGCTTTTCATCGTGCCGACCGCGACGCCGCAGATGTCGGCGCCTTCCTCATAGGATAATTGCCCTGCGCCGATAAGGATCAGCGCCTCGCGCTGGTCGACGGGCAGCATCATCAGCGCGCGCTGCACGTCCGACAGGTGCAGGCTGTCGTCCTGATCGTCGGGCGCGACGAGCAGGCGTTCGGCGGCCAGCTCATCATAGTCGGCGGTGAATTTCTTGCGCCGCATCTGCGACAGGAAACAGTTGCGCAGGATGACGAAGGCCCAGCTCTTCATGCTCGACGGCCCCGGAATATAGCTTGCGCGCGCCTTCCATGCCTTCAGCATGGTTTCCTGCACCAGATCGTCGGCCAGGTCGGCGTTGCCCGTCAGGCTGCGGCCGAAGGCGCGCAGATGCGGCAGCATCGCCGCCAGCTCCTGCTTGAAGCTGGCGTCGTCGAGCGGTCGGGGCGTGTCGTCGCTGATAATCGGGCCTTTATCTGGGCAATCTCTCGATGCGTCTGGCATCGGGCTTAGCGCGTTGAAACGTCGATGGAAAGCGGCGATCCCTGCCGCAATGGCTCAGGCGGGAACCGCGGCCGTCGGCCGGCGACGTCCAAGCGCGATGAAATTGGCCATCATCTGTTCGTCGACGGGGTCGAGCCGGCCGTTGGCGGCCAGCCGCCTCAGACTGTCCTCATGCCCGTCAAAATTGGGTTCGTAGAGCATCGACCAGTCGCCGAATTCGCGGTGGTCGATGTCACGACGCCGCACCTCGACCATACCGCTGTGACGGCGGTCGTCGCGGATCGCGGCGAGGCACGCCTCGACCTTGTCGCCCGGGCCTTCCAGCAATTGCATGAAATTATGCCCGTTGAAGATCAGGGCGCCGGTCAGCGCATCGCGAGCATTGTTGCGGCGTGCCGTACCCAGAATATCGGCAATGTCGTCGGGCGTTATCAGCGGGTCCGCAACGCTGACATAGATAATCGATCGCAAGTCACATGACTCCCGGCTTCCCCATTCAAGGAGCGTTGTGACCCCATCCGCAAACCCGTGCGGGCCTGCCCAGCCTGCTTAGGGCGCGTGTGGCACCTTGGCAACGCATTCGTCGCAAAATCGAAATTGCCGGGAACCAGCGGCGATCTTCCTCGTTGCTTCGGCATGGCTACGCATGGTGACAACAGGATCAACGGCAAGCCGCCCCACCCGGCGGAGGAAGCCGAAGTCGTGCGCCGCACGAACGGCAGCTTTCCGGGGACGGACAGCGACCAGTGGCATCGCACGCTGACCGGTCGGCAGTCACCCGAGCCGGTGAGTGCGAAGCTGCGCATGATCTATGGCAGCGTCGTCGCCGAAAAGCTTCCCGACCAGATGCTCGATCTTTTGGCCCAACTCGATCAGAAAAGCCCGAAACTCTGATGACCCGCCCTGCTGCTGCGCCGCGTTCGCAGGAAAATGACAGCCTGTCGGACGGCGAATTCAAGGCGCTTCTCGCTGGCGTCATCCCGCATCTGCGCGCTTATGGGCGCAGCCTGTCGGGCAATCCCGATCTGGCCGACGATCTGACGCAGGACACGATGGTCAAGGCGTGGGCGTCGCGTGCGCGCTTCGAACGCGGCACCTCGATCAAGGCGTGGACCTTCGTCATCCTGCGCAACACCTTCCTTTCGCAGATGCGCCGCAACAAATTTCACGGCGAATATGACGAAACAACCGTCGAGCGCACGCTGTCGACCCCCGCGTCGCAGGAAGATTCGGGCGAGATGGCCGATCTCCAGCGCGCGCTGATGGAATTACCGCAGGACCAGCGCGAGGCGCTGATCCTCGTCGGCGCGGGCGGCATGTCGTATGAGGAAGCGGCGCAGATTTGCGACTGCGCACTCGGCACGATGAAAAGTCGCGTGTCGCGCGCGCGCACCGCGCTCGAAGAGATCATGGATCGAGGCCAATTCTCGCAGCGCCGCTCGGACGCGGTTCCGGCGAGCGAGGCGATGGATGCGATCATGGACAGCGTCGAGGAAATCACCGCGCGCCGCGAAGCCGCGAACCGCTAACGCGCCGCACATCCTCTCGACTTTTCCGGGCGGGCGCGCCAGACTGGCCGCTCACCTCCCCAGCAAAGCGAGCCTTTTCATGCAGAAAATCCCCGCCCTTGCGCTATCGGCCGCGCTGGCCGTCGCCGCCTGTTCGACCGGAACCCCCAGCAACGCGGCCACCGACAGCGCCGCGCTCGACACGTCGGGTGCGCAGCCCGCGACCGCGCTCGCCGATGCGCCCTTCACGGTGCAGGAAGCGGCGGCCTTCAACGAACCGTGGGCGATGACCTTCCTGCCCGGAACGCGCCTCGCGCTCGTCACCGAAAAATCGGGCAAACTCAAACTCTGGGAAGAAGGCGGCGCCGCGCGAGACGTCGCAGGGGTTCCCCCGGTTCTCTACGCCGGACAGGGCGGCCTCGGCGATGTGATCCTCGCCCCCGATTTCGCGCAGAGCGGTACCATTTACCTGAGCTGGGCCGAAGCCGGCCCAGGCGACACCGCCGGTGCCGTCGTCGGCCGGGCGAAGCTGGTTCAGGGCGCCGCGCCGCGCCTCGATGGGCTCGAGGTGATCTGGAAACAGGATCCCAAAGTGCCCGGCCGCGGCCATTATTCGCACCGCCTCGCCTTCTCGCCCGATGGCCGATATTTGTTCATCGGCTCGGGCGAACGGCAGAAGTTCGATCCGGCGCAGGACATGAAGGCCAATCTCGGCAAGATCCTGCGCCTGAACCCCGACGGCAGCGTCCCCGCCGACAACCCCTTTGCCGCTGAGGGCGGCGTGACCGCGCAAATCTGGTCGCTCGGCCATCGCAATATCCTGGGCCTCGCGTTCGACGGCAGCGGGCGGCTGTGGAATCAGGAAATGGGGCCAAAGGGCGGCGACGAGGTCAATCTGGTCGCAGCAAAGGCCAATTACGGCTATCCGATCGTGTCGAACGGCGATCATTATGACGGCCGCGACATTCCCGACCATCCGACCCGCCCCGAATTTGCCGCGCCGAAGCTATGGTGGAACCCCTCCGTGTCGCCCGCCGGGCTCGTCTGGTACGGCGGCGACGCCTATCCCGGCTGGAAGAACAGCCTGCTGATGGGTGCGCTGTCGGGCAAGGGGCTGATCCGCATGGCGATCGACGGCGACACGCTGCACAAGTCCGATCGCTGGGACTTCGGCACCCGCATCCGCGAGGTCGAGGTGCGCGACGACGGCAGCGTCTGGCTGCTGACCGACGGCAAGGACGGCAAGCTGCTGAAGCTGGTGCCGAAGGCCTGACTGCCGCGCCGACGATGATCCGCAGCTATCTCTCCCGGCGTGCCCTGTGGCCGGCGCGCGTGCCCGACCCCGACGCCCCGCCGCGACTGGCGCTGCTCTGGCGCGAGGCGGGGTCGCTGCTGCGCGCGCTCGGCGGGCGCGTCCGGCCGATGCCGCCCGAACCCAATCCGGACAGCGCCCACCCGCCGGTGATGGTGCTGCCGGGATTTCTGTCGGGCGACTGGTCGACGAAGGCGCTGCGCGCCGACCTGCGCCGCGCGGGCTTTCGCTGCTATGCCTGGGGCCTCGGCTTCAATCGCGGCGCAACCGCCGACATAATCGACCGCATCGACGCGCGCGTCGAATGGATCATCGCGCGCACCGGACAGCCGCCCGCGCTCGTCGGCTGGAGCCTCGGTGGCATCTATGCGCGCGAATATGCCAAGCACCACCCGCACAAGGTCGCGCGCGTCGTCACGCTCGGCTCGCCCTTTTCGGGCAGCCGCCGCGCCAACCGCGCCCGGCGGCTCTATCATCTGATCGCGCGCCACCCGGTCGACAATCCCCCCATCGACTTCCACCCGGCGCCGCGCCCCGAAATGCCGACCTTTGCCTTATGGTCCAAGCATGACGGCGTCGTCGCGGTGAACAGCGCGCGCGGCCTGCCGCACGAAAGCGACCGGCAGATCGAGGTCGAATGCGCGCATATGGGCTTTGCCTATGCCCCGACGTCGGTCGCCGCAATTGCCAAGGCGTTAACCGAAGAGATAGGCTGATGTGCGATAGGCTGGCGACTGAGCCAGCCAAAGGAATGCGCCGATGTTGACAATCTTTGCGACACTCGCACTCGCGATGCAGGGCGCCACCGCGCCCGCCGCCTGTCCGCCCGCGGTCGTCACGGGCAGCGCGCAGAGCGCCCGCGTCGCCGTCTATCGCTCGCCCAGCCTCGCCGCGCGCAAGACCGACCGGCTGCGCGCTGGAACGCGCGTCCTCGTGTGCGGCGAACAGGGCGGCTGGGCGTGGGTCGCCTATGCCAGCCGCCGCAACAGTTGTGTGCCCGCGCGCGGGGCGACCTGCGCTACCGGCTGGGTCGACCGCCGCCGCCTTGCCGCGTTCGGGTCCTGATCGAGCCGGCCCTCAGCACCCTCAGCACACATCGATCCGCTCGCCCGGCGCCGCGCGCCACACGAACAGCGCGCGCCCGGGGCGCCGTCCCGCAGTGCCCGTCGATACGAAGCCGACCGCGCGCAGCAAAGCTTCGGACCGCGCATTGCCTGGCCGGCATTCGGCGACGACCGTCGCGCCGCGCCGCGCCGCCGCTATCTCGCGCACCGTCGCGCCGACCGCCTCGCGCGCCAGCCCTTGCCCGCGCGCGCGCGCCGCAAACCAGTACCCGACCTCATATTCGCCCGCGCCGCGGCGGTGGACGCCGATGACCCCGGCGAGCCCCGCCGCGTCGCGCACGGCGTGGAAGACATCGTCGCCGCGCGACCGCGCGATCAGCGCGGCGGCTTCGTCCTTGGTGAAGGGTTCGGGCAGGAAATGGACCTGCGACGTCACCGACGCATCGGTGATCGCCCACAGATCGGCGGCATCATCGGCGACCAGCCGGTCGATGCGGCATCGCGGGGTGGTGAGGCGGATCAAAGTCTCTGTCATCGCAAGCGTCTCTTCTAAAAGGCGCGCCGTGACAGAGGGGTGCGGTTTCATGATAATGACCATTCGCCTTCCGACACGGCGGCCATGGTCATGATGAATGATGCCATGCCGCTCCTTAGGTAAAGGAGCGCCAATACGCCTTGAATCGAAGGGATCGGTCGTTGGTCATCGCAGCGGTGCCTATCAGGCGCCGGCGCCGCGATCAAGCGCGCGATCAGCCGGCGCGCTGCGCCGCGAGCAGATAGTTCAGCGCTTCGCTGCCGCCGAGCTTGAACCCGCGCGCTGCCGATGGCGCGAGGCCGGTGCGGTCGACGACTTCAAGCCCCGCCGCCGCTAGGAGCGCGGTCAATTCTTCGGGCTTCAGAAGCTGGTCCCAGTCGTGCGTGCCGCGCGGTACGGCGCCGATCCGCTCGGCCGCCTCGACGAGCAGCAGCTTCGACAGGGCGGTGCGATTGGGCGTCGACAGGATCATCAGTCCGCCGGGCGCCAGGCGCGCGGCAAGTTCGGCGATGAAGGCCGCCGGATCGGCCACATGCTCGACCACCTCCATCGAGGTGACGAGGTCGAAGGTCGCGGGCGGCAGTGCCGCCAGTTCGCCCGCATGATAGTCGATTCCCAGCCCCTGCCCGGCCGCATGCGCGCGCGCCGCGGCGATATTTTCGGGTGCGGCATCGACCCCCGTCACCGCCGCCCCCATCCGCGCAAGCGGTTCTGCAAGCAGGCCCGCGCCGCACCCGACGTCGAGCGCGCGCTTGCCGGCGAGCGGCTTCAGATCGCGGCTGTCGGTCAGCCAATGCGCGTCGATCCGGTCGCGAATATAGGACAGGCGCACCGGGTTGAGCTTGTGCAGCATGGCGGACGAGCCGTGCGGATCCCACCAGTCGGCGGCGAGCGCGCCGAAATGGGCGGCTTCGTGCGGATTGATTGTCGTAGCGCTCATAGAGCGCGATTTGGCACCCCGCCCGGCGCGGCACAAGACTTATCGGGATAGAATAATCGTTCGGCGGATACCCGCGCTCCTGTTGCGAACAGACAAGAAAAAATATCCTGATGGTATAATCTGTCGGCCTTGCCATCGCGCTCCCCCTTCCCTAACAGCGCGGTCGCCGCGGAAATCCTTGGAAGTTGCGGCCGAAACCAGTTTGCGAAAAGGCGGGACGAGATGGCACGGATCGTGATGAAATTCGGGGGCACGTCGATGGCGGGCACCGAGCGGATTCGCACCGTGGCGAAACTCGTCGCGCGCGAAGTGGCGCAGGGCAACGAGGTGGCCGTCGTCGTCTCCGCGATGGCGGGCGAGACCGACCGGCTCGTCAATTTTTGCCGCGAGGCCAACCCGCGTTACGACCCTGCCGAATATGACGTCGTGGTCGCGGCGGGCGAACAGATCACGTCGGGGCTGCTCGCGCTCACGCTGCAGGCGATGGGCGTTCCCGCGCGAAGCTGGCTCGGCTGGCAACTCCCTGTCCGCACCGAAGAGGCGCATGCCCGCGCCCGCATCCTCGACATCGAAACGGGCGCGCTGCTCGCGGCGATGGGCCGCGGCGAGGTCGCGGTGATCCCGGGCTTTCAGGGGATGATGGACGATGGCCGCATCTCGACTCTGGGGCGCGGCGGGTCGGACACCAGCGCCGTCGCGGTCGCCGCGGCGGTGGAGGCCGATCGCTGTGACATCTACACCGATGTCGACGGCGTCTACACCACCGACCCGCGCATCGTCGCGCGCGCGCGCAAGCTCGACTATGTCACCTACGAAGAAATGCTCGAACTCGCGAGCGTCGGCGCCAAGGTGCTCCAGACGCGCTCGGTCGGCCTCGCGATGAAAATGGGTGTGCGCGTACAGGTGCTTTCCAGCTTCGTCGAGGGCGACGAGGCACCCAAAAGAGGCACGATGATCGTCAGCGACGAGGAAATAGAGGAACATCAGATGGAACGGCAGCTGATCACCGGCATCGCCCACGACAAGAATGAAGCGAAGATCATTGTGACGCGCGTCCCCGACCGTCCGGGCGGCGTCGCCAACATCTTCGGCCCGCTCGCCGCCGCGGGGATCAACGTCGACATGATCATCCAGAATGTCGGCCGCGACAAGGGCGAGACCGACGTGACCTTCACCGTTCCCGCCGCCGATCTCTTGCGGTCGATCGACCTGCTCGAGGCCGCGAAGGACAAGATCGGCTTCAACCGCATCCTGTCGGACGACAAGGTCGCAAAGATCAGCGTCGTCGGCGTCGGCATGAAGAGCCACGCGGGCGTCGCCAGCACGATGTTCCGCGCGCTCGCCGACCGCGGCATCAACATCCAGGCGATCTCGACCAGCGAGATCAAGGTCAGCGTGCTGATCGACGAGGATGAAACCGAACTCGCGGTCCGCGTGCTCCACACCGCCTACGGCCTCGACGCCGACTGATTCCGGCCCGCGCGGGAGGCTTCGGCGGCCGGGCCGTCAGTCCTTGTCGCCGACCTCGACCAGTCCGTGGCCGACGCTGACGCGTTCGTCGAAGACGAAACAGCTGCCCTGCCAGCGGCTGTCGGCCTCCGGTATCTGCTCCAGATAGGCCAGGATGCCGCCTTTCAGGTGAACGACATCGGCGACGCCTTCGCTTTTCAGGAAGGCGGTCGATTTTTCGCAGCGAATGCCGCCGGTGCAGAACATCGCGACGCGCTTCCCGGCGAAATCGGCGGCATGGTCGCGCCACCAGCCGGGAAAATCGCCGAAGCTTTTCGTCTGCGGGTTCACCGCGCCCGCGAAACTGCCATAGCCGACCTCGAAATCGTTGCGCGTGTCGATGACGATCGTGTCGGGATCGTCGATCACCGCATTCCAGTCCGCCGGCGCGACATAGGCACCCACCTCGCGCGCCGGGTCGACCCCCGTCACCTTCATCGTCACGATTTCCTTTTTCAGCCGCACCTTCAGCCGCTGAAAAGGCATGGCTGCGGCGGACGAATATTTGACGTCGAGCTCGGCGCAGCCGGGCAGCGCGCGGATATGTGCGACGACCGCGGCGATGCCCTCCGCGCTCCCCGCGATCGTCCCGTTCACCCCCTCCCGCGCGAGCAGCAAGGTGCCGTTCACCCCCTGGGCCGCGCAGAGATCAAGCAAGGGCGCGCGCAACGCGGCGGGATCGTCGAACGGCGCGAAACGATAGAGAGCGGCGACGGTGAAGGTCATGACGGCAGGCCCTTAGCGTCATAAACGCGTCATTGCGAGCGAAGCGAAGCAATCCAGATCGGTTTACGCCGGCTGCGGATGCATCTCGAATTCGGCACGTCAAGGATTGCGGCCTTAACCGAACGGATCGTGCCGCGCGGTCGCGTAATGCGCCATCGCCATCGTCGTCCACTGCGCGTTGACGCGGATGCAGGTCGGAAAGACGCTGGCGTCGGTGACGATGACATTGGTCGTGCCGTGGACGCGGCAATCGGGAGCGACCACGCCTGCGTCGGGATCGACGTTGATCGCATTGCCGCCGTGCGGGTGGCTGCTCGACAGCGTCACATCGTCCGATTCGCGGATCGCCGTTTCGAAGAAGCTGTCGATGTCCATGTCGGGGGTCAGCCGCTGCCCCTTGGTCAGCGCCGGATAGCATTCGATCGCCCCGGCGGCGAAATGCACCTTGGTCAGCGTCGCCATCGCGCGGCGCAGCAGCGGCAGGTCGGTATCGCGGTCGAGTTCGAATTTCAGCTTGCCGTCCTTGACCCGTCCGCGCCGGTCGGCGGGAAACAGGATGCCCGCCGAATGGACGCGGCCATAATTGCGCATCCGCTCGCTATGATCGGTAAACCAGCCGGGCATCAGCGACGCCATCGCCATCGGCGACTGGAAATGGCTTTCGAGCAGGAAGTCGCCGCAATCGACGTAGCTCGACATCTGGTCCTCGTCCCAGGCATTGCCCCCGACGCCTTGGGGCATCAGCGCGACGACAGGCGAGGCGATGTTGAGCGACACATTATGCCCGGTGCCGTCGATGTCGCTGCGGTCGAGCAGCTTTGACGAGGCGATGGTGCCCGCCGCGACGACGACGCCGACCCGCGCGCGTACCGTGCGGCGGCTGCCGTCGGGCAGGATCAGCTTCACCCCCTCGGCCTCGCGCCGTCCGTCGATGCTCGTCTGCCAGACGATCCGGTCGACCTTCGTTTCCGGCAAGATGCGCGCGCCATGGTCGCGGCACGCGTCGGGCAGATAGGTCTGCGCCATGCCGAGCCGCCGGCCATAGGCGCAGCCCGAATTGCAATAGCCGCAATAGGCGCACGCTTCCGGCGTGTGCGGCGGCCCAAAATTCTTCGCGAACCAGTCGGCGACCGCGCGCTGTTCCTTCGGGTCCGACGATCCCACAGCATAGGCGTGCCAGCCGTTGATCAGATGGGGACCGTTATGCCGCCCGGCGCGCGCCTCGATCGTCCCGATATGCAGCCGGTCGCGGATCGCGTCATAGCTCGCGTGAAAGGCGTCGGCGTCGATCGGGGCGCCAATGCTCGCCCATCGGGCCAGCACGTCGACCGCATCGGGGTGCGTCCGCCCCGCCTCGTTGACGCGCAGGCAGATGCCGTTGTTGATCGTCGACGATCCGCCGACGCAGCGCCCCTGAAAGACGATGAAGTCGCGATTGGTCGAGGTTTGCAGCGCGCCATGCTTGTAAAGCTGCGCCACCATGTCGAGTTCGTGGTGCGTGATGCGCGGCGAGGGATAAAAGGGGCCCGCCTCCACGATCAGCACCCTGTAGCCGCGCGCGGCGACATTGTGCGCGGCGACCGCGCCGCCCGCGCCCGATCCGACGACGACGACGTCATATTCGTCGCCCAGCGTATCCGCATCCAATATATGCGCGGGATCGATCTCGCGCCCCTCGACGCGAGTGATCGCCATGTCGGCGGGGCCGCGCACGCGGAATTTGGGCAGCGTGAAACCGATCTGCTGGTGCACCGGATTGGCGGCGTTCGCCTGCTGGTCGCCTGCCTCGACCCCCGGCTGCCAATGCCCGTAATAGCAGGCGTAAACGATACCGCGCAGCCGGGCCATGTCCTGAAACAGGTCGATCTGACTGTTCTGCAGCCGGTTGCGGATGCGGTGGGCGCGCGTCTCGACATCGACCGCCGCGAACAGCGGGCCGAGCACCAGTTCGGTCGCGGTCAGCGACAGGCGAATTTCGTCAAGTTTGGTGCCGCCGACCTTCGCGAACAATTCGGTGATGTTCGCCACCACCTGATCGGCGGAGATGACCATCGGCGCGCCGTGGAACAGCGCCTCGGTCAGCGCTTTCAGAAATTTGAGTTGCCCGAAATTGAAAGGTGCCGACATCGCCCGTCCCCCGCTTCAGCTACTCCGGATCATCCGCCAAAACCCGCCGATGGCAAGCGCCGAATTGCCGCCGCATTAACCCTGCCGCACCCCTGTCAGCGCACCGCCACGGTCAGATGGGCGAGCTGGCGGATATCGGCGAGCCGCGCGCGCAGGTCTGCCGCGCTCATCGCCCCTTCGACCTCGACGATCGCGGCACAGGCATCGGGGCCGACGCGCCAGACGTGCAGGTCGGTTAGCCGGACGCCCGCCGCCGTGTCGATCCGGCTCCGCAGCGTGGCCGCAATCGTCGCGTCGGTGGTATCGAGCAGCACCTCGGCGGTGTCGCGCATCAGCGACCACGACCAGCGCGCGATCACCAGCGCGCCGACGATCCCCATCATCGGGTCCATCCACCCCAGCCCCAGATAGCGCCCGGCCAGCAGCGCCGCGATCGCCAGCACCGACGTCAGCGCATCGGCGAGCACATGGAAATAGGCCGACTTCAGATTATTGTCGGCGCCATGATGCGCATGATGGCCGTGCGCATGATCGTCGTGGGCGTGATGATGATCGTGATGATGATGCCCGCCCATCAGCAGCAGCGCGCTGACGATATTGACGACCAGCCCGATCACCGCGACGAGCGCGGCGGCCGAAAAATCGACCGCCACCGGATCGATCAGCCGCATTGTCGATTCGACCGCGATGCCCAGCGCGAAGATGCCGAGGATCAGCGCCGAGGCAAAGCCCGTCAGATCGCCGACCTTGCCCGTACCGAAGCTGAAGCGCGGGTCGTGCCGGTGCGTGCGCGCATAGCGATAGGCGATCGCCGCCAGCCCCAACGCCCCCGCATGCGTCGCCATGTGAAAGCCGTCGGCGAGCAACGCCATCGACCCGGTAAGATAACCGGCGACGATCTCGCCGACCATCATCACCGCGGTCAACAGCACCACCCACAGCGTGCGCCGAGCATTGGCGTCGTGCGACGCGCCCAGGAAATCGTGCCGGTGTTCGCCCTCACCCACGGTCGCGGCGGCTCCTATTCGCTACAGCCATATTTCTGGAACAGCGCGTTGCGGATCGAACTGACCGCCGAATATTTGAGGCTGGTCGTCCGGCCGTTCCAGTATGCGAGAACAGTGTTGCGCAGTTCGAGGGCGGTCACGCCTTCGGGCGGGCACAGATTGCTGTCGGCCATCTTCGTGTCGCCGTACAATTTGATCGCGTCGTGAACCGCCATGATGAAATAGTCGCACGCCGACACATCGGCGTCATCCTTGGACACGCACAGATCGTGGACCTCCTGCCCGGTCTTGAACACGCCGCTCGACGGCGTGCTGTCGGGCGCGGCGGCAGCCGGCCCTGCTAGTGCCAGTGCAGCGGACGCCAGCAAGGCAGAAACAACAGAATGACGCATGGCAATTTTCCCCCGAAAAAATCGCGACCCGCGGGCTACTTAACCCGCGGGTCGGGGGTTGCCAATCTCAGGCGGCGGCTTTTTTCGCCAGCCGGTATTTGTGCAGCAGCGGCTCGGTATAGCCCGACGGCTGCGTCACGCCTTCGAAGATCAGCGCCCGCGCGGCCTGATAGGCGATGCCCTCGGGCGTCAGCTTCTCATACAGCGGATCGCCCGCATTCTGCGCATCGACCTTCACCGCCATCCGCGCGAGCGCTGCATCGACCTGTTCGGCGGTGCAGACGCCGTGGACCAGCCAGTTGGCGAGCGCCTGGCTCGAAATGCGCAAGGTCGCGCGGTCTTCCATCAGGCCGACGTCGTCGATGTCAGGCACCTTCGAACAGCCGACGCCCTGGTCGATCCAGCGCACGACATAGCCCAATATGCCCTGGCAATTATTGTCGAGTTCGCGCGCGACCTCGGCCTCGCTCCAGTTGCGTCCGGTCGCGACCGGAATCGCCAGCAGCCGGTCGAGCGACGGCACGGCCTCGCCCGCAATGTCCTTCTGCCGCGCGAACACGTCGACCATATGATAATGCAGCGCATGCAGCGTCGCGGCGGTCGGCGACGGCACCCAAGCGGTGTTCGCGCCCGATTTCGGATGGCCGATCTTCGCGTCGAGCATGCCGCGCATCAGGTCGGGCACCGCCCACATGCCCTTGCCGATCTGCGCCTTACCCGAAAGCCCACAGGCCAGCCCGATGCGGACGTTGCGGTCCTCATAAGCGGCGATCCAGTCCGAGGTCTTCATCTCGCCCTTCGGGATCATCGGACCCGCACGCATGCTGGTGTGGATCTCGTCGCCGGTGCGGTCGAGGAAGCCGGTGTTGATGAAGACGATCCGGTCCTTCACCGCTGCGATGCAGGCGGCAAGGTTCGCGCTCGTGCGGCGCTCCTCGTCCATCACGCCGACCTTGATCGTGTGACGCGCGAGGCCGAGCATATCCTCGACCGCGTCGAACAGCCGGTCGGTGAAGCCGCACTCCTCGGGCCCATGCTGCTTGGGCTTGACGATATAGATGCTGCCCGCGCGGCTGTTAGTCCGGCTGCCGAGACCTTTCAGATCGTGCAGCGCGCACAGGCTGGTGATGACCGCATCGCACAGCCCCTCGGGCGCTTCCGATCCATCGGGGAGACGGATCATCGGCGTCGTCATCAGGTGGCCGACATTGCGCACGAACATCACACTGCGCCCGTGCAGCGTGAAGGGCGTGCCATCGGGCGCGCTCCATTCGCGGTCGTCCGCCATGCGGCGCGTCATCGTCTTGCCGCCCTTGTCGAAGCTTTCGGTGAGGTCGCCGCGCATCAGGCCGAGCCAGTTGGTATAGCCGAGCGTCTTGTCCTCGCCATCGACCGCCGCGACGCTGTCCTCAAGGTCGATGATCGTCGTCAGCGCGGCTTCCAGCACCACGTCAGCAATGTCGGCGGGATCGCCGCTGCCGATCGGACTCTTCGAATCGATCACGAGTTCGATGTGCAGCCCGTTGTGGCGGAGCAGCAGCCCGCCCGGCCGGCGCCCCACCAGCTGCGACGGATCGGCCAGCACCGGATCGCCGCCCTGCCAGTCGGCCCAGCTTCCCGACGCCAGCGGCACGGCTTCGTCGAGAAACGCCTTCGCCCGCGCGATCACCGCCGCGCCGCGTTCGGGGTCGTAGCCGCCGGGCTTGGCCGGCGGCGCGTCGAGCGCGTCGGTGCCGTACAGCGCATCGTAAAGGCTGCCCCAGCGCGCATTGGCGGCGTTCAATGCGAAGCGCGCATTGAGCGCCGGCACGACGAGCTGCGGCCCCGCCATCGTCGCGATTTCGGGATCGACATTGACGGTGCCGACCGCAAACGGCGCGGGTTCGGGGACGAGATAGCCGATTTCGCGCAGAAAATCCTGATAGGCTGCGGCGTCATGCGCCTGCCCCTCGCGAGCCCGATGCCAGGCGTCGATCTGTGCCTGTAAATCCTCGCGCTTCGCGAGCAGCGCGGCATTTTCGGGCGCGAAGGTGCCGAGCAACGCCGCGAAATCCGACCAGAATTTGGCGGTATCGACGCCGGTTCCCGGAATCGCCTTTTCCTCGAGGAAGGAGACGAGACGCGAATCGACGGACAGGCCGCTGCGGTCGAGGAAATCAGTCATTCAAGCACCCTTTGGTCAGCGCGATTGCGCGGATGGACCCGGGGAGGAAAGGGCCGCCGCCCTATGGCGCGATTGGGGCGCGATGGCAACCGCCCTTCGCGCCCCAATCGCTCCATAGGGCCGCGTCAGGCAGCGCCCATCGCGGGCAGCGGCGGCAATTCGCCGAGCGCCACACGCACAAGGTTCCGTCCCCCGGCCTTGGCGCTGTAAAGCGCGGCGTCGGCGCGGTGGAGCAGGTCGTGCAGGGTGTCGCCGCGCCCCGCCTGCGCGACGCCGAACGACGCGGTGAAACAGCGATCGACGCCGAGCACCGGAAGCCGCTGCGCCGCAAAGCGGCCGCGCACCGTTTCGGCATAGAGCCGCCCGTCGGACAGCAGCGCATCGGGCAGCAGCACCGCAAATTCTTCGCCGCCGACGCGTCCGACGATCGCCCCCTCGGGCGCCGCGTCCTGCAACAGCGCGGCAAAATGCGCGATCACGCCGTCGCCCGCCGCATGGCCGTAACTGTCGTTGATCTGCTTGAAATGATCGAGGTCGGCGGCGACCAGAACGCCGCGTGTACCGCCCGCCAGCGCCGATTCCCCATGTAGTTCGAAGCCGCGCCGGTTGAGCGCGCTCGACAGCGGGTCGGTTTCGGACCGCGCGGTCATCTCGGCGGTCGCATCGCGGATCATCACGAGCAGCAGCACCATTGCCACCGCGACCAGCGTCACCGCGCCCATCGTCTGCGAAATCGCGGCATAGGTTGTCGCCATATAGGCCTGCGGCGCCGCGGCGGTTCCAACCAGCATACCGATCACGGGTTTCACCAGATACAGCAGCGCCGCGACGAACTGCATCCCCATCAGCAGCAGGTCGAGCGCTTGGCGCCGCCCCGACCGCAAGATGACGACCCCGGCCTGCCCCTGCATCAGGCAATAGGAAAATTGATAGATCATGCCGCGCGCGGGCGACCCGTAAGGCAGCGAAAAGGCAAGGGGCGCCAACAGCAGCGCACTCGCCCAGATCGCGATCATCGCGCCGCGCGGCGTCGGCACGCGATAGTGGCGCGAGATGCCGATGAGGCAGAAACTGAGCGCGAGCAGGAATACGACAAAGATGCTGACCGCCACCGGCGTGGGATCGGTCTGGAAGGGCAGCAGGAATTCCAGCGCGACATCAACGATGCCCAGCGCATAGCCCGCCGCCATGAAGGCGGCGCCGCGCGCCATTCGGTTGGTCGCCGCGATCACGCCGAATGCCACCGCGAAAATCCCGGCGATGCACATGTTGATGACGAGGACGAAGGCGGCTGTCATGGACCCACTCGTTGGCGCGATGCCAAGGCCCTATGCCCAGGCAGACGAAGTTTCGGTTAACGCGTTGCGATTCGGACGCTTTCGCGCGCGACATCGCTTGCCTCGTCCAGCGATGTCAGTGATTTACCGTATCGCGTGAAAGATTGTTTCGCGCCGGGGGTGCCAAAGCCGGGCGCGGGCGGCTATAGGCTGCGCATGACCATCCTGAAGCCAAGCGAAACCGCCACGCTGGAGCGTGCGGCCGATGCGCCGATGCTGGCGCAGGTCGAACGCTGGGCCGCGGTCAATAGCGGCACCGGCAATCTTGCCGGGCTCAAGACCGTCGCTGGCCTGCTCGCCGACGCCTTTTCGGCGCTCCCCGGCACCGTGCGCCTCGTCGCGCCCGACCCCGTCGAAAGCGTCGATGCCGCGGGCCGCGTCCAGACGATCGAGCGCGGCGCGCATCTCCACCTTCGCGTGCGCCCCGACGCGCCGGTCCAGCTGCTGCTGACCGGTCATATGGACACGGTGTTCGCCGCCGATCATCCTTTCCAGTCGCTCAAATGGCTGGAGCCGGGCGTGCTCAACGGCCCCGGCACCGCCGACATGAAGGGCGGCATCGCGGTCATCCTCGCCGCGCTGTCGGCGCTCGAGGCGTCGCCGCTGGCCGAGCGTGTCGGCTATGACGTGATGATCAACAGCGACGAGGAAACGGGCAGCCATGCCTCCGCCGTGCTGATCGCCGAGCTGGCGCGCGGCAAGACCGCGGCGCTCACCTACGAACCCGCGCTGCCCGACGGCACGCTCGCCGGCGCGCGGCCGGGCAGCGGCAATTTCTCGGTGCTGATCCACGGCCGCTCGGCGCACGCCGGACGCAACCCCGAGGACGGCCGCAACGCGCTCGTCGCCGCCGCCGACCTCGCACTCCGCCTCAACGCGCTGAAATCGCCCGACCTCAAGGTCAATCCCGCGAAGATCGACGGGGGCGGCCCCAATAATGTCGTCCCTGATCAGGCGATCCTGCGCGTCAACATGCGGCCGATGACCCCCGACGCGATGGCCGCCGCCGAAGCCGCGCTGCGCGACGCCATCGCCGCGATCCAGCGCGACCACGACGTCCATTGCCACCTCTACGGCGGCTTCAACCGTCCGCCCAAGCCGCTCGATGCCGCGGCGACGCGTCTCTTCGAACTGGTCCGCGACTGCGGCGCGGCGCTGGGCCTGTCGATCGGCTGGAACGCGACCGGCGGCGTGTGCGACGGCAACAATATCGCCGCCTGCGGCATTCCCGTCGTCGACACGATGGGCCCGCGCGGCGGCGCCATCCATTCGTCGGACGAATTTCTGATCGTCGACAGCCTCGCCGAACGCGCGCAGCTGTCGGCACTGACCCTAATGAAAATAGCGGAACGGGGGACTGTGTGAGCTATGTGATCCGCTCGGCGAAACCGAGCGACCTGCAAAGCATCTACGAAATGGCGAAACTGACGGGGGGCGGCTTCACCAATCTGCCGCCCGACCGCAAGGCGCTGCGCGCCAAGCTCGATCGCGCCGAGGCCAGCTTCGCCAGCGACCGCGAATATCCCTCCGACGAGCTTTATCTGATGATGCTCGAGGACACCGAAACGGGCGAGGTGCGCGGCACCTGCCAGATTTTCGGCCAGGTCGGCCAGCGCTGGCCCTTCTACAGCTATCGCATCGGCACCGACAGCAAGCACAGCGAGCAATTGGGGCGGACCTTCCACGCGCAGGTGCTCATGCTCAGCAACGATCTCAACGGGTCGAGCGAGGTCGGCGGCCTGTTCCTCCATCCCGCGGCGCGCGCCGGCGGGCTCGGACTGTTGCTCGCGCGCTCGCGCTATCTGTTCATCGCGCGGCACCGCGCGCGCTTCGGCGACCGCATCCTGGCCGAGCTGCGCGGGGTGATCGACGAAGCGGGCGGATCGCCCTTCTGGGACGGCGTCGCCGGCAAATTCTTCGGCATGAGCTTTCAGGAAGCCGACCAGTTCAATGCCGTCCACGGCAACCAGTTCATCGCCGACCTGATGCCCAAGCATCCGGTCTATATCGCAATGCTGCCCGAAACCGCGCGCAGCGTGATCGGCGTGCCCCACCCCACCGGCCGCGCCGCGATGCGGATGCTGGAGAATGAGGGCTTCGCTTTTGAAAATTACATCGACATTTTCGACGGCGGCCCGACGATGACCGCGCGCACCGATCAGGTGTCGAGCATCCGCGACGCGCAGCATGTCGAGGTGACGCGGGTCGCCGACCGGTTGGACGATGACGCGGACGCGCTGATCGCGACGGGCCGCCTTGCCGATTTCCGCTGCTGCTTCGGCAAGGTCGGCGCGGGCGGCAGCATCGATGCCGAGACGGCGCGGCTGCTGCAGATCGGCACCGGCGATACCATCAGCTGGATCGGGCGCTGAGCCATGATCACCGAAATCAACTTCGACGGCATCATCGGCCCGACGCATAATTACGCCGGCCTCAGCCGCGGCAACATGGCTTCGGCCAGCAATGCCGGCGACGTGTCGCAGCCGCGCGCCGCGGCGCTGCAGGGCATCGACAAGATGCGCCACAACCTCGCGCTTGGGCTGCCGCAGGGCTTTTTCGCGCCGCTCGACCGTCCCGATGCGGCGTGGCTCGCGGCGCTCGCGACCGACCTCGACAGCGCCGAAGCGCATCTGCGCGCGCAGGCCTGGTCGGCTTCGTCGATGTGGGCCGCCAATGCCGCCACCGTCTCGCCCGCGCCCGACAGCGGCGACGGCAAATGCCATCTCACCGTCGCCAACCTCGTCACCATGCCGCACCGCAGCCATGAATGGCAGGGCACGCTCGCCCAGCTCCGGCTCGCCTTCGCGCATCCCGCCTTTGTGGTGCACGGCCCGGTCCCCGCGCCGTTCGGCGACGAGGGCGCCGCCAATCACATGCGGCTGTGCGCCGGCCATGGCCAGCCGGGGGTGGAGATTTTCGTCTATGGCGTCGGCGGCGGGCGCTTCCCGGCGCGCCAGCATCTCGACGCCTCGAAAGCGATCGCGCGCCACCACCGGCTCGATCCCGACCGGACGCTGTTCATCCGGCAATCGGACACCGCGATCCAGGGCGGCGCCTTTCACAACGACGTCGTTGCGGTCGCCAACGAGCGCGTGCTGTTCACCCACGAAACCGCTTTCGAGGACCGCACGGCGGCGCATGCGCAGATCCGCGCGGCCTTTCCCGAGGTCGAGATCGTCGAAGTCCCGGCAAGCGCGGTCAGCCTGCCCGATGCGATCAAATCCTATCTGTTCAACGCGCAGCTCGTCAGCCTGCCGGACGACGTCGGCATGGGGCTGATCCTCCCCACCGAAGCGCGCGAGACGCCGAGCGTGTGGACCTGGCTCGAGGCGCATGTCGCGGGCAACGGCCCGATCCGGCGGCTGTTTCCGGTCGACGTGCGCCAGTCGATGGCCAATGGCGGTGGTCCCGCCTGCCTGCGCCTGCGCGTCGTCGCCGATCCGGCGACCGTCGATCCGCGGTTCATGGCCGACGAAGCCACGCTCGACCGGATCGCCGCCGTCGTCGCGGCGCACTGGCCCGAAGCGATCGCGCCCGGCGACCTCGCTTCGCCCGCGCTCACCGCCGATGTCCGCCGCGCCCGCGCGCAGTTGCTCGCGGCGCTCGACCTTACCGAACTCGGGTAGAGAGCCTCCACGCCCCTTGCCAAGCCTGCCGCATGGCGCAACAAAGGGGCGACAGAAAATTTCAAAGGACATCGCCATGCGCCGTCGCACGCTTCTTGCTGCCGCCCCCGCCGTCGCCCTGTTGCCGACCGCCGGGCTTGCCCAGTCCGCGAAGCCGGCGCCCAAAGGCGATCCGGCGCTGCCGCCCGCGTGGGACAAGGACAGCGAACGCTTCCTGCGACCCGACGTGCATGCCGGCGACCGGCCGGTCGGTGCGAGCTTCGCCTCGCGTACCGCCGCCTACGGCCTCAGCGGCGCGGTCGGCACCGCGCACCCGCTCGCGACGCAGGCGGGGATCGACATGCTGAAGCGCGGCGGGTCGGCGGTCGACGCCGCGATCGCGACCAACGCCTGCCTCGGCCTGCTCGAACCAACCGCCAACGGCATCGGCGGCGACGCCTATGCGATGATCTGGGATCCGAAGGCAAAGAAGGTCGTCGGGCTGGCGGGGTCTGGCAAAAGCCCCCGCGCGCTCGACCTCGCCACCGTGCGGTCGCGCGCAAAGGGCGGCGCGATCCCGGCCTATGGCGCGATCGCGGTGTCGGTGCCGGGGACGGTCGACGCGTGGTGGACGATGCACCAGCGCTACGGCAAGCTGCCTTGGAAGGAGCTTTTCGAACCGGTCATCGCCCATGCCGAGGCGGGCGCCCCGGTCCCCGACATGATCGCTTATTATATCCGCCGCAGCCTTGCCGGTTTTCGCCAGCCGGGGCGCGGGATCGAAGAGGTCGACAATGCGCTGCGCACCTATGGCATGGCCGACGGCAAGGGGCCGCAAGCGGGACAGGTCTTCCGCAACCCGGACCTCGCGCGCACCTTCCGCCTGATCGCCGAGGGCGGCCGCGACGTCTTTTACGATGGCGAGATTGCGCGGACGATCGACGCCTATTTCCGGCGCATCGGGGGCTGGCTGCGCCGCGAGGATCTGGCCGCGCACCGCTCCGAATGGATCGAACCGCACCGCACATCCTACCGCGGCACCGACGTCTATGCACTCGGCGCCAACACGCAGGGCATCGCGACGCTGCAGATGCTCAACATCCTCGAAAATTTCGACCTGAAGGGCGCGGGGTTCCAGTCCGCGTTGTCGATCCATCTTCAGGCAGAGGCAAAGCGCCTCGCCTATGAAGATCGCGCGCGCTATTATGCCGATCCGCATTTTTCGAACGTGCCGGTCGAATGGCTGATCTCGAAGGATTATGCCGCCGAGCGCGCCCGGCTGATCCGCCCCGACCGCATCCTGACCCCGGTCCATCCGGGGCAGGCGCCGAGCCACGGCGATACCACCTATTTCAGCGTCGCCGACAAGGACGGTATGATGGTGTCGATGATCCAGTCGAACTTCCGCGGCATGGGATCGGGTCTCGTCGCCGACGGCCTCGGTTTCATGTTCCAGGATCGCGGGCAGTTGTTCAGCCTGCAGGATGGCCACCCGAATATCTACGCCCCCGGCAAGCGCCCGTTCCAGACGATCATCCCCGGTTTCGCCGCGCATGGCGACACGCCGTGGATGAGCTTCGGGGTGATGGGCGGCGACATGCAGCCGCAGGGGCAGACGCAGATCATGGTCAACCGCATCGATTACGGCCTCGAAATCCAGGCCGCCGGCGATTCGCCGCGCTGGCACCATGAAGGATCGTCGCAATCGATGGGCGAGGATGCGCCGGGGCTCGGCCCCAAGGGACTTCTGCGGCTCGAAAGCGGCGTCCCCGCCGCGACGAGGGCCCAGCTTGCGGCGCTCGGCTGGACGATCGGCGATCCCGATGGCGGCTTCGGCCGCTACCAGTGCGTCGAACATCGCATGGACGGCGACACGCGCGTCTATGCCGCGGCGAGCGAGATGCGCGCCGACGGCTGCGCGCTCGCCTACTGACCGCCCGGCACGGCCGGACCGCTCAGCGGTCGGCCCGAAAGGGGGCGACGATCGCGTCGGTGACGCGCAGCGGACGGCCGCTCGCCTTGTCGAGCAAGGCCCACACGGTGCGCGCGCGCACATGCACCGTGCCGTCCGCGCCGGTGAATTCCATGAAACGGTCGAACTTCGCGCCCTGCGGCTTGTCGGCGACCCAGGTGCGCGCCGTCACCGTCTCACCGGGGCCGAGCGCGCGCAGATAGTCGATCTCGTGCCGCACCACGACCCAGATATAGGCGTCCTTGTGGCTCTGCGGCGCCGCGGCGTCCCAATGTCCCGTCGCGACCTGCTGGATCCACTGGACCCAGACCGCATTGTTGACATGGCCGAGCTCGTCGATGGCGTCGGGCGTAGCGGTGAGGGAGAGCGTGAAGTCTTTCATCGCGGCACCATAGCAATCCCCTCCCGCAAGCGGGAGGGGCAGTGAGGCTTGCGAACTTGTTCGCTAGTCGCAACAGGGTGGGCAAGAACGCGGCGTGGCTAGCCCACCCCGCTGCGGCTAGGCAGCAAGCTGCCAAGCCTCGCCGTCCCTCCCGCTTGCGAGAGGGGAAAAATCAGGCCAGTTCCACCGTCGTGACCATATAGCCCGCATCGCGCAGCGCCGAGACGAGGCTGTCGAGATGCTCCTTGTCGCGCGCCTCGCATTCGATGTCGGTGATCAACCCCTTGGCGGGCAGCGTCGTGAAGATGCGCTGGTGATAGATTTCGATGATGTTCACCTGCTTTTCGTTGAACACCTCCATCACCTTGAACAGTGCGCCGGGGCGGTCCTGCAACCGGATGCGCAGCCGCGCGATGCGGCCCGATCGCGCAAGGTCGCGCAGCAGCACGTTCGCGAGCAGGCGCGTGTCGATATTGCCGCCGGTCAGCACCAGGCCGACCTTGCGCCCGGCGAATTCCTCGGGATGCGCGAGCATCGCGGCGAGGCCCGCCGCGCCCGCGCCTTCGACCACCGTCTTTTCGATCTGGAGCAGCAGGCTGACCGCGCGCTCCAGATGGCGCTCGGCGACCAGCACGATATCGTCGTTGAGTTCGGCGACGAGCTTGCGCGTATAGCTTCCCGGTTCCTTGACCGCGATGCCCTCGGCCAGCGTATCGCCCTCGCACGCCATGTCGACGCCGTTCAGCTCGGCATACATCGACGGGTAAAGTTCGGCCTGCACGCCGACGAGGCGCATGTCATTCTTGATCCCGCGCGCCGCGGTGCCCATGCCCGCCAGCAGCCCGCCGCCGCCGATCGGCACGATCAGCGTATCGAGTTCGGGTACATCCTCGAGCATTTCGAGCGCGACCGTCCCCTGCCCCGCCGCGACGTGCGGATGGTCGAACGGATGGACGAAGGTCAGCCCGCGTTCCGCCTCCAGCTCGCGTGCATGGGCGTAGGCATCGTCGAATTTTTCGCCGAACAACACGATCTGCGCGCCGTGGCTCGCGGTCTGCGACACTTTCACCTGCGGCGTCGTGCTCGGCATGACGATGGTCACGGGCACGCCGAGCCGCTTGCCATGATAGGCAAGGCCCTGCGCATGATTGCCCGCCGACGCCGCGATCACGCCCCGCGCTTTCGCTTCGTCGCTGAGCAGCAGCAGGGCGTTCAGCGCGCCGCGTTCCTTGTAGGCCGCGGTGAACTGCAGATTTTCGAACTTCAGCCACACCTCGGCGCCGACCAGTTCGGACAGCGTCTGCGACTTCAGCGTCGGGGTGCGGACAACCGCGCCCTCAATTCGTCCCGCAGCCGCCCGCACATCGTCCAGGTTTATCGCCGGAAAATCGGCGGCGGCGGTCAGGATGGATTGATCGGTCATAGCGGCAAGCCCCCTACCCTATCTGGCGCCGCGCGCAAACCATGGTTATGGACCGCGGCATGAGCGAAGAAAAATTGCGCATCGCCTTCATCGGCACCGGCATCATGGGCGGTCCGATGGCCGGCCATCTCGTCAAGGCCGGTCATGCTGTCACCGTCTATAACCGCACCCGCGCCAAGGCCGACGCCTGGGCGGCGGATTATGGCGGCCAGGCAGCGGACAGCCCCGCCGCCGCCGCCGCGGGCGCCGATGCGGTGTTCGCCTGCGTCGGCAACGACGACGATCTCGCGGCGGTGACGCTCGGCGACGACGGGGCCTTCGGCGCGATGAAGTCCGGCGCGGTCTTCGTCGATCACACGACCGTCTCCGCCCGAATCGCCCGGCGCCTGGCCGAAGAGGCCGATGCGCGCGGCCTGCTGTGCGTCGATGCGCCGGTTTCGGGCGGTCAGGCGGGCGCGCAGAATGGGGCGCTGTCGATCATGTGCGGCGCCAGCGACGCCGCCTTCGCCGCCGCCGAGCCCCTGATGCGCGCCTATGCCGCGCGCATCGTCCATATCGGCGGGCCGGGCGCGGGCCAGACGACCAAGATGGTCAACCAGATCGCGATCGCCGGGGTGCTTCAGGGCCTCTCCGAAGCGCTGCGCTTCGCCCAGGCGTCGGACCTCGACACCGACAAGGTTTTCGAAGCTGTCTCGGGCGGCGCCGCGGCAAGCTGGCAGATGCTTAACCGCTGGGGCACGATGGCGAAGGACGAATATGATTTCGGCTTTGCGGTCGACTGGATGCGCAAGGATCTGGGCCTCGCGCTCGACGAAGCCCGCGTCAACGGCGCGACGCTTCCCGTCGCGGCGCTGGTCGATCAATTTTATGCCGAGGTGCAGGGTGCGGGCGGCGGCCGCCTCGACACGAGCTCACTCGTGACGAGGTTGCCGAAATGAAGCGCCTAGCCCTAACCGTCATCGCCCTCCTGCTCGCTGCACCCGCGCAGGCCGATACGCTCGTCGACAATGTCAACGGCATCACGCTCGACAAGGACGGCAAGGTCGTGCGATTCACCGGCATGGTGATCGGCACCGACGGCAAGGTGAAGCAGCTCCTCGACCGCAAGGACAAGCGCCCCGAACGCCCCGATTTCAAGGAAGACGGCAAGGGCCGGACGCTGATCCCGGGCATGATCGACGCACATGGCCATCTGATGGGCCTGGGCCTGTCGCTCATGCTGCTCGACCTCTCGGACACGCGCTCGCTGGCCGAGGCACAGGCGGCGATCAAGAAATATGCCGACGAAAACCCCGAGCTGCCGTGGATCATCGGGCGCGGGTGGAATCAGGAAAAATGGGGATTGGGCCGCTTCCCGACCGCGGCCGATCTCGACGCGGTCGTGCCCGACCGGCCGGTCTGGCTCGAACGCGTCGATGGCCATGCCGGATGGGCCAACAGCGCTGCAATGACGGCAGCAAAGATCACCGCCGCGACCAAGGCGCCCGAGGGCGGCCGGATCGAGATAGTGGACGGCAAGCCCGCCGGCGTCTTCGTCGATGCCGCGGTCGCGCTGATCGACAGCGCCAAGCCCAAGCCGCTCGCGCGCGACCTCGATCGCGCCTTCCTCGCCGCGCAGCAGCAGTTGCTCGCCCAGGGAATCACCGCGATCGCCGACATGGGCACGACGATCCAGGAATGGCAGGCGTATCGCCGCGCGGGCGACAAGCACCAGCTCGCGATCCGTATCCTCAGCTACGGCGGCGACATCGACAATATGGCGCTGATCGCGGGTCCGGGGCCGACGCCGTGGCTCTATGACGACAAGCTGCGCATGGTGGGGGTGAAGCTCTATCTCGACGGCGCGCTCGGGTCGCGCGGCGCGTGGCTCAAGGCGCCCTATGCCGACGCGCCGGGCCAGAAGGGCCTGCCGCTGCTGACCCCGGCGCAATTGCGCAACAAGATGGTCCGCGCCTCGATGGACAAGTTTCAGGTCGCGATCCACGCGATTGGAGACGCCGCCAATGCCGAGGCGCTCGACGCAATCACCGATCTCACCGCCGATCTGCCCGGCGAACGGCGCTGGCGGATCGAACATGCGCAGATCGTCGATCCCGCCGACATCCCGCGTTTCGCCAAGCTCGGCGTCATCGCGTCGATGCAACCGATCCACCAGCCGTCCGACCGGCTGATGGCCGAAGCCCGCCTCGGGCCCGACCGGCTGAAGGGCGCCTATGCGTGGCGCAGCATGGAAAATGCCGGCGTCCGCCTCGCTTTCGGGTCGGATGTGCCGGTCGAAAGCGCCAACCCCTTCCCCGGCATCGCCGCCGCCATCTCGCGCACCGACGCTCAGGGTCAGCCGTTCGGCGGCTGGCATCCCGAAGAGGCGGTTTCGCGCGAGACCGCGCTCGACGGCTTCACGCGCAGCGCCGCCTATGCCGCCTTCGCCGAGGACCGGCTCGGTACGCTGATGCCGGGGATGCGCGCCGACTTCCTGATCGTCGACACCGACCTGCTGCTCGCCAGCCCCGAGGACATCCGCAAGATGGTGCCGCTCGAAACCTGGATCGGCGGTTACCGCTATTACAAGAAGGGCGGCTGATGGACCGGCGGCGTCTGCTCGGCGCGCTCGCCGCGGCGCCCGCCGCGCTGGCGCTCGGCGCGGCGGCGAAAGAACCGAAGCGCAGGGATCCGCCGCAGCCGCGCGCGTCGAAACAGCGCAAGGGCGTCAAATCGCCCGACAAGCATGTCGATGTCGCGATCGTCGGCGCGGGCGCGGTCGGGGCATGGACCGCGTGGCATCTCGTCCGTCAGGGCCTCGATGTCCGGCTGTTCGATGCCTATGGCGCCGGGAACGGCCGCGCCGCTTCGAACCTCCCGACCATGCTGTGCGATCCCGCGCAGGCGGGCGACGCGCTCTACGCCGATCTCGCGCACGACAGCCTGCCGCTGTGGCAGCGCCTGTCCGACAGCGCCAGCCTGCCGATCGTGACGCCGTGCGCCGCGGTGACGACGCTGCTGCCGACCGACGGCGCCGAAGAGCCGCCGGGCACCGACCGCACGACCGGGCACAAGCTGCGCAGCCGCTTCGGCGCGATCGGCTGGCGCGACGAGGAAGCGGCTCTCGTCGCCGATAAGGCCGCGCTTCTCGCCGGCCGCCGCGCCATTCTCGAAACCATCCTCGACGCGCAGGTCGATGCCGAAAACGTCGTCATGCCCGCGCCGCTGTTCGACAAGAAGCGCGACCTCTATATCCTGCCCGACGGCGGCACCGCCCGCAGCATCGTCTATGCGACCGGCGCGTGGCTGACCGAGCTTTTTCCACAGATATTGACGCCCGCACGGCTGTCGGCGGTGCGCTACCAGCTTTTTCACGTCGGCCCCGGTCAGGGCGATGTCCAGTATCGCCCGCCCGCGATGCCCGCGCTAGTCGACCGCGCTTACGGCTTCACCCTGCTCCCCGACATCGAGGGGCGCGGGGTGCGCGTGTGGAAAAACGCCCCCGATGCAACGGTCGATCCCGACAGCTTCGACCGCCGCGCCGACGATGCCGCGCTGGCCGCGGTGCGCCAGTGGCTCGCGGGCCGCGTCCCGCATCTGGCTGAGGCTCCGGTCGTCGCGAGCGCCGCCGCGCACGACTGCCGCACGATCAGCGGCGAATTGCTGCTCGACCGCGTGCCCGGCCACGCACGCGCCTGGCTCGCCGGCGGCGCGACTGGGCGTGCCTTCGCGCTCGCCCCGGTCATCGGCGCGCGTATCGCGGCGCACATCGCCGACCCCGCGCGCGCGATCGAACCGCGCTGGGCGCTCGCCCGCCTGACTGGAGCGACCACGACATGAAGCTGACCGACTGCCACAATATCGACGACTTCCGCGCGCTGGCGAAGCGGCGGCTGCCCTGGCCGGTGTTCGACTATATCGACGGCGCCGCGGATGACGAGGTGACGCGTCGCCGCAACCGCGCCGCCTTCGACCGGTGCGACCTCATCCCGCGCGTGCTGGCCGGCGTCGAATCGATCGACATGAAAACGACGCTCTTCGGCCGCGAGATCGCGATGCCGCTCTTCCTGTCACCCACCGCGCTCCAGCGCCTGTTCCACTGGCAGGGCGAGCGGGCGGTGCTGCGCGCTGCCGCCGATGCGGGGACCGTCGCCGGCATATCGAGCCTCGCGACGATCGGCCTCGCCGAAGCGGGCGCGCTGACCGACGGCCCCAAGCTGTTCCAGCTCTATGTCCATAAGGATGAGGGGCTCAACCATGCGATGCTCGAGGCCGCGCGCGCGGCAAAATTCGACGCCGTTGCGCTCACCGTCGACACGATCGTCGGCGGCAACCGCGAACGCTGCCTGCGCTCGGGCTTTACCTCGCCGCCGCGCTTCACCGCGTCGAACATGCTGAGCTATGCGATCAAGCCCGGCTGGGGCCTCAACTATGTCTTGCGCGAAAAATTCAGCCTGCCCAACCTTGCGACCCACGTGTCCGAAGGGTCGAGCGTGCCGAAATCGGTCGCCGAATATTTCACCACCATGCTCGACCAGAGCCTCGACTGGAAACGCGCCGAGGCAATCCGCAAGGCGTGGGACGGCCCCTTCTGCCTGAAGGGCATCGTCGCGGTCGAGGATGCGCGGCGCGCCGCCGACATCGGCGCCACCGCGATCATGGTGTCGAACCATGGCGGGCGCCAGCTCGACGGCAGCATCGCGCCCTTCGACGCGCTGGCGGCGATCGTCGATGCGGTCGGCGACCGGGTGGAGGTCATCTGCGACGGCGGCATCACCCGCGGGACGCATGTGCTCAAGGCGCTGTCGGTCGGGGCGAAAGCCTGCTCGGGCGGCCGGCTCTATCTCTATGCACTCGCCGCGGCGGGCGAAGCGGGGGTGGCGCGCGCGGTCGCGCTGCTCCGCGCCGAAATGGAGCGCGGCATGAAACTGATGGGCGCGAAAAGTCTCGCCGACCTTGGGCGCGGCAATCTGCGCTGGCATTCCGAATAGCTGAAGAAGGAGGGGGCGGCCTCCCCCCGAAGGCCGCCCCTGCCCGGCGTCAGAAAGACGCGCCGAGCGAAAAGACCACCGCGCCGTCGGCGCCGATCGCTTCCTTGTACCCGCCGGCCTTGGGCTCGTCGGTGTTCACATAGCTGACGCCGAAGGTCAGCATCTTGTACGAAGCCGTGGCACCGACCGACCAGTCGAACACCTTGCCGTCGAAACCGCCGGGGAAGGCGTCGCTCCACGCATGGCCAGCATGCGCGTTCAGCGCCAGGGGCGTGCCCGGAATGTCGGCGGCGAGTTCGCCGTGCAGATAGAAGGCCGACGATTTGGCACCGGGCGCGCGGCTCGGGTCCTGCAGATTGCCGAGCGCGGACTGCTTCCACGCATAGTTGACGCCGACCTTCGCATTCACCGGCCCGACATCGGTCGACAGGTTCAGATAGGGTTCGAAAAAGTCGGCGCCCGACCCGCCATGCTGCGGATAGAGATAGTAAAGCAGGCCGCCGTCGACCGTCACGCCGCCGACATCCTTGCTGTAACCCGCGAACAGGTCGACCTCGGTGTTACCGGCAAAGCTGACGCTCGACGCCCAGGTGCCGGCGTAAAAGCCGCTTTCGTGAGTCACGGTGATGCCGCCCTGGATCGCCGGGTCTTCGCTGCTCTGGGTGAAGCCGCGGAAGCGATAGTCGGATACCAGCGTCACGCTGCCCGAAATGGTGATCGGATCGGAGGGCGCTTCGTCCTGGGCGAAAGCGGTGGCGGGAAGCGCGGAAGCCGCAAGGGCAAGGCCCAGGCACGCGCGGGAGAGAGTCTTCATGGGTTGATCCCCTTAACAAGGTAAAATGGATCGTCCCTGCCTGCCGCAAGACAGCCGAAGTCTTTGCTCCGGTCGGCCGTACGTGGCGCCTCTCTCCGACAATTTGCTGCGGCGCACAAACAAAAAAGCCGCATCCGGCACGATAAGGCGCGGATTGCGGCTTTTATGCAACAGGTCGTTGCGCATATCCGGTTTCAACGGAAACAATATTACGCAAACGGGCGCCAACCCGCGGTCGGCGCCCGTGCTTTACCGTCGGCCCGATCGGGCCGCGCTGTCAGAAGGCGACGCCGACCTTGAAGACGACGGTCGGGTCATACAGCGTGTCGACTGCCTTGATCCCGGTCTTCTTGATGTCGGTATCGACATAGTGGACGCCCAGATTGAAGATGCCCGCGGTCAGCGTGGCGCCGACCGTCCAGTCGAGATAATCGCCGCCGGGCGCTCCCGCGCTCAGCGAACCGCTCGTGTACCCGAGCGACGCATCGACCGTCACCGGCGTATTCGGAATCCCCGACGACAGGCCCATGTTCAGATAGATATTGTCATCGCTGCCGAGCGACTTCTGGCTCGGCGCATAGGCGACGGTGGCCGTCGCCGACACGGGTCCGATGTCGTGCGACAGCTTGCCGATGATCTCGACATAGTCGACCGGGCCGAAGGCATCCTTGCCATCGGGATACCAATAATAGGTCGCGCCGATGTCGACCGAGGTGCCGGGGGCGACTTCGCCCGACCAGCCGGCATAAAGATCGACCTCGACCTTGCCAAATTCGTCGGTCTTCGGCAGGCCCGATCCCCAGACGCCGGCATAGAGACCGCTTTCGTGGCTCAGCGTGATCGTCGGCTGCACCTCGACCTTTTCGTTCGACAGCGAAATGCCGCGGAAACGATAGTCGGACACCAGGTCGACCCCGCCCGACACGGTGATCGGACCGCTGGGCGCGTCGGTCGCGTCCTGCGCCATGGCCGGCGTCGCCATCGCCATCGCCGATGTCGCGAGCAGCATGCCGAAGCATGCCTTGGTAAGAAACTTCATTGGGTGAGCCCCCCTCTCATCGATATTGAACCGAAACCGTCCATCCTGCGGTTCCCGCCCGATCCTCTCCCGATGCTCTTGTGGCCGGCGCGTGGTCAGGAACGCGCGGAAAATTGCGCAACATGCGGCAGCGCACAATTGAAAACTGCACAAATGTTACATTCGCCGCCACACTGTGTCTTTCCCGCCACAAGCGCGACCGCGGCCCACAGGCTTTGCCAAGCCGCGCGCGCGCGGCTAAAGGAGGCGCATCCCAGCCTCTCCTCACCGGACCCGTTTCATGAGCGATCACAATCCCGGCCTGCGCCCCTGGCGCGACATTGCGCGGCGCGACTGCCGTCAGATCATGGTCGGCAACGTCCCCGTCGGCGGCGGCGCGCCGATCACCGTGCAGACGATGACCAACACGCCGACGAGTGATCCCGTCGCGACCATCGACCAGATCCGCCGCTGCGAGGATGCGGGCGCCGACCTGATCCGCGTCTCCTGCCCCGATACCGACAGCACCGCGGCGCTCGGCAAGATCGTCCGCGCCGCGCGCATTCCGATCATCGCCGACATCCATTTCCACTATAAGCGCGCGCTCGAAGCCGCCGACGCCGGCGCCGCCTGCCTGCGCATCAATCCCGGCAACATCGGCTCGTCGGAGCGCGTCGGCGAGGTCGTCCGCGCCGCCAAGGCGAACGGCTGCGCGATCCGCATCGGCGTCAATGCGGGCAGCCTCGAAAAGGATCTGCTCGAAAAATATGGCGAGCCCTGCCCCGAGGCGCTGGTCGAAAGCGCGCTCGACCATATCAAGCTGCTGCAGGACCACGACTTCCACGAATATAAGGTCGCGGTGAAGGCGAGCGACGTCTTCCTCGCCGTCGCCTCCTATATGCAGCTCGCCGAAGCGGTCGATTGTCCGCTCCACCTCGGCATCACCGAAGCCGGCGGGCTGATCGGCGGCACCGTCAAATCGGCGCTCGGCATCGGCAACCTTCTCTGGGCCGGGATCGGCGACACGATCCGCGTCAGCCTGTCGGCCGAACCCGAAGAGGAAGTGCGCGTCGGCTATGAAATCCTGAAATCACTGGGCCTGCGCACGCGCGGCGTCCGCGTCGTCTCCTGCCCCAGTTGCGCGCGTCAGGGCTTCGACGTCATCCGCACGGTGCAGGCGCTCGAAGACGCGCTCCAGCACATCAAGACGCCGATGTCGCTCTCGGTATTGGGCTGCGTCGTCAACGGCCCCGGCGAAGCGCGCGAAACCGACATCGGCATCACCGGCGGCGGCAACGGCAAGCATATGGTCTATCTCTCGGGCGTCACCGACCACCATGTCGAGGACGCCGACATGATCGCGCACATCGTCAAACTGGTCGAAGCCAAGGCGGCCGCGATCGACGCCGGCAGCGCGGTGAGCATGGACGTGACGCACGGCAAGGCGGCGTAACCCGCCACGACAGCCGCGCTGCGATTTCGGGGTGGGAAGGGACAGGTGGCCCTTTCCCCTTTCGCCATCGACGACAGACCGGAATGGGGTGGAGAGCGGGCGTTGCGGTGAGCCGCTTTGTGGACCCCGGCGAAAGCCGGGGTCCAGAGCGTCGAACGCTGAGGTCGGTGCCGTAAAGCCATGGGCCCCGGCCTTCACCGGGGAACACATATACACGCTGGGCTCACCTCAGTCGTCATCCCGGACTGGATCCGGGATCCATTATTCCGACGCTGAGTGAATGGATCCCGGATCAAGTCCGGGATGACGATGAAGAAGATGTCCGCAATCGGTCGTTAGCCGACATTCGATCCAGATCGGCCGCGAACGGCGACTTTGGGGTCGGAAGCGGGCGTTAACGCATGTGTGGCTATAACGCTTATGACATCGAGATAGGCCCTCCGCACATAGGATCAGAGAGCAATGAAAGTTTATGGGACGGATGTGAACGCAAGCAATCCAGTGGAAGAAACTGGCGTATCGGAACTTAGAGAAGCAACCCTCGTTGTGTCCGTCGAAGATTTGAAGATGATCTCTGAATTTTTTACCGCTTGCTATGATGAGTATTGCGAGAATCCTGAATGGGACCACAAGCACCTCATCGATTTCGCCTACAGGTCGAGATATCAAGGGCCTGATATTATCGTTTATGGCTCGCGCAGCGAATAATAGGAAATAAGCGAGGTAAGTCCGCTATCTGTCGCTTCCCGATGTCGACCTCCCCCGAAAATTGACAACCGCATCGGCGCCCGACAAAGCGCCGGCATGACCCTTGCCATACGCCCCGCCACCCGCGCCGACCTGCCTTTGATCGCGGGCCTCATTCGCGCGCTCGCCGACTATGAAAAGCTTGCCCACGAAGTGCGTTTCGATGACGCCACGCTCGGCACCAAGCTGTTCGGCGAACGCCCCTATGCCGAAGTGGTGATCGGCGAAGTCGATGGCGTGCCACAGGGCTTCGCGCTCTTCTTTCACAATTTTTCGACGTTCGAGGGGAAGCCGGGCATCTATCTTGAAGATCTGTTCGTCCGTCCCGAAGCGCGCGGCGCCGGACTCGGCAAGGCGCTGCTCGCACATCTGGCGCAGCTTTGCGTGGAGCGCGACTGCGCGCGGCTCGAATGGTCGGTGCTCGACTGGAACGCCCCCGCCATCGGCTTCTACCACAGTCTCGGCGCGCGGATGATGGACGAATGGACGGTGATGCGCGTCGATGGCGACGCGCTCCCCGCCCTCGCCCAAGCAGCGACGTCAGCCGCCTGACGCGCCGGGGCGGCGGCGCCGCTCCATCGGCCAGCTCGGCATGTGCGCATCGGACAGGCGTTTTGCCTCGCCCGGCGCAATCCCCAATTCGGTCAGCGCCCGCTCCAGCGCCGCCGCGGCGGGCACCGCGATGTCGGGTTGCACCCCGTCGCCTTCCCAATCCTTCCCCGTCGCCGGATCATAGGTCCGCCCGACCGGGATGAAGGCGGTAAAGCCGCCGCCCAGTTCTTCACCGCGCCCGAAATGATTGGCGCCGCCGGTCGGCGCGCCGATCAGCACACCGCGCCCGCTCGCCTTCATCGCCAACGCGAAATGTTCGGCCGCCGACGCGCTCGCGCCCGACGTCAGAACATAGACTTTTGCCTGCGCCAGCCGCGGGTCGCCGTTCGGTGTCGCCCAATGTTCGCGCGTCACCATGGCGGGGTCGCCCGCGACCGGCCGCATCGAGGGGATGCCGTCGATCGGCGAGCCGCCCTCGGCATCGACCGATGCCCGCGTCGCCATCGCGACGAGCCGCGTCGGCTTCGCGAACAGCCAGGGAAAGATGACGTCCATCTGGTCGATCCCGCCGCCATTGTGCGAACGGATGTCGAAGATGATCGCCTTGGCGTCGGCATGATCGGCCATGAACTGCGCCGCCGCCTGCGTGACCGCCGCGTCGTTCGGAAAGACATTGAAGCGGATGAAAGCAATGCCCGGCGCGATCCAGCCGGGCTGTTCGATCGCGGGCTTTTTCGGGCGCGGCGCGGGCGGTGCGCCGGGCGCCGCATCCGCGCTCTCGGGCGGCTTCACGCGCAGATGCCCGTCGGGCGACACCCCCTGCACCGTCGCGCCCAGCGCCTCGGCGAGCGCCGCGCCGGTCAGCGGCGCATAGCGCCCCGCCGCAATGCCTTCGCGCAGCGCGGCGGCGTAGCGCTTCCCGGTATCGGGATAGACATAATTGGCTTCGAGCTGCGCGGCATAATGTTCGGCGACGACGTCGGACGGCACCGCCGCACCGGCATCGGCCGCCATCGCGGCGGGTGTCGGCAGCATAAGTGCCGCGGGGCTCGCCGCGAGCAGCAGCAGCGACAGGGGAAAACGGCCAGGCATCATATCGGTCTCCATCGAAAGGATATTCGGCGCGACCGGTCCCCGTCCGGCGCCGCGCCGTCCGACGAAGCTGTATCACATCTGCAATACAGATCAACTACAATTGTAGTCGATGGATGATCAGGCGCGTTTACGCCCTAGCCAGATCAGCACGACGCCCAGCACCGCCAGGACTGCGCCGTTGCGCGTCCACACGATGTCGCCCAGCATGAAACTGCTCGCGGGCCAGCGCACGATGTCGAGCCCCTGCAATATCCACAGCCCGCCCATAAGCACCATCGCGACCCCGACGATCGCCGCCAATCCTCTCACGATCTGCATGTCAGCCTCCCCTTTTTCTTGCAGGGAAGCTGACACAAAGCCGCGCCGCTGTCACGCGCGGCGCTGAAGCCCGATCAGCGGCCGCAGCCAGTCGATCCGCCGTCCGCCGAGATAAAAGGCCCAGCATCCCCCGACCGTCGCCGCGACGAGGATCAGGAAGGCCGGCAACGCCGCGACCTGCCCCTGCAACAGCCACCAGCCGACGACGACGATGATCGTCTGATGGACGATGTAAAAGGGGAACACCGCCTCGGCGAGCATGGCGCGCCGTGGATGGTCGCGGTTCGCAAAGCGGTCGGCAATGCCGATCAGCGCGACGATGGTCGCCCAGCCCTGCACCAGCCGCACGACCATGAAGATCGTCACGATTCCCGCCGGGGCCGGGCCTTCGTCCGGCGCGCTCCACATCGCCCAAACGATATAGCCATAGGCGGCGACCGCGAGCGCCGCCGCCGCCGGCCAGCAGCGCGCGACGCTTTCGAAAAGCACCGGCCGCTCGCGAAGTAGCCAGCCGATAAAGAAGGGCACGAGGTAATGGAGATGGTTCGGCCCGTCGTCGACCAGCGCGTGCGTCTCGCGATAGCCCGGAAAGGCGAACAGGATGGCGAGCCATATAGCAAGCGGCGCAATCAGCAGCCCCCAGCCGCCGAGCAACCGCGCCGCACCATCGGCGATCTTGGTCCGCGCCCGCTCGGGCACCAGCACAAGAGCCGCGACCGCGAGCAGCGTGTACGCGAACAGATAGACGACGAACCACAGATGCTGCCACGTCGGCAGCACGATCCCGTCGAGCGTTCCGAAGCGGAAATAGTCGTCGCCCCAGAAGTAGCCGAAACCATGCGCATAACCATGCTGGGTCGCCAACTCGATCCACGGCTGCACCGGAATGACGACGATGATCCCGAAGGCGAGCGGGATCAGCAGCCGTGCGCTGCGCGACCGCAGGAAGGCCCCCGCGCCGCCGAGCTTGGCGAACAGCGCGGCGCTGGCATAACCCGACACGAGGAACAGCAGCGGCAATCGCCAACTGTTCGTCGCCATCATCGGGATTTGCACCCAGTCCATCGGATGCGGCGTTTTGACATGCCACCCCCAAGGCACGAAATACATCCCGATATGATAGAGGATGAGCAGCGCGAACGCGCCGATGCGCAACCAGTCCATCCCATAATGCCGTGTCGTCACCATACCCAAATCTCCTTTGCCGGGGCCCGCCGCAGCCGCTAATCGGGATGGCGGCAGCCGGGCGACGGCGGCGGGACGAATTGCGGAGCCGATGTGACGGAGAAGGACGGGCGAGGGACGAGCGGCGGCGCGACCGGGACGAACGGTTTCGGCCCGCGCGCGCTGACCTTGCTCGCCTTCGGGGCGCTGCTCGCCTACGGACTCATCCGTATCACCTCGAACGTCTATTCCTATCTTGCCGACCGCCGCGCGGCGGGCGTCGATGTGACCGCGGCGACGGCATGGACATACGAAAGCACCAGCCTGCTCGCCTGGGCGCTGATGATGATCGTCTGCTGGTTCAGCGTCCGCACCGTCCGCCCACCGCGCTTCGGCTGGCGCACGGCGGTCGCGATCCATGCCGCGCTCGCCTTTCCCGTGTCGCTCGCGCATATCGCGCTGATGGTCGGCTTTCGCATGCTCGCGTGGCGGCTATCGGGCGGCACCTATCATTTCGAATCGCCCGACGGGACGCCGGTCTTTTATGAATTGCGCAAGGATCTGGCGACTTATGCCGAGCTGATCCTGCTCATGTTCCTGATGCAGTGGCTGATCGACCGTTACGCCATGCCGCCGGTCGGAATCGTCGCGCCGACGACGCTCGCGGTCGGCGACGGATCGGTCACGCACCACTTGCCGGTCGCCGAGATCGAGCATGTCACCGCAGCGGGCAATTATGTCGAGATCGCATGGCGTGGCCAGCGCCTGCTCCACCGCGCGACATTGAGCGCGATCGAAGCCGAACTGGCCCACGCGGGCTTCGTCCGCATCCACCGCGGACGCATCGTCCGAAAACAGGCGGTCCGGCGCGTCGTCACACACAAGAGCGGCGATTTCGAGGTCGAGATGGAAAGCGGCGAGATGCTCCGCGGCAGCCGGCGATTCCGGGAGAATCTGGAGGGCTGAAACGCCTTAATCGAGCACCCGCCACGCCAGCTCGGCGAACTCGCAAAGCAGCGGCCGCGTATCCCGGGGATCGATGATGTCCTCGACCCCGAATTTCTCGGCGGTGCGGAACGGCGAGCGGACGCGGTTGAGCCGTTCGCGGATCGCTTCCAGATGCGCCGCTGGATCCTCCGCGGCCTCGAGCTCGCTCTTGTACGCGACCTCGACCCCGCCCTCGATCGGCAGGCTGCCCCAGTCGCCCGAGGGCCACGCAAAGCGGTACTGGAAGCGCTCGGCGTTCGACATCGCGCTGCCCGCGATGCCATAGGCGCGCCGCACGACGACCGACGCCAGCGGCACGCTCGCGCGGTAGATTGCGTTCATCGCCTGCACGCCATAGCGGATCGTCCCCGTTCGCTCGGCCTCGCCGCCGATCATGAAGCCCGGATTGTCGACGAGGTGGACGATCGGCAGCCGGAACTGGTCGGCCAGCTTCACAAAACGCTCGGCCTTCTCGCTCGTCTTGGCGTCCCACGATCCGCCCAGATAGGTGGGATCGCTCGCGAGCACCGCGACCGGATAACCGTCCAATCGCGCAAAGGCGGTGATCACCGCTCGCCCCCACCGCGCGCCCATTTCGAAGAAGCTGCCCTGGTCGAACACCGCCCCCGCGATGCGCCGCATCGAATAGACCTGCTTTGCCTCGCGCGGAACGACCGACAGCAGCGCCTCGTCGCGGCGGTCGACCGGATCGCTGCACGGCGTCCGCGTCGCGCGCTCATGGATCGACGACGGCAGGTAGGACAGGAACCAGCGCGCCCGCGCAAAGGCCTCGGCCTCCGACGCCACCTCGTCGTCGACGACGCCGTTGCGCGTATGCACGTCGACCCCGCCCAGTTCCTCGCGGTCGAGCGTGTCGCCGATCGCCGCGGCGACCGCCGGGCCGGCCGCGAACAGTTGCGACAGGCCGCGCACCATGATGCTGTAGTGGCTCGCGACGACGCGCGCCGCGCCCAGCCCCGCGGTCGGCCCGAGCGCCAGCGCGACGACGGGCACGGTATCGAGATTGGCGATGATCTGGTCCCAGCCGGGTACGTGCGGGATATAGGTATAGCCCATATCCTCCAGCGTCTTCACCGACCCGCCGCCGCCGGTGCCGTCGATCATGCGGATCAGCGGCAGGCGATATTCGTGCGCCATCGCCTCGCACTGGATGAACTTGCGGTGCAGCGCCGCATCGGCCGCGCCGCCGCGCACGGTGAAATCGTCGGCGCTCGCCACCACCGGCCGGCCGCCCACATTCGCGCGCCCGAAGATGAAATTGGACGCGGCCAGATCTTCGAGTTCGCCATCGGGGCCATAATCCCCCCGCCCCGCGATCTTGCCGATCTCGCGAAAGCTGCCCGGATCGACGATCGCGGCGAGCCGCGCGCGCGCATCCATCTTGCCGCGGCTGTGCTGGCGCGCGACCTTCTCTTCGCCGCCCATCTTTTCGGCCATCGCGCGCCGCGCGGAAAGCTCGTCGACTTCCTTTTTCCAGCTCATGCCGATCAGGCTAGCTTACGTTGACGGAAACGTCATTCCGATTCTTCGCGCGCGCTGCTACCGTCGCGCGATGACCCGCCGCTTCGCCCTCGCGCTTGCCGCCGCGCTCGCTCTGACATCCCCTCTTTCCGCCACAGCGGCGCCGCGCGCGATGCCCGGTGTTGCCGAACCCTACAAGACCGACGCTTTCGATCCCGACGACGATCCGATGGCCGCCATCGACGCCGCGCTCGCCGCCGCCAGCGCATCGGGCAAGCGCGTGCTGCTCGTCATGGGGACGGGCACCTGCCACGACAGCGCGTGGCTCGCCAATCTGCTCGCGACAGATCGGTTCGCCCCGGTGCGGAGCCGCTATATTGTCGTATTTGCCGATATCGGGATGCCGCACGCCGGCCTCGTCCGGCATCCCGAGGTGCCGGCGCGCTTCCGTTTCAAAATCAAGGGCACCCCGACCGTCGCGATCCTCGACGGCGACGGCCGCGTGCTCAACCGCAAGGCGGCGCCCAAATGGCGCAATGCCGCGAGCCGCAGCGACGACGACATCTATAACGAACTTATGGGAGAGGAAAACTGATGGCGGATATGAACCTTGGCGGTCGCACCGCGCTCGTCACCGGGGCATCGCGCGGGATCGGCCGCGGCATCGCGCTGGCGCTCGCCGGGGCGGGCGCCGACGTTGCGGTCAACTACACCCGCGACGCGGACGCCGCCGCCGAAACCGTCGCGGCGATCCAGGCGCTCGGCCGCCGGGCCAAGGCCTATCAGGCGTCGGTCACCGACGAGGCGGCGAGCGCTGCGATGGTCGCCGCGATCGAGGATGATTTCGGGCCGATGTCGATCCTGATCAACAATGCCGGCATCGCCAGCCGCGGCCGGACCGTCGCCGACACCGACGCCGCCGAGGTCGAAAAGCTCCTTGCGGTCCACGCGGTCGGCGCGCACCGGCTGAGCCGCCTCGCGCTGCCGCAGCTTCGCCAGCATGCGCGCAGCGATGTGATCGTCATTTCCAGCGTCGCCACGCTGCAGCACAGCGCCAACAGCGCCCCCTACACCATGGCCAAGGTCGCGGGCGAAGCGCTCGCCCTCGCGCTTGCCAAGGAAGAACTTCGGAACGGCGTGCGCGTTAATATTGTCGCTCCGGGCCTGACGATCAGCGACATGGGCGAACGACTGGCGCAGGCGATCACGGGTAATCCCGACATTCACCATCTCGACGCCAAATTCCCCTTCGGCCGTGTGTCCGATCCCTCCGATGTCGCTGCGGCGGTGCTTTGGTTCGTCAGCGACGCCAACCCCTATTGCTCGGGTCAGAAACTCAACATCGACGGCGCGGGGCAGGCGACTTTCCGATAAGCCCTTCTCGTCATTGCGAGCGGCGGAGCCGCGTGGCAAATCAGAGTAGTGCAAACCGCCCTGGATTGCTTCGCTCCGCTCGCAATGACGACCTGATGCAGGGATCGACCGTATGAAATTCATCGCCGCCGCCACTCTCGCGTTCGTCCTCGCCGGCTGCGCCACCGCACAGTCGAAGGAGGTGCGGCCCGCGTCCGAAAAGCCCGCCCCCGACGAACCGATGTTCACCCCCACCGAGGTCGAAAGCCGCGGCTCGGTGACGGTCGGCGGCGTCGCCATCCCCTATCGCGCCGTCGCGGGCACGCTGGTCGTCCACCCCAGGGGCTGGGACGACACCGTCGCCATTGAACGCAAGCGCGACAAGGACGCTGCGGCCGAGGTTCCGGCGTCCGAAGCCTCGATGTTCTACACCGCCTATTTCAAGGAGGGCGCGCCCGCCGAAGCGCGGCCGATCACCTTTCTGTTCAACGGCGGGCCCGGATCGCCAACCTTGTGGCTCCACATGGGAGCCTATGGCCCCCAGCGCGTCGAAACCCCCGATCTTGCCCACGGCAGCGCACCCTATCGCACCGTTCCCAACGAGCACAGCCTGCTCGACGTCTCCGACCTCGTCTTTATCGACGCGCCCGGCACCGGCTTCAGCCGCGTCGCCGGCAAGGACAAGGACAAGGCATGGTTCGGCGTCGATCAGGATATCCACGCCTTCACGGTCTTCGTCCGCGATTTCCTGTCGAAATACGGCCGCTGGAAATCGCCCAAATATCTCTACGGCGAAAGCTATGGGACGATGCGCGCGGCGGGGATGACGCTGGCGCTGCAACGGCAGGACATCGACCTCAACGGCGTCATCCTGCTTTCGGACATTTTGAACTGGGATCTCGTCCCCGACGATCCGCAGGTCAATCCGGGGGTCGACCTTCCTTATATCGTCTCGCTGCCAACCTATGCCGCGACCGCATGGTATCACAAACGCGCGGGCATGGGACGCGAGCTCGCGCCCTTCCTGAAAGAGGTCGAGGCCTTTGCGACCGGCGACTATGCGCTCGCGCTGCTCAAGGGCAACGCCCTGCCCGACGCCGACCGGCAGGCGATGGCGACCAGACTCCACGGATATACCGGCCTGCCGGTCGACTATCTGCTCAAGACCAATTTGCGCATCGAATATGGCGCGCTGCAAAAGGAACTGCTCGCCGACAAGGGCGAAACCACCGGCACGCTCGACACCCGCTTCACCGGGGCGACGCTCGATCCGCTCAGCAAGACCGCATCCTACGATCCGCAGGGCAGCGCGATCGGCGCCGCCTACATCGCGGCGTTCAACGACTATGTCCGCGGCATCCTGGGCTATGGCGCAGGCAAGCATTATGAAGGCGGGCTCGATGTCTATGGCAGCTGGGATTACAAGCATCAGCCGCCCGGCGCCGGCCAGCCGCTGATCGCGCTCCCCAACGTCCTCCCCGACTTGGCGGTCGCGATGAAGCAGAATCCGAAGCTGAAGCTGCTGGTGACGGGCGGCTATTTCGACATTTCTACGCCCTATTTCGCCGGCCGCTACGAACTCGCGCACTTGCCCGTGCCCAAGCAATTGCAGGCGAACATCGCATACAAATATTACCCCTCGGGCCACATGGTTTATGTGAACCCGACGCTGTTGTCGGAAATGCACAGCGACGTAGCCGACTTCATCCGGCGAACGGACGGGATCGATTGATCTTCGGTCTCATTCCGCGTCGTCATTGCGAGCGAAGCGAAGCAATCCAGAGTTGGAATACGCCGCTCTGGATTGCTTCGCTTCGCTCGCAATGACGAATCCCGGCGATCAATATAAAGCCCTCCCCATGCGCCCCGATTCGCCCTCGCCCGTCATCCCCTTCCTCGTCGCCTGCGCAGGGATCGCGACCTTTTCAGCGATGGATGTGCTGATGAAGGGGCTCTCGATCGACATCGGCGCCTATAATGCCGTGCTCTGGCGCACCGGCGCCGGCACTCTGTTCAGCGGCCTCCTCTACCTCGCCTCGCGACCCGCCGCCTGGCCCGATGCCGCGACGATGAAGATCCACGCGGTGCGCGCGCTGTTCGTCGCGGGGATGGCGATCACCTTCTTCTGGGCGCTCGCGCGGTTGCCGATGGCCGAAGCGATCGCGCTCGCCTTCGTGGCGCCGCTGATGACGCTCTACATGGCCGCGATATTCCTAGGGGAGAAGATCGGGCCGCGGTCGATCGCCGCCTCTATGCTCGGGCTGGTCGGCGTCGTGGTCATCGTCGCGGGCAAGCTCGGACAGGGGCAATATGAGGCGGAGGCGTTGCTCGCGGTCGGTGCGGTGTTCCTGTCGGCGATCTTCTACGCCTACAACCTCATCCTCGCGCGGCGGCAGGCCAAGATGGCCGAACCGATGGAAATCGCCTTCTACCAGAATCTGTTCGTCACCCTGTTCCTCGGCCTCGGCGCGCCGTGGTTCGCAGTGCCGCCGGGCAGCGCCCATGCGCCGCACATCGTCGGCGCCGCGATTCTCGCGACGATCTCCCTGCTGCTCCTGAGCTGGGCCTATGCCCGCGCCGAGGCGCAGATCCTCGCGACGACCGAATATACGGGCTTCCTCTGGGCGATGATGTTCGGCTGGTATTTCTACGCCGAACCGGTGACGCTGCCGACCATCGCCGGCGCGCTGCTGATCGTCGCCGCCTGCCTGATCGTCGCGCGCAAGACCCCGCAGCTCGATCCGATCGAGCCCGCGGCCGCCTAGACCGCCGCGCGCGCGAGCCGGTCGTTGATCGCCGCGCCCAGCCCTTCAGCGGGGATCGCCGCGACAGCGATGCGCGGCTTCGCGCTCGCCGCCCCCGCGTGCAGCGCATCGAACAGATGCGCCGCAGCCTCGGTCAGGTCGCCCGCCGCGCTCAGATTATAGTCGCCGGCCAGCGCGCCGAAACCGATGCCATATTCGTCCGCCGCGAAGTCGCGCGCGCCCAGCCGCACCGGCTTGCCCGGCGCATAATGGCTGGCGAGCATCCCCGGCGCGACGATCTCCGATCCCGCAACGCCCGTCACCGGCAGGCCGCTGGCCGCGCCCAGCATCGCGGCGGTCACCGGCCCCGGCCGCAGCACCTCGACCGCGCCGTCCGTCACCCGCGCGATCGTCGATTCGACCCCCGCCATGGTCGCGCCATCGTCGATCACCAGCGCGACCCGGCCGTCGAGGCTCGCGAGCACATGCTCCGCCTTGGTCGGGCTCACGCGGCCGCTCGCATTGGCGCTCGGCGCGGCGAGCGGCGCGCCAGTCGCGGCGAGCAATGCCTGCATCGCGCGGTGTCCCGGCACGCGCAGCGCGATGGTATCGAGCCCCGCCGTCGCGATACGCGCCACCGGACAATCGGCCGTGCGCGGCACCACCAGCGTCAGCGGCCCCGGCCAGAACGCCGCCGCGAGCGCCCGCTCCGCCGCACCGAACACACCCAGCCGCTCGGCCGCCGCCAGGTCGGGGACATGAACGATCAGCGGGTTGAAATCGGGGCGCCCCTTCGCGGCATAGATGCGCGCGACCGCCTGCGGGTTGCGCGCGTCGGCGGCAAGCCCATAAACCGTCTCGGTCGGCACCGCGACCGGCTGCCCCGCCGCGATCAGCTCTGCTGCGCGCGCGATGGCATCGGCCCCATAGGGCGCGACCTTTGTTGCCACACTCTCGTTTTGACGCTCGGCCATGCCGCGCTATAGCGCCGGGCGCAACGGAATCACCCCCAAAAGCGGGAAACCCCATGACCTATACGGCGCCGACCACCGAACAGCTCTTTGTCCTCCAGCATATCGCGCGCATCGATGCGATGGCGCAGCACGACCGCTTTGCGGCGGCGACCCCCGATATGGTCGAGGCGATCGTCACCGGCATCGGCGACTTCGCGGCCGAGGTCTATGCCCCGCTCAACCGCGTCGGCGACACCCAGAACCCCATATGGCAGGACGGCAAGGTCACGATGCCCCCGGGCTTCAAGGAAGCCTATAAGCAGTTCGTCGAAGCCGGCTGGGGCAGCATCGACGGCCCCGCCGCCTATGGCGGACAGGATCTGCCCTTCACCCTCGCGACGGTGATCATCGAGTCGCTGGGCAGCGCCGACATGGGCTTCACCCTCTGCAACATCCTGACCCCCGGCGCGATCCACGCGCTGATGGCCTATGGCACCGAGGAACAGCGCCAGACCTGGCTGCCCAAGCTCGTCACCGGCGAATGGAACGGGACGATGAACCTGACCGAACCCGCCGCGGGCAGCGATGTCGGCGCGCTGCGCTCGACCGCCGAAAAGGTCACCGAAGGCCCGAACGCGGGTCTCTACAAGATCAAGGGCCAGAAAATCTTCATCACCTTCGGCGAGCATGATCTCACCGACAATATCGTCCACCTCGTTCTCGCGCGCACCCCCGGCGCGCCCGAGGGAACGCGTGGCATCTCGCTCTTCCTCGTCCCCAAATACCGCCTCGACGCGGACGGCAATCCCGCCATCTCGAATGGCGTCCATTGCGCCTCGATCGAGCACAAGCTCGGCATCCACGGCTCGCCAACCGCGGTGATGGTCTATGGCGAGGGCGAGGATTGCCTGGGCGAGATCGTCGGCGACGAGATGGGCGGGATGCGCGCGATGTTCGTGATGATGAACAACGCCCGCCTGATGGTCGGCTGCCAGGGCGTCCAGATCGCCGAGCGTGCGACGCAGCAGGCGCAGCGCTACGCCGCCGAGCGCGTCCAGTCGTCGCTCGCGGGCAGCGCCGACCGCACCCCCGTCACTATCGAGCACCACCCCGACGTCAAGCGCATGCTGTGGCGGATGCGCGCCCAGACCGAGGCGGCGCGCGCGCTGATCTATTATGCGTCGGCACAGACCGATTTCGGCAAGCTCGGCGACGAAGCCGCCGCGCTGCGCGCCGAAATCCTCATTCCCCTGGCAAAGGCGCACGCGACCGACATCGGCTGCGAGGTCGCCAGCCTCGGCGTGCAGGTGCACGGCGGCATGGGCTTCATCGAGGAAACCGGCGCCGCGCAGCATTATCGCGACGCGCGCATCGCGCCGATCTACGAAGGTACCAACGGCATCCAGGCCGCCGACCTTGTCGGGCGCAAGCTCGGCATGGCGGGCGGCGAAGGCGTGCGCAGCCTGCTCGCCGACATCGCGCACGGCGCCGTCGGCCATCCCGAACTCGCCGACCTCGCCGTCGCCTGCACCGCGGTCACCGACTGGCTCGAACAGGCGAACGCGCCCGACCGGCTCGCGGGCAGCTATCCCTATCTCACGATGCTGGCGACCGCGACCTGCGGCTGGCTGATGGCGGTAGAGCAGCAGGGCGCGCGCGCCGCGCTCGACGCCGGCGAGGGCGATACCGCCTTCCTCGAAGCGAAAATCGCCTCGACGCGCTTCTATCTGCAACAGATCGTGCCCGCGGCAACCGGCCTCGCGCCCTCGGCGCTCGCCGGCGACGCCGCGCTGGAGCCGCTGCCGCGCCTTGGTTGACGCCGGAAAAGCCGCGCCGCGCATCGCGATCGGGCGGCGCGGTTTCGCGGCATGATTAACGCGATGCTAACCAGGTTCAGTTAACGCCAGCGGGTCATTTTGGAGACCCGTGCGTGCCGGTTAAGGTCAAGAGCCTTTTCATCAGTTGGCGGACGATCGCGCTGGCGCTGCTGCTCAGCGTGGCCGCGGGCCTGTCGTCGATCGCCGAACCGATCGATCGCATCATCGAAAGTGCTGTCGGTGCCGTCGCCTGGCGCCCGGTGTCGGGCGACATCGTCGTCGTCGCCCTCGACGACCGGACGATCGAAAAATATGGCCGTGACGATTTCTCGGTCCGCCGCCACGCGCAAGTCATCGATGCGATCGATCGCGCCGGCGCCAAGCGGCTGTTCGTCGACTTCACCTATGAACGCCGCCGCAACGACCGCGACCTCCCGCTACTGACCGATGCGGTCAAGCGGATGCATGACCGCATCATCCTTGCCGCTTCTACAAAATGGGTGCGCGGGACGACCGCCGAACTGGCAAACTTGCCCGGCCCGGGGTTCGGGAATGAAGTCCAGACCGGGGTCATCGGTTGGGAATTTGCGTTTTGGCAAGTTTGGCGCATTCCCGCCGCCGTGATGGTCGACGGCAGGATCGATCCCAGCTTTTCAGCGATGATGGCCGATTTCCATCCGCAGAAGGCCAGCGTCTATGCTCTCGATTACTCCTATAACGTAAATTCCATCCCGACTTACAGTGCCGCAGATGTGCTGGCGGGCAAGATCGGCAAACGCGAGTTGGCAGGGAAAGACGTCATCTTCGCCCCGACAGCCGAGTCATTCCAGGATATCCACTATCTGCCCGGCAAGGATCGCGTGCCCGGCGCCTACATCCATATCGTAGGTGCCGAGACGTTGAAGCGTGGAATACCTTTTGACATCGGCTGGGCGCCTGCATTCCTGCTCGCCGTGATTGCGCTGATTACCGCCTTGTCGCGTCGCCAGACACGGTGGTTCAATATCGCGGTTGTCACCACGGTTTCGGCCCTGATCATTGGCAAGCTGGTGTTGATGACCATGCTGATCAGCAGTTCGATCGGTGCCGCTCTGTTTTTTGTCGCCACGGTTTCGGCGAATGTGTCGCGGTCGAGGCGCAGGCGGTCGGCGCAGCGTGAGAACCCGCTGTCCGGACTACCCAATTTCGAAGCATTGCGCACGCAGCAGTCTTTCGGCAGCGCAACTGTCATTGCCGCTAAGGTGATCAACTTCGAAGATCTTGCCGCCTTCATTCCGGGCGACGGGATCGGCAAACTCGTCGATCAGGTGACCCGTCGGCTTCAGCTCGCTTCGCAGGGCACTACCCTCTACCACGATCTCGACGGCACCTTCGCATGGCTGGTGCCCTATTATCAGCACAGCCAGATCGAAACGCAGCTCATGGGGCTGGCGGCGCTGTTCAACGCGCCGCTGACCATCGACGAGTTGAAGGTCGACGTGTCGATGGCTTTCGGGGTCAATGACGAGTTCGAAGGCTCGAACGCGCAGCGGCTCGCCGCCGCGCTGGTCGCCGCCGAAAAATCGATCCGCAGCCGCGTCCTGTGGACCAAATATACGCCGCAGCAAAAGGACGATGCCGGCTGGCAGCTCAGCTTCCACTCGCAGCTCGAGGATGCACTCAACGCGGGCGACATCTGGGTCGCCTTCCAGCCGCAATACCGGATCGCGACGCGGCAGCTCGTCGGCGTCGAGGCGCTCGTGCGCTGGACGCATCCGACGCGCGGGCCGATCTCGCCCGACGAATTCATCGTTCAGGCCGAAAAGAGCCAGGACATTTATCGCCTGACCCTGTTCGTCATGGACCAGGCGATCCGTTCGGCGGCGCAGTTGCAGAAACTCGGCACTGAAATTCACATGTCGGTTAATCTCTCGGCGACCCTGCTCGATCACAAGGATCTCGTCTCGACGATCCGCGTCATGCTCAGCGCGCATCATCTGCCGCCCGAACGGCTGACCATCGAAATCACCGAAACCGCACAGATCGAAAACAGCCTCCAGGCCCGCCAGACGCTGGCGCAGATCCGCCGCGCCGGCATGCGCCTGTCGATCGACGACTATGGCACGGGGCAGTCAAACCTCGAATATCTGACCGAAATCGAGGCTGACGAAATCAAGATCGACAAGCGATTCGTGATGACCATGCGCGATTCGCAGCGCAACCTCGAAGTGGTTAAATCGACCATCGATCTCGCCCACCGCCTGGGCGCCACCGCGGTCGCCGAAGGCATCGAAGATGCGCAAACGATGGCGCTTCTCGATCAGCTTGGCTGCGATATCGGCCAGGGCTATCTGCTTGGCAAACCACAGCTAATTGGCGACCTCCTCGCCAGCCTCTCCCCGCCCTCCGACAGCCGCCGCGCCTAAGGTGCCAGATTGGCAGGGAATTTATAGTTAAGACTCGATTTACCATGTCGATTAAGGTATACGCTCCGTTAACTGTTCTTCGTGGGCAGTACCGACAGGAGATCTGACATGGGTTGGTTTTGGCGATTCCTGGGTGGCGGCGGCTCCGGCAACGGCGGCGCGTCGGCCTAACCCGAACGAATTTCAAAGATTGGGCCTCGGCATTGCCGGGGCCTTTTCTTTTGGAGCAAGGCCCTCCGTCCGAAGCACCCCGATATCTTGTGCCGTCGCTCCGATTTTTTGCGACAGCGATGCTCTTTCGCCACATATGGCCGAACCCCGCGGAAACGCAGGCGATAACCCCCTGAGGCGTGCTTTTCCATCGACGAGTTGAATCAAATCAGCGACGAACCGAGTCCCTAATCTGTCATTTACTCTCTTGCATCGCGGCGCCGACGTGGCACTATAGATGGTGGGTAGACCACGGGGGCACCCCAAGAATTAGTATGCGGCCGAAAATGGCGGATTTCCGCGCTCCATCCCATATGGGGGCGGGAAACAGCTTTTTGCGTCCGAAAATAAGTGCCACCCGGCGGTCGAATGGTGCTAGGCTGGGGCTTCGCCCTGAGTCGAACAAGACGGGAACAGACTGCGCCGCTGCGCGGTCGGAAAACGGGGCATTGAAACATGGATTTTCGCGAGACCGAACGGGTGGAGACAGGCGACGTGGCGACGGTGGAACTGACGAAGAATGACGCTCCGGCAGCGCCCGAATCGGGTGCCGAATCAAAGGCTGCGGCACCCGCCGCAAAGCTCAACGATTCGTCGGAGCCCAAGGTGCATGCGCGCCGATTCGAGGTCGTCACCGATTCGTCGCGCGATTCGCTGCTGACCGACTTCGGCAAGGAAACCTTGCAGGACCGCTATCTGCTCCCCGGCGAATCCTATCAGGATCTCTTCGCCCGCGTCGCCTCGGCCTATGCCGACGATGCAGACCATGCGCAGCGCCTCTACGACTATATCTCGAAGCTGTGGTTCATGCCCGCCACCCCCGTTCTTTCAAACGGCGGCACCGGCCGCGGCCTGCCGATCAGCTGCTACCTCAATTCGGTCGACGACAGCCTCGAAGGGATCGTCGGCACCTGGAACGAGAATGTCTGGCTCGCTTCGCGCGGCGGCGGCATCGGCACCTATTGGGGCGCGGTGCGCGGCATCGGCGAACCCGTCGGTTTGAACGGCAAGACCAGCGGTATCATCCCCTTCGTTCGCGTGATGGACTCGCTCACCCTCGCCATCTCGCAGGGCAGCCTCCGCCGCGGCTCGGCCGCCTGCTATCTCGACATCTCGCACCCCGAGATCGAGGAGTTCCTCGAGGTTCGCAAGCCGTCGGGCGACTTCAACCGCAAGGCGCTGAACCTCCACCACGGCGTCCTCATTACCGACGAATTCATGGAAGCGGTGCGCGACGGCAAGGAATTCAACCTCCGCTCGCCCAAGGACCAGAGCGTCCGCGGCACCGTCGACGCGCGCTCGCTGTTCCAGAAGCTCGTCGAGACGCGCCTCGCGACGGGCGAGCCCTACATCATCTTCATCGACCAGGTGAACCGCATGATGCCCAAGCATCATCGCGATCTCGGGCTCAAGGTGTCGACCTCGAACCTCTGCTCGGAAATCACGCTGCCGACGGGCCGCGACCATCTCGGCAACGATCGCACCGCGGTCTGCTGCCTCTCGTCGCTGAACCTCGAAACCTGGGACGAGTGGAACGGCGACAAGCGTTTCATCGAAGATGTGATGCGCATGCTCGACAATGTCCTGCAGGACTATATCGACCGCGCCCCGCCCGAAATGGCGCGTGCAAAATATAGCGCCAGCCGCGAACGCTCGGTCGGGCTCGGCGTCATGGGCTTCCACAGCTTCCTCCAGGCGCGCGGCCTGCCGTTCGAGGGCGCGATGGCGAAGTCGTCGAACCTGCGCATCTTCAAGCATATCCGCGCGCAGGTCGATCAGGCGTCGATGCTGCTCGCCAACGAGCGCGGCCCCTGCCCCGACGCCGCCGATCAGGGCGTGATGGAGCGCTTTTCGTGCAAGATGGCGATCGCGCCGACCGCGTCGATCAGTATCATCTGCGGCGGCACCAGCGCGTGCATCGAGCCGATCCCGGCGAACATCTATACGCACAAGACGCTCTCGGGCAGCTTCTCGATCCGCAACCCGCACTTGGAAGCGCTGCTCGTCGACAAGGCGAAGAACAGCGACAATATCTGGAACTCGATCCTCGAGCGGGGCGGCAGCGTCCAGCACCTCGACTTCCTGACGCAGGACGAGAAGGACTGTTTCAAGACCAGCTTCGAGATCGACCAGCGCTGGCTGCTCGAACTCGCCGCCGACCGCACGCCCTATATCGACCAGGCGGCGTCGCTGAACCTGTTCATCCCGGCGGACGTCGAGAAATGGGATCTGCTCATGCTCCACTACCGCGCGTGGGAGCTCGGCATCAAATCGCTCTACTATCTCCGCTCGAAATCGGTGCAGCGCGCCGGCTTCGCGGGCGGGGTCGAAGCCGACAACACGCCCGAGGCCGCGAAGTTCGAGCTATCGGCCGAGAGCACCGATTATGACGAGTGCCTGGCCTGCCAATAAGGCCGCCCTCCCCCATCCTGTCATTCCCGCGAAAGCGGGAACCCAGGGCGGGGTTACGCAACACTGGGTCTCCGCTTTCGCGGGGATGACAAAGTAAAGATCGAACCCGAGGAAACGCCATGCCCCTTCTCGAAGCCCGCAAGACCTACAAGCCCTTCGAATATCCCTGGGCCTATGATTTCTGGAAACGCCAGCAGCAGATCCACTGGATGCCCGAGGAAGTGCCGCTGGGCGAGGATTGCCGCGACTGGGCGCAGAAGATCAGCGACCATGAGCGCAATCTGCTCACCCAGATCTTCCGCTTCTTCACCCAGGCCGATGTCGAGGTGCAGGATTGCTACCACGACAAGTACGGCCGCGTGTTCAAGCCGACCGAGGTCAAGATGATGCTGACCGCGTTCAGCAACATGGAAACCGTCCACATCGCCGCTTATTCGCACCTGCTCGACACGATCGGCATGCCCGAAAGCGAATATGGCATGTTCCTCGAATATGACGAGATGCGCGCCAAGCACGACTATCTCGGCACCTTCGGCGTCGACAGCGACGAGGATATCGCGCGCACGCTCGCGATGTTCGGCGGCTTTACCGAAGGCTTGCAGCTTTTCGCCAGCTTCGCGATGCTGATGAACTTCCCGCGCTTCAACAAGATGAAGGGCATGGGCCAGATCGTCAGCTGGTCGGTGCGCGACGAAAGCCTGCACTGCGAAGGCATCACGCGCCTGTTCCACGCCTTCGTCAAGGAACGCGACTGCCTGACCAAGAGCGTCCGCGAAGACATCATCGACTGCTGCCAGAAGACCGTGCGGCTCGAGGATGCGTTCATCGACCTCGCCTTCGAACAGGGCCCGGTCCCCGGCATGACGCCCAAGGAGATCAAGCGCTACATTCGCTACATCGCCGACTGGCGCCTGGGACAGCTCGGTTTCCAGCCGATCTACATGATCGACGAACACCCGCTGCCCTGGCTCGCCCCGCTGCTGAACGGCGTCGAGCACGCCAATTTCTTCGAAACGCGCGCCACCGAATATTCGAAGGCCGCGACGCGCGGCGACTGGAACACCGTGTGGACCAGCTTCGACAGCCGCAAGAAGGCCAAGGCGAACGACGACCCGGCCGCCGCGAGCAGCGACGATGGCGGCGACGACATGTTCAAACAGGCCGGCATCGCCGCCGAATAACCAACACCCCCCCTTCAGAGCCTGCCCCGGCGCAGGCCGGGGGGAGGGGCAGCGAAGCCTGCCGGCTTGCTGGCTTGGCGAAGCGGGGTGGGCCAAACGGCCCGAACCGATGATCGAAAAGAGACGTCGCAAATGACCGACAAGAAAAAACTGAAACTCCTGATCCTCAGCCAGCCGCAACGCGCCTGCCTGGAGGGCCTGTCAAACCGCCGCCCCCAACTCCCCACCGACCCCGTCCGCGACGAACTCATCGCGCTGGGCTTGGTGGCGCAACAGGGCGCGAAATGGACGCTGACCCCGACGGGCAAGAAAGTGCTGGCGGCGGGATCGAACCGCCGGAATAAGGGTGGGTTTTCGGTTTGAAATGCGGCTTAGCAATCAAGTTCGTGATGATGGAAATTATGGTGAATTGAAATCTGCGGAGCACAAGATGACCACCATTGCCAAATTACCTGCAAGCCTATCGACTGCTGACGCTCGACAACAGGATTTCGGTTTCCTGACCGACGAAGGTGGAACAAAGGTAAACAATTTGGGGATGGGGGTCCTTAGCGATGGCACGCCATTCCTAACGCAGCGTGGCTTGG
>NZ_BCZQ01000012.1 GCF_001598815.1 Sphingopyxis terrae subsp. terrae NBRC 15098 | reverse complement strand
TGAAGTGTCGGTTAATTTTACACTCGCGCCGGGCCCTATTCGGGGATGACCGCGCGACTGACAGAGGATAGAGCCGAGGGATGAGTACCGAAATTCAACCGATCATCCTGTGCGGCGGCGCGGGTACCCGCCTCTGGCCCGAATCGCGCGGTGATCGCGCCAAGCAGTTCCTGCCGCTGACCGGCTCCGAAAGCCTGTTCCGGCAGACCGTCGCCCGCACCCCAGCCGGGCCGCATTTCACGCCGCCGGTGATCCTGTGCGGGACAGGCCATGTCGCGACCGTGCGCGACCAGATGGGCGATCATGAGGCCGCGCTGCTCGTCGAACCGATGCCGCGCAACACCGCCGCCGCCATCGCGCTTGCGGTGGCGCGCGCCGACGCCGACAGCTTGCTGCTCGTCATGCCCAGCGACCATATCATCGCCGACGTTCCCGCGTTCCACGCCGCCATCGCCAAGGGCGCGCATCTGGCGCAGCAGGACTGGCTCGTCACCTTCGGCATCGCCCCGGACCGCCCCGAAACCGGCTTCGGCTATATCGCCAGCGGCGCCGCGCTCGGCGACGATGGTTTCGCGGTCGCCCGCTTCGTCGAAAAGCCGCCGCTGGCCGAGGCCGAACTTATGCTTGCCGAAGGAGGCTATAGCTGGAACGCGGGCATTTTCCTGTTTCGCGCCGGCCGCATGCGCGATGCGATGCTCACCCATTGCCGCGCGATCTTCGAAGCCGCCGACCGCGCCGTCGCTGCGGGCCGTTATGACGGCGACGCGCTCTATGCCGACGCCGACGCCTTCGCCGCCGCGCCCTCCGATTCGATCGACTATGCGGTGATGGAAAAGGACGACCGCGTCGCCGTCGTTCCCGTGGCGATGGGCTGGTCGGATCTCGGAAGCTGGCAGGCCGTCCACGCCCTCGCTGGCGGCAAGGATGCCGACGGCAACGCGGTCAGCGGCGACGCGTTCCTGCACGACAGCCACGGCAACCTTGTCCGCGCCGGCGGCAAGCGCGTGTCGCTCGTCGGGATGGAGGGCGTCGCGGTCATCGTCGACGGCGACGACATTCTCGTCATGCCGCTCGACCGCTCGCAAGACGTCCGCGCCGCCGCCAAGGCGCGCGGTTAGGGCGCGAGGCGCGCGCCATCCCCCTCCGCGGGCAGGATATCGACCTGCGCCGCCAATATCCGGTGGCGCATCGCGTCCCAATCGGCGAAGCGCCAGAAGGTCGGGCTGTCGCGTCCCACAATGCGCGGATTATCTGCCGATGGCCCGATGGCGCGGTCGTGGAACGCGATTTCGGTCAGCGTCTCGCAATCGAAGAAGATGCGCACCATCACGTCTTCAGCATAGTCGCCCGCGCTGCCCGTCACGACGCCCAGTTCGCCGCACGACAGCCGCACCAGCGTTCCGACCGGATAAATGCCTAGACTGTCGGCGAATTGTTCGAGCAGGCGGCTATCGAAATGCCCCTGCCACTGCTGCATTTCGGTCAGCGCCTCGCACGGCGTCCACGGGTCCTTATAGGGCCGGTTCGATGTCACTGCGTCATAAACGTCGCAGATGGCACCCATCCGCGCGAACAGCGACAGCGCCTCGCCCGACAGGCCGTCGGGATAGCCGGCGCCATCGACCTTCTCATGATGCCGCAGGCAGACTTCGAGCGCCGCCTCGGGAACATCCTTTGAATTGGCGAGCAATTGGTGACCGGCGGCCGGATGGCCGCGCACCGAATCGCGCTCAAGGGCCGACAGCGCGCCCGACTTGGTCAAAATGTCGTCCGAAATCGCAATCTTGCCGACATCGTGAAGCAGTCCGGCGACGCCCAGATCCTGCACGACGCGCTCATCGAGTTCCAGATGCCGCGCGAAATTCATCATCAGCGCGCACACCGCCACCGAATGGAGATAGGTATATTGGTCCTTTTCCTTCAGGCGGACGAGATTGATCAACGCCTTGGGATCGCGTTCGATCGAGGCGCCGATCGATTTGGCGAGCGGCACCATCCGCCGGGCCTCGACCGCGCGGCCCAGCCGGGCCGTCTCGAACATTTCGCTGACCGCTTCGCGCGACCGTTCGATGGCGCGGCGCGCGCGGCAGCATTCGGCGGCATAGCCCTTGCGCTGGCGCGGTTCGTCGCGCGGCGGCGGAGGCGGCGGCACCATGGGCTCGGGCCAGGCGATCGGCCGTGCCGCGGCGCGCGATGGCTGGGGACGCGCAGGAAGTTTCCCCGCGACCGACTCGGGCCACGGCGCGTCCGTCGCTTCATCGATGTCGCTGCGGCTCTTGTCGATGATCAGCGCGTCGATTGCGGAGGCGCGGATACGCAGCAATTGTTCCATCGTTTCGACGCGAAAATGCCGACGCCAAAATGGGTGATCGAACCACGAGCCTTCGAAGCCGTGGACGAACATCCCGATCTGAGCCTCTTCGGGCTTTATCCGAACCAACATAACGCGCGGTCCCAACAGGTCCTTGGCATCCCCCCGACGCCAACTTTCGTCGGTAGGAAGACTTTCTTAAAAGCGCGTATATGCGCTGCCCCGTTTCGGGACGGAAACTCAATCGCCCGCAAAATCGAAGGCGCTCACGCCGCGTTCGCCCTCGCGAAAGCGCAGCGGGCGACCGATCGGCGGCGCCGATCGCTGGACGCAGCCGGTCCGCGTGCAGCGACGACAACCAAGGCCGATCGGCGTCGCGGCGCTGCGCATCAGGTCCAGGCCGCGCGCGGCGATCAGCGGGGCCGCAACCTTGGCATCGACGCCCACGCACACCGCGAACCGCGCCGGCGTCCCGCCCCCCGTCGCGCCGGGTGCCGCCACGTTGCGGCTCTGCGTGAACCAGCGCGATCCGTCTTCCAGTTCGACGAGATCGGCGACCACCTCACCGGGGCGCGCGAACGCTTCGTGGACGCCCCACAAGGGACAGCGCGCATCGCCGTCGACGAGCGGCGACTGGCTCGCGCCGGCATAGCGCTTGCTCCCCTGCCCCGCGCGGTCGATGCGCAGCATGAAGAAGGGCAGCCCGCGCGCACCCACGCGCTGCAGCGTCGTCAAGCGATGCGCCACCTGCTCGAAGCTCGCCCCGAAGCGGCGCTGCAGCAACAGCAGATCGTAACCCGTCGCATCACAGGCGCGCAGGAAGCGGCCATAGGGCATCATCAGCGCGCTCGCGAAATATTGGATCAGGTGCCGCTCGAACAGCCGCGCCGCTGCCGCTTCGGCAAATTCCGCGCCGGCAATCAGCGCATCGATCTCGTCCTTCGCCTCGATCTGCGCCAGCGTCGCCGCCGCCTGAAAGGTCCGGCTTGCAGGGCGCAGCAGTTCGTTCAGCATCAATTGCCGCGCATGCCAGTCGAGCCAGCGGAGCCGGTCGGGCATGACATCGGCGGGCAGGATGCGGATGCCGAGCTGGTGGCGCGTGCGCAGCCGCTCCGAAATCGTGCCGTAAAGGTCGCCGCCCGCAAGGCGCAATTCATCGGCCAGTTCCTCGGCGCGGGCGTCGAGGTCGGGGAAATGGTTGCGCCATTTCTCGATGGCGCGGCGCACCGCGGCCACTTCGGGCGCGTCGCCGTCCACTTCCGCGCGCCCCTCCGGCGCTGCGTCGAACAGCCGTGCAAAGGCCGCGGCGGTCGCGGGAGCCGTCTGCAGCCATTCCTCGACCTCCTGCGCGCCGATGCCGAGATCGGCGAAGCGCGGATCGGCAAGCCGCCGCCGCAGGCCTGCAAGCCCGCCGGGCACGTCCTCGGCGCCCAATTTCGCGGCGTCGAAGCCGAAACGCTCGGCCAGGCGCACGATCACCGTCGCCGACAGGGGCCGCTGACCATGCTCGATCAGGTTGAGATAGCTCGGCGAAATATCGAGCGCCTCGGCCATCGCCGCCTGCGTCATCGCCGCTTCGCGCCGGACCTTGCGCACCGCCGGCCCCGCAAACACCCGCCGCTCCGTCATAATTGTAACTTTCTTTACTGATTTACACGCTAATTTACACCTGATGGCCATATTTCACAAATATTATTGACAAAGCTTTTCACTTTCGGCGGCACTTTCGCCACCATCCACCCATCACCTCTCACAAGGATATGACGATGGGTTATCAGGAAGACATGGCACAGGCTGGCCGCCTCATCCGCGACTATGACGGCACCTGGGACGGCATCAGCGGCGAGAGCGTCGCGCGCATGCGCGCCCAGAACAAGTTCCGCACCGGCCTCGACATCGCCCGCTACACCGCGCGGATCATGCGCGCCGATATGGCCGCCTATGACGCCGATCCCGCCAACTACACCCAGTCGCTCGGCTGCTGGCACGGCTTCATCGCGCAGCAGAAGATGATCTCGGTCAAGAAGCATTTCGGCACCACCAAGGGCCGCTACATCTATCTGTCGGGCTGGATGATCGCGGCGCTGCGCAGCGAATTCGGTCCGCTGCCCGACCAGTCGATGCACGAAAAGACCAGCGTCCCGGCGCTGATCGAGGAAATCTACACCTTCCTGCGTCAGGCCGACGCCCGCGAACTCGGCATGCTGTTCCGCGAGCTCGACGCCGCGCGCGCCGAGGGCGACGAACTCAAGGCCAAGCAGGTTCAGGCCGCAATCGACAATCATGAAACGCATGTCGTGCCGATCATTGCCGACATCGATGCCGGCTTCGGCAATGCCGAGGCGACCTACCTGCTCGCCAAGAAGATGATCGAAGCCGGCGCCTGCGCGCTGCAGATCGAAAATCAGGTTTCGGACGAAAAGCAGTGCGGTCACCAGGACGGCAAGGTCACCGTGCCGCACGAAGACTTTATCGCGAAGATCCGCGCCTGCCGCTACGCCTTCATGGAACTCGGCGTCGAGGATGGCATCATCGTGACGCGCACCGACAGTCTCGGCGCGGGCCTGACCAAGCAGATCGCCTTCTCGAAGGAACCGGGCGACCTTGGCGACCGCTATAACAGCTTCCTCGACTGCGAAGAGGTCGAAGGCGCGGGCAACCCCGGCGACGTCCTGATCAACCGCGACGGCAAGCTGATGCGCCCGAAGCGCCTGCCCTCGAACCTTTATCAGTTTCGCCCCGGAACCGGCGAGGATCGCTGCGTTATGGACTGCATCGCCAGCCTCCAGAACGGCGCCGACCTGCTGTGGATCGAAACCGAAAAGCCGCACATCGAACAGATCGCCGGCATGGTCGACCGCATCCGCGAAGTCGTGCCCAATGCGAAGCTCGCCTATAATAATTCGCCGAGCTTCAACTGGACGCTCAACTTCCGCCAGCAGGTGTTCGACAGCTGGCAGGCCGAAGGCAAGGACGTCAGCGCCTATGATCGCGCCAAGCTGATGAGCGCCGATTATGACGAGACGGAGCTGTCGATCGAGGCCGACAACCGCATCCGCACTTTCCAGCGCGACGCGGCGAAGCGGGCGGGCATCTTCCACCACCTCATCACGCTGCCGACCTATCACACCGCGGCGCTCAGCACCGACAATCTCGCCAAGGAATATTTCGGCGACGAAGCGATGCTCGGCTACGTCAAGGGCGTCCAGCGCAAGGAAATCCGCCAGGGCATCGCCTGCGTGAAGCATCAGAACATGTCGGGCAGCGACATCGGCGACGACCACAAGGAATATTTCGCGGGCGAAGCGGCTCTCAAGGCCGCGGGCAAGGACAATACGATGAACCAGTTCGCCGCCTGACCCAGTTTGGCGCGGGGGTTTTCGTTGCCCCCCGCGCCTTCCGAGCTTTCCTGGGGAGGAAAGCCTGCCCGCCGGACGTCGATCGATGTCCGGCGGGCATTTTTGTCTGGATACGGTGACTTACCCCATTGGCCTTGTATCCCGCCGATTTGCGTGCATTATGGGGGAAATAGAAAAATCCCTCTCTCCCAAAAACGGCATCTCCCCATGAACGATACCCGACTGAAACTGATGGAAGCCATCGCGCGCAAGCGAACCGTAACCGCGCGCTACAATGGCAATGTGATGCGCCTCGCGCCGCATCTGATGTTCGAACGCCACGGCGCGCTGTTCGTCAGCGCGCTCAACCTCGACAAGAATTGGCGTTCCGACGACGAGCGCCGGCTCGGCCATTTCAAGCTCGATGGACTGGCGCAGACCGAGCTGGTCGACGAAGGCTTCGACCCGCTCCCGGCCTTTGAGCCCGTGGCGCCAAAGGACGAAGACACGCTCGTCCTGTCGATCTGATCCGGTCCGCTGGCCGCTCCGGCATTTTCTGCCGGAGTGCACAAGCAGGCTGCAGTTCGGGCCGCCTCTACCCCCCGTTGGGGATAGAAGCGGCCCGCACGCTTCCTATGTCGACGCCGATGCGTCGCCGTCCTTCGTCTTGACGAGCGACCAGAGCACGCCGCCCGCGATCAACGCGACCGTGACGCCCAGGCTGATCAGCGGCGGGAATTTGGCCCCGCCGAGCAGGAAGTCGGCAACGAAGATCTTCGATCCGATGAAGACGAGCACCAGCGCCAGCGCATATTTCAGATAGTGGAAACGGTGCACCATGGCGGCGAGCGCGAAATAGAGCGCGCGCAGACCGAGGATCGCCATGATGTTCGACGTATAGACGATGAAGGTGTCGGTCGTGATCGCGAAGATCGCCGGCACGCTGTCGACCGCGAACACGAGGTCGGCCAGATTGATGACGACCAGCGCCAGGAACAGCGGCGTCGCGGCGAGCGCGAGCTTGCCGCTCTTCTTGTCGATCGTGCGGACGAAGAATTTCTCGCCGTGCAGATCGGGCGTGATCGGAATGTGCCGCGACAGCCAGCGGACGACGGGATTGCCCGCAACGTCCATCGGCTTGTCGCTCGCGAACAGCATCTTGACGCCGGTGAAGACCAGAAAGGCGGCGAAGACGTAGAGCAGCCATTCATATTCGGTAACCAGCGCCGCGCCGCCCGCGATCATGATCCCGCGCAGCACGATCACCGCGACGATGCCCCACAGCAGCGCGCGATACTGATAGCGCGCGGGGATGGCAAAAGTCGCGAAGATCAGCGAGATGACGAAGATATTGTCGATCGACAGCGCCTTCTCGATGAAGAAGCCCGTGTAATATTGCAGGCCGGCCTCGCCGCCCTTCTCCGCCCAGATCCAGGCGCCGAAGGCCAGCGCGATACCGATATAGAGCGCCGAGAGCTTCAGGCTCTCGCCGATCCCCATCTCCTTGTTTTCCTTGTGCAGGATGCCAAGGTCGAATGCGGTCAGCGCGACGACAAGGCCGATGAAGGCGGCCCAGAACCAGACCGGCGTACCGAGCCAGTCGGAAAACAGAAATTCCATATGCGTCCGTCCCAAAAGAAGGGACGCGCCGCTCGCAAGCGACGCGCCCATATCATGGATTATCGATGATTAGCGGCCGAAGGCCGGGCGCCGCGCGAGCATGGCAAGGCGATCCTTGACCGCCAGCTTCAGCTTCTTCAGCCGCAACAGGCGAAACGGATCGCCGCCACGCCGTCCGCGCTCGCGACGCACGGCGTCGTCGAGCTTGCGGTGCAGCACGGTCAATCGATAAATGTGGGTATTCATGGACATAAGGCGCCTCCTGATTGAGATTGCTCAAAACAGGTGACGCCGATGCCGGGCCCTTTGGTAGGGGGGAGGATGGGCCGCCAAGGCATCGGTGTCACCCGATGCGGTCCGACATCACGTGGCGGGAAATATCCCGCCGACGCCAGAGGGGCCCGGCCCGCACTTTTCAAATGTAGGATAGCGCCCCGCCGCTTGCAAGTCCTCCCGGGGACATTTGGGAGAACGCCTGCCGGCGACGGGACGCTACGCGTCGATCACTCGACGCGATTGAAATGCGTGGTTTCCAGCTTCTGACTATTGTCGCTCGACCAGACGATCGTTTCGGTCATCGATTTCAGATCCTTGGCGACGGTATAGACCCGCGTCGATACCCGGGTGCCTGCCTTGCCCAAAGTCATCACCAATGTGTCCGGTGCCGGCTGACGCAGGGCGACGGTGTCGATGAACCCCATATTGCCGGTGATCGGCACGGCGACGCCATCGAGCGCGGCGGTCGATTCCGAATATTTGACCGAGCCGTCGGGCGCGACGATTTCGACGCGCGTTGTCCATTTGCCGTCCTGCGCCGGCCGGAAGCTGATCGTCACTCGCCGGGGCCGTTCTTTTTCGGGCAACTGCGATGCGTCCAGCGACCAGCTTCCGACCAGCGGCAAGGAACGCGATGCCGTATCATGGGCGGCGTTCAAGGAACCCGGTTGGTCGGCGGACGGGGCGGCCGCAAACATCAATCCGGCGGCGGCCAAGGATATTGCAAAGAGCATGGCGATCAATCCTTTCGAACCGCGAACCCCGATGGTTGCGGTGTGCGCCAACGGCTCCACATCGGAGGGCGGTTTCGGAAGATCGATATTTTCGTCACAAGTTTTTTGGAGGTCGAGAAGGCGCGCCAATTCGCGGCTGCTGCCGACCCCCGTCTTGCGGCGGGCGGAGCGCAGGCGCTCATTGATCGAGGTTTCCGAACGCCCCAGGCGCGCCGCGATGGTCTTGACGGTATGCCCGGCGACCAACAGGCGCAAAACCTCCACTTCCCGGTCGGTAAGACGCGCAGACAAGCCGGGAAACGGGTCATTCGCAGACATGGATTTTGCTCACCACAGCGCCACCGACAGGTCCATCCCAATTTATTTGGGAAATGGCGCTATGGCCAGGCCGATCATGCCTGCGACCGAGCCGCCCGAATCAAGTCAGCGCGTCGGCCCCAATCCGCCGATCACCCCTTCGGCATCAGCTTCATCGCCATCGACGTCAGCGCCTCGGTCGCGGTCGAGATGACCGCGGGCGCGTCGGGCGCCCAGAAGGGCGAGTGAAGGCTGGGCAGGGTCCGCCCTTCCTTCTTCGCCGCATCGAGTTCGGCCTGCGGCACGCCGCCGACCCAGATGATCAGGCTCTTGATGTCCTTGTCATCGCGCGAGAAGCGGCCGAAATCCTCGCCGCCCATGACCGGCGGCATCTTGATGACGCGCTTGTCGCCAAAGCGCGTCGTCAGGAACGCCGCCATATCCTCGGTAAAATCGGGGGTGTTGAAGGTCGAGGGCGTGAATTCGTCCTTTTCGACGCTGACCACCGGCAATTTGTCGTCGGGGAGGCCTGCGGCGATCGCTTCGCCCTTGGCCACGCGCGCAATGCCGTCGAGCAGATGGTTGCGCACCTCGTCGGTATAGCTGCGAACCGTCAACTGCAGTCGCGCCTCGTCGGGGATGATATTATGCTTCGCGCCGGCATGGAAACTGCCGACGGTGACGACGGCGCTGTCGAGCGGGCTGATTTCACGCGACACGAGCGTTTGCAGCGCGGTGACGATCCGGCTCGCCAGCACGATCGGATCCTTGGTTGCCTGCGGATAGGCGCCATGACCGCCGACGCCCTTTACCAATATGTCGACGCTATCGACATTGGCGAGCGCATAGCCCGGCGTGTAGCCGATCGCTCCGGCCGGAAACTGCGCTGCGTCGTGGAAGGCGAGCGCATATTCCGGCTTCGGAAAGCGGGTATAGAGCCCATCCTCGAGCATCATCCGCGCGCCCGCGCCGCGCTCCTCGGCGGGTTGGCCGATCATCACCAGCGTTCCCGACCATTTATCCTTGTTCGCCGCCATCAGCCGCGCGGTGCCGATCCACGACGTCATGTGCGTATCGTGGCCGCACGCATGCATCACGCCGGTTTCGACGCCTTCCTTGGTGGTCACGCGAACCTTTGACGCACCGGGCAGGCCCGTCTGTTCGGTCACCGGCAATCCGTCCATGTCCGCGCGCACCAGCACCACCGGACCGGGGCCGTTCTTCATCACGGCGACGACGCCGGTTCCGCCAACCTTTTCGGTGACATCGAAGCCGAGCTTGCGCGCTTCGGTGGCGAGAATGCCGGCCGAGCGCACCTCCATGAAGCTGAGTTCGGGGTTGGCGTGCAGATCCTTGTAGATCGCCATCAACGAGGGCATCTGCTGCTGCACCTGATCGCCCAGCGATTGCGCCGCCGCCGGCATCGTCAGCGCCAGTGCCGCAACGCCCGTCCACAAAATCCGCATAAATCCCCCTTTGTCCGTCAATCTCGCCCGTCAAATTTTTCCGTCAGTTTGCGGGAACCATCTCGATCACATCGAGCAAGGATTCATAGGCCGGCGCCGGCAGCACCAGCCGCCAGCGATTGTCGCCGATCCGTTCGACCAGCCCCGCCATATCGCGCATGCGGTCAGTACCATAATCGATGGCCAGCCGTTCGTCGCCAAGCTGCAGCGTGCCCAGAAAGACCTGCCGGTTCAGGCTGTCGGGAAAGATCAGGCCCACGGGGCGCTGCGATCCGGTCAGCTTGACGAAGCTCGCGATGCCCTGCTCGTCGGCGATGCGGCACCGGAACCAGTCATAAGCGATATAGGCGAGCGTGCTGCGCCCCTGCGTACCGAGCTTGATCGTCCGGCACCGGTAATCGCCGGCGGGAATGTGCGGATTGGGCAGCGCCGCCATCGGCTCGAGCAAAACGCCCTCGCGCTCGATTTCGGCGCCGTAGCCTTTCGCGCGCGCATCGGTCAGCGCCGCCTGCCAGCTCTTGTACCAGCTGCGTATGCGTTCCTTGTCCTGATCGGTCGCCGTCGCGCGCCACGTTCCTGCGGACGCAGGGGCGTCGGCCGCCGAAGGCGGCACGGCGGGCACGGTCTGGCAGGCGCCAAGGGTCAACCCCAGCGCCAGGGTGGAAACAAGCGTAGTGCGACCCCGCATTCTCCGTCTCTCCTGATCGGCTTTGGTTAACCCTTAGGAGGCGACGGACGAATGCTCAAGGGCGGGACGCGCGCAAGCGCCCTCAGGCGGCGGTCCAGCCGCCATCGACGCTCAGATTGGCGCCAGTGATGTTCGCGGCCTCGTCGCGGGTCAGGAAGGCGGCGATCGCGGCCACTTGCTCGACCGTCACGAACTGCTTGGTCGGCTGACCAGCGAGTAGCACGTCGTTGATGACCTGCTCGCGCGTCATGTGCCGCGCCTTCATCGTATCGGGGATCTGGTTCTCGACGAGCGGCGTCCAGACATAGCCCGGGCTGATGCAATTGACGGTGATGCCGGCTTCGGCAACTTCCAGCGCAACCGTCTTGGTCAGGCCCGCAAGGCCGTGCTTCGCGGTGACATAGGCCGATTTGAACGGCGAGGCGACGAGCGAGTGCGCCGATGCGGTCCCGATGATCCGCCCCCATCCTTTCTTGCGCATCCCCGGAACCGCATGGCGGATGGTGTGGAAAGCCGCGGTCAGGTTGAGCGCGATGATCATGTCCCATTTTTCGACCGGGAAATCCTCGACCGGCGCGACATATTGCATGCCCGCATTGTTCACGAGGATGTCGACGCCGCCCATGTCCTTGTCGGCGCGCTTGAACATCGCTTCGATCTCGTCGGGCTTGGTCAGGTCGGCACCATCATAGGCGGCCTTGCCGCCGTTCAGCACCTGCAGCGCCGCGCGTTCGGCTTCGATCGCCGCCTCTTCGCCGAAGCCGTTGATGATGATGTTCGCGCCCTCGGCGGCGAGCGCCTTGGCAATGCCGAGGCCGATGCCCGACGTCGATCCAGTGACGAGAGCCGTCTTGCCTTGCAGTCGCATAAATGATCCTTTCTTCGGGGGGAGATAATGATGGCGGTCAGCCGGCCTTGGGCCGCAGCAGGTCGGCCTGCACCGCGAAACTGTCCGATCGCCCTTCGGCGATGCTTTCGGCAAGAAGATGCCCGTCCTTCATCGCCGCTTCGACCGCGGCGCGGCCGAGCGCCCAATTGGCCTCCATCGTCGAGCGCGAGAATTCGAAATCGCGCGCACCGGTTTGCCAGGCGGGCGGTTGATGAATGAGCTGCACGACGTTCAGCGCCTTGCAATCGACCATCTTCTGGACCGCCTTGACCTCGGGCAGATCGCGCGCCTCGGGCGGCAGCTTCGCCAGCATCCGATCGATCAACGCATGCTCCTTGCGCCGCCGTACCAGACCGTCGGAAATGCGCCGCGTACGGCTCGAATAGCGGATATCCTTTTCGCGCGACCAGGCCTCTTCCAGATCGTGCGGACGATCGCCGCGCGCCGGGAAAAGATCGACCTGAAAGACGAGCATATCCTCGTGCGCCGCCTCGACCACATGCTCGAGCGGCGTGTTCGACACCAGCCCGCCATCCCAATACCAATGCCCGTCGATCTCGATCGGCGGCAGTCCCGGCGGCAAGGCACCCGACGCCATGATATGCCGCGCGTCGATCCGGTCGGTGCGGGTATCGAAATAGCGGAAATTGCCCGTCTCGACCGCGACCGCGCCGACCGAAAGCCGGACATTGCCCGTGTTGAGCCGATCCCAGTCGATCAGCCGGTCGAGCGTCGCGATCAGCGGCGTCGTGTCATAATAGCTCACCGCGGCTGGCGTTTGCCGTTCGGCGAAAAGCGGCGGCGGGATGCGCGGAACGAAAAATCCCGGCACCCCGAAACTCGCGACCTGCGCGGCAGCGCCCAGATGCACCCATTCGCGCACCGCATCATTGTCGACCACCGGTAGCGAGGGCAGCGCCGACGACACGCCCTCCCAAAAGGCGCGCATCTTTCCGACCGCCTCGTCGCGCGGATTGCCCGCGATGATGGCGGCGTTGATCGCGCCGATCGAAATGCCCGCGACCCAATCGAGTTCGATCCCCAGATCGATCAGCGCTTCGTAAACGCCCGCCTGAAAGGCGCCAAGCGCACCGCCCCCCTGCAGGACAAGCACCACAAGGTCGGGAAGCGGCAGGGCGGCTCGGGCAGCGCGGCGAGGCATGGACTCGGAAACGATCCTCTTCTGGGTCGGCACCCGCGTCTTTTGTGCGCCGCAACAGCGAACAATGCAAGGGTGCTGTGCAGCGCGAATCCCCTTCCAATTGCGGGGTGCTGCTGCCACAACCGTTTTACGACAAGGCTTTGACGGCGGAGACAGGCATGCGCCTCGACGATTATGATCCCGGCGACGACATTCGCGATCTCGGTCGCGGCGGAGGCGGATTCGGCGGCGGGGGCGGCGGCATGGGCGGATTGCTCGTCGGCCTGCTGCCGATGCTGCTCGGACGCAAGATGGGCTGCGGGACCATCCTGCTGCTCGGCGTGCTCGCCTTCGTCTTTCTCGGTCCCGGCGCCAGCCTGCTCAGCACCGGGGGCGGAAGCGCCGACCCGATGGCACAAAGCCGCGGCGCACCGCAGGGGGTTGCCTGCGACACGGCGGCGGAGAAATTCGCCTGCAACGTCTTCGGCTCGACGCATCAGGTCTGGGGGCAGCTTGTCGACGGCTATCGCAAGCCGACGCTCAATTTCTTCACCGACGAAAACCGGTCGGGCTGCGGCGCTGCACAGGCCGCGATGGGCCCGTTCTACTGCCCCGCCGATCAAGGGGTCTACCTCGACACCAACTTCTTCAACGAACTGGCGAGCCGCTTCGGCGCCGCCGGCGATGCGGCGCAGGCCTATGTCGTCGCGCACGAGGTCGGTCACCACATCCAGACGCTGACCGGCATTTCGGACAAGGTTCGCCAGATGCAGGCGCGATCGTCGCAGGCCGAGGGCAATGCACTGCAGGTTCGCATGGAGCTGCAGGCCGACTGCTACGCCGGCGTTTGGGCCAATCGCGCGCGGACGAAGGACGGTCAGCCGGTGATGGAACCCGGCGATATGGAAGAAGCGATGCGCGCCGCCAACGCGATCGGCGACGATACGCTGATGCGCTCGGCCGGGCAGCGTCCCGTTCCTGAAAGTTTCACCCACGGCACGAGCGAACAGCGCATGAGCTGGCTGCGCCGCGGCCTGGAAACCGGAGATCCGCGCCAGTGCGACACTTTCAACGCTTCGCGCTGATCGCCGCGCTGGCGGCGGTATCCGCGCCCGCTTCGGCGGCAAGCATCTATGTAAAGGCCGGGCGCCTGATCGACGGGCTGACCGACACCGTTCGCACCGGCCAGTGCATCACCATCGCCGACGAGCATATCGTCGCGGTCGCGCCGTGCGGCAAGGCGCCCGACGGCGCACAGGTAGTCGACTGGTCGGCCTATACCGTGCTGCCCGGGCTGATCGACCTGCACACGCACCTCGCCGATCTGGGGCAGAGCGCCGATCTTGCCGCACCGATGAAGGCCTCGCCCGCCGAAACAGCGCTCGTCGGCGCGCGCAACGCACGCGTGACGCTCGACGCCGGCTTCACCAGCGTGCGCGACGTCGGCACCTATCGCGGGCTGACCGATGTCGCACTCCGCAATGCGATCGACCGCGGCGATGTACCGGGGCCGCGCATGTGGGTCGCGGGCGCCTATATCACCATCCCCGGCGGCGGCGGCGAACTCAACGGCGTGGTCCCCAATGACCAGCTCCCGCCCGATATGCGGCTGGGGGTCGCCGCGACGCCCGAAGAGGCCGCGGCCAAGACCGCCTTTCTGCTCGATCATGGCGCCGATTTCATCAAGACGATTGCGACCGGCGCGGTGCTGGCGATCGGCACCGAACCCGGTGCACCCGAACTCACCGAGGATCAGCTTCGCGCCGTCGTGACGGTTGCCCACGCGCGCGGCAAGCGCGTCACGGCTCACGCGCATGGCGCCGAAGGGATCAAGAATGCGATCCGTGCCGGGGTCGACAGCATCGAGCATGCAAGCCTCGCCGACGAAGAGGCGCTGCAGATGGCGAAGGCGCACGGCACCTGGCTCGCGATGGACATCTACAACGGCGATTACATTAACGACATCGGGACGAAAGAGGGTTGGCCCGAGGAATATCTGCGCAAGAATCGCGAAACCACCGACACGCAGCGCGCGGCGTTCAGGCGGGCCGTCGAATTGGGGATCAAGATCGGCTTCGCGACCGACGCGGGGGTCTATCCGCACGGGCTCAACGCGCGGCAATTCGCCTATATGGTCCGTTATGGCATGACGCCGATGCAGGCGATCCAGGCCGCGACCGGCCGCGCTTCGGAAGAAATGGGCCGTAGCGATGTCGGCGCGGTGGCACCGGGCCGCTATGGCGACCTGATCGCGGTGAAGGCCGATCCGCTGACCGATATCCGCGTCCTCGAACGGATCGATCATGTGATGAAAGGCGGGACGATCATCCGCTGACGCGGCGCGCGCCGTCGCCGAGCGCCGAGCCCGGTTGTCACGGCGCGGACGCCTCGTTAGGGGCTGCGCAGTGGACAACAGCATCGAAATCGGAATCGACGGCGCGCAGCGGCCCGTTCATGTCAATGTCCAGGAATTGCTGGCGACGCGCCTGTTGGTCCAGGGCAATTCAGGATCGGGCAAATCGCACCTGCTCCGCCGCCTGCTCGAAGAAAGCGCAGGACTCGTCCAGCAGATCGTGATCGATCCCGAGGGCGATTTCGTCACCCTCGCCGACCAATATTCGCACATCGTCGTCAACGCAGGCGATTATAGCGAGGCCGAAATCGCGGCGATGGGCGCGCGCATCCGCGAACATCGCGCCTCGGTCGTCCTCAGCCTCGACACGCTGGAGATCGAGGCGCAGATGAGCTGCGTCGCGGTCTTCCTGAACGCCCTGTTCGATGCGCCGCGCGCGCACTGGTTCCCGGCGCTCGTCGTCGTCGACGAAGCCCAGATGTTCGCACCGAGCGCGGCGGGCGAAGTGTCCGACGCGGTTCGGCGCGCCTCGCTGTCGGCGATGACCAATTTGATGTGCCGCGGCCGCAAGCGCGGCCTCGCCGGCGCCATCGCGACGCAGCGGCTCGCAAAGCTCGCCAAGAATGTCGCCGCGGAGGCGAGCAATTTCCTGATGGGGCGCACCTTCCTCGACATCGACATGGCGCGCGCCGCCGACCTGCTCGGCATGGAGCGCCGCCAGGCCGAGCAGATACGCGACCTCGACCGCGGCTGCTTCCTCGGCCTTGGTCCCGCGATCACGCGGCGGCCCGTATCGATCCGTATCGGCTCGACCCGTACCGCGACGCGCGCGGGCACGCACAGCCTGTTGCCGCTGCCAAGCGCCGAGCCGGCCGATATGCAGACGATGCTCTTCGCCAATCTCGACTCCCAACCCGCGCCGCATCCCGCCCCGGCCCCACGCCCGGTCGCGGCGCAGGAGTTGATGGAGCGCTTCGTCGTCCCCGCCGAAGACGCCACGTCGCCCATCGACGACGGCCCGCCGTCGGAGCCAGCACCGGCGATCGATCCCGAACCCGTGGTCATCGCGGCGCTGCGCGACATGCTCGCCGACCCGGCGTGCGGTTTCCATGCCGAATCCTTTCTCTATCAGGATTTTTCGGTGCGCTGCCGGATGCAGAAGCTGCGGCAGGTGCCGCTCGACCTTGCGCAGTTCCGGCGCCGCTTCGCACTCGCCAAGGCGGGCATCTTCGATCCCGCCGAGCCGCAATGGCACGACCTGCTCGACGCGGCGGCGCGCCTGCCCGACGACATGCTCGCGCCCTTCCTGCTGATCGGGCGCGCCGCGATGGAGGGATCGCCCTGCCCCGACGACGATGCGCTCGGCGCCGCCTATGGCACGCGCTCGCCGGGCCGGGTCCGCCGCCTCGTCGAATATATGGAGCGGCAGGGCGCGGTGGTGGTGCGGTCGGATTTCGGCGGACGCCGGTCGATCGGCATCCCGGCGCTGGGACTCAGCACCGAGGCCGAGTGATCGGCCGCCCGCGCTCTCACGCTTGATGGTTGCGGCGGCGCGGTGCATCGGCATAAGCGGCGCGAAGCAAAGAGAGGATTGGACCAGCGACGATGCAGCTCAGCCCCTATGACAGCGAGCATTTTCCCGAGATTCGTGAGGGCGTGCGGCGGCTGTGCGCCGAGTTTCCGGGCGAATATTGGCGCGAACTCGACGTAAGGCGCGAATATCCCACCGCATTCGTCAAGGCGCTGACCGACGCGGGCTATCTCTCGGTGCTGATCCCCGAAGAATATGGCGGATCGGGGCTCGGCCTGTCGGCGGCGGCGGCGATCCTCGAGACGATTCAGGCCGAAGGCTGCAACGGCGGCGCCTGCCACGCGCAGATGTACATCATGGGTTCGATCCTGCGCCACGGGTCGGAAGAACAGAAGCAAGCCTATCTGCCCAAAATTGCAACCGGCGAGTTGCGTCTCCAAGCCTTCGGCGTCACCGAGCCGACGAGCGGCACCGACACGACCGCGCTGCGCACCGTCGCGGTGCGCGATGGCGACGATTATGTCGTGAACGGCCAGAAAATCTGGACCAGCCGCGCCGAGCATAGCGACCTGATGCTGCTGCTCGCGCGCACGACGCCGAAAGATCAGGCGGCGAAAAAGACCGACGGCCTTTCGACCTTCATCGTCGATATGAAAAAGGCGCTGGCCGACGGGTCGCTCACCATCCGCCCGATCCGCACGATGATGAATCATGCGACGACCGAGGTCTTCTTCGACAATATGCGCATTCCGGCCGCCAACCTGTTGGGCGAGGAAGGAAAAGGCTTCCGTTACATCCTCTCGGGCATGAACGCCGAACGGACGTTGATCGCCGCCGAATGTGTCGGCGACGCCAAATGGTTCATCCGGAAGTCCGCCGACTATGCGAACGAACGCCATGTTTTCGGCCGCGCGATCGGCCAGAACCAGGGCATCTCCTTCCCGATCGCGCGCGCCTATGCCAATATGCGCGCCGCCGAATTGATGGTTCACGAAGCCGCGCGGCTTTATGAAGCGGGGCAGCCCAACGGCGCCGAGGCCAATATGGCAAAGATGCTCGCTGCCGACGCGTCGGTCGAAGCCGGCAATGTCTGCATCCAGACCCACGGCGGTTTCGGCTTTGCCGAGGAATATGACGTCGAGCGCAAGTTCCGCGAGACGCGCCTCTATCAGGTCGCGCCGATCTCGACGAACCTCATCCTCTCCTTCCTCGCCGAGCATGTCCTCGGCATGCCGCGGTCCTATTGATGGCCGATACCCCGCCCTTCCTTCCGCGCCCGGTGCGCCGGATGGGTCTGGGGGTGGCGGGCGATGCCGACATCGAGCGCATGATCGCGGTCGAGATGCCGGTCTCGATCGAGGTTCAGGGGCTCGCCTATGCCGTGATGATGGCGACGCCCGCCGATCTCGAAGATTTCGGCGTCGGCTTCGCACTGGCCGAGGGGTTCGTTGATACGGCAGCGCAGATCGACCGGATCGACGCGCAGCTGGTTCCCGGCGGCCATGCGCTGCGGCTCTGGCTTTCCCCCGCTTGCGCTGCGCGCGCGCTCGACCGCGCCCGGACGCGCGTGAGCGAGAGCAGTTGCGGCCTGTGCGGCCTCGAAAATATCGACGCGGTGCTGCGCCCGCTGCCACCCGTGACCGCGCGCGTCACCGTGCCGCGCGCGGCGATCGCGCGCGCGCTTGCGGCGCTCCCCGAGCGGCAACCGCTCGGGCGTGCGACCGGCGCCGCCCACGCCGCCGCTTTCTGCGACCCCGATGGCGAAATTTTGCTCGTTCGCGAAGACGTCGGACGGCACACTGCCCTTGACAAGCTTGTCGGTGCGCTCGCGCGCGGCGCTACCGATCCGGCGGGCGGCTTCATCCTGCTGTCGGCGCGCTGCAGCTACGAACTGGTCGAAAAGACGGTACGCGCGGGCTGCCCGATGCTCGTCACCATCTCGGCGCCCACCAGCCTTGCCGCCGAGCGCGCCGCATCGGCCGGGCTGACGCTCGTCTCGCTGGCGCGCGCCGACAATGCCCTTATCCTCTGCGACGCGCAGGGCATGATCGCATGAGGCTGCTCGGCGCGGTACTCGCCGGCGGGCAGTCGCGCCGCTTCGGCTCGGACAAGGCGCAGGCGCTCTTGGGCGGCACGACGCTCCTCGATCATGCCGTCGCGGCGCTGAACCCCCAATGCGACCGGATCGTCATCGTCGGGCGCGAAAACGGGCCCGTCGCCGCGATACCCGACCGGCCGCAGCCCGGCCTCGGCCCGCTCGGCGGCATCGCCGGGGCGCTTGCCTATGCCGCGCGCGAAGGCTTCGATGCGGTGCTGACGGTGCCGGTCGACTGTGTTCGGCTACCCGCAAATCTGCACGATCTGCTTGCCCCGCCGCCGGCATCTCTCGCCGCGCAGCCGGTTATCGGTCTGTGGCCGGTGCAGGCGCTTCCGCTGCTCGACGCGCTCCTCGGCGAAGAGGACGACCGGTCGGTGCGCAGCTTCGCCCGCCGCATCGGTGCGCGTGCGGTCGAGAGCGATGTCGACCTGCCGAACATCAACCACCCGTCCGATCTCGATCGCTTTGCTTAGATACTGACCACCCGCACGGGGATCGACTTTGCCGCCGGGCAGCCGCTGATCGGGTCATAATAGACGAGCGGCAGCAGCGGGTTGAGTTCGGGATAATAGCCCGCGATGGAACCTGCCGGCATCGGATAGTCGATCGCGGTCAGCCCCTCGACCCGCCGCACGATGCCGTCAGTGCTGATCGTTTCCAGCGTGATCTTCGCGCCTTCGGCCAAGCCGTGCGCCGCCATGTCCTCGGCATTCATGAACACCACCATCCGGTCGTTGTACACGCCGCGATAGCGATCATTATAGCTATAGATCGTCGTGTTGAACTGATCGTGCGATCGCACCGTCGCGAGCCGCAACATGCCGGGATCATCGACCGGCGCATCGACGTGCAGTCCGGGCAGCGGCAGGAAATTGGCTTTCCCGTTCGGGGTCAGCCACGCGCGGCGCCGCGGCGCGATGTCGAGATGAAAGCCTTTGGGCGCCTTGATACGCTCCCCGAAATCGGCGTAGATGGCGGGATAGACGTCGGCGATCCGGTCGCGGATGCGGGCATAGTCGTCGATATAGCTCGCCCAATCGACCTTGCTGTCGGGCAAGGCCGACATCGCCATGCGGCAGACGATCTCGACCTCCGGCAACAGATGCGCGCTCGCCGGATCGAGCACCCCGCGCGAGGCGGTGACGTTCGACATCGAATCCTCGATCGTGACGAATTGCTCGCCCGCCGCGGTTTCGATGCGTTCGGATCGCGCGATGACCGGCAGGATGAGCGCATCCTTGCCATGCACGAGATGCCCGCGGTTAAGCTTGGTCGCGATGCCGACGGTCAGATCGAGCTTGCGCATCGCATCATAGGCGCGGTCGGTATCGGGCACCGCGCGCACGAAATTGCCGCCCAGCCCGATAAAGACCTTCGCCGTCCCCGCCATCATCGCCTCGACCGATTCGACGGTGTGATGGCCGTGCGCGCGCGGCGGCTCGAAGCCGAAGACATCGCGCACGCGATCGAGATAAGCCTCGGTCGGCTTTTCGTCGATGCCGACGGTGCGATCGCCCTGCACGTTCGAATGACCGCGGATCGGGGAGATGCCGGCGCCGGGCTTGCCGTAATTGCCCTTGAGCAGCAGCAGCGCCGCAACTTGCTGGAGCAGCCGCGATCCCAGTTGATGCTGGGTCAGCCCCATGCCGTAACAGATGATCGTGGCGTTGGAGCGGATGTAGACCTCGGCGCAGCGGCGGATCTGCTCTTCCGAAATGCCCGACACCGCGACCATCTCGCCCCAGTCCTGCGCCATGATGTCGTCGCGCAGTTCCTCGAAACCTTCGGTATGCTCGGCGATGAAATCATGGTCGAAGACCGTTTCGCCCGCGGCTTCGCGCTCGAACATCGTGCGCATCATGCCCTTGATCAGCGCAAGATCGCCGCCGATCTTCACATGCACGAATTCGCTGGCGATCGGCGTCGAGCCGAAGGTCGCCATCTGCGCGATGTCCTGCGGCTCGGTGAAGCGGATCAGCGCGCGTTCGGGCATCGGATTGACCGCGACGATCGGAACCCCGCGCCGCCGCGCTTCGACGAGGCAGGTCATCATGCGCGGCGCGTTGGTGCCGGGGTTCTGGCCAATCACGAAGATGGCCTCGGCATGGTCGAAATCGTCGAGGATCACCGTCCCTTTGCCCACCCCGATCGCAGGCGGCAGGCCGCGGCTCGTCGGTTCATGGCACATGTTCGAACAATCGGGAAAATTGTTGGTGCCGAACTCGCGCACGAAGATCGAATAGAGGAAAGCGGCCTCGTTCGGAGTGCGGCCGGAGGTGTAGAATTCGGCCTGGTCGGGATCGTCGAGCGCGCGCAGGTGCCGGCCGATCAGCGCAAAGGCGTCGTCCCAGCTCACCGGCACATAATGGTCGGTCGCGGCGTCATAGCGCATCGGCTCGGTGAGCCGCCCCTGCATCTCGAGCCAATAGTCCGACTGCGCCATGAGCTCGGTGACACTGTGCGCCGCAAAGAAGTCGCGCGTTACCCGGAATTTCGTCGCCTCATGCGCGAGCGCCTTGGCGCCATTTTCACAGAATTCCAGCTTCTTGGTGCAGCTCGCATCGGGAAAGGCGCAGCTCGGACATTTGAAACCGCCCGGTTGGTTCATCGACAGCAGCGCGCGCGATCCCTTGGTAACGACGCTTTGTTCGAGCAGCACTTTTGCGGTGGCCGCGGCGGCGCCCCATCCGCCCGCGGGCTGCTTGTAAGGGGTGTAGCGGGGCTTGCCTTCGGCCATGGTCGTATCCCGAGCGATTGGACGCGCACTATGGTCCCGCTATCACATCAATTCCAGAGCTTATCGCCCTGCGTCGGCGACCCCGCCCGCGCCGAGCGCATCGCGTAATTGGCGCAAGCCATCCCCCAGCGCTTCGATCTCCGCCGCGCTGCGCGATCCCGCGACGATCGACGCCGACAGGCAAAAGCCGGGGCGCGGCTCGGCCAGCCCCGCCGCGACCGTCACGACGCCGCGATGCGCGAAGCCCTCGTCGATGGCAAAGCCCCTGGCCGCCGCCTCGCGCACCTGCGCGGCATAGGTGTCGAAATCGAGCGCGGCCTGCCAGCGCACCGGCGCAAAACGACGCACAAGTTCACGGGCATCGACGCCCTGCGCCGCCGCGAGCGCTCGGCCGGCCGCGCCCCCGCCGAGCGGCTGGCGCTGTTCGTCGGCGAGGCGCAGCCGCATTCCGGCATCGCTTTCGGCATGCGCGAGCAATTGCATCCGCTCGCGCGACACCGCCGCCCACAGGCCGACCGCCGCCTCGCTGCGCTGCGCGAAGCGAAGCATCAGCGGGCGGGCGCGTTCGGCAAGCGCTGCCGCGCCGCCATTGTCGCGCAGCAGCGCAGCCGCCTGCCAGGCCGCCGTCAGCCGGTACCGCTTGCCCGGCTCGGCGCGCTCGATCGCGCCTTCACTCGCCAGCGTCTTGAGAAGGTTGAGGCAGCTCGACGGACTGAGGCCGAGACTACGGCCGATGTCGGACAGCGTCAGCGGTCCCGCGTCGGCGAGCAGGCGCAGGATCGCAAAAGCCACGGAAACGGAACGCACGGGGCCGGTCATGGCTCCGCTATATTTTCATATATATGAAAGAACAATTCCCAATGTTGAAATGATGCATTGCCCGCCCTATCGCGCTATCGATTGATTCGACGGGAGAGTGGCATGAGCGGTTGTCTGGACGGCAAAGTGGTCGCGATTACCGGCGCGGGACGCGGAATCGGGCGCGAACTGGCGCTCCACTGCGCCGCGCAAGGCGCAGCGGTCCTCGTCAACGACCCCGGCGTCGCGCAGGCGGGCGATGGCGGCGACGCTGCCCCGGCGGAGACCACCGCGAACGACATTGTCGCCGCGGGCGGCAAGGCTGCTGCCAATTTCGGCAATGTCGCCGATCCCAAGGACGCCGCCGGCATCATCGAGGATGCGGTCGCAAAGTTCGGCCGCATCGATGCCGTCGTGAACAACGCCGGCATCCTGCGCGACACCATCTGGCACAAGATGAGCTACGAGGATTGGAAGAGCGTCATCGAGGTCAACCTCACCGGCGTCTTCAACGTCTCGAAGGCCGCGACGCCATACTTCCGCGAGCAGCAGTCGGGCAGCTTTATCCACTTCACCTCGACCAGCGGGCTTATCGGTAACATCGGACAGGCCAATTATTCCGCCGCCAAGCTCGGCGTCGTCGCGCTGTCGCAGTCGATCGCGCTCGACATGGCGCGCGTCGGGGTGCGCTCGAACTGCATCGCGCCCTTCGCGTGGAGCCGCATGACCAGTTCGATCCCGGCGACGACCCCGGCAGAGCAAGAGCGCGTCAAGCGGTTGCAGGAAATGTCGCCCGACAAGATCGCACCGCTCGTCGCCTATCTCGCCTCCGACCTGTCGAAGGATGTGACCAACCAGATCTTCAGCGTCCGCAAGAACGAGATATTGCTTTTCTCGAAGCCGCGCCCCGTGCGCTCGATGGCCAAGCTCGAAGGCTGGACCGCCGAGGCAATCGCCGACGAGCTCATCCCCGCCTTCCGCCCCGCCTTCGCGCGCGCCGACGAAGTGTCGGCGCATGTTTTCCCCTACGACCCGATCTAATATGAATCTTCCCACCCACCCGTATCCCCGAGCGAAGTCGAGGGGCTCTGCCGAGCGAAGCCGAGGCCATCACGGCACCGGTTCTCGCTTCGCTCGAACGGCCCCCTCGACTTCGCTCGGGGATACGGAAATTGGAAATGCGTTGAGGAGCCTTTCATGAGCAACCCCGGCATGGACGCGGACGTCTTCGAACAGTTCATCGAACAGCTCGAACGCTATGTCCGCGAGCGCCTTCTCCCTGCCGAGAAGGAGATTATCGAGAGCGACGCGATCCCCGACGATATCCTGTCCGAGATGCGCGACATGGGCCTCTTCGGCCTGACGATCCCCGAAGAATATGGCGGCGCGGGGATGAACGTCAGCCAATATATCAAGACGATCCACACGATCAGCTATGCGATGCCGGCCTTCCGATCGATCATCTCGATCAACATCGGCATGTTCGCCTCGGCATTGAAGAATGGCGGGACCGAGGCGCAGAAGGCCGAATGGCTGCCGCGCGTCGCGGCGGGCGAGATCGCCTGCTTCGGGCTGACCGAGCCGGGATCGGGCTCGGACTCGGCGGGGCTGCAAACCAGCGCGACGCAGACCGACAATGGCTGGGTCTTGAACGGCACCAAACGCTACATCACCAACTCGCCCTTCGCCAAGGTCGGCCTGATCATGGCGCGGACGAGCAAGGAAAATCTGCCGAAGAACGCGCATGTTTCGGCCTTCGTGGTGCCCTTCGACGCCCCCGGCATCACCATCGGCAAATCGGACAAGAAGATGGGCCAGTCGGGCAGCCATATCGCCGACGTCATCATGGAGGACGTCCGCGTCGGCGGCGAGGCGTTGCTCGGCGGCGAACTCGGCAAAGGCTTTGCCTATGCGATGATGAGCCTCGACAACGGCCGCATGTCGGTCGGCGCCGCGGCGACCGCCTACGCCCGCCGCGCACTCGACAGTGCGGTCCGCTATGCGACCGAACGCAAGGCGTTCGGCGAGCCGATCGCGAACTTCCAGCTTATCCAGCAGATGCTCGCACAGAGCGAGATCGACATCTACGCCGCCGAATGCATGATGGACGACGTCACGCGCCGCGCCGACGCGGGCGAGAATGTTCTCCGCAAGGCCGCGGCGTTCAAGGTCTTCGCCTCCGAGATGTGTGGCCGCGTCGTCGACGCCTGCGTTCAGGTCTATGGCGGCGCGGGCTATCTCGCCGAATATGACGCCGAGCGCTTCTTCCGCGATGCGCGCATCTATCGCATCTACGAAGGCACGACGCAGATCCTGCAGCTCCAGATCGCCAAGCATATGCTCCGCGAGTTTGCGGCGGCGTGAGGGTGGTCCACCTCCTTATCCTGTGCCCCTGCGAAGGCAGGGGCCCATCACCGATGCTTTCGCGCTCTCGCCGCCGGTCGTTGGACATCGCGAGGACAGATGATGGGCCCCTGCCTTCGCAGGGGCACGGCAACGGGGTTGGCCATGTATAACCTCCTCTCCGGCCTCTCGATGATCGAAGCGTCCTCCTTCGTCGCCTCGCCCACGGCCGGGCTCTATTGCGCGCAGTTCGGCGCCGAGGTGATCCGCGTCGACCAGATCGGCGGCGGCCCCGATTTCCACCGCTGGCCGGTGACGGCCGAGAACAACTCGCTCTATTGGGAGAATCTCAATCGCGCGAAAAAGTCGGTGGCGCTCGATCTGTCCCGGCCAGAGGGGCGCGAGTTGCTGCAGCAACTGGTCCGCGCGACCGGCCAGTTCATCACCAACTTTCCGGCGGGCGGCTTCGTGTCGCACGACACGCTCGCCGAAGGCCGCCCGGACCTCATCACCGTGCGCGTGATGGGCTGGGCCGACGGCTCGCCCGCGCTCGATTATACGGTGAACAACAGCGTCGGCTATCCGATGCTGACCGGCACCGGGCCCGAGCCGGTCAACCATGTGCTCCCCGCCTGGGACCTGCTCACCGGCGCCTATGCCGCCTTCGCATTGCTCGCGGCGATCCAGCGGCGCAGCGTCAGCGGCGAAGGCGGCGAGGTCCGCATCCCCCTGTCGGACGTCGCGATTGGCACGGTCGCCAACCTCGGCGGCATCGCCGAAGTCATCTATTCGGGCGAGAACCGCCCGCGGCTCGGCAACGCGGTCTATGGCCTCTTCGGCCGCGACTTCGTGACGCGCGACGGCAAACGGACGATGATCGTCGTCGTCACCCCGCGCCAATGGGCGAATCTGATCGCCGCGCTCAATCTCGGCGACGCCATCGCGAGCATCGAAAGCGAACGCCGCATCTCCTTCGCCAAGGACGACGGCCTCCGCTTCGACCACCGCGACGTGCTCTACCCCTTGTTCGAGAAAGCTATCGCAAGTCGCGACCATGCCGACCTTGCCGCCGCCTTTGACGCGGTCGGGATCGTCCATTCGCCCTATCGCACGATGCTCGATGCGGTTCAGGACCCGGCGCTCGTCGCGAACAACCCGATCTTCGGCGCGGCGCAGAACCCCAGCGGCTTCGCCTACCCCGCCGCGGGCGCCTTCGCGACCATCCCGCAGGCGGAACGCGAACCCCCGCGCCCTGCCCCGCTCAACGGCCAGCACAGTGAAGAAGTGCTGACCTCGCGCCTTTCGCTCTCCTCGGGCGAAATTGCCCGTCTGATCGATGCCGGTATCGTCGGTGTCGGCTGAATTGCCCCACTTCCCCTTCCTGTGCCCCCGCGAAGGCGGGGGCCCATCATCCGATCCTTGCGATGCCGGCCAGCGGTTGCTGAGGGCTGAGAGGGCAGGTGATGGACCCCCGCCTTCGCGGGGGCACACGCAATTTATGTTTGGAGATTAGAAAATGACCCTTCGCCGCGCCGCCATCGTCGCCCCGATCCGCACCGCCGTCGGCAAGTTCGGCGGCTCGCTGTCCTCCGTGACCGCCGGCGCCCTCGGCGCGGTCATCCTGAAGGCGCTCATGGAGCGCACCGGGATCGACCCCGCGCGGGTCGACGACGTCGTCTTTTCGCAGGGTTATGGCAATGGCGAGGCGCCAGCGATCGGCCACTGGTCGTGGCTCGCCGCGGGCCTGCCGCTCGACGTGCCGGGCTATCAGCTCGACCGCCGCTGCGGCTCGGGGCTGCAGGCGGTCGTCAACGCCGCGATGATGGTCCAGACCGGCATGTCCGACGTCGTCGTCGCGGGCGGCGTCGAATCGATGTCAAACGTCGAGCATTATTCGACCGATATCCGCAAGGGCGTGCGGGCGGGGAACCTCACGCTCCACGACCGGCTGACGCGCGGGCGGCTGATGTCGCAGCCCGTCGAACGCTTCGGCGTCATCACCGGGATGATCGAAACCGCCGAAAATCTCGCCAAGGATTATGACATCAGCCGCGAGGCGTGCGACGCCTATGCCGTTCGCAGCCATCAGCGCGCCGCCGCAGCCTGGGCGAACGATCTGTTCGACGACGAACTGGTCCCCGTCTCGGTGCCGCAGAAAAAGGGCGATCCGGTCGTCTTCGCGCACGACGAGGGCTACCGCGCCGACGCGACGCTGGAATCGCTCGGCAAACTGAAGGCGCTCGAAGGCGGCGTCGTCACCGCGGGTAACGCCAGCCAGCAGAATGACGCCGCCGCCGCGTGCCTCGTCGTCGCCGAAGACAAGCTCGACGAACTCGGGCTGACCCCCATCGCATGGTATCACAGCTCGGCCGCAGCGGGCTGCGACCCCAGCCGCATGGGCATCGGCCCCGTCCCCGCGGTCGAACGCCTCTTCGCGCGTAACGGCCTCGGCTGGGGCGACATCGACCTTGTCGAACTCAACGAAGCCTTCGCGCCGCAGGTGCTCGCCGTGCTCAAGGGCTGGGGCTGGAGCGAGGACGACAGCCGGAATGAGATCCTCAACGTCAACGGCTCGGGCATCTCGCTCGGCCACCCGATCGGCGCGACCGGCGGGCGCATTCTGGCCAATCTGACGCGTGAACTCGTCCGCAGGAATGGCCGCTACGGTCTTGAAACCATGTGCATCGGCGGCGGCCAAGGTATCGCCGCGATCTTCGAGCGCGCGGCTTGAAGGATATCCGACCAATGAACTTTGGAGCGGCCTCTCCGCAAAAAGCCGTTCGTACGGATTTCTTGTGATGCACGCTAATCTGAACGCCGCGCTGATTGCCGCGCAGGCGTATCGCGGTGCGGCGCAAGCCGCGCTCGCCGAGCGGCTGGCGGCCACCCCAATCGACAGCGAGCAGCGCGCGGCGCATGGCTTCGCGTGGGTCGCAACGACGGTCGCGGCGCTCGAAGCGACGCTCGACTGGCTCGACGCCGGCAACGGGACAAACCCGCTCGACGCGCAGATCGCCACCCTCGCCTTCGCCGAAAGCATCGGCCAACTCACCGGCGGCCTGCCGATGGGACAGAACGAGATTTTCCGCCCCGCCGACCTCGGCATCAGCGCTGCAGCCCGCACGCTCGCCGACGCCTGCACCGATTTGCTCGACGCCGACCATGCCGCCACCCGCGCTGAGGTCGCCGCCGCGCTAGCCGAAAATCAATGGCCAAGCGAGACGCTCCACGACGCCGACCTCGACGCGATCCGCGACCAGTATCGCCGCTTCACCGACGCCGCGATCATCCCGCACGCGCATGGCTGGCACCTCGCCAATGAGCTGATCCCCGATGCGACGGTTCAGGCGATGGCTGAGCTAGGCACCTTTGGCGTCTGTATTCCCGAGGAATTTGGCGGCCTCGGCCTCGGCAAGCTCGTCATGTGCATCGTCACCGAGGAACTATCGCGCGGCTGGATCGGTACCGGTTCGCTCGGCACCCGGTCCGAGATCGCGGGCGAGTTGATCGTTCATGGCGGCACCGATGCGCAGAAGGCCGAATGGCTGCCCCGGATCGCCAGCGGCGAAATCCTGCCGACCGCGGTGTTCACCGAGCCCGACGTCGGCTCGGACCTCGGCGCACTCCAAACGAAGGCCCGCCGCGAGGGCGACCATTGGGTCATCGACGGCGCCAAAAACTGGATCACCCACGCCGCGCGCTCAGACCTGATGACGTTGCTCGCGCGCACCCTGCCCGACGCCAAGGGCTATGCGGGCCTCTCGATGCTGCTCGTCCCCAAGCCGCGCGGAACCGAGGCCGATCCCTTCCCCGCCGCGGGCATGACCGGCAGCGAGATCAAGGTGCTCGGCTATCGCGGGATGCGCGAATATGCGCTGCAGTTCGATGGCATGACGGCTCCCGCCGATGCGCTGCTCGGCGGCCTGGAAGGTCAGGGCTTCAAGCAGCTCATGCGCACCTTCGAGGGCGCGCGCATCCAGACCGCCGCCCGCGCGGTCGGGGTCGCGCGCCGCGCGCTCGAACTCGGGCTCGACTATGCGCGCACCCGCAAGCAGTTCGGCAAGGCGATCGTCCATTTCCCGCGTGTTTCGGACAAGCTGGCAATGAGCCTCGTCGACTTCGTGATGGCGCGCGAACTCAGCTATGCCGCCGCGCGCGCGAAAGATTCGGGCAAGCGCTGCGACATCGAAGCCGGCATGGCAAAGCTGCTCGGTGCGCGCGCCGCCTGGGCGAACGCCGACGCCGCGCTCCAGATTCACGGCGGCAACGGCTATGCGCTCGAATATGAGATCAGCCGCATCCTCTGCGACGCGCGCATTCTCAACATCTTCGAGGGCGCGGCGGAAATACAGGCCCAGGTGATCGCGCGCGGGCTGACCGGAGGACGCAATTGATGAATGATTGGAGCGCCTGGATCGGCCGCGAGGATATCCGCCACGATCATGTCGATGCCGGCGCAGTCAAACGCTGGCTCGCGACGCTCGACCGCGCCGCGCCCGCCGACGACAGCGTTCCGCAAGCCTATCACTGGTGCCTCTGCCTCCCCGACGCGCCGACCGCGATCCTCGGCGCCGACGGCCATCCGGTACGCGAGGACAGCGACGACAGCTTCCTGCCCCCCATCCCGCTGCCGCGCCGCATGTGGGCAGCAAGCAAGGTCGAATTTATCGCGCCGCTACGCCCCGGCCAGTCGGTGATGCGCAGTTCACGCGTCGCCGCGATCACCGAAAAGCAGGGCGGCACCGGCACACTCGTCTTTGCCGAGGTCGCGCACGAAACGCATGGCGACGGCGAACTCGCGGTGCGCGAGACCCAGACCATCGTTTTCCGCGAACCCGCGCCCGCCGGCGCCCCACCAGCCCCGCCGCCGGGCGAGGGCCGCTTCGATCCCGCGGGCTGGGACTCGCACCGGATGCTTGTGCCGTCGGAGGCGCTGCTGTTCCGCTACTCGGCGCTGACTTTCAACAGCCACCGCATCCACTACGACCTGCCTTATGCGACCGAAGAAGAGGGATATCGCGGCCTCGTCGTCCACGGCCCGCTCACCGCAACGCTGCTTCTCGACCTCGCGGCGCGGCACTTCGGCGACAACGCCCTCACCCGCTTCGATTTCCGCGGCACGTCTCCGGCGATCTGCGGCGAAGAATTGCATCTGGCGCTGCGCGGCGACGATGATGCCATCGTCCTTGGTGCCTTCGCGAGCGACGGACGACAGGTGATGGCGGCGAGCGCCACCCGCTAACTCAGGCGCGGCGCCCCCGGCCTCCCGCGCCGTCTCCCGCAACCTTTGTCGCGCGATAATCGCGTTTCGGCGCAGCACAGGCGCGCCGCCGGCCAATTACGCCCACAGCGGCAAGGCAAAGCACGATACTCCGTTATCCTCTCCCTCCCCCCTTAGGGAGGTGCGCCGGCGGCCCCATCCGCCGGCGCAAATTTTTCAGCTTTCGCCGAACAGGTCGCGCTGCGCCTCTTCGAGCGCTTCGAAATAGCGGCGCCGTGCATGTTTTTCGGTGACGACGCCGATCACCTTTCCGCCATCGTCGACCACCGCCAGTTCATCGGCCGAGGCGGCATCGAAGGCTGCGATCATCGCCTCGACCCCGGTTGCGGGGTGCAGCGTGTCGTCGGTGAGCGTCGCAAGGCTGGCGATCGGGGCATCACCCGCAATGTCGGGATGATAGGCCGCGGCTGTGACGACGATTCCGCCATAGCGGCCCTCGCCATCGGTCAGCACCGCCTTGGCCGTCGAACCGAGCGGCACGCGCAGGCGGAAATCGGCGACGGTCATGGCGGCGGGGACGGCCGTCCAGTCGGTGCGCATGATCCGTCCGGCGGTGAGCGTCAGCAACCGGCCGATGTCGCGCGGACTGCGGATCTTCGAGCCGCGCAAATGCAGGCGCCAGGTCGAGAAGCTGTAGCCGAACCATTCGCGCGTCAGCGCGCTCGACACCAGCGTCGCGGTCAGCACCACGCCCATCAGCGCGAAATCATGCGTCGTCTCGAGCATCAGCACCGCGAGCGTCATCGGCCCGCCGACGACCGAGACGCTGAGCGCCGCCATGCCGACCAGCGCCGCGTCGTTGGGATCGAGCGCGATGCCGAGGGGGCTCATGTTGACGAGTCCCGCGAATATCTGCCCGATCAGCGACCCCAGGAACAGCGAGGCAAAGAACAGCCCGCCGCGAAAGCCGAAGCTGAGCGACACGACCGACGCCGCGATCTTGAGCAGCAGCACGATGGCGAGGAAGGACAGCGCCGGGCGGAGCACCAGATCGAGGTGCAGCGCGCCATGCCCCGCCGACAGCGTCTGCGGCGACACCAGCGCCAAGGGGATCAGCAGCAAGCCGCCGATGAGTGGCCGCCAGCCTGCGATCCTTTGCCATCCCTGAACGCGAATTTCGGCGAAGGTGACGAGCCGCATGATGAGGATGCCGAACAGCGCGGCAACCAGCCCGAGCAACGCATAGGCAAGATAGTCGGCGGTCGAAAAAGCGCGGTCGACAGTCGTCGCGATCAGATAGGGATCGACGCCGAGCGCGCGGCTGACGAACACGGCCGACAGCGCCGCGACCATCACCGGGGCGATCGCGGCGGGGGTATAATTGCCGATGACGATCTCGAACGCATAGAAGGCGCCGGTCAGCGGGGCGCCGAAGGCCGCGCCGATCGCCCCGCCCGCCCCGGCGCCGACCAGCGTGCGCAGATCGTTGCGGCGCAGTGCGAACCACTGGCCAAGCTGCGAGGCGAAGCCGCCGCCCATCTGCGCATAGGCGGCCTCAAGCCCCACCGACGCGCCCGCACCGTTCGAGATGATCGTCTGCGACGCGATCACCAGATTGTCGGCAAAGGGAATGCGTCCACCATGCAGCGCGTTCGCCTCGACCACGTCGACGGGCATGCGCTTGCGGTTGCGCAGGCCGCGCGCGAGCAGGACGAGCAGAAGGCCGCCGATGGGCAGCGCGACCAGCTTCCACGGATGATGGATCTCGCCGAGCGCGCTCAGCCGGTTGATCGTGACGCCGTAAAGAAGCTGCTGGATGCCATGCGCCAGAAATTGCTGGATGTTGGTAAGCACCCCCGCCGCCAGCCCCGCCAGCGCGGCGAGCAGGATGAACGCGGCTTCGCTCTCGCGCAGCCGCCGGCGTTGCCGCGCGGCGGCGATCAGCAGACGGGTTTTGCGTATCCGGAACACGTCGGCGCTCCAAGCGCGGCGGCGGCTCCGGGTCAAGTGTTAAGCCGCTTCGTGCCCGTGACATGCCTCGCACAGCGCCGCGATGATGCGCTGCATCTTGGCGTCGGACAGGCTGTAATAGCGCGTCTGCGCCTCGCCGCGCGCCGACACGATACCCTGGTCGCGAAAGCGCGCCAGATGCTGCGAAACGGCCGATTGCGACAGCCCGCTAAGCTCGGTGAGTTCGCCGACCGACACCTCGCGCTCGTCCATCTGGCACAGCATCAGCAGCCGCTCGGGATGCGCGAGCAGCTTCAAATAGTCGGCCATCTCGCGCGCATCGCGTTTCAGGATCGAAAGGTCGGTCGGCTTGGTCATGGGGAGAGGGTTCCTTCACGGCCATCGTCGCGCAGGACGATGTAAATCGCGGGAATAACGAGCACGGTGAGCAGTGTCGAGGAGGCGAGTCCGAAGAGCAGCGAAATCGCAAGGCCCTGAAAGATCGGGTCGGTCAGGATCGTCGCCGCCCCGATCATCGCCGCCGCCGCCGTCAGCACGATCGGCTTGAAGCGGATCATCCCCGCTTCGAGCAGCGTATCGCGCAGCGGTTTGCCCTCGCCCTTCGCATGGTTGATGAAGTCGACCAGCAGGATCGAATTGCGCACGATAATCCCGGCCAGCGCGATGAAGCCGATCATCGATGTCGCAGTAAAGGGCGCGCCGAACAGCATATGCCCCAGCACGATACCCACGAGGGTCAGCGGGATCGGCGTCAGGATGACGAGCGGAATCTTGAAATTGCGGAACTGCCCGACGACCAGGACATAGATGCCCAGGAGCGCAACCATGAAGGCCGCGCCCATGTCGCGGAAGGTCACCCAGGTGATCTCCCACTCGCCGTCCCACAACAGGGTCGGCACCTGTTCATCGTCGGGCTGACCGTTGAAGCGGACCACCGGCTTTTCCATCCCGTGCGCCTTCCAGTCGAACGCCTCGATCGCATCGTCGACTGCGAAGATGCCATAGATGGGCGCTTCATATTCCCCTGCCAGTTCGGCGGTGACCATGTCGGCGGCGCGGCCGTTGCGGCGGAACAACGCGGGCGATCCCGCCTCCTCGCGCGCATCGACGATCTCGCCGAGCTGGACGAGCCGCCCGCCGGGTCCCATCGTCGCAACCGGCGTCGCGGCAAGGTCGGCGCTCCAGCTGCGCTGCGACTGATCGAGCGCGATGCGGATCGGCAGCGGATCGCGCCCGTCGCCGCGCGGCGCATAGCCGACGGTCTGCCCGCCCAGCAGCGCGCCAATACTATCGAAAAGCTGGCGCTCCGAAATGCCATAGGCGTCCATCCGCGCCCGATCGGGTATCAGCCGCAGCCGCGGGCGCGGGACGCCGAAACTGTTATCGACATCCACCACATAGGGGACGGTGCGGAACAGCGCCTCGACCTGTTCGGCGGTCTTGCGCCGCGTCGCTTCGTCGGGACCGTATATTTCGGCGAGCAGCGTCGCGAGCACCGGCGGCCCCGGCGGGGTTTCGACGACCTTGATCGACCCACCGGCGGGCAGCGGCAGCGCTTTCTTCAGCCGCTGGCGCAGATCGAGCGCGATGGCGTGGCTCGACCGGTCGCGCTCGCCCTTGGGCGCCAGCGTCACCATCAAATCGCCCATCTCGGGCCGATTGCGCAGGAAATAGTGCCGCACGAGGCCGTTGAAATTGAACGGCGCCGAGGTGCCCGCATAGGCCTCCATCGACCGCGCCTCGGGAACCTGCCGCACCACCGCCGCGGCGGCGTCGAGCGTGCGCCCCGTCGTCTCGAGCGACGTGCCCTCGGGCATGTCGAGGACAAGCTGCACCTCCGACTTGTTGTCGAAGGGCAGCAGCTTCACCGTCACCGCCTTGAAATAGAACATCGAGCAGGCGACGAGCGTCGCGGCGCCAACGGCAATCAGGAAATTGCGCGCGCTCTTGCGATCGCGGATCACGCGGATGGCGACGCGGCCATAGAGCGCGCCGAGCTTGCCCCCGCCCGCATGGTCGTGCGCCTCCTGCGCCAGCGTATCGCGCGCAAAGCGCACCATCAGCCACGGCGCGATGATCACCGCGACGAAGAAGGAAAAGAGCATCGCCGCCGAGGCGTTGATCGGGATCGGCGCCATATAGGGGCCCATCAGTCCCGATACGAACAGCATGGGAAGCAGCGCCGCGACGACGGTCAGCGTCGCGATGATCGTCGGATTGCCGACCTCGGCGACCGCATCAACCGTCGCGTCGATCCGGCTGCGCGCGTCGGCCATCGCCCAGTGGCGCGCGATATTCTCGATCATCACGATCGCGTCATCGACCAGGATGCCGATCGAAAAGATCAGCGCGAACAGGCTGACGCGGTTGATCGTGAAGCCCATGATGTTCGACGCGAACATGGTGAGCAGGATCGTGGTCGGGATGACCACCGCCGTCACCCCCGCCTCGCGCCAGCCGATTGCGAAGCCGATCAAAATGACGATCGACACCGTCGCGAGTCCGAGGTGGAAGATCAGCTCGTTCGCCTTTTCATTGGCGCTTTCGCCATAATTGCGCGTCACCGCGACATCGACGCCCGGCGGGATCAGGCTGCCGCGCAGCGCCTCGACCCGCGCGACCACAGCATCGGAGACATTGACGGCATTGGCCCCCGAACGCTTCGCGATCGCCAGGCTGACCGCGGGCGCCATCGACCAGCGATCGCCCGCGCCCTTGGCCCAGCGCCAGGCGCGCGCCTGATCCTCACCCGGCCCCTGCGTGACCGTCGCGACATCGCGCAGATAGACGGGATTGCCGTTGGCGGCGCGCACCGTGATCGTCGCCAATTGCTCGGCGCTGCGCACCGTCTGTCCGGCAACGACGGCGGTCGCCGCGCCGCCCTCGCGCACCGTCCCGAGCGGGAAGCTGCGGTTTGCCTGCCCCACCGCATCCATCAGCGCGCCGAGCGAGACGCCATGCGCCGCGAGCTTTGCCGGATCGGGAACGACGCGAAGCTGTTCCTCCTGCCCGCCGGTGATGAAGGTCAGGCCGACATTGTCGACCTTCGCAACCTCGGTCCGCAAGCGAGCGGCGAGCGACCGCAGCGCCTGCTCGTTCCAGTCGCCGCGCGCGCCGGCCTTGGGCGACAGTGTCAGAACGACGATCGGCACATCGCTGATCCCGCGCACCGTCACCTGCGGCGGCTGGATGCCCTGCGGCAGCTTGTCCATATTCGCCGACAGCCGCTCGTTGATGCGGATTGCGGCGTCGTCGGGGTCGGACCCGACCAGGAAGCGCGCGGTGACCATCACCCCATCGTCTTCGGCCTGGGTATAGACATGTTCGACGCCGTCGACGCTCTTGACGATGGTCTCCAGCGGCTTGCCGATCAGTTCCACGGCATCGCTTGCGGACAGGCCGGGCGCCGCGACCATCAGGTCGACCATCGGCACGCTGATCTGTGGCTCCTCCTCGCGCGGGATCGTCATGATCGCGAGCAGCCCCACCATTATGGCGGCGAGCAGCATCAGCGGCGTCAGCGGACTGCGGATCGTCGCGCGCGTCAGCCGCCCCGACAGGCCCAGGCTCATTTGCCTGCCGCTCCGCGCGCCACCGCGATCAGCGTGTCACCCTTGCCCGCGCCCGACAATATCTCGACCCGCGCCGGATCGTCGGTCGGCGCGATCTGGACGGGCACTCGCGACGTCGCATCCTTGCCCACGATGATCGTCACATAGTCGATGCCATAGCTGGTTTCGACGAAGCGGCGCGGAACGACCAGCGCCTGCCGCTCGCCGACCGCAACGCGCGCCGTGACGCGGCGACCGACCATCGTGCTGGCAAGTCCGGGGATCGGAACGTCGGCCGACATCTGCCCGCCGCTGACCGCAGGATAGACGCGGCCGACGCTGGCGCGCGGTGGCGCCGCGCCCTTGTCGTCCGAAAGCCCCGTCGCCAGCACCGCGCTACCGACATGAACCTTGTCGGCCAATGTTTCAGGCAGTTCGAGCCGCAGGACCATCGGTCCCGAGGTGATCGTCGCGATCGACGTGCCCGGCGCCACCGCCGAACCCGCCGGAACCTGCGCGATCAGCACGCGTCCGGCCGAGGGGGCGACCACCGCGCCCTGCCCGGCGACCGCACCGACCGCCGATTGCTGCGCCCGCGCCGCCGAAACTTGTGCCCGCGCCGCGCGCGCCTGCGCCTCGGCCTGATCGAGCCGCGCCTGCGCATAGACGCCATTGGCATGGAGGTAGCGCACGCGCTCCAGTTCGGCATCGGCCTGTGCGGCCTGCGCCTGCGCCGCCGCCGCCTGCGCGCCATAGGCCGCGCCTTCATAGCCGAGCCGGCTGTCGACGACGCGGCCGATCACCTGTCCCTTGCGCACCATGTCGCCTTCGCGGACACTCAGACTGTCGAGGATGCCGGGAATGCGCGCGCGGGCGTCGGCCATGTCGACGCTCGTTACCAGCGCGCCAACATCCTTCCAGTCGGTGATCGTCACCGGCTGCAACGCCAGCCTTTCGCCCGTCACGGCCGCGCTCTTTTCGGCGGGCGCAGTCGTCTCGCCGCCACAGCCGGCGAGCGATAGCGATGCCGCAAACAGGGCGCCGGTGAGCAGCGCAGAGGTTTGCAGGGATGATGGGCGCATCGTCAATTCCCCGTCACGACCGGCAGGCCGACGGCGCGCCAGGCCCCCATCCCGCCCGCAAGATGGGTGTCGATGTCGGGCCGCCCCGCCGCCGCCTTGTCGAGCGCCATCGCCGAACGGCGACCCGCGGCGCAGGTCAGGATGACCGGCTTGCCGCCCGCCGGAAGCGCGCTTGCCTGAAAGCGCGACAGCGGCATCGACAGCGCGCCTGCGACATGCCCGCTCGCAAACTCATCGGCCTCGCGGACATCGACCAGAATCGCCTCGCCTGCCGCCAACATCTCGGCAAGCGCATGCGGCGTGATTTCCTTGTGCGCCGGACGGCGGAACAGGTTCAGCATGGTCAAAATCTCCTTGCGCGGACCCGACCGGTGGCGGGTTGATTAATTCAGCTATTGCTAATATTATTTAAATCTAATATGAAGGTCAACAGATATTGCACTCGATCCTTCTGGGTCGCCCCAAATCGAGTGCGGCCGCGATGCGGAGGCACACCGTCCGCCCCGCATCGCGGCCACCCCCAGGGAAAGCCGGCGGCGCCCCACGCGCGCCGGAGCAAGGAGAGAGAAGATGTCGTTACCGCGGATCGTCGTTCTGGGTGCCGGACTCGGCGGCACTATCGCAGCTTACGAGATACGGGAGGCTTCCAAGGGCAAGGCCGAGGTGATGGTGATTTCCGATCAGGAAAATTACTGGTTCGTCCCCTCTAACCCCTGGGTCGCGGTCCGCTGGCGCGAACCCGAAGCGATCTGCGTTCACCTGCCCCCCGTCATGAAGCGCAAGGGGATCGATTTCACCGCGGTCGGCGCAAAGCGTGTTCACCCCAAGGAAAATCAGGTCGAGCTGAACGACGGCGCCTTCGTCGATTATGATTATCTGGTCATCGCGACCGGGCCGAAACTCGCCTTCGACGAGATCGAGGGCTTCGGGCCGGAGGCGAACACCGTATCGGTATGCGCGACCGATCATGCCGCCGCCGCGGCCGATGCCTTCGACCGCTTCTGCGAAAACCCGGGGCCGATCGTCGTCGGCGCCGCACAGGGCGCCTCCTGTTATGGGCCGGCCTATGAATTCGCGCTGATCCTCGACACCGAACTCAAGCGCCGCAAGCTGCGCGACCGGGTGCCGATGACCTTCGTCACCGCCGAACCCTATATCGGCCATCTCGGCCTCGATGGCGTCGGGGATACCAAGAGCCTGCTCGAAAGCGAGCTGCGCAACCGTCACATCAAATGGATCACCAATGCGCGCGTCAGCAGCTTCGAGGCCGGCATGGCGCATGTCGAGGAAGTCGCCGAGGACGGCAGCGTCAAGGCCAAGCACGACCTGCCCTTCGGCTATTCGATGCTGCTGCCCGCCTTTCGCGGCGTCGATGCCGTCTTCGGCATCGAAGGACTGACCAATCCGCGCGGCTTCATCATCGCCGACAAGCATCAGCGCAATCCGACCTTCGCCAACATCTATTCGCTCGGCGTCTGCGTTGCCATCCCGCCGGTCGGCCCGACCCCCGTCCCGGTGGGCGTGCCCAAGACGGGCTTCATGATCGAATCGATGGTCACCGCGATCGCGCAGAATCTGAAGCTGGAGCTCGCCGGTCAGCCGCCGAAGCATGAGGCGACGTGGAACGCCGTCTGTCTGGCCGACTTCGGCGACGGCGGCGTCGCCTTCGTCGCGCAGCCGCAGATCCCGCCGCGCAACCTCAACTGGTCGTCGTCGGGCAAATGGGTCCATCTCGCCAAGATCGGCTTCGAAAAATATTTCCTGCGCAAGGTCCGCAAGGGCGAGAGCGAGCCCTTCTACGAAAAGCTCGCGATGCATGCGCTGGGGATCAAGAAACTCCGCTTCTGACGAAAGGAAGACCCATGAACCTCGATCGTGCCGTTTTGCGCTTCGCGGGCCTCGTCGTGCTGACGAGCGTGCTGCTCGCCTGGTTCGTCCATCCCTGGTGGATCGGACTCGCCGCCTTTGCCGGGCTCAACATGATCCAGGCAAGCTTCACCGGCTTCTGTCCCGCGGCGGCCATTTTCAAGCGTCTCGGCGTGCGGCAGGGAGCCGCCTTTAAGTGACACGCGCCGCGACCCTGCTGACGGCGGCATGCCTTGCCGCGCTCGCGCTGCCGCAACCCGCGGCGGCGCAGGATCTGGCGACCGCCATCGCCGACGCGCGCGCGCACTCGCCCGTGCTCGAAGCGGCGGCCGCCGATGCCGACGCCGCCGCCGCGCGGCTCGCGCAGGCGCGCGCCGCCGCCGGTCCCACCGCCAGTGTCGAGGGCAGCGTCGGCACCGGCCGGCTCGACCCCGGCGGCTATTTCGGCCTGACCGCGCAAAGCGTAACTCCCAGCGCCGTGCAACTGGTCGGCGAATATCCGCTCTACGCCGGTGGACGGATCAGCGCCGCGATCGATCAGGCCGCAGCGGGCAGCCGCGCCGCGACGCTTGGCAAGGATATGGCGCGCCAGAATCTGACCCTTGCAACCGTCGGCGCCTATGCCGAAGTGCTCACCGCGCGCGATCTTGTCGCGAGCTATGGCAAGCTCGTCGATGCGCTGGGCGAGATCGTTCGTCATACCGGCCTGCGCTACGACGTCGGCGATGCGACGAGCAGCGAGGTCGCGCAGGCGAAGGCGCGCCGCGCCGAGGGGCAGGCCGGTCTGGTTCAGGCGCAGGGCCGCCTCACCGCCGCGCTCGCCCGCCTCGAGCGGCTGACCGGCAAGCCCGTCGGCGATCTCGCCCCCCTGCCCCCGCGCCCCGACGTTCCCGCGACGCTCGGCGAAGCCGTCGAGGCCGCCGTCGCCGCGAATGTCCTGCTCGCGCAGGCCGATGCCGGGGTCGACGGCGCTGCCGCGGGGGTACGCGCCGCCAAGGCGACCAACCGCCCGCAGCTCGGCGTCTTTGCCGAGGGCGCGCGGATCCGCGACCAGTTTTTCCCCGACTATCGCGCCGACAGTGTCACCGTCGGGCTGCGCGGGCTCTGGACCTTCTTCGACAGCGGCGCGGGCAGCGCACGCGTCCGCGAGGCGCAATCGAAACTCTCGGCCAGCGAAGCGCGGCTGCGTCAGGCGCGCGACGACGTCACCCAGGCGGTGATCGAGGCGTGGAGCGGGCTCGACAGCGCCGAACGCGCGCTCGATGCCGCGCGCGATGGCGACGCCGCGGCGCGCGAGGCGCTACGCGGCACCCGCCTCGAAGTGCGTTCGGGCGCCCGCCCCCCGCTCGCCGAGCTCAATGCCGAACGCGAAGCGATCGCCGCGACCGCACGGCTCGCCGAAGCGCAGGCATCGGTGCAGACCGCGGCGTGGCGCCTCCGCCTGCTCTGCGGTATCGAATAGGCCTCCTCCTCCACTGGACAAACGGCGCCGCCTCACTATATTAGTTTTATCTAATATTTTGAACGAAGGAATGATCGCATGGACGACCTTCACCGTGATTCCGCCGCCGCGCTGATCGCCAAGGCGCGCGCAACCGGCCATATCCCCGTCGTCAAAAGCTTCTTCGACGAACCGACCTTCACCGCGACGCACGTCGTCCACGACCCGGCGACGCGCAAGGCGGCAATCATCGATTCGGTGCTCGATTTCGACCAGCCTTCGGGCCGCACCGGCCACGCCTCGGCCGACGCGATCGTCGATTATGTCCGCCGCGAAGGGCTGACCGTCGAATGGCAGATCGAAACCCACGCCCACGCCGACCACCTCTCCGCCGCGCCCTATCTCCAGGAAAAGCTGGGCGGCCAGATCGTCATCGGCCGCCATATCGAAACGGTGCAGACGGTGTTCGGCGCCATCTTCAACGAGGATGAGCGCTTCGCGCGCGACGGCTCGCAGTTCGACCGGCTGATGGCCGATGGCGAGCGCTTCATGCTCGGCGAGATTGAGGGGATGGTGCTCCACACCCCAGGCCACACGCCGGCGTGCATGGTGTGGATCATCGGCGATGCGCTGTTCACCGGCGATACCTTGTTCATGCCCGACTATGGCACCGCGCGCGCCGACTTTCCCGGCGGCGATGCGCGCACCCTCTATCGCTCGATCCAGCGCTTGCTGTCGCTTCCCGGCGAAACGCGGCTGTTCCTCTGCCACGACTACAAGGCGCCGGGTCGCGACAGTTTTGCCTGGGAAACGACGATCGCGGCCGAACGCACCGCGAATGTCCATGTCCACGAAGGCGTGGACGAAGATCAGTTCGTCGCGATGCGCGAGGCGCGCGACAAGACGTTGTCGATGCCGCGGCTGATCCTCCCGTCGATCCAGGTCAATATGCGCGCGGGTCATTTCCCCGAACCCGAAGCGAACGGCACCCGCTATCTGAAGCTGCCGCTCGACACACTCTAGGATCGCGCACGCAATGACCGACCCCATGACGCTCAGCCTTGCGCAGATGATCCTCGGCGCCCTCTCCGGGGTGCTTGTCGGCTTCACGCTCGGGCTGGTCGGCGGCGGCGGGTCGATCCTGGCGGTGCCTCTGATGGTCTATCTCGTCGGAGTGCCGCAGCCGCATGTCGCGATCGGGACCGCAGCACTCGCCGTCGCCGCCAATGCGGCGGTCGGGCTGACCAACCATGCGCGCGCCGGCAATGTGCGCTGGCCGTGCGGGCTGACCTTCGCCGGCGCCGGGATCGTCGGCGCCCTCGCCGGATCGACCTTCGGCAAGAGTTTCGACGGCGCCAAGCTGCTCTTTCTCTTCGCGCTGCTGATGGTCGTCATCGCGGTCATCATGCTGCGCAAGCGCGGCCAGGTCGGCGATCCCGCGGTCCGGATCAGCCGCGAAAATGCCCCGCGCCTGCTCGGCTACGGCCTCGGCAGCGGAGCGTTCAGCGGCTTTTTCGGCATCGGCGGCGGCTTTCTTATCGTCCCCGGCATCGTCGCCGCGACGGGAATGCCGATGATCAACGCGGTCGGCACCTCGCTGGTCGCGGTAACCGCCTTCGGGCTCACCACCGCCGCCAACTATGCCTGGTCGGGCCTCGTCGACTGGCAGCTCGCCGGGCTGTTCATCGCGGGCGGCGCGCTGGGAAGCTGGCTCGGGCTCAAGGGTGCACAGCGCCTGTCGGCCAGAACCGGGCGGCTCAACACGCTGTTCGCGCTGCTCGTTCTCGTCGTGGCCGCCTATATGCTCTACCACAGCGCGGGGGCCATGCTCGGCTGAGCGCATATCACATTTACACGATATTATGAATTATATATGATCGCTGTCGAGCGAGAGGAAGCTCCCAGAGGAATCCTGATGCCCGACAACAGCGACAACCGGCCCGCTGCGCGCCCGATCCGCATCGGCGACACCGCGCCCGATTTCATCGCGCGCAGCACCGCCGGACCGGTGCGGCTCAGCGATTATCGCGGCCGATGGCTGCTCTTCTTTTCGCACCCTGGCGACTTTACGCCCGTCTGCACCAGCGAATTTCTGGCCATCGCGCGCGCCGCCGATCGCTTCGCCGCGCTTGATTGCGCGCTACTCGCCCATTCGGTCGACAGCCTTTTTTCGCACCTTGCATGGATCCGCGCGCTGCGTGACGACTTGGGCGTTGCCATCCCCTTCCCGATCGTCGAGGACCCCTCGCTCGAAATCGCGCACGCTTTCGGCATGGTCGACGCCCAGTCCTTCAGCGCCGCGACGGTGCGCGCGGCCTTTTTCATCGATCCCGACGGCGTCGTCCGTGCGCTGACCATCTATCCGCTGACCGTCGGCCGCTCGATCGACGAGATGGTGCGCACCGTCGCGGCGCTCCAGCGCACGAGCGACGGGTCGGCGATGACGCCCGCGGGTTGGCAGCCCGGCGACGACCTTCTCGTCCCGCCCGAACTCGCCACCGAAGGCGTGCTCGCGGCCGACAATCCGACCGGCTGGTTCTACACGCTCGCGAAGGATGCCAGGGCGCAATGACCGGTGAGGCGCTCATCGACGACGATCTGGTCGAACTGCTGCGCGTCCTGGCGCATCCGGTGCGGCTCAAGCTGATCTTCGCCGTGCGCGATCAGGAGCTTGCTGTGGGGCAGATCGAAAGTGCGACCGGCATCGGCCAGCCGCTGCTCAGCCAGCAACTCGGCGTGCTGCGCAACGCGCGGATCGTCGAAACGCGGCGCGAGGCGAAGCAGATTTTCTACCGCCTGAAACCCGAAGCGCTCGCGCCCGTCCGCGCGCTCGCCGACCAGTTCGGCGCCAGTCCCGCCGCGACGACGAGCACCCGCGACGCCTCCGCCAGCGCCGCCCATTTCGCGAGAATCTTGCGCTAGGATCCTGGCGCTAGCCGGGATCGCCGTCGATCTCGATCTGCCGCGTGGCAAGCGCCCGCATTGCGGGGCGGTGGCTGACGAGGATCAACCCGCTTCCCGTCTCCGCAAGCCAGTCGCCTAGTCGCACGATCAGCCGCGCTTCGGTCGCCCCGTCGAGCCCTTCGCTCGGTTCGTCGAGCAGCAGGAACGGTCGCTGCGCCAGCAGCGCTCGCGCCAGCGACAGCCGCTTGCGCTGTCCGCCCGACAGCCGCGCGCCGTCGTCGCCCAGCCAGCAGTCGAGCCCACCGGGCAATTGCGCAACGACATCGTCAAGGCAGGCAACGGTCAGCGCCGCCTGCATCTCGTCGCGCGTGATGCCCGGCCGTGCGAGCGAAAGATTGTCGGCCACACTGCCCGCAATCATCGCCGCGTCCTGCGCCGCGAGCGCGAACAGCGACCGCCGCGCCGCGAGCGGCAAGCCTGCCGCATGCAATCCGCCGATCCGCACATCTTCGGGCGCATCGTCGCGCAGCCCCGTCAGCGTTTCGAGCAGCCGCGTCTTGCCGCTCCCCGACCGCCCGGCGAGCAGAACGCGGTCGCCCGGAACAATGCGGTGCAGGGCGCCCGCAACCGTCAGTTCGACGATCGGCTGCGCCGGCGCACCATCGCTCGCCGGGGCGGCGGCGTCCGGAAACATCGCATCGAGCCGTGCGCGCGCACCGCGGCTCTTCCAGCGTTGAATGTCGAGCCGGGCGAGGCCGCCGACGATCTCCATCGCGGCGGTCGCAGCAAGCGCTGCGAGCGCGACAACCGGGGCGCTAGCGGGCGACAGCGCGACGATCGCGGCCACCGCCGCACCGGTCAGCCCCCCATGCACGATCGACACCAGCGTGTCGGCGCCGGCCATCGCCGCGCGGGCGCGGTGGAGCGGCGCTTCGGCCGCCGCGATTGCCGCGCACACGTCGGCGGCAAGCCCATAGACCGCAATATCGTCGCCCCCGGCCGCCAGTTCGACATAGCATCGCTTGAGCGCACCGAGCGCTGCGCTTTCGGCGTCGAGCGCGGGCGCGATCCGGTCGCGCCCGATCCGGCGCGCGACTGCAAAACTTGCCCCCGCTGCGCCCAGCAAGGCCGCTGCAGCAGCCCAGCCCGCGAGTGCCATCAACAGCATCGTCCCCGCGAGCGTTGCGATACCCGACGGCACCAGCGTGGTGCGTAGCAGCGCCTCCTCCAGCGTTTCGACGTCGCCGCCAAGCCGCGCCGCGACATCGCCGCGATTGTGGAGCAGGGCCGTCGCCGGCGGCGCCGCGATCAACCGCGCAAACAGCACGGCGCGCACCTCGGCAAGGGCAAACAGCATCGCCTGATGGCTGAACAGCCGCTCGCCATAGCGCGACAGCGTGCGCAAGATCGCCAGCCCGCGGATGGCGGCGCTGGGCACCAGATAATTGAACGCCTTGACCGCCGCCGCGCCGGTCAGGCCGGCAATCGCCGCACCGGTCAGGAACCAGCCCGACACCGCGAGCAGGCCGATCGCCGACAGCGCAGCGACTGCAGCTGCCGCCATGCCGAGCAACACCGCGCGGCGCTGGCCCGCGCGCGCGGATCGGAGCAGCGCCTCGATCATCCGATTTCGACCACGCTGTCCGCCAAGGCGATCAGCGCCGGATCATGCGTTGCGGCAATGACCGTCCGGGTCATCGCAGCGGCGCGCAGCACCGCGACGACGCGCGCAGCGCTCGCGGCGTCGAGGTCGGCGGTCGGCTCGTCGAGCAGCAGCAGCGGGCGCGCCGACAGCAGCGCGCGCGCCAGACCGATCCGCCGCCGCTCGCCACCCGACAGGCCGCTGCCGCGGTCGTCGACAACCCAGTCGATCCCACCGCCGCGTGCGGCGATCAGCGATGCAAGGCCAAGCGCGCCGAGCTCGGCGATGATCGCGGCGTCGCCCACATTCGCCCCTCCAACGAGCAGGTTGGTGCGCAGGCTGCCGGGCAACAGCAGGGGCCGCTGCCCTGCCCAGCCACACAGCGGAGCAAGCGCGCGCGGGTCGATCGCGGCATCGTCGGCGTAAAGGCGGCCCGACTCCACAGGCACCTGCCCGATCAACGCGCGGAGGAGGCTGGTCTTGCCCGATCCGCTCGGCCCGACGATCAGGTGAAGGCCGGGGCCGGTCCAGCGCGCGCTGATCGGTCCGATCGCCGCGCCTTCGGGGTGCCGAACAACCCACGCATCGACGACAAGAGCCGCCGGTGCGCCGAGTAACGGCGGTGCGACTGCGTGATCGGCGATCGGCGCCTCCGCGGCGGCAAGCGCCGCCAGCGCCGCTTCGCCTTGCTGCTTGTCGTGATAGGCCGCGGCCAAACGGCGCATGCCGAGATAAAATTCGGGCGCGAGCGCAAGAACGTAAAAGGCTTCGGCGAAGTCGAGGCTTTCGGGCGCGCGAAAGGGCAGCAGGCCGAGCAGCGAAAAGCCGCAATAAACCGCGACGAGCGCGACCGCGAGCGCGCTGAAAAATTCGAGGATCGCGCTGGATGCAAAGGCGATGCGCAGCACGCCCAGGGTCCGCTCCGCCAGATCGCGCGCCGCCCCGCCGATCTGCCGCGTGACGCGATCCTCGGCGCCATAGGAAAGGATCAGCGGCAGCGCGCGAACCCGGTCGACGAACAAGCCGCCGAGCCGCGACAGCGCCCCCAGCTGCGCCTCGCTCGCCCGCGCCGCGGCGCTGCCGGCGAGCGCCATGCCGATCGCGAAGGGTAACAGCGTGCCGAACAGGATCGCCGCGGCGACGCCGCTCGCAGGCAGCGCCGCCAGCGCGATCAGCAACGGGGAAAGCATCGCGGCACGGCGCAGCGGCAGGAAACGCGCAACATAGGGCTCGATGCGGTCGATCGCGGTCACCGCCAGTTCGGCATCTTCACCGATCAGGCGTCCGCGCCCCGCCGCGCTCACCATCAGCGCGGGCGCGACGCGCGCGCGCAGCTCGGCGGCAAAGCGCGCGGCGTGGCGTAGGCCGATCGCAAAGGCGCCGCCCTGCAAAGCGCCGCGTGCCAGCGCCGCACCAACCAGCAGCAGCATCCACGCCCAGCCCCCAATGCCGAAGCCCGCGTCGCCCCCTCCGCCGCCGCGAAGGTCGCGCGCGACGTGGAGCGCCAGCAATTGCGCGAGCGCGAGCGCGAAGAGCACCGCGGCCACGGCATCGCCAAGCCAAGCGGCCAGGGCACCGCGGCTGGCGGCGGGAGTTGCAGATGTGGCGTTATCTCTACTTGACATTTTTCTAATATTCACACATTCCCATATTCATTAAATGACGATGCCGCAAGCGGTGCGGCACCCCGCCGAGTCGCTGTTCAGGAGTGGCGCCATGGACCTGGCCGTAGTCGAATTATCCCGCCTGCAATTCGCCCTTACGGCGATGTACCATTTCCTCTTCGTTCCGCTGACGCTGGGGCTTTCCTTCATGCTGGTGATCATGGAGAGCATCTATGTCATCACCGAAAGGGAAATCTGGCGTACCATCACGCGTTTCTGGGCCCGCCTGTTCGGGATCAACTTCGTCCTCGGGGTCGCGACCGGCCTGACGATGGAGTTCGAATTCGGGATGAACTGGTCCTATTATTCGCACTATGTCGGCGACATCTTCGGCGCGCCGCTCGCGATCGAAGGGCTCATGGCCTTTTTCCTCGAGGCGACCTTCGTCGGGCTGATGTTCTTCGGCTGGGACAAATTGTCCAAGCAACTCCATCTGCTCGTCACCTTCCTCGTCGCGCTGGGGTCCAACCTGTCGGCGCTCTGGATCCTGATCGCCAATGGCTGGATGCAGAATCCGGTCGGGTCGCGCTTCAATCCCGACACGATGCGCATGGAAGTCGTCGACTTTTATTCGGTGCTGTTCAACCCCGTCGCGCAGGCGAAGTTCGTCCACACGGTCAGCGCCGGCTATGTCACCGCCTCGGTCTTCGTTCTCGGCATTTCGGCCTGGTATCTGCTCCGCGGCCGCTACACCGCGCTCGCGAAGCGCTCGCTGACCGTTGCCGCGGCCTTCGGCCTCGCCTCCTCGCTGTCGGTGGTCGTCCTCGGCGACGAATCGGGCTATGCGCTCACCGATCATCAGAAGATGAAACTCGCCGCGATCGAGGCCATGTGGCACACCGAGAAGGCGCCCGCCGGGCTCACCCTCTTCGGCCTGCCGTCGGTCAAGGACCGCGAGACGCGCTATGAAATCAAGATACCCTATGTCCTCGGCCTGATTTCGACACGCAGCCTGACCGGGCAGGTTCAGGGGATCAACGAACTGGTCCTCCACGCGCAGGAACGCATCGAAAGCGGCAAGCTCGCCTATGGCGCGCTCGAGGATCTGAAGGCCGATCGCACCAACGCAACCGCGCGCGCGACCTTCGAGGCGAACCGCAGCAACCTCGGCTATGCGATGCTGCTCAAGCGTTATGTCCCCGATCCGCGCAACGCGACCGCCGACCAGGTCATGCAGGCGGCGTGGGACACGGTGCCCAACGTCCCGGTCACCTTCTGGCTGTTCCGCCTCATGGCGGGGCTCGGCTTCTTCTTCATCGGCTTCTTCGCCCTCGCCTTCTACTATGCGACGGTGCGACGCTTCGATGTGAAGTGGTTCCTGCGCGCCGCGGTGATCATCATGCCGCTGCCGTGGCTGGCCGCCGAAATGGGCTGGGTGCTCGCCGAATATGGCCGCCAGCCATGGGCGATCGAGGGCGTGCTGCCGACCTTCCTCGGCGCGTCGAGCCTGACGGTGGCGCAGGTCTGGACGACCATCGCGGCGTTCACCCTGCTCTATAGCGCGCTCGCTTTCATCGAGGTGCGGCTGATGCTCGCGGCGATCCGCAAGGGCCCCGATTCCAAGCGCGGCCGCGACCTTGCCTCGGGCGTCGAACCCACCGACGCGGGCTATGCCCCGCTGCCGGCCGAATAAGGAGGATCAGACGATGGCGATTCCCTTCGACTATGAAACGCTCCGCCTGATCTGGTGGCTGCTTCTCGGCGTGCTGCTGATCGGCTTCACGCTCACCGACGGCTACGATCTCGGCGTCGCCACACTGCTGCCCTTCATCGCGCGGACCGACGAGGAACGGCGGCTGGCGATCAACAGCATCGCCCCGACGTGGGAGGGGCATCAGGTTTGGCTGATCCTCGGCGGCGGCGCGATCTTCGCCGCATGGCCCTTTGTCTATGCGATCAGCTTTTCGGGCTTCTACCTCGCGATATTCCTTGTCCTCGCGGCGCTGATCCTGCGCCCCGTTGCGTTCAAATATCGCTCGAAGCACGACGATTCTGCCTGGCGCAGCCGCTGGGATTGGGCGCTGTTCGTTGGCGGTTTCGTCCCCGCACTGGTGTTCGGGGTTGCGGTCGGCAACGTCCTTCTGGGCGCACCCTTCCGCCTCAATAGCGACCTGCGCGCCTTTTACGAAGGCTCGCTGCTCGGCCTCTTCTCGCCCTTCACCTTGCTCACCGGCCTGCTGTCGGTCGCCATGGTCGTGCTGCACGGCGCCGGCTGGCTCGCGCTCAAGGCCGAGGATGGCGTCGTGATGGACCGGGCGCGCCGCTGGGGCAAGATCGCCGCGCTGCTCGTCATCGCGCTGTTCGCGATCGGCGGGGTGATGGTCGCCACGATGAATATCGGCTACCGGCTGGAGGGCGAACTCGATCCCGCCGGCCCCTCGAACCCGCTGTGGGCCACGTCGGTCCCGGCGGCGGGCGCATGGCTCGACAATTATGGCCGCCACCCGTGGATGCTGCTCGCGCCCATCCTCGGCTTCCTTGGCCCTATCCTCGCCTATGCCGCGATCGCCGGGCGCAAGCAGAGCCTGCTCTTCATCGGCTCGGCGCTCGCGGTGGTCGGCATCATTTCAACGGTCGGCCTGTCGATGTTCCCTTTCATCCTGCCGAGCTCGATCGACCCGCATTCGAGCCTGATGGTCTGGAATGCCTCGTCGAGCCACCTCACCTTGTGGATCATGCTCGTCGTGACCCTGATCTTCCTGCCCATCGTCCTCGCCTACACGGCGTGGGTGCTCAAGATATTGTTCGGACGCGTCACGCTCGACGACGTTCGCACCAACCCCGATTTCTACTGACCGGAGAAACTCGCCATGTGGTATTTTACCTGGGTACTCGGCCTCGGCCTCGCGGTCGGCTTCGGCATATTGAACGGCTTGTGGCACGAATTCCACTCGCCCGCCGACGACGACGCGACGCTCTGACCGGCAAAGCAGCCATGAAAAAGGCCGGCGCAGCCCACGCTGCACCGGCCTTTTTCTTTCACGAGATCGGCGCCTTAGGCGGCGCCGTCCTGCCAGCCGCCGCCCAGCGCCAGGAACAGCGCGACCAGATAGGTCGCGCGCTGCTGTTCGGACTGGGCGATGCTCGCCTGGATCTGCGCCAGCGAGCGCTCGGCATCGAGTACGACCTGAAAATTCTCGCGCCCCGCCTGATAGCGAAGCCGCGCGATCCGCGCCGCCTCGCCCGCTTCGTCCGCTGCACGGCGTAGCGCGGCAAGCCGGTCGAGTTCGCCGGCATAGTTGGCGAGCGCGCTTTCGGTTTCCTGCAACGCGCCGAGCCAGGTGCCGTCGAAGGTCGCCAGCGCCGCGTCGGCGCCGGCCTCCGCCTGCTTCAGCCGCGAACGCGCGACCGCGATGTTCGGAAAGCTCCACGAAATCAGCGGCCCGATCGAAAAGCGGAAGCTGTCGGACTTGCCCAGCCCCGACACCGCGTCGGCGGTCGATCCCACAGACCCGCCGATGCTGATGCTGGGATAAAGGTCGGCGGTCGCAACATTGACGCGCGCCGCGGCGGCGGCGAGCTGGCGCTCGGCCCGGCGAATATCCGGGCGACGGGCGAGCAGCGCGGCGCCGTCACCGACCGGAATCGGACGGTCGAGTTCGGGCGGCGCCTGGCATTGCAACGCGGCCTGCGGCGCTTCGGCGGGCGGCTTGCCAGTCAGCAGCGCAAGGCGATAGAGCGCCCCGGCGCGCTGCGCCTTCAAGGTCGGCAGGGTCGCGCGCGTCTGTTCCAACAGCGCCCCTGCCTGCCCGGTGTCGAGCCGCGTCGCGCGCCCGCCTTCGAACAGCCGGCGCGTCAGGTCGAAGGTCTGTTCCTGAATGCTCAGCGTTTCCTCCGCCACCGCAAGCTGGCGGTTGTAGGCGCAGACGTCGGCATAGGCGCGCGTCGTTTCCGCCGCGACCGTGATGCGCGTCAGGTCGAAGGCCGCCTGCACCGCGTCGGCATCTGCGCGGCTCGCGCGGATCGCACTTTCGACGCGCCCGAACAGATCGACCTGATAACCGATGTCGAGCCCGACATCATAGCTTTCGCCCTCGACCGGGCCGATGCCGGTGACACTGCCCGGCTGGCGGGCGTAGGTGCCGCTGGCGCTTATTCCGGTGGTCGGCAGGCGCCCCGCTCGCGATTCCTTCAACACCGCGCGCGCCTGTGCCAGATTGGCGGCGGCGACGCGCAGATCGGTATTGGCGGCGAGCGCCTCTTCGACGAGCGCGTCGAGCGTCGGGTCGCCGAACAGGCTCCACCAATGCCCCGCCGGCTGCTCGCCGGTGAAGGCGGGCGATTTGCCTGCCTCGAGGAAAGGCGTCTGTCCGGGAGCGGCGGGGGTCGGCGACACATAGGCCGGCCCGACGGCACAGCCCGACAGCGCAAGCGCGGCGGCACCGGCCAGCAGGACATTACGGCTCATTATGGATTCTCCAGCGGCGCATCGCCGCCCTTGTTGGTGCGACCGCGCGCGAACCATTGCTGGACGCGATAGCCCAGCTTGCGCGACACGACGTAGAAGATCGGCGTGAAGATCAGCCCGAATATGGTGACGCCGAGCATGCCGAACGTCACCGCCGTGCCGAGTGCCTGGCGCATTTCCTGCCCCGGCCCGCTTGCCACCGCGAGCGGGATGACGCCGAAGATGAACGCAAAGCTGGTCATCAGGATCGGACGCAGGCGCGATTGCGCGGCGTGAACCGCGGCGTCGAGCGGAGCCATCCCCTCCTCTTCCTCCGCCTGCTTGGCGAATTCGACGATCAGGATCGCATTCTTCGCCGCCAGCGCGATGAGCACGACCAGCCCGACTTGCGTCAGGATATTATTGTCCATCCCGCGCAGGTTCACGCCCAGCATCGCCGCCAATATGCACATCGGCACGATCAGGATCACCGCGAGCGGCAGCGGCAGCGATTCATATTGCGCCGCCAGCACCAGGAAGACGAAGACCACCGCGAGCAGGAAGATCAGCACCGCGCTGCTCCCCGCCTGCTTTTCCTGATAGGCAAGGCCCGTCCATTCATAGGAAAAGCCCTGCGGCATCGTCTTCGCGGCCAGTCCCTCCATCGCGGTCAGCGCCGCGCCCGACGAGACGCCCGGCGCCGCCTGCCCCTGCAGTTCGACCGCGGGGAACAGATTGTAGCGCACGACGCGGGTCGGGCCGCTGTCGTCGCGGAAGGTCGCGAGCGACGAGAGCGGAACCATCTCGCCCGACGAGGACCGCACCTGCAATCGGCCCACATCCTCGATCCGGCTGCGCGCGCTTGGTTCGGCCTGAGCCGTGACGCGGAAGGTGCGGCCAAGGAAGTTGAAGTCGTTGACATAGGTCGAGGCAAGATAGGTGCCGAGCGCGGCATAGACCTGGCTCGGGTCGACGCCCAATATCTGCGCCTTGTCACGATCGACATCGGCGAAGATGCGCGGGCTTCCGGTGTTGAACAGCGAAAAGACCTGCGTGACGTCGGGCACCTGCTGCGCCCCGCCCATCATCGCCTGCGTCACCTTTTCAAGGTCGCGATAGCTTTGCCCCTCGCGCGCCTGCAGCATCATGGTGAAGCCGTTGCCGTTACCGAGGCCCTGCACCGCGGGCGGCGCGATGACGAAGGCGTTTGCTTCGGGCAGCGCCATCGCAAGGGCGCCCGACAGCTTGCCCGACAATGCGCTGGCGCTCAGATCGCTGCCGCGCTCGCTCCAGTCCTTCAGACGGATGAACATCGTGCCCGCGTTCGATGCGGTCGAAAAGCTCGCGCCGTCGAGCCCCGAAAAGGTCGCGATGCTCTCGACGCCGTCGATCTGCGACACCGTCTTCTGCGCGCGCGCCAGCACCTCGCTCGTGCGATCGAGCGACGCGCCGGGCGGAAGCTGAACCACGCCGATCAGCACGCCCTGATCCTGATCGGGGATGAAGCCCGTCGGCGTATCTGCCAGGCGCCAGCCGGTCGCGGCGAGCAGTACCGCATAGATGCCGAGCATCAGCGCCGTCTTGCGGATCAGCGACGCGGTGGTGGTGCCATAGCGTTCCGACAGTCGGTCGAACCCGTCGTTGAACCTGTTCGCGGCGCGGCGGACCACGCGCATGACCCGGTTCTTCGGTTCGGCGTGATGCTCCTCGTGTGGCTTCAGCAGCAGCGCCGCCATCGCGGGCGACAGGGTAAGCGACGTCAGCAGCGAAAAGACCGTCGCTGCCGCGATCGTCACCGCGAATTGCTGATAGAAGATACCGGGGATGCCGGGGATGAAGGCGGTCGGCACGAACACCGCGACCAGGACGAGGCCGATCGCGATCAGCGCGCCCGACACTTCGCTCATCGTCCGGTGCGCAGCTTCGCGCGGGGTGAGGCCCTGACGAATATGCTTCTCGACCGCCTCGACGACCACGATCGCGTCATCGACGACGATCCCGACCGCGAGCACCAGCGCGAACAGCGACAGCGAGTTGATCGAAAAGCCGAGCGCCAGCTGCACCGCAAAGGTGCCGATGAGCGCCACCGGAATCGCGATGATCGGGATGATCGCCGCGCGCCAGGTCTGCAGGAACACAAGCACGACGATGACGACGAGGATGATCGCCTCGATCAGCGTTTCTTGCACCGCGCTTACGGACGCCTGCACATATTCGGTCGGGTTGAAGGGGATCTGATATTCCAGCCCCGGCGGGAAGTCCTTCGACGCCGCCTTGACCTCGTCGAGCACCAGCTTCGCGGCATCGAGCGCGTTGGCGCCCGGCTGCTGGATCACCGCCATGCCGACGCCTGGCTGACCGTTGAACACGCCGCGCACGCCATAATCCTGACTGCCCAGCTCGACCCGCGCGACGTCCTTCAGCCGCGTGATCGCGCCATTCTGCGTATCGGTCTTGATCACGACATTGGCGAATTGTTCGGGCGTCACGAGGCGTCCCGGCACTTCGACCGGAAGCTCGAACGCCGGATTGCCCTTGCCATAGGGCGGCGCGCCGACCGAGCCGCCGGCGACCTGGACATTCTGGCTCTGCAGCGCCGCGACAATCTCGGTCGCGGTCAGGTTTCGCGCGGCGGCCTTGTCGGGGTCGATCCACACGCGCATCGAGTAGTAGCCGCCGCCGAAAATCTGCACCCCGCCGACGCCCTTCAGGCGCAGCAGCCGGTCGCGCAGCGTCGAATTGGCATAGTTGCCGACATAATCGAGGTCGATCGCCGGATCGGTCGTCGTCAGCGCGACGATCATCAGGAAGCCGGTTTCCTGCTTGTTCACCTGCACGCCGATCTGGCGCACCTGTTCGGGCAGGCGCGGCTCGGCGAGCGCAACGCGGTTCTGAACGAGCACCTGCGCCGCATCGAGGTCGGTGCCCGGCTGGAATGTCACCGTTATCTGCGCCAGACCCTGCGTCGAGGACGACTGGATATAGAGCATATTCTCGACGCCGTTGACCTCCTGCTCGATGGTCGACGACACCGTTTCGGCGATCGTGTCGGGCGAGGCGCCGGGATAGGATGCGGTGATGCTGATCGTCGGCGGCGCGATCTCCGGATATTGGGCGAGCGGAAGCTGCGGATAGGCAAAGGCGCCGATCAGCGTGATGAAGATCGCGATGACCGCCGCGAAGATCGGGCGGTCGACGAAAAATCGGCTGAAATTCACTGTGCGCCGCCCTTGCCCGCTGCAGCGCCAGCTGCGGCAGGCTTCGCGGCCGCCTTGGCGGGCACGACCTTGCCATCGGCACCGATCCGGCCCGCCTCGACCTTCGCAGGCTTGCCCGGCATCGCACGCTGGATGCCGCCGACGACGACGCGATCCTTGGCGGTGATGCCCGAGCGGATCACGCGCAGCCCGTCGATGACGGGTCCAAGCTCGACCGGGCGCGCCTGCACCACATCCTTGTCGCCGATCACATAGACCAGACGTCGCGCCGCATCAGTAACGATGGCGGTGTCGGGGACCATGATGGCGGCGTGCGGCGCCGAAGCGGCAAGCTGAAGCTGGCCGAACATGCCCGGGCGCAGCTTGCCATCGGGGTTGGGCACGACGGCGCGGACGGTGATCGTCCCCGACCCGTTCGACAGCGCGTTGTCGACAAAGTCGATCCGTCCCGAAATCGCATAATCCTGCTGCCCTTGCAGGCGGATACGCACCGGCGCGCCGTCGAGCTTGTCGCCGCGGCGTTCATAGCCGAGCAGGCTCGCCTCGGACCCCTGGAAGCTGAAATGAATGGGGCTCGTCGACACGATCGTCGTCAACACCGTCTGATCGGCGGTGACCGCATTGCCGGGATCGACCAACCGCTGCGAAATACGCCCCGAAATCGGCGCGGTGACGCGCGTGAAACCGACGTTTAGCTGCGCCGATCGCACCGCGGCCTGCGCCGCCGCCACATCGGCCTCGCCCGCGCGCACGGCGGCGCGGCGCTGCTCGACCTCCTCGGTGCTCGCCGCTTGCGATGCGGCCAGCGTCGCCGAGCGCGCGAATTCGGTTTTCGCGTTCGCCAGGGTCGCGTTGGCGCGCGCCAACTGCGCGCGCGCCTGATCGAGCGCCGCCTGGTTCGGGCGCGCATCGATCGAGAAAAGAAGCTGCCCGGCCCGCACATATTGGCCGTCGGCGAAGTGTACGCGCTGCAAATATCCCGACGCGCGCGGCCGCACTTCGACACTGTCGATCGCCTCGAAGCGCCCGACAAAATCATCCCACTCCGTCACGTCGCGAACGAGCGGCTGGGACACGGTAACGGGAAGCGACGGCGGACCGCCCTGTCCTTGATCGCCGCCGCCCGAACAGGCAGCCAGCGCGAGCGAAAGGCACAGGACGGGCGCGAGGAGAAAGCGCTTTTGCATGATCTTGTCTTTTCTGTTGAAGCGTTCCGCCATCGCGCCACAGGGAGGGGGGAAGTTGCGCGATGACGGTCGCTGTCAACTAGTGGGCCGTTCATCGTAAGTCAACAGTTGTTGATTTATTCTCATTCACCATTATGGACGGAAAAATGGAGAGGACCTCAACCATCAAACGGCGCGATGCCGTTGCAACCCGCGCGTCTATATTGGCGGCCGCGCACCAACGCTTTCTGCGTGAGGCGTATGAGAATGTCGGACTGCGCGACATTGCGGGCGATGCCGGGGTCGATGTCGCGCTGATCAGCCGCTATTTCGGCGGCAAGGAAGGCCTGTTCCGCGAAGTCGTCAGCGACGAAGCAAAGCCGCATCTGTTCCGCGAGCCCAAAAGCATCGACGAATTGCCCGGTTTTCTGGCGCAACTCGTCGCCGAAGACGATGACGCCGACCGCCATCATCGCATGGAGATGTTCGTCATCATGCTGCGCTCGGCCTCGTCTCCCAAGGCGGGCGATATCATCCGCGAACTGGTCAACCGCGACGTTCTGGAGCCGCTCGCCGGAACGATCGGCGGCGATCAGGGCGAGATGCGCGCCAATATGCTGCTGGCGATCCTGATGGGCGTCGGCGTCCTGCGGACGATCATGAAGGTCGATAATTTCGAGCTCGATGCCGAAGAAGGGGCCGAGTGCGTCGAGCGTTTTCGCTGCCTGTTTGCGGCGGCGTTGACCTGCTGACCGACCTAGCGCAACCGCCCTCCCCGGCCAGACGGTCGAAGAGATCGAGATAGCGGCGCGCCGCAAAGGCCGTGCCGAAAGGCTCGGTAACGACCGCCGGAGAAAAGGGCCGACGATCCTGCCGGTCGATCCATTCGAGCATCGCCTCGGCAATCGCCGCCGGTTCGCGGCTGGGGACGATCGCGCCGCAATCACCGTCCGCGAGCAAATCACGCAGGAAGTGCGAACAGTCGGTGGCGATAACCGGAACGCCGCGTTCGAGCGCTTCGACCGCAACGGCAGGCCCTCCTTCGTAGCGCGAGGTAATCAGCAGCAGGTCGGCATGGTCGAGCGCCGGCCCGATCGATGCCAAGCGCCCCGGAAGCGCGATCCGGTCCGCAACGCCCAAGCGCCGCGCCAGCCGCGCCAGCCGCGGCGCGTCGGGCCCATCGCCCGCAATGGTCAGCCGCACGTCGCGGCGCTTGGCCAGTTCGGCGACGATTCGAACCGCGAGGCCGAAATCCTTCTGCTCGACGAGTCGCCCCGCCGCCAGCAGATGCAGCGGCCCGGTACCCGGCACCTTCCTCGCGTCCGGCAAATTGATGATCGTGTCGATATTGGGATCGAAGATCACGCTGACGTCCGCGCGTCCCGTCAGCGCACGCACGTCGTCGGCAAGCCCGGTGGACATGGCGGCGAACCAGTCGACATCGCGCGCCGCCCACCGAAAGGCCCGCGCAAGCAGCGCGCGTAGCGCCGGAACCGCTGAGGGCGCCAGCGGATTGCTGATCTTCGCCACGACCTTCGGTCGCCGCGGCAGATCGCGCACCGCGCCAGCCAGCACATGATGAAAATTGCCCGGCAGAAAGACGACGTCCGGCCGCAGGCGAGCGATCGCCGCCGACAGCGCACGCCGCAGGCGCAGGCGCGAAAGCGGCGTTCTGGGGATTTCGGGTTCGAGGCGTTCGGTGTGTACCCCGCGCGGCACGGCGGAGCGCAGCGGACCATCGAATGTGCCGCAAAGCAATGTGACGCGGCGCCCCTGCGCCACCCATTCGCGCGCCAGCCGCAGCGCGATCACCTCGGTCCCACCGAACGAAAAATCATGAAAAATGATGACGATGTGCTGCGCTCGCGCCACGCCGCTGGCCTTCCCGATGCCACACCGGCGCCCGCATCGGACGCCCTTCCATCGACAAGACGCCGCGCGCGCTGATTTTCCGCACGCGCCGATGCGGGATCGGCCGCGCCGCGGCGTCTGAAGCTGAAGAAGCGAAAAATCGCTGGAAACGATACTAACGGGATAAAAGCGTGAACGGATTGACGGTTGCCACAGCCCCCACACCGACGCCCCCCCTCGCCGCACTCGAGCCGCTGACACCGATCCGCAGCCGCTGGCCGGCGCTGCTCAGCGGCCTGCTCAGCCTGGCGCTGCTCGCCGGACTGATGCGCGAGCTTCTGGGCGGCGGACTGGCCGCGCTGCATGAGGCGCTGCCCACCAACCCGCTTTTCTACTTGGTCTTCCTTGCCATCTATGCGGTGCAGCCGCTGTCCGATCTGGTGATTTTCCGGCGGCTGTGGGGCCTGCCGCTGTCGGGCATCGTGCCGATCCTGCGCAAGCTGGTCGCGAACGAGATTTTGCTCGGCTATTCGGGGGAAGCCTATTTCTACGCTTGGGCGCGGACCCGGCTCAACATGATCGCGGCGCCTTTCGCGGCGATCAAGGATGTCAGCATCCTGTCGGCGGTCGTCGGCAACATCTTCACGCTGGCACTGCTCGCCATCGCCACGCCCTTCGCCTATTCGCTGCTGCCCGCGGAGCATATCCGCCCGATCCTGGGGTCGGTAGGGGTCATGCTCGCCCTGTCGCTCGCCATCCTGCTTTTCCGCGGCCGCCTGTTCTCGCTTCCTGCGAGTGAACTACGCTGGGTGTTCCTGGTCCACCTCGTCCGCACCATCGCCTACACCGGGCTGCTCGCGCTGTGCTGGCATCTCGCGCTGCCGCTCGTGCCGCTCGCGCTCTGGATGCTGCTCGTGACGGGACGCCAACTCGTCGCGCGCCTGCCGCTCGTCCCCAACAAGGACATCGTCTTTGCCAATCTGGCGGTCTTTCTGGTCGGCAACGACGCCGCGGTGACGCGGCTCGTGGCACTGACGGTCGCGCTGACCCTGCTCTGCCACGTCATCGTCTTTGCACTGACATGGCTGCCGCTGCGCAAGGGAGCGGCCGCATGACCCGCTTCCGCTTCCGCTTCCCTGCCCTCGCCGCCGCCATGCTGGCTTCAGCCGCAATGGTGCCGTCCGCACGCGCCGCGGTCTATGGCGACGCGCCCGCCTGCGCCGCGGGTTCGACAACGCCGGCGCTGCTCGTCTGGCTCGACGGGCTGAAGGACCGCAAGGGACGCATTCGCGTCGAGCTTTTCCCGAGCAACGACAAGGATTTTCTGGAGGATGATTTCGTCCTTCAGAAAGCGGGCAAGGATTTCCGCCGCATCGAATTTGCCGCCCCCGCCGCCGGTCCGGTCGCGGTGTGCATCCGGGCGCCGCGGCCCGGCCGCTACAGCTTCGCGATGATCCACGACCGCGACGGCAAGCACAAGTTCAGCTTTTCCTCCGACGGCGTCGGCTTTCCCGGCAATCCCAAATTGGGGTGGAGCAAACCCAAATCGGCAAAAGCCGCGGTGACGCTGGGTAGCGGTGTCACGGAAATGCACGTGATGATGAATTATTTCCACGGCCTGGGCTTTTCGCCGGTCAAGAAGGATTGAGGCGATGCGGATCGTCGACGTCTGCGAATTCTATTCCCCCACCGGCGGCGGCATCCGCTCCTATGTCGACCGCAAGATGCAGTTGCTTGCCGAAGCCGGCCACGAACTGATCGTTCTCGCGCCCGGCGCCGAGGATCGCGAGGAAGTGCGCGCAACCGGCGGCCGGATCATCTGGGTCAAGGCGCCGCCGCTGCCGTTCGACGCTAATTACCGCATGTTCTGGGATGCGGCGCCGATCCATGCCTGGCTCGACCGGTTGCACCCCGATGTCGTCGAAGCCTCTTCGCCCTGGCGCCCCGCGTGGATCGTCGGAAAATGGGCCGGCGCCGCCGCGAAGGTCTTTTTCCTGCACAGCGACCCGGTCGTATCCTATCCGCAGCGCTGGTTCGGGCGGATCGCCTCGCGCGAAAAGATCGACGCCGCCTTCGAATGGTTCAATCGCTACCTGCGCCGCGCGATGCCGCTGTTCGATAGTCTGGTGGTCTGCGGCGATTCGCTGGGCAAGCGGCTGAGCGACCGCCACATCGGTCCGGCGCATTGCATCGCGCTGGGCATCGATCGCGCCGCCTTTTCACCGACCCTGCGCGATGCCAGCCTGCGCGCCGACCTGCTGGCGCAATGCGACCTTCCCGAAAGCGCCACCCTGCTGCTCGGCATCGGGCGGCACCATGGCGAAAAGCGGTGGGACATGGTGATCGACGCGGTGCAGGCCGCCGCCGCCCGCGAACCCGTCGGCCTGATCCTGATCGGCAAGGGACCGGCGAGCGCCGCGCTGCGCAAGCAGGTCGGCGGCAATCCCCATATCCGCATGTTCCAGCCAATCTACGACCGGCCGCAACTGGCCGCATTGATGGCGAGCTGCGACGCGCTGATCCACGGGTGCGAAGGCGAAACCTTCGGCTTGGTGGCGTCGGAGGCGCTGGCGTCGGGCCTGCCGCTGATCGTCCCCGACGAAGGCGGCTGTGCCGAGATCGCGCGCCCGGAATTTGCGGAAACCTATGCCGCACGCGATGCCGCGGCGGCGACGCAGGCCATCGCCCGTTTCTGCGCGCGCGATCGCGCGGCGGTCCGTCAGGCGGCGCGCCGTGCCGCCATCGCCGTCCGATCGGACCGCGACCATGTCGCGGACCTGCTCCGCCATTATGACGCGCTAATCGCCGCGCGTTCGTCGCGAGTGGCGGCATGATCGGCCGCGAGATCCGCATAGCGCGCGACCCGGCGCCCCGCGAGCAGCGCGGCACAGCATTTGTCGATGCTGGCCACAAGGCTGGGCACGTGCGCATCGCCCGGATGCACCGCGACGCGCACGTCGCGCATCGGTTTCAGCGCATGCCGCGCGAGCGCAGAAAACAACAAGGAACTGGCGATCCGCGCCCTGCTGCGGCTTGCCCAGGTGATGACCGGACCGCGCGCGAGCACCGCGCCGGTTTGCGGATTCCACACCTTCATATGATCCTCGGCCATCGTAAATCCGGCCTGTGGCAAAGCGGACAGAGCCCCAGCTCCGTAGAGCCACGCGGGCGCGATGAAACCGGTTGCGGCAACCCCTGTCACGTCCTCAACCAGTTTCTTGGCCGCCGTCATCCGCGCCAACGCAGTGGCGTGGTCAAGGCCGAGGAACTCGCCCTCGCCCGCCGTCATGTGGCGCGCGCGGAAACCGTCGAGCGCGCCGCTGTGCCGGCTGTCGTCGCGATGCGCCCAGCCGTGGACGAACATTTCAACGCCCGCGTCGGCCCAGCCGCGCAGGCGGCTCTGAAAGCCCCGGTCCTCGGCGATCGGCGCGCTGTCCCAATGATCGGGAACGACCAGCATCGCCAGCTTCGGCCCGCCAAGGTGGCGGACGAGTTGGTCGAGCAGGCGATCGACCTCGTCGGCGAAGCGCGGGCTGACGTCGTGGATCGAGGCCAGGAATTTGCGCGAGGATTTATCGGAGGGCCGCATGACTGACATGTCCTTGATGGCGATGGTCTATCGCTTGCTCGTCTGGGGCAGCCGCAACGCGGACAAGGCGCCTCGCACCCGCGCCGCGCCCGCAAAGGCGCCGCCGCCGCGCGCGGCTGAACCGCCGTTCAAAAGGCTGCATCCAGGCCAATCCTGACGGTGCGGGGCCGCAGCGGCGTTTCCTGCCGACCGGCGACCACGGTGAAGGGGTTCCCATAGGAAAAGCGGTTACGATCGGCGTTGAACAGGTTCGTGACACCTAGCGCAAAGCCGAAACGCCCGCGCTCGAGACGCAGGTTCAGAGCCGTGTCGACATAGCGGCCCTGGCTGATGTCGAGCAGATTGCCGACGCCGAGATAGGATTTGCCGACATAGCGCGCATCGGCGGCAATCGACAGGCGGGCATCGGCGCCGACGCTCTGCACCCAGCGCGCGCCCACCCGCGCGCCCCACTGCGCGATATTGGGCAGATCATTGTCCTCCGCCCGCGCATAGGCCGGTGCGGCTTGGGTCAGGCTGCTGTGGTTGAGAAAGGCGCTGCCGTCGAGGCGCAGCGACGGGGTGGCGTTCCACGTCGCAGACGCGCTGAATCCGAGAATCGAACCATTGCCGATATTGTCCGTGTAGGGAAAACCCTGCGCATCGACGAGATCGGCCTGAATCGATTCCCAGCGCGCGTAGGAGCCCGACAGCGCCACGCTGAGCGGATCATGATCGGGCGCCCCCCGCCGCGCGCCGAGTTCGAACGTCGCGATGGTGTCCGACTGGAAGGCGACCGCGCTTCCCGGGCTGCTCACCGTCAAGCCGCCGGGCCGGAATCCCTCCTGATAGCGTCCGTAGATCAGCCAGCCGCCCCCCGGTTTCCAGCGCAGCGCCACAGCGGGCACGAAATAGTCGACGGCGCGACGCGGTTCAGGCGGGTTCGGGTTTGCAGGATCGATCAGTTCGCCCGAAAAGCGCGTATGGGCATAGCGGCCGCCAAGGCTGGCGCTGAGCCGCGGCGCGAGGCCGAAGGTCCATTCGCCGAACAGCGCAACCTCGCTGCGCTCGTTCAGAATATCGGCGATCGGGGCGGGCGCGGCGGGGTCGCCGAGCGCGCGCCGGGTCCGGTCCTTCCCGTCGGTGATGCTGATCCCCGCGATCCAGCCATGCCCGTGCGCGCCCTGCCGCGACAGCGTGGTTTCATTGGCGTGCTGGCGGATCCCAATATCCTGCGTAAAGGCCAAGGGGTTCCCGCCGCCGAGCGCCGACGCATCGAAGCGGTTCGCCAGATCGTGCGACACGATCGCACCGGTCGATCGCAGCACCAGCGGACCCCAGCTTTTTTCGACCGTCGCGTAAAGCAGCGAATAATCATTGTCGAAGGGCTGCGCGATCAGGCTCTGCCGCGTCAGGTCGGGCAGCCCGGCCTCCGAATATTGACCGTCGCGCGTCTGTATGTCTTGCCGCACCCAGCCCGCATCGATCGTCCAGCCGTCGCCGGGTGTCACACGCAGCGCCGCGCGCCCGCCGAAGATGCGGCTGCGGTTGACGTCGCTGAGCCCGCGGGCGCTGTCGTCGATATAGCCGCCGTCGATGCGATGATAGCCGACGACACGCAGCGCGGCACGGTCGGTCAACAGCGGCAGGTTGAGCGTCGCCGCCGCATCGTGGCTGTCGGCGCCATGCTGGGTCAGTGCATAGCCCGCTTGCATGCGCGCCGCGAAACCGCCGCTGTCGGGCTTTGCCGGATCGATGCGGATGATGCCGCCGAGCGACCCGGCGCCGTAAAGCGTTCCCTGCGGCCCTTCCAGCACCTCGATCTTGTCGATGTCATAGAGCGCGATGTCGGGATCGGGCGCGTTATAGTTGAGCCGCGCGTAGCCGAAATATTGCCCCACCGTCGCCTGCGTCGGGCCGGTGAAGCTTGAATCGGCGACGCCGCGAATGAACAGTTTGTTGCGGCCGGGGCCGAGGTTGGTCGAATTGACCGAGGGAAGCTGGCGCACGATGACGTCCGAACCATGCTGCCCGGGCGCGCCCGCGAAACTGTCATCGAGGCGCATCACCGTGACTGCAGCGGGATAGTCGGCGAGCGAGGTGTCGCGCTTGCTGGCCGTGACGATAATCTCTTCGGGCGGCGCAGGGTCGGCCCGGCGCGGGGCTGCGGGGGGCGGCGCCGGGCGGCGCGGCGGCGGTGCCGGGCGCCCCCGAACGGGGACGCGCACGATGCGAAAGCTGCGCGCGTCGATGATGGTCACGCCTAGCCCGGTGCCGCGCAGCAGCCGCGCAAGCGCGGTTTCGGCGTCCATCGTGCCGGCGACGCGGCGCACGCGGATCTCGCCCATCGCGGGATCGGCAAGCGCGACACTGACGCCGCCCTGGCGCCCGAGTTCAAGAATCGCCTGGTCGAGCCGGCCGGCAGCGATGGCAAAGCGATGCGTCTCGGCGGCATGGACCGACGCGGGGGCCAGAGCCGCCACGAGGCTGGCCGCCGCCCATTGCCTGTAACGCTGCACCATCAGTTCGCGGTCAGTCGCCACTCCTCGCCGACCTTGCGGGCCGAAACGCCCATCAGGATCGCGATCTTTTCTATAGCGGCCTTATCCTTGCCGTCGATCAGGATCGTGCCCGTAAAGGTGCGATCGGCGATGGCGGGATCGACGGCGATCGGGGCGCCAAGCGCGCGCGACAGGTCGGGCGCGATGTCCGACAGCGGCGCCGCGGTGAAATCGAGGCGGCCCGTCTTCCACCCGGCCACTGTCGCGGGATCGACGCGGGTGACGACCGGCGCCGCGCCGCTATGCGCGATGTGCAGCCGCTGCCCCGCGCGCAGCAGCAGGGCCGCGCGATCGGGATCGAACATCACCGCACCTTCGGCCACGCTCACTTCGGCACGTCCGTCCTCGCGCGCGACGTTGAAGACCGTGCCGACATCGCGCAGTCGCATGTCGCCCGACACGACGGTGAAGGGATCGGTGGGATCGTGGGTGACGCGGAACACCGCCTCACCGCCTTCGAGCGTCGCGATGCGCGGATTGCGGCGGTCGAGCGTCACGCGCGTTCCGCCGTTGAGGTCGATCACCGTTCCGTCGTCCAGCGTCACGCTGCGCTGCTCGCCGAGCGCGGTCTCGACCGCATAGGTCGGCACTGCGACGCGATAGACCGGCCACGCACTTACGGCGACGAGCAGCGCGGCGGCAACGGCACCATAGCGGCGGAAGAATCCGGGGGCGTTGTCGTTGGCGGGCGCGGCGTCCGGGCGATCCGCGACCAAGGGCCGCGCGGCGAGGGCCTCGGTCATCGCCGCATCGGCGATCGCCACCCGGTCATAGGCGGCGGCGTGCGCAGGATCGGCCTCCAGCCACGCGGTGAAGGCAGGCCAATCGGCAAGCGCGGGATCGCGCTGCCGGACGAACCAGCCCACCGCCTCCTGCTCTGTCATGCCGTTTGCCATGCGTAAAACCGTCCCTTCGCAGCTAGGACGGTCTGGTCAGTCATTTTCCGCATCGAGTTTGTCACGTAATTGCAATACGGCCTTGTAGGCCTTTTGTAGATGTTTTTCGACAGCGCTCAGGCTGAGGCCGAAATGCGCGGCTATGTCGCGCTGCGGCGTGCCCTCGATGCGGTAGCTGCGGAAGATGCCGGTGGTCGGCTCGCCCAGTTCGTCGAACAGCGCCGCGACGCGCGCCAGCTCGCTCTTCGCGATCGCCGCGCGCTCGGCCGAGGGGGCTGGCGACGCCTCGCCCGCGTCGCCCGTTGCCAGCGCGCTCCACGCATCGTCGCGCCGCTCGCGGCGCTGCGCCGAGCGGCGGCGGTCGATCACCAGATTGTCGGCGACCCGATAAAGATAGGAGAGCGGATCGTCTGGAACCGCCGCGATCCCGCCGATCTTGATCCACAAATCCTGCAGAATATCCTCGGCGTCCGACGCGTCGCCGCAGCGGGCCCGCACGAAACGTTCCAGCGCTGCGCGGTGGGCCAGGAACGCCCCATCCAGACCGTCGGCGATCATGCGCCGCCCCATACCAATGCCGCGCGCAAGCCGCAATCGGATCGCGCCCATCGATCGGCAATGCGACGCTTTTTTCGTGCTCATGCGGAAAAGCGCGCGCGGTGCCGTCCATTTGAAAGGGGCGATGGTCGAATTGCGTAGCGGGAGCCTTGCCCCATGTCCCAAATCCTGTCCCGCAGCTTGCTCCGGATCGCTGCGCTGGCCGGGGCGTTTGCCGTAAGTTGCACCGCCACCGCCGCGCCTCCCCCAACCCCCGCGACCCCGATCAGCGTCCTCACCTACAATATCCATGGCCTACCCTGGCCGCTCGCCTGGGGGCGCAGCGATGATTTCGGGCAAATCGCGGCGCGGCTGCGCGCGATGCGGCAGGCGGGAACCCAGCCGCATATCGTCGTGCTGCAGGAAGCCTTCACCCGCGCCGCGCAGCGGATCGGTGCGGAAAGCGGCTATCGCTATGCCGTGGACGGCCCGGCCGCTGCCGATCGCAGCAGCCTGCCCGCCACCGCCGCCGACCGCCGCTTCGCCGCCGCCGCGTCATGGTTCAAGGGCGAGCGGTCGGGCAAGCTGCTCGGCAGCGGGCTGCAACTGCTGTCGGACTATCCAATCCTCGCGGTACGCCGCGCGCCCTTTCCGGCCTATGCCTGTGCCGGTTATGACTGCCTTGCCAACAAGGGCATATTGATGGCGCTCGTCGCGGTTCCGGGCGCGGCGACGCCGGTCGTCGTGACCACCGCGCATTTCAATTCGCGGGGGGCGTCGGGGGTTTCCGACGAACGCGCCGACTATGCCTATCGCCGCCAGCTCGACGCAGCCGGACGGTTCATGGCGCAAAGCCCGTGGCATCGCTATCCGATCATCTTTGCCGGCGACTTCAACGTCGGCAAGATCGCGCCGCGCGCCCGCGCCTTCGCATCGGCGACGGGCGGCTGGTGGGGTGCAGCGCGCACCGGTGGGCTCGACGATGCGATGCACGCCTGTTCGCGCAGCACAAGCGGCCTGCCCCGCGCCGCGCTCGAAAGCTTTCACCGCGCCAAGGACTGGCAATTATTCGCCTCGACCCGCATCGCCGCGCTCACCGCCGTGGCCATATCGGTGCCGTTCGGACGCAGCGCCGACGGCCGCATGCTGTCCGACCATATCGGCTATGTCGCGCGTTACCGCCTCGCACCGCTCGCACCGACCGCCGCACGCGGCCCGCTCGGCTATGTCCGTTTGAAATAGGCGATCAGGCGATCGATCGATGGCCGTGCGGCCTGCAGCGCCTGTTCGGTTGCGGCATCGTCGCGCCGCGCCGCGCCCTCCTGTGCCGCCTTCAGCGCCGCACCCATCTGGCCCGCCAGCGCCGTGTCGCCGACGTCGCCCGCAATGTCATCCCAATGCTGGCCCGCCATTGTCATCGCCGCATCGACCCCGGACCAGTCCGGCCGCGCCGCCGCAAGACGCGCGGCCCCGGCCAATTGCGCATAATCGATCAGCGCCATCGCCGTTGTCGCCTTCGACACGGTCGCCATATCCTCGATCAGCGCGCGATAGATTTCGAGCGCCGCGAGTCCCGCACCCTGCCGGTCGTCCTTCCGCGCGGCGGCATCGAGCGCGGCGAGCCGCGGCACGATCGCCTGCTGCGCCGCCGAACCGAGCGACGCGTGGACGCCTTTTTCGGAATAGATGGCGGTGGCGACGCGAGCGCGAAACTGCCCGACCGATTCGTCTGGCGCCGCCACCGCCACATCGCGAAAATAGCCGGCAGCGGCATGTTTGAGCGGATCGGGATCGACCGCATAATCGGTAATCCCCGCGCGCGTCGTCAGCGAGAAGGTCGCAATCGCCTGATCGGAGGGCGAATGCGGTGCGCCGCAGGCTGCGAGAGTCAGCAGAGGCAGGATCATCGCGCCGCGCGGCCAGCGAACATGGAGCGGAAAATCGTATAGAAAATTTGGCAAAGGCCTATCCTTTGCCCGGAAGACGTCGCGGGGGCGGCAAAGCCGCACTCCCCACTCTTCCCAAAACGTCCGTCAGCTTGCGCGGTCGGCGAACAGCGCCTTCAGATCCTTCTTCAATATCTTGCCATTGGCATTGCGCGGCAGCGTGTCGGCGACGAAATGCACCGCGACCGGCACCTTGAACGCCGCGAGCCGCGCGCGCACCCAATCCTGCAATTCGCCTTCGCTTGCCGACATGCCCGGCGCCAGATGCACGACTGCCGCAGGTTCTTCGCCCAGCGTGCGGTGCGGGATGCCGATGATCGCGCAATCGGTGACCGCCGGATGTTCGTAGAGCGCGTTTTCGACTTCCGACGAATAGATATTCTCGCCGCCGCGCAGCACCATGTCCTTCGCCCGGTCGACGATATAGACGAAGCCTTCGTCATCAAGGCGCGCAAGGTCGCCGGTGCGCACCCAGCCGTCGACAAAGGTTTCGGCCGTCGCCTCGGGCTTGTTCCAATAGCCTTTGACGATCATCGGGCCGCGCGCCCACAGCTCGCCGACCGTTCCCGTCGGCAGCACCGTCACGCCATCATCGTCGCGGATTTCAAGGTCGGCGACCGCAACCGCCGGCCCGGCGCTGGTCGGACGATTGAGATAATCTTCCGACGAATGCGACGTCACTGTCGCCATCGTTTCGGTCATCCCCCAGCCGTTGCCCGGCAGCGCGCCGAATTCTTCGTAGATGCGCTTGACCAGTTCGGGCGCCGACGGCGCGCCGCCATAGGCGATCGCCTCGATCGACGAGAGGTCGTAGTTGGCGCGGTCGGGGTGCTCGATCAGCTGCCAGGCGATCGTCGGCACGCCGCCGGTCACATTGACCTTTTCGCGTTCTATAATCTCCATCGCCTGCACCGCGTCCCATTTGCGCATGAAGATCGTCGTGTTGCCCGCCGCCATGCTGCCCATCAGGCTGGCCGAACAGGCGGTGACGTGAAACATCGGAATGACGGTCAGCGTCGTGCGCGGCTGCGGATCGGGGATCGCTTCGCCGCGACGCAGGAAGCTGCGCGCCGCCGAAAAGCCGCCCGAGAGGATGTTGCTCATCAGATTGCGATGGGTGCCGAGCGCACCCTTGGGATTGCCCGTGGTGCCGCTGGTGTAGAAGATCGTCGCCTCGTCATCGGGATCGATCGCAACGACAGGCCGCGCGATATCGGGAAGCGCCGCCCAGCTTGCGGGTGCGCCGACGATATCCTCGATCGCCGCCGTGTCGCCTTCAGCGCCGCCGCGCGCGACGATCCAGCGCGATACGCCGCCCAGTTCTTCGCGATGATCGCGCAGCCGCTCCAGCCGCTCGCCATCGACGATCACGACCTTTGCGCCCGAATCGCGGATGCCATAGGCCAGTTCGGCACCGGTCCACCATGCATTGAGCGGCACTGCGATCGCGCCGATGGTCGTGATCGCGAAAAAAACCATCGGCCATTCGGGCAGGTTGCGCATCGCAAAGGCGACGCGGTCACCCTTGCCGACGCCCATGTCCTGCAGCGCATGCGCCAGCGCCGCGGTGGCGCGCCAATTCGCCTCGAAGCTGACGCGGTCGTCGTCGAGGATGGTGAACGGCCGTGCGCCATGGGTGCGCGACAAGTCGAAGAGGACGCCAAGATCGTTGGGGGCATTTTTCCAGACGCGCGTCGGCACGCCGCGGATCGTCACCGTCTCCATCTCGAAGCGCGCGCCGGGCGCGGTCAGCACCGCGGTTGCATCGGCCATCGACATTTTCGGCCAGGTCGGATCGAGCGCCACCAGCGGCTCTGTCATCACGTCACTCGTCACGCGCATTGCTCCCATATCCGTCCGGTCGGGCGCCGGAGATTCGCCTCAGCGTTACGGACGAACGACGGGCCGCACAAGCGGGCGAAGCATGGAAAGGCGCAGCGTTCGTCGCGGCGCGGCGACGCCCTAGCCCGGCGCGATCCGCCCGCCCGCAACCCGAAAGCGCGTCACTGGACCCGGCATCGCGTCGAACAGCCCCGCCTCGGTGCCGGTGAGCCACGCCTGCCCGCCCTGGCCGGCTAGGCGCCCATAAAGCGCGGCGCGGCGCAGCGGGTCGAGATGCGCGGCGACTTCGTCGAGCAGCAATATCGGCCGCTGTCCACGGTCGCGCGCCACGCAATCGCTGTGCGCAAGGACGAGCGAGAGCAGCATTGCCTTCTGCTCGCCGGTCGAACAGCGCGCCGCAGCGCGGCCGCTCGCCGCGTGGACGGCGGCAAGATCGTCGCGGTGCGGGCCGGCGGTCGCGCGCCCGGCGGCGGCATCGATCCGGCGCCGTGCCGCAAACAGATCGCGCAGCGCCGCGGCGTCGTGCACCGCGCCGCGCGGTGCGCCCTCGGCATCGACAAGGGTCAGCAGCGGGCGCGCGAAGGGTGCGTCGGGCTGCTCCGCCAGTTCGGCGGATAACGCCGCGAGCGTCCGCTGGCGCGCCGCATCGATCGCCGCGCCATGCTCGGCCAGCTGCGCCTCCAGGCTCGCCAGCCATTGCGGATCGGCTGCGGAAAGGTCGGCAAGCAATTTGCCCCGCGCGCGCATCGCCGCTTCATAACGATTGCCATGCTGGGCATGGCGCGGGTCGAGGGCGAGGACGAGGCGATCGAGGAAGCGCCGCCGATTGCCCGCCGTTTCGACGAACAGGCGGTCCATCGCCGGGGTGAGCCAGAGGATGGCGAGCCAGTCGCCGAGCGCCGTCGCCGCCGCGGCGCTGCCGTTGATCCGGACGATCCGGCGCCCCGGTGCCGAGGGTTCGACCCCGGTACCAAGCGCCACGGGGGCGAGCGCGGGATCACCCTGCACCTCGCCGAACACTGCGAAGCCGCCGGCGGCGCCGTCGCGCACCATATCGGGTAGCGCCGCGCGCCGAAGCCCGCGCCCCGGCGCGAGCAGCGATATCGCCTCCAATATATTCGTCTTGCCGGCGCCATTGTCGCCGTGAAGCGCGACAAGGCCGGGCCCGGCCGCCAGATCGGCCCCCGCGTGATTGCGGAAATCGGTCAACGAAAGGCGGATCAGCGTCATCTGCGTTGCGCCTACCCCAGCCCTGTGCGCGATGCGAGTCCCGCGCATCATCGTTGCAGCCAAAGACGAAACGCAAAAAATTCTAATTTGAGGGAATTTTCACCACATCATTGATTTTTTCCCGCTGAAATATAGTTTCAACTTCGAAAAAACCGCGGTTAACCGCCAATGAATGAAATTGGCACGCCTCCTGCATTACTACTGGCATCCACCGGATGGTCCGGGTGGGAGGAACGAAAGGATTATATCATGGCTCATTTCAACACCGAATCGCTCAAGAGCTACGCCATCGCGGCGGTTGCCACGCTCTACTGCTCGATCATGTTCCTGGCCGCTGCTGGCCCGAACGGTGCGGAACTCGGCCGGCTGGTCATCTGACCAGCCGCCCCCACCCACGAACAACGCCGGTCCCGGAGGGACCGGGACGGAAAGGAAAGAAATGAAACAGGGTTTTCGCAAGAATCGTCGCGATGGCATGGTCTTCGGCGTCTGCGCCGGCATGGCGGACCACTTCGGCTTCGACGTCTTGTGGACGCGCGTCGCCTTTGTGGCACTGACTTTGCTGGGCTTCGGCCTGCCGCTGCTGGTCTATCTGACCGTCGCGATCCTCGCGCCGTAACGCAGCCACGGGCCGGCCGCCTTTCAGGCATGTCGCACCGGCCCCGCATATTTCCACAATCGAAGGCCCGCCGGTCCGCCGGTGGGCCTTTTCTTTTGCGCGGCGCACCTAGCCGGCGGGCAGTTTGAGCCGTACGAGCGTCCCGCCAAGATCCTCGCTCTCTTCGAGCGCGACGCTGCCGCCATAGATTTCAGCAACGTCGCGGACGATGGCGAGGCCAAGCCCCGTCCCCGGCTTGCCGCTGTCGAGCCGGACGCCGCGGTCGAAGATACGCTGACGGTCGGCGGGCGAAATGCCGGGGCCGTCGTCCTCGATCAATATCTCGGCCATGCCGCCCGCGCGCTGCACGGTCACGAAAACGCTCCCGCCGCCATATTTGGCCGCATTTTCGAGCAGGTTTCCGATCAATTCGTCCAGATCCTGCCGCTCGACGCGCGCCACCAGCGTCTTGTCGCCCGCCTCGTCGAAACGCACGTCGGGATGGAGGCGGGTCAGCGCGCGCAGCACGCTGTCGACGCTGTCCCAGACAACGGCGCGCGCCTGCGCCGCCCCGCGGCGCCCGACCGCCCGCGCGCGCGCCAGATGATGATCGACCTGCCGCCGCATCGTCGCCGCCTCGCGCCGGATCGTTTCCGCAAGTTCGCTGTCCGACCCCGCGGCGCTGTTGAGCAGCACGGTCAGCGGCGTCTTGAGCGCATGCGCCAGATTGCCGGCGTGCAGCCGCGCCTCCTCTGCCTGCTTTTCGTTATGCGCGAGCAGCGCGTTCAATTCCTCGACCATCGGCTGCACCTCCAGCGGCAGCGGCGCGATGACGCGGCGGTTTTCACCGCCGCGCATCGCTGCGATCGCGCGCCGGATGTGGCGCAGCGGCCAGAGGCCGTAAAAGGTCTGCAGCGCGGCCAGAACGATCAGCCCGACGCCAAGCAGCCCCAGGCTGGGAATCAGCGTCGCGCGCACCGCGCGGATTTGCTCGTCGAGTGCCTGACGCGACTGTGCGATCTGGAAACGCCAGTTGGTCTTGCTGCCCGGAAGGATGACGTTGCGCTCCAATATGCGCAGCTGTTCGTCGGGAAACTGCGTGCTGTCATAGGTATGAAGCCCGGTATCGACGTGCGGCTTGGGCGATTTGAGCGTGCGCTCCCACAGCGAGCGCGAGCGATAGGGCTCCTGCCCGCCGCCGCTGATCTGCCAATAAAGGCCGCTATAGGGTTCGAGGAAGCGCTGGTCGCCGAGTGGCTCGATCAGCCGCACCTCGCCATCGGGGCCGATCTCCGACGAGCGGATCATCGCGATCAGCACATATTCGAGGCTCGAATCGAAGTTGCGCGTGATCGCGCCGGTCAGCACCCGGTCGAGCGCGAAGCCGCCGCCGATCAGCAGCACCGAAATCCACAGCGCCGCAATCGCAATCATGCGCCGCGCGAGCGAGCCTGTCGTGAGGCTCGCCAGCGCGGCCGGCTCCGTGCGGGTTTCGGGGCCGGGCGCGATCGGCGAGGCGGCGTCGGCCTCGGCCATGATCAGCCCTGCGGATCGTCGAGCTGATATCCGAGGCCGCGGATTGTCGTGATGATGTCGGCGCCCAGTTTCTTGCGGATGCGGGTGACGAACACCTCGATCGTGTTCGAATCGCGATCGAAATCCTGATCGTAGATATGCTCGATCAGTTCGGTGCGCGACACGACCTTGCCCTTGTGGTGCAGCAGATAGGACAGGAGTTTATATTCCTGCGCGGTCAGCTTGACCGGCTCGCCATCGAGCGTGACGCGGCCCGAGCGCGTGTCGAGCCGCACCTTGCCCGCGATCAACTCGCTCGACGCATTGCCAGAGGCGCGGCGGATCAGCGCGCGCAGACGAGCGATCAATTCCTCGGTCTGGAACGGCTTGGCGAGATAATCGTCGGCACCCGCGTCGAGCCCGGCGACCTTGTCCGACCAGCTGTCGCGCGCGGTCAGCACGAGAACGGGAAAGTTGCGCTTTTCGCGGCGCCAGCGATCGAGCACGGTCAGCCCGTCGACTTCGGGCAGGCCGAGGTCGAGGATCGCGGCGTCATAATCTTCGGTCGAGCCCAGGAAGTGCCCGTCTTCGCCATCGGTCGCGAGGTCGACGGCATAGCCGTTCCCCTCCAGCGTCGCCTTGAGCTGCGGACCCAGCGTGGGTTCGTCTTCGACAATCAAAATCCGCATTCAGGCACCTTTCGTCTGCGAACCCGCCGGACAGGGCGGGCCGAACGCCTCTCTACCAAGACGCAACGATCATCGCAAAATGTCGTTGCAGCGAAAAATGTCAGGGTCTGCGGCCGACGATCCGGCCGGTGCGCGCGTCGACATAGACGATCACCACCTGGCTGCCGTCCATGAACTTGAGGGCATAGACCATCTGGCGCGCATCGAACTGCGGGCCGCCGAGATAGGTCATATTGCTGTAGGGCGCGCGCGAACGGACATCGGCGATCAGGCGGTTGAGCGGGATTACCTGCCCCTGCGCCGCCGCTTCGCGCAAATTGTCCTGATCGCGGTCGCGATCGCCGCGCGCAGCCGCAGGACCGGCTGAAGCAAGCAGCAGTGCCGAGGCAATCGAGAAGGTCAGGGTGCGGATCATGCCGGGAGATTTAGCCCCTATGCATTGAATAGGCGATGAATGGCCCCGTCAGCCGATGTTTTACAATGCGACGGCCACCGACCGGTCAACCCGGCGATGGTGGGCGCGACAGGGATTGAACCTGTGACCCCACCCGTGTGAAGGGTGTGCTCTACCGCTGAGCTACGCGCCCGTCCCGGACCGAAGCGGCTGCGCCGCGTCCGAAAGCGGGTCGTCCATAACCGCTCGCGCCGCGATTGCAACGCCGATTTGCGACTCGGCACCCCCGAAATGCAAATCGGGCCGCAGCTTGCGCCACGGCCCGAGATGTTTCTTCGTCAAGAAGCGCCAGCGATTAGTTGACGGCGTCCTTGAGGGCCTTGCCGGCCTTGAACTTCGGCTGGTTCGACGCCGCGATGGTCATCGTTTCGCCGGTGCGCGGGTTACGGCCGGTCGACGCCTTGCGCTTGCTGACCGCGAAGGTGCCGAAGCCGACGAGACGGACTTCGCCGCCCTTCTTCAGCGCGCCGGTGATCGAATCGAACACAGCTTCGACAGCCTTGCTCGCATCGCCCTTGGTGAGGCCGCTCGAGTCAGCGACGGCGGCGATCAGGTCTTGTTTGTTCATGCCTAAGGAACCCCTGTGTGTGGTTGTTGAATGATTCTCATGGCCCGAAGCCATGGCGCGCCACTAACGATGTTTCGCCCCGCCTTGTCAAAGCAAAAAGCGGCGCGAAACCGGCCAAAATGCCGATTTTGCGATGAAAAGGCCCTTGCGGAAGCCCCGTCGGCGGTCCGGTCAGTGCCGAATCGCCGATTCGGGGTCTCCACCCGCCGAAATCGGCGGTGAAGCGGCCAATTCGTCGGCTTCGGTCCATTCGATCGGCTCGACAGGGCTGACCAGCGCCTCGGCGAGCACCTGATCGACATGACTCACCGGAATGATCTTCAGCGCCGCGGTAATGTTCGCCGGAATCTCGACCAGGTCCTTTTCATTCTCTTCGGGAATGAAAACGGTCGTGATGCCGCCCCTCAGAGCCGCAAGCAGCTTTTCCTTGAGGCCCCCGATCGCCAGCACGCGGCCACGCAGCGTAACCTCGCCGGTCATCGCAACGTCCTTGCGCACCGCGATGCCGGTCAGCGTCGACACCATCGCCGTGACCATGCCCACGCCGGCCGAGGGCCCGTCCTTGGGCACCGCGCCTTCGGGCAGGTGGATGTGGATGTCCTTGCGCGCGAACAGGCTGGGCTTGATGCCATAGGCGGGCGCCCGCGCCTTGACGAAGGACAGCGCGGCCTGCACCGACTCGGTCATCACCTCGCCCAGCTTGCCGGTGGTGCGTACTTGCCCCTTGCCCGCCGCAGTGACGGCTTCGATCGTCAACAGTTCGCCGCCGACCTCGGTCCAGGCAAGGCCGGTAACCGCGCCCACCTGATCCTCGCGGTCCGAAACGCCGTGGCGAAATTTGCGCACGCCCGCAAATTCGGAGAGGTTTTCGGGCGTCACCACGACGCTTTCCGCCTTCCCTTCGAGGATCTTGCGCAGCGCCTTGCGCGCCAGACGCGCAATCTCGCGCTCGAGCGTACGGACGCCCGCCTCGCGGGTATAATAGCGGATCAGGTCGCGCAGGCCCTCGTCGGTCAGTTCGAACTCGCCGGCCTTCAGGCCGTGCGCCTCGATCTGCTTGGCGATCAGGTGGCGCTTCGCAATCTCGACCTTCTCATCCTCGGTATAGCCTTCGAGCCGGATGATCTCCATGCGATCGAGCAGCGGCTGCGGCAGGTTGAGCGAGTTGGCGGTGGTCACGAACATGATGTCCGAAAGGTCGACGTCGACCTCCAGATAATGGTCCTGGAACTTCGCATTCTGCTCGGGGTCGAGCACCTCGAGCAGCGCCGATGCCGGATCGCCGCGGAAATCCTGGCCCAGCTTGTCGATTTCGTCGAGCAGGAACAGCGGGTTCATCGTGCCGGCCTTTTTGAGGTTGGTCACGATCTTGCCCGGCAGCGAGCCGATATAGGTGCGGCGGTGACCGCGGATTTCGGCCTCGTCGCGCACGCCGCCGAGCGACTGGCGCACGAACTCGCGGCCCGTCGCCTTGGCGATGCTGCGGCCGAGCGAGGTCTTGCCGACGCCCGGAGGACCGACGAGGCACAGGATCGGCCCCTTCAGCTTGTTGGTGCGTGCCTGCACTGCCAGATATTCGACGATCCGGTCCTTGACCTTTTCGAGCGCGAAATGATCGGCGTCGAGGACGTCCTGCGCCTTCGCGATGTCCTTTTTCAGCTTCGACTTCTTGCCCCAAGGCAGGCCGATCAGCGTGTCGAGATAGTTGCGCACGACGGTCGCCTCGGCCGACATCGGCGCCATCGCACGCAGCTTCTTGAGCTCGGCGTTCGCCTTGGCCTTGGCTTCCTTCGACATCTTCAGGCTGTCGATCTTGGCCTGCAGTTCCGCGAGATCGTCGCCGCCCTCGCCATTGTCGTTGCCGAGTTCGCGCTGGATCGCCTTCAACTGTTCGTTGAGATAATATTCGCGCTGGCTCTTTTCCATCTGGCGCTTCACGCGGCCGCGGATCTTCTTTTCGACCTGCAGCACGCCGAGCTCGCCTTCCATGAAGGCGAACACCATTTCGAGCCGCTTCGCAGGCGCATTCTCGACGAGCAGCGCCTGCTTGTCGGCGACCTTGATGTTGAGGTTGCCGGCAACCGAGTCGGCGAGGCGCGACGAATCGTCGATCTGCGACAGTTGCACCGCGGTTTCGGCCGGCATCTTCTTGTTGAGCTTGGCATAGCTTTCGAACTGGTCGACGACCGAGCGCATCAGCGCCGCGGTATCGACGCTATCGTCGACGGCATCGGCGATCGGTTCGACCGTTGCCATCACGGCCTTGCCGTCATCGTCGAGCGACTGAAGCTTGGCGCGCTGCTTGCCTTCGACCAGCACGCGGACGGTGCCGTCGGGTAGTTTGAGCAATTGCAGAACCGTCGCGATCACGCCGGTATCGTACAGATCGTCGCGGACGGGATCGTCCTCGCCCGGATCGAGCTGGGCGACGAGAAAAATTTCCTTATCGGCTTCCATCGCCGCTTCGAGCGCGGCGACCGAGCGATCGCGCCCGACGAACAGCGGCACGATCATGTGCGGAAAGACGACAATGTCCCGCAGGGGCAGAAGGGGAAAAGACTGGTTCATCAGGGCTCCTGGGCGGGCGCAAGACCGCGCGCCGCCCTTTTAATAGGGTGGTTATCGCTAATATGGCGTAACTTGGCGCGCATTCAATGACGGTGCGGTGAATGGGCATTTCTCGTCCCTGTGGCAAAGCCATGGGGAGCTGGCAGCCCGAAGGGCTGACGGAGGGGCCAATGACGCAATGTCGCCGCCCCTCCACCACCGCCTGCGGCGGCGGTCCCGCCTTCCCCATGGCTCCGCCACAGGGAGGATCAATTCGTCAAAACGGCAGCTTGAACCCGGGCGGCAGCGGCAGGCCGCTGGTCATCTTGCCCATTTCCTCGTTGCTCGCCTGATCGGCCTTTTCGCGCGCGTCATTGAACGCAGCGGCAAGCAGGTCTTCGAGCATCTGCTTTTCGGCGGGAACCATCAGGCTGTCGTCGATCGCGATCGCCTTGATCCGGCCCTTGGCGGTCGCGGTGATCCTGACCAGACCGCCGCCCGAAACGCCCTCGACCTCGACATTGTCGAGCTTCGCCTGCGCCTCCTGCATCTGGGCCTGCACCGTGGCAGCCGCTTCCTGCGCCGCCTTCATCATTTCTTCGATCGATTTCATGGGGCGGACTTATGGCGATTGTCGCCATCCTCGACAAGTCTTGCGTCGGGAAATGCCGCCAGAACGGCCTTTACCACGGGCAGTTCGCGGATTCGCGCATCATTGTCGGCCAGCTTCGCGGCGCGCATTTGCGCCAGGCTGGGCCGGCCTTCACCCTCGCCCGCGCGCACCGACCAGCGATTGCCCGTCGCAGCGAGCAGCGCGTCGGCCAGATCGCGGGCAAAGCCTTCGCCGAGCGCCGGAACGGGCGCGAACGTCAGCGTCCCCGGTTCGAGCGCGATCAGCCGCATATGGTCATAGACATCGACCGCTAGCCGGTGATTGCCCGTCGATTCGAGCAGCTGGTGAATCTGCGCGATGGTCAGCGCCGCGGGAGGCGGTGCTTCGGGTGCCTCGACCGCTGGCGGCGGCGTGTCGGCCGCAACCGACGCGCCGGGCGTATCGCCCGCGGGCGCTGCTTGCGGCGCTACAAGCGGCATCGCCGGAACGCCGCCCGATTCGAGCAGCTTCGCCAGTTCGCCCGGATCGGGCAGCGACGCAGCATAGATCACGCGCAGCAACAGCATTTCCAGATGCTCGAGCGGATTGTTCGCGCGCAGCACCTCGTCATGCCCCTTGAGCAGCAATTGCCACAGCCGGTTGAGCGGTGCGAAGCCCAGCTTCTGGGCCCAATCGCCGATGCGTTCGCGGTCGGCGGCGGCCAGCGCCGGATCGTCGTGGCGCGCCACCTTGGCCAGCGTCACCGCGTGCGTCAGGTCCATCAACCCGCGCACCATCGCGACCGGCTCGATCCCCAGCGCATATTGGGCGCGCGCAAGGTCGATCGCGGCGCCCGCATCGCCGCCAAGCACGGTCGCCATCAACTGCGCAATCGCCGTGCGGTCCGACAGACCCAGCATCGTGCGGACCTGGTCGGCCGAAATCCGCCCGCCGCCCGCGCCATCGGCTTCCAGATCGGCGTGGGCAATCGCCTGGTCGAGGATCGAAAGCCCGTCGCGCACCGATCCTTCGGCGGCATTGGCGATCAGCCAGATGGCAGGCGCCTCGGCCTCGACGCCCTCTTTCTGCAGGATCGAACTGAAATGCGCGAACAGCATGTCGGGCGTGATGCGCCGCAGGTCGAACCGCTGACAGCGCGACAGCACCGTCACCGGCACCTTGTTCACCTCGGTCGTGGCGAACAGGAATTTGACGTGCGGCGGCGGTTCTTCCAGCGTTTTCAGCAGCGCATTGAACGCGTTACGCGACAACATGTGCACTTCGTCGATGATATAGATCTTGTAGCGCGCCGACACCGCAGCATAGCGCACCGCCTCGATAATCTCGCGCACATCGTCGACGCCGGTGTTCGATGCGGCGTCCATCTCGATCACGTCGATATGACGCCCTTCGGTGATCGCGCGGCACGGCTCGCACACGCCGCACGGATCGATCGTGGGCCCGCCCTGCCCGTCGGGGCCGATGCAGTTGAGCGCCTTGGCGATCAATCGCGCGGTCGACGTCTTGCCGACCCCGCGCACCCCGGTCATCAGGAACGCATGCGCCAGCCGGTCGCGCGCGATCGCGTTGCCGAGCGTGCGGACCATCGCATCCTGCCCGATTAGTTCGGCAAAGGTCTGCGGCCGATATTTGCGGGCAAGGACGCGGTAAGGCCCGTTCGAGGGAGGCGCGGGCGCCGCCTCTGGCAAGTCCATGCCCAGCATCGGAGTGTCGTCGGCGGAATCGTCCATAGCCGGTCTTTAGGATGCGCCGCGCCGATTGTCGAAGGGTATGCGCGCGCCGCTACGCGTCAGGTCGCCGCGCCCAGAACCGCCTCCGCCATCAGCTTTACCGCCGCATCGGGATTCGCGCGCTGCTCGATCAGCCAGAGCATCTGCGCCGACGCGGTGATCGGATCGGCCACCGGCCCGTCGGCGCAGCCGGCAAGGTCGAAGGTCGGCGCCTTGTCGGCCGCCGGATGGACGCCGCTATTCTGGGCATAATCATAATATTCGCGCACCGGCAGGCACACGACGCGAGCGCTGTAGGGGCCGGCGGGAAAAGCGCCGCCCCGCGCCGTATGGCTTTGCGAGAAACTGTCCTGGATCAGATGCAGCAAAGCGCCGGCCGCGCGCTTGCGTGCGAGATCGGCTGCGGCATCGCCGGTCAATTCGCTGCATTTGGTCGACGCGACGGGATTGCGGCATTCGAGCGTGAACAGCGTATGCACGCGCCACGCCTTATAGCTTTTCCCGCCTTTGGTCCGGTCGTCGCAATAGGGAAAGCCGGGCGGCGCAAATGCCTCCGCAAGCGCCGGAGATTGGCTTCGGAAATAGGTGCAATATCCCGTCGTCGCATCAACGCCCTGCCCAGTTGCAATGGCAAAGGCCGCGCGCGTCCAGCCGAGAATCTTGGCGCGTGTTTCGGATGGCGCCTCGCCCGCCGTCGGGCGCATGGCGTGCAGGAATTGCAGCGCGCCATAATGGCTGTTGCACATCAGGCCGCCAAAGGGCTTGCCCGGCCCGACATGCTTCTTGCAGCGTTCGGCGCCAAGATTGACCGCAATCTTGCCGAGGCCCGTCGCACTGATCTGGCGCGTCGGATCGTCCGGCCAGCGGACGGCATCGGCGTAGACCGACCCGCCAATGTCGGTCGCGGCAAACTCGGCCGCGGTGCGGGGCAGCGGGCAATGGCTGGGCAAGGCACCGGCGGCGGCGGTAAGGCACCGCTCGGCCAGCGCGGTCAGCCGCTCGTGATTGGGCTGTTTCGGCTTGATTTCATACGCTGTCGAGCTCTGCGCCGCCCCCATGACGAGCAAGACCGCCGCGCCCAGTCCGGCCGGAACACCATATTTCATGCCCATCCTCCCCTGCTGCGGTGCGCAGGGTGTGCGAGCAATTGCGGGCGGTCAAGCCGCCGCTCGGTCGAAAATGGTGGAAATGGGTGGGAGCCGGAACGACCCGCAGCGAATTCGTTGCGGCTGCTTCCTTCCGGACCTGACCGGGTTAGCGAAGACTGCGTCCGCCCGACTCCCGGCGCGCATATGGCGGCGGCGGGCGCGAATTGCAAGCGGCGCGGCTATTCGGTGCGGTCGCCCGCCACCGCGCGCGCAACATCGGCGATGATCGCATTGGCGGCATCGCCCTTCAGCGCGGGGCGGTCGAGATAGACGGCGATCATATATTTGTCGCCGCCCGGCTCCTCGACGAACGCCACGTCATTATAAGCGGTGCCGCACGTCCCGGTCTTGTCGCCGACGTGCCAGGTTCGGGGCAGGCCGGCGCGGATGCGCGCAAGCCCGGTCTCGCTCTTGACCAGCCAGTCGCGCAGCATCGTGCGATAGGCGGGGTCGAGCTTGTCGCCGAAGATATAGGCGGCGGCGCTCTTCGCCATCGCTGCGGGGCTGGTGGTATCGCGCGGATCGCCCGGAATATTGGCGTTGAGGTCGGGCTCCACCCGGTCGAGCCGCGTCACCAGATCGCCGGTCGCCTGAACATGATCGGTGAAGGCGGTCGGCCCGCCGAAATGATCGAGCAGCAGATTGGCGGCGAGATTGTCGCTGAGCACCACGGCGTCCTCGGCGGCGAAGCCGATGCGATATTCACCCTTCCCCTCGGCATCGAGCAGGCGCTCGGCGCCCGGCGAGTGCGGCAGCAGATCGGCGCGCGTGAAGGCCAGCGGCGTGCGCAGCGACACGCCATTCTTCGCCGCGGTCAGCGTCTGCGCGGCGAGCAGCAGCTTGAAGGTCGAGCACATCGCAAAACGCTCGTCGGCGCGGTGCCCCACGATCAGCTTGCCGAACTGGTCGGTTACGGCGACACCCAGCCGGCCGCCGCTTTTCTTTTCCAGCGCATCGATCCGGTTCGCGACGCTCGCCTGCGCGCTGTCGCGGGCGCTGTTGGTCGCTGCGGGCGACGATGCGCACCCGGCCAGCGTGACGACGGCGGCGAGCGTCAGGGCAAGGCCCGCGGCGCGCCGGCGACACATCAGCGCGGCCCCTGCATGTTGCGGCTTTCGGACGGGATATGAACGGTCAGACCGTCGAGATCCTCGGTCAGTACGATCTGGCACGACAGGCGGCTGGTCCGGCGCACGCCGGCGGCAAGATCGAGCATATCCTCCTCCATCTCGCTGGCGGGCGGCAGGCGGCCAAAATCCTCCTTTGCGACGATGACATGGCAGGTCGAACAGGCCATCTGCCCCTCGCACGTGCCTTCCAGCGGCATCATATGCGCCTGCGCCACGTCGAGCAGGATCGAACCCGGTTCCGCGACGACTTCGGTGCGTCCCTTGCCATCGGCATGGATGAAGGTGACGCGCATCAATTCCCTCCCTGCAAGCGGACCGCATCCTTGATGGCATTCAACCCGTCGCGCAACGCCTGTTCGGACGTATAGCGTCCCCAACCGAGACGGATGGAGGCGCGCGCGTCGGCTTCGCTCATGCTCATCGCGCGCAGCACATGGCTGACCTTGCCCGATCCGCTGCCACAGGCGCTGCCCAGCGAAAAGGCGACGCCGCGCGCATCGGACATCAGCCGCAGCCCGTTGACCCCTTCGCGCCGGATATTGAGATTGCCGTGATAGCGCTGGCTTTCGGCGCCGTTGATCGTCCACTCGGGCAGCATGTCCATCGCGAGCGACCACAGGCGCTCGACATGCGCAGCGTCGACCTCCAGGCGGTCGGCCGCCAGCGCCGCCGCCCCACCGAACCCGGCACAGAGCGCGGGCGAGACGGTCCCCGATCGCAGCCCCTGTTCCTGCGCGCCGCCCAGCATCAGCGGCGGCAGATCGACGCCGTCGCGAATCCACAGCGCGCCGATGCCCTTGGGTCCGTGGATCTTGTGCGCCGATACGGCGATCAGGTCGGGACCTTCGGGAATCGCGATGCGGCCGAACCCCTGCACCGCATCGCACAGCAGCAGGCTGTTCTTCGCATGCGCCGCCGCGGCGAAATCGGCGACCGGCTGGATCGTCCCGACCTCGTTATTGACCAGCATTGTCGCGACGATGCCCCCTTGGGGGATCAGCGCCGCGTCGGGCGGCAGCGCCAGCCCCGCCGCATCGACCGGCAGGATCGCCGCGTCCAGCCGCTCGAGGCACTGGAGCGATGCGGCATGTTCGATGCTGAGCCCCGCAACCCCGCCGGGCATCGCGCGGGCACCGCAGAAGAGCGCCCAGTTCAGCGCCTCGGTTGCGCCCGACGTGAAGATGACGCGCCCCCCGCGCGGCAACAGCGCCGCCACCTGATCGCGCGCAACCTCGACCGCCGCCGCCGCCGCGCGCCCGGCCTTGTGCGTGCTCGCGGGGTTCGCAAAGCTGTCGCCGTCATCGCCAAGCCATCGCAGCATCGCCTCGCGCGCTTCGGGAGCGAGCGGGGTCGTGGCCTGATAATCGAGGTAGATCATTTGCGGCATTTGCCCGCTAATCGCGTTGGTGTCGAGCGACGCTCTCTCTTTCTCGTCGGATGACCAACGAGAGCAAGAATCGCCCTCTATTGCGAACGATTCGCAAAAGTTGCAAGTTGAGACCTATTTTCTATATAGGCGCCACCTTCGCTCCGCCACCCCGCCAACCGGCGATTCGGCCGCGAGCTCAAAAAAGATAAGAGGTGCTTCCATGCCCGACGTCATTTTCCCCGGCCCCGAGGGCCGCATCGAAGGTCGTTTCTCGCCCCCGCCGCGTCCGCGCGCACCGGTTGCGCTGATCCTCCACCCGCACCCGCAGGGTGGCGGCACGATGAACGACCGCATCACCCAGGCGATGTACAAGAGCTTTGTCGCGCGCGGCTTCGCCGTGCTGCGCTTCAACTTCCGCGGCGTCGGCCGCAGCCAGGGCACGTTCGACAATGGCATCGGCGAATTGTCCGATGCCGCCGCGGCGCTCGACTGGGTCCAGTCGATCCACCCCGAGGCGCAGACGACCTGGGTCGCCGGCTTCAGCTTCGGCGCCTGGATCGGTATGCAGCTTCTGATGCGGCGCCCTGAAATCCGCGGCTTCCTGTCGGTCGCGCCGCCGGCGAACATGTACGACTTCAGCTTCCTCGCGCCCTGCCCGTCGTCGGGTATCATCGTCGCGGGCGGCCAGGACGAAATCGTCCCGCCGGGCGCGATCCAGAAGCTCGTCGACAAGCTGCGCACCCAAAAGGGAATCACCATCCACCACGACGAGATTCCGCGCGCCAATCATTTCTTCGAACATGAACTCGATCAGCTGATGAAGTCGCTCGACAATTATCTCGACATGCGGCTTGCGCCCGATTCACCGATCCGCTGAGCTTCAAATCCTCCCTGTGGCGAAGCCATGGGGAGGTGGCAGCCTGAAGGGCTGACGGAGGGGCAAATAGCGCGACTCCGCCGCCCCTCCACCACTCGCTTCGCGAGCGGTCCCCCTCCCCATCGCTGCGCGACAGGGAGGACCGACATCATTTCACCGGAACCAGCCAGATCGCGACATTGGCGAACATGATCAGCGCCGCGACGATCATCAGCAGCGCGCGGCGGCGGTCGCCGCTGCGAAACACCATGACCGCGCCGACTAACAGCGCAATTGCACCCAGCATGACGATCGAAAGCAGCGTGTCGCCCATGCCCCGCGGTCTACGGGCGGCGGGCCGACCGGTCAAACCCGCTTTGTGACAAAATAGCGTCGAAAAAGCCGCTGCCGCTTATGGCCAATTCGCGGCGCTTCGCTTAAAGCGCGCTCATCCGATTCCCTCAACGCCCCAGCGGGAGACGCGCCGTGCGCATCGCCATTGCATCCGACCATGCCGCCACCGACCTGAAGGCGCTGCTCGCCGACTGGCTGCGCGGCGAAGGGCATGAGGTTGCCGACCTCGGCACCCATGGTCCCGAGAGCGTCGATTACCCCGATTATGGCTACCGCCTCGCCGATGCGGTCGCCAATGGCAGCGCCGACAAAGGCATTGCGCTGTGCGGGTCGGGCATTGGCATCTCGATCTCGGTCAACCGCAACCCCGCGTGCCGCTGCGCCCTGGTGTCCGAGCCGCTGTCGGCGAAGCTCGCCCGCGAACATAATGACGCGAACGTCATCGCGATGGGCGCGCGCCTGACCGGCATCGACATGGCCAAGGCCTGCGTCACCGCCTTCCTGACCACCGACTTCGCCGGCGACCGCCACGCGCGCCGCGTCGACAAGCTTTCCCACCCGCCCGTCCTGGAGAACAGCCAATGACCACCGACACGCTCGACAAGCCCATCAAATCGGCCGGCTATTTCACCGACGGCGTCGCCGCCACCGACCCTGCGGTCGCCGCGGCGATGAAGCATGAGCTGGAACGCGAACAATATCAGATCGAACTGATCGCTTCGGAAAACATCGTCTCCAAGGCGGTGCTCGAGGCGCAGGGGTCGGTCTTCACCAACAAATATGCCGAAGGCTATCCGGGGCGTCGCTATTATCAGGGCTGCGCGCCGTCGGATGAAGTCGAACAGCTCGCGATCGATCGCGCGAAGCAGCTTTTCGACTGCAACTTCGCGAACGTCCAGCCGCACTCGGGCGCGCAAGCGAACGGAGCGGTTATGCTCGCGCTGACCAAGCCCGGCGCCACGATCCTCGGCATGAGCCTCGACGCCGGCGGCCACCTGACCCACGGTGCGGCACCCGCCATGTCGGGCAAATGGTTCAACGCGGTGCAATATGGCGTGCGCGCTGACGACCATCTGGTCGATTTCGACCAGGTCGAGGCCTTGGCGAAGGAACATCGCCCCGCGCTCATCATCGCGGGCGGCTCGGCCTATCCGCGCACGCTCGACTTCGCGCGCTTCCGCGCTATCGCCGACGATGTCGGCGCGCTGCTGATGGTCGATATGGCGCATTTCGCGGGCCTCGTCGCCGGCGGCGCCCACCCCTCGCCGATGGAGCATGCGCATGTCGTCACCACGACGACGCACAAGACGCTGCGCGGCCCGCGCGGCGGCATGATCCTGACCAATGACGAGGCGATTGCGAAGCGCATCAACTCGGCGGTGTTCCCCGGCCTCCAGGGCGGCCCGCTGATGCACGTCATCGCCGCCAAGGCGGTCGCCTTTGGCGAGGCGCTGCGCCCCGAATTTAAGGACTATGCGAGAGCGACGATCGCCAACGCGCAGGCGCTCGCTAACCGGTTGAAAGCGCGCGGTGCCGATGTCGTCGCGGGCGGCACCGACACGCATCTGGCGCTCATTGACCTGCGTCCGCTCGGCATCACCGGCCGCGACGCCGACGAAGCGCTCGAACGCTCGGCGATCACCTGCAACAAGAATGGCGTGCCCTTCGATCCGCTGCCGCCGGTCAAGACCAGCGGCATCCGCGTCGGATCGCCCGCGGGCACGACGCGCGGCTTCGGCATCGCCGAGTTCGAGGAAATCGGCGACATGGTCGCCGACGTGCTCGAAGCGCTGCGCGACAAGGGCGAGCATGGCGATGCCGATGTCGAGGCGAATGTCCGCGGCCGCGTCCGCACGCTGTGCGAACGCTTCCCCATCTATCAGGGATAAGGGCGATGGCGCGGCAGCACCCCGAAGAACCGACGCTGGTCGAACTGACGATCGAAGAGGTTAAGGCGATGGGCAAGCAGGGGATCGATCATCCCTCGACGCGGCCGGTCATCACCGGCGGCGTCGTCGGCGCGATCGCGGGTGCGGTGCTGCCCGTCGTGACCTGGCCGGTCGGCCTGTTCGCGGGCGCGGCGATCGCGCTCTATACGCGGGTGAAGCGCTAACCCATGCGCTGCCCCTATTGCGGACATGAAGACAGCCAGGTGAAGGACAGCCGTCCGACCGAGGACGGCGCCGCCATCCGCCGCCGCCGCCAGTGCGAGGATTGCGGCGCGCGCTTCACCACCTTCGAGCGGATTCAGTTGCGCGAAGTTGCCGTCCTCAAGGCCGACGGCCGCCGCGAACCCTTCGACCGCGAAAAGCTGATGCGCAGCGTCCAGATCGCATGCCGCAAACGCCCGATCGACGGCGCGCGGATTGAACGGCTGGTGTCGGGCATCCAGCGCCAGCTCGAAACCTCGGGCGATAACGAGGTTCAGGCGACGCAGATCGGCGCGATGGTGATGGAAGCGCTCAAGGGCTTCGACAATGTCGCCTATATCCGCTTCGCCAGCGTCTATCGCGACTTCACCGAAGCCCGGGATTTCGAGGAATTCGCCTCGTCGATCACCGAGGCGGCGAAGAAGGGCTGAAGATTGGGCTGGCTTACAACATCCGTTTGTCCTGAGGAGGGGCTGAGCCTGTCGAAGTCCCGTCTCGAAGGGCCCGCCCGGTGCAGCCGTTCGAAAGGCCCAATCGACAGGCCTCTCTCGTGACTTTCTGGGCCTACATGCTGCGCTGCCGCGACGGCAGCTACTATGTTGGACATACCGATCAACTCGAACATCGCATCGGACAACATCAGTCGGGTGAGGTGCCGGGTTATACGCAAAAGCGACTTCCGGTGAAGCTGGTATGGAGCGCGGAATTTCCAACCCGGATCGAGGCACTCGAAGCGGAACAGCAAATAAAGGGCTGGTCGCGAGCGAAGAAGGAAGCGTTGATCCGCGAAGGTTGGCCAGCCATTCGCAGACTGGCGAGCCGGGCGAAAATCCTTCGAGACGGAGCGGAGCCTTCGACAAGCTCAGTCTCTGCTCCTCCTCAGGACGAACGGAGCTTTTCACCATCTCTTCGCCCTGAGGAGCGACCGAGCCCCGACGAGGGCGCGCCTCGAGAGGCAGCCCCTCCCCCCGTCATCGTCCTCGTGCGCCCCCAACTTGGCGAGAATATCGGCAAGGCCGCGCGCGCGATGCTCAATTTCGGGTTGACCGAACTGCGCCTCGTCGCGCCGCGCGACGGCTGGCCGAACCCCGATGCAGGGCCTGCCGCATCGGGGGCCGACGTGGTGCTGGCCGATGCCGCGGTGTTCGATACGCTGGCCGAGGCGGTGGCCGACTGCACCCACATCTATGCGACGACAGTGCGCAAGCGCGGCGTCACCAAGCCGGTCCTGACCCCCGAAGCCGCTGCGAAGGCGGTTCACGCGACCGCTGGCCGTTCGGCCTATGTCTTCGGTCCCGAACGGTCGGGGCTCGAAACCGACGATGTCGCGCTCGCCCACAGCATCGTCACCGTGCCGATCAACCCCGAATTCGGATCGCTGAACCTTGCGCAAGCGGTGATCCTGCTCGCCTATGAATGGTCGAAAGGGGTCGCGCTCGCCAGCCCGCCCGAAGTCCCGCTCGATCCGCCGGCCGATCATGCCGAGTTCGAACAGCTGATCGAGCATCTGAACCGCGACCTCGACGCGGCGGGCTATTTCTTTCCGCCCGAACGCACCGAGGCCACGCTACGCACCATCCGTACCGCGATCACCAAGACCGGCTGGTCCTATAATGATATCCGGATGATGCACGGCATCATCACGATGCTGGGCCGAAAGCCCAGAACGGCACGCGACAGCGACGAAAGTTAAACCGGACCGTCGAGATAGTCCGTTTCCCCGAGCGAAGCCGAGGGGCCACGCCGAGCGAAAGCGAGGCAGCGATGGTGCGGATTCTCGGCTTCGCTCGAATAAGCCCCTCGGCTTCGCTCGGGGACGCGGATCATATCAATCCACGTTACCCTAGCGGCGAATCCCGTCCCAGCGCACCAGTTCGTGCGCGATCGACTGTTCGACCAGTTCGTTCCACACCGCGCGGATACGCTGCGGGTCGAGGCCCGCGCTTTCGGCCTCGCGCGCAACATTGTCGAGCACCTGCGCCTTGCGCGGCTCGTCGCGAACGGCGCTGCGCTCGGCCTTGATCCGCGCCGCTGCGTCCATATAGCCGAACCGGCGTACCAGCAGCGCGACAAGCTCGCGGTCGACCTGATCAACGCCGGCGCGCACGTCGGCCATGGTTTCGCATTGGTCGGGAAGTTTGGCAGAGGTCATGCGCGCTGCCTTTAGCGCCTTTTTGCGCGCCGTCCAGCGTCCGGCACGACTTGACTCGGCCGCGCCTACCGTCTAACCGCGCGCCTTCGCAAATTGACCCCGCACCCCGGTGAAGCGGCGGTCGCACAGGACATCGTTCCTGTGGTGCGATCCGGGACCCGCCGAAATCCTTCGGCACACAGCAAATTGGAGACGCAAATGTCGAAGCGCCAGAGCGCCAAGTATAAACTCGACCGCCGGATGGGCGAAAACATCTGGGGTCGCCCGAAGAGCCCGGTCAACCGCCGCGAATATGGCCCCGGCCAGCACGGTCAGCGCCGCAAGGGCAAGATGTCGGACTTCGGCATCCAGCTCCGCGCCAAGCAGAAGCTCAAGGGCTATTACGGCGACATCACCGAAAAGCAGTTCAAGAAGAACTATATCGAAGCCGCGCGTATGAAGGGCGACACCGGCCAGAATCTGATCGGCCTGCTCGAACGCCGCCTCGACGCGCTCGTCTATCGCGCCAAGTTCGCGCCGACGATCTTCTCGGCGCGTCAGCTCGTCAGCCACGGTCACGTCTATGTGAACGGCGTGAAGTGCAACATCGCGAGCCGCCTCGTGAAGCCGGGCGACGAAGTCACCCTTGGCAAGAAGGCGCAGGAAATGGCGCTGGTCGCCGAAGCGCAGAGCCTGCCCGAGCGCGATCTGCCCGAATATCTGGCGCTCGACGGCACCAAGGCGACCTTCGTGCGCGTGCCGACGCTCGACGAAGTGCCCTATCCGGTGAAGATGGAGCCCAATCTGGTCGTCGAATTCTATTCGCGCTGATCCGGTTTCCACCGAAGCGACATCAAGGGGGCGGTCCGAAAGGGCCGCCCTTCTTGCATCGGGGGAGCGCGGCTGGCAAAAGCCCCCTCGTCGAACACGAAAATCCAAGGAAATTCCATGCTTCGCTTCCCCCGAACCACCGCAGCTCTCGCGGTTCTGCTCGGCGTTGCCGGGTGCAACGCCGATGCGCCGACGACCGGCGCCACGGCGGCCGACGCGGTTGCCGTCTTGCCCGATGTCCAGTTCCCCGACTTGTCGCTCCAGACTTTGCAGGATGTGACCAAGGAATTGTCATCGGATGCCTATGAAGGCCGCGCGCCCGGCACGAAGGGCGAGGGAAAAACGATCGCCTATCTGACGAGCCAGTTCGCGGCGGCGGGGCTGAAGCCCGGCAACAACGGCCAGTGGACGCAGGAAGTCCCGCTGGTCGAGATCACCGCAAAGAATGCGACGCCGCTGCGCTTCACCGGCGGCAAGGCGCCGGTCACGCTGCAATATGCGAAGGATTATGTCGCGTTCAGCTATCGTGTGCAGCCGAAAACCGAAATCAAGGACAGCGACGTCGTCTTCGTCGGCTATGGCATCAACGCGCCTGAAAAGGGCTGGAACGATTATGCCGGGCTTGATGTGAAGGGCAAGACGGTGGTCATCCTCGTCAACGACCCCGACTGGCAAACCCCGGAAGCCAAAGGCGAATTCAACGGCCGCGCGATGACCTATTACGGCCGCTGGACCTACAAATATGAAGAAGCGGCGCGTCAGGGCGCCGCCGCCGCGCTGATCGTCCACGACACCGAACCCGCCGCCTATGGCTGGAACGTCGTGGAAAGCAGCAACACCGGCACCCAATATCTCGCCGAAAAGAAGGATGGCGGCGCCGATCAGACTGCCGCCAACGGCTGGATCCAGCTCGACAAGGCGAAGGAATTGTTCGCGAGCGCCGGGCAGGATTTCGACGCGCTGCGCGAGGCCGCGGGCAAGAAGGGTTTCAAGGCCGTTCCGCTCACCGGCGTCAAGGCGTCGCTCAGCTTCGACAATCAGATTTCCAAGAAGCTGTCGCATAACATCATCGGCATTCTGCCGGGCAAGAAGCGGCCCGACGAATATGTGCTCTATACCGCGCATTGGGACCATCTTGGCCGCTGCACGCCGGTGAACGGCGACGACATCTGCAACGGCGCCGTCGATAATGCGACCGGCACCGCCGCCTTGGTGACGCTGGCGCAGGCCTATCAGAAGGCGGGCGCGCCCGATCGCAGCATCGTTTTCCTGGCAGTGACGGCGGAGGAATCGGGTCTGCTCGGATCGGAATATTATGCGGCGAACCCGGTCTTCCCGCTCGCGCGGACGGTGGGCGGCGTGAATATGGACGCGCTCAACCCCAATGGGCCCGCGAAGGACATCGTCGTCGTCGGCCGCGGCAAGTCGCAGCTCGACGCCTATCTGGAAAAGATCGCCAAGGCGGCGAAGGTGACGATTGTCGATGAACCGACCCCCGAAAAGGGCTTCTACTATCGCTCGGATCACTTCAGCTTCGCCAAGCGCGGCGTGCCCTTCTTCAACTTCGGCGCCGGCGAAGATCTGGTCGCGGGCGGCAAGGACGCCGGCAAGAAGGCCGCCGAGGATTATGAGAAGAACCGCTACCACGCGCCCGGCGACGAATATGCGGCGATAAAGAATTGGGACGGCATGCTCGCCGATCTCCGCCTCTATTATGCCGCGGGCCGGATGCTCGCGTCGACCGATAGCTGGCCCAACTGGAACGAAGGCGACGAGTTCCGCGCCGCGCGCGACAAATCGCGCGAAGGCAAATAAGCGAGGCGGCGCCCATGACGCTCCCCATGCCCGCCGAATGGGCGCCGCACGCCGCAGTGTGGATCGGCTTTCCGCACCTCGATGACGAGTGGGCGGGGCAAATCGAGGCGGCGCGTGCCGATGTCGCTGCTTTTGCCAACGTTGTCCACGACGGCGGCCGCGGCGAGGAGGTGCGGCTGGTGGTCAATGACGAGCGGCAGGCGCAGATTGCTGCGGCTCTCGTCGATCCCGGGGTGCGCATTTTGGTGCAACCGCTCGGCGACATCTGGCTGCGCGACACGGGGCCGATCATTGTGGGAACGGGCCCAAAAAGGCGCGCACGCAACTTTCGTTTCAACTGGTGGGGCGAGAAATTCGTCATGCCGGGCGATCAGGAAGTCGGCGCGGCGCTGGCGGCGGAAAGCGGCCTGCCCGTCGATGAGCAGGATTGGGTGCTCGAAGGCGGCGGGATCGACGTCGACGGCACCGGACTTTGCGTCACGACCGAGGAATGCCTGCTCAACATCAACCGCAACCCGTCGCTGACGCGCGCGGATATCGAGGTGCGACTGCACCAGTCGCTCGGCATCGACCGCCTGCTGTGGCTCGGCAAGGGGCTGGTCGGCGACCATACCGACGGCCATGTCGACAATCTCGCCCGCTTCGTGGGTGAAGGGCGGCTGGCTTTGCCCGTGACGACGGGCAGCGACGACCCCAACGCCGACATTTACGAGGATGCGCGCGCGCGCGCCGCGGCGTTCGGCGGCATCGATATCGTCGACCTCCCCTCGCCCGGCCGGATCGAGATGGACGGCGAGATCATCGCGGCGAGCTATATGAATTTCTACATCGGCAACACGGTTGTTGTCGTCCCGACCTATGGCGTCGCCAACGATGCTGCGGCGGTCGAGGCGCTCGCGGCGCTGTTCCCCGATCGCCGCGCCGTCGGCGTTCCAGCGCGCGGAATCATCGCCGGCGGCGGCAGCTTCCATTGCTCGAGCCAGCAGGTGCCGGCCTGAGGCGACGCGTAGGCACAGATGGTGGTGCAAGCGTCGGTTTTGGGGTGGAAAGCTGCCATTGAAGGCGTTAGCCCAATAGAAATGGACGGAGCGCTTTTTGTTAAGTTGAATCACGACTGGAACGCAGAACCGAATGATCCCGACGAAGAGGTCTCGGTTCATGGCGATGCAGTCAGGTTGAGCTTCTTACTGAACCCTTGGGCCTATGAGGCACAGGAAGGTCAGCGTGGCCGTTTGACGTTTACCGGAAGCGAGCGCTGGCGTTTGGGCCCCACAAATGACGAGGGATGGCTCAGGGGAGATTGCCGTTACAGTGCGAGCGCGCCCGAATGGGGCGAGTTCTATGAGATTTCGGGGTTGGACCCATTGAGGAATCAGCCGACCGATTGGCGAGACGTGCTGTCGGACAAGCTAGGAAAACGGCACTTCTTGTTCTATCTGCGTGACAATACGTTCGAGTGTGTCGCCGACGATTGGTCACTAGAGCGATAAGAAATAAGCGTCCGCAACCGGTCGCTTGCGGACGCCCCCTGCCATAACAACGCCCACCGCTCATCCGCTTTTGCGGTGGCAAGATGCGCCGGCTTGCTTATATCCGCCTCATGACCCGTACCATCACCGTCGCTGCGCTCCAGCTTCCCCTGCCCGGCCCCATGCAACCCAATATCGACGCGGTCACGGCGCTCGTCGAGGAAGCGGCGGCCAAGGGCGCGCAGGTCATCCTGCCGCCCGAACTCTTCGAAGGGCCCTATTTCTGTCAGGTCGAAGAAGAGGCGCTGTTCGCTAGCGCCCACCCGACCGCCGAGCATCCGAGCGTCAAGGCGATGCAGGCGCTCGCCGCGAAGCTCAAAGTTGCGATCCCGACCAGCTTCTTCGAGAAGGACGGGCCGCATTACTACAATACGCTCGCGGTGATCGGCCCCGATGGCGCGATCATGGGTATCTATCGCAAAAGCCACATCCCCGACGGGCCGGGCTATGAAGAGAAATATTATTTCCGCCCCGGCAACACGGGCTTCAAGGTGTGGGACGTTTTCGGCACCCGCATCGGCGTCGGGGTGTGCTGGGACCAATGGTATCCCGAATGCGCGCGTGCGATGGCGCTGATGGGTGCCGAACTGCTCTTTTATCCGACCGCGATCGGCAGCGAGCCCTATGACGCCGACCTCGACACCAGCCGCATGTGGCGCCGCGCGATGCAGGGTCATGCGGTGTCGAACTGCATGCCGGTGATCGCCGCCAACCGCATCGGTGCAGAAGGCGATGCGAATTTCTATGGCCACAGCTTCATCACCGACGAATGGGGTGATCTGACGCAGGCGTTCGGCGCCACCGAAACGGGCGTGCTGGTCGAAACGATCGATCTCGACCGCGCCGCGAAGCATCGTGCGGGCATGGGCTTTTTCCGCGACCGCCGGCCGCAGCTTTACGGACGACTGGCCGAGGACATCTGAGCGCACGCATTGGGGGGATCAAGCATGGACGTGCCGAACGACATCTTCACCGAGCCCGAGAATGTCGATCCCGACACGCTCGCCAATCTCGGCCCACTGCGCCATTTCGCCGGCATCTGGGAAGGAAAGCGCGGCATCGATGTCAATCCGAAGGCCGACGGCCCCGAAACCCGCAACTATTACGAGCGGGTCGAAATGCAGCCGATCGACCCGCAGGCGAACGGGCCGCAGCTATTCTATGGCCTGCGCTACCATCTGCACATCAACACGCCCGAAGAGGATATCACCTTCCATGACCAGGTCGGTTACTGGCTCTACGAACCGGCGACCGGGCTGATCCTGCAAACGCTGGCGATTCCGCGCGGCCAGATAGCGATTGCGGCGGGACACGCGGCGCCCGATGCGCGCAAGCTGTCGGTCCGCGCCGAGCGCGGCCAGACCGAATATGGCATTTGTTCGACCGCGTTTCTGGAAGCGGCGTTCCGTACCGACAGCTATCAGCTCGACGTCGAATTCCATGCCGACGGATCGTGGAGCTATGTCTCCGACACGATGCTGATGGTGCATGGCCGCGACGCGCCTTTCCGGCACCGCGACCACAACCGGCTGGTCAAGGTCGCCGAAGCTGATCTCAACCCTTGGGCGAAGATCGTCCGCGATGGTAAGGCAAAGGCGATCGCCTGAACGGCTCAGCCCTCGAAACGGCGAATGCTTTCCAGATCGACGCGGTTCAGCGGTTCGGTAAACCACAATCCGCCGCGGCCGCCGCGCGCCCAACGCACGATCGCCTTGCGCTCCAGCCCGTCGGCCAGCGTCAGGTGCAGATGGCGCCCGACCTCGAGATGTCCGCCATGGACGAAGCCCGCGCCGCTTTGCGACATGTCGACCAGTTCGATGATGCTTTCGACCCCATCGACCTGCGCCTTGGCGCGCGAGTGGAGCGGGATGCGCGGCGCGCGATAGCCATAAGCGCGCTGTTCGGCAGCAAGCTGTTTGAGCACGCCGGCGCCGTCGATCTCTTCGTGAAAGGCCACGCCGCAGCGGCCACCGTCGGCCCATACGATCTTGCCCTTCAGCACGACACTGTCGGACAGATAGATGTCCAGATTTTCGTCGACATGAACGGGAACGTCGGCCGCAAGCTGCATGCCGCGGTCCGAAATATTGCGCACGCGCCATAGCCCGACATCATTGTCGCGCACAACTTTTGCGATCCGCCAGACCGTCCGGTAACGGTCCCCCCCACGACGATCGCCATCGGTCGCGGCCCTGGGTTCGTGCGCCGTGCCCGAAAAGCGGGGTTCGATCATTCCATCCTCCTGATCCACAATGCCATCCCGATGGAAGGAAATGGCATCGAACTAACGGAGAATATTCAGGCCTGGTCGGGCAAGAATATCCGAATTCTGCAAAATATTCAAACATGTTCCGAGTAAGGTTAACCTGCTTTCAACAAGTCGACCCAACCGCCCGATAAGCATGCAACCGGATTATGAATAAATTGCACATTTTCCCCATTTTAACGGTGCCAGAATTGCAACATTAAATGGCTAAGCATCCTTATTTTTCGGGCCTCGAAAGCGGGAGGATCGCAGCGCCGATGCGGGGTCAGATCGCGGGCAGCGTCTGCCGCGCAAATCCCCATCCCTTCAGCGTCGGGCTCGCGGCGCGATCGAGCAAGGCGCGGGCGTCTGCGATCGTCCAGTGGCGCGCGCGGTCGATGGCGGCCAGCCCGTCCCAATCGATGGGAACCGCCACGGGCGCCCCAGCCCGCGCCCGCGCCGAATAGGGCATGATCGCGGTACTGCCGCGCTGATTGCGCAGCCAGTCGATGAAGATCTTTCCCTTGCGCTTTGCCTTGCTCATCGTCGCGACGAAGCGATCGGGTTCGGCAAGGCTCATCGCCTCGGCAAAGCGCTTCGCAAAATCCTTATGCGCGTCCCAGCTGTGCCCCGGATCGAGCGGCACGACGACATGGACGCCCTTGCCGCCCGAGAGCATCGCGAAGCTGACGAGGCCGATGTCGGCGAGTTGGCGCTTCAAATCCGCCGCGGCCTTTTTGACGTCGGCGAAGTCGAGCCCTTCGTCGGGGTCGAGGTCGAAGACCATGCGGTCCGGCTGTTCGAGCGTATCGACGTGGCTGCCCCAGCCGTGAAATTCGATCGTCCCCATCTGGACGCAGGCGAGGATGCCGTCCGCATCCTCGACATAGAGATAATCCTCAACGCCGCCGTCCTTCTCTTCGATCGGAACGTGGTGGACGTGCGGGCCGAAAGAGCCTGAATCATGCTTCTGGAAGAAGCATTGCTTCGCGCGTCCCTGCGGACAGCGGACGAGGCTGGCCGGGCGGCGCGCGAGGTGGGGGAGCATGACCGGCGCCACCGCGGCATAATAGTCGGCGAGGTCGCCCTTCGTCGCCTTTGCCTCAGGGAAGATGACGCGGTCGCGGCTGCTGATCTTCACGTCGCTGACCGGGCTGGGAGCCTTGGCCTTGGTTTCGGGTTTCACGTCCTTCGCCTCCTTGTCGGCGCGCAGCCCGACGAAGCTTGCGTGGCGGACCGAGCCGCTGGCGGTATATTCGGCGAAAGCGATCTCGGCGACAAGGTCGGGCCTTACCCAATGGACCTTGCGCGCCGCCGCCTTGTCGACATCGACCGGCGCCGTCTTGCGCGCGCGGCCCGCGAACTTCGCCGCGAGCATCGCCATCGTATCGGCATCGAAGCCGGTGCCGACATTGCCCTTATAGACGAGTTCACCCTTTTCGCGCTGCGCGAGGAGTAGCGAGGCGAAGGGACGTGCCTTCGCCGAACTCTCCTTCCAGCCGACGATGATGAATTCCTGGCGGCGGGTGCATTTGACCTTCACCCAGTTTTTCGACCGGCGGCCGGCATAGGGTGCATCGGCGCGCTTGGCGATGATGCCCTCCTGCCCTGCGCCGCACATCGCCTCATAGAGCTTTTCGCCCGCGCCGATGACATGATCGGCGACCGCAATCGGCGGCGCTGCATCGCGGAGCAGCGCCTCAAGACGTTCCTTGCGTGCTAGATTGCCGAGCGCGGTGAGCGACTTGCCGTTCTCTTCGAGCAGGTCGAAGGCGAAGAAGTGGAGGTCGGTCGCCTCGTCCTGCGCGCCGTGGCCGCGTTTCAGGACTGCCTGGAGCGAGGAGAAGTCAGGGTTGCCGTCCTTGCCATAGGCGACGATCTCACCGTCGATCAGGCACGGCGGCAGGTCGAGCGCGGCGATATGGCGCGCTAGCGGCGCGAACTTGTCGGTCCAGTCGAGCCCGCTGCGCGTATAGACGACGACCTGATCCCCCGCCGCGGCGACGAGCGCGCGATAACCGTCGAACTTGATCTCGTAGAACCAGTTGTTGCCGGCCGGCACGCTGTCGACGAGCGTCGCCAGCTGGAGTTTGCGGAACTTCGGCGGCTTGGTGCCGCGCTTCGAGCTTTTGGCGACCTTGCGATTGTGCGCCGCGGCGGCGGCCATCTTTTTGGCAAAGGCTTCGCCCTTCGCGCCCTTCAGCGATTGCTCGCCGCCTTCGTCGCCCGCGATCTCGGCCATCGGGCGGTCGGTGAGGACGCTGGTGAGGTAGCGGCCGGTCAAGTCGTCGCTGCCCCCCGCATAGGCGTCGTCGATCTTGCGGAGCAGCCAGTTCTCGCGCTTTTCACCGGCGCGGGGCTTCATGCGGACGAGCAGCCATTCGCCCTTCATCCGCTCGCCGTCGAGGGTGAAGTGAAGATGGCCCTTTTCCAGATCCTTCGCGCTCTTCCCCGCGACCGGCGCCCAGGTGCCGCGATCCCACAGCATCACCGAACCGCCGCCATATTCGCCCTTGGGGATCACCCCCTCGAAATCGGCATAGGCCATCGGATGATCTTCGGTGCGCACCGCGAGCCGCTTGTCGTCGGGGTTCGCGCTCGGCCCCTTGGTGACCGCCCAGCTCTTGAGCACGCCATCGACTTCGAGCCGGAAGTCGTAATGGAGGCGCGTCGCGTCGTGTTTCTGGACGATGAAGCGATTGCCGCCCCCCTTCGCAACCTCGCCCGCGGGTTCGGGGGTCAGCTTGAAATCGCGCTTCTTGTTATATTGGGCGAGAGGGTCGGCACGGGTCATCGCGTTCCACCTTGTCTGTGCCCCCGCGAAGGCAGGGGCCCATCACCGATGTAGGCGACGCGAGCCGAACCGTAGGAAAATGGCACGAGGCCGGATGATGGCCCCCTGCCTTCGCAGGGGTACACAATAGCCGAGGGCAATCCGGCGCTCACGAGACTATGCCCGCTTTTTCGTCGGCGCCTTTTTGGCGGGCGCCTTCTTCTTCGTCGCAGCGGCGGCCGTTTTCTTGCCGTCGACCGACGCCTTGAGCGCTGCCATCAGATCAATGACATTCGATCCTTCGCGCACATCGGCGGGCTCCCCGACATCCTCGAGCACGCGCTTGCCCTTGGCTTTCGCTTTCTTGGCGATGACGCGCTTCAGCGCATCGACATAGTGATTGTGATAGTCGGCGGCGTCGAACTTGCCGCTCTTCTTGTCGATCAGCGTTTCGGCGAGATCGAGCAGATCGGCGTCGGGCTTGCTCGCGGGCACGTCGCGGAAATAGCTGGCGGCCTTGTTCACTTCCTCGGCATAGCGCAGCACTTCGAGCACCAGCCCCTTGCCGCAGGGACGCAGCCCGACGAGCTGTTCCTGACCGCGCAGCGCAAGCTGTCCCAGCCCCACTTTCTTCGTTCGCCGCAGCGCTTCGCGCAGGACGATGTAGGCTTCCTCGGCCAGATCGTCGGCGGGGACGACATAATAGGGCTTTTCATAATAGAGGATGTCGATGTCGCTCGCGTCGACGAACTGGACCAGTTCGAGCGTGCGCTTGCTCTCCAGCTTGACCGCCTCGATCTCTTCTTCGTCGAGCAGGACATACTGGCCCTTAGACACCTCATAGCCCTTGACGATGTCGTCGGTATCGATGGCGCCGATGCCCGGCACGACCTTTTCATATTTGACCGGTTTGCCGCTCGGTTCGTGGATCTGGCGAAAGCTGACGCTCGCCCCCGATTTGGTTGCCGGATAGATTTCGACCGGGATCGACACCAGCGCAAGGCGGATCTGTCCCTTCCAATAGGCGCGTTGCACCATCTGCAAACCTCCATAGCGGAATGCGAATGCAATGCGCGGCCTGCCATGCGGGTTCCGCCGGGGCCGTTACGCGTCTGAAAGTCGATTCTCGGTTATGGTGCCCCTGGCCGGACTCGAACCAGCACTCCTTGCGGAACTCGATTTTGAGTCGAGCGCGTCTACCAATTTCACCACAGGGGCCTGCCACGGGCGCATCGCCCGAAAGCGCGGCGCTCCCCCTAGGGCGAAGCGCCGCCGCTTGCCAAGCTATTTCTTCAATTCCTTCGCCAGCGTCTTGGCGGTCGCCTTGCCATAGGGCGGCTTGAAGCCGGCGAGCCCGGCGACGTCGAGCTTGGGCTGGCGATAGACGGCGCGCGCGTGACTGAAGGTGCGGAAGCCGTCCAGCCCGTGATAATTGCCCATTCCCGACGGTCCGACCCCGCCGAAGGGCAGGTCTTCCATCGCATTATGAAACAGCACGTCGTTGACCGTAACGCCGCCCGAAATCGTCCGCGTCAGCACGCGGTCCTCCTCGCTCTTGTCCTGCCCGAAATAATAAAGGCCGAGCGGACGGTCGTGCGCATTCACATAATCGATCGCCTCGTCGATGGTCTTGTAGGTCTTGACCGGCAGGATCGGGCCGAAGATTTCCTCCTGCATCACCTTCATATCGTCGGTCGCGCCGCGCACGATATGGAGCGGCATCTTGTGGCCGTTGGCGCTCGCGAAATCCTCGTTCGCGGGATTGACCTCGATCACCTCGGCGCCCTTTTCGCGCGCATCGGCCAGATAGCCCTGCAGGCGGTCGAAATTGCGGCCGTTGACGACCGACGTATAGTCGTCATTCTTGAGCAGCGTCGGATAGAGCGACGCGACGCCCTTGCTCACGCTGTCGATCACCTCGCCCTCCTGATCCTCGGCGACGAGCAGATAGTCGGGCGCCAGGCAGATCTGCCCCGCGTTCATCATCTTGCCGAGCGCGACGCGCTGCCCAACAAGGTCCTTGTTCGCGCTGCGTCCGATGAACGTCGGCGACTTGCCACCCAGTTCGAGCGTCACGGGCACTAGATTATCCGCCGCGGCGCGCATGATATGCTTGCCGACGCTGGTCGCCCCGGTGAAGATCAGATGGTCGAAAGCCAGCTTCGAGAAAGCGACGCCGACATCGGCCCCGCCCGTGAACACGGCCATTTCGCCCTCGTCAAAATAGTCGGTGACGAGGCGCGCCATCAGGTCGGACACATTCTCGGTAAACTCGCTCGGCTTGATCATCGCGCGGTTGCCCGCCGCCAATATCCCCGCCATCGGCACGAAGACCATGCCGACCGGGAAATTCCACGGCGCCACGACGCCAACGACCCCCTTCGGCTGATAGACAACCTCGGCTTTCGCGCCGAGCAGGCCGAGCGGAAAGGTGGGCTTGCGCTTTTCGCCGCGCGACCAGGCCGCCATATGCTTCTTGGCATGTTTGAGGGCGCTAACCGACGGCATGATGTCGGTCATCAACGTCTGTTCGCGGCTGCGATGGCCGAAATCCTCGCTCACCGCCTTGGCGAAATCCTCGGCATGATCGACCAGCAGCGCGATCGCGCGGTCGATGCGGTCGGTGCGGACCGACAGGCTTTCGGGCATCGCGGCGGTAAAGCTGACGCGCTGCGTTTCGAGCACGCGCTGCATCCGCGCGGTTTCGCTGGCGATATCTTCCTTGATGGCGGTGGCCATGACCCGTCTCCCCATATGATTGCGCCCGTTTTACCACGCTCTGCAGCGGGTTTCAAGTTGAAACGCGCATCGTTTAGGGCGATCCCCCTACCCCACCCCCTTTCGCAAGTGCAGCAAAGGCGCTAATCGGGCCACCGATGACCTTTCCCCTACGGAGTCTTTTGCCATGACCGCCACCGATCCCGTCGTTTTCCTCTCCTATGCCCGCACCCCGATGGGCGGCATGCAGGGCGTGTTGTCGGACGCGAGCGCGACCGATCTCGGCGCGACCGCGGTGAAGGCGGCGGTCGAGCGCGCGGGCGTTGCCGGCGACGATGTCGAACGCATCTATATGGGCTGCGTGCTGCCCGCCGGGCTCGGCCAGGCGCCGGCACGTCAGGCGGCGATCAAGGCGGGCCTGCCCAAGTCGGTGCAGGCGACCACCGTGAACAAGGTTTGCGGTTCGGGCATGCAGACCGTCATCATGGGCGCCGAAGCCCTTGCCGCAGGCAGCATCGATCTCGTCGTTGCAGGCGGCATGGAGTCGATGACGAACGCCCCCTATCTGCTCAAGAAGCATCGTTCGGGCGCGCGCATCGGCCATGACACCGCCTATGACCATATGTTCCTCGACGGGCTGGAGGACGCTTATGACGCCGGCCGCGCCATGGGCACTTTCGCGCAGGACACCGCCGACGCCTATCAGCTCAGCCGCCAGGCGCAGGACGATTATTCGATCGAATCGCTGAAGCGCGCCCAAGCGGCGATCGCCGACGGCGCCTTCGCCGCCGAAATCACGCCCGTCACGCTGACCACCCGCAAGGGCGAGGTTGTCGTCGACACCGACGAACAGCCCGGCAAGGGCAACCCCGACAAGATCCCGACGCTGCGCCCCGCCTTTGCCAAGGACGGCACGATCACCGCAGCGACCAGCTCGTCGATCTCCGACGGCGCCGCCGCGGTCGTACTGACGCGCCAGTCGGTCGCCGAAGCAAAGGGCAAGACGCCGGTCGCCAAGCTCGTCGCGCATGCCGCGCACGCGCAGGAACCCAAGGATTTCACGGTTGCCCCGGTCGGCGCGATCAACAAGGTGCTGGCGAAGGCCGGCTGGTCGATCGGCGATGTCGACCTGTTCGAAGTCAACGAAGCCTTTGCCTGCGTCGCGATGTTCGCGATGCACGACCTTGGCATTTCGCACGACAAGATCAACGTCCACGGCGGCGCGACCGCGCTCGGCCATCCGATCGGCGCCAGCGGCACGCGCATCATCACCACGCTGATCGCCGCGCTTCAGCGCCACGGCAAGAAGCGCGGTATCGCCAGCCTGTGCATCGGCGGCGGCGAAGCCACCGCGGTCGCGGTCGAGCTGGTTTAAGCCAGCTCATGCTGTCATTGCGAACCCGGCGAAAGCCGGGTGACGCAATCCGGAGCGGTTTATGCCGGCTCTGGATTGCCGTGCGGCTCCGCCGCTCGCAATGACGACGCATGGCGACGATCGCGCCGCGGCCATTTTCAACCCGCGCGACACTTTGCGACACTAATGTCCTCAAAATAAACGCGGCATTCCGGCTCCGTTCAAATCGACTCGCCTAATCCTTTCCCTGTCATCGGGCAGATCCCCTCCCCCTGACGGCAAGACAAGGAATGGCATTATGAAGAGCAAAATTCTTACCGCCGGCCTGATCGCCGCGATGATGGTCCCCGCCATGGCGCAGGCCCAGACGCGCGAGCTCGCCCGCGATCGCCAGGATATTCGCCAGGAACAGCGCGACCTCAACCATGCGAAGCGCTATGGCGATCGCCATGATGTGCGCGATGCCCACCGCGACGTGCGCGACGCGAAGCGCGAATATCGCGAGGACAAGCGCGACTGGCGCCGCGACAATCGCTACCAGAACTGGCGTGCGCCGTTCAGCTATCACCGCTTCGCGGTCGGCAATTCGCTGCGTTCGACCTATTACGCCCCGACCTATCGCCTGAACTATGATGCGCGCTGGGGCGTCCCGAAGGCGGGCCGCAACCTGGCCTATGTCCGCCACTATAACGACCTGTTGCTGGTCAATGTGCGCACGGGCAAGGTGGTTCGCGTCTATTATAACCACTTCCGCTGGCGCTAAATACCAATGGTGACGAGAGAAGGGGCCGGCAGGCGACTGCCGGCCCCTTTGTCATGCGTTGCGGGGTCATGGGTTGCGGGTGATCAATCGCCCCATATGTGGTCGGTTTCGATCCAGCCCTTGCGGCCCTTCACGTTGAACAGGCACCAGCCGTCCTTGCAGTCGGTGATGCGGCCGACCACACCGGCCTCGGCGCGAAAGGCGATCGCCGCGGCGGCGTCGGGCTTTTCGCGCATCGGACGGATGCCACCGGTGACGATCGCGGTGCGCGTGCGGCTGAGCAGCCGCGCCGCCATCCACCCCTGCGTCCCGTCGGGATCCTCGATCTTGCGCCAGATATCGTGGCGCGCGACCACTTTGACGGGCAGATCCTTGCGCCGATATTCCCACACGACGGGCACATCGGGCGACGGCCCCTTGCGCATCCGCGCCTCGTCGACGCTGATCGACGCCCAATAGGGCAGTTCGGGATCGCTTTGCGCCGCGGCGGGTCCGGTCGCCACGGCCAGCGTCAGGAGGGCGAATATCGTGCGGCTGGTCATCCGTCTGCCTTGTCAAAATCGGGGGCGCTTTTCAACCGTTCGCCGCAGCCTTCGCCCCGTTCGTCCACAGCGGCTTTCGCATCGGCGCACGCTTGGCCCTCTTGACCCCCACGCGCCGCCGCGCTCTATCGGCGCCATGCCCGATTCATCCCGCCCCAAACGCCCGCGCGTCATCGTCACCCGCCAGTTGATGCCGGCGGTCGAGGCGCGCATGGCCGAATTGTTCGATGTCGCCCTGTCGGCGCACGATCACGCCTTTACCAAGGACGAGCTCAAGGCCGCAGTCGCCGACTGCGACGTGCTGGTGCCGACCGTGACCGACGAGATCGACGCCGAGATCATCGGCGCGGCGGGCGACCGGCTCAAGCTGATCGCCAATTTCGGGGCCGGGGTCGACCATATCGACCTCGCCGCGGCGCGCGCGAAGGGCATCATGGTCGCCAACACCCCCGGCGTCTTTACCGAGGACACCGCCGACATGACCATGGCGCTGATCCTGTCGGTCCCGCGCCGGCTGGCCGAGGGCGAAAAGCTGATGCGCTCGGGCAAATGGCAGGGCTGGGCGCCGAGCGCGATGCTGGGTCACCGCGTCGGCGGCAAATTGCTCGGCATCGTCGGCATGGGACGCATCGGCCTCGCCGTCGCGCAGCGCGCTCGCGCCTTCGGCCTGTCGATCCACTATCACAACCGACGTCGCCTGCCCGAAACGATCGAAGAGGAATTGGGCGCGAGCTATCATGCGAGCGTCGACACGCTGCTTCGGATCAGCGACGTGGTCACGATCCACTGCCCGCACACCGCCGAAACCCATGAGATGGTCAGCGCGGCGCGTATCGGTGCGATGAAGCCGACCGCCTATCTGATCAACACCGCGCGCGGCGAAATCATCGACGAAAAGGCGCTGATCGCGGCACTCAAGACCGGCCGCATCGCGGGCGCGGGGCTCGATGTCTATACGCACGAACCCGCGGTCGATCCCGACCTGCTCGCGCTCGACAATGTCGTGCTGCTGCCGCACCTCGGCTCGGCGACGATCGAGGGCCGCGAGGCGTCGGGCGAAAAGGTCATCGCCAATATCCGTGCCTGGTGCGACGGGCACCGACCGCCCGATCAGGTGCTGGAGGGGTGGGCTTAGCCCAAAAAGAAGAATAGTGCGGACATGACCGCCCACCAGAGGGCCATCGAAAGCGGAATCGCCCAAAGCGCCTCTTTGGCTTTCCGGGAATAACCGCGATGATGGAGTACGTATGCAGCGACGAGCGGCCAGAACAGGAAGATGCCGAAAAAGACAAAGGCAACCCGGCCGCCATTGCTTAGCGGAACATCGTGCCTGTTCGCCTGAAACTGACGATCAGCTTCTACCTGCGCCGTGATGCGTGCCATGACGGTTTCGTCGGGCGCGCGCCTCGCGAGTTCCGCCACCGCCGCATCGACCGCCAATTGATGATAGCCATCCGCCTCGCCCGACGAAGCGATCTCGACGAGATCTTCGTCGGGCAGGCGAGCCATGCGGCCGGCCCAATCGATGTCCCCCATTTACCCTCCTCTTCGGGTCAATCCCCCGTCAGAATCCGGTCGACCAGTTCCTTCACCGTCGGGGTGAAGTTGTTGGAATAAAAGGGATCGGTCTTGAAGTTGAACGCGGCGTGGCCCGCGAACATCAGATTCTGGTCGACGTCGCCGCCGTGCGCGATGTCCTGCAGCGTTTTCTGGATGCAGAAGCTGCGCGGATCGGCGAGGTAGCCGGTCGAATAATCGTCATGGTCCTTCCACGCCGAAAAGCCGCAGTGCGACAGGCAGCCCATGCAATCGGCCTGATCCTTGCGGATCACGGTCCTATCCTCTTCGGTGACGAAGACGACCGTATTGTCGGGCGTCTTGAGCGCGGTGGTATAGCCTTCGGCCACCCAGTCGCGCGCGCGGTCGCGGTCGTGCGGGGTCACCCAGAAATTGCGCCCCTTCACGCCGACGTCGAGCTGCGCGACATGGTCGCCCGCTTCCTGCTTCGAATAGGGAATCTGCCGCTCCGACCGCGCTTCGAGATCGCGCAGGAAAGGATTGCGCACCGCGCTCGAATAAAAGCCTGTGGGCGAGAAGCGGTGGAGCAACACATCGCCCTCGTCGAGCGTGCGCAGCCGGTCCTTCCACTCCTGCGGGATCGGGCTTTCCTGCGTCAGCAGCGGCCGCGTGCCATATTGAAAGGCGATCGAGCCTAATTCGGGATTGTCGATCCAGTCGTTCCAGTCGCGCAGATACCAGACGCCGCCCGCCATCACGATCGGCACTTCGTCCGAAATCCCCTCGGCGCGCATCGTGTCGCGCAGCGCCTTGACGCGCGGATAGGGATCTTCGGGCTTCAGCGGATCTTCGGCGTTCGACAGGCCGTTGTGCCCGCCGGCGAGCCACGGATCTTCATAGACGACCGCCGCCATCAGATGCGCGACCTTGTGATAGGCGCGCTTCCAGAGCGCGCGAAACGCACGCGCCGACGAGATGATCGGCAGATAATGGACATTGTGCCGCGCCGCGATTTCGCTGAGCTTGTACGGCATCCCCGCGCCGCAGGTGACGCCGGTGATCAGCCCCTTGGTGCGTTCGAGCACGCCTTCCAATACCTGCTGCGCTCCGCCCATTTCCCAGAGGACGTTGATGTTGATCGCACCCTTGCCGCTGGCGAGGTCATAAGCGCGCTTCACCTGTTCGACCGCGCCGTCGATGGCGTAGCGGACCAGTTCTTCGTGCCGTTCGCGGCGCGTCGCAGCGCGATAGACCTGCGGCACGATCTTGCCTTCGGCGTCGTAGCTGTCGGCGTTGACCGCCGAAACGGTGCCGATCCCGCCAGCCGCGGCCCAGGCGCCGCTCGACATATGGTTGGTCGCCGACACGCCCTTCCCGCCCTCGACCAGCGGCCAGACTTCGCGTCCGCCGTAAAGGATGGGCTTCAAACCTTTGAACACTATAAACCTCTTTCTCTCCGCCGGCTGCGCAGCCGCGCGCCAGCCCCCATTTGCCTCTTCCGTAAGCGGAACCGGACCGCCTTTGTCAATCGAAGGCGGGGTCCGACCCCAGGAAACGCCCCGTAAAAACGTCATATCCTTCCAGCGCGCGAGCATAGAGGCTTTGATAGCCCGCGACCATCCCGGATTCGGTGAAGCGCTCGGCGGCAACGCGCCGATTCTCCGCACCCACCGCTGCGCGCAACGCCGCATCGTCCGCAAGGCGCGCCAGCGCGGCGCGAAAATTCGTCTCGTCCGCCGCGATGAACGGGCGGTTCGCCTCGCCCGCCATCGCCGCCACGTCGCCGACCGCCGGGCTGACAAAGGGCAGCCCCGCCGCCATCGCCTCGATCACCGCAATCGGCGCCTGTTCGCTCCGCGACGAGAGCGCGAGCAGGTCGAAATGGCCGATCCATTGCGCCGGTTCGGGCATGAATCCCGCAAGCACCAGCCGGTCGGCCATGCCGCACGCCGCCGCCTCGGCGGCGATCGCCGCGCGCTCAGGCCCCTCCCCCACGATTACCAGTCGCACATGCGGCGGCAGCGCCGCAACGGCGCGCACGAGGCGCGGCAGATCCTTGACCTTGCGAAGCCCCGCTACCGTCCCGATCACCACCTCGCCCGGCCGGCGGACGAAGCCCGGGATCGGCACCGATGGCGCGGCGGCATAGGCGGCCACGTCGATCCCGTTGCGGATCAGATGGATGCGATCGGGCGGCAGTTTCCACTCGTCCGCCGCAATCCCGGCGAGCAGTGCCGAAGGCACGACGACCCCGGCGGCGTTACGCAGCGCGTAGCGGCGATAGAGGTTGCGCTTCCAGTTGCGCCGGACGCTTTCGTCCTCGTTGAACCCATCCTCGTGATGAATCAGGCATGGCGGCATCTGATACCACCAGCGATGCCAGTAGAGCCGGTGCGCCATCACCCCGTCCATCGCGCCCCAATTATAGCTGAGCGCCAGGTCGAAGCGGTAGATATAGGTCGCAAGATCGCGGAAACGCGCCAGCGACGGCCGCCCGGCCAGCGGCGGCGCATCGGTCGGAAAGCTGACGTCAATCCCTGGATCGATCGCATCGCGCGCGCCGAGCGCATCGGGGACCGCGGAGAGGATCGTGTGCTGCGCCCGGTCGCCCATCAGGTTCATCAGGCGAACCGCGCGCGCTTCCTTGCCGCCGAGCGAAAAGCTCGAGTGAAGGTGAAGGATGCGGACCGGATGCTCCCGCTCCTCGATCGCGCCGACTTCGGTCACGCGGCGGGAAGCGCCGCGATCCAGGCGTCGATCGCCGCGCGCGCCGCGGGCTCGTCCATCGTCGGCGCATGACCGACACCCGGAACCTCGACCAGCGTCGCGTGGGGCAGCGCGGCCTGCATTTTTGCGGCAGCCGTTCCGGCGAGAATGTCCGACAGCGCGCCGCGCAGGATCAGCACCGGTGCATCGCCAAGCGCGCGATAGGCGGGCCACAGGTCGATACCCTCCTGATCGCCGGCAAGGCGCAGCGGCGCCGCAATCTGCTTGTCGTAATCGGTGACGATGCGTCCTTCGGGAGTCAGCCGGTGGGTCCGCTTGGTGATGCGCAGCCAGTCGTGAATGTCATAGTCCGGATAAACCGCGGCGTTGAGCTCGGCATAGGCGCGCGCCGCGTGCATCCAGGTCGGCTGGCTGCCGCCGGCTCCGATATAGTCGCGGATGCGATCGAGCCCTGCCGCCTCGAGTTCGGGGCCGACATCGTTCAGCACGGCGCCGACGAGCCGACCCGGCAGGCTGGCGGCAAGGAACATCGCCACCAGCCCGCCGAGCGACGTGCCGACCGTCGCGAAACGCGCGATCGCCAGCTCGTCGAGCAGCGCGACGACATCCTGGACATATGTCAGCGGGACATAGGTCATCGGATCCTTGGCATAGGCGCTCTCGCCCCGCCCGCGGAACTCGATCACGATCACGCGCCGCTGCGCCGCCATATGCGGTGCCAACGCCTCGAAATCGCGGGCGTTGCGGGCCAAGCCGGGCATGCACAGGATCGGCGGCGCCTCCGCCGCGGTCGGGGGTCCGTCATAGATGCGCGCGTGCAGGCGAACGCCGTCGGCCGACCACCAATAATGATCGCTCCATTCGCGCTGTGCATCCTGTCGCGCCAAAATTGCCCGTCCCCTTAAGCCGATACTATCCGCCTCTATCGCGAACCGCGCGCGCCGGTGCAAGCCACCCTGTCGCGCCCGTGACAATCGGCCCGCTTTCGCTGTTGCGGGGCCTATCGCGGTTGCCGCCGTACGCTTTCGCAGATAAGAGGGCGACAATGCTTTTGCCGCCCCCCAATGATCGAGCGCACTGGCGCCTTTGCGCGCCCAAATCGACGGGGGAACGGGGATGAGCGAAGACCTTCTGTCCTTCGAGCCGGCAACCGGCGCCGAATTATGGCGCGGCCGTATCAGTGACATCGACGCCGAAGTTGCAACCGCGCGCGCCGCCTGGCCCGCTTGGGCCGCGAAGCCCGTCACCTTCCGCACCGAAACGCTGCGCCGCTTTGCCGACCGGGTGAAGGCCGATGGCGAACAGCTCGCCGATTTGATCGCGCGCGAGACCGGCAAACCTTTGTGGGAAGCGCGGACCGAGGTCGAATCGGTCGCGAACAAGGTCGATATCTCGATCAAGGCCTATGCCGAACGCACCCCCAACCGCCGGATCGAAGGCGCGATGGGGCTGCGCAACGCGGTGCGCCACAAGCCGCACGGCGCGCTTGCCGTCCTCGGCCCCTATAATTTCCCCGCGCATCTGCCGAACGGCCATATCGTGCCGGCGCTGATCGCCGGCAATTCGGTGCTGTTCAAACCGTCTGAAAAAACCCCTGCCGTTGGCGCGCGGCTTGTCGAACTGCTCCACGGCGCCGGAGTTCCCGAAGAGGTCGTGCGGCTCGTCATCGGCGGACCCGACGCGGGCAAGGCGCTGGCCGCGCATCCCGGCATCGACGGATTGCTGTTCACAGGGTCGGCGCGCACCGGGGTCGCGATCAACCGCCAGTTCGCCGATCAGCCGGGGAAGATCGTCGCGCTCGAAATGGGTGGCAACAATCCGATCGTCGTCTGGGACACCGCCGACATCGCGACCGCGGCAACGATCGTCGTCCAGTCCGCCTTCCTGAGCGCGGGCCAGCGTTGCAGCAATGCCCGGCGGCTGATCGTCAAACAGGATCTGGCCGATCACCTGCTCGCCGAGGTCAAGACGCTCGCGGGACGGCTGATCGTCGGTCATCCCCACGCCGACCCAGCCCCCTTTATGGGGCCGGTAATCGACAACGAGGCCGCCGACGGACTGACCGAAAGCTTTCTGATCCTGATGTCGAACGGCGGCCAGGTGATCCGCCACATGACGCGGCCGGATGCAAACCGCCCCTTCCTTACCCCCGGCATCATCGACGTCACCGCGATGCCCGAACGCCCCGATATCGAGCTGTTCGGCCCCCTGCTGCAGGTGATCCGCGTCGACAGTTTCGAAGCCGCGATTGCCGAGGCGAACAACACCGCCTTCGGCCTCTCGGCGGCGCTGATCGGCGGGACACCGCAGCTTTACGACCAATTCTGGGCGAATGCCCGCGCGGGCGTCATCAACTGGAACCGCCCGACCAACGGCGCCTCGTCGGCCGCGCCCTTTGGCGGCGTCGGCCTGTCGGGCAACCATCGGCCGAGCGCCTTTTACGCCGCCGACTATTGCGCCTATCCGGTCGCCAGCTCCGAAAGCGACGCGCTGCGCGCTTCGATCGGGGTCGGCCTGCGCGACGACGACACGCCGAAGCTGGTGACGAAGAAATATCTCTGACCGCCAGATCCGGGGCAATTTTAGCTTCACCCTCGCCAACAAAGCCTGTTTTGCGATTCCGGCGCCCGCCGACCATTTAGGGTCGCATGGAAAAGCAACCTTCTTTGGCAGGCAAGCTGTGGCTCGTCGGCGCCGGGCCGGGCGATCCCGACTTGCTGACGCTGCGCGCCGCGCGGCTGCTGGAAAGCGCCGACCTTGTCGTGCATGACGGGCTGGTGGGTGCGGGCGTGCTCGCGCTGATCCCGCCGCATGTCGAACGGATCAGCGTCGCCAAGCAGCGCAGCCGTCACACGATGAAGCAGGACCTGATCAACGCGCTGATCGTCCGCGAGACGCAGAGCGGCAAGCAGGTCGTTCGGCTGAAGGGCGGCGATCCCTTCATTTTCGGCCGCGGCGGCGAAGAACTCGATGCCGCGCGCGCAGCGGGCATCGCGGTCGAGGTCGTTCCCGGCATCACCGCGGCGGCGGGCTGCGCCGCGCAGGCGGGCCTCCCGCTCACCCACCGCGAGGATGCAAGCGCGGTCAGCTTCGTTGCGGGCCAGTGCAAGGACCTCTCGGATCAGGACTGGTCGGGCCTTGCCGGCCACGGCCGCACGCTCGTCATCTACATGGGTCTCGCGACCGCACATGCAATCGCCGACAAGCTGATCGCCGACGGGGTTTCGCCGGGCCTGCCCGTCGCGGTGATCGAACGCGGCACCACCGCCGATGCGCGCGTCCTGCGCACCCTCCTCACCGACCTTGGCGACCTTGTGGCGCGCGAGGCGGTGCAAAGCCCGGCGCTGATCGTCGTGGGCAAGGTCGCGGCGCGCGCCGACGCGCTCGATTGCCTCGGCGCGCCGGGGATCGCCGAACAGATAAGGGACTTCACATGAAATTGCTCACGGGCAACGACCTGAAAACAGGATTTGTCACCTGGTGGACCGGCGCCGACTGGTCGCTCCATATCGAGGACGCCGCCGATGTCGGCGAGCATGGGGAGGCAATCCTCGCTGCCGAAGAAGGCGCGCGCCGTGTCAACGCGCCCTATATCATCGCGGGCGAAGCGACGCCCGAAGGCCCGCGCCCTGCGCATATCAAGGACCGCATCCGCGCGCTCGGCCCGACCGTGCGCCCCGACCTGACGCTGAAACCCGCCGATCCCAATGCCGGCGACTGGGTGATCTGATGCAGCCTTTTCCTCCCTCCGTTCGTGCTGAGGAGCCATTGAGCTTGTCGAAATGGCGTCTCGAAGCACCCAAGCCCAACGTCCTTCGAGACGGGCCTTCGCCAAGGCTCAGCCCCTCCTCAGGACAAACGGCAATTTTCGGCGAGAAACCGCATGTATAAATATGACCAATATGACCAGCAGATGGTCGATGCCCGCGTTGCCGAATTTTCGGATCAGGTGAAGCGCCGCCTTGCCGGCGAGATCACCGAGGATCAGTTCAAGCCGCTGCGCCTGATGAACGGCCTCTATCTCCAGCTCCACGCCTATATGCTGCGCGTCGCGGTGCCTTACGGAACGCTCGACAGCCGCCAGATGCGGATGCTCGCGCATATCGCGCGCAAATATGACCGCGATTACGGCCATTTCACCACGCGCCAGAATATCCAGTATAACTGGATCAAGCTGGAGGATGCGCCCGCGATCCTCGCCGATCTCGCGTCGGTCGAGATGCATGCGATCCAGACGAGCGGCAACTGCATCCGCAACATCAGCTCGGACCAGTGGGCCGGCGCCGCCGCCGACGAGATCACCGATCCGCGTCCGTGGGCCGAGCTGCTGCGCCAATGGTCGAGCTTCCACCCCGAATTCAGCTATCTGCCGCGCAAGTTCAAGATCGCCGTCATCGCGGCCGAGGAAGATCGCGCCGCGATGCGGCTGCACGACATCGGCATCCAGATCGTCGAGAAGGATGGCGTCCATGGCGCCGCATTCTACGTCGGTGGCGGCATGGGCCGCACGCCGATGATCGCGCCGCTGATCAAGGATTTCGTGCCGCTCGAGGACATGCTGAGCTATGCCGAGGCGTGCCTGCGCGTCTACAACCGCTACGGCCGCCGTGACAATATCTACAAGGCGCGGATCAAGATCCTGATCCACGAGCTTGGCGCCGACGAATATCGCCGCCAGGTCGAAGAAGAATTCGCGCATGTGAAGTCGCTCGGCATCGACCCGCCGAAGGCCGAGTTCGACCGCATCGCGGCGCAATTCGCGCCGCCCGCGCTCGATGCGTCGGCGCCCGACGAAATCGACCGCAGCGACCCCGACTTCGCTGTGTGGGTCGACCAGAATGTCGCCGCACACAAGGTGCCGGGCCATGCGATCGTCAACATCAGCCTGAAGCCCGTCGGCGGCATCCCGGGCGATGCCTCTTCGGCGCAGATCGACCTGATGGCCGACCTCGCCGAAGCCTACAGCCATGACGAACTGCGTGTGACCCACGCGCAGAACATCGTGCTGCCGCACGTCCGCAAGGCCGATCTCTACGCGATCTGGCAAAAGCTCGACGCGGCCGGGCTCGCGACGCCGAACCTCGACCTGATCAGCGACATCATCGCCTGCCCCGGCCTCGATTATTGCAGCCTCGCCAATGCGCGTTCGATCCCGGTCGCGCAGAAGATCGCGGCGCGCTTCTCCGACCTCGGCCGCCAGAAGGAGCTGGGTGAGCTCAAGCTCAAGATTTCGGGCTGTATCAACGCCTGCGGGCATCACCACGCTGGCCACATCGGCATCCTGGGCGTCGACCGCAAGGGCACCGAAAACTACCAGCTTTTGCTCGGCGGATCGGGCGCGGAGGACGTGTCGCTCGGCACGATAACGGGCCCCGGTTTCGACGAGGATGGCATCGTCGATGCGATCGAGCGCGTCACCGACAAATATCTGGCCGAACGGAGCGAAGGCGAACGCTTCGTCGACACCTTCCGCCGTGTCGGCATGGCCCCCTTCAAGGAGGCGATCTATGGTTGAACGCGCCGATAATCAGTCCCTTCCGCAAGCGGAAGGGTGGCACACCGACGGCGAAGAGCCCTGCGTCACGCTCGATGCCTTCCTTTCGCAATCGAACGCGACGGCGGTGCGGCTCGAACCCGACGAGGACGCGCGTGCGCTGATCCCGCACCTCGACCGGTTGACGCTGATCGAGGTCGCTTTCCCCAAGTTCCGCGACGGTCGCGGCTATTCGTCGGCGCGCATCCTGCGCGAAGCGGGCTATGCTGGCGAACTGCGTGCGCAGGGCGACGTGCTGGTCGATCAGATCGCCTATATGAAGCGCTGCGGCTTCGACAGTTTCGCGCCCGAAAAGCCGCTCAACAATGCCGATGTCGAGGCGGCGCTGAGCCGCTGGCCCGAACATTATCAGGGAGCAGCCGACGGCGCCGTGCCGATCTGGAAGCTGCGGCATGGCTGAGGTGAAGGCTGAACCCCGCACCCGCGACCGGATCGACGTCGCGCCGCGTTTCACGCAGGCCGATGTCATCCGTCTCAATAACCTGTTCCGCGGCCAGGACGCGGGCGAGGCGGTTGCAAGCGTGATCGGCGCGGGGCTGATCGGCGACACCGCGATCGTGTCGAGCTTCGGCGCCGAAAGCGCGGTGCTGCTCCATCTCGTGACGCGCGTCGCGCCCGACATGCCGGTGCTGTTCCTCGACACGGGCAAGCATTTTCCCGAAACGCTGGCCTATCGCGACGAACTTGCCGCGCGGCTCGGCCTCAATCTCGTCAATCTCACGCCCGATGCCGCCGAACTCGCCGAAAAGGACGCGACCGAACTGCGCTGGTCGTATGATCCCGACGGCTGCTGCGAAATCCGCAAGGTCAAACCGCTCGAAAAGGCGCTCGCCGATTTCGACACGTCGATCACCGGCCGCAAGGGCTTCCAGTCGTCGACGCGCCAAGGCCTGCCGCGCTTCGAGCTCGACGGCAACACCGGCCGCCTGAAATTCAACCCGCTCGCCAACTGGACGCGCGAAATGCTCGACGATTATTTCGCCGAGCACGATCTGCCGCGCCATCCGCTTGAGGCAGAGGGCTATCCCTCGATCGGCTGCTCGCCCTGCACGTCTAAGGTCAAACCGGGCGAAGACCCGCGCGCGGGCCGCTGGCGCGGCTGGGACAAGACCGAATGCGGCATCCACGAAGCGGTGACGCCGATCGACGACAATCCGGCGAACGATCCGGCGTTCTGAGAACAGACCCGCGTGCCCCTGCGAAGGCAGGGGCCCATCTCCTGCCCCTTCGCCAGACGCAGGCTTTTGATTGCAAAACCTCGTGATGGGCCCCTGCCTTCGCAGGGGCACTGGGCGCGGCTATCTACTCATAATCCGCATAGGCCTGGCTGTCGTCCGCCAGATCCTGGAATTTCGTCGTCTTGGCGTCGAAGTGGAGGCGCACCTTGCCGGTCGAGCCGTGACGCGACTTGGCGACGATCAGTTCGGCGAGGCCGAAGACACGTTCCATTTCGGCGGCCCATTCCTCATGCGCCGCGTGAATCTTGATATCGTCGCCCTCGACCGGGCGCTTGGGCTCGCGCGCGGCGACATAATAATCCTCGCGGAACACAAAGAGCACCATGTCGGCGTCCTGCTCGATCGAGCCCGATTCGCGAAGGTCGGAGAGCTGCGGCCGTTTGTCCTCGCGGCTTTCGACCTGACGGCTGAGCTGCGACAGCGCCATCACCGGAACGTGAAGTTCCTTCGCCAAGGTCTTCAATCCGCGTGAAATTTCCGAAATTTCCTGCACGCGATTGTCGCCGCTCTTCGACGAGCCCTGCAGCAGCTGCAAATAGTCGACGACGATGAAACCGATGCCGTGGCGGCGCTGCAGGCGGCGCGCGCGGGTGCGCAGGCTGGCGATCGTCAGGCCGGGCGTGTCGTCGATGAACAGCGGCAGCGTTTGCAGCGCCTGCGCGGCGCGCGACAATTGCTGGAACTGCTCCTTGCTGATCTTGCCCATGCGCAGCGCCTCGCCCGATACCCCCGACTGTTCGGCGAGCACACGCGTCGCGAGCTGGTCAGCGGACATTTCGAGGCTGAAGAAGGCAACCTTGGCGCCCATATTCTTTTCGGGCGGAATCCCGTCCTCCTCGTCGCGCCGCCAGCGTTCGGCGGCATTATAGGCGATATTGGTCGCAAGCGAGGTCTTGCCCATCCCCGGACGCCCGGCGAGGATCATCAGGTCCGAATTGTGCATGCCGCCGATCTTGGCGTTGACGCTCGAAATGCCGGTGGTGATCCCCGACAGGTGACCGCCCGAATTGAGCGCGCGCTCGGCGGCCTGCAAGGCGGTGAGGCTCGCGGTGCTGAAGCTCTTGACCGACCCCATTTCGGCCTCGCCGCCCGCGACGCGATAGAGCGCGGTTTCGGCTTCCTCGATCTGCGCATGCGGGTCGACGCTTTCGCTCGTGTCGAGCGCCCCCTCGACCAGTCCCCGCCCGACGCCGACCAGTTCGCGCAGCAGCGCCAGGTCGAAAATCTGCCGCGCGAAGTCGCGCGCGCCGATGAGGCCCGCGCCGCTGCCAGTCAGCTGCGCCAGATAGCCGACCCCGCCGACGGCCTTCATCGCCTCGTCATTTTCGAAAAAGGGCTTCAGCGTAACCGGCGTCGCGATGCTGTTGCGCTCGATCAGCGCCATTGCCTGCCCATAGATGCGGCCGTGCAGCGGTTCGAAGAAATGCGCCGCGGTCAATTGCACCGGCAGATCCTCGACGACTCGGTTGTCGATCAGAATCGCGCCCAGAAAGGCGGCCTCAGCCTCGATATTGCGGGGCAATTGGCGTTCGTTCCCGGCCGGGACCGGGGCAGGAAAAAGGGCAAGCTCGGGCATGACAGCTTTCATGCGTCGAAGGCGCGGCGGGCGCAATCGACGATATCGATCAACCTATCATAACTGTGGAATGCTGTGAATAAGTCGCCCTTGCCCTTCGCGCCCGGCCAAGTAGAAGCACGGTCAGCATGACCGACGCCGACCCATCGAAACAGCGCATCATCTCGGTAGAGCTCGACGAGGGCTCGATCGTCTGGCGCAACCCCGATGTCGAGCAGGAGCGGCGTGTCGCGATCTTCGATCTGATCGAGGACAACAAGTTCGTGCCGCAGCGCGGCCACCCCGATGGCTATGCCGGCCCGTATCGCCTGATGCTCCGCGTCGAGGACGGGCGCCTGATCTTCGAGATCAGCCGCGAGGATGGCTCGCCGCTCGAAGCGGTGATCCTCGGCCTCGGGCGCTTCCGCCGTCCGATCCGCGACTATTTCGCGATCTGCGACAGCTATTATCAGGCGATCAAGACCTCTACCGCGCAGCAGATCGAGACCGTCGACATGGCGCGCCGCGCGCTGCACAACGAGGCCGCCGAAATGCTGATGGACCGGCTCGATGGCAAGATCGCGGTCGATTTCGACACCGCGCGCCGTCTCTTCACGCTGATCTGTGTGCTTCACATCAAGGGATGACGATGCGCGCGGGGGTAAAAACAAAGGGCAAAACCGCAACGAAAGGCCTGTCCGACTGGCGGGCACGCGCCGCGCGGCTGGCGCGCCGGATCGGCGGCGGACTCGTCCTGATCCTGCTGCTCGCCGGTCTCGCGCTGTGGTGGGCGGCGCGCTGGACGCCCGACCGCGCGCTCTATCCGATTCAGGGCGTCACCATCTCCGCCGACAATGGCAAGGTCCATTGGGGCTCGATCAAGGCGGCGGGCGCCGATTTCGCCTATGTCATGGCGACCGACGGCGCCGACGGCATCGATCCGCAATATGCCCGCAACGCCGCGCAGGCGCGCGTCGTCGGGGTGCAGGTGGGCGCGATCCATCGCTACAGCCTGTGCAAGCTGGCAACCGACCAGGCGGCCAATTTCATCCGCCACGTCGCGCGCCGCGCCGATGCGCTGCCGCCGGTGGTATGGCTCGACTATGACGACCGCTGCCCCGACCGGCCGACGCGCGCGCTGCTGCTCAGCGAACTTGCGACCTTCCTTGCGCAGATCGAGGCGCATACGGGCAAGCGCAGCGTGATCGCGCCCGGCCCCGCCTTCGAGGCCGATTATCGCGTCACCGCCGGAATTGCGCGCACCACCTGGCTGCGCCGCGACTTTTTCGAACCCGATTATGGCGCCCACCCCTGGGCGATGTGGCAGGCGAACGACTATGTCCGGCTGACCGGCGCCGGCGGAACGGTGGGCTGGAACGTGCTGCGACCCGAAGGACAGGAATAATGACCGACACCCGCGATGCCCTGATCGATGCCGCGCGCGACGCCGCGAGCCGCGCCTATGCCCCCTATTCGGGCTTTCATGTCGGCGCCGCGCTGCTGTTGAAAAACGGCGATGTCGTGACCGGTGCCAATGTCGAAAACGCGAGCTACGGTCTGACGCTCTGCGCGGAGACCACCGCAGTCGCCAAGATCGCCAACGAAGGCTGGATCGGCGAACTCGCCGAAGTCGCCATCATCGGCGGGCGCCCCGAGGGCGATGCACTGATCGGCAGCGATCCGGTCAACCCCTGCGGCCGCTGCCGCCAGATATTGAACGAAGCCGCCGAACGGTCGAAAACCGATATCCTGGTCCACTGCGCTTCGGGCGACGGCAGCGCGGTCACCACCTATCGCCTGAGCGAACTGCTCCCCGCCGCCTTCGGGCCGAAGGATCTGGGGATGATCCCCGACTGACCGCTTGCGCAAGCCGCCGAGGACCGACAAGACAGCGGCATGAGCATTCTTTCCGATAAATGGATTCGCGAAGCCGCCCGGACGCAGGGCATGATCGAACCCTTCGTGGAGGCGCAGCGGCGTGACGGCTGCATCAGCTACGGCCTCTCGTCCTACGGCTATGATGCGCGCGTCGCGCCCGAATTCAAGATTTTCACCAATGTCGACAGCGCGGTCGTCGACCCCAAGGATTTTGCCGCGAACAGCTTCGTCGACCGCGAAACCGACGTTTGCATCATTCCGCCGAACAGCTTCGCGCTCGCCCGGACGGTCGAATATTTCCGCATCCCCCGCGACATCCTCGTCATCTGCCTTGGCAAATCGACCTATGCGCGCTGCGGCATCATCGTCAACGTCACCCCGCTCGAACCCGGTTGGGAGGGCCATGTGACGCTGGAGTTTTCGAACACCACCCCGCTGCCCGCCAAAATCTATGCCAACGAAGGCGCCTGCCAGTTCCTGTTCCTGCAGGGGAACGAGCCGTGCGAGACGAGCTACGCCGACCGCGCCGGCAAATATATGGGGCAACAGGGCGTGACGCTGCCCAAGCTGTAGATCGCTCGAGCGTACCAGCTGGCGCGGGCGCTGCGTGCGCCCGCGCCGCCGGGATCATTCGGCTTCGCGGGTTTCCGCGGCAGGGCCGTTCTTCTTGATCGACTCGATGGCGTTCTTCGCCGATGCCTTGCTGCTATAGCCTTCGGTCCAGAAGATCGTTTCGCTGTTATATTTGAAATAGGCGACGAACTCGCCGGCCTTGTTCTTCTTGATCTCGAAATAATGGGCCACGGGTACCTCCACTGGTCAGCCGCGCCACGGGCGACGCGGCTCCCGCATCCTAAACCCCTGATTTGCGCGCGCAAGCGCCGAGTGTCAGTGTGCGCCGAACCGGCCCGGCGCATAGGCGAAGGCATCGACCGTGCCGATCGCCCCGCCCGGCGCCGGGGCGCCAAGCTGTGCGGCGAGCAGTGCGCCGATCGCGGGCGACGTCTGGATGCCGAAACCGCCCTGCCCCGCGCACCAGATGAAAGCGGGCTCGGCCGGGTCGGCGCCGAAGACCGGCAGGCGATCGGGGGCGAAGCTGCGCAGCCCGGCCCATTTGCGCTCGACCGCGGCGACGGGCCAGTCGACCACCGACTGCATCCGTTCGATCGCGACCGCCACGTCCCACTCCTCGGGCGCGGCATCGCACGGCTCGGACGGCGTCTCGTCGTGCGGGCTCAGCCAGACGCGCCCCTCTCCGGCGCCCTTGAAATAAAAGTCGCCGCCGACGTGGACGATCAGCGGTAGGTCGGCGGTGACCGGCACGTCCAGGCGAAGCTGCGCCACCGTCCGGCGATAGGGCTGGATGCCGACCGGCGCGATCCCGCAACGTGCAGCAACCATATCGGCCCATGCGCCCGCGGCATCGACGATCAGCTCGGCGTGCAGTGTTTCGCCTCCGACGCTGACCTCCCAGCCGCCGGTGACCCGGCGCGCACCGTCGAAACGCGCGCGCGTTGCAAGCACCGCGCCGCCGCGCTTCGCCGCGCGCAGATAGGCCGCATGCAACGCACCGACGTCGATGTCGCTGCACGCCGCTTCATAGGCGGCGGCGGTCCATTCGGATCGCAGACCGGGCACCAGCGCCGCCATCGCGTCGAAACCCATGCGGTCGACCGCCACCCCCTTGGCGCGAAATTCGGCAACGAAGGCATCGACCGCCGCGGTCTCCGCGCCGCCGCGACCGATTGTCAGCGCGGTGCGCGGCGTCAGGAAAGGCTTGTCGGAAAAATCGGCTGCCGGCCGCGCCAGCGCATCGAACGACGCAGCGGACAGCGGTTGCACGCCGGGGCCGCCATAGCTTTCGTGCCAGAAGGCCGCCGACCGGCCCGTCGCATGATAGCCGGGCGCCTCCTCGGCCTCGACCATCTGCACGCGGCGGTGCGGCGCCAGCGCGGCGGCGAGGCTTGCGCCGGCGATGCCCGCGCCGACGATCAGCACGTCGGTGGAGGAAGGGCGCGGGTCGGACATGCGACGCCGCATATCCGCTGGCCCGCGGAATGCAACCCGGCGGGCGCACACTCATGGTTACTATTTGATAAGCCATAGTCGCTACAGCGGCGGCATGGACCAGAAAATCATCGCATTGGGCCTGATGGGGCTGCTCGCCTTGTTGATGATCGCCGCGGCGGTCAGCGACCTGCGCTCGCGCACTATCTCGAACGGCCTCAATGCGACCATCGCCCTCTTCGCTATCCCCTTCTGGATAGTGTCGGGCATGGCATTCTGGCCCGACATGCCGATGCAGTTCGGCGCCGCCTTTGCGGTCTTCGCGGTGTTCGCCGGTCTCTTCGCTCTGGGAGCGATGGGCGGCGGCGATGTGAAGATGATCGGCGCCGTGATGCTCTGGATTCCACTTTATTTGTACTTTCCCATGCTGACCATCATGGCGATCGGGGGCGGAATCCTGTCGGCTGTGATGCTGATTCAGTCCAAAATTCGTCCTTCGGACAAGGCGATAGAGGTTCCCTACGGGCTCGCGATCGCCGCCGGGGGCCTTTGGGCGCTTCACCAACACTATCTTAACCAGTTTCAGTTTATCGGATCGACCTGAGGGCAAGCATCCCCGCGTCCGGTGGGTGTAGGAGGCGAAAAACCGTCATGGATACGCGAAAGATTATGCTGATCGTCGGCGCGTTGATCATTGCGATCGGCGCGGCGTTCGGGGTCAACCAGATGATGCGGGGTTCCTCCGCACCGACGGCGCGCGCAGCAGCGGCGCCCGAAATCAACGGCCCCATGATCCTCGTCGCGACACGGCAGCTGCCGACGGGCACGATTATCGGCCCCGACAGCTTCCGCTATCAGCCGTGGCCGAAGGAGTTGGTCGAGAAGGCCTACTTCCTGAAGGACAAGACCGACGTGAATACGCTGGTGGGCACCGTCGTGCGCTACCCGATCACCGCCGGTCAGCCGCTGACCCAGGGCTCGCTCGTCCATCCCGATGACCGCGGCTTCCTCGCAGCCGCTCTCGCACCGGGCATGCGCGCCGTGACGGTCAAGGTTTCCCAGGAACAGGGCGTTGCCGGTTTCGTCTTCCCGGGCGACCGCGTCGACGTGCTGCTCGCGCAGACGATCGCGGTCAAGGAGGGCAGCTCCTATCCCGACGACCAGCTCTACACCGCCGAAACCATCGTGCGGAACGTCCGCGTCCTTGCCACCGACCAGCGCTACGACGCCGAAGACGAAACCGGCAAGACGCCGGTACGCACCTTCGGCTCGGTGACGCTGGAAGCGACGCCCGACATCGCCGAACGCATCGCGGTCGCCGAAAATATGGGCAAGCTCTCGCTCGCGCTGCGTCCGCTCGCCGAAAACACCGGCGAACTCGAAGCGGCGATCGCGTCGGGCGACGTGAACGTGCCGACCAAGGGTGGCAGCGCTGCCGAGCGCCGGATGATGGCCGATGCGGCCGGTCGTCCGACCGCATCGCGCACCGCGACCACGGGCGGCGACGTCTCGCGCTTCTGGGTTCCGGTCAGCGGCCGCGTCTCGGCGCCGCGCCCGCCCGCCGGCATGCCGATCGCAGCCGGCAGCCCGCAGGCCGCCGCCGTGCCGATCGGCCCGGTGGTCCGCGTGACCCGTGGCGACAAAGTGACCGCAGTTCCGGTTGGGGGTAAGTAAGATGCACAGCAAAGCCAATTTCAAGGCGGCGGCCCTCGCCCGCACCCTGGCCGTCGGCCTGGTTGCAGCGACGCTGATCTCCGCCCCCGCGCAGCAAGCCGTTGCGCAGGCCGTTCAGAACGCCAGCAGCAGCATCGACCTGTCGGTCGGCCGCGGCCGCCTGGTCAGCCTGCCGGCCGCAATGTCAGACGTTTTCGTCGCCAACGACCAGGTTGCCGACGTTCAGGTCCGCTCGTCGCGCCAGCTCTACATCTTCGGCAAGGCGCCGGGTGAAACGAGCATCTATGCGACCGACGGCAACGGCCGCGTTGTCTATTCGACCGTTGCCCGCGTCGGCAACAATATCGAAACGATCGACCAGATGCTGTCGCTCGCAATGCCCGACGCGAAGATCCAGTCGAACACGATGAACGGCTTCGTCCTGCTGACTGGCACTGTCCAGTCGCCCGACGATGCGGCCGAGGCCGAACGCCTCGTCCAGGCGTTTGTCGGCGAACAGACAAAGGTGCTGTCGCGCCTGCGCACCGCGACGCCGCTGCAGGTCAACCTGCAGGTCCGCATCGCCGAAGTGAACCGCACGCTCGTCAAGGAAATCAACGGCAACGTGCTGTCGCGCGATCGCGACGGGGCGATGGGCAACGGCTTCCTCGGCAGCATCGTGCGCGGCCGCTCGCCGGGCTCGATCCTCTATCCGGGCGAAGGCGATCCGCCGGTTGCGCCCGGTACGACGGCCTATAATTTCACCGTTCCCGCCGGCACCAACAGCTTTGGCGCCGCCGGCCGCCTGTTCGGCATGGACCTGATGGCCTCGCTCGATCTCGGCGAACGGTCGGGCATGGTCGTCACGCTGGCACAGCCGAACCTGACCGCGATTTCGGGCGAAACCGCCGACTTCCTGGCGGGCGGCGAATTTCCGATCCCGATCCCCGGCAACTTCGCCGGCACGACGATCGAATATCGCAAATATGGCGTCAGCCTGGCCTATACGCCGACGGTGCTGTCGAACGGTCGTATCAGCCTGCGCGTCCGTCCCGAAGTGTCGGAACTGTCGACCGAAGGCGCGATCGAAATGGACGGGTTCCAGATCCCCGCGCTGACGATCCGCCGCGCCGAAACGACGGTTGAGCTCGGGTCGGGCGAAAGCTTCATGATCGCCGGCCTGATGAACAACCGGTCGATCGGCGCCATCGACAAGGTGCCGGGCCTCGGCGACGTGCCGATCCTCGGCATGCTGTTCAAATCGGACAGCTTCCGCCGCGGTGAAACCGAACTGGTGATCGTGGTGACGCCCTATCTCGTCAAGCCGGTGTCGGCGAACGAGATCAAGCTGCCGACCGACGGCTATCAGGACGCGAACGACCTTCAGCGCCTGCTGCTCAACCAGCAGACCGATGGCGTGACGGGCGGCGATCGTCCCAAACCGCGCCTTGAAACGTCGGTGAACGATGCCGACCGGCCGCGCGCGGGTTCGCCCGATGCGGCGCCCGGCTTCAACCTCAAGAAGTGATGCTGGCAAACAGGAGCAACGTGATGAAGAAAATCGCAACTTGGACCGTCCTGGCGCTGGCAACCACTCTCGCCGGCTGCGCAGGCGCCGCGAACAGCAATCGCAGCCTTGAATCGGTGCATCAGCCGGTCGTGCGCAACGACATCTACCAGTTCGACGTCGCGGCGGCGGGCGGTGACCTTGCCCCCAGCGAGCAAGGCCGTCTGCAGGGCTGGCTCGACGCGATGAACGTCCGCTACGGCGATCGCATCGCGATCGAAGACCCGTCGGCCTATGGCAGCAGCGGCGCGAAGGAAACGATCCGCGAAATGGTCGAACGCCGCGGCCTGCTGCTCAGCGGCGATGTGCCGGTGACGACGGGCGCGGTCGCGCCGGGCTATGTTCGCGTCGTCGTGACGCGGGCGTCGGCTTCGGTGCCAAGCTGCCCCAACTGGTCGAGCCGTTCGGCGATCAACGTCAACAACGCGACCTCGGCCAACTATGGCTGTGCGACGAACAGCAATCTGGCCGCGATGGTCGCCGATCCCAACGATCTGATCAAGGGCACCAGCGAGCGCGACAATGATCCGACGACCGCGACCCGCGCGATCAAGACCTATCGCGACAAACCGCCGACGGGCGCAGGCGATCTGCGCGGACAGGCGACCAGCAACAGCGGAGGAAGCCAGTGAACGCGCCTTTCAAAGCAGCCGGGCTGCGTGACCCGTTCAACGCCTTTGTGTGCGACGACGATACGCTGGAGCTGATCCGCGTCGCCGCCGCCGACATGGGCTGGCCTATCGAGAAGTGCAACAAGGGCGGCCTGCGCAACGCGGTGCAGTCGCTGTCGGTCTCGGCGAGCCCGAACATCCTGTTCGTCGACATGTCCGAATCGGGCGATCCGATCAACGACATCAACGCGCTGGCCGAAGTCTGCGAACCCGGCACCGTCGTCATCGCGGCGGGCCAGGTCAACGACGTTCGCCTCTATCGCGATCTCTTGTCGAGCGGCATTCAGGATTACCTGCTGAAACCGCTGTCGCTCGATCAGGTCCGCGACGCGCTGACCAATGCGCAGGCGATCCTTTCGGCCCCCAAGCATGCCGACATGCATGACGACAAGCCGCACCACATGATGGCGGTCGTCGGCGTGCGCGGCGGCGTCGGCGCCTCGATGGTGTCGACCTCACTCGCCTGGGCGATCAGCGAACAGGCCGACCGCCAGACCGCGCTTCTCGACCTCGACGTGCATTTCGGCACCGGTGCGCTGACGCTCGATCTCGAACCCGGCCGCGGGCTGATCGACGCGATCGACAATCCCAGCCGTATCGACGGGCTGTTCATCGAACGCGCGATGGTACGCGCCTCGGACAAGCTCAGCCTGCTGTCGGCCGAAGCGCCGATCCACCAGCCGGTGATGACCGACGGTTCGGCCTTCTACCAGCTCGAAGAAGAGCTGCGGAACGCGTTCGAGATGACGATCGTCGATATTCCGCGTCAAGTTCTGATCCCCTTCCCGCACCTCGTGTCGGAATGCGGGACGATCCTGCTCGTTACGGACGTCACGCTGGCTTCGGCGCGCGATACGATCCGTCTCCTGTCGTGGTTCAAACAGAATGTGCCGGGCGCGCGCGTCGTGCTCGTCGCGAACAAGTTCCAGACCACGATCGGCGAATTGTCGCGCAAGGAGTTCGAATCGTCGATCGAACGCGCGATCGATGTCGTCGTCCCCTTCGACCCCAAGCTGGTCGCGCAGGCGGCCAAGCTCGGCAAATCCTATGCCGAGGTGTGCAAGGGAACCAAGGCCGGCCAAGTCTGGGCCAATCTGACGCGCGTCGTCCTCGACGGTGCCGATGCCGAAGCCGAAGAGGTGGCACCGGCGAAAGCAAAATCGGGCAGCTCGCTGCTCGGCAAGCTGGGCGGTCTGGGTACGCTCGTCAAAAAAGGCGCGAAATAAACACGTGACGGGGGCCGGCTCAGGCCGGCCGCCGCCGCGGCCACAGCGGGAACGGGGCAAAGGGCGATCATGAACCTGCCAATCATCCTAACATTCGGCGCCGCGTTGCTGGCGGTCGGCATGCTGGCGCTGGCTTTTGCCGGACCTTCTGCCGGCAAGGCCAAGAGCCGCCGCCTGTCGTCGGTGAAGGATCGCCACGCGGCCTCGACCGAGGCAGTCGTCGCGGCCCAGATGCGCAAGACGATCGCTGCCGCCGGCAATAGCGGCAACGCCAGCATCAGCAGCCTGATGCCGCGACGCGAATTGATGGAACTGCGCCTTCGCCGGACCGGCAAGGGCTGGACGCTCAGCAAATATATGTTCGCGTCGATGGCATTGTTCGTCGTCGTTGCAGGCGGCATGCTGTCCGTGCGCGCGCCGTTCATGCTGGCGCTGATGTTCGGGCTGCTCGCCGGGGTGGGGCTTCCGCATATGGTGGTCGGGCGGATCATAAAGAAGCGCGTCCTCCAGTTCAATGCGCGCTTTCCCGACGCGATCGACCTGCTCGTTCGCGGTCTGAAATCGGGGCTTCCCGTGACCGAGACCTTTCAGGTGGTGAGCCAGGAGCTGCCCGGCCCCGTCGGCGAGGAGTTTCGCGGGATCGTCGAACGCATCCGCATCGGCAACACGATGGAACAGGCGTTGCAGGAATCGGCAGAAATGCTGGGCACGCCCGAATTCCAGTTCTTCTGCATCACGATCGCGATCCAGCGCGAAACGGGCGGCAATCTTGCCGAAACGCTGGCCAATCTGTCGGACGTGCTGCGCAAGCGCGCGCAGATGAAGCTGAAGATCAAGGCGATGTCGTCGGAAGCCAAGGCTTCGGCCTATATCGTCGGCGCCCTGCCGTTCTTCGTCTTCGGCGTCGTCTGGTCGATGAACCCCGGCTATCTTCAGGGCTTCTTCTTCGAACAGCGGCTGATCGTCGCTGGCCTGGGCGGTCTGGTGTGGATGAGCATCGGCGCCTTCATCATGTCGCGCATGATCTCGTTCGAAATCTGAGGAAGGACGCAGCATGAACAGCACCCTCCTCCTCACCGCCTTCTCCGGATCGCAGCCCGGCCCGACCCTATTGGGCGTCGACGTCGTCTGGGCCTCGACCATGCTCGTTGCGGTCGGCATCTTCGCGGTCATGGTGGCCATTTACGGCGCGCTGACCGTTCGCGACCCGATGGCGAAGCGCGTGAAGGCGCTCAACGATCGCCGCGAACAGCTGAAGGCGGGGATCACCGCCTCGACCGCCAAGCGCCGCGCGCGCCTCGTCCGCAAGAACCATACTGCCGACAAGATGCGCACCTTCCTCGGCAAGCTGCAGGTGCTGCAGGACAGCCAGATCAAGGAAGTGCAGCAAAAGCTGGCGCAGGCCGGCATCCGGTCGAAGGATCTGGCCGTCGCGGTCATTTTCGGCCGCCTCGTCCTGCCGATCGTCTTCGGCGGTATCGCGGCATTGCTCATCTATTGGGTCGACATGTGGCCCGACCTGACGCCGTTCAAGCGTTCGGGCGCGACGATGGCCATGCTCATCCTCGGTTACAAGGCGCCCGACCTGTTCATCCAGAACAAGCGGCAAAAGCGCACCGACGCGATCCGCAAAGGCCTTCCCGACGCGCTCGACCTGCTGGTCATCTGCGCCGAAGCGGGCCTGACCGTCGACTCGGCCTTTTCCCGCGTGTCGAAGGAACTCGGCCGTGCCTATCCCGAACTGGGCGAGGAATTCGCGCTGACCTCGATCGAACTCGGCTTTTTGACCGAGCGGCGGCAAGCGTTCGAAAATCTGGCGTATCGCGTGAACCTCGAATCGGTGAAGGGCGTGGTCACGACCATGATCCAGACCGAAAAATACGGGACGCCGCTTGCCAGCGCGCTCCGCGTCCTGTCGGCGGAATTCCGCAACGAACGCATGATGCGCGCCGAAGAAAAGGCCGCGCGCCTGCCCGCGATCATGACGGTGCCGCTGATCCTGTTCATCCTGCCGGTGCTGTTCATCGTCATTCTGGGGCCGGCGGCCTGTTCGCTCAGCGATGCAATGTCGGGCGGCAGCCTCGGCGGCGGCAAGCCCTGACGAACGTCGCATCGCAAACCCAACAAAAAAGGGGCGGGATCATTCCCGCCCCTTCTTTTTTGCCACCGGCGCGTCAGGCGACCGTCTGTTCGATCGCGCCGAAGATGCTGTGGTGGCGCTCGTCGTCCATCCAGATCCGCACCGTATCGCCTGCCTGCATGAAGGGCGTTTTCGCCTCGCCGTCGCGGATCGTCTCGACCGTCCGCACTTCGGCAAGGCAGCTGTAGCCGAGCCCGCCCTCACCGATCGGTTTGCCGGGTCCGCCATCGGCGTCGCGGTTCGAAACCGTCCCCGATCCGATGATCGTCCCCGCGCGCAGGTCGCGCGTTTTCGCGGCATGGGCGATCAGCTGGCCGAAGTCGAAGGTCATGTCGACGCCGGCATCGGCGCGGCCGAGCGGCTGGCCGTTGAGGTCGACGCACAGCGTGCCGTGCAGCTTGCCGTCCTGCCACCGGTCACCGAGCGCGTCGGGAGTAACGAACACCGGCGACATCGCACTCGACGGCTTCGACTGGAAAAAGCCGAAGCCCTTGGCCAGTTCGCCGGGGATCAGCCCGCGCAGCGACACGTCGTTGGTCAGGCCGACGAGCAGAATGTGGCTCCGCGCCGTTTCGGCATCGACACCCATAGGCACGTCGCCGGTGACGACCACCACCTCGGCCTCCATGTCGCAGCCCCACGCCGGATCGCCGAGCGGAATCGGATCGCGCGGCGCCAGAAAGGCGTCGCTGCCGCCCTGATACATCAGCGGATCGTGCCAGAAACTTTCAGGCATTTCGGCGCCGCGCGCCTGCCGCACCAGCGCGACATGGTTCACATAGGCGCTGCCATCGGCCCATTGATAGGCGCGCGGCAGCGGCGATGCAGCGTCGCGCTCGTGAAAGCGCTCGCGCGGGATCGCCTCGTGATTGATATCTTCGGCAAGCGCCTTCAGCCGCGGCGCCGTTTCCGCCCAGTCGTCAAGCGCCGCCTGCAGCGTCGGCGCGATATGGGTCGCATCGGCATACCAGGCGAGGTCGTCCGAAACGACGACGAGCCGGCCGTCGCGCCCGGCTTTCAGCGAAGCTAGTTTCACATCTGTCCCTTTGTCTGCGATGCCGGCGAACCATCATCGCAAAGGGGGGAGCGACGATCAGCGCGGCATCTGGATGGATGCGAAACAGGTAAAGCCGCTCTGCCCCGCCTGCAAGCGCCGGATATATTGCAGATAGGCCTGCGACTGGTTGTAGCTGGTGCCCGGCAGCGTCTGGCCGCGAAAGGCGCGCTTGACTTCCTCGCCGGTGAACGGCCGCGGTGCGCCCGGAAACGCCCCCTGGGTCCCCGGCGGGACAAGCTTGCCCGCCGCGTCGATGTAGCGGCCGGCGGCCGATGCGTCGGGCACCGGAATCTGGCAGTTCATCACCGATACCGCGGTCTGTGCAAAGGCGGGGCGGATGGTCAGCGCCGCCGACACGCCGACCGCGCCGAGCGCGAGCATCTTGCGCCGCGAGGGGACGGCTTCGTCGCCGGTCGCGGGCGCTTCGGTCGGGATGTCGCTGTCTTCCATGGCCGCGCATTAAACCAGTGAAGCCTTTAGGAAAAGCAAAAGACCGGCGGACGCCCACGCCCTTCCCGCTTTGGGACAGGATGCGCCGCGATGGTAACCCGATGCACCGCCCCGCGAAGCGCCTTGCGCGCCGCGCCGCTTCGTGCGAGGCGCAGCGTCGATGTTCGACCGCCTGTCCAGCTTGGTTGCGGCGCTGACGCTTGTCGCCGTCGCGGCGATTTTCGCGGCGCTTGTCGGCGGCGACCTTGCCTCGATCGCGATCCTGGCACTCGCAGGGGCGCTCGGCGCGGTCCTTGTTTATGGCGCGCAGCCGCCGCCTGCCGCCGCGCCGCCTGCCGTCGCCTCTCCCGTCCCCGTCGAACCGCCGCTGCTGCTGCGCCATCCCGATTTCACCCGCTGGGCCGATCAGGAGCGCGAACCGGTGCTGGGGGTAATCGACAATGTCGTCGCCATCGCCAACGATGCAGCGGTCCGCCTGCTCGGACGCCACATCGTCGGCGCCGACATCCGCACCGCGATCCGCCATCCGGTGGCGGCCGAATGGCTGTCGGCTGGCGACGTCGACACGGGCGCGATGACCGTCGATCTCGCCGACTATCCGCGGCCCGGCCAGCGCTGGACGATGCGGATCGCGACACTGTCGCACGGCGGCCGCATCATCTTTTTGTCCGACCGCTCGGCGATCGATGCCGCCGACCGCATGCGGTCCGATTTCGTCGCCAACGCCAGTCACGAACTGCGCACGCCGCTTGCCGCGATCCTCGGCTATGTCGAGACATTGCAGGACATGAACGACGAGGCCGATGCGCCGACGCGCAACCGTTTCCTCGCGATCATCGAGCGCGAGGCGCGGCGGATGCAGCAGCTTGTCATCGACCTGCTGTCGATCTCGCGCGTCGAAGCCGATCGCTTCCGCCGCCCGACCACCCCGGTCGATTTCGCCGCCATCGTCCGCCATACGCTTGCGCAGATGAAGGACAGTGCAGAGGCGCGGCCGCAGGACATTGCCGATCGCCTCGGCGATGCAGCGCAGCCGGTGCTGGGCGACGCGGCGCAGCTCGGCCAGCTCGTCCACAATATCGTCTCGAACGCGATGAAATACGGCCGCCCCGGCACCCCGGTGACGGTCGAACTGACGCGCGAGGGCCGCCGCGTCCGTTTGTCGGTCCAGGACGAAGGCGAAGGCATCGCGCCCGATCACCTCCCGCGTCTCACCGAACGCTTCTACCGCGTCGACGAAGCACGCAGCCGCTCGGTCGGCGGCACCGGGCTGGGGCTGGCGATCGTCAAGCACATCAGCGAACGGCATAACGGCCAGCTCGATATTCAAAGCGAAGTCGGTAAGGGCACACGCGTGTCCGTGTCCTTTCCGCTGTCCGAAGCGCATTGACGAAGGGGCGGCATCGATGACGAACCGACCAACACATCTCGACGAAAGCGGCGCGGCGCATATGGTCGATGTCGGCGCGAAGGCCGCGACCGGTCGGCACGCCGTCGCCAGCGGTCGCATCGCGATGGCGCCCGAAGCGCTCGCCGCGATCCGCGCCGGCAACGCGCCCAAGGGCGATGTGCTGTCGACCGCGCGCATCGCCGGGATCATGGCAGCCAAGCGCACCGCCGAGCTGATCCCGCTCTGCCACCCGCTGGCGTTGACCAGCGTCGCGGTCGAATTCGACTGGGAAGCCGACGGCATTTCGGTCCGCGCGACCGCCGCGACGACCGGGCCGACGGGGGTCGAGATGGAGGCGCTAACCGCCGCGTCCGTCGCATTGCTGACGCTCTACGACATGGCGAAGGCGCTCGACCGCACGATGGTGCTCGGCGATATCCGCCTGCTCGAAAAGAGCGGCGGCCGGTCGGGCGACTGGCGCGCCGCATGAGCGCGCTGCTCGCGGTCGAGGAGGCCCAGGCGCGGCTGCTGGCGCTGAAGCCGCCGCTCGGCGCCGACAATATCGGCGTGGCGCAATGCGCCGGGCGCTACCTTGCGCAGGACGTCGTCGCCGGGCGCGACCAGCCCGCGGCGGCGCTGTCGGCGATGGACGGCTATGCGATCCACTTTGCCGATATGCCCGGCCCGTGGACGATCGCCGGCGAAGTCGCCGCCGGCACCGCGCCCGCCCACGCGCTCGGCCCCGGCGAAGCGATCCGCATCTTCACCGGCGCGATGCTGCCGGCCAATGCCGATACCGTGGTGGTGCAAGAGGATGTCATCGCCGATGGCGCGCGCCTCACGCTCACCGGCGATGGCCCCGCGTCGCGTGGACGCCATGTCCGCGCCCGGGCAAGCGATTTTGCAGCGGGAGCGCATTTGCTCACGGCGGGATGTCGCCTCTCTCCCGGCGCGCTCGCCGCCGCCATCATGGGCGGTGCGGGCGATCTGATCGTCGGGGAGCGCCCGCGCGTCGCGATCCTGACGACAGGCGACGAACTGGTCGCGCCCGGGCGTGCGCTCGCGCCCGGCCAGATACCCGACAGCAACGGCACGATGCTCGCCGCGATGCTCGCCGCCGAACCCGCCGACGTCACGCTGCCGCTGCGCGCGCGCGACGATCGCGGCGTTCTCGCCAATATATTGGGCGATATGGCGCGGCGGCACGATGTCATCGTTACCGTTGGCGGCGCGTCGGTGGGCGATCACGACCATGTCCGCGGCGCGCTCGACGATGCGGGCGGGCAGCTCGATTTCTGGAAGATCGCGATGCGCCCTGGCAAGCCGCTGATCGCCGGCCGGATCGGCGACGCGATCCTGCTCGGCCTGCCGGGCAATCCGTCGTCGGCGTTCGTGACCGCGACGCTCTTTCTGCTACCGCTCGTCCGCTACCTTGCCGGGGCGGCCGCGCCGTTGCCGGAGGTCGGCCAGGCCCCGCTCGCGGTGTCACTCGGCCCCGGCGGGGCAAGGCGCGATTATCTGCGCGCGCGCCTCTACAAGGGGCTGCTGACCCCCTGCGACGGACAGGACAGCGGCCAGACGCAACCGCTGATCTCTGCCAACGCGCTGATCGTCCGCGATATCGGCGCAGCACCCCGCGCGGCGGGGGAGCCTGCAAGCTATATCGCGATCGCTTGACAAGTTCCGGTCTGTTCCACTATCGTTCTCCTTATGTCCGGTAATGCCATCATGGAGAAAGACCGATGTTGACCGCGAAGCAGCATGAACTGCTCCACTTCATCCAGGAACGGCTCGACGCCAGCGGCATCTCGCCGTCGTTCGAGGAAATGAAGGAGGCGCTGGGCCTCAAGTCGAAATCGGGCATCCACCGGCTGATCAGCGCGCTCGAAGAACGCGGCTTCCTGCGCCGCCTGCCCAATCGTGCGCGCGCGCTCGAAGTGTTGAAGCTGCCCGATGCGGCCAAGCCCAAAACGCGGAGCGACAGTGACAATGTGGTGCCGCTGCGCAAGCCCGCACCGGCGCTGAAGCCCATCGCCGCGAACGACATTATCGAAGTGCCGCTGCACGGCAAGATTGCCGCGGGCGTCCCGATCGAGGCGTTCGAGGATTATAACCGGCTCGCCGTTCCCGCCGCGTTGCTCGGCGCGGGCGAACATTATGCGCTCGAAGTATCGGGCGACTCGATGGTCGAGGCGGGGATTTTCGACGGCGATTATGCGCTGATCCAGAAGGCGAGTACCGCGCGCGAGGGCGATATCGTCGTCGCGCTCGTCGACGGACAGGACGCAACGCTCAAATATTTCCATCGCGAAGGCCGGATGGTGCGCCTCGATCCCGCCAACAGCGCCTATGAACCCCAGCGCTACGAAGCCGATCGCGTCATGGTGCAAGGTCGGCTGTCGGGATTGCTTCGTCGTTACCACTAAGCTGGTGCGGGCGGCGCCAAGGATGCGCATCGCCCGCGCGCAGCGCCGAAACGAGCCGCGGCTTCGCGCCCAGATAGAACGCAAGGCCGCCGCTTTGTTCCAGCGTATCGCGGTCGATCGTCAGCCAGCGCGCGACGCATTCGCGCGGTAGCCAGCGTTCGCTGATGACCACATCGGCGGCGGCGCAGGCGGCCGCCATCTCCTCACCCGCGATCCGGTCGCGCCCATGCGCGGCGAGGATGACGCGCGGCGCATCGCCCCTGCCCTGTGTCCAACGGCAGAAATCGGGATTGCAGTCGACATGGTCGAGATCGCCGAGCGCGACGAGCGGCGTGTCGATCCCCGCCGCTTCGGCCATCGCGTCGCGTACGAAATCGCCGGCACGATCGCGCAGCATGGCATAGCCGCCGCCCGGCACGGCGGCTGCGATATGCCGCCCGTCGCCGGTCACGAGCAGGTCGGGGCGCGGCTGCGCGAGCAGCACCGCCATCCCCGCCACCAGCGGCACGGCGCCCGCCCAGCGCCACCCGCTGCGCCACAGCAAGATCCACAACCCGCCCGCCATCGCGACCCCGAAAGCCCATGGCGGGAAAACAGGCAAGGTGGTGACGGCGCCGGGCGCCGCGGCGACATGATGCGCGAGCCCGATGAGCAGGCGCAGCGCATGATCGGCCACCCACCAGAAGGGCGCCCCCGCTCCTACCGCGTCGAACAGCAGCGCCAAGGCCTCCGCCGGCATGATCACGAAGGTGGTCAGCGGGATCGCGACGACATTGGCGAGCGCGCCGTAAAGCCCCGCCTTGTGGAAATGGAACAGCGCGATCGGCGACAAGGCGACCTCGACTACGATGCCGGTGATCAGCAGGCCGGCGACGCCGCGCCCGAAGCGGAAGGCAAATGGCTCCTCGCGCCGCGCGACGAAGCGCTGCATCGCCCTGCTTTCGTGGAGCGCGACGATCGCGGTTACCGCCGCGAAGCTGAGCTGGAAGCTCGGCCCGACCAGCGCCTCGGGCCGCCAGAGCAGCACAAGCAGCGCGCCGGCAGCGACGAGCCGCAGGGTAATCGCCTCGCGCCCCAGCAGGATCGCCGCCAGCACCAACAACGCCGCGATCAACGACCGCAGCGTCGGCACCTCGGCGCCAGCCAACCACGTATAGCCGCCCCCAGCCAGCGCCCCGGCGGCGGCGGCGAGCGGCAACACATAGCCCGCAAGCGCGAGCCGCGGGCTGAGCGCCAGCAATCGCATGGCGAGCAGCATCGCGAAGCCGACCACCGCAGTGACGTGCAGCCCGCTGATCGACAGCAAGTGCGCCAGCCCGCTGCGCCGCATCGCCTCTTCATCCTCGGGCGTGATCGCGCCGCGATCGCCCGTTACCAGCGCCGACGCGACACCGCCCGGCGACCCCGCGACCTGGCGATGGATATGCTCGCTCAGCCGCGCGCGCAGCGGCTGGCGCGCCTGCTCGGCGCCCGGCGGCAGTATGACATCGCCAAGCACTGTTCCGACCGCGCCGATGCGGTCGAACCAGGCGCGCTGCGCAAAATCATAGCCGCCGGGCAGGCTCGCGGTTGGCGGCGGCATCAGCCGCGCGCGCACGCCGATCATCGTCCCCGGCACAATTGGGCGCCGCTGGTCGCCGCGCAGCGTCAGCCGCAGGCGCGGTGGCAGATCGGGACGCGCGAGCGGCCGCACGACAAGCCGCAATTGCGCGCGCGCTGGCAAAGGCTCGGCCGCTTCGACCCGCGCCGAAAATTCGGTCGTCACCGGCCGCGCGAGCACCGGCGCCTCGACCCACAGCGCGCGGCCCCAGATCAGCAGCAGCCCTGCCGCGGCAACCCCGCAACCGATCGTCAGGGCGCGGCCAACGCGGGTCTGCCAGCCGATTGCCAGGCCGAAGGCCATGCCCCCCGTCAAGGCGCAAAGAAGCCCGATCCATTGCGCTGCGGTCGGCAAGGCGAACCACAGCGCGATCCCCGCGCCGAAGGCCACAGGAAACCAGAGCGGCAGCCGCTCGCGCTCGACCTCCAGCCGCGTCTCGAGCGCCGCCGGCAAAGCGCCGAACCATGAAAGCGTCCGCGCGGCAATGGGCGTTTGAAGCGTGCTTGTCGCCATGCTAGGGGCAGCCCCGAAATCCGCCGCGGTCCCTGTTCCGCGGCCGGCAGCCTGAGTGAAAGAGGCCAGAGTGGCAACCGAAAACAAAACCGAATTGGCAGAAGCGACCCCCGAAGCGACGGGCGCCGCCGTCGTCACCCGCTTCGCCCCCTCCCCCACGGGATATCTGCACATCGGCGGCGCGCGGACCGCGCTGTTCAACTGGCTTTTTGCGCGCCATCACGGCGGCAAGTTCCTGCTGCGGATCGAGGATACCGACCGCGCACGCTCAACCGACGCCGCCATCGACGCGATCCTCGACGGGATGCAGTGGCTCGACCTCGATTGGGACGGCGAGACCGTCTATCAGTTCGCGCGCGCGGCGCGCCATGCCGAGGTTGCGCACGAACTGCTCGCCAAGGGCGCGGCCTATCGCTGCTATTTGACGCAGGATGAACTGGCCGCGATGCGTGCCGAAGCACAGGAAAAGCGCATCCCCTTCCGCGTCCGCAGCCCGTGGCGCGACCGTGACGACGGCGATCCCGCCGCCCCGCACGTCATCCGCTTGCGCGCGCCGCAAGATGGCGCGGTGACGATCCACGATCGCGTGCAGGGCGAGGTGACGGTCCAGAATGCCGAGCTCGACGATTTCATCCTGCTGCGCAGCGACGGCACCCCGACCTATATGCTCAGCGTCGTCGTCGACGATAACGACATGGGGATCACCCATGTCATCCGTGGTGACGATCACCTGAACAACGCCTTCCGCCAGCTCGCGCTGATCCGCGCGATGGCGTGGCGCGAGCCGGTTTATGCACACGTCCCGTTGATCCACGGCGCCGATGGCGCAAAGCTGTCGAAACGGCACGGCGCGCTCGGCGTCGATGCCTATCGCGACGAGCTTGGCTATCTGCCCGAGGCGGTGAACAATTATCTGCTCCGCCTCGGCTGGGGGCATGGCGATGCCGAAATCATCAGCCGCGAGCAGGCGGTCGAATGGTTCGATCTCGCCAACGTCGGCCGCTCGCCGTCGCGCTTCGATTTCAAGAAGCTCGAAAATCTGAACGGCCATTATATCCGCGAGGCCGACGATGCCCGGCTCGCCGGCCTGGTGGCGCCGCGGGTCGAGACGCTGGTCGGGCGCGCGCTCGACAGCGACGACCGCGCCTTGCTGGCGCGCGCGATGGACGTGCTCAAGCCGCGCGCGAAGACATTGGACGAAATTGCCGAGGGCGCCGTCTTCCTGTTTGCCGTGCGTCCGCTGACGATCGAAGAGAAAGCCGCCGCGCTGATCGCCGAAGCGCCGGAAGGCTTGCTGGCGAATGTTACCGACCGCCTGCGCGCGCTGGACGACTGGTCGCACGATGCCATCGAGACGGCGGTGCGCGAGACGAGCGAGTCGGCCGGTGTCGGCCTCGGCAAGCTCGCTCAGCCGCTGCGCGCCGCCTTGACCGGCCGCACCGTTTCTCCGGGCATTTTCGACGTCTTGCTGCTATTGGGACGCGACGAGAGCCTGGCGCGACTTGACGCAGCGCACAATTATCCGGCAGGGGCGTAGCCACTCACTCTCCCGCCCGTAGATCAGGGGAAAAAATATGACCGACCAGACCGCGAAAATCACCCTGGGCGACAAGACTGTCGAGAGTCCGGTGCTGAAGGGCACCGTCGGCCCCGACGTCGTCGACATCCGCAAATTCTACGGCCAGACCGGCGCCTTCACCTATGATCCGGGCTTCACCTCGACCGCGAGCTGCGAGTCGAAGCTGACCTATATCGACGGCGACGAAGGCGTCCTGCTCCACCGCGGTTATGCGATCGGCGATCTTGCCGAACATTCGACCTTCATGGAGGTCGCCTATCTGCTCCTGAACGGCGAATTGCCGAGCGGCGACGAGCTGGCGAAGTTCGATACCACGATCACGCGCCACACGATGCTGCATGAACAGCTTGCGACCTTCTATCGCGGCTTCCGCCGCGACGCGCACCCGATGGCGATCATGTGCGGCGTGGTTGGCGCGTTGTCGGCCTTTTATCATGATTCGACCGAAATCCACGATCCGCACCAGCGCATGATCGCGAGCCACCGCCTGATCGCCAAGATGCCGACGATCGCGGCGATGGCGTATAAATATTCGGTGGGTCAGCCCTTCATCTACCCGCAGAACGACCTCAGCTACACGCATAATTTCCTGCGCATGACCTTCGGCGTTCCGGCCGAGGAATATGAGGTTGATCCGGCGGTCGTCCGCGCGCTCGACCGCATCTTCATCCTGCATGCCGACCATGAGCAGAATGCGTCGACCTCGACCGTTCGCCTTGCGGGTTCGTCGGGCGCCAATCCCTTCGCGTGCATCGCGGCGGGCATCGCCTGCCTGTGGGGTCCGGCGCATGGCGGGGCCAACGAAGCCGCGCTCAACATGCTGCGCGAAATCGGCCGTCCCGAACGCATCCCCGAATATATCGCGCGCGCGAAGGACAAGGACGATCCGTTCCGCCTGATGGGCTTCGGCCACCGCGTGTACAAGAATTACGACCCGCGTGCGACGGTGATGCAGAAGACCGTGCGCGAGGTGTTCGCCGCGCTCAAGGTCAACGACCCGGTCTTCGACGTCGCGCTGCAGCTTGAGGAAATGGCGCTCAACGACGATTATTTCGTCGAAAAGAAGCTCTTCCCCAATGTCGACTTCTATTCGGGCGTCATCCTGTCGGCGATCGGCTTCCCGACCACGATGTTCACCGCCCTCTTCGCGCTCGCCCGCACCGTCGGCTGGGTCGCGCAGTGGAACGAGATGATCTCGGACCCCGCGCAGAAGATCGGCCGCCCGCGCCAGCTCTACACCGGCCCGACGCAGCGCGCCTACGTCCCCGTCGACAAGCGCTGAGGCGGTACCGGGAACCTGTCCCGGTTCAGAACCGCTTGCAGAAAGGGGCCGCATATGCGGCCCCTTTTTTGTGCGCCCACCCGAGCGGAGCGGTCAATCGATGCGGTCCAGAAGCTCGGCAAGCTGGCCGAACATCGCATCTATCTCTGTCTTTTCAACGATCAGCGGCGGCGACAGCGCGATGATGTCGCCCGTTGCGCGCACCAGCAGGCCGCTGTCGAAGGCGGCGTGGAACAATTCCATTGCCCGCGCCGTCGGAGCGCCGGGTCGCGGTTCGAGTTCGACGCCGGCGACAAGCCCGATCGTGCGGATATCGATGATGTGGCGCCGCCCCTTCAGGCTGTGCGCCGCCTCCTCCCAATAGCCGGCGAGTTCGTTCGCCCGTTCGAACAGCCCCTCGTGCGCATAAATATCGAGCGTCGCGAGCCCCGCCGCGCTCGCGAGCGGGTGGCCCGAATAGGTAAAGCCGTGGAACAGCTCGATCCCGCCCGGCACGCTTTCGATCACGGCGTCGTGGAGGTCGCGCTTCACCGCGACCGCGCCCATCGGCACCGCCGCGTTGGTCAGCCCTTTCGCCATGGTGATGATGTCGGGGGTCACCCCCCAGGCCTCGGCAGCGGTCGCCGCGCCGATGCGGCCGAAAGCGGTAATCACCTCGTCGAAGATCAGGATGATACCATGCCGGTCGCAAATCTCGCGCAGCCGCTGGAGATAGCCGGCTGGCGGGATCAGCACGCCGGTCGAGCCCGCCATCGGCTCGACAATCACCGCCGCGATCGTTTCAGCGCCATGCAGGTCGACGAGCCGCTGAAGGTCGTCGGCGAGTTCGGCGCCGTGCGCCGGGAAACCGCGCGTAAAGGCGTTGCGGGCCAGATCGTGCGTGTGCCGCAGATGATCGGTTCCGGGCAGCCCCGGCCAGGTGCGGCGATTGCTGACGATCCCGCCGACGCTGATTCCGCCGAAACCGACGCCATGATAGCCGCGCTCGCGGCCGATCAGCCGGGTGCGCGTCCCCTGCCCCTTCGCGCGCTGCACCGCGAGTGCGATCTTGAGCGCGGTATCGACCGATTCGGACCCGCTGTTGGTAAAGAATATCCGGTCGAGCCCTTCGGGCATCAGCGCCGCGAGACGCTGCGCCAGCTCGAAGGGCAGCGGATGGCCAAGCTGAAACGTCGGCGCGAAATCGAGCGTTGTCGCCGCCTTGGCGATGGCTTCTGCAATTTCGGGGCGGCAGTGGCCGGCATTGCTGCACCACAGGCCCGAGGTGCCGTCGAGGATCCGGCGTCCGTCGCCCGACTGATAATACATCCCGCTCGCCGCGACGAGCTGGCGCGGATGGGCCTTGTAGGAACGGTTCGCGGTGAAGGGCATCCAGAAGCTCGCCAGCTGGTCGTTGTCACCCTGCATCGATCATCTCCCTGCTTTGCCGAGGGCGGCAAGCGGCCATTATTTTGTCGGCCCCAAAGTTCACCGAAGGTCAGCCTTGTCCGTTCTCCATGTCTGGCGTTGGCACAACCGACGCGACAGGTGTCGTGCGACGCTATCGCGTCCAAACAAAGTAGGACAGCGAAAAATCGGGGCGGGATGGCGACTTTGGGGTGGGAAGCAGACCATCGGCCTCATGCTAGGTGGGTATGCGTACAGACTAATAGATCGAGCAACTTCTGCTCCGTTTGCCTGCGCGCAGAACCTCTCGTTTACTATCCAGCGCTAAATTCACCGAAAGCACAATATCGAAGGGAAGTGATTTGGCGAACGAGCAGGAGCCTAGCGAGCGAGCCAATGCTGCAATATTAGTAGACGATCCAAGCCACCCGCCCGCTTTGGACAGCGCGACGGAGTTTGCGAGGAATCTGACGCAGCGCGGCGAAGCAGCAAAAGGTTTGAATAAGGACCTGCTGACTGACGTCCCGCTGCTCTATGGATCGCCCGGTCCTTTGGCATCCAAAGGGGACCCCGGTATCGTTCTCGCACAAATTCACCGCGAGGAAATAGTTCGAAAAAATGGGGGCGGGTTTTCAGGTTTCAGGGCCGAAGAGTCTCCCGCCCGGCTCCCCCTTGAACGCACGACGACAGCGCTAGCGATGCTACTCGCGATTATCTATTTTTTGGCACGCTAGGCTAGGCATTGTCGTAATAGGATTCTTGAATGAGGAGCCGCTAGAAAGTGGCTGGTCAACTAGAATCCATGTCCGCAATCGGCCGGGTTCGCGACACCCTGCCTCCTGAAATATTCCATCGAGAAATGACCGATAGCGGCCCCTCTGGCGCTCCGTTCAACTTCGCTATACGCTGCACCTTCCACAAACGGGCCGGCTCCTCGGCCCAATCGGGGGCGCATGTCAGTCAATCTGGAACAATGGATCAGCGACCATAATATCGACGAAGTCGAATGTATCGTTCCCGACATCAACGGGGTGCAGCGCGGCAAGGTTCTGCCCGCCAAGAAATTCCTCGCTTCGGTCAAGGACAAGTCGCTGCGCATCCCCGGCAGCGTCTTCATCTGCACGATCGACGGCCATTATCCCGAGGATATCGACGATATCTGGGACAAGGATCCCGACAAGATCCTGCTTGCCGATCCCGATACCATCTGCGTCGCGCCGGGCTTCACCTCGCCGACGGCCTTCGTGATTGCCGATGCCTATAATGGCGACGGCACCGAGGTCGACATCGCGCCGCGGACGATCCTGAAAAAGGTGCTGGGCCTTTACCAGGACAAGGGTTGGAAGCCGATCATCGCACCCGAGGTCGAATTCTATCTCGTCTCGCAGAACACCGACCCCGACTTTCCGTTGACGCCGCCGACCGGCCAGTCGGGCCGGGCGGAAACCGCGAGCCAGCCCTATGGCCTTGAAGCCATGAACGAATATGAGGATATCATCGATCATATCTATGACGATTGCGAGCTGATGGGGCTCGATATCGACACGATGATCCACGAAATGGGCGCCGCGCAGCTCGAGGTGAATTTCATGCACGGCGATCCGCTGCGGCTCGCCGACGAGGTGTTTCTCTTCAAACGCGTCGTCCGCAACGTCGCGAAACAGCACAGCGTCTATGCGACCTTCATGGCGAACCCGATGGCGGGTCAGCCGGGAAGCGCGATGCACATTCACCAATCGGTCGTCGATGCCGAGACGGGGCGCAACCTGTTCGCGACCGCCAATGGCCGCGACAGCGCGGCCTTTCGATCCTATGTCGCGGGGCTGATCCGCTTCATGCCGCAAATCTCGCCCATGTGGGCGCCCAATGTGAACAGCTTTCGCCGGATGCGTCCCGACAGCGCAGCGCCGATCAACGTCCAGTGGGGCGTCGACAACCGGTCGTGCGGTTTTCGCATCCCCGTGTCGGACAAGAACAACCGCCGCGTCGAAAACCGTCTGCCCGGCGCCGACAGCAATCCCTATCTGGCGATCGCGGCCTCGCTCGTCTGCGGCTATATCGGCATGGTCGATCGCATGGTACCGCCCAAGCCGATCACCGGCAGCGCCTATAACCGCGCCCGCACCCTGCCGCGCACGCTGGAAGCCGCGCTCGACCGGTTCAGCTCCTGCAAGAAGGTCCGCAACCTGCTCGGCGACGATTTCTTCGAAATCTTCTACGCCGTGAAGGATTATGAGCTGTTCAACTATCAGTCGGTGGTGTCGAGCTGGGAGCGCGAACATCTGCTGATGCGCGTTTGACGCGCGCGACGCCATGACCGACCCGCTGAGCTACAGCTATTATGCCGCGACCGCGAATCCGTGGCGGCCGCTTCGTTCAACGGCGGACGATCTGGAGTGCGACGTCGCTGTGATCGGCGGCGGCTTCACAGGCCTTTCGGCAGCTTTGGCCTGCGCGGAGCGCGGCTTTTCGGTGATCCTAATCGAGCGCGAGCATGTCGGCTTCGGGGCATCGGGGCGCAACGGCGGGCAGCTGATACCGGGATTGCGCTGGACTACATCCGAGTTGGAGGAAGAGTTCGGCCGCGAGCGCGCCGATGCACTGTTCGACCTGTGCTGGCGCAACAATCGCGTCAAAGCGCGGATCGAAAACCATGGCATCGATTGCGACCTAAAAGCGGGCCATCTGGAGGCAGCGTGGACGCCGAAAGACTTCGACGCCATGCAACGCGAAGCCGCCTTTCTCGACACACGCTTCAGTTATACAACCGAAGTCGTCGCAAAATCCGCGATGGGCGCGCATATCTCGAGCCCCTTATATCATGGTGGAATCCATGATCCGCAGGGCGGCCATTTCCACCCGCTTAATTATGCCATCGGCCTAGCGAAAGCGGCGGAGGCTATGGGGGTGCGCATCCTGGAGAATGAACGCGTCGAACAAATTGTAAACTTGAGCGACGGATCGAGCGGGCTGTTCACAACACGGGACATCATCGAAGCTCGTTACGTCATCGACGCCACCGATAGCTGGATCGGCGAGGTCGAGCCCGACCTCGGGCGCTACACGGTGCCGATCATGAACTACAACATCGCGACCGCGCCCCTCGCCAACGCCGACGCGCTGCTCCCGACCGACGCCGCGGTTGCCGACAGCCGCTTCGTGCTCAACTATTTCCGCCTCTCGGCCGACAAGCGCCTGATCTTCGGCGGCGGCGAGCGTTATTCGCAGACGCCGCCGCGCGACATCGCAGCGTTCGTGCGTCCGTTCATGGCCGAGGTGTTTCCGCAGATCGCCGATACCAGGATCGACTATGGCTGGGGCGGTGCGGTCGCGGTGACGATGAACCGGCTGCCGCATATCGGCCGGCGCGGAAATGTCTTTTTCGCGCACGGATTTTCGGGGCATGGCGCGCTGATCACGACGACCGCCGGCGAGTTGATCGCCGAGGCGCTGGCGGGGACCGCCGAACGCTTCGACGTGCTCGCGAGCCTGCCGTCGCGCCCCTTCCCCGGCGGCAAATGGCTGCGCCGCCCGCTCGCTACGCTGGGCCTCCTTTATTATGCGTTGAAAGACAGGCTGGGATGATCGCCGATGCCGCCATCGCCCGCGTCGCCGCACGCGAGGCCGAACGCTTCCGCGCCGACAACCCGCGCGCGTTCGCGCATCGGGCCGCGGCGACCGGCTGGTTCCAGTCGGTGCCCTTCCACTGGATGAAAGATTGGCCCAGCCCGGTGCCGATCGTCGCCGCGTCGGCCAAGGATACGACGCTGACGAGTATCGACGGGCGGACCTATGACGATTTCTGCCTTGGCGACACGGCCAGCCTGTTCGGACATTCGCCGCCCGCGCTCGCCGCCGCGCTCGCACGGCAGGCGGCCGAGGGGCTGAGCTATATGCTGCCCACCGCCCGCGGCGCCGCGCTGTCGGCGAAGCTGTCGGCCATGTTCGGCTTTCCGCAATGGCAGGTGACGACCACGGCAAGCGAAGCCAATCGCGCCGTCATCCGCTGGTGCCGCGGGATCAGCGGGCGCCCGAAAATCCTCACCTTCAACGGCGCCTATCATGGCGCGGTCGACGATGTGTTCGTCGATCTGAAAGACGGCGCGCCGGTGATGCGCGCCAGCCTGATCGGCCAGGTCCACGATCTTCGCGGCACGACGACGGTGATCGAATTCAACGACGTAGGCACGCTTGCCGCCGCGCTGCGCGGCGGCGATATCGCCTGCGTCCTCGCCGAACCCGTCATGACCAATGTCGGCATGGTGCAGGACGCGCCGGGCTTCCTCGAAACGCTGCGCAGCCTGTGCAACGAGACGGGCACGCTGCTGGTTTTCGACGAAACGCACAGCATCTCGTCGGGCTATGGCGGCCATGCCCGCACCCACGGCCCTATGGCGGATCTGATGGTCGTCGGAAAGTCGATCGGCGGCGGCGTGCCGTGCGCCGTCTATGGTTTCAGCGCCGCGGTCGCGGAGCGCATGGCGGCGCTCAACAGGAGGCGCCCGCCGGGGCATAGCGGCATCGGCACGACGCTCTCCGCCAACGCGCTTGCGATCACTGCGATGGACGTCATGCTCGGCGAGGTCATCACCCCCACCGCCTATGACGCCATGTTGCGCGGCGCCGCGCGGCTGGTCACGGGGCTGGAGCGCGAAATCGCCGCTGCGTCGCTCGACTGGCACGTCACGCAGGTCGGCGCGCGCGTCGAGTTTCTGACCTGTCTCGTCCCGCCCCGCAGCGGCGGCGAGGCGAAGGCGGCGATGCACCCCGCGCTGGAGGCCGCGATCCACATTTTCCTCGCCAATCGGGGAATTTTGCTGGCGCCATTTCACAATATGATGTTGGTGAGCCCGGTGACCGGCGACGACCAGATCGACCGGCTCGTCGGCGGCTTCGCCGACTGCATCAAGGCGCTGAAGGAGTAGTGGGGCAATGGCGAAGTCGTCGGGCGTGATCGCGCCGCGGTCGGAGGCCGAGGAATTCTTCCGGGCCAATCCCGACGTCGATTCGATCGAGATGATCTATACCGACATGGGCGGCGTCCCGCGCGGCAAGCGGCTGCGCCAACATGAAGTGCTCGCTGTCTATGAAAGCGGACGCATGTTCCCCGGCTCGATCACTGTCGTCGACATCACTGGGCAGGACACCGTCGAAACGGGCTTGGTCTGGGAAGATGGCGACGCCGACCGATCGATGAAGCCGATCCCCGGCACCCTCGTCCGCACGCCGTGGGGCGGCGATCGGGCCGCGCAGTTCCTCGTCGATTTCTATGAACTCGACGGCACGCCGCACGACCTCGATCCCCGCCATGTCCTCGGCCGCGTGATCGACCGCTACACCGCCGACGGCCTGACCCCGGTGCTTGCAGTCGAGCTGGAATTCTACCTGCTCGACCCGCGCCGCGCGCGCGACGGGTCGGTGCGCCCCGCCCGCCCCGGCTACAGCCGCGACACGCCGCGCAATGTCGAAGTCTATGGCCTGCGTGAACTCGACGACTTTCGTCCCTTCTTCGACGCCCTCTATGCGGCGACCGACGTCCAGGGCCTGCCGCTCGAAAGCGCGATCAGCGAATTTGCGCCGGGCCAGTTCGAGCTGACGCTGCGCCACAAGCCGGACGCGCTGCGCGCCTGCGACGACGCGATCATGTACAAAAGGCTGGTCAAGGCGATCGCCCAGCAACATGGGCTCGAGGCGACCTTCATGGCCAAGCCTTTCGCCGAACAGGCGGGGAGCGGGATGCACATCCACGTCTCGGTCAACGATGGCGCGGGCGGCAATATCTTTGCGAGCGACGATCCCGAGGGCACCGATGCGCTGCGCCACGCGATCGGCGGCATGATCGGCAGCGTCGGCGACGGCTTTGCGCTCTTTGCCCCGCATGCGAACAGCTATCGCCGGTTCAAGGCGAACAGCTACGCCCCCGTCGCGCCGACCTGGGGGGTCAACAATCGCACCGTATCCTTCCGCATCCCGGCCGGGCCGCCGCCAAGCCGGCATGTCGAGCATCGCGCCTGCGGCGCCGATGCCAATCCCTATCTCGCGGTAGCCGCCGTACTCGCCGGCATGCATCACGGAATGACAAGCCGGACCGACCCCGGTCCGGCGGTCGTCGGCAACGGCTATGATCGCGACGCCTCGGGCGACGACAAGCCGCCGTCGAACTGGTTCGCGGCCGTTGACCGCTTCCACGCCTCGGCGCTGATGCGCGATTATCTCGGCGACCGCTTCGTCGACATGTTCAGCATCGTGAAGCGGGTCGAACAGGATCGCTATTTCGGGACGGTGCCGACGATCGACTACGACTGGTATCTGCGCAACGCATAGCGACCTGCCTGGGCCACGACGCACGAAAATGTCACGGATTCGTGTTGCGGTGCAAAAAAGCCTCTTTTCAAGCCGACATTAATGAGTCAGCTTGCGGTCACAATCAGGGAGGCCAGCCATGGATTTGAACGAACTGCTCGCGCAGGGCCGCAATCGCCGCTCGCTGCTTCAGGCGATGGGCGTCGCCGCAATCGGGATCAGCTTCGGCGGCCTCGCCGCGTGCAGCAAGGGCAGCGACAAGAAGCTTGCCAACGGCGAAGAGGCCAAGCTCAACTTCTACAACTGGGACACCTATATCGGCGAAACGACGCTCGACGATTTCAAGGCGTCGACCGGCGTCGATGTCACGATGGACCTGTTCGACAGCAACGACACGCTGTTCGCGAAGTTCAAGGCGGGCAATCCCGGCTATGACGTCATCGTGCCGTCGAACGACTTTGTCGAACGCATGGCGCGCGCCGACATGCTGATGCCGCTCGATCATGCGCAGATCCCGAACATGAAGAATATCGACCCCAGCTTCCTGAACGTCGATTATGATCCGGGCCGCAAATTCTCGATGCCTTACACCTGGCTGGTTCTGGGTATCGGCTATCGCAAGTCGAAGGTGAAGACCGCGCCCGACAGCTGGAAGGTCCTGTTCGACAGCGACGAATATAAGGGCCGCATGGCCTGGCTGTCGGAGGCCGGCGACATGTTCCGCCTCTATGGCAAATATCTCGGCAAATCGGTCAATTCGCTGACGCCGGAGGATATTCAGACCATCTCGGCGATGATGATCAAGCAAAAGCCCTATGTGAAGAAATTCCACGAGGACGACGGGCAGGATCTGCTGCTCAAGGGCGACGTCGATGTCGTGCTCGAATATAATGGCGACATCGCGCAGGCGATGACCGAGGATCTCGATCTCGATTTCGTCGTGCCGAAGGAAGGCAGCCAGCTCAATTCGGATACGCTGTGCATTCCGAAGGGCGCGCCGCACCCGAAGAACGCCCACGCCTTCATCAACTATATGCTCGATGCCGAGGTCGACAAGAAGATCACCGAAACGATCCTCTACCCGACCCCCAACGCCGCCGCGAAGGCGCTGATGCCCGACAGCTACAAGAACAATCCGGTCATCTTCCCGCCCGCGGACGTGCTCGCCAAGTGCGAATATGCGAAGTTCAACGAAAAGCTTCAGCCGCTCTACGAGGAAGCCTTCACGAAGGTACGGGCGTCGTAACGGTCTGAAAGGGGCATCGGGGGGATGGCCGAGCAGGACTGGAAGGCGAACAAGCGGGTCTTCGCGGCGGTGTCGGTTCCGACCCTGCTGTGGACCCTTCTGTTCTTCGTCATCCCGATGGCGATCGTCTGGTTCTACAGCTTCGGCGAGAATCGCGGCCTGACCGAGATCGAATTTTCGGGCACGCTCGAAAATTACAAGCGCGCGACCGAATTTCTCTACCTGTCGATCTTCGGCAAAAGCTTCGCGGTCGCGGCGCTCGTTACGCTCATCTGCCTGATCGTGGGCTTTCCCGTGGCGATGGCGATCACCTTCGCGAGCGAGAAGTGGCGGCCGTGGCTGCTGCTTGGCATCATGCTGCCCTTCTGGACCAATTTGCTGATCCGCACCTATGCGCTGATGATGCTGCTCGGCACCCAGGGCTTCGCCAACAAGGGGCTGGGCGCGCTGTGGGACGGCGCGAGCTGGCTCAAGACGCTCGTCGGGATGCAGCCGCTTCCGACGTGGGAGCCGGTGCAACTGCTCTTCAACAATTTCGCGGTCGTCTTCGGGCTGGTTTACGTCCATCTACCCTTCATGGTGCTGCCGCTCTATGCGGCGCTTGACCGGCTCGACCGCAGCCTGATCGAGGCGAGCCTCGACCTTGGCGCGGGGCATTTCCGCACGATCATGCGCATCGTCGTGCCGCTGGCCGCGCCGGGCATCGTCGCCGGCGTAATGATCACGCTGATCCCCGCGCTCGGCGCCTATCTCACACCGGACCTGATGGGCGGGACCGACAGCCAGATGATCGCGAACGTGATCGAACGCCAGTTCAAGAAAGCGAACGACTGGCCCTTTGGCGCCGCGCTCTCCTTCATCCTCATCTACGCGATGTTCATCCTGATCGCGCTGCAATCGATGCGGCGCAAGGTGCCGGAGGCGCGCTGATGGCGATCTTTTCCCGCACCCCGCGCGCGCCGCTGGAATATAGCCGCACCCTGTGGATGCGGCTGTGGGTCGGCGCGGTCATGGTCTTTCTCTACGCGCCGCTGGTCGTGCTGATGATCTTCAGCTTCAACGACAGCAAGCGCAACGTCGTCTGGCGCGGCTTCACCTTCAAATATTATGACAAGGCCCTCGGCAACGACGTGCTGGTCGAGGCGCTCGTCAACTCGCTCACGATCGCGGCGCTCGCGACGCTTATCAGCCTGATCCTCGGCGCGGTCGCAGCAGTGATGCTCTGGCGTTTCCGCTTCCCGTTGAAGGGCGCGGTCGACGGAACGATTTCGCTGCCGATCATCGTTCCCGAAATCTGCATGGGCGTCGCCTTCCTGATCTTCTTTGCCAAATGGCTCGAATGGCCGACCAACCTGATCTGGCCCTTCAATCTCGGCGCGATCATCATCGCGCACATCACCTTCTGCTTTCCGTTCGTGACGATGGTGGTGCGATCGCGCCTCGCGACCTTCAACCGCGAGCAGGAGGAAGCGGCAAAGGACCTTGGCGCCGGCGAATGGGCGGTGTTCCGCGATGTGCTGATCCCGCACATGCGCCCGGCGCTGATCGCGGGCGCGCTGCTGTCCTTCACGCTCAGCCTCGACGATTTCGTCATCACCTATTTCACCAGCGGCCCCGACACGATCACCTTCCCGGTGAAGGTCTATTCGATGGTCCGCTTCTCGGTGACGCCCGAAGTCAACGCGGCGTCGACGCTGCTCATCCTCCTCACCATCCTGCTCACCGCCGTCGCGCTGAAACTTCAGGGCGTCAAAGCCATTGCGGAAACCCACTGACCATGACCGACGCGCCCAGGCCGATCATCCAGATCCAGAATGTCTCTAAACGCTTCGGCAAGGTGACCGCGGTCGATAACGTCAGCCTCGACATCATGGCGGGCGAGTTCTTCGTGCTGCTCGGCCCGTCGGGCTGCGGCAAGACGACGCTGCTGCGCATGATCGCCGGCTTCGAATTGCCGACCGAAGGCCATATCCTGATCGACGGGCAGGACATGGCCGGTATCCCGCCGAACAAGCGGCCGGTGAACATGGTGTTCCAGAGCTATGCCGTCTTTCCGCACATGAGCGTCGCCGACAATGTCGCCTACGGCCTCAAGATCGCTGGCGTGCGCGGCGGCGAAGTCAAGGACCGCGTTGCCGAAGCGCTCGAGCTGGTAAAGCTCGGCGGCTTCGAAGACCGCATGCCCGACCAGATGTCGGGCGGCCAGCGGCAGCGCGTCGCGCTGGCGCGCAGCCTCATCATGCGGCCGAAGGTGCTGCTCCTCGACGAACCGCTGTCGGCGCTCGACGCCAAATTGCGCGCGCAGATGCAGTTCGAGCTCGCCGACCTGCAGGACCAGGTCGGCATCACCTTCGTCACCGTGACGCACGACCAGGACGAAGCGCTGTCGATGGCGAGCCGCATTGCGGTGATCAACAAGGGCGACGTGGCGCAGCTCGCCGGGCCTTCGGACCTGTACGAATATCCCGCCAACCGCTTCGTTGCCGATTTCGTCGGTTCGGTGAACATCTTCGAAGGCAAGCTGACGCTCGACGAACCCGATCGCGCCGCGGTCGATTGCCCCGGATTGGGGCGCGTCTATCTGAACCATGGCGTGACCGGTCCGCATGGCGCCGACGTCTGGGTCGCGCTGCGACCCGAGAAAATCTATCTGCACGTTCCGGGCGAAGGCAAAGCGGTGCGCGCCGCGGCGCAGGATGCCCCCGAGGGGCATAATTTCGCGCGCGGCACGATCAAGGGCATGAGCTATCTCGGCGATATCACCCTTTACGACATCGAACTCGAATCGGGTGCACGGCTACGCGTGTCGCGCCCCAATCTGTCGCGTCACGACCAGGAGGATTTCACCTGGGACGACAAGGTCAGCATGCACTGGCGCGCCGACAGCCCGGTGGTGTTGCTGGGCTGACGGCAACCCTTGCACCATCGTCACCCCGGACTTGATCCGGGGTCCATGACTTCCGGTGCCGCGGTGGATCCCGGATCAAGTCCGGGATGACGAAATCAATGGGCCTTCTTGCCCGGCACGAAGTGCAGCACGCCGACGATCACGCTGCCGAGCAGCAATCCGAAGATGCCGTCGCCGGTCGCCTTGATGAGCCACGTCCAAAGCCCTTCGAGCGGCAGTCCGCCCGCGACCGAATGAGCCAGCAATTCGAGCGCTTCGGCAATACCGCCGATATGATATTCGTGCAGGCCGTGCAGCACGATCTGCCCGCCGACCCACAACATGGCGGCCGTGCCGATCGTCGCCAGCGCGGCCAGCAACTTCGGCATGAAATCGACGAGCCCGCGCCCGATCGCGCGGCGCGCCCTGTTGCCTTCCTTCGCCATGTGCAGACCGATATCGTCCATCTTCACGATCAACCCGACCACGCCATAGACCGCGATGGTAATCAGCACGGCAACGACGGCAAGCGTGGCGCCGCGCATCACGAGATGTTCGTCCAGCACTTCGTTGAGCGCGATCACCATGATTTCGGCCGACAGGATGAAGTCGGTGCGCACCGCGCCCTTCACCATCACTTCTTCATGATTGCGGTCGGCGACGATCTCGGCATCTTCCTCCAGGCTCGTCCTGTCTTTCTGCAGCGCGTGGATGACCTTTTCCGCGCCCTCGAAGCAGAGATAGGCGCCGCCCATCATCAACAGCGGCGTAATCGCCCAGGGCAGGAACGTCGACAGCAGCAACAGCGCCGGCAGGATCAGCACCAGCTTGTTGAACAGCGATCCCTTGGTGATCCGCCAGATGATCGGCAGTTCGCGATCGGGGGTGAAGCCGGTGACGTAACGCGGCGTCACCGCCGTATCGTCGACCACCACCCCCGCAGCCTTGGCCCCGGCCTTCGATGCCGCGGCGCCGACGTCGTCGATGCTCGCGGCGGCGACCTTGGCGATGGTGGCAACGTCATCGAGCAGCGCAAAAAGGCCGGATGGCATGGGGGTCGATCCTCTTACTGGATATAGGCCCTCAACCCGCTCGTCCTGAGCGTGTCGAAGGACCGTTCTTCTCTTCACGTCTAAAGAAGAAAACAGTGCTTCGACAAGCTCAGCACGAACGGGAATGGCAAGAAATCGCTAGAGCGCCCGCAGCTTCGGCATCACCTCGTCGAGCGATTTGCGGATGATCGCCACCATCTCGTCGATCTGTTCGGTGGTGATGACCAGCGGCGGGCACATGACGAGGCTGTCGCGGATACCGCGGACCATCAGTCCGTTTGCAATGCACGCGTCGCGCGCCATCGGGCCGGCGGTCCCTTCGGCGCCGCCGAACCGCGCGCGCGTTTCCTTGTCGGCGACGATCTCGACCGCGCCGAGCAGGCCGATCGAGCGCGTTTCACCGACGAGCGGATGATCGTCCAGCGTCGCAAGCGCTTTCGCCAGATGCGGCCCCGTAACGCTGCCGGTGCGTTCGACCAGCCCTTCGCGTTCGATGATCTCGATATTCTTGAGCGCGACTGCCGCAGCGACCGGATGGCCCGAATAGGTAAAGCCGTGGACGAAATCGCCGCCGGTCTTGAGCACGTCGACGACATGGCTCGCCACCGCTGTCGCCGAGATCGGAAGGTAGCCCGACGAAAGCCCCTTCGCCATCGGCATCAGGTCGGGGGTGAAACCCATGGTTTCATGCCCCCACATCTTCCCGGTGCGCCCGAAGCCGCAGATGACTTCGTCGGCCACGAGCAGCAGGCCATATTTGCGCACCACCGCCTCGACCTTCGGCCAATAGCCCTTGGGCGGGATGATGACCCCACCGGCGCCCTGAACCGGCTCCCCGATGAAGGCGGCGCAATTTTCGGGACCGACTTCCAGAATCTTGTCCTCGATCGCAGCCACGCAGGCATCGCAGAATTCCTCCTCGGTCATCCCCTGCCCTTCGCCGTAGAAATAGGGCTGGCGGACATGTTCGACGCCGGGAATAGGCAGGTCGCCCTGCGCGTGCATGGCCTTCATCCCGCCGAGCGATACGCCCGCGACGGTCGAACCATGATAGGCATTCCAACGGCTGATGAAGACGGTCCGTTTTGGCTCGCCCTTGAGTTTCCAATAATGGCGCACCATACGGAACACCGTGTCGTTCGCCTCGCTGCCCGAGGCGTTGAAAAAGATGTGCGGCAGGCGCCCGCCGGTGAGCTGGGCGATCTTGGCCGCGAGCGTCACCGTCGGTGGCGTCGCGGTCTTGAAGAAAGTATTATAGAAGGGCAGCTCGCGCATCTGCGCCGCCGCGGCCTCAACCAGTTCCTCGCGGCCATAGCCGACATTGACGCACCAGAGGCCCGCCATGCCGTCAAGGATACGGTGGCCGTCGCCATCGACGATCGTGCAGCCTTCGGCATGGGTGATGATGCGGCTGCCGCCGAGTTTTTCGATTTCGGCCCAGTCGGCCTGCGCGGGAAGATGATGCGCGACGTCGAGGCGGCGCAGTTCGGCGATGTCGTGATTACGGGGCATGTTTCTGATCCTGAAATTCCCCTCCCGCAGGCGGGAGGGGTTGGGGGTGGGCACGCGCGAAGCGCGCTCCGAAGGACGAGAGGATGGACGTTCGCCTGTGGCTCACCCCACCCCCGCCCCCTCCCGCCAGCGGGAGGGGCGTTCTTCAATCAGGGCGAAAAGCTGATCCGCGCGAGATAGCGATCATATCGGGTGACGCGGCGGTTCATAGTTCGCCTCTTAGCGCGCGGCCGAGAAGGTGGAAATAGGTCTGGCTCTGATCATTGCCGTCGGTCGCCCATTCGGGGTGCCATTGCACCGCGAGCAACGGCGCTCCGTTCGGCCGCGCGCTATAGGCTTCGACCAGTCCGTCGGGTGCACGCGCTTCGACCTCCAGGCTGTCGGCGAGCGCGCCGATGCCCTGATAATGAACCGAATTGACCTCGAGCGAGGGCGCGGCATAGGCCGACGCAAGCAGGCCCCCTTCGACGAGATCGACCTTGTGCCGATGATCGAACATCGCGTCGAAAGCGGCATCGTCGGGCGCGTGATGGTGCAGCAGTTCGTCGCTCGCCGACGTATCGCGGCGCAGCGTTCCGCCCAACGCCACGTTGATTTCCTGAAAACCCCGGCAGATGCCGAACAGCGGGCGCTGCGCGGCGACCGTCGCTTCGACAAGCTCGATCATCATCCGATCGCGATCGGGGTCGAACGGCCCCTCGCCTTCCACCATATCGCCATAGAGCGCCGGCGCGACATTCGACGGCGTTCCGGTGAGCAGCACGCCGTCGAGCCGTCCGACGATCTCGCGCGCGTGCATATGGTCGGGAAGCGACGGGATGATGAGCGCCGCGCAATCGGCGTAGCGCATCGCGGCGGTCGCATAGCGGTTGATCACCGTTTGCGCGACCTCTGTCCCGACGGTGCGGTTGCAGGCGATAATACCGAGGACGGGGCGCGCGGACATGCCCCCTTGCTGCCGCCTTTTGCGCCCTCGCGCCAGCGGATTTTTTCAGCGATGCTGGCGCGCGAATGCCGCAGCGGCACCGAAAAGGCCGGGCTGCGGGTGGGTAATCAATTTGACCGGGATCGCCGCCATGAAATTCTCGAAGCGCCCCTTGGCGACGAAGCGCTCGGGGAAACCCGACCGGACGAGCTGGTCGCGGATACGCAGGCCAAGCCCCCCCGCGATCACGACGCCGCTGGCCCCCTGTGCAAGCGCAAGGTCGCCTGCAACGCTGCCGAGCGACAGACAGAAGCGATCCGCAGCCGCAGCCGCCAGCGCATCCTCTCCGCTCATCGCCGCTGCCCATATCGTGCGGTCATCGAGCGGAGTGATCGCGCGTCCTTCCATGCTCGCCAGCGTTTCATAAATATCGACGATGCCGGGACCGGATACGATACGCTCTACCGACACGCGGCGATGGCGTTTGCGCAGCCGCGCGAGGATGGCGTCCTCGATGCTGTCGAGCGGCGCGAAATCGACATGTCCGCCTTCGGTCGCCTGGACGCGATAGTCGGTCCCATCGCGCCATACATGCGCGACGCCAAGCCCGGTCCCGGGGCCGATAACGCTGACCGTTCCCATTGCGGGAAGCGGCTCGTCAGGGCCTGTCAGCCGCTCGAAATATTGCGCCTCGGCCTGCGCGACCGCATGACCGACAGCCTCGAAATCATTGACCAGCGTATAGCGGTCGACATTCAGCTTCTCGCCGATCAGCGCCGGGCGAATGATCCAGGGATTGTTGGTGAAGCGAATGATCTCGCCGCGCGTCGGCCCCGCGATCGCAATGGCGACGGCGCGCGGGAGCGCACCGCCCTGCCGCCGCTCGAAATCCTGCCAGGCGGTCTGAAAGCTGGCGTGGTCTTTTGTATGCAGCGTCGTTTCGGGCCCGAGCGAGACAACGCGGCCGGCCGCCACCTCGGCGATCGCGAAACGGGCGTGCGTGCCGCCGATATCGACCGTGACGATGGCTTCGCTCATGACTCTCCCTCGCCGGTCCATCATGGCCGGATCGCGTCCGGAATGTCGCAGGCCCGGCAGCGATGCAACAGGGCATAGCTATGCACGGTCGCGCCCGCGAATCCTGAATTTCGATGTCGAAGGGGAATGGCGCACCCGGAACGATTCGAACGTCCGACCCTCAGATTCGTAGTCTGATGCTCTATCCAGCTGAGCTACGGGTGCGTGGAGCGGTGCCTTTAGGAGCAGTCGGCGGGGCGTGCAACCCCCTATTTCGACTTTGTGACGGTTCGACAGGTCGATTGGCGGCGAATTGCGTCGAGCGACCCGATTTCCGCAGGATTCTTCAGCAGCAGGCGAATCAGCGCAATCCCGCGATCGTGGCCGACGCGCACCACTTCGGCGCCCGGCGGCACCACCTGCCCTTCGCGCGCGACGATGATTCGATAGGGTTTTCCGCCCGCTTCGACGTCATTGCGCACGAAGGCGACGTCGGTCGCGGCATCGAAGATGCTGAGCGAAGAATAGCGCCCCGGGACCGGCACGACCATAATCTCGAGCGGCCCCGCCGCAAGGTCGAACGGACAGCTGGAATAGGCAAGATCGGGGCTCGGCCGCACGACAGGCTGGCGCGCGGGCGTCGCGAGCGGCCCCTGCGACATCTGATTGATACCGCCGCGGCCAAGCCGGTCCATCGCAATCTTCATCATGCCATAGGGGATGGCGGCGATGGCCGCATAGCCGGCCGCGAGCGCGACGATCAGCCCGAAAGCGAGCGGTCCGATCCAGCGGCGCATGTCAGCACCCCTCCTTGACGATCGCGGGCAGCGCGGCCGCCGATGGCCCGGCGCGGACGCCAGCGCCCGGATTGTACATGCGCAGCGTCAGGTCGAACGGCTGCCCCTTGATCCCGGGAAGCCAAGCGCCATCGGCGGGCCGGTCGGGCGCGATGGTCACATGCCATTCGCCCTTGTCGTCGAGCGGGACACTGGCGCCGTTGACCGACCAGATATTCGCGGCATTGGCGACCAGATAGCCTTTGGCGTCATAGACGGTCACGCTCCACCAGCGCGCATCGAGCGGCTTTCCCGACAGACGGTAGCGGCAATTGCCGTCGAGCCGCGCGCCCGAGGCGTCGGTGCGCGCCATCCAGTAGAGCGTCTCCTTTGCCGGCAGCGCGAGCAGCCCCGACCGCGCGACCATCGCGCGCGTCAGCGGATCGGTCGCCTTCGTCCCATAGCCGAGCGACGTCGTCCACGGGCCGTTGCGGATCGCGCCATCGCCGAGCCCGCCACGGGTCAGGCCCCAGGCGCCGCCGAGCCCCACCGCTATCCCGCCCACCAGGGTGATCGCATAGCGGTGCCAGCTCTTCATGGCGTCATCCCCTCTTCAGCGCCGCCTGTGCTGCTGCCAGACGTGCGATGGGCACACGGTAGGGCGAGGCGCTGACATAGTCGAGCCCGGTCTGTTCGCAGAAGTGGATGCTCGGCGCATCGCCGCCATGCTCGCCGCAAATGCCCATCTTGATCCCCGCGCGGGCACCACGGCCGCGCTCGGCGGCGATCTCGATCAACTGCCCGACGCCGTCGACGTCCAGGCTGACGAACGGATCGGTCAGGAAGATGCCCTTGTCGACATATTGCGTCAGGAATCGGCCCGCGTCGTCACGGCTGATCCCGATCGTCGTCTGCGTGAGGTCGTTGGTACCGAACGAGAAGAATTCCGCCGTTTCGGCGATCTCGCCCGCCATCAGCGCAGCGCGCGGCAGTTCGATCATCGTCCCGACAAGATAGGCGATCTCGCGCCCCTTTTCGGCGAACACCGCCTTCGCCTGCGCGTCGACGACCGCCTTCATCAGATCGAATTCGCGGCGCGTCGCCACCAGCGGGATCATCACCTCGGGGATCGGCGCCGCGCCGGTTTCGGCAGCGACGTCGCACGCCGCCTCGAAGATCGCCCGCGCCTGCATCTCGTAGATTTCGGGGTAAGTGACGCCAAGGCGGCAACCGCGGTGGCCGAGCATCGGGTTGAATTCATGGAGTTCGTTCGCCCGCGCCTTCAGCGCCTCGACCCCCACCCCTGCCGCGGCGGCGACATCGGCAAAATCCTCCTCGCGCGTCGGCAGGAATTCGTGCAGCGGCGGGTCAAGCAGCCGGATCGTGACCGGCAGCCCCGCCATCACGCCGAAGATCGCCGCAAAGTCGCCGCGCTGTTCAGGCAGCAGCTTGGCGAGCGCGGCGCGGCGGCCGTCCTCGCTGTCGGCCAGGATCATCTCGCGCACCGCAGTAATCCGCGCGGCGTCGAAGAACATATGCTCGGTGCGGCACAGCCCGATGCCCTCGGCACCGAAATCGCGCGCGACCTGCGCGTCGGCGGGGGTTTCGGCGTTGGTGCGCACCTTCATGCGGCGCACCTTGTCGGCCCAGCCCATCAGCGTGCCGAAATCGCCGACCAGTTCGGGCTGGAGCGTCGGAACCTCGCCCGCCATCACTTCGCCGGTCGATCCGTCGAGCGTGATGACATCGCCTTCGCGAAGCTCGCGCCCCGCGACGCGCAGCACGCGCGCATTGCCGTCGATCGCCAGCCCGCCGGCGCCCGAGACGCAGGGGCGCCCCATGCCGCGCGCAACCACCGCCGCGTGGCTCGTCATCCCGCCGCGCGCGGTCAGGATGCCCTTGGCGGCGTGCATGCCGTGAATATCCTCAGGGCTGGTTTCGACGCGGACGAGGATCACCGCCTCACCCATGCCCGCCGCCTTTTCGGCGCTGTCGGCGTCGAACATGATCTTGCCCGACGCGGCGCCGGGGCTGGCCGGGAGCCCCTTGGTCAGAACGTCGCGCGGCGCCTTCGGGTCGAGCGTCGGGTGGAGCAGCTGGTCGAGCGCACCCGGATCGACACGGCCGACCGCTTCCTCTTCGGAAATCAGCCCTTCGGCCGCCATTTCGACGGCGATGCGCAGCGCCGCCTTGGCGGTGCGCTTGCCCGATCGCGTCTGCAGCATCCACAGCGTCCCGCGTTCGACGGTGAATTCGATATCCTGCATGTCGCGGTAATGGGTTTCGAGCGTGTCGAAGACGCGGCCCAATTCCCCGAAGGTTTCGGGCATCGCCTCTTCCATCGACAGCGGCTTTGCCCCCGCCTTTTCGCGCGCGATTTTCGTCAGATACTGCGGCGTGCGGATGCCGGCGACGACGTCCTCTCCCTGCGCATTGATCAGCCATTCGCCGTACCAAGCGCGCTCGCCGGTCGCGGGATCGCGCGTGAAGGCAACGCCGGTCGCCGATGTGTCGCCCATATTGCCGAACACCATCGCCTGCACATTGACCGCGGTGCCCCATTCGCCGGGGATCGAGTTCAGGCGGCGATAGACTTTCGCCCGGTCGCTTTCCCAGCTCGCAAAGACGGCGCCGATCGCGCCCCACAGCTGGTCCTTCGGTTCCTGCGGAAAGGGTGCGCCGGTCTCGCGCTCGACGATCGCCTGATATTCCTTGACCAGCGCCTGCCAGTCTTCAGCCGACATCTCCGTGTCGAGGAAAAAGCCCTTGTCTTCCTTGGCGATTTCCAGCGCTTCCTCGAACTCGGCATGGTCCAGGCCCATGACGACGTCGGCGTACATCTGGATGAAGCGGCGATAGCTGTCCCACGCGAAACGCGGGTCGCCCGAGGCTTCGGAAAGCCCCGCGACGGTCGCATCGTTGAGCCCGAGGTTGAGGACGGTGTCCATCATCCCCGGCATCGACACGCGCGCGCCCGACCGGACCGAAACGAGCAGCGGGTTCGCCGCGTCGCCGAACCGCTTGCCGGTGATCCCCTCGATATGCGCGATGCCATTTTCGACGTCGGCGGTCAGCCCGTCGGGAAACGCTTCGCCGTTGGCGTAATAGGCGGTGCAGACGTCGGTGGTGATCGTAAAGCCCGGCGGGACCGGCAGGCCGATCGACGCCATTTCGGCAAGGTTCGATCCCTTGCCGCCCAGCAATTCCTTCGAACGCTCGGCCGTCGTGGCCGCGCCGCCGAACAAATGCACCATCTTCGTCATGTCTTACTCCTGCTGCCCCGGGGAGGAGGTCGCGGCTGGATAGGTATGCAATCGCGGTTGGTCGATTCAGTTTTACTTCGTTCGTTATAAGCTCTGGCGGATAGCCGGCGCGTCAGCCCTCGATCTTCGAGAAATCGGCAACGCCATGCACCGCGCCGGTAAAGCGCGACAGCAGGCCGAGCCGATAGGCGCGCACCGCTTCGTCGGGATCGTTGACCATCACGCCGTCGAAAAAGGCATCGATCGGCGCGCGCAGGCTGGCGAGCGCCGCCATGGCGTCGGTAAAGCGTTCGTCGGCAACCGCAGCAGACGCCGCGGGCTCGGCGGCGTCGAGCGCGGCGAGCAGCGCCTTGTCCACATCCGTCGCCCCCGCGAAGGCGGGGGCCGTTATCGTGGGAGCAGTGCCGCCAGCGGTCCCCGCCTGCGCGGGGACGACGTCTTTTTCGGCTTGCTTCAATATATTCGCCGCGCGCTTGTAGCCCGCAAGCAGATTGGCGCCGTCCTCGGTCGCCATAAACGCCTGCAACGCCTTCACCCGCGCGAGCAGGCGAACGAGATCGTCCTCGCCGCCGAGCGCAAACACCGCGTCGATCAGGTCGTGACGGACGCCGGCTTCGCGCTGCTGGACCTTGAGGCGGTCGGCGAAGAAGTCGAGCAATTTTATAATGGATGCCTGAGCGACGGCGTACCTCGCGGCCGATTGCTCAGCTTCGACCAGAAATTTATCTTCCAGCACGGACTGGCTCGCAGCGCTTTCGTCTGAAAGGAACTTCTTCGCGGGAGCAAGAACGCGCTTTACGTGCTCCCGATCAATTGCTTCTGGTACTGCAAAAGACTGAAAAATTGGAACAATCATTCCATTGTACGTCACCGCGCTCAAGGAAAGCCTGATCGCATTTGACTGTATGATACGAATAATTCCAAGCGCGGCGCGGCGAAGCGCAAAGGGATCCCTAGATCCTGTCGGGACTTCTTCGATTCCGAAGAATGCCATGATCGTATCCAGCTTGTCCGCCAGCGCTACAGCCACCGTCACCGGCGCGGTCGGCACGTCATCGCCCTGCCCGACCGGCTTGTAATGATCGCGGATCGCGTCAGCGACCGCGTCGGGCAAGCCTTCGGCCCGGGCGTAATAACCGCCCATCAGGCCCTGCAATTCGGGGAATTCGCCGACCATCTCGGTGACGAGGTCGGCTTTCGCCAATCGCGCGGCGAGTTCGGCCTGGTCGGCCAATTCCTCGCGAGACACGTCCATGTTCCCCCGCGAAGGCGGGGGTCCAGAGCGTCCATCCGCTGTGGGCCCATCTCCGCTCTGGGTTCCCGCCTGCGCGGGAACACTCGAAGGCATAATGATGCCTTCCTCGACCAGCCAGCGCGCCAGCTTGGCGACGCGCTCGACCTTGTCGGCTACGGTGCCGAGCTTTTCGTGGAAGGTGATGTTCGCCAGCTTCTCGGCGTGCTGTTCCAGCGTCTTCTTCTGGTCCTGCTCCCAGAAGAAGCGCGCATCCGAAAGCCGCGCCGCCAGCACCTTGCGATTGCCCGCGACGATCTCCGCGCCGCCGTCCTTGGCGTCGATATTCGCGGTGCAGACGAAGCCGTTGGCGAGCTTGCCGTCCGTCCCGTTCACGACGAAATATTTCTGGTTCACGCGCGCGGTAAGCTGAATGACCTCGGGCGGCACCTCCAGGAAGGCTTCGTCGAAGCGGCCGAGCAGCGGCACCGGCCATTCGGTGAGGCCCGCATTCTCGATCACCAGCCCCTCGTCCTCGACAAGGCTCAGCCCGGCGTCGGCCGCGGCCTTGGCGGCGCCATCGCGAACGATCGCCTGCCGCTCCTCATGGTCGACGATGACGTGGCAGGCGCGCAGCTTTTCGGCATAATCCGCCGCCGATCCGATGGTGATTTCGCCGGGGCAATGAAAGCGGTGGCCGCGCGTCACGAAGCCGCTGGCGATCCCGCCGATTTCGCACGGCACCAATTCGTCGCCGAAGATCGCGACGATCCCCGACAGCGGGCGCACCCAGCGCAGGCTTTCGCTGCTTGCGCTTTCCTTGCCCCAGCGCATCGACTTGGGCCAGGCAAAGCCGCGGACGATCGCGGGGATCGCCTCGGCGAGCACCTCGGCCGTCGCACGGCCGGGCTTGTCGATGACGGCGAAGTAAACGCCATCGCGATCTTCGAGTTGATCCTGCGTCAACCCGGTCTTGCGGAGGAAGCCTTCGAGCGCCTGCGGCGGCGCACTGCTGCGCGGCCCTTTGATTTCCTCGCTGACCGCAGCGGTCGCTTGCGGAAGCCCCTTTGCGATCAGCGCAAGTCGGCGCGGGGTCGACCAGATGGTCAGATTGCCGACGTCGATGCCCGCCGCTGCCATCTGCGCGCGGAACAGCTTTTCCAGCTCGGCACGCGCGCCCGCCTGCATCCGCGCGGGGATTTCCTCGCTGCGCAGTTCGAGAAGAAAATCGGTCACAGCACCCACCCCGGATATTTTTCGGTCCAGCGTTCGGACTGGCTGTCGATCCACGCCTTGCAGCTTCCCTTCGCGAGGTCGCGGACGCGCGCCATGTAATTGGCGCGTTCCTGCACGCTGATCACGCCGCGCGCTTGCAAGAGGTTGAACAAATGGCTCGCCTCGATCGCCTGGTCGTACGCAGCAAGCGGCACATTCGCCGCAATCGCGCGCTTGCATTCGTCTTCGGCCGCCTTGAACCCCGCGAACAGCGTATCGGTGTCGGCAACCTCGAAATTCCATTTCGAGAATTGGCGCTCGTTTTCGAGGAAGACATCGCCATAGCTCAAACCCGGCACGTCGCCGACGGGGTCGGAAAACCTGAGGTCGTACACATTGTCGACATTCTGGATATACATGGCGAGGCGTTCGAGCCCATAGGTCAGCTCGCCCGCGACGGGTTTGCAGTCGAAGCCGCCCATCTGCTGAAAATAAGTGAACTGGGTGACTTCCATCCCGTCGCACCAGACTTCCCAGCCCAGCCCCCATGCGCCGAGCGTCGGCGATTCCCAGTCATCCTCGACGAACCGGATATCGTGGAGCAGCGGATCGATGCCGATCGCGGCCAGGCTGCCGAGATATTGTTCCTGCAGGTCGGCGGGCGACGGCTTCAGGATCACCTGATATTGATAATAATGCTGAAGGCGGTTCGGGTTCTCGCCATAGCGGCCGTCGGTCGGGCGGCGGCTCGGCTGGACATAGGCGACATTCCACGGCTCCGGCCCCAGGCTGCGCAGCGTCGTCGCCGGGTGAAACGTCCCCGCGCCCACCCGCATGTCATAAGGCTGCAGGATCGCACAGCCCCGCGCGCTCCAATAATCGTGAAGCGTCAGGATCATGTCCTGAAAGCTGAGTGGTTTCTTTTCTGCCGTATCGGCCACGAGTCCACATCTTTCGCAGGTGCAACAATCGCCGCCGCCCTTGGCGCAGCGGGCGCGCAGGGTCAAGGCTCGCTGCCATCTGCGCACCGACCAAATCACGCCGCGTGTCACGGTCACAAAACTTTTTGTCATGTGTTGTTGACATAGTCAGCGAATCACGACATATAGTCATGCATACCTGACATGAAGACAGGTTGACGTGACCAAGACATCATCCAAGGAGACCCATTATGATCGCTCGTACCGCCATTCTCGCCCTCTCGCTCGCTCTGGCCGGCACGCCGGCACTCGCCGCGACCGTCGATGAAGCGCCCACCGCCACCATCCGCATCGACGACCTCAAGCTCACCAGCGCCAAGGGACGCGAGCGGCTGGAATCGCGCGTTCACAGCGCTGCCCGCCAGATTTGCGCTACCTCGGCTCGCGGTCTTGCCGCGCGCAATTCGGAAAATGCCTGCATGGCGACTGCCCTCGCCGCCGCAAAGCCGCAGATTGAACGCGCCATTGCCCGCGCCGACGGCGGTACCCAGCTGGCGCTGCTGATGATCAAGCCCGGCCGCTGATCCCCTCCATCGGGCTTCGTCCGCGTCGATGCTCCCCGGTGTCGGCAGGCGACTTGAGCTGGAGCGCGGCCCGACGCGGCGGCGCTCCAGCCTCTTGATCCCGAAAATCCCCGCGGGCGGGCATCGCGTTTCGATCGGCTGACAAAAGGATAGCGATTGTGACTATATGCAGGCCCGAAGGGATCCTATTGGCGAGGCGCCGATGAACAACAAACTGAAAGTCCTGCGCGCAATGCGCAATTGGAGCCAAGCCGAACTGGCCGACCGGCTCGACGTGTCGCGGCAGGCAGTAAATGCAATCGAGACAGGGAAATACGACCCGTCTTTACCGCTCGCTTTCAAGCTGGCCCGACTATTCGAAATGCCGATCGAAGACATTTTCGACGACGGCTTTGCAGGACAGGAATGATGACGAACATGCCGAAGGAACGCCGCGCCGGTCCCGGTTATCTGTGGCCGGTTGCCATCATCATGATAGCGGGAGCCGTTGCTGGCGCTTTCGCCGGTTATAGCGACGGCCTGGCCGAAACCGGCGGCCAGCCGTTGCCGACATGGGCGGGCCCGGTGGCGGCGCTCGTCCTCGCACTGGCCGGTATGGCGCTCTATATCCGCCTGAACCGCGAAGCCTGGGCCGGCTGGTCGCCGCGCAAGCGCCTCTATTGGGTGACGATGGTCGCGTCGATGAGCCTTGGCGCGGGGGTCGCACTGACCCTCCAGGTTGCGCAGGGGTCGGGCGATCTGGCAAGCGACGCGCCCTTGACCCCCGCAACGGCGATCATCGTCTCGGTGATCTGGGTCGTCGGGATGAGTGTCGCCAGCCTCTTCTATTTCCGCGCGGTCGACGATCATGAACGCCATGCCTATTATCTGGGAAGCGTCGCCGGCTTTCATGCCTTTGTGATCGCCTGCCCCGTGTGGTGGGTCGCCGCCCGCGCCAGCCTCGCGCCGCCGGTCGGCGCCATGGCGCTCTTTGTCCTGACGCTCGCCGTCAACCTGATCGTCTATCTCTGGTTCAAATATCGTTGATTATCAGCGAACCTCTTGCCCCTCCCCTTTTTGAAACGAAAGCAGGCCCGATGACCTCCTTCTTCCGCAAACTTGCGCTGAGCTGCGCGATCATTCCCCTCGCCCAATGCGCGGTCGTGCCGGGACACAATAGCGCCGCGGCGCAGGAAGCTGCCGCGCCCGCCGCGGCAACGACGACCGCGATCAAACCCGCGCTGTGGGCGGTGAAGGACGACGACACCACCGTCTATCTGTTCGGCACCGTGCATGTGCTGAAGCCCGGATTGAGCTGGTTCGACGGCGCCGTCAAAGATGCGTTCGACAAATCGGACGAACTCAAACTCGAACTCGTGCTGCCCGAAGACCAGAATGAAGTGGCGAAGGAAACTATGGCGCTGGCATTGGACCAGAGCGGAACGGCGCTTTCTGCGCGGCTCGATCCGGCAGCGCTTGCGGCCTATCAGGCGGCGATGACCAGCCTGGGCCTGCCGCCCGCCAGCTTCGACGGCTTCAAGCCGTGGTTTGCGGGGATCACCCTGTCGGTGCTGCCGCTGACCAAAATGGGCTACAACCCCGAAGAAGGCGCCGAAAAGCAGTTGAGCAATGCAGCGAAGGCGGCCGCCAAGCCGATCTCCGGGTTCGAAACGCTCAGCGAACAGCTCGGCTTTTTCGATGCGCTGCCCATGTCCAGCCAGATCGCCTTCCTCAACGTCATGGTCAAGGATCTCGACAAGCTGGGGCCGCAGCTCGACACGATGGTCGGGCAATGGGGGGCCGGCGATCCGGCTGCGCTCGCCGAAACGATGAACGAGGGGCTTGCCGAAACGCCCGACGTCGCCAAAACCCTGCTGTGGGACCGCAACGCGCGCTGGGCCGAGCAGATCGAGGCGCGCATGGCACAGCCGGGCACGGTTTTCGTCGCGGTCGGCGCGGGCCATCTGGCGGGAGCAAAAAGCGTGCAGGACTATCTCGAGCAGCGCGGGTTGAAGGTGACGCGCATCCAGTGACGCAGCGGGGCGCCCTTGCCCTTCGGTCCTGGGGTCGCCGCGCCGCGGCGACCCTTTTGCCGTTGCTGCTGCTCGCCTGCAAAGCTGCGACGCCAGTTACCGAAGCGCATCCGGCGATGTGGCTGGTCGAAGACGCCGACACGCGCATCTTCCTGCTCGGCTCGATGCACGCGCTTCCCGCCGGCACGCGCTGGGACGGCGGGAAGGTCGGCGCGGCGATTGCGGCGGCCGACGAATTGGTCCTCGAACTGGCGCCCGATCAACTCGCGGCTGCAGGCGACGTGTTCCGCGAACTCGCACCGCGCAGCGCGCCGCTGGCGATGGAGCGCCGGCTCGATCCGGCGGCGCTTGCCGCCTATCGCAAGATAGAAGGCGCGGGCAGCGGTTTCGGCGGCGATGCGCTCGACGACTGGGCAATCCTGGTGCTGATGGGCCAGCGTGTCGCGCAGCAGGCCGATTTGTCGCCCGAAAATGGCGTCGAAGCCCGGCTGACGCAGCGCTTTTCCGACGCCGGAAAGCCGATCGGCGGGCTGGAGACGGCGCGGGGGCAGTTGACGCTGTTCGAAACGCTCGACGCCGCAACGCAGCGCCGCCTGCTGACGCGCGCGCTCGCCAATTCGGCAAGCGGCGTCGCCGACGTGAAGGCGATGAACGCCGCCTGGGCGCGCGGCGACGTCGCCGCACTCGAAAAGGTGGTGAACGAGGATGTCGACGCGGTCCCGGCCGCGCGCGCCGCGATCATCACCGATCGCAACCGGCGCTGGACGGCATGGGTCGAGCAGCGCATGGCGAAACCCGGCACGGTGCTGATCGCGGTCGGTGCGGGACATCTGGTGGGCGCTGACGGCGTTCCCGCCGCTCTGGAAGCGGCCGGATACCGGGTGGTGCGGGTGCAATAGCCCGGCGGCAAGACGGGATGCGATACCGACATTCCCCTTTTCGCCGATCCGATCCCCCTTTCCCGCATCGCGCTTGCCTTTCCGCCGGTTCCCGGCTATGCGCCCGCGCTTCCGCCATGGTCATCCCTGGAGGCGTGACGGATATGTGCAACTGTTTCTCGGAGAAATGATATGAGCGATCAGCTGACGCTGACGGCCGAGACGCGCGAACGTGCAGGCAAGGGAGCCTCGCGTGACCTGCGTCGCAATGGCCGCGTCCCCGCCGTCGTCTATGGCGGCAACGAAGAACCCCTGATGATCCACGTCGAAGAAAAGCTGCTGATGAAGCAGCTGATGACGGGTCACTTCATGAACTCGGTCGTGATGATCGAAGTGGGCGGCAAGACCGTCCGCACCTTGCCCAAGGACGTCGCCTTTCATCCCGTCAAGGATCGCCCGATCCATGCGGACTTCCTGCGCATCTCGAAGGACGCCAAGGTCCATGTCGAAGTGCCGGTGGTGTTCGCCAACGAAGAAGCCTCGCCCGGCCTGAAGCGCGGCGGCGTGCTGAACATCGTTCGTCACGAGCTGGAACTCGTCTGCGAAGCGGACAAGATCCCCGACGAAATCAGCATCGACGTCACCGGCTTCGACGTCGGCGATTCGATCCACATCAGCAACGTCGCCCTGCCCAAGGGTGTCGAGAGCGCGATCAGCGATCGCGACTTCACGATTGCGACCATCGTCGCTCCGTCGGCGCTCAAGTCGAGCGATGGCGACACGACGAAGGACGAAGGCGAAGCCGCCGAAGGCGAAGCCTAACGCTTACCGGATGCGCCCCTCCTCTCCGGGGGAGGGGCGTTTCCATCGGACCCGGGAAAGGCACCGCAATGCAGCTCTGGGTCGGCCTCGGCAATCCCGGGCCTCAATATGCGATGAACCGGCATAATGTCGGCTTCATGGCGATCGACGTAATCGCCGACACTCATCAATTCGCGCCGCCCGCCAAGAAATTTCAGGGCTGGTTGCAGGACGGCCGCATCGGCCGGACCCGCATTCTGCTGCTCAAGCCCGGCACCTTCATGAATGAAAGCGGTCGCAGCGTGCGCGCCGCGATGGATTTCTACAAGCTTGCGCCGCAGGACGTGACCGCCTTCTACGACGAACTCGACCTTGCGCCGATGAAGGTGAAGGTCAAACAGGGCGGCGGCGCGGCCGGACATAACGGCATCCGCAGCATGATCCAGCATATCGGCGACGATTTCCGCCGCGTCCGCATCGGCATCGGTCATCCGGGGCACAAGGACCGCGTGACGGGCCATGTCCTCGGCAATTACCACAAGACCGAGATCGAACCGCTGACCGACCTGCTTGGCGCGATCGCCGCCGAAGCAAGCTGGCTTGCCGAGGGCGACGACGTGCGGTTCCAGAACGATCTGGCGCTGCGGCTGCAACCATGACGCTGATCCGCGCCGCGACGCCCGCCGATCGCGACGCCGCGGTCGCCCTGTGGCAAAGCTGCGACCTCACCCGGCCCTGGAACGACCCGGACGCCGACTTTGACCGCGCGCTCGGCCACGACGCCGCGACGATCCTGCTCGCCGAAGCCGGACGCGCGATTGTCGGCACGATCATGGTCGGCTTCGACGGTCACCGCGGCTGGGTCTATTATCTGGGCGTCCAGCCCGACCGGCGCGGCGACGGGATCGCGCGCGATCTGCTCGATGCCGGCTGCGACTGGCTGCGGGCGCGGGGCTGTCCGAAGGTGGAATTGATGGTTCGGGATGGAAATCCCGCCGCGGGGCTCTATGAGCGCCTCGACTGGGATTTGCAGCCGGTGCGCGTCTTTGCCCGCCGGCTTGATTAAAAGGGTAGGAAAATGGGTTTCAAATGCGGGATCGTCGGGCTGCCGAACGTCGGCAAGTCGACGCTGTTCAATGCGTTGACCGAGACGCAGGCGGCGCAGGCGGCGAATTATCCCTTCTGCACGATCGAACCGAATATCGGCAATGTCGCGGTGCCCGACGCGCGGCTCGACAAGCTTGCGGCGATCGCAGGCAGTCAGAAGATCATCCCGACCCAGCTCGCCTTCGTCGATATCGCCGGCCTCGTGCGCGGCGCGTCGAAGGGCGAAGGGCTCGGCAACCAGTTCCTAGGCAACATCCGCGAAGTCGACGCGATCATCCACGTCCTGCGCTGTTTCGAGGATGACGACATCCAGCATGTCGAAAACAAGGTCGATCCGGTCGCCGACGCCGAGACGGTCGAGACCGAACTGCTGCTTTCCGATCTCGAAAGCCTGGAAAAGCGCGTCCCCGCTTTCGCGAAAAAGGCGGCGCAGGGCGACAAGGAAGCCAAGGCCGCAGCATCGGTGCTTGGCCAGGCGCTCGATCTGCTGCGCGACGGCAAGCCCGCGCGTCTGACCGATCCGAAGGATGCCGATGAAGAGCGCATCCTCCGGCAGGCGCAGCTGCTGACCAGCAAGCCCGTCCTCTATGTCTGCAATGTCGAAGAAGCGAATGCCGCGACCGGCAATGCGCACAGCGAAGCCGTCTTCGCGCGCGCCAAGGCCGAAGGGGCACAGGCGGTGATCGTCTCGGCAGCGATCGAAAGCGAGCTTGTCGGCATGGACGGCGAAGAACGCATGATGTTCTTGGAAGAAATGGGGCTGCACGAAACCGGCCTCGCGCGCGTGATCCGCGCGGGATATGAGCTGCTCCACCTGCTGACCTTCTTCACCGTCGGCCCGAAGGAAGCGCGCGCATGGACCGTCCATACCGGCGCGACCGCGCCGGAGGCGGCGGGCGAAATCCACAGCGATTTCCAGAAGGGCTTCATTCGCGCCGAAACCATCGCCTATGACGATTATGTCGCGCTGGGCGGTGAAGCCAAGGCACGCGAAGCCGGCAAGCTGCGCGCCGAAGGCAAGGCCTATATCGTGCACGACGGCGACGTCATGCACTTCCTGCACAGCTAGGCCGCGCTGCGCCCTGAAACTTCGTCATTGCGCGCGAAGCGAGGCAATCTCCAGCCATCGACCTTGCGCACGGCCGACAAGCGGGCGATTGCGTCGTCGCTGCGCTCCGCGCGATGACGTCAGGGCTCGAAAGCCGCCAGTATCGGGCAAGGACCCTTGTCGGTCGCGGCGCACTGGTCCGCCAACCGCGCGAGCGCGGCGCGGGTTTCGCTCATCTGGGCAATCTTGGCGTCGAGCGCGGCGATGCGCTGGCGCGCCAGGCTGCGGACCCGCGCACGATCGTCGCTCTGTTCAAGTTCCAGCAGCTCGGCGATTTCCTCGAGCGTGAAGCCCGACCCTTGCGCCGACCGGATGAATTTCAGCCGGCGGACATCGTCGGCATCATAGCGACGGATGCCGGCGCCCCACCCCTCGCCGCCGCTGCGCGCTGGCGTGGTCATCAACCCGCGGCGCTGATAATAACGGACCGTTTCGACCCCGACGCCGCCCGCTTCCGCCAGTTTTCCGATCGAAAGCTGCATCGCTTGACTCCGTACCATGGTACGGAGGTTATACAGGCGGCATGACACAGACAGCAACCCTCTACCGCATGGTCATGCCACAGCATATCTGTCCCTATGGCCTGAAGGCGAAGCATCTCCTCGAACGAAAGGGCTTCACCGTCGACGATCATTGGTTGGAGACGCGCGCGCAAACCGACGCGTTCAAGGCCGAACATGGCGTCAAGACGACGCCGCAGACCTTCATCGATGGCCGCCGGATTGGCGGCTATGACGATCTGCGCCGCCATTTTGGCCTTGCCGTCCGCGATCCGGGAGCGACGAGCTATACGCCCGTGATCGCACTGTTCGCGATGACCGCGCTGATGGCGCTCGCCGCGAGCTTCGCCGCCTACGGCAGCCCCTTCACCCTGCGCGCAGCCGAATGGTTCATTTCGTTCAGCATGATCGTTCTGGCGCTGCTCAAGCTGCAGGACGTCGAGAGCTTCTCGACGATGTTCCTCAACTATGACCTGCTCGCGCGGCGCTGGGTTCCCTATTCCTATGTCTACCCCTTTGCCGAGGGGCTGGCCGGGGTACTGATGACCGCGCACGCCCTCCCGTGGCTGTCGATCCCGGTCGCGCTGTTCATCGCCGTCATCGGCGCGGTGTCGGTCTTCAAGGCGGTCTATATCGACCGCCGCGACATCAAATGCGCCTGCGTCGGCGGCAGCAGCAAGGTACCGCTGGGCTTCGTATCGCTGACCGAAAATCTGATGATGATCGCGATGGCGCTCTGGATGCTGCGCGGAGCCATCGCATGAGCGACGCAATGGGCCGCCGTTCGCTGTTGGCCGCAGGCGGCGCGGCGGCGCTTCTCCCGTGGCTGCCAGCCTGGGCGCAACCGATCGCATCGGGGCTGCCGACGGTCGGCGGCGCCGATATCCGCCTGACCATCGCGCACCGGATGCTGACCGCCGATGGCAAGACCAGCCATGCGATCGGCATCAACGGGACGATCCCGGGCCCGCTGGTGCGGCTGAAGGAAGGCACGACGGCGCGGCTGCACGTCACCAACGCCCTGCCCGCCGAGGATAGCTCGATCCACTGGCATGGGCTGATCCTGCCCTTTCATATGGACGGCGTGCCGGGCATCAGCTTTCCCGGAATCGCGCCGGGCGCGACCTTCACCTATGAATTTCGGGTGCGGCAGTCGGGCACCTATTGGTATCACAGCCATTCGGGGCTGCAGGAACAGATGGGCCATTACGGCCCGATCGTCATCGACCCCGCCGATCCCGATCCCGTCGCCTATGACCGCGAGCATGTGATCGTCCTGTCCGACCACAGCGCGCTGCACCCGCACGCGATCTTCAAAAAGCTCAAGCAGATGGGCGGCTATTTCAACCACAACAAGCAGACGCTTGCGGGGCTGATCGCGGGCCGCGACCAGCCGCTGAACGACCGTGTCGCCTGGGGCGCGATGCGGATGGACCCGACCGACATCAGCGACGTGACCGCGGCGGCCTATACCTATCTCGTAAACGGTCACGGCCCCGCCGACAATTGGACCGGGTTGTTCGCTGCGGGCGAACGCGTCCGGCTACGGGTCATTAACGCATCGGCGATGACGACCTTCAACATCCGCGTGCCCGATCTTGCGATGATCGTGGTGCAGGCCGACGGCCTGAATGTCCGTCCCGTGAAAGTGGGCGAATTTCAGATCGGGGTCGCCGAAACCTATGACGTGATCGTCGAGCCCGAAGACCGCGCCTACAGCATCATCGCCGAGAACAGCGACCGATCGGGCATGGCGCGCGCAACGCTCGCGCCGCGCCCCGGCATGACCGCGCCGGTTCCGCCGCTGCGCGCCCGTCCGCTCGCGACGATGCGCGATATGGGCATGGGCGATATGGGCATGGACCATGGCGCGATGGGGCACGGCTCGGCAGCGCCGGGCGAACCGATGCGGCACGGCATGCGCGACATGAAAGGCGCGCCGAGCGTCAAGGACACGCCCGCTGTCCAGTCGATCTCGCCGATGCCGGTCGATCGCACCGGTGAGCCCGGACAGGGGCTGGAGGATGTCGCGGACGCGCTGACCTATCGCGATCTCGTCGCGCTCGATCGCAACCCCGACACCCGCGTCCCGTCGCGCCAGATGCAGATCCATCTGACCGGCAATATGGAACGCTATATGTGGGCGTTCGACGGGGTGAAGATGAACGAGGTCACCGCACCCATTCCCTTCACGCTGGGCGAGCGCGTGCGCGTGACGCTGGTCAACGACACGATGATGACGCACCCCATCCACCTGCACGGTCATTTCTTCGAACTGGTCACGGGCAAGGGCGACCATGCCCCGCGCAAGCATACGGTGAACGTCCAGCCGGGCGGCAAGGTGACCTTCGACCTGACTGCCGATGCGCCGGGCGACTGGGCCTTTCACTGTCACCTCCTCTATCACATGCACGCCGGGATGATGCAGGTCGTGACGGTGCGCGCGGCGGAGGATGCGGCATGATTCCGACAGCCTTTCTCCTGCTGGCCGCGCAACCCGACGCGATGGCGCACACCGTCTCCGCGCCGGCGCCCGGCTGCACAGCCGAACATGCCGCCATGGGCCATTGCACGATGCCGAAGGCGGAGCCTCCGCCGCCGCCTTGCTCGCCCGAGCATGCCGCGATGGGCCATTGCACAGTCCCTGCACCGCCCCCGTCCCCCGCCTGCCCGCCCGAGCACGCCGCCATGGGGCACTGCACGCAAGACGAACCCGCGTCGGCCTCGCTGCCCCCGCCCGTCGGCAACGCCCCGCCGCCGCCCGCGCCGCGCGTCGATGCCGCCGATGCAATCTTCGGCGCCGACGCAATGGCGCCGGTCCGCGCCCGGCTCTACGCCGAGCATGGCGGCGGCAGCATTTCCAGGATCATGCTCGATCAAGCCGAAGTCCGCGTCGGCTCCGGCGAAACCACCTATAGCTGGGACGGCGAAGCCCGCTTCGGGGGGGACATCGACAAGCTCGTCATCAAAAGTGAGGGCGAAGGCGCCTTCGGCGGCGCGTTCGACCGCGGCGAGGGGCAGCTATTGTGGAGCCGCGCCATCGGCCCCTATTTCGATCTCCAGACCGGGCTGCGTCAGGATGTCGGCCCCGGCCCCTCGCCCACTTACGCTGTCCTCGGCGTCGAAGGACTCGCCCCCTATTGGTTCGACGTCGAAGCGGCGCTGTTCCTGTCGGACAAGGGCGATGTCACCGCCCGCATCGAAGGCAGCTACGACCAGCGCATCACCCAGCGCCTGATCCTTCAGCCGTCGGCGGAACTGAACGTCGCGCTTCAGGACGTGCGCGAACAGGGCATCGGCGCCGGGCTGTCGAGTGCCGAACTGGGCCTCCGCCTACGCTATGAGATCGCCCGCGAATTCGCGCCGTATCTGGGCTATGTCTGGGAAGGCAAGATCGGCCGCTCTGCGCAGTTGGCGCGCGCCGTCGGCAACGACCCGTCGCGGTCCAGCGTCGTTGCCGGGATCCGCATCTGGTTCTGACCCCGCCGCCAAGATCATTGATGTGACGCATGACTAGTCTATCTGGGGAGCACGATTCGTTTCTCCCCGGAGTCCCGCCATGTTCTCGCGCCGCAATTTCCTTGCCACCGCCACGCTTGCCGGGCTGTCCGCCCCGGCGATATTGCGCGCCGAGGCCGGCTTCTTTCGCGACTTCCCGTTCAGCCTCGGCGTCGCCGCCGGCGATCCCGCGAGCGACGGTTTCGTCATCTGGACCCGCCTCGCGCCCGACCCGATGGCGCCGCACGGCGGCATGCCGCTGGTTCCGGTTCCGGTCGAATGGGAAGTCGCCGAGGACGGCGGCTTTCGCAAGGTCGTCGCGAACGGCACCGAACTGGCGCGCCCCGAGCTTGGCCACAGCGTCCATGTCGAGGTTGCCGGGCTGCAGCCCAGCCGCCCCTATTATTACCGCTTCACCGCTGGCGGCGAACGCAGCCTGCGCGGCCGCGCCCGCACGCTGCCCGCGGCCGGCGCGCGCACCGATCAGGTCAAGTTCGGGGTTTGCGGCTGCCAGCATTATGAATCGGGCTTCTATGGCGCCTATCGCCATCTTGCCCGCGAAGAGCTGGACTTCGTCTACCATTATGGCGACTTCATCTACGAATATCAGCAGGACTATCTTTACGACAGCGGCCTGCCGATCCGGCCGGTGCGCAAATATGCGCTCCGCGGGCTTCAGGATCTGAGCGACTTCCGCACCGCCTATACCCAGACGCTGCTCGACATCGACATGCAGGCGGCACGCTCGGCGCATGGCTTCATCTCGACCTTCGACGACCATGAAATCCGCAACGACTGGGTATCGGTCTATGACGACTGGAAGATGGGGCTCGACGGCAACGATCCCGACGCCCCGCCGCCCGAAGTGTTCATGCTGCGCCGGCAAGCCGCCTTCCAGGCGTGGTACGAACATATGCCGGTGCGCAAGGCGCTGTTGCCGCGCGGCGGCTTCATCGCCGCGAGCCGCGAATTCCGCTATGGCGACCTGATGGCGATGCAGGTGCTCGACACCCGCCAGTATCGCGACAATCAACCGTGCGGCGACGGGTTCAAGCCCGCCTGCCCCGACGTCTTTGCAAAGAATGCGCAGATTCTGGGCAAGGCGCAGGAAGAGTGGCTCGCCAAAAATCTCGCGCAGGGCGGCGCGACGTGGAACGCGATCGCGCAGCAGGTGACGATGATGTCGCTCGACCGGCGGCGCAAGGCCGACGAGCCCGAAAAGATCGTCAACCTCGACAGCTGGGCGGGCTATGAGGCGCCGCGCGAGCGCATCCTGTCGCGCTTCGCCGGTCTCAAGAACTGCGTCGTACTGACGGGCGACGAGCATCAGAATTTCTGCGGCGACCTGGTGCTCAAGGACAAGGTCGTCGGCGCCGAATTCGTCGCCACCTCGATCAGCAGCGGCGGCGACGGCAGCGATCTGCGCGCCGGCACCGACCAGTTTCTGAAGCTCAATCCCGAACTCAAATTCGCCAATGACCAGCGCGGCTATGTCGTGTGCGATGTGAACCGCGATGCGTGGCAGACGCACTTCATGGTCGTCGACAAGGTGACGGTGCCGCTGGGCACGCTGTCGAAACGCGCGACGGGCGTCGTCGACAACGGCATCGCCGGGATCAAGATGGCCTGACCCCGGCGGATACCCGCCGCTCAGTCGTTGGGATCCTTGTATTTGAACGGATCATAGGGCGTCGGCTGCGTCGGCACCGGGAAGCGCGGCAGCGTCTTGTCGCTGTTCGCCGCCGTGACGAGCATCCCCGCCATCACGACCGAAGCCTGGCGCAAATCGTCGGCTTTCAGATGGTCGAAGGTATCGGCGTTGCTGTGGTGCGTGCGCGATCCATAATCGAGCGGATCCTGGATGAACTGGAACCCAGGCACGCCGACCGACTGCATATAGACATGATCGGTGCCGCTCGTCGGCCCCGCAACGACCTTGCCCGCGCCCATGCTCGCAAAGGGTGCGAGCCAGGATTGCAGGATCGGAACCGCGCCGACATTGCCCTCGGCATAGATGCCGCGCAGCTTGCCCGAGCCATTGTCCATGTTAAAATAGGCCTTGAGGTCGCCGTAACCGGGCTTTGGCGTGATCGGGTACCGGCTCGGCCAGCCATAATAGAGCGCGTTGCCGTCCTCGCCCTCGGTCGGGCCGGGGCGCGCCGCGAGATATTTGTCGACATAGGCGAGCGACCCGAGCAGCCCCTGCTCCTCCGCGCTCCACAGGACGAAGCGGATCGTGCGCTTCGGCCGGATGCCGAGCTTGCGAATGATGCGCGCGGCCTCCATCACGACGGCGCTGCCGGCGCCATTGTCGGTCGCGCCGTCGCCCGCCACCCAGCTGTCGAAATGCGCACCGGCCATGACATAGCCGGCCTTGGGGTCGGTCCCCGGAATTTCAGCGATAATATTATAGGCGCGCGTGTCGCTGTCGTCGTAACGGACGTTGGAATCGATCTCGAGCTGCGGCGGCGCCCCGCTTTTCGCGAGCCGTGCCAGGCGGCGATAATCCTCTGCGGCGAGTTCGATGCCGGGCAGCGTCGGCGAATGGCCGACGCGATAATTATAGCCCTCGCCATGGACGAGCTTGCCGTCGCGATAGGACTGCCGAACCATCGCCACCGCGCCTTCGGCCTTCAGAAAGGCATCGAGCTTTTCGGCAAACGTCACGCGCTCCAGCCGGCGATTGAGCGCATCGGGATCATATTTGGGCTGGCGAAACTCGTCGAGCTTGCCGATGTCGTCGCTGCTCAGGCGGCGAAAGGCCGGCTTGTCGGGCTCGTCACCATCGCCCGGCAGCGACACGAGCACGATCTTGCCGGCGAGCTTGCCCTTCCATTCGGCGAAATGTTCTTCCTTCGACATCGGCGCGACGATGATCGGGGCGGTCACCGGTCCGTTGGTCGACGGCGTCCAGGCAATCGGAATGGCGGTCAGCGCGAGCGGGCGCGGCGCGACCATACGTGCGCTGACCGACAGGATTTCCCATCCGCGGCCGAATTCAAAGCCATCGCGGCGGACATTGGACAGGCCCCAGCCTTCGAACTTTCCGATCGCCCAGGCTTCGGCCCGGCGCATGGCGGGCGAATTGGTCAGGCGCGGACCGATACCGTCGGTCATTTCCTGTGCCGTCTGCATCACCTGGCTGCGGTTATAGCCTTCATCGATGATGCGATTGGTGTCGTCGCCGCCCTGCCCGGTCGCCGGCACAGCCAGACATGCTGCGCCGACCAGCAGCGCCGCCATCAAACCCCTGTTCATAAACGCGTCCCCTTCATTTCGTCCGTGGTTTCGGTTGAAACCGGGTGCACCATGGCAAGTGTGCGATTGCAAGCATGATATGGCCGAACCGCCTCGCCGACGCGCAATGACCTTGTCGCGCGGTTGTCACGCCGCCATCCTAGCGCGATGACCATGACTCGCCTGATGATCCTGATCGCCGCGCTTTGCTCGCTGGCCTCGCCCCATGTCCGCGCTACGGAAGCGAACGCCGAACCGCGCGCGCCCGTCACCATCCTGATTTCGATCGACGGTTTCCGCGCCGACTATCTTGACCGCGGAATCACCCCCAATTTGTCGAAACTCGCCGCCGAGGGCGCGCGGGGCGCGCTCCGCCCCTCCTTCCCTACCAAGACCTTCCCCAACCATTATGCGATCGTCACCGGCAAACGCCCCGACACCAACGGCATCGTCGGCAACAACATGATCGACCCGCGGCGTCCCGCCGAACGCTTCAGCCTGGGCAATGCGAAGCAGGCGCTCGACCCCTTCTGGTGGGACGAGGCCGAACCCGCGTGGGTGACGGCGCAAAAGGCAGGCGTGCGAACGGCAACGATGTTCTGGCCGGGCAGCGAGGTCGCGATCCACGAGGTGCGTCCGGCCGATTGGCTGCGCTACGATGAAAAAGTCAGCAATGTGCAGCGCGTCAACGCGGTCCTCGACTGGTTGCGCCGCCCGCGCGCGATCCGCCCGGCCTTCGTGACGCTCTATTTCGACGCCGTCGATACCGCGGGGCATCATTTCGGCCCGGACTCGGCGGAACTCAATGCCGCGGTGACCGAGGTTGATGCCCGCATCGGCGACCTCTTGTCGGGGCTGAAAGACCTCGACCAGCCCGTTCGGCTTCTGGTCGTGGCCGATCATGGCATGCACGCGATCAGCGACGCGCGGATCGTCGACCTTGCCGACCTGATCGATTTGCCGAGTATTATCGCGGTGGAGACCGGCCCCTATGCCGCGATCGAACCCGCCGCCGGCACCGACGACCGGGTCTATGACGCGCTGCTGAAGCCGCACGACCATATGACCTGCCGCCGCCGCGAGGATCTGCCGGAACGCCTTCACTATGGGCACAATCCGCGCGTCGCGGCGATCATCTGCATCGCGGAGAACGGCTGGACGATCGTCGCGGGCAAGCCGGCCTACCCGGTGATGGGCGGAGCGCATGGTTATGACAATGACGACCCCGACATGCGCGCCTTGTTCATCGCCTATGGCAGCGGCCTGCGCGGCGACGTCGGGCTGGTCGACAATATCGAGGTCTATCCGCTTCTGATGCGCCTGATCGGCGTAAAGCCGCTGCCGAACGATGCGCGCGGCGCGCTGCTCGAAAGTCTTGCGCCGCAACGCTGACCCGCGAAACGCGATCGGAACCGCGCGCGCCGGTTCCGCTATGCCCGATCAGTCGCGCAACACCGCCATCGCGCGGATCGACAATTCGGGTGCGTTGACGATCTGGACGAGGTAGCGGCCCGGCGTCACGTCATATTCGACCATCTTGCGGATGCCCGAGCAGGCGGGGCCATGGCCGTGCGCCGCCGCCGGCTGCGCCTTGCCGTCGCGTACCAGATCGATCCAGGCGCCCGCGTCGAGCGCGATCACGAGCCGGCCGGCCCGTTTCACCTCGACCGGGATCATGCCGCCGAATTTGAACACATCCTGCCGTCGCTCGGGCGCGATCCAGTAGCGCAGGCTTTCGGCCTTATGGAGCAACAGGCCCGTTCGCGCCGCGCCGAGCGACGGCCAGTCGGCGGCGCGCGCCTCGCCATAGGCATAGATGGTCTTGGCCGAACTCATCCGCCCCCAATCGGCCAGATCGGGCGGCAGCGCGGGGTTGGCGGGACAATCGGCCACCGCCTTGACCTTGCGCGGCGCCTTGCCTGCCGCCGGCACCGCCAGAATCACGGCAGCGCTCAACGCCGCACCTGCAAAGACCCGAAACCGCATCGCTCACCCTCCCGCGCCGGAATAACCGTCGGCGGCAATCTATACCGGTGCGGTCGCTTTGTGGATGCCGGAAATAGCAGACGCGCCGGACCGTCACGCGATCAGTCGAAGCGCCCACTCCGCCCCGCCCCGCCGACAAAGCGTTCCGCCCCCTTTGCGGCTTCGGCGCGCAACGGCGCGGCGCCTTCGCGCCCCTCGAAGCGGAGCGCGTCGGCAAGGTCGAAATCCCATTGGCGATAGGCCGACATGCGGTCGGTACGCATGCACAGCGCCGGAAAATGTGCGATCTCGGCGGCGAGCGCCTGCGCGGCCGCCAGCGCCTGCCCTTCCGCCACGACCCGGTTGGCAAGCCCGATTACGAGCGCTTCGGCCGCATCGACCGGGCGCCCGGTCAGGATCATGTCGAGCGCGCGCCCCTGTCCCACGATGCGCGGCAGGCGGACCGTCCCGCCATCGATCAGCGGCACGCCCCACCGGCGGCAGAAGACGCCGAACACCGCGCTGGCGGACGCGACGCGCAGGTCGCACCACAGCGCGAGTTCAAGGCCGCCGGCAACCGCATAGCCTTCGACCGCCGCGATCACCGGCTTCGAAAGCAACATGCGCGACGGCCCCATCGGCCCGACGCCTTCGGGTTGGTAACGCTCGTTGCCCGCCCCCACTGCCTTCAGGTCGAAGCCTGCGCAAAAATGGCCCGACGCGCCGGTCAGCACCGCGACCGCGGCGCTGTCGTCGGCGTCGAAGTCGGCGAACGCCTGCCGCAACAGGTCGGCGGTGGCCGGGTCGACCGCGTTGCGGCAGTCCGGGCGGTCGATGGTGACGGTGCGCACCGCGCCGTCGTTGGTGATCCGTACGCTCATGCCGCGGGCATCGCACGGTCGACGATCGCGCGCGCATCGACGGCTGCATCGAACGCGCCATGGGCGCTGCCACGTGGGCTCAGGCGAAGGCGGCAGAAGGCCTCGGCAATCGGACTATCCTGTCCGATCAGGATCGCGGCCTGCGCCGCAAGCGCCAGCCGCTCGACGAGCAGCCGTGCGCTACTCTCGTCGGCGCGCGTCAGATCGATGTCCTCGACCCAGCGATCATAAAGGGCGTCGCGTCCGCGCTGCGCCGCCAGAAAATCCTGAAGCGCCGCCACCCCTTCTGGTTCGCGCGCGATGGCGCGCAGCACGTCGAGCGCGATGACATTGCCCGATCCTTCCCAAATCGCGTTGAGCGGCGATTGGCGGAACAGCCGCGGCATCGGCCCCGCCTCGACATATCCCGCGCCGCCATGCGCCTCCATCGCCTCGTAAACCAGCCCCGGCGCGCGTTTGCATACCCAATATTTGGCAATCGGCGTCAGCAGCCGCGTCAGCGCATCCTCTTCGTCGAACGCCTGCGCCAGCCGGAAACCGAGCGCCGTCGCCGCCTCGCTTTCGACGGCAAGGTCGGCCAGCACCGCCGCCATTGCGGGCTGGTCGATCAGCCGTTTCTGAAAAGCCGACCGATGGGCCGTGTGCCACAGCGCCTGGGCAAGCGCGCCGCGCATCTGCTGCGCCGAACCGATCACGCAGTCGAGCCGCGTATGCTGCACCATCTGGATGATCGTCGCGACGCCGCGTCCCTCGGCGCCCAGCCTTTGGGCCAGCGCACCATGATATTCGATTTCGGACGAGGCGTTCGACCGGTCGCCCATCTTGTCCTTCAGGCGCATGACGCGGAACCCCGCATTGCGGGTGCCGTCGGGCAGCCAGCGCGGGACAAGGAAACAGGTCAGTCCGCTTGTCGCATAGGCCAGCGTCAGGAAGGCGTCGCACATCGGCGCCGAACAGAACCATTTATGCCCCGTCAGGCTGTACCAGCCCGCTTCGCCGGTCGGTTCGGCGCGCGTCGTGTTGGCGCGCACGTCGCTGCCGCCCTGCTTCTCGGTCATCGCCATGCCGATCGTGACGCCCGCTTTCTCCGCCGCCGGGCGGAAGGCCGGATCGTAGCGGCCCGCCGCGATGCGCGGCACCCAGACGTCGGCGACCGCCTGCTCGGCTCGCAGCGCGGGCACGGCGGCATAGGTCATGGTCATCGGACAGCTTGTGCCCGAATCGGCCTGCCCGGTCAGGAAGAGGATCGCCGCGTGGAGCGTATGGCCGCGTGCGCTGCCGTCCCACGCCGATGCCGCAAAGCCGCTATCGAGCCCCAGCCGCATCAGGTCGTGATAGGCGGGATGAAAGCGCACCTCGTCGACGCGGTGGCCATAGCGGTCATAGGTTTCGAGCACGGGGGGCTGGCGGTTCGCCTCGACGCCCCATTCGATCACCTCGGCCGAACCACAGCGCTGCCCGAGCGCGGCGAGCCGGGCGCCATGCTCGCCCGCGCCTGCGCTGTTCACCGCATCGACCAGCGCCCGGTCGCCGGTAAACAGGTTCCTATTTTCGAACGGCGGCGCCTGGTTGAACACATCATGGGTGTCGAGCCGGTCGATCGGCTGGAGTGCGGTCATGCTTCGTCTCCTCAATCGTCGGCGGGCAGGCGCTTCGACACCTGGCTCGCGATCGGATCGCCGCTGTCGCGTTCGGCCACCGCCTGCTTGAAGCCGACCTCCTGCGCGCGGTCGCGGAACCATATGCCCTCGGGCGAATGGCGCGATACCCCGTCGAACAGCGTCGCGAACATCTGGGTATTGTTGAGGCCCATATTGTCATAGGCCTGATTGACCACCGTCTTGGTCATCATCAACTGGTTGCGCGGAACCCCGCGCAGCCGCCCGACGAGCCGCTCGACCGCATCGTCGAGTTCGGCCTCGGGCACCGCTTCGAGCGCCAGCCCGATCCGTTCGGCTTCGCGCCCGTCGATCAGGTCGCCCGTCATCATCATGCGCTTCGCCATCTGCGGCCCCAGGCGATAGACCCACATCGCCGGGGTCGGCACGCCCCAGACGCGCGCAGGGGGATAACCGATGCGCGCATCGTCGGCCATGATCAGAAAGTCGCAGCACAGCGCGATGTCGGACCCGCCGGCAACCGCGGCGCCATGAACGCGCGCGATTGTGGGCTTGGTCGCGCGCCACAGTGCCATGAAGTCCTGCGTATTGCGCCACATCATCTGGAAATCGAGCGTCGGATCCCACGGCATATCCTGCGACCCGCTGATCTCGCCCTTGCGTTCGGCATAATGTTTGAGGTCGTATCCGCCGCAAAAGCCCGGCCCCGCGCCGCGCACGACGATGACATGGACGTCCGCATCGGCCTCCGCCCGCTCGACCGCGGCGCGGATCTCACGCGGCATACCGTGCGCGATCGCGTTGAAATGTTCGGGACGGTTGAGCGTGATCGTCGCCACCCGATTTTCGGCGGCATAGGACAAGGTCTGATAGGTTGTCATGGGGTCTCCTCAGGGCAGCAGGCGGCGCCGTTTGCGATGGCGGCTTCGATCTCTTCGGGGGTGAGGCCGGCCGCGGCGAGCACCGTCCGGCTGTGCTCGCCGACGCGCGGCGCATGCATCTCGAACCCCGGCCGCGCGCCGTCGAAGCGCGCCACGGGCCGGGTCCGGCGCACCGCACCGGCCTGCGGGTGGTCGGTCAGCGCGACGAAGCCGTCATGGACGATCTGGGCGTGACCGGGGAGCGCCGCCGACCGGTTGGCGACGCCGCACGGCACGCCCGCATCGGCCAGCCGGGCCACCGCCTCGCGCGTGCTCAGCGCGGCAATGCGCGGCGCCGAGATCGCGCGCAGATCGTCCCAGTTGAGGAATCGCGTCGTCATGTCGGCAAAGCGCGGATCGGCGAGCAATTCGGGCGCGCCGATCGCGCGCGCCCAGCCTTCGAATTCCGATTGCGACAGCATGACAACGACGATCCAGCCGTCGCCGGTCGCCCAGGGGCGATAGACGGCGGCGATGTCGGGCATGCGCGAGGACGTATGAGGAAAGGCCTGCGCCCCGTGGAGGTCGATCCAGCCATAAGCGACCGCGGCCTCCAGCATCGAAATATCGACGACCGCCCCCTTTCCGCTGCGCGCCCGTGCGACGAGCGCGGCGGTCGCCGCCTGCGCCGCGTAGAGCCCGGCGGTCTTGTCGCAAATCCATTGCGGGGCGAGCAGCGGGCCTTCGGCGGTCCAGCTGACCATCCCCGATTCGGCCTGCACGATCGGATCATAGGCGCGCCCGCCCGCCATCGGCCCGTCCTGACCGAAGCCGCTGATCCGCGCGATGACCAGATCGGGGCGCAGCGCATGCAGCACATCGGTGCCAAGTCCCAGCCGCTCCATCACCCCGGGCCGGAAATTATGGATGAGGAGGTCGGCGTGCGGCACCATGCGGCGCAACAGCGCCTGCCCGTCAGCGCGCGCAAGATCGATCGCGACCGATTGCTTGTCGGCGTTGAGCGCGACATGCGCCGAGCTGAACCCCGGCGCGGCGACCGCGCCGAGCAGGCGCGCGCGATCGCCTTCGGGCGGCTCGACCTTCCATACGCGGGCGCCCTGCTGTGCCATGATCTGCGTCGCCAGCGGCCCCGCGACAACGCTGGTAAGATCGATTACGGTCACGCCGTCGAGGGGCAGCATCTTCCTCTCCCATCTTATTTGTTGCATATATTGTCGGATATGGACACAGAACGCAATATAGTAAACTCGGCCGATGCCGGAGGGATGAGCGCGCGGATGCTCATTCTCGATCTGCTCGACACCGGCGCTCCGCCGGCGTTCACGGTCGCCGAACTGGTGCGCGCCGGCGGGGCCTTCGGGATCGAGGCGCCGGGCATCCGGACGGCGTTGACGCGCCTCAAGTCGGAAGGCCGGGTTCAGACGATCGCGCGCGGTCGCTATACGATCGGCGCGAATGCAGAGGTGTTGAAGCAGCGGATCCTCGGCTGGCGCACCCGGCTCGAGCGGCGGCAGCCCTGGGAGGGACGCTGGCTCGTCGCGGTCGCGGGGCCGCAGGAGCGCGCCGACCGCACCATCTGGCGCCGGACTCTGCGCGCGCTTGATCTTGAAGGATTTGCCGAGGCCGACGCCAGTATCTGGGTGCGCCCCGACAATCTGGAGCGTGGGGCCGCGGGGATGCGGCAAGATTTGATCGAACTCGACGCCGCGCCATCGCTGTTCGTCGTCGAAGCGAGCGGGCTGGACGCCGCCCGCGACGCCCGCTTCCGGACCTTGTGGCAGGGCGAAGCCCTGCGCGCGTTGCACCAGCGGCTCGCCGCCCGCCTCGACGAAAGCGCGGCGGGCATCGATGAAAGCCGGCTGCCCGCGGCGGCGGCCGAAACGCTGCTCCTGGGGCGGCAGGCCATCCGCGCCATCATGCGCGATCCGCTGCTACCCGAAAGGCTTTGTCCAAGCGATGCGCTCGCCGCGCTGATTGCGGCGATGACGCGCTACGACCGCTTGGGCAAGCGCATCTGGGCGCGCTATCTCGAAAGCTGATCGGTCGCGGCGCGGAAAACGAACGCCGGCGGATGCGGGGCGAGCGGCGCTCCGGCGCCGCCCACCCCGCCCTTTCCGCGGCTTAGTGGCGCGCGAGTTCGTCGCGGCCCACGACCATATAGTGGACCTCGTCGGGGCCGTCGGCGAAGCGCAGATGGCGCACATCGGCATAAAGCTCGGCGAGCGGCGTCCAGTGCGAGATGCCGGTCGCGCCGTGGATCTGGATCGCCTGATCGATAATCTGGCACACGCGCTCGGGGATCATCGCCTTCGCCATGCTGACCCAGACACGTGCTTCACGATTGCCGAGCAGGTCCATCGCCTTCGCGGCCTTCAGCACGATCAGGCGCATCGCCTCGATATCGCAGCGCGCCCGCGCAATGACTTCCAGATTCTTCCCGAGCTGCGACAGCGGCCGGCCGAAGGCGGTCCGCGAATTGCCGCGCTTGACCATCAGGTCGAGTGCGACCTCGGCCTTGCCGATGGTGCGCATGCAATGGTGAATGCGGCCCGGCCCGAGGCGCATCTGCGAAATCTCGAATCCGCGCCCCTCGCCGAGCAGGATGTTATCGCGCGGCACGCGGACATTTTCGAACCGCATATGCATATGCCCCTGCGGCGCATGGTCGGCACCGAACACCCGCATCGGCCCGAGCACCTGCACGCCCGGCGTGTCCATCGGCACCAGGATTTGCGAATGCTGCGCCTTGCGCGGCGCCTCCGGGTTGGTCTTGACCATACAGATCAGGATCTTGCAGCGCGGATCGCCGGCGCCGCTGATGAAATATTTCTCGCCATTGATGACCCATTCGTCGCCCTCGAGCGTCGCGCTGGTTTCCAGATTGCTCGCGTCCGACGAGGCAACGCCGGGTTCGGTCATCACATAGGCGGAGCGGATTTCGCCGTTGAGGAGCGGCTTCAGCCAGCGATCCTTCTGTTCGGGCGTGCCGACCATTTCCAGCACTTCCATATTGCCGGTGTCGGGCGCCGAACAGTTGAGCGATTCGGATGCCAGCGGCGATTTGCCGAGTTCGGCCGCAATATAGGCATAATCGAGGTTGGTGAGCGGGGTTCCCGTATCGCCGTGGGGCAGGAAGAAATTCCACAGCCCTGCCGCCTTCGCCTTGGCCTTCGCGCCTTCAAGCAGCTCAAGCTGCCCCGGCGCCCAGCTCCAACGGTCGGCGCGCCCTTCGCCGAGGCGGAAAAACTCCTCGGTGATCGGATCGACATTTTCGGCGATGTGGCGCTTCACCGCATCGAACAGCGGCTGCGCTTCCTTTGACATTCTAAGGTCGTTGAGTTCGGCTTCGAGTTCGATCGGCGTCATCGCTATTCTCCTTGGTTGGGGCCAAGGCTAGTGCCCCTGCGGCATCAGGAAAAATGATAACTTCGAATAAAGTCTATTCGCCTGAGGAATAGGTGCCTATTCTTCGCGCATCACCTCGAGGATGATCGCGCGCAGCCAAGCGAGGCCGACATCCGCCTGAACCGCGCGATGCCAATAGAGATAGCTGCTGCTCTGTGCGACCGCGATCGGCAGGTCGAACAACTGCATCGGCCAGATGTGCTGCAACATGCGGACATGGCTGCGCGGAAGCGTGCAGAGCATGTCGGTCTTCGCCACGATCTGCCAGGCGGTGATCGCATGCTGGCAGCGCACCGCGACGCGGCGCTGCAAGCCGAGCCGCGCCAGCGCGATATCCTCTATCCCCGGCCCGTGCGGACGCGGTGTCGCGAACACATGATCGAGCGCGAGATAGCGATCGAGGTCGAGCGTCCCGTCGATGCGGTCATTACCGATCCGCGCCGCCACCAGCAGCGGCTCGACACCGAGCGGCTCGCGGCACAGCCGGTCCTCGACGGGCAGGTCGACGTCGATCGCGACGTCGAGATCGCCGTTGGCCAGCGCAGCGACCAGATCGCGGCGCCGAAAGGCGGTCGATATCAGGCGGACGTGCGGTGCCTCCGCAAGCACGCGCGAGGCCAGTGCCGGAAAGCGCGACATCTCGCCCGCCAGCCGGATTCCGATACGAAACTCGCGCGTCGATTGTGCGGGATCGAAGCTCCCCGCCCCGTCGAGCGCTGCGACCAGCTCGCGTAGTGCCGCATGGATCGGCTCGGCAACCGCCCGCGCGGTCCCGGTTGGGACGAGGCGGTTGCCCTGGCGGATGAACAAGGGATCGTCCAGCATCGCGCGCAGCTTGGCCAGCGCATGGCTGATCGCGGGCTGCGACAGATTGAGGTGCGACGCGGCGGCCGACACGCCGCCCTTGGTATAGATGGCGTCGAATATCTGGAGCAGGTTGAGGTCGAGCCGCGGCAGGCGCTTCATATCATGTTCCTATCGCCCTTGCCTCGGCAGCGCCAGGAGGTCAGGCCGGTGCCAGTGCCGTGCGGACGAAATCGACCGAACCCGACGGCGCCGCCAGCCGTTCGGCGCCGAGCAAGCGGTTCCAATAGCTTTCCGATCCGTCGGCGAGCCGCCAGGCCTGCAGCCGGCGCGTATAGAGCTGAAGATCATATTCCTCGCTGATACCGATCGCACCATGCACCGCATGCGCGATCGCCGCGACCCGCGCGGCGGCGCTGCTCGCAACGGATTTGGCGGTCGCCGCCGCCGCGAGCGCAGGCGGGAAAGAACCCGCGCCGCCGATATGCGCGGCAATGCGCGCCGCGACCATATCCTCCGCCATCACGGCAAGCTGCTGTTGCAGCGCCTGCTGCTTGCCGATCGGCTTGCCGAACTGGATACGCTCGTTCGCATAGCCCGCCGTCATGGTGGTCAGCCGATCCGCGGCGCCCGCGATCAGCGCGGCGCGCAGCACCGCCGCCGCGCGGCGCAATCCGTCGGGGACTATCGGCCCCACCGGTGTCGCGGCTTCGCTATCCCAGCGCACCGATGCCGCGAGTTCCCCCGCGCCGCCATCCGCTTCGCCTGCCACGCCGGCAAGATAGAGATTGCCCTCCCATTCGACGAGCAGATGTCGCGCCAGCGCCGCACCGATCACCCGCCCGGCTGCGCCGGACGCCTGCGCGGCGATCGCGATCGGTCCATCGGGCGCGGCCCTCCCCGCTTGCGCGAGCAACGCGCGCGCAATCATCGTTTCGCCGACCGGACAGGGTACCGCATGGCGGCCAAGCACCAGCCACAGCGGGACGATATCGGCAAAGGACAGCCCCGCGCCGCCGGCGTCTTCGGGAGCCAGTGCATCGAGAAAACCCGAAGCCGCGAGCTCCGTCCATGCCCTGTCGTCCGGCTCGCCGCGCTCCGCTGCGCGCACCGCGGCGGGGCTAAAAAGCGCGGCGATCATCCGTTCGAAAGGGTCGAGGAAATCGGTCATCTATGGCTCCTCACCGAAGGCCCATGCCGCGGGCGATGATGCCGCGCAATATTTCGCGGGTGCCGCCGCGCAGCGAAAAGCTGGGCGCGACATGCGTGACATAGGTCAGCGTGCGGTAAAGCTCGTCCGAGACGGGTTCATCGGGATGCGCGGCAAGGTCGTCGCCGATCGCGACCGGAAGCTGCTGCTCGAACGCCGTCCCCAGATCCTTGACCAGCGATGCCTCGACCACCGGGCTTTCGCCCGCCGCAAGCCGCGCGGTGCAGGCGATCGACATCGCGCGCAGCGTCGCGAGCCGCGCGGTGAAATCCCCCACCAGCGCGCGCACCGCCGTATCGTCGCGTCCGATATGCTGCAAATGCCGCACCCAGGCATCCAGAAGCACGACGCTCGAGTAGATACGCTCGGGGCCGCTGCGTTCGAAGGCGAGTTCGGCGGTGACCTGCTTCCACCCCTCGCCCTCGGCGCCGATCAGCGCGTCGGCGGGCAGATCGACATCTTCGAAGAATATTTCGCAGAAATGCGCGTCGCCGGTCAGATCGACGATCGGACGGATGGTGATCCCCGGCGCCTTCAGGTCGATGATAAGCTGCGACAGCCCGGCATGACGATCCTCGGCGCTTCCCGAGGTGCGGAGCAGCGCGATCATATAGTCGCAGTGCATCGCGCCGGTCGTCCATATCTTCTGCCCGTTGACCCGCCAGCCGCCCGCGGTGCGCTCGGCGCGGGTGCGAACGCTCGCAAGGTCCGATCCCGATCCCGGCTCGCTCATCCCGATGCAGAAGAACAATTCGCCGCGGCAAATGCGCGGCAAATAAAATTGGCGCTGCGCCTCGGTCCCGTAATTCAGGATCAGCGGCGCGCTTTGCCGGTCGGCGATCCAGTGCGCCGCCACCGGCGCGCCGGCCGACAGCAATTCCTCGACGACGACGAACCGCGCGAACGGGCCGCGCTCGCCGCCGCCATAGGCTTTGGGAAGCGTCAGGCCGAGCAGCCCTGCAGCGCCGAGCTTGCGGCTGAAATCGGCGTCGAACCCTTGCCACGACCGGGCGCGGACGTCGGCGGGCCGCGCCGCCGTCGCCGCCTCGGCGAGCGCACGGACGCGGCTGCGCAGCGCCTCATCCTCGGGCGGCAGGCTGCTCGGTTCCAGCGTGTCGAACACAATAGTCTCTCCCGCACCGACTCTGCAAAATCGCGTAGCCGCCCTCTCCTGCCGCGAAAATCGCGGCGCGTCACCTGCAGGAATTGATGGGGCGCCCGATCGGAGCGAGAGGCCCCCGTCGACGATCAGCGTATGACCGGTGACATAGGAGGCAAGCGGCGAGGCAAGAAAGATCGCCGCCCCCGCCATGTCCTCGGGCGTTCCCATCCGTCGCTGCGGGATATGCGCGAGTGCCCCCTCCAGCCGGTCGGGATTCTGCGTCGTCACCTTGGTCAGCTTGGTATCGACCAGCCCCGGCGCGAGGCCGTTTACGCGGATGCCGTCGGCAGCGAAGGCCTGCCCCAGCGTCTTGGTCAGGCTGATCGCCCCGGCCTTCGACGCGGCATAGGCGGGATTGCCGATATTGGCCTTGAGCCCCGAAATCGAACTGACGATGACGATCGATCCGGCGCTTTGCGACAGCTGCGGCCGGAACTTGCGCGATATATGCATCAGGCTGTCGAGGTTCACCGCCATCACCCGGTCCCATCCCTCGCGCTCGAACTCGCCGCGCCGATAGACGACCGTGCCCTGGCACAGGATCAGCACATCGAGCCGGTCGAACGGCATTGCCGCCGCCTCGATCGCGTCGGGGTCGCCGACATCGACACAGCTATAGCCGAGCCCCGCAAGATCGGACCCATCGTCCGGGTCGTAATCGGTCGCCTGCGCGCGTGTCCCCCAGACATGGACCGCCGCGCCGCGCGCGCGAAAGCCATGGGCGATGCCGTTGCCGATCCCGCTCGATCCGCCAACCACCAGCACCGCCTTTCCGGCGAAGTCGGTATCGTCCTTCATGCTGACCCTAGGCGGCACGCGGGATCGCCGGATCGCCCGCGCCGGCTGGCGCCGCATCCCGTCCCCGCCGCACGAGCCGACCAGGGAGCACGCCCGTCGGCTGCCCGTCGCGATAGGTGACCGCGCCCGATACGATCGTCGCCACATAGCCGTCGGCGGCCTGATGCATGCGCTTCCCGCCAGCGGGCAGATCGTAACGGATTGTCGGAACATGCAGGCGCAGTGCGTTGAAATCGATGATGTTGAGGTCCGCCTTCATCCCCTCGGCGATGCGACCGCGGTCGGTCATGCCGACGGTCGCGGCGGGACGCGCGGTCAGCTCGGCAATGGCGTCGGCGAGCGCGATCCGGTCGCCGGGATCGGCATCGCGGACCCAGCGCTGGAGAAAATAGGTCGGAAAGCTCGCGTCGCAGATCAGGCCGTAATGCGCGCCGCCGTCGGCGAGCGCCATCACCGTATCGGGATGACCCAGCATTTCGCGCACCGCGTTCAGATTGCCCTCCGAATAATTGGCGGCAGGCAGATAGAAGAGCCGCCGCCCTTCGTCCTTCAGCAGCAGGTCATAGGCGAATTCGGCAACCGACTTGCCCGCCGCCGCGGCGCGCGCCTCGATCCGCGTCTCGCGCTGCGGTTCATAATCGGGGCCGTCGCTCCATTCATGCGCGGCGCGGAACGCATCGATCAGCGCCAGCGTCACCGGATTGCTGTCCTCGGCCGTCTCGGCGAGCAGACGCGCGCGGAAGGCCGGATCGCGCATCGCCGCCACACGCTCGGCCAGCGGGCGGGCGGCGATCGCCTTGTAGCTCGGGTGCGAGCTGAACGGATGGAGGCTGAGGTCGAGGCCGAAGAACGTGCCGACCGGACGCGGCGCGACCTGGCCGCGCATCTGCAGCCCGTCGCGGCGCGCCTGTTCGAGCCCCGCGAGCATCGATCGCCACCCCGCCCCCGGCTGGTTGGGCACATCAAGCAGGGTGAAGGACAAGGGGCGCCGCCCATGTTCGGCAAGCGCGCGCAGCAAGGCGAATTCGCTCTCGGCATCATTGGCCGGTGCCGGGATGATCTGGAACACCCCTGCATCGGCATCGCCAAGGCCGTCCATCAGCGCGCGCAGCTCGTCGGCCTCGGAATAAAGGCTCGGCGCCAGTTCGCCCGCCTTGGTCCGGTGCATCATGTTGCGCGACGTCGTGACCCCGAAGGCTCCGGCGGCGACGGCATCGGCGACCAGCGCGCGCATCTGCGCCAGATCGTCGGCGGTCGGGGCCTCGTGCTGCGCGCCGCGTTCGCCCATCACGAAGATGCGCAGCGCCGAATGCGGCACCTGCGCCGCGATATCGATGTCGAGTTCGCGCGCATCGAGCGCGTCGAGATAGTCGGGGAAACTCTCCCAATTCCAAGGCAGCCCGTCGACCATCACGACCTCGGGAATATCCTCGACCCCCTCCATCAGCTTGACGAGCATGTCGCGTTGGTGCGGCCGGCACGGCGCGAAGCCGACGCCGCAATTGCCCATCAGCACCGTCGTCACGCCATGATTCGAGGAGGGCGCCATGCGTGTCTCCCACGTCGCCTGCCCGTCATAATGGGTGTGAATGTCGATGAAGCCGGGGGTTACGATGCGGTCGCTGGCATTGATCTCCTCGGCCCCGCGGCCCGTTATCTGCCCGATTGCGGCGATTTTTCCGCCGCGAAGGCCGATGTCGCCGACGAAGGGAGCGGTACCGCTCCCGTCGAAAACCAGCCCGCCGCGCACGACCAGATCGAAGTCCATAAGCCTCTCCTCGAAGCGCGCCGGCCTCGTCCGGGCGGGTCGTCGCTTGCCTTGCCGCTTTCAGCCATCCGCGAAACCGCACCCGATTGCAAGCGAGGGCGGGCGAACACCGCCCGCGATTTGCGTGGCAAGGCGGGGGCGGTTCGTGTTAGCCTTCGCCGCGACGGGAGGGACCACCATGTCGAACATCCGGATGCTGTTGGGTTTGTCACTGGCCGCGCTGCCGCTTGCCGGTCCGGCGCAGAGCGCGGCGCAGGGTACGGCGCAGCCGCGCCTGACCAGGGAACAGAGCATCCAGTTGTTCGAAGCTGCAGGCTTCCGGGTCGAAAACGGGCGCGCGATCAACCGCTGCGGCGGCGCGTCGAACCCGCGCGTCGCCTTTGCCGATCTCAACGGCGACGGACGGGCGGAGGCGCATGTCGCCGATGTCGATCCCAAATGCTATAGCAAGCCCGGCGCCTATTTTGCGGTGCTGACGCTCGGCACCGACGGGCGCTGGCGCCGTCTGATCGCCGAGGATGGCATCGTCGGCTTCGCCAAGACGCGCACCGGCGGCTGGCGCGACCTGACGCTCGAGGCGCGCTATTCGGCCTGCCCCGGCACGCGCCATTTCGCGGGCGGCAGCTACGGCGCGCCGACGGCGTGCAGCCAGGACGGGAAGGCCGCAGCCGCCCCGGCAAGCGCCGCGCCGCCGCGTAGCGGCCCGATGCCGATTTCGCGCGACTATCTGTTCGATTGGGACGGCTCGCAAACCCCCGAAGCCAAGGCGATCCCGGCGACCGAGCGCCTCGCGCTGTTTCGCGCCGCCGAAATCAAGCCGGTCAAGGGCGGCCGCTGGACAGCCTGCACCGACGACGACAGCGGCCATTCGGAGGCGCAGGTCGATTTTATCGGCGACGTCAACGGCGACGGCCGACCCGAAGCGATGATCCACGACAATGGCATCTTCTGCAACGGATCGGCCGGCGTCAATTCGATCGTCCTGACCAAGACGCCGGCGGGAAGCTGGAAAGTGATGCTGACCACCCAGGGCTTTGCAAACTTCCTCAAAAGCCACGGTGTCGACAATTATCCCGATATCCAGGTCGGCCTTCCCGGCTTCTGTTTCCCCTATCTGCGCTGGAACGGCCGCGAATATGATCTCGCCGCCCGGTTCGACGACAACGGCAAGCCCTGCAAGCCGTTCTGATCGCGGCGGTCAGCCTGCGCGGAACAGTCCCGCGGTCTGGGCCAGAACCCACAGGCCGATCACCAGGAACAGCGCCGCAGCGATCATGCGGACCTTGTTCAGATCGACGCGCTTGAGCAGTTCGTGGCCAAGGAAGATCGCGGGCACATTGGCGATCATCATCCCCAGCGTCGTACCCGCCGTGACGGTAAAGACATCGTGGAAGCGCGCGCCGAGCGCGATCGTCGCTACCTGCGTCTTGTCGCCCATCTCGACGAGGAAGAAGGCGACGAGCGTCGTCATGAACGCGCCCGCATGCGATTTGGGCGCATCATCATCCTCGAACTTGTCCGGAATCAGCGTCCACGCCGCCATTGCGACGAACGAAGCGCCGATGACATAGCGGAAGATATCGCTGTCGAGGAAGGCGGCCGCCTGCGCCCCCAGCAGCGCGGCGAGCGCATGATTGGCGAGCGTTGCGACCAAAATGCCGAGGATGATCGGAAGCGGCCGTTTGAAGCGCGTCGCAAGCAGAATCGCGAGGAGCTGCGTCTTGTCGCCGATCTCGGCGAGCGCGACGACCGCGGTCGAGGTGAACAAGGCTTCCATGAGTTACTCCGGGGCCGAGCGGCAAGCGAACTCCAACAGCGATCGCGCCCGCCGCCCGGCCCGGACGAAGGTGCGACGCCATTGGTCTCGCCCAAACGCTTTCGCGCTTCCGCGGCGCCACGGCCTCTCGACCGAGTATGTTGACGCTGCGGCCCGTCCGGCAGGACGGCTGGCTACTCCCCAGATGACGGGGGTGCGTTAGACGCGGTCGACGCGGCTGGCAAGCCCTTCGTCAGCGAACCATTGCCGGGTGCGGCCGCGGCGGCGGCCTTGTCCGCCTCCGACAGATCCTTGTCCATCGCCCGCGCGCGCGCTTCGATGTCGGATGCAGCCTTGTCGTACCGCTGGTCGAAATCGGGCTGCTGTTTGCACGCCGCCAGCGCGAACAGCGGCAAGAGCATCAGCGCGCGGCGCATCAATAATCCTTGCGGTAGCGGACGGAGAAGTTCGATTGTCCCGACCCGCCCGCCTGGCTCAGGATCGACAGCGCGCGCGTCAGGCTGATCTCGAGCTGGGTCGCGGTATAACCGCGTGCGTCGGTGATGACCTCAAGATAGATGTCCTTCGAGATATATTGCCCTGCCGCCAACGCGGTGCCGCGTCCGGTCGTATCGTCGGGCCCCAGAATGCGCAGGCGGTCGATCCCCGCCGCCGACTGGAGCGCGCCGAGCGGGCTGAGCCCGCCGCCGCCGCCGCGCAGCGTGTTGAGCGACGCAGCCAGTTGCACCGCCTGAAGCGGAGACAGCGAGGTGATCGAATCGCCGAACAGGATGCGCGAGACGATTTCGTCCTGCGGCAGTCCGGGCACGCTCGAAAAGGCGACCTGCGGGTTGCTCGCGCGCCCGGTCACCGCGACATTCACGGTCACATTGTCGAAAGTGTCGGTCGCAAGCAGGTTGATCGCGGGGTCATAGGCGTCGCCGGTGGGGAAGGTCACCTTGCCCTGTTCGAGGTTAAACGAGCGCCCCGCGAAATCGAGCGTGCCGCGCACCAGTTCGATCTCGCCGGTCACGCGCGGCGCGACGGTGGTTCCCTTCAAGGTGACGTCGGCCTGCCATTCGGATTCGAGCCCCATGCCGGTCACATAAATCTGTTCGCCGGCGCGCAGGCGGATGTCGAGCCGGATCAGGTCGAACAGGCTGCCGCCCACCGCCGCCAGCCCGTCGCCGCTGATCCGGCGGCGCCCGCTCGGCGGCTTGCGGCGCACGCCGGTGAGCACGGGAACGCTCGCCGCGCCCTCGCGCACGATGCGATAGCGCGTTTCGGGCAGGCGCAGGTCGCCCGACAGCAGCGCTGCCTCTCCCGCTGCTTTTGTGAGGGTCAGCGTGCCGGTCGCGCGCGCGCCGATATTCTCGCTGCGCGCCAGCCGCGCATTGTCGAGCGTGGCGACGATGTTCATCGGATAACCATCGGCCGACGACAGGCTGACATAGCCCTTCGCCGCGACGCTTCCGGTGCCGGCCTTGGCGGTAAGCTGATCGATTTCGAGCCGGTTGCCGGTAAAGCGGCCGCTGACCACCATGTCGGTCAGCTTGGTGCCATAGGTCTGGTTCTCATAGGTCATGCCATTGCCCTTGAGCACGCCCTGCAGACAGGGATCGGCAAGCTGGCAACTGAAGTCGGCCGCCACCGCGATCGGGCCGGCAAGCCCCTGATCGGCTGGGCCGACGAAGGAATAGAGCGTGTCGGCAGGTCCATTATAGCGCAGCCCGCCGCCGAGCGGTGCGGCGCGCAGGCGCGTCATCCAGTCTCCGGCCCCCGGCCCGAGCGGGCGCAGCGACGCCTGCAGCCGTCCGATCACGCTGCCGCGCTTGCGCACCACGGCGCGCAATTCGCCCCCGTCGGCGAGCAGCTTGCCCGCGAAATTGACGTCGACCGGCTGGCTGACCGCCGCCGCGGTCGTGCGCGTGAAATCGTTGATCGTCAGCCGCGCGTCGGCACGCGGGAAAGCGTCGGAATTTTCCTGCGCGAAGTCGAGGCTGCCGGTCGCGCGCCCGCCGAGCCCCAGTCCCGGATAGACGGCGTTGAGGATCGTCATATTGGCGCGCTCGAGGCGGCTCTGGACGACGATGCCCTCGCCGAAGCGCCCCGCGAGGCGCGCGCTGCTGCCGCGGCCGAGGTCGATGGTCGTCGGAAGCAGTTCATAGTCGTCGGCATGCGGCACGATGCGCGCCGGCGACGCGGTGCGGAAGTTGATGCCGCTGGCGCGGCCCTGCACCGATGCGCGCCACAGCTCGGGGGTCAGATCGGCATTGGCGGCGATGCGGAACGGCACGCCGCTGGTCCCCTCGACCAGCGCCTGCGCCTTGCCGCGCCCGTCACGATAGTCGATCTTCACCCGCCCGACCGCAATGTCATAATCGCGGATGCGCGTGTCGGCGAGCTGGATGTCGGCGATGATCCGCGGCTTGTCGTAAAGGATCATGTCGGCATCGACGATCGCGCTGCCGACCGCGAGCCGCGCGGCACCGGGCAGCACGACATTGTTCGCGCGGATATTCGCCGCAACCGCCTGATATTGACCATCGGCGCTCAGCCGCACGATGCCGCCCAGCCCCTGCCCCGACGCGTCGAGCTGTCCGACGAACGGCCCCGCCGCGCTTTGCTGCAGCCGTCCCTTGAAGCCGATTCCCGACAGGTCGGCGCGTTCGACATCGATGGTCAGCGGGCCGGCGGCGGTCAGCAGGACGACATCGGCGGTCAGCGGACCGTAATCTGTCTCCCCCTTCGCCGCGAGCCGGTATCCGTTGGGGGCGCCCGTCAGTCGCGCTTCCAGATTGGCGAGGCCGATGCCGAGGCCGGGGCGCTCGGCGCGCAGCGTCGCGCGCGGGTCGCTGATCGTCCCCGCCACCTCGACACCAAGCGGACCGTAATCGACCGAATTGGCGCGCGCGACGAGCTGGAGCTGGCCGCCCGGCGCATAGCTGCCCTGCCCGCTCGTCACCCGCAGCCGCGGCGCGGTGAGGCGCAGATTGGCGAAGCGCACGATGCCGTCGGTGCCATAGCGAATGTCGCTCGTCGCCACGGCATTGCCGCCGAGCAGGTCGCGAACGCCCGAATTGAACAATTGGGTCGATCGCGCGCGAATGCGGCCGGCAATCTCGAACCCGTCGGTACCGACACGCTTCAGATCGACGTCGGTGCCGATGTCGAAGATGCCGACGCTTTCGATGCGGTAATTATTGACCCGCCCGTCGATGGCGCCGGTGTAGAAGCCGCGGTTGAGGTCGGCGACGATGATCGCCTTGGCGTCGATGCGCGGCGACCGCAGCCGAAGGTTGTCGCTGAGCAGCCGCCCATTCTTGTAAGCAAGGTCGCCGTCGAGCCGCACCGCGACGAGCGTTCCGCCCGCCACCGTATCGAGCCCGCGGATGCGCGCCGCGCGCCCCGTCACCGGGATGACGATCTGGTCGACATCGACGCGCGCCTTGCCCGACAGGTTCAGCGCCTCGACGACGATATCATTGACCGCAAGGCTCGCCGCATCGACGCTATACGCGACCGTCGGCGTCGCAAAGGCGCCATCGAGCCGCGCCGACGCCCGGCCGCCGCTCGCCCGAAGCGCCGGCGCGATCGCGGCGGGGCGCAGCAGCACGAACGCCAGTTGCAGGCCATCGTAACGATTGGCGCCGAGATCGAGGCCGCCGCTGATCCCGAGCCGCATCGCATCAGACGAAAGCCGTCCGTCGAGATCGGCCTTGCGCCGGGCGAGCCGCGCCGTGACATCGACCGCCGTCTCGCGGCCGAGCAGCGCCGCCGGCGTGCCCGCAAACAGCCGCGCCGCCCGCGTGGTACCCTTGACCGCGAACGTCCCGTCGCGCGCGCTCAGCGCCAGCCCGGCGAGCGGCGCCGCGCCCAGCGTCGCGTCGAGGCGCCCGTCCCAGCGCGTCCAGTCGCCGCGGCCGGCAAGCTTGGCCGTCAGCGGCTCCTTGAACCCGCCGAGTGCCGCCAGCACCCCACCGGCGGGAGCGTTGACGTCGAGCGTCAGCGCCAGGCGGTTCTTTTCGGGCACCGCGTCGAGAAGCAGCGCGAGCCGGTCGCCCTTCGCCTTGCCGCCGATGGTCTCGGCCTTCGCCGTAACCTGCGCGCGCCGGTCGGCGATCGCGACCTTGCCGTCGATGCGGAGTTCCTGCCGCGCGCCCGTCACCGCAGGCTCGACGACGAACCGGTCGACGCGCAGCCGCCCGATGTCGATATCGAGGTCGGGAAGCAGGGGTTCGCCAGTGTCAGGCGTCGGACGGAATGCGGGCAGCCGTTGCAGCACGATCGTCGAGGCGGTCGCCGAACGGACATCGACATGGTTGCTCAGATAGGCGAACGGCCGCCAGTCGATCCTGACCTCGGGCGAGCGCAGGAACACGCCTTTCGGATCGGACAGCGTGAAGTCGCGCACCACCATCGCGCCGTAGAGCGATCCGTCGAGCCGGCCGATGCCGATCTTCATCCCGTTCGAAAATTCATATTTCTCGATCTGGGTGACGACAAAGCGGCGCCCGGCGTCGCTGTTGAGACCGACGACGAACAATGCGATCAGCGCGAGCAGCCCGCCGACGACGATCCCCGTCCAGCGCAGCACGCGGCGCGGCCAAGGGTTACTCCGCCGCGGCGGCGGCGTGTCCTCCATCGGCTCGGCTGCGCCCGCGGCCATCAGAAAGCCTGCCCGATCGAGACATAGACGCTGAGCCGCGATTCACCGGGCTTGCGATCGATCGGCGTCGCGACGTCAAGCCGCATCGGGCCGAAATTGGTGTAAAAACGGCCGCCGATACCGGCGCCGAAGCGCATATTCGAAAAATCGGGGGTCGATCCGGTATAGACCTGCCCTGCATCGACGAAGCCGACGATCCCGAAATTACCGAACCGGTAGCGCGCCTCGAACGCGGCTTCGTTGACGCTGCGCCCGCCGATCGGGTCGTTGTTGGGATCCTTGGGACCAAGCTGTTGATAGCCGAAGCCGCGCACCGAACCGCCGCCGCCGGCGTAGAAGCGCCGCGACGGCGCCAGCCGCTCGCGCGCGGCGCCGAGGATCGAACCGACGCGCAAGCGGCCCGCGAGCACGATATTCTCGGCCACCGGATAATAGCCGCTGACATCGACGCGCGCGCGCGCATAGGGCGAGAAGCGCCCGCTCATCGATCCTTCGGGCTCGATCAGCGTGGTGACGCGAAATCCCTTGGTCGGATCGAGCAGGCTGTCGGTGCGATCGATCCCGATCTGTCCGGTCAGGCCGACGATATAATATAGGTCGCGTTCGCGATCGGCGAGCAGGAAACTGTAATCATCCTCGCTCGTCGCGATAAGCTGCACGCCATAGGCATAGGTCAGCTTTTTCTGCCAGATCGGCGTCGAGTCATAGCTGACCCGCGCCGCAATGCGCCCCGTCAGCGCCTCGAACGCGTTATAATTGCTCCGCGTCGCCTCACCGACCAGTTCAAAGGTGCGATCCCGCCGCCCCGCATTCGACCGGCGGAAGGTGACCCCCAGCCCCTGCTCCTGCGTCCCCGCGACGCCGCGCACGATCAACGCGCCTTCAGGCGGGAAAAGATTGCGGTGGGTCCAGCTTCCTTCGACGCGGATTCCCTCGCCGGTGCCATAGCCGGCACTGGCGGCGAGCGTGCGCGGCGGTCCCGCCTGCTGGTTGACCAGCATCGTCACATATTCGGTATCGTCGCCCGCGCTCTCGCCCGTCGCCTGCGGCTCGACCGACACGGTCGCGAACAGGCCGGTGGCGACCAGCGCCTGCCGCAGATCGTCGACCTTGCGGCTGTCGTAGAGATCGCCGCGCTTGAACCGTGCCATGATCGCGACATGGTCGGCGCCAAAGGCCTCCTCGCCGCTACTCGCAAAGCCGCCGAAACGGGCGCGCGGGCCGATGTTGATCGGCAGCGTGTAGACGCCCGTTGCCTTGTCGCCATCGAGCAGGATGTCGCGCTGGCCGACCTTGGCAAAGGGATAGCCTTCCTCGGGAAGTTTGAGCGAGATCGCCGCTTCGGCGCCCTGAACCCGTTCGGCGACGATCGGCTCGCCGATAGCGAGCGGGAAATTGTCGGCGATCAGCCCCGGCGGCACCGTCGGCTTGGCATCGAGGATGATGTCCGAAAAGCTGTAGCGCGGACCCGGCTTTACATCGATCACCGCTGAAACCGGCTGCCCGCGCTCGCGGCCGGCGCGATCGATACGCGTATCGACGCTGCCGTCATAATAGCCTTCGGACGACAAGATGCGCTGCATCAGCTCCGCATCATTGCTCAGCCGGGCGCGCAGCATCGCGAAATTGTCGGCCTTGCCATCGCCGTCATAGAGCGCCGACAGGTCGCCGAACAACCCGGAGAGGTCGGCATCGGTGCTGTCGTCGGCTGCGGCAAGACCATTGACCTGCACCGAATAGGCGACCTGCCGGTTCTCGCCCTCGGGCTCGGCATCGACGAACTGGACCGGCTGAACGTCAAAGCTTTCGAGCGGCGGCAAGGGCGCGGCGAGCTCGGTATCGGTTATCGGCGCATCGCCGATCGGCTCGACCGTCTGCCCGTCGGCGAGCGCGGGAACGGGCGTGCCATCGACCTGCGGCACGGCGTCGGCGGTACCGTTCGCCTTCTGCTTCGCCGCATCGGCGACGCGCTTTTCGAAATCGGCGATCGATTCGAGCGGCTTGTCGAGCTCGGGATCGTCCTCCGCACTGATCGGAGGAATCGCCTTCTTGAATTCGTCATCGGGAATGATCGGCGCCACCTCGGGCAAGACCGCGCCCTCGGGCGGCGGCGACGGGCTCGCGATCGGGGTATCATCGCCGGGAGCCGGCGTATCGGCCGCGGCGGGCTCCGCGGTCGCGGCCTCTTCTGCCGGCGGCGCGGCCGGTTCGCGCTCCTGCGCCGCGACCGCATGGGCGCAGGCGAGCGAGAGCAGCGACGCGGACAATAGTCCCCACCGCCGCCGAGCATCGACGCCAAAGCCGTTCAATTCGTGACGCTTTTTTTCGCTGGCCATCTGTCCACAACCGATGCGCACTTGTGGCTTGCCCGCCGCACGCACGCAACCCGGTTTTCGGGGAAACCGGCTCGGTCCGTCGAAAAGGCGGCCCCGTGGCAACCGCTCAGCTATCGGCGCCGAACAGATCGCGGCTGTAGACCTTGTCGGCCACATCGGCGAGTTCGTCGGCGACGCGATTGGCGATGATCACGTCGGCCTCGGCCTTGAAGGCATCAAGATCGCGCACGACCCGCGAGTTGAACAGCCGATCCTCCTCGATCAGCGGTTCATAGACGATAACCTCGATCCCCTTGGCCTTGACGCGCTTCATCACGCCCAGGATGCTGCTCGCGCGGAAATTGTCGGATCCCGCCTTCATTGCAAGCCGGTGGATGCCGACGACACGCGGTTTGCGGCGCACGACCTCGGCGGCGATGAAATCCTTGCGCGTGGTGTTCGATGCGACGATCGCCTGGATCAAATTCTGCGGCACATCCTGATAATTGGCAAGCAGCTGCTTGGTATCCTTGGGCAGGCAATAGCCGCCATAGCCGAAGGACGGGTTATTGTAGAATTGCCCGATCCTGGGGTCGAGCCCCACCCCGTCGATCACCTGTCGGCTGTCGATACCGTGCATCGCGGCATAGGTATCGAGTTCGTTGAAGAAGGCGACGCGCATCGCAAGATAGGTGTTGGCGAACAGCTTGATCGCCTCGGCCTCGGTATTGCCCGTCTGCAGCACATCGGTCTTGTCCTTGAGCGACGCCTGCTCGAGCAGCCGCGCGAAATCGGCGGCGCGCGGGTTGGTGTCGCCGACGATGATCCGTGAGGGGTAGAGATTGTCATAAAGCGCGCGTCCTTCGCGCAGGAATTCGGGTGAGAAGACTATATTGTCGCTGCCGAATTCGGCGCGCATGCGGTCGGTGAAGCCGACCGGAATCGTCGATTTGATAACGATCAGCGCGCGCGGCGCGAGCGCCAGCGCATCGGCGATGACCGCTTCGACCGTGCTCGTGTTGAAATAATTATTGTCCGGGTCATAGTCGGTCGGCGTCGCGACGATCACGAAATCGCTGTCGCGATAAGCGTCCTGCTTGTCGGTCGTCGCGACCAGGTCGAGCGGCCGGTTCGCCAGATACTCCTCGATCTCCGGATCGGCGATCGGCGAGGTCCGGGCGTTGATGAGATCGACCTTCTGCTGATCGATATCGAGCGCGACGACGCGGTTGCGCTGCGCGAGCAGCACCGCGTTCGAAATGCCGACATAGCCGGTACCGACCACGGTGATTTTGGGCGAGCTGGTCGCCGCCGATTCAGTCTGGGACAAAGATGCGATCCTCGATTGGGTTGGCGGCCGCTCTAGCAAGTGCCGGGCGACCGCTCAACAGCGCCCGGCACGCCGGTCAGGTTCCGCAAAAGGTCGTATAGGGTCCGAAGCCTTCGGGCGCCGGACGGGCAAACGCCTCCCATTCGCTGCGCGGCACGAAAGGCTGGCGCACGACATCGAGCAGTTCGCGCCACGCCGTCATATCGCCGGCCTCGGCGTCGGCGAGCGCCGCCTCGACCAGATGATTGCGCGGGATATAGAGCGGGTTGACCCCGTCCATCGCGTCGGCGCATTCGAGCGGCCCTGCGGGCTCGCGCTCGATCAGCGCCCACCACTCGGCGATCCACGGCGCCATGGCGTCGGGCGCCGGGAGCAGCGCCTGCAACATATCGCCCTCGCCGCGAAGCAGCATGGCGAGCGCGCGGAAGAACAGCGTGAAATCGACCTGATGCGTCTCGAGCTGATCAAACAAGCCGTCGATCAACTCGGCATCGCCATCGCCCGGCTGCGTCAGCCCGAGCTTGGCGCGCATCCGTGCGAACCAGGCCATGCGAAAGCGTTCGGGAATGGCGTTGGCAAGCGCCTTCGCCTCTTCGACATCGCCGGGCTCGACCGCATGGATCGCCGGAAGCAGTGCTTCGGCGAAGCGCGCCATGTTCCAGTGCAATATCTGCGGCTGGCGGCCATAGGAATAGCGTTCATTCGCGTCGATCGAGCTGAAGACCGTGTTCACCGCGAAGCGGTCCATGAAGGCGCAAGGGCCATAATCGATCGTCTCGCCGCTGATCGCGACATTGTCGGTGTTCATCACCCCGTGGATGAAGCCGACGCCAAGCCAGCTTGCGACGAGATCGCACTGCAGGCCGATCACCCGGTCGAGCAGCGCCAGATGCGGATTGGCCGCCTCGGCAAGCTCGGGAAAATGGCGGCGCACGGCATAGTCCGACAATTGCGCGACATGGTCGGCGCCGAAATGCGCGGCGAAGAACTGAAAGGTGCCGACGCGGATATGGCTGCTCGCGATGCGCGTCAGCACGGCACCGGGATGCGCCTGCTCGCGCTGGACGCGATCGCCGGTGGCCACCGCGGCAAGCGCGCGCGTCGTCGCAATGCCCATCGCCGCCATCGCCTCGGACACGAGGAACTCGCGCAGCACGGGGCCGATCGCCGCCTTGCCATCGCCGTTGCGCGAAAAAGGCGTCGGCCCCGACCCTTTGAGCTGCACGTCGAACCGCGCCCCGTCGGGCGCGACGATCTCGCCGAGCAGCAGCGCGCGGCCGTCGCCCAGTTGCGGCGAGAAATGCCCGAACTGATGCCCCGCATAGGCGAGCGCCAGCGGGTTGGCGCCGCCGGGCATTTCCTCGCCCGAAAAGATCCGGGCGAGCTGCGCATCGCTCACGCCCGCCGCATCGATCCCCAACCGGTCGGCAAGCGCATGGTTGAAGATCAAGAGCGTCGGCGCCGACGGCTTCGCCGCCTCCGCGGGCGCGTAAAAGCCCGGCATCGCGTCGTGAAAACTATTGTCGAACGCAAAATCCATGCCCGGCTCCCTAAGGCAGCAATGTCGGTCGAAGCGCCAACGATTGCAACCCACAGCAAGTCAAGGTTAGCGTCATTATCCGCGCTGCGATCGATATATCGCGAAGCGGCGTCCACTCGCCGCGCAGCGGATTTCAATCTTCGCAGGGCATGGCAAAAGCAACGCCAGCGATCGCAAAAAAAGATAGTATATTGAAACGGAATTCATTTCCGCATGAGGGCAAGCGATGCTGAATCCCCGTCCATCGACGAATGCACAATAGCATCCAATTTGGCTCGAAATAAATTATCGTTCGTTGACAAATATTTGTAGCGGTGAAAAATCTCATGGCAGATTGAGTTTTGGACAAGGGCCGGGCACCTCCAGTGGATAGGATTGCACCAGCCTCGAAGGCCCCGCCGGACGGCGGGGCCTTCAACTTTTCTGCCAATGCGCGCAAGCTCGATGCATACAAGCCTGGTTCAGGCAGCGCGCGCCAAAGGGCAGCGGCCCGATTCGAAATCCCGCGCAATTTGAAAGAGATCAATGCAAATTCTGCAGCAAGCCGCCGCCGATTATCACGGCCTCATTCTCGATATCGGGGCGACGACGGGCCTCCCCGATGCGATGCTGCACCTGCATGCGGGGATGCTCATCTTCCTCGCGACCGCGCTCGTGATGCGCCGGGGCCTCGATGACATATTGCCGCTCGGCATCGTCATCATCGCCGCCTGCGGCAACGAAGTGCTCGACCGGATCAATCTCGGCAACTGGAACTGGCCCGACACGCGTATGGACCTGTTCAATACGATCGTCTGGCCGCTCACGACCCTCCTCGTTGCCCGGGCCGTTCGCGGCCGCCATTCTGGCGCCGCCGACAGGAAAGTCCCGGCCGAGCCCGCTATCGAGCCGGCCGCGGCCAACCCCGACTTCACCTGAAACACGGCGCGCCGGTCCAACCTCGGCCTGCGAATTGGCGATTGCAGCGCGGCCGCGCTTTTGCTAGCGGCCCGCACCGTGACCTCGGGTTGCCTGGAAACAGGCATGAAAAGGGAAGACCGGTCGATCCGGCGCTGCCCCCGCAACTGTAGTCCGGCGAGGTGGATGCAATCATGCCACTGGAAGCTTGTCTTCCGGGAAGGCCGCATCCCACCGCTGACCCGGCGAGCCAGGAGACCTGCCAGGGCGTCGCCGTTATCTGCACGCGGGCGGGGTGTACCGGGCGCAGGCGAGGATCCTCGCGTGACGGCAAGCCGTTACGCTGGAGGTACTCGTGAAGTCATTTTTCTGGAAATCCACCTTGTCGCTCGTGGCGGTTGCCGCGGCCTCGCCTGCATGGGCGCAGGACGCTGATCCCGATGGTTCGACGATCACCGTCGTTGGCGATCTGCTCGGCGCCGACCAAAGCAATGCCTCGGTCTCGGTCATCGACGCCGCCGCCATCCGCCGCGCCCAGAACGGCACCGCCGCCGATCTGATTGCGCGCCTGCCCGGGGTCAGCATCACCCAATATGGCACCCTCGGCAGCGTATCGAATGTGCGCATCCGCGGCGCCGAGGGCGAGCAGACGCTGGTCGTCATCGACGGGGTGCGCGTCGGCGACCCCTCCTCGCCGGGCGGCGGCTTCGACTTCGCCAATCTGATGCTCGGCGCGATCGACCGCATCGAGGTGCTGCGCGGCGCAAACAGCCTGCCGTGGGGCAGCCAGGCGATCGGCGGGGTCGTCGCCATCTCGACCACCGAGCCCGACGCGGTCGGCGGCGGCACGAGCGGCCGGATCGGCGCCGAATATGGCGCGCGCGATACGGCGCGGGTCAACGGCCAGTTCCGCGCCGACCTCGGCGCGTCGCAATTCGGCCTCGGCGGCGGCTATGTCCGCACCGACGGGATCAGCAATGCCGCGGTGGGCACCGAGCGCGACGGCTACCGCCAATATGCGCTCAACCTCACCAACCGGACCGAAATCGGCAATACGCTGACCTTCCGCGCCTTCGGCCTTTATGCCGACAGTCGCGTCGACCTCGACGGCTTCGCGCCGCCGACCTACAGCTTCGGCGACACCGCCGAATATCAAAAGACGCGCGAACATTATGCCGCCGCCTCGGTCGAACACCGCCCGGGCGGCAACGACAGCACGACCGGCTTCTCGCACAAGCTAGCGTTCGGCTTTGCCGACATCAACCGCAACAATTTCGACCCGGCGGCGGGCAGCGATCCGAGCTTCAAGGCGCGCGGACGCGGCGAACGTCTTTCGTACAGCATCGACTGGCTGACCGCGGGCAATGCAAGCGGACAGCAAGTGCGGCTGATCGCGGGCGCCGAACGCGAATGGACGCGCTCGCTGACCGCCGACGCCTTTTCGAGCGACAGCGGCCGCACCGCGACCACCGGACTATGGGCCATGATCGTCGGCAAGCCGACCGAGACGCTGTCGCTGACCGCGGGAGTGCGCCGCGACAATCACCGCGACTTCGGCGGCGCGACGAGCCTCGCCTTCGATGCGGGGCAGAAGCTCGGCGATCATGTCACGTTGCGCGCGAGCTATCGCGAAGGCTTCAAGGCGCCGACGCTGTTCCAGCTTTCGGATACCGCAGGCGCCTACGGCAATCCCGATCTGCAGCCCGAGCGCGCCCGCGCCTATGAAGTCGGGGTCCGCATCGCTGCCGCACCGCTCGCGTTCATCGACATCGCCTGGTATCGCCGCGACACGCGCAATCTTATCGATTTCGTGAGCTGTCCCGCCGGTCCCAATCCCCTGCCCCCCATCTGCGCGACGGGCAACCGTCCCTTCGGCACTTACGACAATATCAACCGCGCGCGCGCCCAGGGGGTCGAGGTCGAGGGCGCGGTACAGCTGTCGCCGGGCCTGCGCTTCAGCGCCAACTACAGCCTCGTTGTCGCCACCGACCGCACCCCCGGTTCGGTCTACGAGGGCAACCGGCTGGCGCGGCGCCCGAAGCATCTTGCCAATGCCGAACTCGGCTGGGCGCCCGGCGGCGCTTTTACCGGCGCCGACCTGTCGATCGCCGCGCGCTATGCCGGCAAGAGCTTCGATGATCGCGCGAACAATGTGACGCTGGACGATTATTGGCTGGTCGATCTGCGCGCGAGCTACCCGCTCGTCGCCGGAATCGAAGTCTATGGCCGCATCGAAAATCTGTTCGACACCGATTATCAGACCGTGGCGGGCTATGGCACCGCGGGCCGCTCGGCCTATGTCGGGGTCCGCTGGGCCTTCTGATGCGCGCGGGAGCGGCCCTCGCGATGCTGGCGGCCCTCACGGCCTGCCAGCCGCGCGCGCCGCTCGCCGCCCGTCACGGCATCGTCAGCATCGATTATTGCGCCGACCAGATGCTGCTTGGGCTGGTGCCCCGGGAGCGCATCCGCGCCGTATCCTTCGAGGCAGCGAGCGACAGCGCCTTTGCCGCGCCGCGCGCCGCGGGCCTGCCGCGGCTGCGCCCGCAGCTGGAGGATATTGCGATGCCGCGCCCCGCGGTGGTTGTGCGCTCCTATGGCGGCAGCGCGAAGCTCGACCGCCAGCTCGAAGCGATGGGGATAAAGGTCGTGCAGCTCGGCTATGCCGGCACGCTCGCCGATGTCCGAAGCCAGATGCTCCGGGCAGGCGCGGCGCTCGGCGCTGGCCCGCGCGCCGCGGCGCTGGTCAAGGCCTTCGATACCGAGGTCGCCGCAGCGCACCAGGGCGGCGGGCACGCGGGCACCGCGCTTTACATCACCCCCGGCGACGTCACGACCGGCCCCGGTTCACTGGTCGCCGAGGTCATGGAAGCGGCGGGCTTCACCCCCTATCGCACCCGCCCCGGCTGGGGCAGCCTGCCGATCGAGGAGATGGTGCGCCGTCCGCCCGATCTCGTGTTCCGTGCCTTTTTCGACAGCGCGCGCTATCGGCAGGATTATTGGACCGCCTCGCGCCACCCCGTCGTGGCGGAAGCCACGCGCCATGCCCGCGATGTCGAGGTGCCCGGCGGCTGGCTCTCGTGCGGCAATTGGTTGACGGGACACGCGGTCAAGGCGCTCGCCGATGCGCGAAGGGATATGCGATGACGCGCCTCAACCTTACCCTTGCCGCGATGCTGCTGCTCGCCGCGATGCTCGCGCTGGCGACCGGCCCCGATGGCGTGTCGCCGTCGCTGTTCGCCGGCTGGCTCGGCGGGCATGATCCCGCCGCGGCGATCATCCTTGCCGACATCCGGCTGCCGCGCGTGCTCAGCGCCGCGGTCGTTGGCGCGTCACTGGGCCTCTGCGGCGCCGCGCTGCAAGGGCTCACGCGCAATCCGCTTGCCGAACCCGGCATCCTCGGCGTCTCGGCGGCGGCAACGCTCGGGGCAACGCTGACGCTCTATTTCGGGCTCGCGGCACTCTTCCCCTGGGCGCTTCCCCTCGGCGCCATCGCAGGCGCTGCGCTCGCGACTCTGCTCCTCGCCTCGGCGGCGGTGCGGACGCAGGGCATGGCGAGCCTGATCCTCGTCGGGGTCGGCCTCTCGAGCCTCGCGGGCGCGTTGATGGCGCTGATCCTCAACTTCGCGCCCAATCCCTTTTCGCTCTCCGATCTCGTCAACTGGACGCTCGGGTCGGTCGCCAACCGGTCGCTCGCCGATCTTGCGATGACCGCACCGCTGATCCTCGTCGGCGCGCTATTCCTGTTCGCCCAGCGCGCGAACCTGTCGCTGCTCACGCTTGGCGAGCCCGCCGCCGCCGCGCATGGCCTCGACGTCCGCCGCACGCGCATCGCGATCGTCGCCGGAACCGGAATCGCGACTGGCGCTGCGGTGGCGCTGGCCGGCGCGGTCGGCTTCGTCGGGATCGTCGCGCCGCATCTGGTTCGCCCGTGGACGAGGCACGATCCGGGGCGGACGCTGGCGCCTTCGGCGTGGCTGGGCGCGCTGCTCCTCGTGCTTGCCGATCTCGTCGTGCGTATCCTGCCGACCGACAATGAGCTGCGCCTCGGCGTCGTCGCCGCGCTTGCGGGCGCGCCCGTTTTCACGCTGATCGTGCTGCGCCGCGGCCGAGGAGCTTCGCGTGGCTGACGATCTGATCATCGAAGCGCTGCGCGTCGAGGCGCAGGCCCCCCCCCTCATCGCCAATATCAGCGCCCGCTTCGCGCCGGGGCTATTGACCGCGATCGTCGGCCCCAATGGCGCAGGCAAATCGACGCTGCTTCGCGCGATGGCGGGCGTCGTGCCGACGCAGGGCACGATTCGCATGGGCGCCGCCGACCTCACCGCACTGCGCCCCGCCGAGCGCGCGCGGCGGCTTGCCTATCTGCCGCAGGTGCACGAACTGGCCTGGGATATCAGCGTCGCCGACATGGTCGCGCTCGGCCGCTTCGCTTATGGCGCCGCGCCCGGCCGGCTCTCGGCCGAGGACAAGGCAGCCGTCGACCGCGCAATGGCGGCAACGGGCTGCATCGACCTTGCCCACCGCGGCGTTACCAGCCTGTCGGGCGGCGAAGCGGCCCTCGCCTGCCTCGCACGCGTCCTTGCCGCCGAAACGCCCGTCCTGCTCGTCGACGAACCGGTCGGGGCGCTCGATCCCGCCAATCAATATCGCGTGATGGAATGCCTCGCCGCGCTCGCCGCCGACGGCCGCACGGTGGTCGCGGTACTTCACGACCTGTCGCTGGTCGCACAATTTGCCGACACGGTGCTGTGGATGGCGAGCGGCCGACTTGCCGCGCAAACGCCCGCCACCCACGACGCCTTTGCGCAGCATGTCCCGGCGCTCTTCGCCCGCACGCCCGTCTTTGCCAGCGACGGATCGAGCGCCCTCTATTTTCGTCGCAGCCAAGGCACGTAACGCCACCTTTGCTTCTGGTGCCTAAGCCCTTTTGAATTGACCATAGCCAGCGAACCGCTAGGCAGGCGGTGCAAGGAGGCGATGGGTGAAAGTCTTTGTTACCGGCGGCGCCGGATATATCGGCAGCCACACGCTCGTTCAGCTTTTGGCGGCAGGGCATGAAGTGTGCGTTTTCGACAATTTCGCGAACAGCTCGCCCGTCGCGCTCGACCGGGTGCGTCAATTGACCAACCGCGGCATTGGGCTGGTCGAAGCAGACATTCGCGACGCCGACGCGCTACGCGATGCGGTGACCACATTCGCCCCCGACGCCGTCATGCATTTCGCCGGGCTCAAGGCCGTCGGAGAATCGAGCAGCCTCCCGCTGCTCTATTATCAGACCAACGTCAGCGGCACGATGAACCTGCTCGCGGCGATGGATGCGGCCGGGTGCAAGCGGATTGTCTTTTCCTCCTCGGCAACCGTCTATGGCGAGGCGCATTATCTGCCGTTCGACGAGGATCATCCGATCGCCCCCACCAACCCCTATGGCCGGACCAAGGCGATGGCCGAGGGCATCATCGGCGACTGGGCCAAAGCGACCGCGGGCGCATCTGCGGTGCTGCTGCGCTATTTCAACCCCGTCGGCGCGCATGAATCAGGCCGTATCGGCGAAGATCCGCGCGACATTCCGAACAATCTGATGCCCTTCGTTGCGCAGGTTGCAGTGGGGCGACGCGACAGGCTGTCGATATTCGGCGACGATTACGACACCCGCGATGGCACCGGCGAACGCGACTATATCAATGTCGTCGACCTCGCCGCCGCGCATCTCGCCGCGATCGAATATGCCTCGCGCGCCGCTGGATGCGAGGCGATCAACGTCGGTACCGGTCGGGGCATCACCGTGAAGGAACTGGTCGCGGCCTATGAGCGGGCCTGCGGCCGCACGCTGCCGGTTGAAATCGCTTCGCGCCGCCCCGGCGATGTCGCGAGCAGCTATGCCGCCACCGTCAAGGCCCGCGACCTCCTCGGCTGGAACGCCGTGCTCGACATCGACGCCATGTGCGCCAGTAGCTGGCTGTGGCAGTCGACCAATCCCGACGGGTATGGAGACAGGCAATGACCGTCCTCGTCACCGGTGCCGCGGGTTTCATCGGCATGCATGTCACCGCCGCCCTGCTGGCCCGCGGCGAGCATGTGATCGGCATCGACAATTTCAACGATTATTACTCCCCCGAGCTCAAGGAAGCGCGAATAGCTGAACTCGAACGGATCGGTGGCGACCGGCTCACGATCCACCGCGTCGATATCGGGGACGACTCCGAACTCGCCGCAGCGCTTGCAGGAGAGGATTTCGACCGGATCATCCACCTCGCCGCCCAAGCCGGCGTCCGTTACTCGTTAGACAACCCTAGCGCTTATGTCCGCGCCAATCTTGCCGGCCATGTGAACATCCTCGAACTCGCGCGGCAGATCAAGGTACGGCATCTCGTCTACGCCTCCTCATCGTCGGTCTATGGCGCGAACAAAACTATGCCCTTCCGAGTAGAGGATCGCGTCGATCAACCCATCTCTCTTTACGCCGCTACCAAGCGGGCCGACGAACTGATGAGCGAGACCTATGCGCATTTGTTTCGCATTCCGCAAACCGGGCTGCGCTTCTTCACGGTCTACGGGCCTTGGGGGCGCCCCGACATGGCGCTTTGGAAATTCACCGCCTCGATCCTCTCGGGCAAGCCCATTGACGTCTACAACCATGGCAATATGCGCCGCGATTTTACTTATATAGATGACATCGTCGATGGCGTGATCCGCAGCCTCGACCGGCCGCCAGCCGATGACGGGCTGGCAAAAGCAGGCGGATATCAGACCCCGCATCGGCTCTATAACATCGGCAACAACCGTCCCGAACCGCTGATGGACCTGATCTCGACGATTGAAAGGGCGTGCGGCCGCAAGGCGGAACTCAACATGTTGCCGATGCAGGATGGCGATGTTCCGGCGACTTTCGCGGACATCGCTGCAATAAGCCGCGAAGTGGGCTATAGCCCAAGCACGGACATTGAAATCGGCGTGATTCAATTCGTTGACTGGTTCCGCACATATCAGGGTTCGGCAACTGGCGGATGAGTCCGACGACGACCGCTTAACTCGCGTAAACGCAGGATATCACTTCTTTTCGAGCAAGCGGGCGGGGTTTCCGATAACAGTGGCTCCGGGGGCGACGTCTTTAGTGACAACCGCTCCCATTCCCACCACTGCGCCTGCGCCGATTACGAGCGGCTTTTCACCGGTACCCTGCCGCAGGATTGCACCCGTTCCGATATAGGCAAAGTCGTGGATATTAACATTGCCGTTGCATTTGACGCCCGGAGCAAGCGTCACGAAATCGCCGATAACGCAGTCATGCGCGACATAGCTGTAGATATTGGCATGGAATCCGCGGCCGATCCGGATGTTTGAAGTGATCGAAGAAAAGGGCTGCAAAATAGCGCCTTCGCCGATCTGCACATCGTCGCCAACCGTCACATTGGAGGCGCGAATTTCGCAAATCGGGACGCCCGCCGCGACGCAACGATCCATGAGCATCCGACGCACAGGAGCATCGGCGATGGCGACCGCTACTCCGGCTGCAGGGCCAGCCTCCAAGAAGGTCTCCCAAGTAAGGATATCATGGCCGTTTGCTCGGTCAACTGCCTGCGTCGGATCATCATCGATGAACACGAAACGGGCATCGTCGTGCGCATAACGGTCTCGTGCAATCGGCATGACCTCGCGACCGAAACCACTGGCTCCGTAAATGCCGATCAAACGCGTCATAGATCTCTCCTTCACAGGTGGGGTGCTTCGTTATTGGCTGCGTGTTCCGACGAACTTCGGCATCGTCGCTTCGCCGTCAGCGCTGACGCCTTCGCGCTTTAGAACTTTTGCGACCGTTGAAAACAGGATACGGACGTCCAGCCAAAGACTGCGGTTGTCGACATACCAAGTGTCGAGGGCGAATTTCTGCTCCCAGGTCAACGCATTCCGTCCATTGACCTGCGCCCATCCCGTCACTCCAGGTCGCACCTCATGGCGCCGCGCCTGTTCAGTGTTGTAAAGCGGAAGATAGTCAATGAGTAGCGGGCGCGGGCCAACAAGGCTCATCTCGCCCTTCACGACATTCCAGAGCTCGGGCAATTCGTCAAGACTCGACGCGCGCAGGAAACGGCCGAGGTGGGTTATCCGCTCAGCGTCGGCGAGCGGCCTCCCGTCCGGACCGACCGCATCGCGCATGGTGCGAAATTTTAGCATTTCAAACGGCTGGCCATACAGCCCCGGGCGCTGCTGGCGAAAGATCACCGGCGATCCCATCCGGCGGCGCACCAGCAGCGCGACGATCGCTATAACCGGCAGCAGCACCGGCAGCAGGACGATCACCAGCAAAATATCAAACAGGCGCTTCAACATCGCTGGCATCCATCGTTCTTTGGCGACCCGTGCTCGGCAAGGAGCCGCGGCCTTGCGCTGCCCCATGCAATCCTTGCCGCGCGAACGCAAGACATCGGCCTTCGTTGATCCTATTCCCCGTCATCTTCCGGCCCACTGACATGCCGCTAATCGCTTGGAATCAAAAGAATGTTCTGCGGCCGGGCAAAGTCCCATTATCGTCATTGAACCGGACGATGATGTCTGCCATAGGAGCCGCGCCTTTCAGGGCGGACGAAAAGGAAGCGGGCGCAGGGTGTGTGCGTCCCTAAGGACATTAAATGATCGACGGAAATTCGCGCATTCTGATCACCGGCGGCACGGGATCGTTCGGCAAGACGATTTTAACCCAGTTGCTCGAGAATGGCGTCGGCGAGGTTCGCGTGCTTAGCCGCGATGAGGAAAAACAGGACGCCATGCGCGCCGACCTGCGTGATCCGCGCGTTCGCTATTACATTGGCGACATCCGCGACCGCGGCAGCGTCGATCGCGCAATGCACGGCGCAACGGCCGTTTTCCATGCCGCGGCGCTGAAGCAAGTGCCGAGCTGTGAATTCTTCCCGCTCGAAGCGGTTCGGACCAATATTCTGGGTTCCGAAAATGTCATCCGGTCGGCGATCGAGTCGCGCGTCGGCAGCCTCGTCTGCCTGTCGACCGACAAGGCCGTCCATCCGATCAACGCGATGGGCGTGTCGAAGGCGATGATGGAAAAGCTGGCCAACGCCGCCGCGCGCGAAATCGGCACCGACGCCCACACCAAGATCAGCTGTGTACGCTACGGCAATGTAATGTGCTCGCGCGGATCGGTCATTCCGCTGTTCATGAAGCAGATCATGAACGGACGGCCGATCACTGTGACCGAGCCCGCGATGACGCGCTTCCTGATGCCGCTGCGGGACAGCGTCGCGCTGGTGCGCTTCGCCTTCACCCACGCGCGCCAAGGCGACCTCTTCATCAAGAAGGCCGCCGCCTCGACCATCGGCGACCTTGTCACCGCGCTGAAGGAACTGTTCGATGCGCCCGATCATCAGGTCGACGTCATCGGCTGGCGCCACGCCGAAAAACTATATGAAACCCTCGCCAGCGCGCAGGAACTCGGCACGTCGGAGGACCTCGGCGAATATTGGCGCATCCAGCTCGACGCCCGCGACCTCAATTACCCCGCCTATTTCAGCGAGGGTGACGATCTCGATTCCGAACGGGAGGATTATCACTCGCACAACACCGAGCAGCTCGACGTCGAAGGCGTCAAGCAGCTGTTGCTCAGCCTTCCCGAAGTCCGCGCGCAGCTTGCGCTGTGGAAGGGAGAAACGGCTTGAAGATAGCCGTCACCGGCGCCGGCGGCCTGCTGGGATGGCATGCCGCGGCCCGGCTGCACGCGGTGAACTGCGCGGCGCGCTTCCGCGGCGACGCCGCGCCCTATGAACTGGCGCTGCTCGATCATTCGGCGTTCAAAGACAGCGACCGGCTCGCCGCCGCCGTGGATGGCGCGGCGGCCGTACTGCACTTCGCCGGGGTCAACCGTGGCGCCGAGGCCGAGGTGGAGGCGGCCAATCCGGCAATCGCGCAGCAGCTTGTCGATGCGTGCCGCCGCACCGGATCGACGCCGCGCATCGTCTATGCCAACAGCATCCATGCAGGCAGCGACACCTTTTACGGCCGCTCGAAGCGGATCGCGGGCGAGATACTTGCCGCGGCCGACGGCACCTATAGCGAGATGATGCTGCCGCATATTTTCGGCGAATGCGCGCGCCCCTATTACAACAATGTCACCGCGACGCTGATCGACCAGATCTGGAAAGGCGAGCAGCCGACTATCAATCCCGAAGGACGCGTTTCACTGTTCCACGCCGGCGCCGCGGCCAATCTGGCGATCGACGCCGCGCTGGCCAAATGGTCCGGCACGGCGAAGCCCGCGGGCCGCGACATGAGCATCGTCGAGCTGCACGAACGACTGACGGGCTTTCACGCCCTCTACAGCGCCAATCTGTTCCCCGATCTCGACGACGCGTTCGACCTTGCACTGTTCAATAGCTATCGCACGGGCGGCTTTCCGAATTTCTATCCGAAAAAGATGGAACCGAAGAGCGATGCGCGCGGAACCCTGTTCGAAACCAGCAAGGCAAATGGCGGGTCGCAAACATTCGTGTCGACGACCTTGCCTGGAGCTACACGCGGGGATCATTTCCACACCGATCTCGTCGAGCGCTTTCTGGTCGTGTCGGGCCGCGCAACGATCCGCATCCGCAAGGTGCTGACCGACGAGGTGCGCAGCTTCGTTGTATCGGGCGACGAGCCGGTTGCCATCGACATGCCGCCGCTTCATACCCACCATATCGTCAACGACAGCGGGGATCATGTCGTGACCTTCTTCTGGTCGCATCGGCTGTTCGATCCGGCGAACCCTGATACCTTTGCCGATCCCGTCCTTATCCAGGCATAAGATTATGAGCACATTGAAGGTTACGACCGTCCTCGGCACCCGGCCCGAGATCATTCGCCTGTCGCGCGTCATGGCGCGGCTCGACACGCTGACCGATCACCGGATCGTCCACACGGGGCAGAATTGGGACTATGAGCTCAACGAACTGTTCTTCAGTGACCTCGGAGTGCGCAAACCCGACAGCTTTCTGGGCGTCGATACCTCCAGCCTCGGCGCGGTCCTCGGCGGCATCCTGATCGAGACCGAGAAGGAATTGAAGGCGAACCGTCCCGACGCACTGCTGGTGCTCGGCGACACGAACAGCGCGATCGCCGCGATCATCGCACGCCGTATGAAGATTCCGGTGTATCACATGGAAGCCGGCAACCGCAGCTTCGACCGCAACGTGCCCGAAGAGACGAACCGCCGCCTGGTCGATCACATCGCCGATTTCAACCTTGTTTATACCGAGCACGCTCGCCGCCACCTGCTGAGCGAAGGCATGCAGCATCGCCGCGTCTATCTGACCGGGTCACCGATGAAGGAGGTTCTCGACCATTATCGCCCGCAGATAGAGGTCTCCGACGTGCTTTCGCGTCTCGAGCTTACGCCCCGCAGCTATTTCATCGTTTCGATGCACCGCGAGGAGAATGTCGACAGCAAGGAGCGGCTGAGGGCGCTCGTCGGCACGCTGAACGCGCTTGCCGACAGTTATGACCAGCCGGTCGTCGTCTCGACCCACCCGCGCACGCGCAACCGGCTGGAAGCCCTCGAAGGCGTTACGCTCGACCCGCGCGTGCAGTATATGAAGCCCTTCGGCTTCCACGATTATAATCATCTTCAGATGCACGCGTATTGCGCGATCTCCGACAGCGGCACGATCGCCGAGGAAAGCTCGATCCTCGATTTCCCGGCGATTACGCCGCGCGATGCGATCGAACGGCCGGAGGCGATGGACACCGGCAACATCATCGTCACCGGGCTCGACCAGCGCGCGATGCTCGAATCGATCGCCGCAGCGGTGCAAATCCATTCTGAGCGTGTCACCGCCGGCCTGCCTCCTATCGTTCCCGCCGACTATCAGATCGCGAACACCAGCGAGCGCGTCGCCAAGCTGATCCTGGGCACCGCGCGCCTGTCGAATGGCTGGGACGGGATCCGCATGCACGACTATGTGTGATTCGGCCCGCTAACTGGACGCGATGCCGATGCGCATCCTCTATCTCACTCAATGGTTCGATCCCGAACCCGCCTTCAAGGGCGCCGCCTTTGCGCGTGCACTCGCAGATGCGGGACATGAGGTCGAGGTCGCAACCGGATTCCCCAACTATCCGGGAGGAAAGCTCTATCAGGGCTACCGTCTGCGCCCCTATCGCAGCGAGACGATCAATGGCCTCAAGGTCCATCGGCTCTTGCTCTACCCCTCGCACAATGCTTCATCACTAAAGCGCGTTTTCAACTATCTGGGTTTCTTCTTGTCGTCGCTGCTGTTCGGGCTCCTGCGCGGATCGCGCTACGACATCGTATATGTCTATCATCCCCCGCTGACGCCCGCGCTCGCTGCTGCATTATTCTGCGCCGTTCGCCGCAAACCGTTCGTCGTCGATATCCAGGATTTGTGGCCCGACAGCGTCGCGGCGTCGGGCATGGCGAACCCCCGGATCGTGGGAGCGCTTATGCGGGCATGCAATTTCGTGTACCGCCGTGCGGCGTGCTTAATCGTGCAGAGCGAAGGAATGAAGGGCGAGTTGGCGCGGCGCGGCGTCGCGGACGATCGGCTGTCGACGGTGTTCAACTGGGCGACCTATCAGCCGCCCGCCGAAGGCCAGCGTCTACCCGAGACGATCGTGGCGGCATTCGCTGGCCGGCTGAACCTCGTCTATGGCGGCAACATGGGCCAAGCGCAGCAATTGACGGTGTTGATCGACGCCGCGATCGCTGCGCACCGCCGCGAACCGGCCATCCGCCTGCACCTGATAGGCGGCGGCATCGAGCGCGATCCGCTGCGACAGAAAGTTCGCGACGCGGGCGCTGACGATATCGTCCATTTCCATCCGCCCGTCGCGCGCGATATAATGGACCGCGTGTTCGACACCGCCGATATACTGGTAATGCATCTGAAGTACGATCCGCTCTATCTGATTACCATCCCATCGAAGACGCAGCATTATCTCGCCTGTGGTAAGCCGATTGCGGCGGGTGTGTCCGGCGAAGCGGCTGATATATTGAACGGATCGGGTGCGGCGCTCGTCGTGCCTCCAAGCGATTCCGCCGCGCTTGCGGGCGCCATAGAGGCGCTCGCGGCGGCGAGCGCGTCCGATCGCAGCGCCAAAGGTGCAGCCGGCCGCGCCGATTATGACGCGCGCTTTTCCTTCGCTCATGCGATCCACGCGACCGAGGCGATCCTGCACCGCATATGGGAGGCACGCCGGTGAAGATCCTTCTCTGTCTCACCAAATATCCCGACAAGATCGGCGATTCCTACCTCACCAGCGAGCTAGCCGACGAATGGGCTGCGATGGGGCACGAGGTGACGGTCATCGCCATCCAGTGGGAGCATAAGGGTGGCACTGAAACGCGCGCGCTGAACTTTCCCTCGGGTGTCACGGCGCATTATTTCTCGCCGATCCAGTATCGGGGCCTGGGGCGGCTGTTCGAGCGCATCAGCCGATGGACGCTGTCGAGCTACCGTCTCCGTGCACCGATCGCGGCGGCGGTCGGAAATGGCGCGGATTATGATGTGGCAATCTTTTTTGCCCCAGTGGTCACGCAGGCGGCGCAGGTCGCCGATTTTGCGACGAAGGCAAAGCATAGCTATCTTTATGTCACCGACTTCTTCCCTTATGCGGCGCGCAACGTCGGGCTGGTCCCAAAAGGGCCGGTATTCCATATCGCACGCTGGGCCGAAAACCGGCTGATGCGTAAGTTCGGGACCATCGGTACGATGTCGCCGCGCAACGCCGACTATCTCCGCCGCAACTATGTCGTCGATCCCGACCAGCGGGTCGCCGTCGACATGATCTGGGGAACCGACCCGGTCGATGTCACAGCTGACCATGACGAGACGCGCGCGACTTTCGGCCTGCCAGCCGATCGCCAATTATTGCTGTTCGGGGGGCAATTGTCCGAAGGCCGCGGCGTCGAGGACGTGATTGCCGCCGCCGAAATCGCGGCGCGGCATCAACTCGACCTCGCATATGTCGTCATCGGCGATGGACGTTTGCGCCCGCAGATGGAACAAGCAGCGGCACGCCTGCCACAGCATCTCCACTATCGCCGCCCGGTCCCCCGCGACCGCTATCTCGAACTGGCGGCTGCCTGCGATGCGGGACTCGTCGTCACCGTCCGCGACACCGACGTTCCGACTTTTCCATCGCGCACGATCGACTATCTACGTGTCGGCCTGCCTATCGTCGCCGCGGTCGAGTTGTCGACCGATTTCGGCGAGATCATAGCTGATATGGGACTTGGCGTGCATGTAGCGGCCGGCGACCCCCGGGCGCTAGTCGACGCGGCGCTGTCCCTGTTCGCCGATCGGCGGCGCTATTCCGAAATGCGTACCGCCTGCGTCGCAGCTGCGCGCGATCTGTTCAACGCGCGCCGCGCGGCGCGCGATATGCTGGACCATGCGATAGGAGCGTCAGCATGATCGGGTTTGCGCATCGCGTGCTCGCCCGGATCCCATTAGCCGAAGTCGCGGTTCGTCAGCTTTACTGGCGTGTTCCGCTCGCGCGGCGCGCGGCGCAGAAGCTGGCGTCGATGAAGGGTGGCAAAGCCAAGGCGCCGCCCGCTCCGCAGCCCCGCCTTTCCCTTGCCGACCTGATCGAATTGCTCGGGCGTCTCGGCATCGGCGCCGACGACATGCTGATCGTACATGCCGGCAGCATCGTCGTCGAAGCGACTGGCGAGACACCGCGCGCGATCAACACCGCGCTACGTGCGCTACTTGGTCCAAAGGGCACGCTGGCGATGCCCGGCTTCCCCACTTTTCGCAGCGAACCGTCAATGGCGGATCAGATCGCAGGCGGCGCGGCGCTGCCGGTTCATGACTATGACCCGGCGCGAACGCCGTTGTGGACCGGATTGCTTGCGATGGATCTGCTTCGCACGCCCGGCGCGGTGCGCAGCAGCTTTCCGATCAACCCGCTGATCGCGATCGGGGCCGATGTGCCGGCGATGTTCGCCGCCGAATGGGACGCGGCGCTGCCCACCGCCTGCGGCGGCGGCTCGGGCTGGGAATATGCGGTCGCGCGCGGGGCGAAGATCCTGATGCTGGGGGTCGATGTCGCGCATAGCCTGACGCTCAACCATCACGCCGAAGACGCGTACCCGGACAGCTGGCCAATCGCCGGCTGGTATCGCGAACGCATCTATAGAGTGCGGGTGGACGGCACTTGGTCCGAGCGCCGGGTGCTCGAACGCGATCCCCGTTGGGCCTTGCATTATGCCGAGCGCGCGCTGAACCAGGCTATGACGGAAAACGGTCATATGCAGCAAGTAACGATCGGCGGCCTGACCGTGTCGCTGATCGATGCCCGCGCGCATATCGCCTTTTTGAATACGCAAAAATCCGCCGCTTTTCCCTATTTTGGCATTTCGCGCCGTCACCGGAAATGACCATGCCGCACCCCGCACTTCCGGTCGTCGCCGGCATCAGGCCCTTATGGGCGAACGACGAGATGGTCGTCGCCTATCACCGCGGGCGCATCGCGGTGACAGATATCGATCTGTCGGCAATCCGGTGGCAGGTCGATCTGCCCGCGCTGTCGCGGCGCGCCGCCTTGGCTGCGAAGACCAGGCTGACACGGCGGATATTGCGCGTCGAGCCGACCGACGCGATCGAGGGGGCGCCCGGCTCGATCTTCATCAACAACCGTTCGGTGATCTGGCGTCTTGACCTCGATAGCCGGACTCTTGTTCCGGATTTTGCGATTCCCGACGGCCGCAACGCGCTGGCGCTCTGCCCGTTGACCGGCGTTCCGGGATTCGACGACGGCCTGTGCTTCGGCGACTATTTCGACAATCCTGGGAAAGGCGAGGTGCGAATCTGGCGCCGTTCGATCGCCGGCGACTGGGATGTCGCTTATCGTTTCGGCGCCGGCGAGATCGACCATGTTCACGCGCTTGTCCCCGATCCTCATCGGCAATGCCTGTGGATCCTCACCGGCGATATCGGGAGCGGCGCCGCGCTGTGGCAGGCGCGCGACAATTTCACCGACGTGCGACCGGTGCTGCGCGGCGATCAGCTCTACCGCGCGACCTGGCTCTATCCGACTCCCGAAGCGCTCTATTACGCCACCGATACGCAGCTTGAGCAGAATTACCTCTGCCGTCTGACCGGGTCGGGCGACGCCTGGCGCGTCGATCGCGTGCGGACGCTGCCAGGATCGTCGATCTATGGCGCACCCATCCCCGACGGTTTCCTGTTTTCTACGGCGATCGAGCCGGGCATGCCGAGCGGACGATTGATCCCCGACCTGATCGAGCGGCGACCCGGTCCAGGAATCCAGGGTAACCGCGCCTTCGTCTACCGCCTCGGCCTCTATGGCCGGTGTACCGAAATTTTGGCGGCCGAGAAGGATATATGGCCGCTTCGCCTGATGCAATTCGGCACCTTCCACCTGTGCGCGGCGCCCGGCGGCCGCGCTTATGCCTACGGTGTCGCTGTTCGAGCCTGGGATGGCAAGGCTGCCATCATCGATACTTCCATTCCCGCATAGGCGCGTGACTGGCGCAAAGCCGTGCGCCTGTCTAAGACCAGCCCAAGATTCAGATCGTCAGGTTTCCCAATCATGCCTCAAACCAACCCGGCTTTCGACACGCCGACGATGCGGCGGGCGCGGCCGGTGCTTCTGCTCGGCTATGGAAGTATCCAGCAGACGACCAACCAGCTGCTTGCGGCGCTGCACGACGATCTCGATCGTAGCATCGGATCGCGCTTGGCAATCCACGCGCTCCCGCAAGGCGTGATGGCGAAGATTCTGTTCCAGATCCAGAATCTGGTCGCGTCTTATCGCGACATCTCGCACTCGTCCGGACTCGTCATCTACGCGTCGGCCGCACTGTCGCTGTTTCATGTCCTGTGGGCGCGGCTGCTAGGACGACGTGTCACGATCCTTATCTGGGATCTGTATCCAGATGCCAAAGTGCACGAAGGCGCGGCGAAGGCAACGTCGCTGGCGACGCGGCTCTATGCGCTCACCGAGCGGTTCGCGCTTCGCCGAGCTTCAGTCATCGCAGTACCCAGCAGTGACTATTCGGGCCATCCTTATTTCCGCGGCTTCGACAACCTTCGCCAGCTTCCGCTGTGGCCGACGCTCGCGCTGCAGCCTCCCCGATCGCGAACTCCGTGGCAGCCGGGCAGCGATCGCCCCGTTGAAATTGCTTTCGCGGGCCAGAATCTCGCCTCGCGCGGCATAAACGAAGCCATCGAAAAGTTGCGCCGCGTTTTTACGGGGCCGCTGAGGCTATCGATCTTCGAGCCCGGCCGGACGGTTCGTGAAACCCGTTCGCCGTCCCCCGATGTCGCCATCGATTTGATGCCGGAAGTGCCACACGGCGACCTGCCCAAAGCCCTCGACGGCTTCGATTTCGGACTCGTCGCAATCCAGCCCGACTATCCCCTGCCCTGCGCGCCGTCGAAAACGCTTTTGTATGTCGCGGCGCGCTTGCCGATCCTCTATCACGGCCCGCACAATGCCTTCATGGAGGATTTTGTCGGCGGCAGGATCGGCATGACCATTACGCAGTTGGAAAGCGCGAAGGAATTATCCGATCGCTGGTCAGCGATGCAAGACGAAGTTGAGGATAATTTTGAAAGAATCTATGCAGAGCTTTTGGTGAGCGAGAAGAAAATTGCTGAAATTTTTTAATATTTGGGTCGTCTTCACGCTCGCGATTTTCTATTTCGGCCCGATCCCTTGGCCGCTGCGCAACGATTATTCGATCGGTGCCTATGTCCTTCTGTGCCTCATGTTCTTTAACGCCGCTTACGTCTTTACGCCCATGCGATTGGGACAGCGCGCACAGCTTCCTGAACTCACCCTGTCGTCGCGCGCCGAATATATCGTCATTGCTGCATATCTCGTGCTCGTGGCGATCACCATCTTCATCACCTCGGACAAGTGGATATTCGATCCCAGCGCCTACACCCTCAATTTCGGCGATGTGTACACCGAGTATCTGAAATCGAGCGCCGATGCCGATGCCCGTAACTCTGTGCCGGCCTATATCGCCATCCTCGGAAAAATGGCTCTATTTCCACTAGTTATCTATGTCTTTCTGAAAAATAGCGGCAAGAACTGGTTCAAGGTCGGAATGATCGCGGCGATATTTTTGATGTCGAGCGCGATCCGTGGGACTGACAAGGAAGTCTTCGACATCATCATCCTCATATTCGTGGCGATGCTTTACAAACGGATGCTGGGACGGGTCGCCATCGTATCGATCCTCTTGGGTCCTGTCGCGCTCCTGCTGTTCACAATACGCCGCGTCGACCGCTATGGCGGCGCGCTGCCGCCGTGCCTGCCCGACGGGATTTCCTGCTTCAATTTTCAGAGCCCGCTCGCAAAAATCCATGAATCTATTGAAATCCTCTATGTGTTCTTCTCATCGTACATCAGCCAAGGCTATAATGCGCTTGGCATGACCTTCGATATGGATGCGGGCTGGAATTATGGCCTCGGCCATATGCCCACCTTGCAAAGCGTGACCTGTTCGCTCGCCAATTTGAACTGCAATCCCAACAATTATCAATATCATCTCGATATGGTCGGATGGGATCCCAGCGCCCAATGGACGACGGTGTATCCAATACTGGCAAACGACTTCACTTATTATGGCGTACCGCTCTATTTCGCTCTGTTCGGCTTTCTCTTCCGGTTCATGGAAAGCCAATGGCGAACCTTCCAGAATATCCCGGCGCTTTGCGGGCTTCTGCTGATCACCCAATTCATGGTGTTCAGCTGCGCGAACATGCAGATCGCGGTTTCGCTCGACTGGTCAATGGCGACCCTTATCTTCCTGTATTTCCCGGCGATATGGCTGCTTCGACTTCAAAAATAATAGCGACTGCATGGCGGTTGGCGGTCGGTCAGAGCTGGCTGGCCGGCAGCATCATCGTTCGCGCGTTGTTCGGCCTATTAATTTCGGTCGCTGCGGTCGGTCATCTGGCGCCGGCAGACTCTGCGCGCGCCTTTCAGCTGATGATGCTGCAAGCCATCGTCGGTATTTTGATGACCGGCCCCGGCTTCGTCCGCGGCGCGACCGCCGAGCAACGCGGGGAAGTTCGCCAAGCGCTGATCGCTTCGTCGCTGTTGGCCGCAGCCATATCGCTGGCGCTGATTGCCGCAGAGGCGATAGCGCCGGCCGAAATTCGGCGCTTCGCACCCTTCGATTCGACCGTCACTTGGTGGGTGCTGATGACGGGCGCCGCGGCGGGCGCGCTGACCCCTACGGTCCAAGGCGTACTCGCGGCCGCGAACAAAGCCAAATTCGCCTATGCGCCGATCATGCTCGCCAATCTTCTATGCATCGCGGCCATCCCCTTTACCGTCAGTTCTGTTCACACACTTTTGCTCTTATGGTCGGCAGCGCAGATCGGCGGCTTCATCGCGACGATACCTTTCCTGCTGCTCCACCTCAAAGCGAGCCAAGGGCCAGTGCGAGCGGCGCCGGCCAGGTCCATCCTGCGCGAAGGATTCGGCGTGTCGGGGATAGGAGTGATCAACGCCGCAAATATGCTGATCGTGTATGCGTTCCGCGAGGAATGGCGTATCGGCGCCGATCCGCATATCGTCGAGATTATCTTCTTCCTGCTTCGAATTTCGGACGTCTTTTTCCAGCTGTCCTTCTACCTTTTCTCGCTCGGCAAATTCGGAGTGATGGCGAATCTGGCAATCTTCGAACGTCGCGGCCACGCGACGGTATTTCTCGTGACAGGTTTGGCCATCACTTTTGCCGCTGCCTGTACGCAGATCGAAGCGCCCCGTCCGATCGCCCTCCTTCTGCTAGCCATTATGATAGCCCATGCCGCGATGGATCTCATACGTTTCTTCTCGTCGTGGGTGACGATCGATACGCTTCGCGACTTGGGCATCGGCGACTATCTCGCGGTCAGTATGGCGCCCTATCTGATCTCGATGCTCTTCGTCTGGGGCGTCATCGGGGTGCACCAGCCAGCAGCGCTTTACGTGTTTCTGGCGGGCGCAGCGGGCCTTCAGGTTGCCTTTGGCGTCGCTGCGTTCGCGCGGCGGCGCGCATCGACTTAAATGATTGTTCCGGTGCAAACTTGTGCGGCAGACACCGACATTGACAATCAAGCTCCGCCGTTGAAAGGGCGGGGCCTCGCCCCTACGCCATTAGTCGACGTTATAAAGGCCGCAATGCTTACCGCCCAGACCTCCCCTTGGCCCGCGTTCACCGACGAGGAAATCGCCGCCGTCACCGCTGTCCTCGCCTCGAACCGCGTCAATTACTGGACCGGGCAGAAAGGGCGCGAATTTGAAGCAGAGTTCGCCGCATGGGCGGGGTCGGCACGGGCGATCGCGCTGGCGAACGGCACGCTCGCGCTCGACCTCGCGCTGCAGGCGCTGGGAATCGGTACGGGCGACGAAGTCATCGTCACGCCGCGCACTTTCATCGCATCGGTATCGACGGTCGTGAATGCCGGCGCGACCCCGGTCTTCGCCGACGTCGACCCTGACAGCGGCAACATCAGCCCTGCCAGTATCGCCGCTATCCTGACCGACCGAACCCGCGCCATCATTCCGGTCCATCTTGGCGGATGGCCGTGCGACATGGACGGCATCATGGCGCTCGCCACGCCGCGCGGGATCGCGGTGGTCGAGGATTGCGCGCAAGCGCATGGCGCGAAGATCGGAGAGCGCAGCGTCGGCAGCATCGGCCATATCGGCGCATGGTCCTTTTGCCAGGACAAGATCATGACCACCGGTGGCGAAGGCGGCATGATCACCACCGACGACGAAAAGCTTTGGAACGCGATGTGGTCGTTCAAGGATCATGGCAAGAACTGGGACGCGGTCTATAATCAACAGCACGCCCCCGGATTCCGCTGGGTCCACAACAGTTTCGGAACCAATTGGCGGATGCTGGAGATGCAGGCGGCAATCGGCCGCATACAGTTGACGCGCATGGCGCGATGGACCGCGCGGCGGACCGCGATCGCCGACCGGCTCCGCGCCGCGTTGATACCATATGCGACGGCGGTTAGGGTGCCGGCGCCCGCAGCCGGCATGACGCACGCCTATTATCGTCAATATGCCTATATCCGGCCGGAAGGGCTGCGGGATGGCTGGTCGCGTGACCGGATCATCGCCGAGTGCACCGCGCGCGGCGCTGTCGTAATGCAGGGCAGCTGTCCCGAAGTCTATCTGGAGAAGGCGTTTGACGGTACGCCCTGGCGTCCGCTTCGCCGACTACCCGTCGCGCGCGAACTGGGCGAGACCAGCCTGATGTTCCTTTGCCATCCGACGCTGACGGACGCCGAGGTCGATACGACCATCGCGGTGATAACCGACGTTCTGAACCAAGCGAGGCGGTAAGCGCGCGGATCAGAGGCGGATGGCGATCCGCCGCGTCATCTGGTCGAACAAATCGACACCGTCCCACAGGATGTCGAACTGCAACGCCTGCCCGATCGGCACGATGCGATAGCCGCCGCGCCCGGCGATCGCCTGCCCCAGTGCCTCGAGGTCGCCGCGATCGAAGCCGAAGTGACCGATCGTCTGAACCTTGCGGCCGACATCGGCGGCGATGTCGATAATGCTGCCCACGACCGTTTGTCCGAGCAGCCCGCCGCCATGCGTCTGGCTCAGCATGGCGGCAGGCCGATCCGACTTCAACACATGAAGAGCATTCGAGACCCGTGTCGCGCTGGCGCCGATGCCTTCGGCCAGCAGATCGTTGACCGCAGCGAATTTTCCGATCGCAACGCCCGTTTCGGTCAAATGCCCCTTGCCTGTAACTTGCGCGTCGAGCCGGTCATAAAGATCAATGGCCAGATCGCCCGATTCACCTACCCAATAGAGCATGCGTGGCGAGCCACAGCCCATCTGGTTGAACCAATATATGTCGTTGAAGAACCGCGCGGCCAGCGCATCGCGTTCGGTCTCGTCCGCCGCGCGATAGCTCGCGGCGCAGATGACCGCGAGCGACTTTCGGTCGGGAAAGCCGATCGACAGGCCATCGGGACGGATCGGCGTGCGCGAGACGCTGTCAACCTTTGCATCGCCGCCCCAGATCATGCGCAGGTCGCAATGACGCGAGATTGCTTCGATCAGCGGTCCATCTTGAGGCATCTGGCAAAAGAGGTGGCGGTCGCCCTCACCCGCTTCCGCGATCGTCGTCGCAATCAGCCCCGCAAGCCATGCTGTTCCTTCGTCGAGTTGAGAGGGCAAGCGAATGATGTTGCAATTGCCCGCGAGCACCGACACCGCCCAGCTGTAGACAAAGATCGTATCGACGTTGGTCGGCGGCAGATGAAGCGCAAGGCCGCGCGGTGCGGGCACGAAGCTGCCGTCGAAGCGTGTGCGCAGCTCGCCCGCCAGGCGCTCGAGCGCGGCCGGGCGCAACCAATAGGCGAGCGCGACATATTGCGGCTGTACGCGCGCTTGGGGCGAACTGAACAGCGCCTTCGATATCGCGCCGAGCAGGTCGAGTGACGACTTCGCGAGCGGCGCGCGTCCGGCATAGGTCAGCGCCTCGACGCGGCGCAGTACCTCGGTATCGTCGAGCACGACGGGCGCCGGATTCCAGAGGGTGAACGTCATGCCGCCTCGGCCGCGATCACGTCACTGCACCCGCGCAACTCGGCCTTGGCGACGCGTCCCAGAATGCGCAGCCCCTTCCCCATCCATTCGTCCCCGCCAGCATCGACCGCCTCGATGACGCCCATGTCCTCGGTCAGCAAACTGTGGCCGGGATAGGAGCGCGGCAAAAGCGACAGTACCTGAACGACCCCGGGCTCGCCGACCGGTGCGAGCTCCCATGTCACGGGATTGCGGATGATGACGTCGGAAAAATTGGGCGGATAGAGGAGACCGTCGGGCCCCTCCATGAAGATCGAACCGATCTGTTCGACCATGCCATAGAAATTATGGACGCGGATCAGGCCGAAGCTGTCCTTCAGCGCCGCGCGAAACACCTGGTTGTCGACGGCCTTCTCCACAAGTTTCTTCCATCCGCCCGAATGGATCAACACGCCGTTCGACAGGTCTAGGCCTGCATCGCGGAACTGCTCGTATAAATTCGCCCAGACCATGAAGGTGAAGCCGAACATGAAGAAAGGCGCATCGCCATGCTTGGCGAGAAAGTCACGCACGGCATCAATGTCGGGGCGCAGGTCAGGGGTCAGTGCGAACGCATGATCGCGCCCGAAGCGCATCTGCCCGAGAACGCCCGCGCCACGCGCACTCATCATCCGCGGATCCTTGAATACCGCGTCGGTGTCGATCACGAGCATAGGCAATCGCTTCGGTCCCAGCACATGCATCAGCGAATTGGCGAGCGCCTTTTGCTGGAGCATCGAGGATTCGCGATCGACGAGAATCTGGCTGACCGCCTGCCCCGTCGTGCCGCTCGAGGTGAGTGTGACGCGAATATCATCGTCGCTCACCGAAAGCATCCTGCGCATCTTGAACAGCGAGACGGGCAGATAGGGCAGATCGGCCAGGCTGTCCGCCGCGCGCAGCCCGCCCCAATATCCATCGACAATGCGCGCATAAGGCGCGCAATGCGCATGATGATGCGCGGTCAGTTCGTTGAACGCACCGAGCAGCAGCGCCTCCCGCTCCGCGGCGGGGATCGAATAGGGCGGCCGGGCGAAGCATTGCTCCAATATCGTCACAATTCGCGCTCCAGCTTGCGATAATCGACCTTGCCCCGCCCCGTGTAGGGGATGGCATCGATTTGGTGAAGCCGATAGGCGGTGCGCGGGATCGTGAACAGGTCGGCGAGGCGCGCCACCACATCGCCATCGATCGGATCGACGTGCGCGATATGCAGCAGCTCGCCGGTCTGGACGACCGCACAACGCCCGATCATTCCCGCCACGGCGCGCTCGATTTCGTCCAGATTGACGCGCAGGCCATAGATTTTGCCGAAGCGCTTGGCGCGGCCGCTGATCGTCAGGCGGCCTGCCGCGTCGAGCCGTCCTATATCACCGGTCTCGAGGCGGCCTTTGTTCGTATCGCCAAGCGCCAGATCCTCGCGCCGTTCGGCATAGCCCCACATGACGTTCGGGCCGCGATAAATGACCAGGCCGTTCTCGCCCGGCGCGACGGCCTCTCCCTGGTCGTCGACGATTTCCAAGCGGCCTCCGGGAAGCGCGGTGCCCACCGAGTCCGGGGTCAGCGGGAAATCCTCATGCGCCAGCGTCGTCATCCGCGGCGCGGCTTCGGTCTGACCGTACATGACGTAAAAACGTCCGCCGCGGCCGTCCATGAAGCTGTGCGCCGCTCGCCGTTCCTCCACGCTCAGCCCGCCGCCCGCTTGGGTCAGCACACGCAGATCGGGCAGATCGAGGCGTTCGTACCGCAACCGCTGCATCATCTGGAAGTGAAAGGGCACGCCCGGCATATGCGCCACCTTCGCTGCGCGTGCCTGCGTCCAGAATGCGCGGTCGGTAAAGCTGCGCTCGGTCAACAGCACCGGCGCGCCGCGGACGAGGTGACTCGTCAGGATCGACAGCCCATAGGAATAATGGAGCGGCAGATGTCCGCACCCGACCTCGTCTGCGCGGATGTCCAGCACATCGGCGATCGCCTCGGCATTGTGGCGGATCTGCGCCGAGGTCAACCGAACGAATTTGGGGCTGCCCGTCGATCCCGAGGTCGACAGCAACAGGGTCAGGTCCTGATGCGGGGCGGGGCCGGCCTTGCCAGTCGACACATCGAGATTGCCGTCGGCATCGTCCGCGATCACATATTCGGGAAGATAGGCGTCGAACAACGCGATCCGTCCTTCCGCGCCCAGCCCAGGGTCGAGCAACGCAACGGCATGGCCGGCCTGCCACGCGCCAAGCAGCGCCGCGACGCCATCGACGCGGTTCGGCACATACAGGAAAACCAGCGCCTTCGAACCGTCGAGGCGCGCAGCCCAGGCGGCCGCTCGTGTCTTCAGTTCCCCATAGCTGACGAACCGCTCGCTTCGGTCGTCGCGAAGCGCCGGCGCATCGGGGGCCAGGATTTCGGGAAATTTCATCGGGGTTCGCCGCGGCCGGTCAGACGAGCATCCCGCCGTCGACGCCGATCACCTGTCCAGTGATATAGGACGCCATTTCCGACGCCAGAAACAGCGCGAGATTGGCGACGTCCTGCGGCTGCCCGACGCGGTTGATCGCGATGTTTCGTACCTTTTCCTCGACCTTGTCGGCGGCGAGCTGCGCGGTGAGATCGGTCGCGATGAATCCGGGCGCAATCGCATTGACGCGAATATTGAGCGGCGCAAGTTCCTTCGCCGCGGCCTTGGTCGCGCCCAGCACGCCCGCTTTTGCGGCGCTGTAGACCAATTGGCCACTGTTGCCGACGCGCCCCATGATCGACGATATATTGATGATCGATCCGCCGCCACCGCGCCGCATGGCGCGCGCCGCCGCCTGCGTGCCGTGAATCACGCCTTCCAGATTGACGCCGATCACCGCATCGACATCCTGCTGCGGCACCATGCCGATCAGCCCGTCGCGCATGATCCCGGCGTTGTTGACGTAGATGTCGAGCCGCTTCGCCAGCCCGAACGCCTTGCGTGCCAACTGATCCGCGGTCTGCGCGAACGCGACGTCGCCGACGACATAATCGGTTTCGACACCGTAAGTGGTGGCGAGCCGGCGCGCGAGGTCCGATGCCAGCGCTTCATTCGCATGTGTGTTGATGACAACCGAGGCGCCATGTGCCGCCAGCGTTTCGGAAATTGCCAAGCCGATACCGCGCGTGCCGCCGGTGATCACCGCCAGCTTGCCGCTCAGCGAGATCGGGTCAGCCATATTTCTGCATGATCTCGACCGCCTTGGCGAAAGAGCTCATGTCCAGAATATCGTCCATTTCAAGCATGCAGTCGAATTCGGTTTCCAGCGCCGCGATCAATGTCATGTGCGCGACCGAATCCCAGCCCGGATACTCGTTATAGACCAGTTCGGCACGGTTGGCTAAAGGATCGAGAGCCAGAACGTCGGCAAATTGAGCAAAAACGCGATCTTCCACTATAAACTCCAAAACAAGGCTTCGAATATCTGCCAACCGGCTCCGGTCGGATCAGTCGCGGCCGACCGCAGCCTTCGCCAATCCCAGATGGCTGACGATCAGCGAAGCCGGATCGCGGCCGATGCCGCCCGTCACGCGCATCTCCAACCGCACCAGCTCGCAGTCGGCGGGCAATTGCATTGTCAGCGTCTTCCGCAACGGCGCGGCATCGCCCAGAAGATCGATCGACGCACGACTTTGCCCCTCGGCCTTCCCGCTCAGGCAGGTCGCGACCCAACTCGCCGCGCTTTGCAAATTGGGCGAGCGCTGCTGCACCCGCCAGCGAAGCTGGGTCGCCGCCTGCGGCGCAATCAGCTTCGTCGCGGCATTGCCGACGGTTCCCGAGGCCCCGAAAAATTCGATCCCGCTGCCGCCGTCGTCCAGCCCTACCAGCGTCCCACCCTGGGGTTCCCCATCGGGGAAATACCAGATGAAGGGGGGATAGCCGGTAAGCGGCTTACCGCCGACGACGCCGCTGACATTAGCCAGCGCCGCGTTGCTTCCCTGCGGCAGCAGGGGATAGAGCTGAAGCGCCACATCGTCGGCCCCTTCCGACACGAGCCGCAGGACGAGGCGCGCATAAGTCGGATCGAGCTCGGGCAAGTTCGGCGCCTTGCCCTTGCGTTCCAGGAACAGCCGGCCGATCGGCTCGGCTTTCGGCAACCGTTCGGTCGCGGCAACGAGCAACGACGGCAGCCATTCATTGTCGGCGCGGATATAGGGAAAAAGATACCGCCGCCCCTCGCGGGCCGTCATGATGGCCGCGAGGCGATTGATGACCTCGCCGCCTGCCTCGGGTTCGGTGCGGATGATCAGGTCATAGTGGCGCAGCGACGCGGCGATCTTGCCTTTGCGAAGCTTGTTGTCGCCCAGCCACAACTGCACAGCGGCGTCGCGGCGCGTCACCTTTTCGGCGCGCGTCATCACCCGCAGCGCGGCATCGTTTCGCTTGCGCGCCTCGAAACCTTGCCCCACCAGCCACATTGAACGCGCCGACAGCGGCGCGTAGATCAAACCCGCGCGACCGGCGGCGATCAGCGTCGCAGGCGTGGCCTTCTTGCGCCCCTGATAGAGACTCAGCGCCAGATTGCGTTGACCTGCACGCCAGGAAAAGAAGCTGCCGCCGAGTGGGCGAAATGTCTCGATCGCGACGCCGATCGAAGCGGCTACTTGCGAAAAAGATAGCGCCGCGAGCATCGCGCCGACGAAACCTGCCACCAGAAGTCGCGGATTGAGCCGAAACGCCTGACCGCCTTGCCGGGACCGAGCACGATAGGAATCGGTCATTTTCCTCGATCCGCGGCTTCGTCTTCAACGCGATCCTGGCCATAACCATAACCATAACCATAACCATAACCATAGCCCGACTGCTTCGCGCGATATTTAGTGAGCAGCGCGCCAAGCAAATGCGCGCGCGATTCACGCAGCCGCTGGATTGCGGCCTGCGATGCGCGCACCGCAGTACGGTCAGCCTCGATCACATAGACCACGCCTTCGACCACATTGGCAATCAACGGTGCATCAGACAGGCCCAGCATTGGCGGACTATCAACTATGACGTGATCGAATCGGGTCGCGAGATGCCGGATGAACAGCGCAAGACGCTCGCCGCTCAACAACTCCGAAGCGCTTGGCGGCGTCGGTCCGGCCGCGATGAACGAGATGTTTCGCTTGCCCGTCGGCTGGATCAGGTCTTCCCAATTTTCCTCGCCAGCGAGGAAGTTGGATACGCCGCGCGTGTTGCTGAGGCCAAGGCGCGAGGCCAAGATCGGGCGACGCATGTCGACGTCGACGAGCACCACCGAACCCGAGGTCCGCGCCAGCACGCGTGCCAGCGAATAGGCCGAGGTTGATTTGCCCTCAGATGGCGAGGTGCTGGTAAGCGCCATCGTCTTCGGCACACCATGGTCGGTCGAGAAGCTGAGGTTCGTCCGGACGGTCATGTAGGCTTCGTACAGAACCGACTTCGGATCGTCCATATTTTCAAGTGCATCGTCATGAACGACCGGAATCGCGCCAAGCAATGCGATGTCGAGCTTTTCCGAAACCTGACCCGGTTCGCGAAGACTCTCGTCGAGATTTTCGAGGACGGCTATTGCGATCGCAGCGAGACCGAAACCGGCAAGCAGCGCCATGATCAGATTGACCAGAAGGCGAGGCGACGAGGGCACTTCAGGAAGCCCGGCTTCGTCCACAACCGATATGTTGTTCGTCCCGACACCCGCGACGCCGATTTCCTTGTAGCGCTGTAGCAGCGAATCATAAAGCTGGCGGTTGGTGTCTACCTCGCGCTGATAGATGTTATACTGGATGCTCGAACGGCTTTCGGTGTCGAGCCGGGCAAGCAAGTCGTCAACCTTGCCGCGCAATTCACCCTCGCGCGATCGTGCCGCTTCATAATCGGCCACATAGGAATCGCGGACGCGCTTTTCCTCGACAGCGATCGACCGGTCCAGCGCCGCGACCTGCTCCTTGGCGGCCCGCGCTTCGGGATATTCGGGCTCGAAATGAACAAGTAGATCCTGATACGCTGCGTTCGCCTCGGCCCGGCGCTGACGCATTAGGTTCAACGACTGATTTTGCAGCGCGAGTTGCGTGCTGTTCGAACTGCGGGCGGCCCGCAAGCGCGCTTCGGCTTGGGTGCGCTCTGCGGTCGCCTGCACCAGCACGCTGTTCAGCTGCTCAAGGTTGCTTGACGCCAGTGTCTGCGTGGTCTGGGTGCGTCCCTCGTTGCTCCGCGTTTCCGAGAGGCGCACAATGCCCTGTTCGGCAGCATAGTTGACGAGATCGCGTTCAGATTGTTCCAGCCGCTCGCGCAGCCCCTGCAATCGTGTTTCGAGGTAGACGCGGGCATCCGCCGTCGAAGCGAAGCGACGATCCATGCTTTGCTGGGCGAATTCGGTGACCCACGCCTTGGCAACGAGCCGCGAAATCGCAGGCGAAGCGCTGGTATAGCTGACATCGACTAGGGCCGAACCGCGCACCGGCGCGATGCTGATATGATCGATCAGCAGGTCCGCCGCTTGGCGCTGCCTTTCGCGCAGCCCGGCAACCGAGGTCGTACCCGTATTCCCGCCGGCGAGCAGCCCCTCGCCACGCGGCGCCACGCCATGCGCGGCAAAGAATTCATTATTGCCCGCTAAGCGCAGTCG
>NZ_BCZQ01000011.1 GCF_001598815.1 Sphingopyxis terrae subsp. terrae NBRC 15098 | reverse complement strand
CAGCGAGCGCGCATTGAGCAGCGAATATTGCGTCAGATAGAATTCCTGATTTGGAGTGCTGTCTTCGCGCTTCAGCCCCTCAACATTGGTCACATTCGCCTGTTCACGCGCGATTTCGATCCGCGACGTCGCCATATATTGCGGCGTCATCAACAGCGTAATGATTGTGCCGATGACCACCGTAACCGCAACAATCGCCGCAGCCAGCCAGATGTGCCGTTTCAACGCGTTCCAATAGCCCAAAATCACCGGTGCCGACCAGAATTGCCGGCCGGACGCGGGCATACTCTCGCCATCGTTCAATTGTATTGGTTGCAGGTTAGACATTAAATGGGAACTCGCTCAAAATCGGAAGCCGGGCGTCAGAGGCTATTGTTGTTCAGCACTGCGACTAGGGGAGAGATAAGCAGCGGCGCAGCCTGAAGGAGTTGCTGCAACATACGGCGGCCCGGCGAATCGCCGACAACGACGACATCATTGGGATAGAGGACTGGATCAGTATAGGCTCCGCGCCGTATTGCCTGAAGATCATAGAGCGCGATCATCTGGCGGCCGTTAACCTTCCGATGAATCACGACTTCCTTTAGTTTGGCAAATTCGGTCACTCCGCGCGCTGCGGCGACACCGCGCATTAGCGTCATGCCTGCGACGACTGGATAATTGCCGGGCTGTGCCACTTCGCCGTCCACGGTTATGAAACGGCTGACAGATTCTTCCAAGTTTACGGAAACGCGTGGGTTCCGCATATATCCGGCACGCAGCTGCTGCACGATGCGATCGGTCGCCTCGCCGATTGTCAGGTTGTTGACTGAAACCGACCCGGCCACTGGCAATGCAATATTCCCGTCTCCGTCGGCAGTGACGTGCCGGTTCACCATGCCGTCGATGCCTAGTACGTCGATGATTAGCTTGTCATAGGGGCCGATGCGATAGACATAGCCCTGCTCAGCGCCCGTCTGTCCGTCGGGGCCCGGAAGTTCACTCGCGTCGACTCGCGTGACAGTGGCGCCGCCAACACCACCCTTGGTAAGACTGTCGCCGGCGCATCCAGTCAGGCTAGCGGACGCCATCATCATGGCGCCAATCATTGATACCCGGATGCACTTCGCCAAAATTTTTTGCTGCATAAACCTCTTCACTTCCGCGCGGACCGATAAGCAGTCGAACACCAAACCGCAGCCACGACTCCTAACAACATAAGCGAAGGAACGCGCAGCGGATAGTCAGCTATACTGGAGAGTGCAAGCATGCTCAGAACCGAAAAACCCGCCCTCCCCAAAACTTGCGCGGTGCCGCCTCGACCATCGACGTTCAACTTTCGATTGCGGACCAGAGAGCGGAACGAGGCCAACGCCAGTACTGCCGTCCAAAGCAGTAGTAGCACACCCGGAATGCCAGCCGTCAGAACCAGCTCGGCAAAATCATTATGCGCGTGGTTGAAATAATTCGCCATGATTAGCTTATCAGGTTCATATATCTGATAGGTCTCGACAAAGGTCCCAAGCCCGCTTCCGAAGGGCAGAAAAGTGCCGGTCGCGCGCGCGATTACCGGCAACGCTAAGACGCGTAATTCGTCGGCGGCATCGGTTCCTACTATGCGTTCGAGGGCGGGAGTCCGCAGTACAACGACGGTCACCATCGCCAGCAGCGCGAAAACCAGCCCATAGGTCACCCAACGCACATGTTTGTCGTTCAGTCGGTCTGCCGCGCGCGCGACCGAAACCGGCGGGCGATAAACCCACAATGCGAAGGCGATTCCGACGACGGCGAGGATTAGGCCAGCGCGCGATCCAGTCATCAAAATCAGCGGCAAAAGCAGCATCCCGCCCGCCAGCGCAAGCGAACGCTGGAACAGGAGCTGATCCGGCTTGCCCTGAAACAGCGCCAGGCGTGCAGCGATCAGCGGATAGAGCATGGCCAGAAATATCGCCTGATGATTGCGGTTGGCAAACAGGCCGACGCTGAGGCCGTTATTCGTGATGCGATAGAAATAGAGCGGACCGTTCGCCGGCCCGATCGCCTGCACCAGCCCCAATATTCCGCTCGCAAATCCGAAGCCGATCAGGATCATCAGCAGTTTGCGGTGCCATTGATCGTCGTAGCTCAGGGCAAAGATCAATAGTGCGAGCGGCGCGGCCAGCGAAAAGAGCGCGTTCCAAGTTCGCGCTTGGGCGACCGAAAGGGGTTGCCACGGCAAAGCCATACCTGCGTCGCGATAAATGGACACGATTAGCTCGCGCCCGGGGAGCGCAGTCCACACCACTGGAGGCAAAGGTATGAGTTGCAGAACCGGGAGCGTCACGATCGCGCAAGCTAACAGCATCACCCCTCGACCGCTCTGCCAAGCTTTGCGCCAGTAAAGCGCTACGGCAAAGGCTAGCATGAACATCGTCAACGGCCGCCAGAACAGCAAGGACACCATGTCGTCGCGCGCCCCGCCAGCGACGACAAAGGCCACGACCAGCAAAAACGCTGCACAGATATAGGCGGGTCGCGACCGATCTCCGTTCACTGGCGATCCGGACATAAAGAGAGAGCGCATTTTCATATTATCAAATTGTCCCAAATCCGCTTTTTGTACGAGGTGTGACCGCAATCATTTTATCATCTGCGCTAGACGTTGACGGCGTATAATCGGGAACTACCGCACGGACCACCGCCATTGCTTCTTTAGGGTCGCCCGCATCCAATTCGCGACTAAGCTGCCCGATAAACGCTTTTAGCTCGGGCCAAGCGATCAACTCCTCGTGCGCCTGCATGATCCGGCTATGATCCGTCGGCTGCGGATTTTCCCCGATCAGTAGCTCTTCGTACATCTTCTCGCCGGGACGCAGCCCAATCTCCTCAATGCTGATATCGCCGTCAGGGTTGTCATCGTCACGTACTGTACAACCCGAAAGCCGGATCATCGAGCGCGCCAAGTCGATGATCCGCACCGGCTGCCCCATGTCGAGAACGAAGACTTCGCCACCCTTCGCCATCGCGCCCGCCTGCATCACAAGCTGCGCGGCCTCAGGGATCGTCATGAAATATCGGGTGACCTCAGCGTGCGTCAGCGTCACCGGCCCCCCGACATTGATTTGTGCTTGGAACCGCGGGACAACCGAGCCGCTCGAGCTCAGCACATTGCCGAAGCGGACGATTGAAAATATAGTGTCACCCTGCGTTTCGTTTGCGCGACCTTGAACGATCAGTTCGCAGAAGCGTTTCGATGCGCCCATGATGTTAGTCGGACGCACCGCTTTGTCGGTGCTGACGAGAATGAAGCGCGACACGCCGAGCCGCTCCGCCTCCGTACAGCAATAAAGCGTGCTCATGATGTTGTTGCGCAGGCCCGAAATCGGGTTCGCCTCGACGAGCGGCACATGCTTATAAGCTGCCGCGTGGAAAACGGTCTGCGGCCGATGCCTTTCCATAACCCGCCGTATCGCCGCCGCATCGGCGGCGTTGACCAGCTCGGGAACGAGCGATACGCCTGCGCCGACGCAGCTCTCCTCAAGCTCCGACAGTATAGTATAGAGTGCGAATTCGGACTGTTCGACCAGAACCAGACTACGCGGACCGCGCGCAAGTAGCTGACGGCAAAGCTCTGACCCAATCGATCCGCCCGCACCCGATACTAGCACATTCTTACCGGCAATCGCACCGCCAAGCAGCTGTTCGTCGGGCGGAACTGGATCGCGACCCAACAGATCCTCGACACGAATTTCCTTTAGATCGCGGATCGAGACCTCGCCGTCGATGATATTGCCTATGCTCGGCAGGGAACGAACGCGGACGGGATATTTCTGAAGTCGTTCCACGATTTCGCGACGCCGACCGCGTGTCGCGCTCGGCAGGGCCAGAAGGATTTCGTCGATACCGAATTCGCCGATGAATATGCCGGCATTTCGTCCGTCGAGTACCGGAACCCCGTCGATCCGCGATCCGGCAAGGCTAATATCGTCGTCAATATAGCAGTTGAGGACCAGATGCCCCTCGTGCCGCAACGCGAGCGCGAGCTGCTGTCCCGCACGTCCTGCGCCATAGATGGCAACACGCTGCTGGCGGCCGCGATGCACCAGATGGAGCACGTCAACCAACGCGTAACGGATGAAAACCCTGCTCGTAGCCAGTAGCAGCAGAAGGATCATCGGTTGCAGGACGCCGATCGTGCGCGGTACGCCTTCGATCCCGACGAACATGAAAATGCCGATCATCAGCAACGAGAGCATCAGACAGGCGACGGCAATATCGGCGATGGTCCGACCACCAGTTGAACGGATGATCGCGCGGTAGATTCCCGCCGCCCAAGCGACGGAAAACCAAGAGAGTAGCGCCACGATCACTACAATCAAAAATGGTCGCTCGGACTGACTCCACTGCCCCATACGGATGGAAAAGGACAGCCACGCCGAGGCAACAACGATCACGGCATCCATTAGAAGGGCAATGAAGCGGCGGACGGGACGTGGCAAATCCGCAATTACTCTCAACATACGCACAATGAGCGTAAGCAGGGCCGATGACCCGGGGGATTGCGCTACCATCACGTCGAAAGCTTCAAATCTACTCAAACCCGGGGGTTATTCAAACGGATGGCCTATGTCGAATTCGCCGCATGGCAAACGTCCAGAGTATCGTCCGACCCTTTAGGACTACTGCGCGGGTCAGGCAACCAGAAAGCGGGTTCCACCCACTCTGCGCGGCATTTCGCCGCGATTTTTATTCCCGAAATGGAGAGACTTGGCGTCACGCAGCCTCGGCGAGGCCTTCGGTCTTCAGATAGAAACGCTCGGTGCCCTCAAGCATGATCGCCGACAACACACCCGACCGATAGGCGCCGGTGTCGATACCGATTCGATTGGGCCATTCGTCGATGTCGCTCTGGATCGTATGACCGTGGACGATCATCACGCCATGATCGCGCTCGTCGTTGAGGAAATCCTCCCGAATCCATCTCAGGTCGGCGAGCGCCTGCTTTTCAAGCGGTACGCCGGGGCGGATACCGGCGTGGACGAAGGCATAGTCGCCGATCTCGATCAAATCCTCGCCGCTGCTTAAAAATTCGATATGCGATTGCGGCACCATCGCGGGCAGCTTGGCTGCAACCTCTTCGAAGCTGGCCATGACGAAATCAATCTCGTCATTCCAGTAGCTCTGGACCGTCGCTGTACCGCCGATACGCATGAAATAGCGCAGACGCTGCACGTCGCCCGTCAGCGCAGCGAGGAAACATTCCTCGTGATTTCCAATCAGGAGCCGAGTATCGTCGAATTCACCAGCGAGCGCGATCGCGCGATCGACGACCGCCGCTGAGGCGGGGCCGCGATCGACCAGATCGCCAAGCAGGACAAGAGTGATCTTCGCCGGGCAGCGCGCCGCATTGTCGGCGCGAATCAGATCGATCAGCCGGGAGAATAGGTCGTCGCGGCCGTGAATGTCGCCGATCGCGTAGACGCGCCGCCCGTCCGGGATGGCAAACCTGCTCACCCGCGCGGGGACCGGCTTGCTTTTACGCTTCCAGAACATGAAGAATCCAACTTCCCAATTACTGGCATACCGGAGGGGGCCGGCGTTTAGTCGGCAGTCCCCTAGCTTACACCCTAATAGGTGGCAATATAGGCCACTATCGCACAAAAGTTGCCGCACGCCATTTATGACGGACTTTTGCCAAATATTGCCGCCATTTAAGGGGGTCGCAAGCTTTGCCGATTAATCCCGCGTTAGCGACCCGCGGGTGCTAGGCGCGAGAGGTTCTTGGCCGGAGGATATAATGACCAAGGTGATTACCGTTTTCGGCACGCGTCCGGAGGCGATTAAGATGTTTCCCGTCTTCCATGCGCTGCAGGCAGAAGCGAGTATTGACGTGCGTGTCTGTGTCACGGCGCAACATCGCGAAATGCTCGATCAAGTGCTCGAAATCGCCCGCATCACGCCCGACATCGACCTCGACGTCATGACGCCGAACCAGTCGCTCGACGCGCTCCTCGCTCGGCTTGTCACCGGGCTTGGCGAGACCTTCGATCGCGAGAAGCCCGACCGCATCCTTGTTCACGGCGACACGCTGACGACGATGGCCGCGACGCTCGCCGCCTATTTTCGCAAGATTCCGGTCGGCCATGTCGAGGCGGGGCTGCGCAGCGGCAATATCTATCATCCCTGGCCCGAAGAGGTGAACCGCAAGGTCGCCGGCGCGGTCGCCGACCTGCATTTCGCGCCGACCGACACCGCCGCCGCCGCGCTGCGCGCCGAGAATGTGCCCGCCGACCGCATTCACGTCACCGGCAATACGGTGATCGACGCTTTGCTCGCGACGCAAGCACGTCTCGGTGAGGAGCCATCGCTTGCCGCCGGTCTCGACCCGCTCGCCGCGCGCTTCGCGGGCAAGCGCATCATCGCCGTCACCTCGCACCGCCGCGAAAATTTCGGCGACGGCATGAAGGCGATCGCCGAAGCCATAGCGGGCATCGCGGCACGCAGCGACGTCGCCGTCATCTTCCCCGTCCATCCGAACCCGCATGTGCGCAGCGCGATGGAACCGATCCTCGGCAATCTCGCGAACGTCGCGTTGATCGATCCGCTCGACTATCCGCACTTCGTCCGCCTGCTCGGCCTCAGCCATCTGGTGCTGACCGACAGCGGCGGGGTGCAGGAGGAAGCGCCCTCGCTGGGCAAGCCGGTGCTCGTGATGCGCGAGACGACCGAGCGGCCCGAGGGTATCGAGGCCGGCACGGCGCGGCTTGTCGGCACCGACAAAAATCGGATCGTTTCGGAAATTTTCAGCCTTTTGGACGATAGCGAAGCCTATTCGGCGATGGCCCGCGCGCACAATCCGTTCGGCGACGGCCTCGCTGCCCAGCGAATTGCGGAGATTGTCGCGCGTGCCCATTGATACCGACCAGCAAGTTACCGTCCTCGGCCTCGGCTATATTGGGCTGCCGACCGCGGCGCTGATCGCGCGGTCGGGTTGCCGCGTCACCGGCGTCGATGTCAGCGAGAAGGTCGTCGAAACCGTCAACAGCGGCAAGGTACACATCGAGGAGGTCGATCTCGATGGGCTCGTCCAGGGCGTCGTCGCGCGCGGCGCGCTCACCGCTTCGACCGAAGTCGCGCCCGCCGACAGCTTCGTGATCGCCGTGCCGACGCCGCACGACGCCGATCATCGCCCCGATATCAGCTATGTGCTGGCGGCAGCCCGCGCGATTGCGCCCAAATTGCAAGCCGGCAATCTTGTCATCCTCGAATCGACATCGCCCGTCGGCACGACCGAAAAGGTCGCCGCGCTGATCACCGAACTGCGCCCCGACCTGAAGGTGCCAGGCGCGTGCGCCGGTGCCGCCGACATCTTTATCGCTTATTGTCCGGAACGTGTCCTGCCCGGCCGGATTCTGGTCGAGCTGGTCGACAACGACCGCTGCATCGGCGGTATCACGCCGCGCTGTGCGCGCCGTGCGATGACCTTCTACCGCCAGTTCGTGCGCGGTGCCTGCATCACGACCTCGGCGCGCGCCGCCGAAATGGTCAAGCTCGTCGAAAACAGCTACCGCGACGTCAATATCGCCTTCGCTAACGAATTGTCGATGATGGCCGAAGAAATGGGCGTCGATGTCTGGGAGGTGATCCGCCTCGCCAACCGCCACCCGCGCGTTAACATCCTTCAGCCCGGCCCCGGCGTCGGCGGCCATTGCATTGCCGTCGATCCCTGGTTCCTCGTTCATGGGGCGCCCGATCACAGCCGACTCATCCGTACCGCACGCGAAGTCAATCTCGCGAAGACCGCGCATGTCATCGGCGCCGCCGAAATGCTCGTGTCGCAGCATCCGCAGGCGCGCGTCGCCTGCCTCGGCCTCGCCTTCAAACCGAACATCGATGATTTCCGCGAAAGTCCCGCGGTCGAGGTGGCGGCAGCCCTCGCTCGCCGCTTCGGCAAGCAGGTCGACATCGTCGAGCCCTATGCGCGCGGACTGCCGGCCGAATTCGCCGGTACCGGATCCGAACTCATCGACCTCGATACCGCACTCGCGAAGTGCGACCTGCTGATCGTGCTCGTCGATCATGACCTGTTCAAATCGATCCCGCTCGAAGAACGGTCGGACAAGATTGTCTATGACACGCGCGGTCTCTGGCTCGACCAGCCCGGCGGGAGCACCCCTAACCGGCTCAATCGCGCCGCTTGATGCGCGCGGTCGCTTGACGTCCTCGCGCACGCGACACATGACATCGTCATGTTGACCCGCCTTCCCCCGCATATCGTAGAAAAGCCGTGGGGACGGACCGACATACCCGCGGCATTCGGCGACTTCGGCGAACGGCGCATCGGTGAGATATGGTTCGCGCATCCCGACGGCGATGCGGCGCCGTTGATGATCAAATTCCTGTTCACCTCCGAGCGGCTGTCGATTCAGGTTCACCCCGACGATGTCCGCGCGCGCGCCGCCGGTTATGCGCGCGGCAAGGACGAATGCTGGCTGATCCTGGGCGCCGAGCCGGGTGCCGAACTTGGCCTCGGCCTGAAAGCCCCCGCCGACGTGCCCGCGCTTCGCGCCGCGGCGCAGGATGGGTCGATCGTCGACATGGTCGATTGGCGGCCGGCGCAGGCGGGCGAATTCTTCTATAATGCGGCGGGCACGATCCACGCGATCGGCGGCGGGCTGACCTTGGTGGAGGTGCAGCAGAATTCCGAGTGCACCTACCGCCTCTTCGACTATGGCCGGCCGCGCGATCTGCACCTCGATGACGGGCTTGCGGTTGTCGACGCTGCGCCGTCGTACGACGCTCCGCATTGCGCGATCGACCCGGCGGCGAACAAGCGTCTCGTCGATGGCCCCCACTTCCATCTCCTGCATCTGGGGGCGCCTTTCGATCGCGACTTTGTCGGACCGACCGAGCAAAGCCTGACGCTCGTGCCGCTGGCCGACGGCTGCCGGATCGGCGACGAACCCTTGCCGTTCGGGGAGGTCGCCCTGCTCGAAGACTTATCTTCGCTTGAAATGGCGCCCGGCGCCCGCGTGCTGCTCTGCTGGGCCGCCTGATCGGCCCCTCCCCTTGCGGCTCGGCGTCGCTTTACCCATATCGCGCCGCATGACCCAATCGACCGCGCACCGTGACGCACCCTGGCACGGAACCACCACCCTCTCCGCCCGCAACGCAGACAAGGTCGTCGTAATCGGCGACGGTCAGGTGTCGATGGGGCAGACGGTGATGAAGCCAAACGCCCGCAAGGTCCGCCGCCTCCACGACGGCAGCGTGATCGGGGGCTTCGCGGGTGCGACCGCCGACGCCTTCACCCTGTTCGAACGGCTCGAGGCCAAGCTCGAACGCCACAATGGTCAGTTGCTGCGCGCCGCGGTCGAACTCGCCAAGGACTGGCGCACCGACAAATATCTGCGCAATCTGGAAGCGATGATGATCGTCGCCGACAAGGAGGTAACGCTCGTCATCACCGGCAACGGCGACGTCCTCGAACCGCTCGGTGGCATCGCCGCGATCGGGTCGGGCGGCAATTTCGCTCTGTCGGCGGCGCGCGCGCTCGCCGATTATGAAAAGGACCCCGAGGTGCTGGTAAAAAAGGCGATGCAGGTCGCAGCCGATATCTGCGTTTACACCAACGACCAGACCACGCTCGAAACCATCGAAATTCAGGCATAATATCATGAACAAGGATTTGACTCCGAAGGCGATCGTCGCCGCTCTCGACACGCACATCATCGGCCAGAAGGACGCCAAGCGCGCGGTCGCCGTTGCCCTGCGCAATCGCTGGCGCCGCCAGCAGCTCGCGCCCGATCTGCGCGATGAGGTCAGCCCCAAGAATATCCTGATGATCGGGCCCACCGGCTGCGGCAAGACCGAGATTTCGCGCCGCCTGGCCAAGCTCGCCGATGCCCCCTTCATCAAGGTCGAGGCGACCAAGTTCACCGAAGTCGGCTATGTCGGCCGCGACGTCGAGCAGATCGCGCGCGATCTGGTCGAGGAAGCGGTGCGCCTCGAGAAAGATCGCCGCCGCGGCGCGGTGCGCGCGGCCGCCGAAGAAGCTGCGATGGAGCGGCTGCTCGACGCCCTGACGGGCAAGGGCGCCAGCGAAGCCACGCGCCAGAGCTTCCGCCAGCGTATCCGCGAAGGTCATCTCGACGATAGCGAGGTCGAAATCGAGGTCTCCGACGCCCCCGGCATGCCGTTCGATCTGCCCGGACAGCCCGGCCAGATGAGCATGATCAACCTCTCCGACATGCTCGGCAAGGCGATGGGCGGCCTGCCCAAGAAGCGCCGCAAGATGAAGGTCATAGACGCTGCGACGCGGCTGATCGAGGAAGAGCAGGACAAGCGGCTCGATCAGGACGATGTCGCGCGCGTCGCGCTCGCCGATGCCGAGGCCAATGGGATCGTGTTCCTCGACGAGATAGACAAGATCGCGGTCAGCGACGTGCGCGGTGGCTCGATCAGCCGCGAGGGCGTCCAGCGCGACCTGTTGCCGCTTATCGAGGGCACGACCGTTGCGACCAAATATGGTCCGATGAAGACCGATCATATCCTCTTTATCGCCAGCGGCGCGTTCCACGTCGCCAAGCCCAGCGACCTTCTCCCCGAATTGCAGGGCCGTCTGCCGATCCGCGTCGAATTGGGCGCGCTCAGCGAGGAAGATTTCGTTCGCATCCTCAGCGAAACCAAAGCGGGTCTGCCTGAGCAATATGCCGCGCTTCTCGGAACCGAAGGGGTCACGCTGAGCTTCACCGCCGATGCAATCGCACGCGTCGCCCGGCTCGCGGCCGAGGTGAACGAAAAGGTTGAAAATATCGGCGCCCGCCGACTCCAGACGATCATGGAACGGCTTGTCGAAGAAGTGAGCTTCACTGCCGAAGACATGCCCGACACCACGCTCGAAATCGACGCCGCCTATGTCGACAAGCAACTCGCCGATGTCGTTGGCGATACCGATCTCAGCAAATATGTGCTTTGACGACTAGCTGCCCACCGTCGGATGGCGGCAGGAGCCGCCCCCAGTAATTGCGCGGAAAAAAAGCGGGCGGTTTCAAACCGCCCGCTCTTTTGTCGCTTATGTCGTGACCTGTCAGCTGATCTTCTTCGCCGCGGCCGAACCGAGAACGAGGAACAGAACGACCAGCGCAAGGCCGACAAAGAAGAGAATTTTGGCAATCCCGGCTGCCGCACCGGCCACGCCGGAGAAACCGAGAACGGCCGCGAGCAATGCGATCACGGCGAAGATCAACGCCCATTTGAACATGCTGAATTCCTTTCGACACCTAATCATCCGGATTCGCGCGCTTTGTTTCGCGGGAACTGAGAATTGAACGAATGAGCGGCAGCGAATGTTCCGCGCCCCGTCCTCGCGTCCGCACGTCGGCTTTTCCGCCAATCCGGAATCCGCTTCCTTTCGGCCTGTTGTTTGCGGAACTTCATTTGACTTTCGCGCGTCCACAATGCGAGAACGAGGCGACACGGTCGAAACGGGTTGCAAGCGACCGGCACGGAGACAGCAATGGCAGATGAGGACGTCGCCCCGCAGCAGGGCGAGTTGGCGATCACGCGCACCGGCGACCGGCTTCGCCTAGCGCGCGAGGCGGCAGGGCTTTCGCTCGCCGACATCGCGACGCGTACGCGCGTGACCCAGCGGCATCTTCAAGCCATAGAAAACTCGGAATTTTCGGAACTTCCGGGCCGGACTTATGTCACCGGCTTCGCCCGCGCCTACGCCCGCGCGCTTGATCTGCCCGAGGCCGAAATCGCCGCCGAGCTTCGCCGCGAACTCGACGAGGATGAATATGGCGCGCGGCCGCTCTACGAAGCCTATGAGCCGACCGACCCCGCCCGCCTGCCGACCGCACGGTTGACCTGGACGCTCGTCATCGTCGCGCTCTTGCTGGTCTCGGCCTATGGCGTGTGGCGCTTCCTGTCGGTCGAACCCGACGAGGCGCTGATCGCGGCACAAAATGCCGACGCCGACGCGTCAGAAGCCCCTGCTGCCGCTACCCCGGCGGCAGGCGCTCCCAAGGCGGGCGCGCCGAACGCGGCAGTGCCGGCGAACGCCCCCGTCGTGCTTACCGGCCTTTCCGAAGTGTGGATCGGGTTCGACGATGCCGCGGGCAAGACCGAAAATTGGCGCACGCTCGACGCCGGCGAGACGTATGAGGTTCCCGCAGCCTATATCGAGCAGTTCACGCTGCGCACGAGCCGCCCGCAGGCGCTCAAGATCACCGTCGGCGGCCGCGACGTCGGCGCGACCGGCCCCGCCGATACGCTCGTCAAGGGAATCTCGCTCAAACCCGCCGACCTCGTGGCGCGCGCCGAAGGAAGCGGCAGTACCGCGACGGTTCCGCTGCCCAAGGCCAAAGGCGCCTCCGCGCGCCCCTGATTCGTCTCCGTTCCCGACGGATCGACGCGGCCGCGCGCCGAAATGGGTTTGCGTATCCGCCGTTTGCGGCGTTATGAGAGCATAGAGACAATATAGTTAACTGGTGGGGGCCGCACGGCAGATGAGGAAGTTACAAGGGTCTTTGATCGGCGCGGCAATGATCGCGCTGACAGCGGCGCCTGTTGCACAGGCGCAGGACGCCGGGATCGACAAGCGCGTCGAGCGATTGGAAAAGGAAATGCGGGCGGTCCAGCGCTCGGTCTTCCCCGGCGGCAGCCCCGCTTTCTTCGAGGGCGAGATCGCGCCCGACAACACGCCCGGCGAACGCGCGAAGGGCAATGCCCCGGTCATCGACCTCACCGCGCGCGTCGATGCGCTCGAAGCCCAGCTTCAGACGCTCACCGGCCAGACCGAGCAGAACAGCTATCAACTACGCGAACTCGAAAAACAGTTCGCCGCCTATAAGGCCGAAATGGAAAAGCGCCTTGCCGCCCCCGCCATCGGCGGTGAAACCCCGGCAAGTCTGCCGCTTGCATCGGGTTCGGGGGCGACCAAGCCTGCCACGGTGACGCAGGCGTCGACGACTACGACCACCAAAAAGCCCTCAACGACGACGCCCGCCGCGAGCAAACCCGACACCAACCGGCTCGCGCTCGTCAAGAAGGTCGAAATTCCGGCGACCGGCAACGAGGCCGAAGATGCCTATACCTACGGCTTCCGCCTGTGGGATGCCAAACTCTATCCCGAGGCGCAGGCGCAGCTCAAACAGGTCGTGGCAAAATGGCCGAAGAGCAACCAGGCAAGCTATGCGCAGAACCTGCTCGGGCGCGCCTATCTCGACGAAGGCAAGCCGAGCCTTGCCGCCGTCGCTTTCTATAATAATTACAAGGATCGACCGAGCGGGCCCCGCGCGCCGCACAGCCTGATGTATATGGGAGTAGCGCTCGACAAGCTCGGGCGCAAAGCCGACGCCTGCAAGGCCTTCCGCGAACTGGATGAGGTCTATGGCGACAAGGCACCGAAGGATGTCCGCGACGATGCTGCCGCCGCAAAAGCAAAAGCAGGCTGTTGACAGCGACGCCGTCGAGCGGCTCGGCGGCGAACTCGCCGCGCTCGTCGGCGCCGACTGGCATCGCCGTGACTATGGCGTCGCCGTATCGGGCGGCCCCGACAGCATGGCGCTGCTCTGGCTGATGGCTTCGCTGCTGCCCGGGCAGGTCCGGGCGGCAACGGTCGATCACGGATTGCGCAGCGGTTCGGCCGAAGAGGCGCGCATGGTCGCGGCTTTCTGCGCGCGTGAACATATTCCCCACGCAACGCTGACGCCGGATAGTCCAATCGCGGGCTCGCTGCAGGCCGCGGCGCGAACGGCGCGCTATGATCTGCTCGACGGCTGGCGCCGCGAACAGGGAATCGACTTCATCGTCACCGCGCACCATGCCGACGATCAGCTCGAAACGATGATCATGCGGCTCAACCGCAGCAGCGGCGTCGGCGGCCTCGCCTCGATCCGCGCCCGCAACGGCCAGGTTTTGCGCCCCCTGCTCGGCTGGCGGCACATGGACCTGACGCGGCTCGCGCTCGATCAGGACATTCCGTTCGTCGACGACCCGTCGAACAGTGACGAGCGCTTCGACCGGGCGCGGCTGCGCCATGCGCTGCGCTATCAGTCGACGATCGACGCCGAAGCCGCCGCGCGCTCGGCGCGCTGGCTCGCCGAAGCCGACGAGGCGCTCGACTGGGCGGTCGATCAGGCGATCACAAGCTGGCCCGAGGTCGACGACACGGCCGTCATCCGCGATCTCGGCTATCCGCCCGAGCTTTTCCGACGCATCGTCATGCGCCGCCTGTCGCATGCCGACCCGCGACTCGTGCTGCGCGGCGTCACCCTCGACACGGTCATCGCGGCGATGCGCGAGGGTCGGCGCGCAATGGTCGGCAGCCTGTTGATCGACGCCGCGGGCGAGCGCGACGGCTCAATCTGGCGCATTTCCTCGGCGCCGCGGCGGAAAAGCTGAATTTATCGCGCTTGGCGCATTGTCATTTAACCGGATATTCCTATCTTGCAGCCTATGGTCGCGGCTTCTCGCGATGCTGGCGTTGATTGGGATATTCTCCGAATGCAGGACGACAAGGAACCGCAGGGCAACCCCTGGATGAAGAGCGTGATGATCTGGAGCGGCATTCTGCTTGCCATGCTCCTCGTCGCGTCGATGTTCGGCGGCGCCTCGCAGGGCACGGGTTCTCCGATGGCTTATTCGGAGTTTCGTCAAAAGGTTCAGGAAGGCGCGGTGAAGGAAGTCGTCCTCTCCGACGACCGCGTTTCCGGCAAGCTCAACAGCGGCGAAAGCTTTTCGGCCAATATCGTCCGCGACCCCGAACTGCTCAAGCTGCTCAACGACAATGGCGTCAAATATGACGGCAAGCCTACCGATCAGGGCAATATTTGGGTCTATCTGCTGATCCAGGCGCTGCCCTTCATGCTGATCCTCGGCATCGCTTTCTTCGTTTTCCGCCAGGTTCAGAAAAATAACGGGTCGGGCGCGATGGGCTTCGGCAAGAGCCGCGCGAAGATGCTTACCGAGAAGCAGGGCCGCGTGACCTTCGACGATGTCGCGGGCATCGACGAGGCGCGCGAGGAGTTGCAGGAAATCGTCGAATTCCTCAAGGACCCCACCAAATTTTCGAAGCTTGGCGGTCAGATTCCGAAGGGCGCACTGCTCGTCGGCTCGCCGGGGACCGGCAAGACGCTGCTCGCTCGCGCGATCGCGGGCGAGGCGGGCGTCCCCTTCTTCACCATCTCGGGTTCAGACTTCGTCGAAATGTTCGTCGGCGTGGGCGCCAGCCGGGTCCGCGACATGTTCGAGCAGGCGAAACGCAACGCGCCGTGCATTGTCTTCATCGACGAAATCGACGCGGTCGGCCGCCATCGCGGTGCCGGCCTCGGCAACGGCAATGACGAGCGCGAACAGACGCTCAACCAGCTGCTCGTCGAAATGGACGGCTTCGAAGCGAACGAGGGCATTATCATCGTCGCGGCGACGAACCGTCCCGACGTTCTCGATCCCGCGCTGCTGCGTCCGGGCCGGTTCGACCGCCAGGTCGTCGTCCCGCGCCCCGACATCGAAGGCCGCCAGAAGATCCTCGAGGTCCATACGCGCAAGAAGCCGCTCGCCCCCGACGTCGACCTGCGCCGTATCGCGCGCGGCACGCCCGGCTTTTCGGGCGCCGACCTTGCCAACCTCGCCAACGAGGCCGCGCTGCTTGCGGCGCGCAAGGGCAAGCGCCTGATCGCGTCGGGCGAGTTCGAGGAAGCCAAGGACAAGGTGCTCATGGGCGCCGAACGCCGTTCGATGGTGATGACCGAGGACGAAAAGAAGGCGACCGCCTATCACGAGGCGGGCCACGCACTCGTGTCGATCCATGTCGAGCATAATGATCCGCTGCACAAGGTGACGATCATCCCGCGCGGCCGCGCGCTGGGCGTGACGTGGAACCTTCCCGAACGCGACCGCTATTCGATGAGCATGAAGCAGATGAAGGCGCGCCTCGCGCTCTGCTTCGGCGGCCGCATCGCCGAACAGCTCATCTACGGCAAGGACGAGCTTAATACCGGTGCGTCGAACGACATCCAGCAGGCCACCGACATGGCGCGCTCGATGGTCATGGAATATGGCATGTCCGACAAGCTCGGCTGGCTGCGCTACCGCGACAATCAGGACGAGGTTTTCCTCGGCCACAGCGTCTCGCGCGCGCAGAACATGTCGGAAGAAACGGCCAAGCTGATCGACGCCGAAGTCCGCCGCCTCGTCGAGGACGGCGAGAAGACGGCGCGCAAGGTGCTCACCGACCATCTCGATGAGCTGCATCTGCTTGCAGGAGCGCTGCTCGAATATGAGACGCTGTCGGGCGAGGAGGCGCGCCGCGCGATCAAGGGCGAGGACATTGGCCGCGACAGCGACGCGAACAAGCCCGGCGCCCCCATTCAGGGTCACGCCGGCGGCCTGCCGCAGATCAAGCGCAAACCGCGCCCTTTCGGCGACACGCATCCTCAGGGCGCGTGACGACCGTCGATTCAGCCGGTATTCAGGGGACCGAAGGAATTTCGGCGACATGATCAACGGCAGGATGCGGCGCATGGGACTGGTTTCGGCGGCTCTGGCCGCCGGGCTGGTTTTGACCGCAGCGTCGCCCGGCGACATGAGCGTCGCGACTTTCCTGCAGCGCGCCGAAGCGTTGCAGCGGCTTGGGCCGCTCGCACTCGCCATGCCCGAGACGGACCAGCTCAAGGGCGAAGTCATCGCGGCGGGCAAACGCTATCAGGCGCGGATCGAGGCCGACCGCAAAGCAGGGCGCAAATCGGCGAGTTGCCCGCCCAAGAGCGGCACGCTGACCCCCGAGCAATGGCTCGCGCATCTTCGCACCTATCCGCCGCAGAGCCGCAGCCGCACGACGATCAACATGGCGTTCGACGGGCTGATGCGGAAACGCTATCCCTGCCCTGCTTGAGCAGGTCAATTTTCACCTTTCGAAGGACCAGATGATGCGCGGCAGGCTTTTCGCATATATTCTCGCGGCAGGCCTTGGCGCCGCCGGCCCCATGGCCGCCGCGCAGGAAAAGGGCGCGCTGACCTCGACGGTGGAACTCGAGAAGATCAGCGGCGCCGACAGCGGCAAGCCCGTCAAATCCTATGTCGCCCCGGACGTCGTCGTTCCCGGCGACCGCGTGCGCGTCACGCTGCTGTTCGCCAATCCCGGGTCCAGCCCGGCGACGGGGGTTCGCATCGTCAACCCGATCCCCGCAGGGCTGGTCTTCGACGGCACCGACGACCGCGCCGATTTCAGCGTCTCGGTCGACGGCGGCAAGATTTTCGGCGATCTTGCGGGACTCACCCTCCCCGGCGCCGATGGGTCGCCGCGCGCGGCGACCGATGTTGACGTGACTCATGTCCGCTGGCTCTGGAGCACCGCCGTACCGGCAGGCGGATCGCGCTCGGTTGCCTTTTTCGGCCGCGTCAAATGATCGACGCACGGGGCGCGGCGCAGGCATGACCATATATTGCGACGAATCGGGCGGCCTCAACGCCGGCGCGATGACTTTTGCCGCTGTGATGCTTACCCCCGAAGCCGCGGCGCAAATCCATGCCCGCTTTCGCGCCGTGACGGGACTGCGCGGCGAACTCAAGGGCAGCCGTATCAGCCTGACCGAGCGCGCCTATCTCCTCGAACTTTTCGACCGGGCGGGCGGACGCGCCTGGGTAGCCGTCGCCAAACGCGCGCGGCTCCAGCCGCCGGCCGACGGCCAGCCGCCAAGCGATCTGGCGCTCTATGCCGCGCTTCTCGATCTCGCGATCGGAAGCTGGCTTCCCGAAACCGGCGGCGTGTGCAGCGACGTGGTGATCGACGACGGTCGCTACGATCCTGTAATTCTCGAAAATGTCCGCGAGGCGATCCAGACCGGGCTCGGCGGCTGGGGCCGCGCGTCGCTCGCCGACAGCCGCCGCTCGGAAGGCGTGCAGATCGCCGATGTCGTCGCGAACAGCCTCTATAATGTCGAGGTCGCGTCACCGCGTGCACGGCGCATCGGCATCATTATCGAACCGATGCTCGCCTCGCGCGCGATCCGCGTCGCCGAACTCACGCAGCTTCCCTGAGCGCGCCGCCAAGGGGGCTCAGAAACGAAAAGGGGCCGCGGTTTCCCGCAGCCCCTTTCCGTAGTGCTTTCGCCGATCTTAGTCGAAATCGGCACCGCCACCCGCGGGACTGCGCGGCGGCGCAGCCGCGGTGAGGCGAAGCGCCTCGGCCGAGCGGGCGATCGAGCTGATTTCATCGGGCGTATCGTCATCGTCGACGACAACCTTCTGCAGCGATCCGGTGAGCGCGTCCTTGAGGTCGACGGGGCGGATCGTCTGTTCGGCGATCTCGCGCAGCGCGACGACCGGATTCTTGTCGCGATCGCGATCGATGGTCAGCTCCGAGCCGCCCGAAATCTCGCGGGCGCGATGCGCCGAAAGCAGCACCAGATCGAAACGGTTGGGAACTTTGTCGACGCAATCTTCGACGGTAACGCGGGCCATCTTGTTTCCTTAGATGAGGAGAGGCCAGCCCGATGGGCATGGCGGCAAGCGCTGCGCGCTAACAGGCAGCGCCCGATATGTCAACAAAACCGGGGCGCTTGCGGCGCTTCGCGGCTCCTGCTTATGACAGGCGCAGGATGACCGAACCCCCTGCCCCTGCCCGCGACGGATTGCATTGGAGCGCCGATGTGGCGGGGCACCGGATCGAGCTGCTGTTCGACGGCGCCGCGCGGCTCGAACAATTGCTCACCCTGATCAATGGCGCGATCCGCAGCATCGACCTCGTCATGTATATCTTCGAGGGCGACGGCGCGGGGACCGACGTTCTCGAAGCGCTTGCCCGCGCGGCGCGGCGCGGCGTCCGCGTGCGCGCGGTCATCGACAGTTTCGGTTCGTCGAACACGGCCGACAGCATCTTCGTGCCGCTGCGTGATGCGGGCGGCGAAGTGACCTATTTCTCGCGCCGCTGGCGATCGAGCTATCTGATCCGCAACCACCAAAAGTTGATCCTGGTCGACGGCGATATCGCGATCACCGGCGGCTTCAACATATCCGACGACTATCTGAGCGCACCGCGCGCCGACTGCTGGTTCGATCTGGGGATGGTCCTGCGCGGGCCGAGCGTCGCGCGCGCCGTCCAGTGGTTCGCGCAAATCCGCGACTATGCCGTCAACCACGACGGCAAACTCCTCATGCTCCGGCGGCTGATCCGCGAATGGCCGGTCGAAAATGGCGCCGTAACCTGGCTTGTCGGCGGACCGACGCAGCGCCTCTCACCATGGGCGCGCGCCGTGCGCGCCGATCTCGAGGGGGCACGGCAACTCGACATGGCGATGGCCTATTTCTCGCCGACGCAGGGGATGTTGCGCCGACTCGGACGCGTCGCGCGCTTCGGGCGCGCGCGTTTCGTCATGGCGAGCAAATCGGACAATGCTGCCACGATCGGCGCCTCGCGTCTGCTCTACGGCTATCTTCTGCGCAAAGGCGGGGCGGTTTGGGAATATCGGCCGTGCAAATTGCACATGAAGCTGATCGTCATCGACGACATCGTCTATATCGGATCGGCCAATTTCGACGTGCGAAGCCTGTTCGTGAATGTCGAGATCATGGTGCGGATCGCGGATCCCCATTTTGCAGAGCGCATGCGCGGTTTCGTCGCAGGACTCGAAGAGGATTGCGACGTAATTACCGCCGAAACGCACAAGGCCCGCGCCGGCTGGCTGACCCGGCTGCGCTGGACGCTTGCCTGGTTCGTGGTCGGTGTGGCCGATTATACGGTATCGCGGCGGCTGAATTTCGGGCTCGCCGAACCCGATCCCGAGCTTTGAGGGCTCAGTCTTTCCAGCCCCAGAACAGGAAACAGGGCGGGACATTGACCCATTCGAAGGCGTTGTCGATGCGCTTGAAATGTGCCGCGAGAAAATCGCGGGCGCGGGCGCGGAACTGATAGACGAGGAAGGCCCCGCCCGGGCGTAGCACGCGGTGCGTCGCTGCCGCGATCGCCGGCCCGACGCCTGCCGGGAGCGTCGAAAAGGGCAGACCCGACAGCACATAATCGGCCTTGTCGAAACCGTGCGCCTTGACGATTTCTTCAACGTCTGCCGCGGAGCCATGCACCGCAACGAAGCGGCTGTCGCGGATCTCCTTGCGCAGATAGGCGATGAAATCCTCGTTCGTGTCGATCGCGATCAGCATCGCATCGCCCGCCAGCCGTTCGAGCACCGGGCGGCAAAAGGTGCCGACGCCGGGGCCATATTCGACGAACAGCTTGGTATTCTTCCAGTCGACGGGCCGCAGCATGTGGCGGATCAGCGTCGGTGACGAGGGCACGATCGACCCGACCATGACGGGATGCTTGATGAATCCCTTCACGAACATACCCCAAGGGCCAAAAAATCGCTTCAGCCTCTCGCGGATCCGACGGGACATCGCGATTTTCGATTCTTGGGCCTGCGCCCGCGGATTGGTCATGATGGCTTTCGCGTTGTTGCGGTTCTTGGTGGAGTGGCAAAATCGTGGCGGCGGTGCAAGAAAAGAGTCTGTCTTGACACTGGACAGACGCCCGGCGGCGTGTAGGGAAACAGGCACTTGCGGTAAATGGTTGGAAAACAGGGGGAGGACGAATTGAGCAATATGACGCGCTCGATTCCGGCCGATCGCATGGCCGTCCTCTTCGCCATCATGCTCGTCGCCGCCGCGGGCAATACCGCGATGCAGTCGATTCTTCCCGCCATCGGCGCCAAGCTTCACATCCCCGATGTCTGGGTCAGCCTGGCGTTCAGCTGGTCGGCCTTGCTCTGGGTGCTTACCGCTCCCTATTGGGCGCGCCAGTCGGACAAGCGCGGGCGCAAGGTGCTGATGGCGCGCGGAATCATCGGTTTTTTCCTGTCGATGGCGCTGTGCGGCGTGACCTTGTGGGCCGGGCTCCAGGGCTGGCTCGCCGCGGGCGCGACCTTCATTCTCTTCGCGCTTTTCCGCAGCCTCTACGGCGGCTTCGGCTCGGCCGCGCCGCCCGCGGTCCAGGCCTATGTTGCCGCACGCACCGATCCCGAGGAGCGCACGCAGGCGCTGTCGCTGGTCTCCTCCTCCTTCGGGCTCGGCACGGTGATCGGCCCCGCGGTTGCGCCCTTCTTCATCCTCCCGATCTTCGGCCTTGCGGGGCCGTTGCTCGTCTTTGCCCTGATCGGCCTCACGGTGCTTGTGATGCTGCGCTGGCGGCTTCCCGACGATATGCCGCGCTTCGCGGCACGCGGTGCGATCGCCTCCTATCCGCTCTCTGCAGGACCGGGCGAACCGACCGCCGAGGATGAGAATGAACTCGACCCCGCCGAGCAGGAATCGCTCGGCTGGCGCGACCGGCGCGTGCGCCCCTGGCTGCTCGCGGGATTTTTCGGCGGTCAGGCGCAGGCGATGATGCTCGGCGTCATCGGCTTTCTCATTCTCGACCGGCTGCATCTGCGTCTGAGGCCCGACGAAGGCGCAGCGATTACGGGTATCGTGCTGATGGCCGGCGCCTTTGCGACGCTGCTCTCGCAATGGGGGCTGATCCCGCTGCTCAAGATGACCCCGCGCACCACCGTCCTGTACGGCGCCGCTTTTGGGGGCGTCGGCATCCTCATGACCGGGCTGGCGCAGGATCTGCACGCGATCGTCATCGGTTTCGCCCTCGCCTCGCTCGGCTTCGGACTGTTTCGGCCCGGATTTACCGCCGGCGCCTCGCTCTCGGTCCCGCGCCGCGACCAAGGCAGCGTCGCCGGGATGACGGCGTCGATCAATGGATCGGCCTATATCATCTCGCCGGCCATCGGCGTCCTGCTCTACAATTGGCACCCGATGATCAGCTACGGACTGATGGCCGCTTTTTGCGGCTGGCTCGTCCTCTGGGGCTGGTCCGCCTTACGACAGGACCAGCCCGCAAACTGAGCATTAGCGCTTCGCGTCAGCCCTTCGCATCATCGGCGTGCTTCTGCTCGCGAACGGGTTTCAGCATGCCGGGCGCGAAAAAGCCGATCGGGTCGATGCTCATCGCCTGCTGCTTGATCTCGCCCTGGATTTTTTCATAGTCGCGCTCCATCGCCTCCGTGACCGAAGCGCGGGTATCCTTCAGCGCAGCTTCGAAATCGGCCATGGTGACGAGATCGCTCGCGATCGATCGCTTGAGCGCGGCAAGCCCCGCCCGGCGCACCAGATCCTCCAGATCGGCGCCCGTAAAGCGGTCGCTACGCTCGGCGAGCGTGTCGAGCGACACATCGTCGGCTAGGGGCATTTTGGCGGTATGGATCTCAAGAATCCGCCTCCGTCCCTCGGCATTCGGAACCGAGACATAAATCAGCTCGTCGAGTCGCCCCGGGCGGAGCAGCGCGGGATCGATCAGGTTCGGGCGGTTTGTCGCGCCGATGACGATCACCGATTGCATCTCTTCGATTCCGTCCATCTCGGCTAGGATCGTGTTGACGACGCGCTCGGTCACCTGCGGTTCGCCCGACGTTCCGCTGCCGCGCGCCGGCACCAGACTGTCGAGTTCGTCGATGAAGATGATCGTCGGCGCAACGGCGCGTGCCCGCGCGAACAGCCGGGCGATCTGCTGCTCGCTCTCGCCATACCATTTGGACAGAAGGTCCGACGATTTGATCGCAATGAAATTCGCGTCCGATTCGCGCGCTGCGGCTTTTGCCAGCAAGGTCTTGCCCGTACCGGGCGGACCATAGAGCAGAAAGCCCTTCGCCGCGCGAATACCCAGCCGCCGGAACGCCTCGGGATGTTTGAGCGGCAGTTCGATGCCTTCGATCATCTTGTCGCGCGCCGCGTCGAGCCCTCCGATGTCGCTCCAGCGCGTTTTCGGCGCCTGCACCATCACCTCGCGCATCGCCGACGGTTGGACGCGCTTCAGCGCATTCAGAAAGTCGTCGCGCGTCACGCGCAATTCCGCGAGAACTTCGGGCGGGATCGTTCCTTCCTCAAGGTTCAGCTTGGGCATGATCCGCCGCACCGCCTCGATGGCCGCCTCGCGCGTCAGCGCGGCCATGTCCGCCCCGACAAAACCAAAGGTCGTGCGCGCAAGCTCGCCCAGATCGACGTCGTCACCCAACGGCATGCCGCGCGTATGGATCGCGAGTATCTCGCGGCGCCCGCTTTCATCGGGCACACCGATCACGATCTCGCGGTCGAAGCGGCCAGGACGACGCAGCGCCTCGTCGATCGCGTCGGGGCGGTTCGTTGCCGCAATGACCACCAGATTGGTGCGCGGTTCGAGCCCGTCCATCAGCGTCAGAAGCTGCGCGACGATGCGCTTTTCCGCCTCGCCCGTCACCTGTCCGCGCTTCGGCGCGATCGAATCGATTTCGTCGATGAAGACGATCGACGGCGCGGCCTTGGTCGCGGCCTCGAAAATCTCACGCAGGCGCTTTTCGGACTCGCCATAGGCGCTGCCCATGATCTCCGGCCCGTTGATCAGGAAAAACTGTGCATCACTTTCGTTCGCAACGGCGCGGGCCAGCCGCGTCTTGCCGGTTCCCGGCGGGCCGTGGAGCAGAACGCCGCGCGGCGGATCGACGCCGAGCCGCTGAAACAGTTCGGGATAGCGCAGCGGCAGCTCGACCATCTCGCGCAGCTGATTGATCGTGTCACCAAGCCCCCCCAGATCGTCATAGGTAACGTCGGTGCGCCGCGCGTCCTGCGGCTCCTGATATTCGGACAGCAGTTCGACTTCGGTGCTTTCATCGATGAACACGACGCCCTTCGGATTCGCCGAGACAACAAGCAGGCGCACCTCGGCGAGTGCATAGGCGGGCGCGTTGAGCATCTGGCGCAATTGCGGCGGCATATCGCCTGCGGGAACGCGCTGTTGCCCTGCGGTCGCGACCGTATCGCCGGCGACCAGCGGACGGCCGAAGAAACTGCGCTTGAGCGCATTGGCCGAGCCCTGCAGCCGCAGATTTTCCTGTGCTGGCGCAAAGACTACGCGCGTCGCGGGCCGCATCTCGACCCGGCTCAGATGCACCATATCGCCCGCGCCGGCGCCAGCATTGGCGCGTTGCAAGCCGTCGAGGCGGATTACCTCGATCCCCTCATCCTCGGCATAGGGCGCTACGACACGCGCCGCGGTGTCGCGTTTGCCGCTGATCTGGATGACATCGCCCTCGGTCACGCCGAGTTCGGCCATTGCGGTGCGCGGAATCCGGGCGATCCCCGCGCCGCTTTCTTCTGCGCGCAGTGTCGCCACCTGAAGCTTGACCTGCTTTTCTTTTACCGGTGCGTCGGCCAACGCCAATCTCCCACAAAGAGTTCAGAACGGCAGAGATAGGACGGCAGTTCCCGATTTGCGACCCCTAGGGCCAGGACCCATTAATTCCGCGATCGAGGTTTGAATCGATTTTGCTCAGGGCGAGGAGAAAAGGCGAAGGAATATTCTGATATTTCGAGACTTTTCGACGACGCCCTGGGCAAAATCGGTCAAATCCCGCAGGGACGCCGAAATGGCTTCGACCTCGGGCCC
>NZ_BCZQ01000010.1 GCF_001598815.1 Sphingopyxis terrae subsp. terrae NBRC 15098 | reverse complement strand
TGCGGGTAGCGATGCTACCCGCAAGGCCGCGCGGGCCCGATATCATCGCCATTTCGACGCCTCGATCGTGGAATTAATGGGTCCTGACCCCAGCCCGCCGTCCAATCATGCCGCACTGCACAAAAGTCTGGCGCGGGATTGACACGCATGTCATCATCGCCATCGAGACACGATCATGCCACGCCTTCCTCCCCTCAGCAGTATGGAAGCCTTTCTGGAGGTTGCCCGTCACGGCACCGTAAAGGCCGCCGCGAGCGAGCTTGGTCTGTCGATGCCCGCGCTCTCGCGCCGTATCCAAACGCTAGAGCATGCCGTCGGTCGACCGCTGTTCGATCGGCATCACCATGGGCTGCGACTGACCGAGGCAGGGCGCGACCTGCAGGACCAGTTGTCGCCCATCCTCGACGAGCTGCGCAGCGTTATCGGCCAGGTCGGGAGTCCCGACGCGTCGGTAAGGCTGCACCTCAATGTGCTGCCGCTCTTTGCGCAGCAACGCCTGTTCCCGCGCTTGCCCGAACTGCGCCGCGCGCATCCCGAATTGCACATCGACATCGACACGCTGTCGCACGGGGAAGCGCGGCTCGGCGAAGGCATCGACGCCGCGATCGCGCTTGCCCGCGCAATTGATCCGGCGCTTTATGCAGCCAGGCTCGATCAGGACAAAGTGTTCCCGATCGCGGCGCGGGGACTGACCGATGGCGAGCGCCCGATTGCGGTGCCCGAACAGCTGCAGCGCGCGACGATCCTGCTGCACCGCGAAATGCCTGAAACCTTCAACGAATGGCGCAATGCGATCGGCATGCCGTATCTCGAACCGATGGGGACCGATTTCTTCGATTCGGGACCGCTGATGCTAGAGGCTGCAGCACAGGGCATCGGCGTCGCTTTCATGCACGGTCATCATTTCGACGACGCGCAGGATCCGCGGCTGGTGCGCTTGTTCGATTTCGACGTCGACAGCCCTTACAGCTACTGGTTCGTCTGCCGCCCCCGCGCGCTGCGCCAGCCCGCGGTCAAGCTGTTCCACGACTGGCTGCTCGAAGCGAAGATCTAGGGTCAGGACGCTAGGTCGGCGGCGACAGGGCTTCGCCGCGCATCTGCGCAGCTATATCCCAAACCGCGATGAACATAGCCGCGATCACCGGCCCGATGACAATGCCGTGAAATCCGAACAATTGCAGCCCGCCCAGTGTCGTGATCAGCACGACATAATCGGGGATGCGCGTCTCGCGCCCCACCAGTATAGGGCGCAGCAGATTGTCGACCATGCCGATGACGAAGAGGCCGCAAAAGACGAGCACCGCTCCCTGCCAGATCGCCCCGCTGAAAAAGAGATAGAGCGCCATCGGCACCCAGACGAGCCCGGTTCCGACCGCCGGTATTAGCGATGCCGCGCCCATCAGCACGCCCCAGAGCAACGGTGCCTCGACCCCCAGCATCCACAGCACCGTCCCGCCGATCATCCCCTGGATGATCGCGACAACGATGCTGCCCTTGATCGTCGCGCGCACCACCACAATGAACCGATCGACGAGCAGGCCAAGCTGGTCGGCGCGCAGCGGCACGGCGGCCGCAACACGGCGCTGCAGCGCATCGCCGTCGCGTAGCAGAAAGAAGGCGAGATAGAGCACGACGCTCAGCTTCACGAGCAGGCCGAAGATGCTCTGTCCGAACAGCAGCGCCTGCCCCAGCACCGCGCGCACGCCGTCGGCCGCGCCCGATCCGAAGACGTCGCGCGCGTCGGCGAGATTCTTGACTCCCAGATTGGCGAGCAGGGTCGTCGCCCAACCGGGTAATCCGGCAAACAAGGTCGTGAAAATGCGCGTAATGTCGATATCGCCCGACTGGATACGCAGATAGACCGTCGTCGCCTCTCCGACCAGCGCCACGCTCAGGATCGCCGCCGGCAGGATGACGATCCCGACGATCAGCAGCAGGGTCAGCAAGGCGGCGCTGTTCCGCCAGCCGGGCATGCGCGCGAGCAAGCGGCGATAGACCGGCGTGAACAGGATCGCCGCGATCACCGCCCAGAGGATGGCCGTCAGAAATGGCCACAGAACGAGCGCAAAAGCGGCCGAGATGGCGATCAGGATGACCAGAAAGGACCAACGCCCGTCCGTGCCCCGCCCTTCACCCTCGCTCGCCATGATCCATTACCCCTGCAGCAATTCCCCTTCTCTAGCGACGACGCAGTCGACCGCATAGGTGGCAATATATGGGACGCCGGATTGCACCGGTCCTCACATATGAGTTCAGGGAGAAATGGTGCTGCTGGAGAGGATTGAACTCTCGACCTCACCCTTACCAAGGGTGCGCTCTACCACTGAGCTACAGCAGCATCCGGGCCCATCGCGGCGTCACGCTCGCTGGGCAGGCGCGGCCTATGGCGGGGCGGCCCGCGCCTGTCAAGGTGCGAGGCTTGACCTTTTGCCGAATTCCCGGGCATGGACGCGGCAATGTCCAAGACGCCTTCCCCCGCCGATATCGAGCGCGAACGCCGCCTTGCGGAAGCGCTGCGCGCGAACCTGCGCAAGCGCAAGGCGCAGACGCGCGAAGCCCAGACGCAAGTCGAAAAGTCCGACGACGCACTTAAAGACTGACCGTCACCGTTACCGCGTCGCCTTCCGCCAAGCCCTCTGCCTTGCGCACAGCCGCTTTGACCGGCAGCAGCCAGCCGCCGCTTTCCTTGTGCGGGAAGACCGAGGTGTTCCAACAGGTATCGCCAACGGTCGCGCGGACCTTTGCCGACCCGAATCCCTTGCGGCCGTCGAGCCACTGTCCGCCGATCGCTGCGAAGCGGATCCCGTCTGCCGCCTCACCCGCGATGGTCAGGAAAAACCAGGCTGCGGGCGCGGTCGCCGACTGCCAGCGCCAGAGCGGCGTCGTGACGGTGAAATCTTCCACGCGCGCCTATTTCGCCGCGATGGGCCGGATCGGCACGGGGATATTGCAGATATCGGCGCCGCCCGCAGGGCGGATGAAGAAGGGATCACGCCGGTTCGCGCGGGCGTCGGCATAGTTAGTGAAGGCATCGCTGTCGGTCGACAGATATTCGAAGCGCGGCTGGTCCGCCGCCGGCAAGTCGCTGGCAAGCCTGATCGAGCGGATCCCGACGCGCTCGGCTTCATCCTCGTAAAAACCCAGCGGTCCAGTGCCACGCGGCAGGCTGGACAGATATTCGATCCCGCTGATCACGCGGCCGACGAGCGCGATATTGCGGTCGAGGTGGCGCGGCGCGTGGCCGATGACGGCATAAAGCTCGGCGCCCGAACCGGTATCGGGCGACATGTTACGGCCGACGCCCACCATGCCATAGCAATGGATGGGCCATTCGCTCTGATGATCATAGGCGACAGGCCAGCCTGCGACAAAACCGGTGAATTCTGCGTAGGCATCGCCGCGCGGTCGGTGCGGGGACGGCGCCAAGGCCGGACTACGGGTTTCATGAGCCACCAAAATATGGGGCGGTACGGAATATTCACTCTCCGGTACCGTTACCAAACCCTCGGGCAAAGGCTTCTTCTCGGTCGCGTCCCCCCACTGCGCGACATAATTATCCTGCACTCGGTTGACGCTGGTGCCGTCCCACCAGTGAGCGGCGGCGAGCTTGCGGATATTGCCGATCCAGCCCTGGCTGAACGGCGCGGGCATCAGCTGGATGACCACGCGGCGCGCCTTGCCCTTGGCGTCGGGCGCAAGGTCCATCACGAGCAGATCCGACGTCGGGATCGCAACCCAGTCCTTCGCGGGCGCCGCGGCCGCAATCTCGCCCGGCGACGGCACCTCAGTCGCTTCCTGGGCTTGAACGGGAATGGCGAGCGATGCCGCAGCCGCGGCGAGCAAAAGATATTTCATGCCGCCTGTCTGCCATGGCCATGCGACTTGCGAAAGCCCCGCCAAGCGATTAGGGCGCGCCTTCCAGTGCAAGATGCGGAGCGGTGGCCGAGTGGTCGAAGGCGCTCGCCTGGAAAGTGAGTATACGTCAAAAGCGTATCGAGGGTTCGAATCCCTCCCGCTCCGCCAAGTCTTTGATTTAATTAGTTTTTATGCGCCGTTACGGCCAAAAACTTCAGCTGCTCCTGCCAAGATAACGGCAATTTTGGATGCCGCAACAAGTCGGGTCCCAGATGGTCTGGTAGCGTCCCTGCGAAAATAGCTTCCACAACGGCGGGAGCGAGGAAGTTCAGACGCACCATCCGAGAAACCCAGGAAGGGTTGAGTCCCTCTCGCCGAGCAATGTCGGCAATACGGATATCCCCGCATTTGAGCTCGGACCACCATTCGCGAGCCTTCACAATATGGCGCGCCAATTCGAGATTTGGCTTCGCCCGGTTGGACGAACGCCCATTTTGTTGAACCAACCGGACCGCTTTGCCTGTCCGCATTGTCCTCGCCGCCGCTTTCAATGCGATCGTGTCATCATGGGGGACACCTGCGATCGCCAGGCCATTTAGGAGCGCCGACACATCGAGTTGAACCTCAACGTATGATGAGCCGATGATCACTTTTCGAATGAGAGACCTGACCGTGAAATAGTCACGCTGATCGACCGCGGCTAGCATGGCTTGCGCCCTGGGCTCGAGGCCCGCGATATCAGACGGGCGCAGTTCGACGTCCGCCTTGAAAAGGAGAGCGAACGGATCCTGAAGTTCTTCGCAAATTAGTTGAGAGACCGCCGCGTCCAGCTCTCCGTTGGGAATACGCATCGGATTTCCGGGCGCGCCTGCATCCGAAGCCTGGTCAACCACGTAGTAGCGATACCGCTTTCGTCCCTTGCAGGCATGATTCGACTTGAAGCGCCTGCCGTCTTCGGTCTCAACCAACCCGGCGAGCAATATCGCGTTCGGTCGCTTGGTCGCGTGATAACCCTGCCGGTTCGTTCGTAGCAAATGATGCGCGGCGTTCCATAGCTCAGCCCCGACAATTGCGTCGTGCTGACCCTCGTACAACTTCTCATGGTGCGCAATCTTGCCCCGATAGACCGGGTTAGAAAGTATCTTGTATAACTGGCCGCGCGAGAATTTTCCGCCGCCCGTTTCTCGACCTGAGAGAGCTATCCGCCGTGGCAACCGTATCTGCTTTCGATCCAGTTCATACTCGAGCAAGCGCACGTTCCCGGTTGCCACATAGCGCTCAAAAATCTCGACGATCAGCTTGGCGTGGGCATCGACGATCTTCAGGCTACGTCCGGCAGGCTCGTAACCCAAAGGTGGATTTCCGCCCATCCACATTCCCTTGGCCTTAGAAGCTGCAATCTTGTCGCGAATTCGCTCTGCGGTGATTTCCCTTTCGAACTGGGCAAAAGAAAGAAGCATGTTGAGCGTCAAACGTCCCATGCTCGTCGTCGTGTTAAACGATTGCGTGACCGATACGAAGCTGGCCTCAGACGCCTCCAGCACCTCGACAAGCTTCGCAAAATCCAGCAGCGAGCGTGTAAGCCGATCAATCTTGTGGACAACCACGATGTCCACCCTTCTCGCCTTTACGTCTGCCAGAAGCGCCTGCAGCGCGGGTCTCTCGAGAGACCCGCCAGAAAATCCGCCGTCATCATAGCAGCGCGGTATCAATACCCAGCCATCGGCCGCCTGACTCTTGATATATGCAGTGCAGGCCTCCCGCTGCGCGTCGAGCGAGTTAAAATCTTGGCCAAGCCCCTCGTCGGTCGATTTGCGGGTATATACAGCGCAGCGCAGCCGCTTCATGCAGCTGCCGCTTTCTCAGTAAGACCGAAAAACGCCGGCCCAGACCACTGCGTCCCCGTGATCGCCCGAGCAATTTCGCTGAGTGACCGCCAAGCGCGCTTCTGCCAAATCAGGCTGCCGTCGGCGTCCACGACAACCACATGCAGGCGTCCCTTCCATTCTCTGACGAGACGCATTCCTGGTTGAAGCGGCAAACTAATCGCCTTCCCGCGCGCAAGATAATCGAGCCGCCGATTTACCTCCCGCGACAAATCTCCAAACCTAGACTTTTGCATTTCGAACGCGATCGCCAATCGCAATACAGTAGCACTCACCTTCGGCACGGGGTCACCATATGACACCTGCCATTTCTTGCGCAGAGCGGGCAATGGCATCTCGGCTAGCAACTCTAGGTCAGAATATACTGCATAATCCGTTGCGCTCTCTCGTCCATGACTTTCAATCTGTCTCTTTTTCATAGACAAGGCGATCGCTCGCCCCGCCTCAAAAGTCGAGTGCAAAAAGACTTTTCAAACAAAATAAGAAAATATTTCCATATCGCGTGGAATCTGTGAGAATATTTAATCACAATTCTCGTCTATAACTATCTTATCACTGGACTTGATTCAGCATTCGAGCATTCATTATGGAATGAAACGCGAACCACATATCGAATGCGCTCCGGCACGCGGGTTGCTCAACCTCGCGCTGATCGCCGCTGAAGATGCCGCAACGATTGCGGCGTTTCCGCCAGACAACGAAGCTGGCCCCGACGTCTCCCAACTAATTGAGCTGGGGTATCGGATAGCAATTCTCGGTGAAGCCATTGAATCCATACGCTCGTTAAGGCGTTAGCAACGCGCGCGATTGAACAAGAATTACGATTGACGGGTTCAGTCCAACAACCGTCCAGCCGGGTTAGCGTCCGCGCTCGTGGTGTAATTTCCGGTGTAGGCGATGGTGTATTCCGGGGTGGGGCATGCCCCACCCCGGAATGCGGCGTCGCTGGTGGCCACCGGGTTCATCGTTATGGTGGAGTTTGCACACTTCAACCGTGACGAAGAGGAGTTCCCGATGACCGAGGACAGATTACTGATCGAAGAGCTTGCTGCGAAGGGCGGCCAACCGGATTTTTTGCGCACCATCGCCGAGAACGTGCTGCAGCTGATCATGGAGGCCGACGTTGATGGCCTGATCGGCGCGGGTCGCCACGAACGCAGCAGCGAGCGCGCGACCTGGCGCAACGGCTATCGCGACCGTTCGCTGGATACCCGGGTAGGCACGCTGAACCTGAAAATCCCCAAGCTGCGTGCTGGGTCCTACTTTCCGGGCTTCCTTGA
>NZ_BCZQ01000009.1 GCF_001598815.1 Sphingopyxis terrae subsp. terrae NBRC 15098 | reverse complement strand
CACCCTTGATCGTCATCGTAAAGGGGACGTTGCAATCGAAGGCGACGCGCGTCTGGATGCCCAGACCGCGGCGTTCGAGGTTGCCGAAGTCCATGTCGCCGATGCTGCCGATGCCGCAATGTTCGCGAATCGACCCGCTGACCGCGATATCGATCGACCGGGCGTTTTCGATTTCGCCCGCGACGGCAGGCGAGGCGAATGCAAACGCAGCAAGCGCGATAAGCAGCGGACGCATGGCTCTCCCCTCAAAAAAACCTAGAACGGTTTCCGACCGGCTCATTGGCGGTCTCGGGCAACTGGATGCCCGGGGAAGTCGCGACCCGACTCACCCCCCCTTTCCGTTAAGAGGAATTTAATACGACGGTTCAGTTAGATGTGAACCCCCAAAATGGCAGTTTGGCAAGATTTGGCACCACCGATGCCATTAGAAGATTTGAAAATTACCGGAGTTGCGGGGGTTTCGAGGGTTAATCCGAAAAATGGCCCCGCGGGCCGCTTTTGCCGCCGTCCTGATATGGAACAGCGGCGGTTAACTTCTTAACGGAAAAGCAGCCGATATTTGGCGCCGGATCGGCGCTTTTCTGCGCCGTGGCGGGGCGGGCATGCGGTGAGTCGCGGCAACAAAGCGTGGTTTTCGGGCGTTTCTGTCGGTCGCCATCCCGGTTTGCGGGGTGCAAGAACAGAAAGTCGCCATGTCCAGCCTGCCCCGGCGCGCGTCCGCGCCCCGAAACCCCGCGGGACCGTCCGCCGGCCTCTTCGCCCATGTGCTCGGCTCGCCCCGGTTGCCGCACGAATCGGATGAGACGAGCGTGGGCATTAACCCCTCGCTTACCCTGCGCTGCGACAAGCAGCCGCCTATGGTCATTCACGGAACGATGGTTGAGCCCCCCGCGGGCGAAGGGCAGCAGCGGGCGGATCGCCTGCGTCTCAATCTTGCGGTAGAGGGCGCGGTGGCGCCGGGTCAGGGCACCGAGGTCATCGTCCACAATCTGTCGGTCAGCGGCGTGTTGATCGAAACCGCCGCCGATCTGACAATGGGGCAGGATATCGCAATCGCATTGCCCGAGGCGGGCGATGTCGTCGCCTCGGTCGTATGGCAGAGCGAGCGGCTTTATGGCTGTCGCTTCCGCCAGCCGTTGCCGCGCGCGGCGCTCAGCGCGGCGCGGCTGCGCAATCCGCTCCCCTCCGATTTCGATCCCGCCGACCGGGCCGATGGCGACACCGATGCCGATGCGGAGGAGACGCTCGGCGCGCGGCTGCGGCGGCTGCGGCAGGCGCGCGGGCTGAGCCTCGCGGGGCTCGCCCAGGCGGCGGGTCTCAGCAAACCGAGCATCTGGGCGTGGGAAAATGGTACCACCGCGCCGCGCCGCACGAGCCTGCTCGCGCTGGCGCGTGCGCTCGACGTTCCCGAACAGCAGCTGACCGGCGTCGCGGCGATGGTCGGCCTGCGCGCTTCGGCGCGTGCGGAGGCGGATGCCGAGAGCGACATGCTGAAAGTGGAAATTGCCGCGGCACGCCGACGCATCGCGCTCGCCGCGGGTGTCGATGCCGCCAGCGTGCGGATCATGATCGAACTGTAACGCCGCCGCGGGCGGTTCAGGCGGACGCTTCGGGCGCTCCGCCCTCTTCCTCGCGGCGCAACCGGCGCGCCAGCCGCTCGTTACGGATTGCCGCCTCGCGCAGCCGCCGCGCCAGAAACGGGTCGTCGCTCGCGTCGGCCTTCAGCCGCGCGACCCGGGCGAGTTGCTCGTAATAAATGGCGTCGCGAATCGGTTCCACGCCGCCTCGTTAGCATGATCGCCGCCCACGCCAGCAGCGACGGGCCCCGAAACTGTCGCCTTTTGGGACAATGACGGATCTAGCCCGCGGCGTCGGGGCGCCAGCCGCGATAGAAGGTTTCGACCGCGGCTTCGACGTCGGCCTGCAGCCGCTCGATATCGTCGGGGTCGGTCATGCCGAGGATGGCGAACTGATAGAGGCCCGATTGGCAGAGGCCCGAAAAATGCTGGACGGCGCGCATCGGATCGCCGGGGCGCAGCTCGCCGCGCGCCATCTTCGCCGCCACCCAGTCGGCGGCGCGCGCCTTGCCCCGGCGCGGCCCGCGATCATAGAATGTCTTCGACAGGTGCGGAAAACGCTCGGCCTCGCCCACGACCAGGCGAAACAGCGACAGCAAGGGCGTCGCGGTCAATTTGGTCATCAGCACATTGCCGAACCGGCGCAGCACGTCGGGCACCGGCTCGTCGAGCGGCAGGTCGATGGCCAGCGCGTCGCCATAGCGTTCGACAATATCGTCCACCACCGCTTCGAACAGATCCTCCTTCGACGGAAAATAGGTCCAGAGCGTGGTTTTCGAGCCGCCGACCTTGCTGGCGATCGACGACATGGTGGTGCCGGCATAGCCATTGGCAAAGAAGAGTTCGCGCGCGGCGTCGACGAACGCCTTGCGGCGCGCGGTCGCGGCATCATCCATCACAACCGTACTGTCTGGTATCATTTCCGTTGACAAGCCATCCTCCAAAGTCCAATGGCGCATGATACCAGCTAGTATCGTTGGAAGCCATGCCCCGTTCATTTTTCCTCTATACCGCGGTTTTCGGCCTGTTGGCGGGCTGTGCGAGCGTCCCCGATCTCGGGCAGAAGCCCGTGCCGGTCGCCGCCGCTGCGCTCGATTCGCAGACGACTCTGGCCGATCAGGCGGGCGCCTGGCCGGTCGAGGGGTGGTGGCGGGGCTTCGGCGACCCGCAGCTCGATGCGCTGATCGACGAAGGGCTGGCGGGATCGCCCGACATTGCGGTGGCCGCAGCGCGCGTGCGCGCCGCGGAGGCGCTGGCGCAGCAGGCGGGGGCGGCGCTGCTCCCGCGTGTCGGCATTCAGGGCAGCGCCGGCGGCGTCCAGCAAAGCAAGAATATGGGAATCCCGCCGGCTTTCGTTCCCGACGGCATTCAGGATACCGGCAGCATCGCCGCAACCTTCGGCTTCGATCTCGACTTGTGGGGCAAGAACCGCGCAGCGCTGGCGGCGGCAACGTCCGAAGCCGAAGCGGCGCGCGTCGATGCTGCGCAGGCGCGGCTGATGCTGACGACCGGGATTGCCACCGCTTACGCCGATCTGGCGGGCTATTATGCCGATCTCGACGTCGCGCAGGACGCGATCCGTATCCGCGGCGCGAGTGCTGATCTGTCGGCGAAGCGCACCGCCGCCGGGCTCGACAATCAGGCGACGCAGCGGCAGGCCGAAAGCCGTGCCGCCTCGGCGCGCGGCGATGTCGCCGCGATCGAGGAGGCGATCGCGCTCACCCGCAACCGCCTTGCCGCCCTGCTCGGCGCCGGTCCCGATCGCGGCCGGACCATCGCGCGTCCGGCGCTTGCGGCGCCGTCGCTCGCGCTGCCGCCGCAGGCGGGGATCGACCTGGTCGGCCGGCGACCCGACATTGTCGCGGCCCGGCTGCGGGCCGAGGCGGCGGCGAAGCGCATCGACGTTGCACGTGCCGCCTTTTATCCGAACATCAACCTGTCGGCGCTCGTCGGGCTCCAGTCGCTCGGGCTGTCGAACCTGTTCAAGACCGGGTCCGAATATGGCAATGGCGGCGCGGCGATCAGCCTGCCGATCTTCGAGGGCGGGCGGCTGCAGGGCCAGTATAGCGGGGCGCGGGCCGATTATGACGGCGCCGTCGCCAATTACGACCGCACGCTCGTCGCCGCGCTGCGCGATGTCGCCGACATCGTCGCCAGCCGTGACGCCATAGCGCGCCAGCTTGCCGACCGGCGCGACGCGCTGAAGGCCGCGGCCGACGCCGCCAACCTTGCCGGGCTGCGCTACCGTGCCGGCCTTTCCAACCAGCTTGCGCAGCTCACCGCCGAGGATAGCCAGGTCGCGCTCGCGCGCGCGGTCGCCGACCTCGAAGCGCGCCGGCTTTCGCTCGACATTGCCCTGATCCGCGCCCTGGGCGGCGGATTTGCGGCCGCATCGCCAACAGGAGACAAGCAATGACCGATACTCCCGCGGTCGACAGCGAAACCCCCGCCGCCGCCGAAGGGCGCCCGGCGACGCGCCGCAAGGCGTTGCGCATCCTTGCGCTCGTCGTGGTGACGATCGCGGCGCTGTGGGGCATCTGGTATTTCCTGACGCAGGCCGGGCGCGTGTCGACCGACAATGCCTATGTCGGCGCCGATTCGGCCGCGGTTACCGCGCTCGTCTCCGGCCCCGTCAAAGAGGTGCGCGTCAGCGGCACCCAGGCGGTGAAAAAGGGCGACGTTCTCGTCATCCTCGACGATGCCGATCAGCGCATCGCGCTTGCCGATGCCGAAGCCGCGCTGCGGCAGGCGCGCCAGCGCTACGGTCAGGCGAGCGCCAATGCCGATGCGGCGCGGGCGCGCGTTTCGGCGCGCGGCGCCGATATTGCGCAGGCCCGCGCGCGGCTTCGCGACGCCGATGCGGCGGTGGCGAAAGCGCGCGCCGAACTCGCGCGCCGCGAAGGCCTCGCCGGGACGGGCGCTGTGTCGGGCGAAGAATTGACCGCGGCGCGCACCGCCTTTGCATCGGCCAGCGCGGCGCGCGATCTTGCCGCGGCGGCGATCGCTTCGGCCGAAGCGACGCGCGGTTCGGCGAGCGGCGATCTCGGTGCCGCCGAGGCGGTGGTGCGCGGCACGACGATCGAGACCGCCCCCGATGTCGCCGCGGCGCAGGCGCGGCTCGAAAAGGCGCAGCTGGACCTCGAACGCACGATCATCCGCGCGCCCGTCGCCGGCATCGTCACCAATCGTCAGGTTCAGGTCGGCCAGCGGATCGCGGCCGGCGCACCGATCATGGTGATCGTTCCGATCGCCACCGCCTATGTCGACGCCAATTACAAGGAAAGCCAGTTCCGCAAGATCCGCATCGGCCAGCCGGTCGAGCTCACCTCCGACTATTATGGCGGCGATGTCGTCTATCACGGCAAGGTGATCGGGATCGCGGGTGGGACGGGCGCCGCCTTTTCGCTGATCCCGGCCCAGAATGCGACGGGCAATTGGGTAAAGGTGGTGCAGCGCCTGCCGGTGCGTATCGCGCTCGATCCCAAGGAATTGCAGGCGCATCCGCTTCGCGTCGGCCTGTCGATGGAAGCGACGATCGACACGCGCGGAAAGTGAGCTGAACGATGGCCAGCGCCGCCGCATCCGCCGTATCGACACCGGCCGGGCCGCAGCCGCTGAGCGGCGTCAAGCTGCTCGCCGCGGCCTTCGCGCTCGCGCTCGCCAATTTCGTCGTCGTGCTCGATTCGACGATCGCCAATGTCTCGGTCCCCCATATCGCCGGCGGCCTTGCCGTATCGCCGACGCAGGGAACCTGGGTGATCACCAGCTACGCCGTTGCCGACGCGATCAGCGTCCCGCTCACCGGCTGGCTCGCCGCGCGGTTCGGCACGGTGCGCTGGTTCATCGTGTCGATCGTGGGTTTCGGCATCTTCTCCTTCCTGTGCGGCATTTCGCGCACGCTCGACGCGCTGATCCTGTTCCGCGTCCTGCAGGGCCTCGCGGGCGGGCCGCTGATGCCGCTGTCGCAGATATTGCTGCTGCGCATCTTTCCGAAGGAAAAGGCCGGGGTCGGGCTCGCGATCTGGTCGATGACGACAACGACGGCGCCGATTCTGGGGCCAATTCTGGGCGGGCTGATCAGCGACAATTGGAGCTGGCCCTGGATTTTCTTCATCAACCTGCCCGTCGTCGCTGTCTGCGCCTTCGGCGTCGGCAGCATGCTTGGCGCGTTCGAGACGAAGAAGGCGAAGATGCGGATCGACATCGTCGGCCTCATCCTGCTCGTCCTGTCGGTCGGCTCTTTTCAGGTCATGCTCGACACCGGGCGCGAGCACGACTGGTTCGGATCGGCATGGATCGTCATGCTGGCGATCGTCGCCGCGATCAGCTTCGCTGCCTTTCTGATCTGGGAGCTGACCGACGCCAATCCGGTGGTCAATGTCCGGGTCTTCCGCTTTCGCGGCTTCAGTTTCGCGACCGTCGCCATCTCGCTCGGCTTCGGGGCCTTTTTCTCGCAGGTCGTGCTGACGCCGCTGTGGTTGCAGCAGGTGGCGGGCTACACCGCGACCGAAACCGGTTTCATCGTCGCGTGGATCGGCTGTTTCGCTGTGCTCTTCTCGCCATTGGCGGCGGGGCTGCTGACCAAGATCGATGTGCGGATCACCGTCTGCGCGGGCATCTTGTGGATGGCGCTGATGTCGATCCTGCGCGCGCGCTGGAATACCGACGTCGATTATTGGAGCCTCGCGTTGCCGCATCTGCTGCAGGGGATGGGCATGCCCTTCTTCTTCGTCGGGCTGACCGCGCTGGCGCTGAGTTCGGTACCGGCGAAGGATCAGACCTCGGCGGCCGGCCTGATGAGCTTCCTGCGCACCCTGAGCGGCGCGATCGGCACCGCCATCGCGACAACGGCGTGGGACGACGCAAGCCGCGTATCGCGCGCCGAACTGGTGCCCGCGCTCAACGGCGCGGCCGAGACGATGGACAAGATGCAGAATGCCGGGCTGACGACCGAACAGGCGCGCGCCGCGCTTGACCGGATCGTCGATGTTCAGGCCTCGACGCTCGGTGTGCTGCATATCTTCCTCGCCGCCGGGACGGTCTTCGTCATCGCGGCAGCGGCGGTGTGGCTGATCCCGCGGCCCAAGACGATCTCGATGGGCGCTTCGCACTAGCTCCGATCGGGCTTCGCACCGGCGGACAGCCGTGCTAGGCGCGCGCCCATGCTGACGATCAACAATCTGACCGTGCGACTGGGCGGCCGCACCATCCTCGACCGCGCGAGCGCTAGCCTGCCACCGAAAAGCCGCACCGGACTGATCGGCCGCAACGGTGCGGGCAAGTCGACGCTGATGAAGGCGATGATCGGCGAGCTGGAGGCCGACGACGGCGGGATTGAAATGCCGCGCAAGACGCGCCTCGGCTATATCGCGCAGGAAGCGCCGAGCGGCAGCGCGACGCCGTTCGAAACAGTTCTCGCCGCCGATACCGAACGCGCCGACCTGCTCGAACGATCAGAGATCGAAACCGACCCCGACCGGCTCGCCGACATTCACGAGCGGCTGATCGCGATCGACGCCTATACCGCGCCGGCGCGTGCCGCGCGCATCCTGATCGGGCTCGGCTTCGACGAGGATATGCAGGGGCGCCCGCTCGACAGCTTTTCGGGCGGGTGGAAAATGCGCGTTGCGCTCGCCGCGCTGCTCTTTTCGAACCCCGACCTGCTGCTGCTCGACGAACCGTCGAACCACCTCGACCTCGAAGCGACGATGTGGCTTGAAAGCTTCCTGCGCTCCTATCCGGGGCAGCTTGTCGTGATCAGCCATGAACGCGACCTGCTCAACAATGTGGTCGACCATATTCTGCATCTCGAAGGCGGGAAGGTGACGCTCTACGCCGGCGGCTATGACGCGTTCGAGCGCCAGCGCGCCGAACGCGCGGCGCAGCTTGCGGCGGCGAAGGCGGCGCAGGACGCGCAGCGCGCCAAATTGCAGGACTATATCGCCCGCAACAGCGCGCGCGCCTCGACCGCGAAGCAGGCACAGTCGCGCGCCAAGCAACTCGCCCGGATGCAGCCGATTGCGGCGATCGCCGACGATCCGAGCCTGGTGTTCGATTTCCCGAGCCCCGGTGACGAACTCAAGCCGCCGCTGATCACGCTCGACCTTGCCAGCGTCGGCTATACGCCCGGCGCACCGGTGTTGCGCCGCCTGAACCTGCGTATCGATCCCGACGACCGCATTGCGCTGCTCGGCCGCAACGGCAACGGCAAGACGACGCTCGCGCGCCTGCTCGCGGCGCAGTTGAAGCCCGAAGAGGGCGGCATGGCGGTCGCGGGCAAGATGCGCGTCGGCTACTTCACCCAATATCAGGTCGAGGAACTCGACGGCGCCGATACTCCGCTCGGCCATATGACGCGCGTGATGGCGGGCAAGACCCCTGGCGCGGTGCGCGCGCAACTGGGGCGCTTCGGCTTTTCGGGTAACAGGGCGACGACCGAGGTCGGCAAGCTGTCGGGCGGTGAACGGGCGCGGCTCGCTCTCGCGCTGATCACGCGCGAGGCGCCGCACCTCTTGATCCTCGACGAGCCGACCAACCACCTCGACGTCGATGCGCGCGAGGCGCTGGTGCAGGCGCTTAACGGCTTCGAGGGCGCGGTGCTGATCGTCAGCCACGACCGCCATATGCTCGAACTCTCGGCCGACCGGCTGGTCCTGGTCGATGACGGAACGGCGCGCGATTTCGACGGCAGCATGGACGATTATGTCGCGTTCATCCTCGGCAAGTCGCCCTCCGGCGACGATACGAAGGCGGCGCCCGCGAAGCCGAAGGATGCAAAGGCGGCGCGGCAGGAAGCGGCGAAGGCGCGCGAGGCCCAGGCGGCATTGCGCAAGACCGCCAAGGATCATGAGGCGCGCGCGGCCAAGCTCGCGCAGCAGGTCAGCGCGATCGACCGCGCAATGTTCGACCCCGCGAGCGCCGACCCGGCGCTTGCCAAGCTGACGATGGGCGATCTCGCGCAGCGCCGCGGCAAGCTCGCATCCGAGCTGGAACGCGTCGAGGCGGCGTGGATGAGCGCGCTCGAGGCGATCGAGGAAGCGGCGTAGTCGCCAAGACAAGAAGCGTCGCCCCCCGCGCAGGCGACGGTCTATCTGAAGCGCCACGGCATTGACTCGCGGTCCGCGATCCATCATAATAGTTTCAATTGAAACCACATTAAGGGACTGACCATGGCCGACCTGTTCGACAATCCGCTGGGCCTCGACGGCTTCGAATTCGTCGAATTTTCGGCGCCTGAAAAGGGCATGCTCGAACCGGTGTTCGAACGGATGGGTTTCACGCGCATCGCGCGGCACCGCTCGAAGGATGTGGCGCTTTGGCGGCAGGGCGACATCAACCTGATCGCCAACTACGAACCCAAATCGCCCGCCGCCTATTTCGCCGCCGAACATGGCCCGTCGGCGTGCGGCATGGGCTGGCGTTGCCGCGACGCGGCGAAAGCCTATGCCGAGGCAATCGCGCGCGGGGCCGAGCCGGTGGAGGTCAAGACCGGCCCGATGGAATTGCGGCTGCCCGCGATCCGCGGCATCGGAGGCTCGATCATATATCTGATCGACCGTTATGGCGACGGGCTGAACATCTATGACATCGACTTCGTCTATGAAGACGGCGTCGACCGCCATCCCGAAGGGGCGGGGCTGAAGGTGATCGATCACCTGACGCACAATGTCTATGGCGGGCGCATGGCGCATTGGGCGGCTTTTTACGAACGCATCGCGGGCTTCCGCGAAATCCGCTATTTCGACATCAAGGGCGAATATACCGGTCTGACCTCGAAGGCGATGACCGCCCCCGACGGCAAGATCCGCATTCCGCTGAACGAAGAAGGCGCGGGCGGTGGCGGCCAGATCGAGGAATATCTGCGCGCCTATAATGGCGAGGGCATCCAGCATATCGCCTTCAGCTGCGACGATCTTTACGCGTCGTGGGACAAGCTCAAGGCGCTCGGCAATCCCTTCGCGCCGTCGCCGCCCGCAACCTATTACGAGATGCTCGCCGACCGCTTGCCGGGCCATGGCGAGCCGGTCGATGAACTGAAATCGCGCGGTATCCTGCTCGACGGATCGACGACCGAGGGCGACCCCCGCCTGCTGCTCCAGATTTTCGGACAGACCGTGATCGGCCCCGTTTTCTTCGAATTCATCCAGCGCAAGAAGGATGAAGGATTTGGCGAGGGCAATTTCACCGCGCTGTTCAAGTCGATGGAACTCGACCAGATCCGCCGCGGCGCGCTCAATGTCGAGGAGCCCGCCGAATGACAAGTCCGATCAAATTGGGCGGCGTCCATCACGCTGCCTATCGCTGCAAGGACGCGAAGGAGACGGTCGAATGGTATGAGGCCATGCTCGGCATGACCTATACGACCGCCTTTGCCGAGGATCATGTGCCGTCGACCGGCGAATATGACCCGTACATGCACGTCTTCCTCGACGCGGGTAACGGCAATATCCTCGCCTTTTTCGAGCTGCCGAACCAGCCCGACATGGGCCGCGACGAAAATACGCCCAAGTGGGTCCAGCACCTCGCCTTCAAGGTCGGCAGCTATGACGAGCTGGTCGGCGCCAAGGCGCATCTCGAAGCGAATGGCGTCGATGTGCTTGGCCCGACGCATCATGGTATCTTCAAGTCGATCTATTTCTTCGACCCCAATGGCCACCGCGTTGAACTGGCGTGCGACATCGGCACCGACGAACAATATGCCGAACTCGCGCGTGTTGCGCCGCTGATGCTCGAAGAATGGAGCCGGACGAAAAAGGCCCCGCGCCACGCCGACTGGCTGCATCAGGCCGCGAACGAGTAGCAATCGTTGCGCAAATAAACCGCGTGCCCCCGCGAAGGCGGGGGCCCGTCTCCTGCCGGTTCGAAATAGCATCGTCCGGCGATGGACCCCCGCCTTCGCGGGGGAACACGTCCTTATTGCGGTTCGGTGGCTATTTCCGGTCCAGTCCGATGCTTTCCAAGGTCGCATGACTGCATTTGTCGGCGGTCTTGCTGCCGCCGCCCGACAGCGCACTCGCGGCGATGAAGCCCCCGACGACGAGGATGATGAAGCCGCCCGCGACCCAAGCGAGATATTTGTCGATGAACGCCTTGATCGGTGCCCCGAACAGGCGGAACAACAGGCCTACCAGCATGAAGGAAAAGGCCCGGCTCGCGAGGCTTGCCCACAGGAAGGTGACGAAGTTCATGTGGATGAAGCCGGCGGTGATCGTCAGCAGCTTGAAGGGAATCGGCGTCGCCCCCTTCACCAGGATGATCTCGGCGCCATAGTCGCGCAGATAGCAGGCAGCGGCAGGAAAGCTCTCGGTCAGATGGAGCACGCCGAGCAGCCACAGCCCGACGCTTTCGTACAAGAAGAAGCCAATCCCATAGCCGAGCATCCCGCCCGCGACCGACGCGAGCGTGCAGATCAGCGCATAGCGCACGGCCTTTTTCGGTTCGGCGAGGCACATCAGCCCCAGCATCGGATGCGGCGGGATCGGAAAGAAGCTCGCCTCGACGAAAGACACCAGCGCCAGCCAATATTCGGCGTGCGGATGCGCCGATTTCTCCATCGTCCAGCCATAGAGGCGCTGGATCATCGACTTGTTACGCGGGATGGGGGTCATGCTGGTCCTTGTTGAATGCCGCCCTCGCGACTTTTCCTACCCCTATGCCGTTCGTGTCGAGCGAAGTCGAGACACGCCGAAACCTTGCGCGTCCCAAGCGTGTCTCGACTTCGCTCGACACGAACGGAAATCAGGGCCTAGTGCCGGAAATGCCGCATCCCCGTGAACACCATCGCCAGGCCGGCTTCGTTCGCCGCCGCGATCACCTCGTCGTCGCGGATCGAGCCGCCCGGCTGGATGACGCAGGTGGCGCCTGCTTCGACCGCGGCGAGCAGCCCGTCGGCGAAGGGGAAGAAGGCGTCGCTGGCGACCGCGCTGCCGACGGTGCGCGGGCTCGCCCAGCCGTGGCTCTCGGCCGCTTCGCGCGCCTTGATCGCGGCGATGCGCGCGCTGTCGCGGCGGTTCATCTGTCCCGCGCCGATGCCGGCGGTCGATCCACCCTTGGCATAGACGATGGCGTTCGACTTCACATGCTTGGCGACGGTCCAGGCGAAGAGCGCGTCGGCCAGTTCCTCGTCGGTCGGCGCGCGGTCGGTGACGACTTTCAGGTCATCGCGCGTGATGCGGCCATTGTCGCGCGTCTGCGCCAGCCAGCCGCCGGCGATCGCCTTCATCACCAGCCCGCCGCGCGCCGGATCGGGCAGGTCGCCGGTGAGCAGCAGGCGGAGGTTCTTCTTCTTCGCGAACACCGCGCGCGCGTCGGCGTCGGCATCGGGCGCGCAGACGACTTCGGTGAAGATGCTGCTGATCGCCTCGGCCGTCGCGCCGTCGAGCGGGCGGTTGACCGCGATGATGCCGCCAAAGGCCGAGACATCGTCGCATTTCAGCGCTGCGTCATAGGCTTCGGTCAGCGACGCCGCGGTGGCGACCCCGCACGGGTTGGCGTGCTTGACGATGACGCAGGTCGGATCGGCCTCACGGAATTCGGCGACGAGTTCGAGCGCCGCGTCGGCGTCGTTGAGATTGTTGTAGCTAAGCTCCTTGCCCTGCACCTGCTCGGCCTGCGCGACGCCGCGCGCCGACGGGCCGACGGGGAGGTAGAGCGCCGCCTTCTGGTGCGGATTTTCGCCATAGCGCAGTTCGCCCGACAGCTTGGTCGTGAGCGGCAGCGTTTCGGGGAAGAGCTTGCCCTGATCGGCGAAGGCGAACCATTGCGCGATCATGCTGTCATAGGTCGCGGTGTGCGCAAAGGCGGTTGCGGCGAGCCGCTTGCGCAAGCCGAGCGTGGTCGCGCCGCCATTGGCGTCCATCTCGGCGATCACCGCGGCATAATCCTCAGGCTCGGTGACGATGCCGACGAAGGCATGGTTCTTCGCCGACGAGCGCACCATTGCGGGGCCGCCGATGTCGATATTCTCGATGATCGTATCGCGGTCGGCGCCGCTCATCACCGTCTGGAGGAAGGGGTAGAGGTTGACGACGACCAGGTCGATGCCGCCGATGCCATGCGCCTTCATCGATGCGACATGCGCGGCATCGTCGCGCACCGCCAGGATGCCGCCGTGGACCGTCGGGTGCAGCGTCTTGACGCGGCCATCCATCATCTCGGGAAAGCCGGTGAGGTCGGAGACGTCGAGCACGTCATGCCCCGCATCGCGCAGCGCCTTGGCGGTGCCGCCGGTCGAAACCAGCTCGACGCCGTGGCGGACGAGCGCCGCGGCAAGATCGGCGAGGCCCGCCTTGTCGCTGACGGAAAGGAGCGCGCGGCGGACGGGAACGAGATCGGTCATGGGAAGGGCGGCCTTTGCAAGACGGGAAAGACGCGGTCCCCCTAGGCGGGTGCGGGCATTTGGGCAAGGGTCGTCGCCCCCGCTTTCGCGGGGGGACTTTTCCGATTACAGTCCCAGCGCCGCCGCGATCCGGTCCCAGCGCACCAGCTTGAAATTCTGCGCTGCGGGCGCATTGTCGCCGTCCTGCGCCAGGAACAGGCCGCCCGGATAGGCCGCGCCGAAATTGCCCGCGACCGCTTCGATGCCGTCGGTCTCGCTGGTCGCGCCATAGCGTCCCGCCGAAATCGCGAAGCGGCCGACATAGTCCATGCCGGGCAGGCGGAAGACCGCATAGGCGTTGTCGCCCTGGCTCGAAGCGATCAGATAGCGCTGTCCCTTGTGATCGATCGTCGCGAGCCCTTCGACGTCGGCGACCAGCCGCTGGTTGTCGACGGGCGCAACGAGCTTCGCATCGACGCCGCTCGCGCCCGGCGTCAGCCGCCAGATGCCAGCGTCTTCCTCACCGACATACAGTGTGTCGCCGTCGAAGACGCAGCCTTCGGACTGGGTCGGAATCTTGTGCTCCCATTGCACGGCAAAGGCGGGTTCTGCCCCCTCGGCGAGCTTCAGCGTGCCGACGCGCACCGTGCCGTCCTTGATAATCAGGGCTGCCGTCACCGGCTCGCCGGGCGCGCTGCGTTTGAGGCAGAGGCCATAGGCTTCGCCGGGGCCCGCCGAGGCGCGGCCGAGGCTGGTCAGCGCGGGCTTGGCACCGTCGAGCGCGAAGACCGCGAGATGCGCGTTCACACCATCGTTACGGTCGCTCGCGACGACGATATTGCCGACGACATCGACATTGTTGACGCGTCCGCCTTCCAGAAAGGCGAGGTCGCGGCCGGCAAGGTCATAGACGTGCAGCCCCGCCTTCTTGTCGGTCGCGACGATCAGCGCGCGGCCGGGGTTGGCCGGATCGACCCAGATCGCCGGATCGTCGGCGGCGTCGGCCTTCGCCGTGCCGACGGGGGCGGTTTCGCCGTCGGCGGTGACGGCGACCGGCGGCAGGCCGTGGATCGCCGGACCCTGCTGCGCGGCGCATCCGCCGAGCAGGGCGGCAAAGCCGATCGAAGCGGCGAGCTGCCGCGGGCGCAAAGACATCATCGAAATTCCCCTGTCATGCCGATCATTTGGGCCGGTCATTTGCCGCGCGCGACGCAGGCGCCGCCGTCGGGACCGACGGTGCTGCTGCACCGCCGCGCCGCGATCGTCGGTTCGTCGATCTCGCGCAGGATATTGGCGCCGTCGGCGCGGCGTTCGAGCGTGAAGCCGTCATAGAGGCGGCCCGACGCGGTGAAGGTCCGGAAGGCAAGCCGCCGCGGTTCGACATCGACGATCTGATAGAGTTCGGTCGCCTCGGCGACCTTGTCGGGTTGCCACGGGGTGCGGTCGTTGAGCGCGTACATCTTCGATCCGGTGACCGAGACAAGATAGACTGGCCCCTGCACGCTGCCGTCGGCGCGCGCCCTGGCGCTGGCCTCGCGGCCGGCTTCGGACGTCAGGCGGCTGTAGCAATGGTCGTGTCCCTGCAGGACGAGATCGACCTTGCGCGCGTCGAACACCGGCTTCCATGCCGCCTTGATTTCCTCGGTGTCGTTGGGCCGGGCACAGGTGAAGACGGGCTGGTGGAACAGCACGACATTCCAGTTGACCTTGCTCGATGCCAGCGCGGCATCGAGCCAGCGCGTCTGCGCCGCCATCGTGCCGAGGTCGAGGGCAGAGGTGCCGTCGAGGACGACGAAGCGCACGCCCTGATAATCGACATAATAGGTCGTCGCCTTGACCGGATCGGCGCCGTTCGACGGCAACGCGAACTGCGCGGGCCAATAGGGGCCGAGCCGGCGGCTTTCGCTGCCGTCGGGCGCGAGAGCGTCGACATATTCATGGTTGCCCGTCGCGGGCAGCTGCGGGACGATCGCATAATTATAGCCGCCCGCCTGGTTCCATTCGCCCCATTCGTCGTCATGGTCGAGGTCGTCGCGTTGGCCGACGAGATCGCCGGCATGGAGGACGAGGCGAATGTCGCCATTGGCGTGGAACGCCTGCCGGATAACGCGGCTGGCATAGGTCAGGATGCCGTTCTGGACATCGCCCAGATACAGAAAGCGGAAGGGTTTGGCTTCGGCCGCCGCGGTGCGGAACTGATACCATTCGCTCCATCCCGCCGCGCCCTTCACGCGGTAGGCATAGACGGTGTCGGGCGTCAGCCCGGTAAAGCGCAGCTGGTGATAGAGTGCCGGCCCGTAGCTGCTGTCGACCCGCACCGCGGTGCCGGTCACGAGCCGGGCCTTTTCCTCGAGCGTCGGCCCGTCGACCGACACCGCGATCTGGGCCTGGGACTCGGCCTGTGCGGTGTCGGTGCGATAGGCGACCGCCATCTCGCGCGCCGGATCAGAGCCGGGCGTGAGAACGATTCGGTCGGGCAGGTTGCGCGGCGCATAGGGCAAGCCGGGGGAACGGGCCAGGGTGCCGCCGCCGGCGGACGCCCCCGCCACGGCGGGGACGGCGCCGATCGCGGCGAGCGCGATCGGCAGGATCCAGCGATTGCGGCGGCACCGCGCTCCCGTCGTCATGGCTTTGCCTTCCTCAGAAATTGGCCTTGACGCCGAATTTAAACGTCGAGCCATATTCTTCATATTGGAGCAGCCGCTGGTTGTTCGCATAATTCTGATAGGCGAAATATTTGGCGTTGTTGATGTTCACCCATTCGCCATAGAGACGGACATTGTCGGTGACCTTGAACTTGACCGACAGGTCGAGCTGGAAGTGGTTGTCGACATAGCGGTCGGTTTCCGCATCGCCGCCGATTTCGTCGAGATATTTGTCGCGGTAGGTGCCCGCCAGCCGGATGTCGATCGGCCCCTTTTCATAGCCGAGCACGAGGTTGAAGGTGTTGCGCGAATTCGACGGCAGCGCGATGCTGCGGCCGTCGAACAGCTTCGCCTTCGACCAGGTATAGGTGTAATTGGCCTGTGCCAGCAGCCCGTCGAAGGGTGCAGGCAGCATGTCGAACACCTGGCTGTAGCTCGCTTCGAGCCCGGCGACTTCGGCCTTGTCGCCGTTCACCGGGATGATCGCCTCGCTGAAGGCGGTGCCGCGATAGACGCCGTTATAGGGCGCGTCGCTGTCTTCGAAGAAGCCGTCGACGATGAAATTGTCGATCGACTTGTAAAAGCCCCCGATGCTCAGCGCGGCGTTGCGGCCGAAATAATATTCGGCGCCCGCGTCGAGATTCCACGCCTTGTAGGGCAGCAGGTCGGGATTGCCGAATTCGGCCTCGTCATCCTCGTTGATCGTGAAGCGCGGCGCGAGCTTCGACAGCTTCGGGCGCACGATACTGCGCGAGCCCGCCAGGCGCAGCACGAGATCCTGCTGCGGCTGGAAGCGGATCGTCATGCTGGGCAGCCAGTCGGTGTAGTTGCGGCGATAGGACACCGGCGTGACGAACACGTCGGACCCGTCGTCGGCGACGAGGTTGCCGTTCAGCACATTCTTGGTGCGTTCGACGCGGACGCCGCCGATCACGCGCAGCGTATCGCTGTCCCAGCGGCCGAGCAGATAGCCCGCCAGAATATCCTCGCTGACCGAATAGTCGCTGCTGTTCGACCCAAGGTCGGTTTCATACTGGTCGACCTCGAAATTGCCGAGATTGGCATTGTAGAAGGCGGCCGGTCCGGTCTTGCTCGCCACGGGGCCGATACCGGTGAGGCGATAGGTCTGCTGTCCCAGCACGTCGGCAAGGGTGAAGTCGCCGTTATAGTCGCCATAATAGATCAGGTTGAAATTGTAGCTCTTGTCGCGCCAGCGCGATTTGATGCCGCCCTGGATCGTGAAATCGCCCTTGTCGCCGGCGAAGGTGCGGGCGAGGTCGGCCTTGACCGCATATTCCTCGTCCTGGCTGTCCGACAGGTCGGTGAGTTCGAGGCGGTTGAAGCCATATTCGGTGGGATCGTTGAACAGCGCGGCGCCGGCGGTGACGCTGTAGAGCGGCACGCGCGGATCGCTGTAATCCATGTTCACATCGACGCCATCGTCGTTGAAGCGGGCGCGGAAGCGCAGCGGGTCGATCGAAAAATCCTCGCGCTCGCTCGACTTGGCCCAGCTTGCCGACCAGTTGAATTTCCACACGCCGGTGTCGGTATCGCTGCCGACGACGATGGTACGGATGCGCTGCCGTTCGAAACGGTCCTTGAGGTCGCGGCGTACTTCGATGCGGCCATCGGCATCGGTGAAGAAGGCGCTGTTCGCGTCACCCGAGGCGGGGTCCTCGTCGAAGATGATCGTCGTGCGGCGGCGATATTCATGATCGTCGAACTGGCTGAAATTGCCGCGGATATAGGCTTTGGTGGTGTCCGACGCGCGCCAGTCGAACGACAGCGCGCCGCTGATCCGCTCGCGGGTGACGTCATAGTCGCGATATTCGATTTCGGGGGCGAAGGCGACGCCATTGGCTTCCTTCCAGAAGTCACCGGCTTCGACATTGTCGGTTTCGAACTTGCGCTTGTAATAGCTGATGCTGCCCGCGATGCCGAAATTGTCGCCGACCCGCGTTGCGAAATCGAGGCTGCCCTTCGGGGTCAGCTTGCCCGAATAATCATTGTAGCTGCCCTCGATACGCGCCGAATAGAGGTCGCGCTGGCGGTCGAACGCGCTGGTCGTGTGAATCTCGATCGAGGCGCCGATCGTGTCGGCATCCATGTCGGCGGTCAGCGACTTCTTGATCTCGATCGATTCGATCGTGTCCGACGAGATGACGTCGAGCGCCACCGAACGGACATCGCTTTCGGGCGCCGGCAGGCGCACGCCGTTGAGCGACGACGCGTTGAGTTCGGGGTCGAGCCCGCGCACCGAGACGAAGCGGCCTTCGCCCTGGTCGTTCAGAATGTTGACGCCCGGCAGGCGGCGCAGCGATTCGGCGACATTCTGGTCGGGGAACTGACCGATCGCGTCGCGCGTCAGGACGCTTTCGACGCCGTCGGCGGCTTTCTGGCGCGACAGCGCGCTGGCCTGGTTCGCGGCCTGTCCGACGACGAGGATGTCGTTCGCACCGCCGAGGCTGAAATTGACCGTGACGCTGCCGGTTGCGGGCACGTCGATCGTGCTGCGCACGGGCTCGGCGCCGACGTAGCGCGCCTCGAGCGTGTAGGTACCGGCAGGCACGTCGCCGAAACGGAAGCTGCCGTCGCGGCCGGCTTCGGCAACGCGGCCCAGTTCGACGATGCGAACCTCGGCGCTCTGCAGCGCGCGCGTGTCGGTGGCGTCGGTGACGATGCCGACGATGTCGGAAGCGAAGGCGCTCGCCGGAGCGAGCATGGCTGCGGCAAGGCCGGTGCCAAGAAGGATGCGCGAACGGCAACTGCGAATCAGTGTCATGGAAAGAGCCCCTGTCCAGATGGCCGCCGGCTCCCTGTGCCGGCGGATCGAGGGGGCCTGTGACAATCGCCCATGACGGCTGTGTTACGTCGATGTCACACGAGTGAAACAAGCGGGGGTGCGGCTATACTAAGCCGCTGGAAAATCCGTCTAAAATTCGGCCCAAGATTTTTTCGCCGCGCTGCTGCGCACACCACGGGCGGTCAGCCGATATGTTTGAAGATCCAGCCGATGCTGGCGCCGCCGGCGGGCGCGGCACCCGTTACGACGAGTTGCTCCGTCGGATGCGGCCGGCCGTCGCCGTCGACCCACAGGCTTTCCTCGATCGCGAGCTGGCCTTCGGAGGTGCGGAACTGCCACAGCGGGCCGCCCGCGATGCGCAGCAGCGCGCCGAGCTTGTCGGCGGTCAGGCTGGCCGAGATATTGCGGCCGAGGTGAAAACGCAGCGTGAAGGCCTTGTCACCCTTGCGGCGGCTGCGCGGGGCGGGGAGCAGCATGTCCTCACCGCGCAACTCGCGCCCGTTGGGCGACAGGATCAGCAGGCGGCGGTGGATCAGCCCGTGGCGGCGGACATAGCCGTCGTGCCCCATCTCGACCCGGCTGCCCTGCGGCGTTTCGCGCCGGTCGAGCTCGACCTCGGTCACGCCGCGGCCAAGCGTCCCGTTGGGCAGGATCGCGGTCGAATTGCTGTCGGCGATGGTCAGCGTCGAATGGGCGGCGGTGGTGCGCAGCCCGCGCGCCAGGTCGGCGGGAATCGTCGCGCCGGTCAGCGCTGCACCGCCGCAATTGACGACGATGCGTTCGTCGCCATCCGAAAGCTCGAACGCCAGCGTCGAGGCGCAGCCCGCTTCGGTAACCCGCGCGATCGGGGGCGGCGCGGCGTCGGCCAGCACGACCACCTTGTTCGCCACCAGGCGCTGATAGCCCCAGTCGCGCGCCTGTTTGAGCGGCCGGGTGCGCACACCGCTTGCGGCGACGACCGCTTCGATCACCGCTGCCGGCGTCGCGCCGCTGCCCTGCCAATTGCCCATGCCGCCGTCGCTGTGGACGAGCCCGAGCAGCGCGGGCACGGTGCGCGCGAGCACTTCCTGCAGGAAGGGCGGCACCTCCATCCGGCGCATGTCGTAAATGCGCGCCAGCATCGACAGCGCCATGATCGCGTCGAGCTGTGCCTGCGGCGACCGCGCGATATTGCCGCCGTCGGCATAGAAGCTGGTCTCGAGAACCTTGCGCAGCCCCGCTTCGCCGAACACCTGGCGCGGCTCGCCGCCCGGCATCAGCAGCGATGCAGCGACGATGCCGATCCAGGCAACGAGCTGGCCCGTGCCGGGGCGCGTCTTGTCGGCGACGCGATCGAGGTGGCGCGCCGCGCGCGCGAGATGGTTGAGTACGGCGGAGCGATAAACGAGATCGCTCGACGACAGGATAAGCGGCGCGTGCGCGGCCCAGAACAGGATGCGCCAGCCGGCATTGTCGGCGCGCCATGCGGGTTCGCTCACCGTTTCGCCGTGCGCGGCGAGCCATTGGCGGACGAGCGCTTCGGCGATCGGGGCACCGTCGGCGCGCGTCCCGGTGGCGGCAAGATCGCGCAGCCAGGCGAAACTGTGCAGATAATCGGCGAAGGCCGGGGCCACCGACAGCGCCGCGAAATCAATCTCCTTCACCGGCAGCTTGAGTCCGCGGTGGAGGAAATGGCCGGCGCGGATCGCCATGCCGGCGCGCGTGTCGCCGGGAACCGGATCGGCTGGCACGCCCAGCAGCTTGAGCGGGAAACGCCCCTTCAACCGCAGCGCGTGGAGCGGCGTGCGCCAGGTCAGGCGAGTAAAATGATTGGCGATGCGATCGCCCAGCGACAGGCCCTTGTCGGCGGGCAGGCGGATCAGCCGTTTGCCGGGTTCGATGCTGTCGTCCAGCGGCGCGACGGGGTCGCCCGTTTCGGGCATCGGATCGACGGGAGCAGAGGTCAACGGTCTCCCTTCCATCGATCAGCCGCGCAGGCGCTTGATATTGTCGGCGTAGGCCGCAGGGCCGCCCTTGAAGGTTGCGGTACCGGCGACCAGGACGTCGGCACCGGCTGCGATGGCGAGCGGGGCGGTCGCGGCGTCGATGCCGCCATCGACTTCCAGCCGGATGTCGCGGCCCGATTTGTCGATCATCTTGCGCACCGCCTCGATTTTGCGAAGCTGGCTCGAAATGAAGCTCTGCCCGCCGAAACCCGGATTGACGCTCATCACGAGGACGAGGTCGATGTCGTCGATCAGATAGTCGAGCATCTTCGCCGGGGTCGCGGGATTGAGCGACACGCCCGCCTGCTTGCCCAGCGACTTGATGTGCTGGACGCTGCGGTGGATGTGCGGGCCGGCTTCGGGGTGGACGGTGATGATGTCGGCGCCCGCCGCGGCGAAGGCGTCGAGGAAATTATCGACCGGCGAGATCATCAGATGAACGTCGAAGGGCAAGGTCGAATGGGGACGCAGCGCCTTTACCACCATCGGGCCGATGGTCAGATTGGGCACGAAATGCCCGTCCATCACGTCGATATGGACCCAGTCGGCGCCCGCCGCCTCGATGCGGCGCACCTCTTCGCCCAGTTGCGCGAAGTCGGCGCTGAGGATCGAAGGGGCGATGCGGACGGAGGATGGATCGGCGGTCATGACGACCGCCCTTAACCATCAAGCGGTATGGGGGCAAGGCGCTGGACGTCGCCGCCCGGCGGAGACTGTCGATAATCGGTCGAGGCGGACAGCGCGGCTATTTTTTCCGCTGCTTGTCGTCGCGCTTTTCCGCGGCGCGATTGCCCCAACGCCATTTCCAGCCGCCCTCGGTTCGCGCCTGATAGATCGGCATGGGCGCAAGCGCGGCGAGGACAACGACGATGGTCATCGCGACCGGCTGGTTGCGCAGCGCCATCGACAGCCCGGCGATCAGCGCGATGTGCAGCGCCATGAACACCCACCCCTGCCACGCGATCGGCAGGCCGGTGCCATAGCCGCGGTTCTTGGCGCGGAACCAGGGCTTCTTGTCGAGGAAGAGGTGAAGCATGATCGGGCCTCCTTCAGTGGCTGTTCGCGCGCACGAAACGGACGATGTCGGCGACGAGCGAACGGTCGATCGCCAGACTGGGATCGGTGTAGGTCGCCATATTGGCGGCACGGTCGCGGGCGCTCGCCTGCTTCAGCACATGGGTCATCCCCTTGATCACCGCCAGCGTCGCGTCGGGGCGCGCGGCCTTCAGCTTTTCGGCATCGGCGAGCGGAATTTGCAAGTCGGCGGTACCCGCGACGATCAGCACCGGCTTGGTGGTGGCGGCCAGCATCGCGGCGGGATCGTGCCCGATCAGGTCGATGAGATAGTCCTGCACCGCCGGATTGAAGAGGCCGCGGGCGAGCGCCGGGTGCATTGCGCTCACGTCGACATGCTCGCCCTTCGCCAGTCGGTCGAGCGCGCCGTCGGCGTCGGGCAGGATCGGCGCGTTGGCCGGATTGGCGGCAAGCTGTTCGCGCAGCACCACGTCGAAGGGGCGTCCCATCGCCGATATGAGGATCAGGCCGCAGACATGCGGATCGGCTTCGGCCGCGATCGCGACCAGCCCCCCTTCGCTGTGTCCGGCCACCCAGATGCAGCGCTGGCCGGTGCGGTCGGTCAGGCTGCGCGCCCAGGCGCCGACATCGGCAGCATAGGCGGCGATCGTTACCTTGTTCGCATCGGCGATCGCCCCCTTGCTGCCGAACAGGCCGCGCTTGTCGATGCGCGCCGCGGAGATGCCCTTTTGCGCCAGCGCCTCGGCGAGCAGGCGGTAGCTTGCCGATGTGATGCCGAGCGGGCTGTTGCCGTCGCGGTCGGTCGGCCCCGATCCGGGGACGATCAAGACGACGGGGGCGTCCGCCTTCTCGGTGCTCAGCAATGTGCCGGCGAGCGGGCCGTCGGGGCCCGGCGCGCTGATTTCGCTGGCGACCGGGCTTGCCCCGGCAGGCGCGGCGGTGAGCAGCAGGGCAGCTGAGAGCGCCGCAGCGGCGATCCTATTTTTCATCAGGGGACTCCGTCGCGCGCGTATCGGCTGCCGCCGGCGGGCGACCGCGGCGGGGCTTTTCGCTCGCCTTCACGGCAACGCCGCGGCGGGCGAGCGCTTCGCGCAGCAGCATTTCGATCTCGGCATTGGCGCTACGCAATTCGGCCGCCGCCAACCGCTCGATCGCCGCATAAAGGGCGGGATCGACGCGGAGGGCAAAGGCTTTCCTGGCGGCTGTCGACATCGTTATTGGGCTCAGTAGAGCGACCCGGCGTTGACGACCGGCTGCGTGTCGCGCTCACCGCACAGGACGACCATCAGGTTCGATACCATCGCGGCGCGGCGTTCGTCGTCGAGGTCGACGACCTGCTTTTCGGACAATTGCTGCAACGCCATCTCGACCATCGATACCGCGCCTTCGACCAGCTTGGCGCGGGCGGCAACCACCGCTTCGGCCTGCTGGCGGCGCAGCATCGCGCCGGCAATCTCGGGAGCGTAGGCAAGGTGCGTCAGCCCGCATTCGTCGACGGTGATTCCCGCAACGTCGAGCCGCTCGATCAACGCCTTCCGCAGTTCGACCCCCACCTCGTCATGGTTGCCGCGCAGCGTGATCTCGTCATGCGTGTGATCGTCATAGGGATAGCGCGATCCGATCGCGCGCACCGCCGCCTCGATCTGCGCGAGGACGAATTCCTTGTAATCGTCGACGTCGAACAGCGCCTGCGCGGTGTCGGTAACGCGCCAGACGACCTGCGCCGCCATCTCGATCGGGTTGCCTCGCAGGTCGTTGACCTTGATCTTGTCCGAAATCACATTGTTCGCGCGAACCGCGATCTTCTTGCGGGTCAGCCACGGCAACACCCAGCGCAGTCCGCTTTCGCGGTCGGTGCCCTTGTAGCTGCCGAACAGCTGGATCGCCGCCGCTTCATTGGGGTTGATCAGGTAAAAGCCGCACAGGATCAGGGTGCCGACGATGCCGCTCGCGACAGCAACGCCCCATTTCCAGTTCCAACCGACCGTCTCGCCCTGGATGTTGGTTACCGCCGCCCAGATCGCGATGCCGAACAGCACCAGCCAGACCAGCAGCATCAGATAGCCGCTCTGTGTCGCAGCCCGCGTTTCGCGGCTGCGGTTCAGTGCCGGCGCAGTTCCGTCTCCCATCTTACCCTCCGAATCATCCGATATAAAGATGATATCATATTTATATCGGATTCGGCGGCCGTCAACAGGAATCGGATGGGGCGGGTCTATCGGCGCTGGTGGCAGGCCTCCGGTCGTCTCTGTCGTGGACAGCGGACAAACAAAGGGGGCACGGCGGCCCCCTTTGCTCCCCGGTTTTCGTTCGATTATTCGCCGGTCGGGAACCCGCGGCGTTCGAGCAGTGCCTTCACGTCGGGGTCGCGGCCGCGGAAAGCGCGATAGGCTTCGGCGCGGTCGGTCTCGTTGCCCGTCATCAGCAGGATGGTCCGGAACTTGTCGGCGACGCCGCGATCCCACGGCCCGCCCGCTTCCATGAAGGCCGCCCAGGTGTCGGCGTCCATCGTTTCCGACCAGAGATAGCTGTAATAGCCCGCCGAATAAGCGTCGGAACTGAACAGATGGCCGAACTGCGGCAAACGGTGCCGCATGACGATTTCCTTGGGCATGCCGATTTCCGCCAGCGTGTCGCGCTCGAACTTGTCGATATCGGTCACCGGCACCTTGCGGTCGTGCAGCTTCATGTCGACGATCGCGCTCGCCAGATATTCTACCGTCTCGAACCCCTGGTTGAACTTGCTCGACGCGATGATCTTGTCGACCAGCGCCTGCGGCATCGGCTCGCCCGTCTTGTAGTGCGTGGCGAATTTCGACAGCACTTCGGGCGTCATCAGCCAGTTTTCGTTCACCTGGCTCGGATATTCGACGAAGTCGCGCGGTACCCCGGCAAGCGCCGGATAATAGACGTGCTGCAACAGATAATGGATGCCGTGCCCGAACTCGTGGAACAGCGTCGTCGCATCGTCGAGGCTGACCAGCGTCGGTTCGCCGTTCGCGCCTTCGGTGAAATTATTGTTGTTTGACGCGAGGACATTGCGTTCGCCGCCGAGGCCCTGTTCGCTGCGATAGGTGGTCATCCAAGCGCCCGAACGCTTGCCGTCGCGCGCAAAATTGTCGAGGTAGAGGACTCCGACATTCTTGCCGGTCTTGAGGTTATAGACCTCGAACGTCTTCACCTTGGGATCGAAGACCGGGATCGTGCCGGTGTTTTCGCGGAAGCCCAGATCATAGAGCCGCCCCGCCGACCAGAACATCGCGTCGCGCAGCTTGTCGAGCTGGAGGTACGGCTTCACCTCGCTTTCATCGAGGTCGTATTTCGCCTTGCGGACCTTCTCCGCATAGAAACGATAATCCCACGGTTCGATGGTGATCTTCGGCCCCTTGCCCGCCTTTGCCTCGGCGTCGGCGATCGCCTGCATGTCGGCGACCTCTTCATGCACGCGGGCGACCGCGGCGGGCCACACCTTCATCATCAGCGCCATCGCGTTCGCGGGCGTCTTGGCCATCGTGTCGGCCATGCGATAGTCGGCGTGGGTCGGAAAGCCGAGCAGTTCGGCGCGTGCCTGACGCAGCTTCAGAATTTCGGCGATCGTCGCATTGGTGTCGTTGGCATCACCATTGTCGCCGCGATTGACGAAGGCGCGCCACACCCTCTCGCGAAGCGCGCGGTTGGTCGCATTCTGGAGTACCGGCTGCGCCGACGAGCGGGTGTTCTTGATCGCCCATTGGCCGGGCTTGCCCTGCGCTTCGGCTGCGGCGGCCAGCGAAGCCACGAAGCCAGCGGGCAGCCCGTCGAGTTCGGCCTTGTCGGTGACGAAGGTGTACAGTTTTTCGTCGCCGAGCAGCTTCGACGAGAAGGTCGAGAACAGCCCTTCCAGCTTGGCATTCATATCGACCAGCTTCGCCTTGTCGGCGGGCGACAGATTGGCGCCGTCGCGGACCATCTCGTCATAGCTGCGCTCGACAATGCGAATCTGCTGGGCGTTGAGCCCGCTGGTCAGCCGCGTGTCATAGACCGCCTTGTAGCGTGCGAAGAGTTTGGGATCGAGGAACAGCTCGGTATAGAATTTGGTGAGCTTCGGGCTCCATTCGGCGTCGATATCCTCGACGCGGTCGTTCGACTTGTTCGACGTCTGCACGCCCCACATCGCGAAGACGCGGTCCATCGTCTCGCCGGCAAGCTGCATCGGAACATGCGTGTTCTCGAAAGTCGGCGCGGCGGGATTGTCGATCACCGCCTGCACATCGGCCTTCACCTCGGCCATCCCCTTTTCAAAGGCGTCGGGGAACAGGTCGGGGTCCAGCTTGTCCCAAGGCGGCACCCCTTCATAGGGGCCGGTCCACGGGGCGAGCAGCGGGTTCGCGTCGGCCGGGGCGGAGGTGGGCGCCTTGGCGGCGGGTTCGGCGGCAATGCTCATCTGGCTATAACCCATCATCAGCGCGGTCGATGCAAGCAGCACCGACAAATGACGGACAGGGCGGGGCGCGATACGCGACATCTGTGATCTCCCGGGAGCTTTGGTTTCGGACGAAACCATGTCGGGAGGTGCCTTAACCCGATAAGGCGGCAGCGCGCAAGCCGACGAGGTCAAGCCCGGCGGGCGATTCGATCGTTGCGGGAGTGTCCGGATGGGCCTGGGAAACGGACATCACCTCCCGCTGAGGCGCGCCTCTTCGATCTCGCCAGCCATCAGTTGCGCTATCTCAAGCTGGAATGCCGCCAAGTCCGGATAATTCGTTTGGAATGAAGTTTTGACGCAGTCGGTCGGGTCATCCTGATCTGCTATTTCAACACGGACTTTCAGGCCTCCGCGTGCATTGGCCGGGGCAATTTCAACTCCTAGAATCTTCTCATACTCGCCGTTTTCGCTGTAACCCCATTGCTCGGCAAGAGGAGCGTTCGGGTCAATTGGATACGCCGAGAGCTTTTCGCCAAACTCCTTTACATCTTGCCACTGGACCCAAAAACCGCCGACTCCCGAACGACTTTCGGTGACCACGCGCATCTCCAGCCAACCGAAATCGTCAAGAACATGGGTGGGAGTGCCGTCATATCGGTATCGAAATGTCAAAAAGCTCATAAGACGACTGTGGCTTGGAATTGGAACGTCCGCAATCGGTCGATTCGGGTCATTCGATCCAGATCGGCGCCGAACGGCGGCTTTGGGGTGGGAAGCATACTTGGCCGCTAACCGCTTCGTGTTCCCCGGCGAAGGCCGGGGTCCAGGACTTTACAGCACCGACATCAGCGTTCGACGCTCTGGACCCCGGCTTTCGCCGGGGAGCACGTAACGTCGGATGAATTAGAATATCCTCCCTGTAGCGCAGCGATGGGGAGGGGGACCGCGCCCGAAGGGGGTGGTGGAGGGGCCGCCACGTCGCGCCATTTC